>NZ_JAJEWK010000012.1 GCF_020687745.1 Chryseobacterium sp. MFBS3-17
AAGAACCAAAAGATCAAGACTTGGAAACTCAGCTAAAAAATGGAATGGAAGCCTGATGATTCTAAACTCGCTCGCTAATGTTGTTGTGGTGAATGTATAGCATTTACAGGCTCGCTTTACATGCTGGTTTTTTTGACTTCTGTAGAGTAAAGCATTTTTGCCTCTCTGCTGGTTTATTTTTTTAATGGAATCGGCGAACCTTCGGTTTTTAAACGCCTCCGTTTCCGATGTCCTTTTTTGCTGGGTTTTCATGAGTGTGCTTTGTCAGCTCCCTCCCGATAGCTATCTGGACTAAAGGGAGCAGCAAAGAGATTGAAACTGATTTTCCTTAATCCGCCCTTTAGGGCAGGGGTAAGGGTTATGGAAAATCAGTTTTGCTGTGATTTTACTTCAAGATAGGGGTTAAGGGAAAGAAAAGAGCAGCTAATGACAAAAAGCGACCCTTGTCATCCTGAGCGAGCGCAGCGTAGCCGAAGGATCTCATTCTTCTTTTCTGGGTTTCACGTTATCGTTTTCTCATCTCCTTATCTCCCCCTCACCAAGTCCCCAAGTCTCTCAGTCTCTCGTCTCTCAGCCTCTTGTCTCAATTCTCCAATCTCTCAATCTCTTGTCTCTCGTCTCTTGTCTCTCGTCTCTTGTCTCTCGTCTCTCGTCTCTCGTCTCCCCCGCCATAATTATTATTCAATTAACATAATTAAAATTCATTTTTATGTATCTTTGCCAGAATTATTTTTAATGATGAAGAATATCAGATTTTTATATATTTTACCGGTGCTGCTTCTGGCCCTGTTCTCCTGTAAACCAAAAGAAAATATGGTGTATATGGAACATCAGAGACAAAGTGCGGAGCAGCAGATACAACAAGCCGTTTACACGGGGTCACGCCTTCAGGAAGGAGATCTGCTGGATATTAAAGTAACAGCTTTTGATGACTATGCCGTTCGTCCATTTAACCTTCATTCGATGAATTTATCTACCTCTGCTAATCCCATTGCGACTCAGCAAACGGCACAGACTGCCCCTCAGGGTTATCTGGTAGATACAGATGGCAATATATCCTTCCCCGTTATAGGAAGAATTTTTGTGAAGGGTATGACCAAGGAACAACTGAAGCAGGATCTTGAAGCCCGATTGCTGCAATACCTCACGGATCCCATGGTGTCCATCCGGCAGCTTAATTTTAATGTGACCGTAATTGGTGAAGTGCGCAAACCAGGGCAATACAGTAGTCCTACAGAGAAAATTACAGTTTTTCAGGCACTCGGTCTGGCAGGAGATATGACGGAATATGCAAACCGTACCGAAGTCATGCTGATCCGCAGCGAAAACGGCTCAGAACAAACCCATGCGCTGGATTTCACGGATAAGAATATTGTGTCGTCGCCCTATTACTATTTGCGCCAGAATGATGTACTGTATGTACAGCCGGACGATATCCGGAAAAAATCTGCCAATGTGGATCCCAACCGTAACCTTCTCTTTCAGATTGGGGGTGTGGCACTGGGCGTAGCTTCTTTATTAATTACTCTGTTACGTTAATTTTATGGAATATTTAGACGACGTTCCCGCACAGGAAGTAAATGCCGCTGATTTAAAACGTACGCTTCGCAGATACCTGCGTTTCTGGCCCCTTTTTGCAATCTGCATCATTCTGGCTCTGGCCGCTGCGTGGTTGTATCTGCGCTATACCACACCCCAGTATTTGTCCAGAGCTTCTCTCTATGTACAATCATCCACCGGGGGGAAAAAGGGTGACTTTACCGGACTTTCGGATATACAAAGTATGGCATTGCCTTCAGGATTTGGAAGCAATGAGGTTGATAATGAGGTTTCCATCATCCAGAGAAAACCTTTGATGCTGAAAGTGGTCAAAAAATTGAATCTGGATGTCAAGCTTGTGAAGGAGGGCAAAATACGGGAAACTGACTGGTATGTGAACGCACCGGTGCGAGGTACCGTTTTACACCTGAAGGATCCGCGTAATTTTGGCAACTGTGTTTACACCCTGACACCACTGCGCGGCAACTCGTTTCAACTTCAATCTGAAACCGGCAAAATAACGGGTGTCTATGGTACACCTGTGCAGGACAAATTTGGTTCATTCGTGTTGCATAGAACGGAATTTCCGCTTACCACACCTGTAAAACTTGTCGTAAGCAATCCGCAACTTATAGCTGATGGCCTGGAGGCATCCCTGAATGTTCAGATTCCTGAGAAGAAATCCAGCATCATGGAACTGAGCAGAATCGGCGCAGATCCTATGCGTTCAGAGGATATTCTGAACGAGATCATGGCGCAGTATAATGCAGAAGGCATTGAGGAAAGAAATGAAGAGGCAGTTGCCACTGCAAAATTTGTAGATGAAAGGCTGGACCTGATTACTGCAGAACTTGGTGGCATTGAGTCTCAGAAAGAAAATTTCAAAGAAGCCAATAAAATTGCAGATCTTCAGGCACAGGCACAGCTCAGTTTACAGAATGCAAGTGAAAGCACCAGAAAGCTGATGGAACTCAATACTCAAATGGAAATGGTAGATGGGGTCCTGCGTGCGGCCAGTTCTTCTTCTAATGATCAGTTGCTCCCTACCAATCTGGGCATGCCCTCGGGACTGGATCCTGTTATCAATGAATACAATCAGTTGGTGCTTACCAGAAACAGAACTGCCAAGCAAGCTACTCCGTCTAATCCTGCCATACAGCAGTTTAATAAAGATATTTCCAGTTTGCGGGATGTCATCAGAGAAAACCTGCGGAAATCTAAAGCCAATCTGCAGGTGTCAATTTCTCAACTGCAAACGGAAATCAATAAAACGTCCGGTGAACTGGGCAAGTTTCCGCAGCAGGAGCGAATCTTCAGAAATATTGAAAGACAACAAAACCTGAAGGAGGCCTTATTTCTTTATCTCCTCCAGAAACGGGAAGAAACCTCCCTTGCGATGGCGGTAACGGCCCCGAAAGCGAAAGTAGTGAATCCGGCTTTTACCGGCCGGATCCCGGTTTCTCCCAAGAAGAATATTGTTCTTCTGGGTGCAGCCATTATCGGTTTCCTGCTCCCGTTCATATTCCTTTATGTTCGTTTTCTGCTGGATACCTACATCCACAGTCGCAAACAGATTGCCGAAGCAATTCCCGAGGCGGTTATTCTGGGTGAAATTCCCAATGCAGGTAAGGATAATGAAGGCATCATCGGAAAAAATGACTTTTCTTCTTTTGCCGAAGCTTTCCGGATTGTCCACACCAATATGAAATTTATGCTCAAGAAAATTTCGAAAGGACAAACGCCTGTTTTGTTGGTAACTTCTGCCGTGAAGGGTGAAGGGAAAACCACCATCAGCATCAATACAGCACTTACGCTGGCTCAAAGCAAAAAGGTACTCTTAATAGGTGCTGATATCAGGAATCCCCAATTGAAAAGATTTATGGAAGTTCAGACGGTTGGTCTTTCAGATTATCTGGCAGATCCGGATATGAAGGTGCTGGACATTGTGTCTCCCTCTCCGTTTTCAGAAAAACTGGATATTATTCACAGTGGGACCATTCCGCCAAATCCTACAGAGCTTCTAGAAGATCGAAAATTCGGAACGATGCTGGAGGAATTAAAACCCCTGTATGACGTCATTCTTATAGACAGTGCTCCGGTTATGATGGTGAGTGATTCGTTCAGTTTGATTGATTATGCAGATTTGCTTGTTTTTGTAATGCGTGCCGGTCATACGGATAAGGAGATGCTGGAGTTTGCAAAACATCTGATGCAGGACAAGGCCAAAGGAAAAATAGGAATCGTTCTGAATGATGTAAATGCTTTAAATTTAAGTTACGGCAATAAATATGGCTACGGCTATTATACAGAAGGTGTAAAAAAGAAAAGTTTCCTTTCTAAACTGAAAATATAATGAAGAACATTCTCATCACCGGAGGGGCCGGTTTTATCGGGTCCAATTTGTGTGACCATTTTATTAACAAAGGCTATACGGTAACCTGTCTGGATAATTTTGCCACCGGGTACCGGCACAATATCGAACACCTGCTGACGCATCCCCAGTTTACCCTCATGGAGGGCGATATCCGCGATATGACTGCCTGCCAAAACGCCTGCGAGGGTCAGGACTATGTGCTGCACCAGGCCGCTCTGGGTTCGGTGCCACGCTCCATCAATGACCCTGTGACCAGCAATGAGGTGAACGTGAGCGGATTTCTGAATATGCTGGTAGCAGCGCGGGATGCCGGCGTGAAGCGTTTTATCTACGCCGCCAGTTCTTCTACCTATGGCGACTCGGCTTCGCTCCCGAAAGTGGAAGATGTCATCGGGAAACCACTTTCGCCGTATGCCATTACCAAATATGTAAATGAACTCTATGCCGATGTCTTTGCCAAAACCTATGGCATGGAATGCATCGGACTGCGGTATTTCAACGTATTCGGTCGTCGCCAAAATACTCGTGGAGCGTATGCAGCGGTTATTCCATTGTTTACCAAACAATTCATTCAACACGAAAGCCCCACGATTAACGGCACTGGTGAAAATTCTCGAGATTTTACCTATATCGACAATGTCATACAGATGAATGAACGTGCTATGTTGACGGAAAATGCCGAAGCGGTAAATACCGTTTACAATACAGCCGTAGGCGACCGGACCAATTTAAATGAACTGGCTGCTTATTTAAAAGAATTCCTCACGGAGTTTGATCCGGCCATCGCCACGATAGAAATTAAACACGGTCCGAACAGAGTAGGGGATATTCCCCATTCACTGGCAGCGGTAGAGAAGGCGAAAACCTTGTTGGGCTATGAACCGACCCATAAAATTAAAGAAGGTCTGAAAGAAGCAGTTCAATGGTATTGGGAACATCAGGAGAGGCTGTGATTCTGAGACTCGAGACCAGAAGATTAGAGATTAGAGATTAGAGATTAGAGATTAGAGAGTGGAGACTGGAGACTGGAGACTGGAGACTGGGGGAGTGGGAGATGAGGAGCGATGACAAAACGATGAAGCGAAAACCAAAAACAACAAATGAGATCCTTCGGTTACGCTTCTGAGCTACGCTCGCAGACTACGTCTGTACTCAGGATGACAATGTTCGACTCTTAGGATAACGACACGAATTAATGAAAACCCGGCAAAAAAAATGACATAGGAAACGGAGGCGTTAAAAAACCGAAGGTTCGCCGATTCCATTAAAAAAATAAACCAGCAGAGAGGCAAAAATGCTTTACTCTACAGAAGTCAAAATAACCAGCATGTAAAGCGAGCCTGATCATCAACTAACGAAACTTTCGTACTATGAGCGAGCGAGTTTAGAATCATCAGGATTCAGTTCCATTTTTTAGCCGAGTTTCCAGGTCTTGATTTTTTGATTCTTTTGTATCAAGACAAAAGAATGAAATAGAGATCCTTCGGCTCCGCTGCGCTCGCTCAGGATGACAAAAAGCGACCTCTGTCATTGGCTACGCCGAATCTTCGATTTCAGAATGAAGCGCAGCGGAATGAAGAATCTCTGAAAAAAAAACACGCTGTGAGACGAACGAGATCCTTCGGCTTCACGTTGTGACAAAAAGAATAGAAATAATAAAAAACATTATAAAAACAAATGACAAACATGTCAGATACTGCAAAAAAACACCAGATCGCCATCATTGGCCTTGGCTATGTTGGGCTTCCTTTGGCCAGACTTTTCGCTACCCAATACCCGGTAGTGGGTTTTGATATCAACCAAAACCGCATTGAAGAATTAAATAGGGGAACCGACTCTACTTTAGAAGTAGAAGACGATATTCTGCAGGCAGTTCTCGTGCAGGGAAACCCTTTCTCTGTCATCCAGAGCGAAGCCGAAGGACTTCAAACAGGCCTTTTCTGTTCCGCAAACCTGAACGACATCCAGGATGCCAACATTTACGTTATCACCGTTCCCACGCCGGTGGATAAGAATAACCGCCCGGACCTTACGCCGCTCTACAAAGCCAGCGAAACCGTGGGCAAGGTGCTGAAGAAAGGCGATATTGTTATTTACGAATCAACCGTGTATCCAGGGGTTACGGAAGAAGAATGCATTCCGGTATTAGAAAAAGTATCAGGATTGAAATTCAACCAAGATTTCTTTGCAGGCTATTCGCCAGAACGCATCAACCCAGGCGATAAAGAACATACCGTAGAAAAAATATTAAAAGTAACTTCAGGTTCAACACCAGAAATCGGAGTTATTGTGAATGATTTATACAAATCAGTGATTACTGCTGGTACGCATTTAGCACCATGTATTAAAGTGGCAGAAGCGGCTAAAGTGATTGAAAACTCACAACGTGATATCAACATCGCTTTCGTGAACGAATTAGCTAAAATTTTTAATTTATTGGATATTGATACACATGCGGTATTAGAAGCTGCAGGTACTAAATGGAATTTCTTACCGTTTAAACCAGGATTAGTGGGAGGACATTGTATTGGTGTTGATCCTTATTACTTGGCACAAAAAGCCCAAGAACACGGCTATCATCCAGAAATTATTTTGGCAGGACGTCGTTTAAATGATTCCATGGGAGAATATGTTGCTTCTCAAGTGGTGAAAACGATGATTAAAAAAGGCATCAATGTCTGCAATGCCAAAGTATTAAACTTAGGAATTACCTTTAAAGAAAACTGCCCGGATGTACGCAACACGAAGGCGGTAGATGTAATCCGTGGTTTAGAAGATTACGGCATTAACGTAGCCACTTTTGACCCTTGGGCAAACCCAGCGGAGGTATTGCACGAATACGGCATTAAAAGCTGTCAAAACATCAACGAATGTTTTTCGGGCACTAAGGCTCTCGAAGTGCAACCCTTCGACACCATCACCCCATCACCCGGTCACTCGGTCACCCAGTCACCTCATCACCAATTTGATGCCATCATCTTAACTGTTGCTCATAAAGAATTTGCAGAGCTTGATTTGAACCAATACCTAAAAGAAAGTGGTGTGATTTATGATGTGAAAGGGATTTTAGAGCAAGCAGATAATAGATTGTAAGAATAAATTAATAAAGTACTCAATATCTCTTTGTCAATTTGATAAAGAGATATTTGTACTTATAAAACAAGCTAACTATGGGATTTATTTCTCAAGCTAAACAAGGTGTAGTTTGGACATTTTTACAGCAGTTTAGTGTTCAAATTATTAATTTTGTAGTCCAAATTTTTTTAGCAAGACTATTACTTCCTTCTGATTTTGGTTTAATAGCTATGATAACTATTTTCATCGCAATTGGTCAAAGTTTAAGTGATAGTGGAATGACTTCTTCTTTAATTAGAGGAAAGAATAATACGGAAAACGATTACGGAACAGTTTTTATAACCAATTTTGTAATAAGTATTCTCATCTATTTAATTGTATTTTTTCTTGCTCCTTTTGTTGCTCAATTTTATGACCAACCAATATTAGCCAGTATATTAAGAGTGTATGCTTTGATATTTATTATATCCTCTTTCTATGTGGTACAAATTGCAAAGTTTACAAAAGAACTAAATTTCAAATCCCAGTTTACGTATCAATTACCCTCCGTAATTATTGGGGCATTGACAGGTTTATGGATGGCTTATAAGGGATTCGGAGTTTGGAGTTTAGTAGGATTGAATATTGTGCAGGCATTATCTTTTACGATTATTTTATTAGTATTTTATAGATGGCGACCAAAATTAATTTTTGATCAATCAATTTTTAAACAGCATTTTGATTATGGTTATAAATTAACATTATCAGGTCTATTAAATACAATTTATCAAAATTTATATAAAATTATTATAGGTAAAATGTTTTCACCATCAAATGTTGGTTTTTTTACTCAAGCAGATAGTTTAAGACTTTTTCCTGTTAATCAATTATCAACAATCTTAAATAAAGTAACTTTCCCCTTATTTGCAACGATACAAGATGATGATATGAAACTTAAAAAGGCATATCAATCAGCGTTGAGATTAGTTTTATCAATTACTGCTGCAATGATGTTAATTTTATTATTAATAGCCAAACCTTTGTTTCTGATTGTTTTTGGAGAAAAATGGTTGCCATCTGTACCGTATTTTCAAATTTTATGTATTGCATCAATTTTTTTACCAATAGGAACTTATAACCTAAATATTTTAAAAATTAAAGGTAGAAGTGACTTGTTTTTGAAGGTAGAAGTGATTAAAAAAATTATTGGAGTTACATCTCTTTTAATATGCATACCATTTGGTATAAATGCAATAGTTTGGTCATTGTGTATTACCAATGTATTCTTTGCTTATTTAAATGGTTATTTTAGTGGGAAATTTATTAATTACTCTGTTTTACAACAGGTGAAGAATAGTCTGAGCATTATTATGATTGCAGTATTGCCTATGCTTATCATATATTTTATAAAAGATATATTAGAGACATTCATAACAAGCAGTATTTTAGAAATTGTAGGAATTATCTTTATATATTTGATATTGTATATTCCTTTAGTGTATATATTTAATAAAGCTTTATTAAATGATTTAAAATTAGTATTAAAAAGATGATAAAAACAGATATATTATTCGCAGGATTTTATGGTCAAAGAAATACAGGTGATGATGCCTTTGTAGAGGTAACTTCTTGGGGAGCAAAAAAATATTGGAATAAAACTAATAATCGTTTTATAGCAATAGAAAAAAACCTACCACAAACAATAGAGTTAGTAAAAGGATATCCATTGCAGTTTCCAAAAACATACGGTTTCCAGAAAAAATTATTACTTAATAATACACAATATCTAATATCATCTGGAGGTTCAACAATCCATAGTATACTGAAACCTAATAATCCTAAACACATTGCATTAGAATTAAAAGAAAAAGGTAAAAATATTAAAATTGGTGCGATAGGAGTATCTGTTGGTCCGTTTAAAACTATTGAAGATGAAAAAGCGGTTCAAAAATATTTAAAATCAATAGATTTTATTGCTTTGCGAGATCAAAGATCTTATGACTATGTTAAAAGTTTAGAAACAAATTATGATCCTGTTAATGCATTTGATATGGCTGCATTAATACCGGAAATTTATAATTATTCTATTACAAAAGAAAAGCAAAAAAAAATTATAGGAATTAGTGTTTGTCCATATGAATCTGTTCATTTAGGTGGTGATATTGCAAATGAAGAAAGAAGAAATAATCAATTAATAGAGTTAATTAAAGTAATTGATAAAAATGAAGAGGTAGAATTCAAATTTTTTATTATCAATGGTAATCCAAAAATTGGTGATTTAAAAATAACCAAAGAAGTTATAAATAAATCTAAGCCTAAGAGATATACCATAGTAGATTACAATAAAGATACTAGATATATTTGGGAAGAAATAAACAGATGTAGTGTTGTTATTTCTACAAGGTTACATGCTGCGATTTTTGCTTGTTTTGGTCAAACACCATTTATACTAGTGGAGTATCATAAAAAATGTTCTGATTTTTTAGAAGATGTAGGTTATTGTAAAGAAGCAAGAATATACGATGCTGAATTTGATGTACAAGAAAAATCTAAAATAGTTTTGGACTGGTGTAACGACTATAGTAGTTATAAAACACCAACAAAACTTAAACAAAAATTTGAGCAAGCAAGACTTAATTTTACTGATATTAAACTTTAAAATGAACAAATGTTTTCAGTTGTAATTCCATTATATAATAAACAAGAAAGTATTTATAATACAATAAAATCTGTATTAAACCAAACTTATACAAATTTTGAAATTGTACTAGTAAATGATGGTTCTACAGATAACAGTTTGGAGGTTGTTGAAAAAATAATAGATCCACGTATTCGCATTATAGATAAACCCAATGGAGGTGTATCTAGTGCAAGGAATAAAGGAATAGAAGAAGCAACCAAAGAATGGATTGCTTTTTTAGATGGAGATGATCTATGGAAAGAAAATCATTTGGAAGAATATAACAAAGCAATAATTAATAATAAAAATTTAAATTGGTTATTTTCTGGCTATACATCCCGAAACTCAATTAAAGAATATAATTTTATTTACCATAAAAAAGGTGTACTAGAAAATATATTCGTTGATTTGTTAAATGGTATTAAAATCCATACTAGTGCAGTGTGTATAAATAAATCATTATATATTAAATACAAAGATTTATATTTTACAGAAGGAATCAACAACTCAGAAGATAGAGAAGTATGGTATAAGTTATGTTGTATTGATCAATCACCATATTATATAAATAAAAGTCTATCAATATATACTTTGGATAATATAAATTCATTAACAAGGACTAATCAAAATTTATTTTTTTTAACAATGCTTGATAGATTAAAGAATTATATAAAATTAATAAATTGTCATGATAGAAAAATTTTAGTATCTATTATTTATAAAATTAATAAAATTGCGTTATATAACAGGTGGGATAAAACAAAGAAAGAAGAGTATTTAAACAATGAATATTTTAATAAATATGAACGTAAATTTTTAAAGATTGTTCCTAAGAAAATATATATAGAATATGTTAAAAAATATAATTAAAAAATATAAAAAGAAATTTTATAGTCCGGAAAAATATGCAAAATTTTTAGGAGTCAAAATTGGTGATAATTGTTTAATTTCTACTAAAAGATTTCCAACAGAAGCTTATTTGATTGAAATTGGTGATTATTGTAGAATAGCTAATAATGTAGCATTTTATACACATGGAGGTTTATGGTCTGTACGAAAAAAATATAATAAGAAGAATTTAGAAAATTTTGGTAAAATAAAAATAGGTAATTATACATATATTGGAGATGATGCTAAAATTATGCCTGGTATAACCATAGGAAATAATGTAATTGTTGGAGCAGGTTCAATTGTAACTAAATCAATACCAGATAATGTTATATGTGCAGGAAATCCTGCTAAAATAGTTGGTAATATAGATGATTTTGTAAATAAAATAGAAAATTTTAATATACCAATTCATGGAAAATCAGCTAAGGAAAAGAAAAAAATATTACTGGCTTTAGCAGATAATTATTTTATAAGAAAATAATAATATAAATTCAATTCAATTCAATGAAATTTACTAAAGGATATTTAGAAACATTGTTCATATTCATTTTCTCACCTTTTTTATCAGTTCCGTTAATTATTTTACAGACGATAAAAAGGGATAAAAATGTGATAATGTTAATTTCACTATTATTTGGATTTTTAGGATTTCTTTACATCCCTACAATTACAAATGATAAGGCTAAATATTTTATAAGATTTGAATATTTTGAAAAAATAAGTTTAGAAAATTTTTTACAATATTTAGTTTTAACCAAAAGGCCTGATTTTATATTTGAAACCTTAATGTATTTATTTGCGCAATCAAAAGTAAATATACAATGGCTTTTTTTTATCATTTCTACTTTTGTAGTTTATTCAATATTAACTTTTTGTAATAAAATTTTAGAAATAAATTTAATAAAATCTAAAAGATTACTATTGACACCATTTATGGTGTTAATTACAATCTTTTCTTTATCCTATTCAGGTTTATTGTCAGGAGTTAGATTCTATTTCGCATTATCCATTTTTATATGGAGTATTTATTTTTTGTTTATAGATAAAAATCGAACCAAAGGAATTCTTCTTTTAGTAGTTACTATTGCAACTCATTTTAGTTTTTCTTTTTTTATACCAGCAATTATAATAACGTTCTTTTTTCAGAAAAAACTAAATCTTAAATTAATATTAGCTATATCATTAATATTTCTATTTTTACCCCAAAATATATTAGCTAACATATTGGGGTTCTTAGAAATGCCAGAAACTTATGGAAATAAAGCAGATGCTTATTTAAATAATGAGGTAGAATTTTCAAAAAATTCAATCATTCTGACTTTTTTAAGAAATGCTTGGATCTATTTTCTCTACGTATTTATTTTATTTATTAATAAGGATAAAAAAGACCTATTAACTAAAATCTTAGTTGTATTTACTGCTTTTGTAAATATTACCTATTCTGTACCTATAATTTTTAATCGATACGTTATTGTATTAAAAGTACTGTTTTTAAGTGTAATTTTTATTAGATGTTTACATTCAAAAAATCAATTAAAATATTTGTACATTCTAGGAATTCTATTTTTTATAAATTTTGTTGTAGATATAAATGTATTGCGATATAATATTCTTGCATCTTATAAAATGAAAGAAATGTGGAATATTATACTTTTAATCACAAATAAAATTTCACCTCATGACTTTCTCTAAATATTTAATATTACTGTTATTAATTTTTAATTTTAGTTTAGTAATTGCACAAGATAAGATTCCTGCGCAGTATAATTTTTATAGTAATTCCTATAGTACAAATTTAAAATCTAATTTAGAGAAAAGAATTAATAAAAACCAAAAAGGCGAAGAATCGACAAGAATTATACAAGATTATATAGATAAAAATAAGGAAATAATTTTACCAAATAAAGAAATTTACATATCAAAAAAAGGATTGTTTTTGAAAGATAACAGTACTATTATTTTTCAAAAATACACAAAGTTAGTAATGGAATCCAATGATTTGGAAAGATACGGGGTTATCAATGTTATTAATGTTAATAATGTAAAAATTATTAACCCAAATATTATAGGAGATCGTAAAAGTCACACAGGTAATAAAGGTGAATGGGGACATGGAATTAATATTTTAGGTAGCAAAAATGTTTTAATCTCTAATTTTAATATTTCTAATTGTTGGGGAGATGGTATTTATATAGGTAGAGATAATAACAAATTTTCCTCTAATATTACCCTAAAAAATGGTATTGTTTATAACAATAGAAGGAATGGTATTAGTATAACAAGTGTTGATGGTTTATTAATGAATAATATTACCTCAGCATTTAATCAAGGAACTAGTCCTCAATATGGGATTGATTTTGAAGCAAATGATTCTCGAGACGAAATGAATAATATCAAATTAAATAATATTATTACATATTACAACAAAAGTGGAGGGATGATGATATCTTTTGATCGATTGAATGCAAAAGGAAGTAAAACAGTTACTAAAGAAGTAAATTTTGAAGTTACAAATTTTAAAGATATTGGTTCAAAAAATACTGGGTTATTAATTGCTCAGATAACTTCAGGATTTAAAAATATTAAAGGAGGTATTACATTTAATGGATTAGAAGTGGAAGGGAATTTAAAGCCTATACAGATAAGAAGAAATGAATGGGAGCATTTTTATATAAAATTGAATGATGTCAATATAAAAAACCCCTTAAATAAAAATGCACATAATAAAGAATTATTGAGAGTTACAAAAGACAGAAAGAATATTATAATTAATTTAGCTAAATAATGACTAAAACCATATTTTTTGTAACAGGGTTAGATTCTGGTGGATTGGAGAATTATTTATTACGATTTCTTAAATATAAACATACTGAATTTTCAGATATTATTGTTTATTGTAAAGGAGGCAAAGGTGGTATACTTGAAGAAGAGTATAAAAAAATTCCTAATGTTAAAATTATTAAAAATACGATAGGTACTGTACATCCAAAAGATTATATAAATTTATATAAATGGTTAAAAGGTTATTCTGACTATTCAATTTGTGATTTTACCGGAAATTTTGCAGGCCCGGTACTATGGTCTGCTAAAAAAGCAGGGATAAAAAAAAGGATTGTTTTTTATCGATCTTCTTCCAATCGCTTTAAAGAATCTTTTTTTAAAATGAAAATTAATAAGTTCTATAATTCGCTGGTATTAAAATACAGCACTCACATATTGGCAAATTCCTCTTATGGATTACAATTTTTCTTTGGAGAAAAGTTAAAAGATAATCGAATGAAGGTCATCTATAATGGAATAGATGCTACTATTTTCGATGGTAATTTAAAAAACCTTAGAAATGAATTTAATATACCAGACGATGGTTTTATTGTGGGGCATACAGGTCGATTTAACGAAGCAAAAAATCATCAGACTATAATAAATGTTGCAAAAAAGATTGTAAATAAGAATACAACTATTTATTTTATTCTATGTGGTAAAGGGGTAAAAGAGAATTTATTGAAGACTCTTACTTCTGAAGAACGAAAAAATATTCTTTTATTTGAGAACAGGAATGACATTCCAGACTTTTTAAATACGATGAATCTGTATTTTTTTCCATCCATTACCGAAGGACAACCCAATTCTTTAATTGAAGCGATGATCTTAGGTAAACCTTTTTTAGCATCAAACATACCTTCTATTAAAGAAACCGTATATAAAAAATATTATCATTGTTTATTTGATCCGTTGGACGAAAATGCATTTATTAAGCAAATTGAAAATGCTTCTTTAAGTAAAATTCAATCGGATTCACAATTAAAAAAATTAACTATAGAAAAATTTAATCATCAATTATTATTTGATGAATTTTATAAAGAATTATAATAATGAGAATATTATTTGTACATGATCATCCATTTTATCAGGATAATGATAATAAAGTTTATACAGGTGGTGCATTTCCTGATAGTATATGGAATAATTATTTGATGAATTTTGACGAAATTAACATATACGCAAGACGTTCTAAATCTTTAGCTTCGAAAAAAGCGATTAGCTCCGGTAATGTTAATGTCAATTTTTTTTTAACAGATTTATATTCTTCAGTATCAGGGCTATTTAAAAATTACAATTTAATAAAAAAAGAGCTTACAGATTTAATTACTAAAAATGATGTGATACTAGTTCGACTTCCGAGTGTATTAGGATTTATTACAGCTGAAATTGCAATGAAATTGAATAAAAAAATTTGGGTTGAACAAGTAGGAAATGCTAGTGAGGCGTTAGGTATGCATGGTTCATTATTAGGAAAATTTGCTGCACCTATTTTCGATAAATTTAATCGTAAATATGTTTCGAAAGCAAATTATATTACTTATGTAACAAAATATAAATTACAAAAAGATTATCCTCATAATGATAAAGCCATTGTTACAAATCTATCAAATGTTATTATCAAAAAGATTTTAAATAATTCAGAAATAGATAATCAACGTTTTTTTTTACAAATTCTTAAGATTGGTTTGATAGGTGGTTTTGATGTTAGATATAAAGGACAAGACATACTATTAAAGGCTATAAATGAACTTCCAAAACATATAAAATCTAATATTGAAATATATTTTATTGGAAAAGGCAATTTTGACTGGATTAATGAAATGGCAAAATCCTATAACTTGAATGACAATATTAAATTTATAGGAGCTTTAATGCCAGGTGATGAGATAAATGAAATGTTGAAAAATCTTTCTTTGTATGTCCAGCCATCATTTACTGAAGGTATGCCTAGGGCTACAATTGAAGCTATGGCAATGGGATGTCCTGTTATTGGTAGTAATGTTGGGGGAATACCTGAATTAATAACAAATAGTTTTATACATGATAGTGGTAATTATCAATTGCTTTCTAAACATATATTGGAGCTATATAATAATAGGAAATTATTAAAACAAGAATCAAATCGTAGTCTTATTAAGGCAGAAGATTATTTATTAGATAACTTAATAAATAGAAGAAAAAAATTTTATTCATTAATGAATGAAGATATTGAAGTAAAATGAAAATATTAATTGGTGTAACTTCATATTTAAGTTATAAATTAATTGAAGGACAGATTAATTATCTTGTTAATAAAGGAAATGAAGTTTGTTTTGTTTCCTCTTTTAATGAAAATACAAAAGATAAAGTTGAAAAAGAGTTAGGAAAATATTATCCTATTGAAATGGAAAGAGAAATAAATCCTATCAAAGATTTTATTTCTTTAATTAAAATATATTTCCTGTTAAAAAAATTAAAACCAGATGTAATAAATGTTAGTACACCAAAAGCAGCATTATTATTTACTATAATTTCTAAATTATTTTTCCGAAATAAAATCAAAACTATTTTCACTTTAAGAGGGTTAAGATCAGATACATTAACTGGCCTAAAATATAGAATAGTATTTTTAACAGAAAAAATAACGTGTTATTTAGCCGACAAAATTATAGTAATTTCTCCGTCGCTAGAACAACATGCAATTAATAAAAAATTATTTTCTAAATCTAAGAGTGAAGTTGTATTGAAGGGTAGTAGTAATGGAATCAATATTAATAAATTTAGAAAAGTTAATAATAATTTACGAGAGGTTCTAAAAATATCAGAAGACACTATAGTTTATGGTTATGTAGGTAGATTAGTTAATGATAAGGGTATTAGAGAGTTATTCGATGCTTTTCAATTACTTAAAGCTAAACATAAAAATGTAAAATTATTGTTAATAGGTTCTTACAATGAAGCGGATTGTATTGATAAAAATTTATTAAATAAAATAATAAATGATACTTCAATTATTTTAATTGACTATACAGAAAATATAGAGGAGTATTATTCTATAATGGATGTTTTTATATTATTTTCTTATAGAGAAGGATTTGGCAACGTTGTGATTGAAGCAGGATTAATGGAAGTACCTGCTTTAGTTTCGAATATTCCAGGACTAAAAGATACAATTGTAGATGGTGAAACAGGATTTTTAGTAGAATCAAAAAATGTAAAAAGTTTAGTATCCAAAATGGATTTGCTATATAAAGAAAAAGATTTACGATTAAAATTCGGTCAATCTAGCAAAGAAAGGATATTGAATTTTTTTTCACATGATAAAATTTGGGATGGACAATTGAGTATTTATAAAAAATTGATAAATAAATAATATGTTATATCAAAACTATATCAAGCGAGTTTTTGATTTCCTAATCGCTTTAGTTGGGTTAATCTGTTTATCTCCAATTTTTATTTTGGTAACGATTGGTTTATATTTTGCCAATCAAGGAAAACCGTTTTTCTTTCAAGCTCGTCCGGGTAAAAACGAACGCATCTTTAAAATCATAAAGTTTAAAACCATGAGCGATAAAAAAGATGTACATGGTAATTTACTGTCTGATGCCGATCGCCTGACATCAATTGGCGCATTCGTGCGGAAAACCTCTTTAGACGAACTCCCCCAACTCATCAATGTGCTGAAAGGAGATATGAGTTTGATTGGTCCGCGGCCGTTATTGCCTCAATATTTACCTTTGTATAATGCAGAGCAGAAAAGAAGACATGAAGTCCGTCCGGGAATTACCGGCTGGGCACAGGTCAATGGCCGAAATGCCATCAGCTGGCAACAGAAATTTGAATATGATGTCTGGTATGTGGATCACCTTTCTTTTGCCACAGATATAAAGGTTTTTTTAATGACCTTTAAAAAAGTTTTTAGAAGCGAGGGAATTAGTCAGGAAGGACAAGCGACAGCAGAGCCTTTTAATGGTGATAATTAAAGCGGTAGATATAAAAAAGAAGGTTTGGATTATCTACAACAGAAAGCAGTAGAAAATTCTATACATGAAAATAAAGCATTAGGTTTACCCTACATAATCGTTGAAAACGGAGAATTGCTTAAAGTTCATACAGATGGAACAAAAATAAAAATAGGAAAGCCTAAATACGACACTGTTAAAGTAAAAAAGAGAATCTTTAAGCTAAAGAAGTAATATGAAACGTTTTCGAATGTTTGCTGATTTCAATGGGTCAGAGAAGTCATTCTCTATAAATAAAATTAAAAACGAAGCATTGGTTAGGAAAGATAAACCTTTTAACGGAAATAATTAAAAAAACATATAATGAAAAATATAACAATTTTTGGCGCAGGTGGTTTTGGTCGAGAAGTTAAAACCATTATTGATGCAATTAATAAAGCAGAGCCTAATACTTATAATTTTGTAGGTTTTTATGATGATGGTATCGAAAAAGGAACGATTGTAAACGGTTACCCTGTTTTAGGAGGAATTCAGGAATTAAATGAAGTCACTTCTGAATTATCATTAATTATTTCAGTAGGTGATCCCAGAATAAAGAAAATCATTCTCGATAAAATAGAAAATTCATTTATTAAATTTCCCGCAATTGTTCATCCAAACGCATCTGTCTCGTCAGATGATGTTCAAATTGGTAAGGGAACAATTATTTGCGAAGGAACAATAATTACATGTAATATTAAAATTGGAGATTTCGTAATTTTTAATTTACTGTGTACAGTAGGACACGACACAATAATTGACGATTATTGTGCTTTTATGCCAAGTGTAAATATCTCAGGAGAAGTATATTTACACCATAGTGTATATGTTGGTACAGGAGCTAAAATCATTAATTTATTAGAAATTGGACAAGAAACTATTGTAGGTGCTGGTGCTGTTGTTTCAAAATCTTTGCCTGCTAAATGTACAGCTGTGGGCATCCCTGCTAAGCCTATTAAATTTCATGAATAAAATAGGGAAGTAGTTTACTATTGGTGCAGGTACTGTTATTATTAATGATATTCCTGATGGGGCAACCGTTGTAGGTAACCCCAGCAGAATCATCAAAATAAAACAACCATGAAAAACGTTTTCTTTCTTTTCGTTGTTAGTCTTTGGGTATCTTTTTCAGGTATTGCACCCGTTGCAGGAAGTCAGCTACTTGTAGAAAAAGTTGCGGTCAAAGAACAAGTAGTGTACACTACCAAAACAGGGAAGAAATTTCACCCGAGCAGTTGTCACCACCTGAGAGCCAGTAAAATTAAAACAGACCGTACAAAAGCTTTGCGTGCCGGCTATACCGCATGCAAAGTGTGTAAACCCTGCAGCGCCAGTCCTGAAGTCCTGGCTCGTTTAAGGCTTCAGACTTTGAAATAATCTGCAAATGATTCCCTGTAATTTCAAAATTCACTTCATGTAATTTCAAAATTCACGGTTTGTAATTTCAAAATTCATTGCTTTTAATTTCAAAATTTACTTCATGTAATTTCAAAATTAGCCTCTTGTAATTTCAAAATTTGTCCTGTGTAATTTTAAAATTAATTGTACATTTGTATTGAAATTCAATGTACTATGTCATTATTCAGAAATATAAAATTTCCCATACAGGATTTGTTAGGTAAGTATCCTGTTGTTGCTGTTACCGGACCTCGGCAATCCGGCAAAACAACGATGCTCAAAACCGAATTCCCCGATTATCGTTATGTCAATCTCGAGAACCCCGATATGCGTTCGTATGCCGAAAAAGACCCGAATGGTTTTTTGGCAGAGTTTGACAAGTTTGTGATTTTTGATGAAGCACAAAGAGTACCGCATTTGTTTTCGTACATACAATCCATTGTAGATGATTCGGGAATTATGGGGCAGTTCATCTTGTCGGGTTCTCAAAACTTCCATTTGATGCAGAGTATTACCCAAAGTTTGGCAGGTAGGGTGGCGATTTTTAAGTTGTTTCCTTTTGATAACAATGAAATGAAATCAGCCGGTTGGCTCAACGAAGATGATTTTTTATACAGTTTAGTCAAAGGGTTTTATCCTGCCATTTACGACCGGGGCATTCCGTCAAAAACATTTTATGCGAATTATGTGCAGACTTATATTCAACGGGACGTAACCGAATTAATCAACATTCGCAATATGCGTTTGTTTCAGAATTTCCTGGCTTTATGTGCTACCCGGGCAGGGCAATTGCTCAATCTGAATGCGTTGGCAAACGAATGTGGAATCACTCAGCCTACGGCAAAAGCGTGGTTATCGGCTTTGGAAAACAGTTATATCGTTTATCAGTTGTATCCGTATTACAAAAACTTTAGTAAACGCATCGTCAAAACCCCAAAATTGTATTTTTATGATTCGGGATTGTTGTGCTATTTGTTGAAAATAACCGATGAGAAACAACTGCGAACCCATTCTCTGAAAGGATGTCTGTTTGAAAATATGATGATCGCCGAATACATCAAACAGATGTCGCACAAAAACGTGGTGGACGACCTTTGGTTTTGGAGAGATTCTTCGGGCAATGAAGTGGATTTTTTAATTGAAAACGACAAAGGTTTCCGGATTGTGGAGTTCAAAGCTTCTATGACGGTGATGCCTGATATGTTTAAAGGAATGGAAAAGTTTCAGCAACTTTCGGGCTGGAAAGATCTGGACAAAGCTTTGGTTTACGGCGGAAATGACCGGCAAAACCGGACAGCAGGAAAAGTAATCCCCTGGAAAGAATTTGGGGTGGAGTGAACGGTTTTGGTTAATTTTGCACTCTGACAGTGCAAATTATCATGAAAAACGCACTGTGACAGTGCAAAATATACTATATTTGTATAAAAAGTAGAAATGGACACTTTATTTGAATATTCCAATCGTTTGATTTCCGGGGTAGATACGGCATTTATCCGTTATTCCTATCATCAGATCAATTGGCAAAACAGATTGGTTGGACTCATCGGTCCCCGGGGTGTCGGAAAAACAACTTTGGTCTTACAGTACATCAAAAATAATCTCAACATTCATCAGACTTTATATGTTACCGCCGAAGATTTTTATTTTGCCAAAAATCGGCTGATCGATTTGGCAGATGCTTTTGTGAAATCAGGAGGGAAATATTTGCTTATAGACGAAATACACAAATACCCGGATTGGTCGAAAGAATTGAAATTGATTTATGACTATCACAAAGAGCTGAAAATGGTTTTTACAGGTTCTTCGGTGCTTGATATCAAAAAAGGCAGTTCCGATTTAAGCCGCAGAGCAGTGGTTTATGCCATGCAGGGATTATCATTTCGGGAATATTTGGGGCTTTTTCATCAGTTAGAAGTTTCGAAATTCAGTTTAGAAGAAATTCTGAATCATCAAGTTGATTTGCCGCAAATTCCGCATCCATTGCCGTTGTTTGATGATTATCTGAAAAGAGGGTATTATCCCTTTGCCATAGAAGATGATTTTGATCTGCGCTTACAGCAGGTGGTGAGTCAGACCCTGGAAAGCGATATCCCGACTTATGCAGATATGAATGTGTCAACAGGCAGAAAGCTAAAGCAACTGTTAGCCGTTGTGGCAGAGAGTGTTCCGTTTAAACCCAATATGAGCAAAATTGCTGAAATGCTCAATGTCAGCCGAAACAACATCGCAGATTATCTCCTTTATATGGAAGAGGCAGGAATGGTGGCACAGTTGAGAAATGAAACGGGAGGAATCCGTGGATTAGGAAAGTTGGAAAAAGTTTATTTGGACAATACCAATTTGGTGTATAACTTAGCCAGCGAAAACCAGAACACAGGAAACGTCAGAGAAACTTTTTTTCTGAATCAGTTAAGGATTGCTCATCAAGTGGTTTCATCATCATTGGCAGATTTTAGAATTGACCATGTGGAATTTGAAGTAGGAGGAAAAAACAAAGGACTAAAACAAATAAAAAATGCTGAAAAAGGCTTTGTAGTCAAAGCCGATATCGAAAAAGGTTATCTCAATACGATACCATTATGGCATTTTGGATTGATGTATTAAAAATTTTTCCTGCCTGCACCCATAAACCAAAAAAGAATGCTTGTCAAACGACTTTTCGACTTTATCTTATCGCTGGTGCTTCTGGTGCTGCTGAGTCCGGTGCTGATTGCCGGTTATATGGCGGCAAGTCTGGATACCCGCTCCGGCGGTATTTTTACCCAGAAAAGAGTGGGGCAGTATGGCCGTCTGTTCATCATCTATAAACTGAAAACCGTGCATCCGGTGACCCGCACCATTTCCCCGCTGGGTCGTTTCCTGCGCCGCTCCAAGATTGATGAACTTCCCCAGCTGGTGAATGTGCTGAAAGGCGAGATGTCGTTCGTAGGACCCCGGCCGGATCTGCCCGGTTATTATGATACCCTTACCGGCGAAGACCGGAAGGTGCTGGAGCTGAAACCGGGAATTACCTCGGAAGCGAGCATTAAATATGCAGATGAAGAGGTTTTGCTGGCCGCTAAAGAGAACCCGCTGAAGTACAATGATGAGGTCCTGTTTCCGGATAAGGTAAAGATGAACCTGGACTATTACCACCGGCGTTCCTTCTGGCTGGATTTGCAGATCATGCTGCGCACGGTATGGCGTAAATAAGTATCATCTCTGTGATTTAGCGATGTTTTTTCACCGCTGAAACCGGTATAAACAGAGGGTTGGCATGAAATTTGGTTACTCTTCCGCTGCTTAAAATTTGAAAAAAATAGTAAAATTATCTAGCAGAAAACCATTACCTGTACTAAAATTCCCTATTTTTGTATCCAACGAAACTCCCAGAAAGACGTGGGCCGGTCTCTCGCCATACCGCTTAAGTCCAGTATTGATGGATGATACGGAAGGGAGTTGCCTGAAAAAACACGAAAAAAAACACTATGAGTGCTTCACACTTTGCAGGGCATTGCAAAACCCATGAGGTATTGATGCTGCGCTGTATTTTTAACGTTGCCCTTGCTGCAGATGCATGCAGCAACCTGCGCATTGAAGTTCCTGGATTTGCAGGGATAAAGCGGGTGTCGCAAGGGCATTCTGCCATACACAATGATCAAAATTTCATACTCGCCTTCGGCATGAACCTAATTTAGCATCTTCCATTCTATGAGCAACAGAATCTGGCTATCATCTCCGCACATGGGCGGCAATGAACTCAAGTATATTCACGAAGCCTTCAGTAATAACTGGGTGGCACCACTGGGTCCCAATGTTAATGGTTTTGAGGGTGATCTGGAACGCTATCTGGGAGCGGGATGTTATGTCTCGGCGCTCAGCTCCGGTACAGCAGCCCTGCATCTGGCGTTGCTGATGCTGGGTGTGGAAGCTGGCGATGATGTCTTTTGCCAGTCCATGACGTTTGCGGCTTCTGCCAATCCTATTGCCTATCTGGGTGCCCGTCCCGTTTTTATAGACAGTGAGCCGGATACTTGGAATCTTTGTCCGGATGCTTTGCGTGAAGCACTGCAGGCTTTCGCGGCAAAAGGCAGACTTCCGAAAGCCGTGATTGTAGTTCATCTCTACGGAATGCCAGCCAAAATGAAGGAGATTACAGAAATTTGCGCCGAATACGGAGTTCCCCTGATAGAAGATGCCGCCGAAGCGCTGGGGTCTGCCTATAAAGGACAGAAATGTGGGACTTTTGGCGATATGGCGGTGCTGAGCTTTAACGGCAACAAAATCATTACCACTTCGGGAGGGGGTGCGCTGGTCACCCGAAATTCAGAATATAAAAGCAAATCGATATTTTATGCCACCCAGGCACGGGATAATGCACCGCACTATGAGCATTCCCACATCGGGTACAACTACAGGCTCAGCAATGTTTCTGCAGGGATAGGCCGCGGACAGATGGAAGTATTGCAGGATCGGGTAAACGGACGCCGCCGCAATCATCAGTTTTATACCGAGCTTTTCAAAGATGCAGCGGGCATTACTGTTTTCACGGAACCTGATGCAGATTTTTTCTCCAATCACTGGCTGTCGGTCATTCTGATTGATGAAGAAAAGACGGGTTTCAGCCGGGAAGATCTGCGCAACAGCTTCTTCAATATGGAAATTGAATCCAGACCGCTCTGGAAGCCGATGCATATGCAACCGGTATTTAAAGATGCTGCCTACTACGGCGGTACCGTAGCCGAGGATTTGTTCCGTATAGGCTTGTGTCTGCCTTCCGGATCCAATCTTCAGGAGCATGAAAAGCAGCGGATTTCTGAAACCGTGAACAAAAAACTAAATCGTAATTAAAAAATGGTGATATTTGCTTAAGAAAAGCAGAGCATCAGCCCCGGGATTACCGGACCAGAACCGAACAGCTTCATGAAGGGACAGCATATTTTTAACCGGATATATAACAGTGATAATTTGTTAAGCATTACCGACATCCGGTATCTGCCCAGATGGGTTGTACTGGTGCTGGATGTGATTCTGATTTCTATAGCCATTTACTTTTCTAACTATCTCCTCAGAAAACTGACCTACGGACAGTCCATTTTCATGTATCTTGATGTGGTCTATCTGCTGATCATCGGGCTCAGTATGTTGTTCATGTTCATGTTCCGCACCTATGCGGGCATTATACGCCACTCCACGTTCATAGATCTCTTCAAACTGTTTATGGCGTGCTTCTGCACTACGGTAGTGAACGGACTCATTTGCTTTTCGTATTATCTGTTTACCGGCGAGCGGCTCATTTATATGCTGATTCCGTTTTCGGCCATTTTCTTTTCGTCCTCCTTTATTCTGCTCTTCATCTTCCGGCTCACGGTGAAAGAATTTTTTCACTATGCCCGCGAGTTCCGAAGAAGCGCCCTGCGCAAAAAAATATGGGTGCTGGGTATAGACGAGCAGGCGGTAGCCGTAGCCCGTGCGGTTATTGATAATCCGAATATGCCATATGATATTTCCGGATTCCTCACCGAAAGACACGATTCCAACCATGCCATTTTATTGGGCAAACCCATTTATTCCAAATCAAAACTGGAAACGTTCACCAAAGAAGACCTGATGCTGGACGGTATTCTGGTGGTGCAGGAAATGATGTCTAAAGAAGAACTGAACCGCTGGGTGTCCTTCTTTCTGGAAAAAGACCTTAAGGTATATAAAACCCCTACGGTGCAGCAGTTGCAGAACAATGATTCTGAAATGACCATCAAATCCATGCAGATTGAGGATTTACTGAACCGTAAGCCCATCAAAATTGATAATTCCGAGGTGAAATTACGGCACGAGGGCAAAACTGTGCTGGTTACCGGGGGTGCAGGATCCATTGGCAGTGAGATAGTAAGGCAGGTAGCGCTGTTCCGCCCGGCCATGATTGTGGTGCTGGATCAGGCAGAAACTCCGCTGCACGAAATGGAATTGGAAATGCGGGATGCCTTCCCGAATGTGACCTTTAAATTTGTCCTCGCCGATATCTCCAACCGCCATAGGCTGGTGCCGTTATTTGAAAAGTATCGATTCTCTATGGTGTATCATGCAGCGGCTTATAAACATGTTCCCCTCATTGAAGAAAACCCGCATGAGGCCGTTTTGGTCAATGTGCTGGGTAGTAAAAACCTGGCATCGCTGGCCAGTGAATATCAGGTGAACCGTTTTGTAATGATCTCTACCGATAAGGCCGTGAACCCGACCAATGTGATGGGAGCGTCCAAGCGAACCGCAGAACTTATCGTTCAGGCATTGCAGGAACAGGAAGGCAATACAACAAAGTTTATTACCACCCGGTTTGGTAATGTGTTGGGCTCCAACGGCTCTGTAATCCCTCATTTTAAGAAACAGATTGCCAACGGCGGGCCGGTAACCATCACCCATCCGGATATTGTGCGGTATTTCATGACCATTCCCGAAGCCTGTGAACTGGTGCTGCAGGCCGGAACCATGGGCAATGGTGGTGAGATTTTTGTGTTTGATATGGGCGAGCCCGTGAAAATCCTGGATCTGGCCGAAAGAATGATCAAACTCTCCGGACTGGAGCCGCATGGCGACATCCGCATCATCTATACAGGATTGAGACCGGGAGAGAAACTTTATGAGGAACTCCTTTCTGATGGTACCAAAACGCTGCCTACCCACCATGAGAAAATCATGATTTCAAAAGATGCCAGTATGCCATATGACGTGATAGACGGACATACCACTCTGGTGGTGAAAGCCGCTCTGAGACGGGATAAATTGGAAGTGGTGAGTGGCCTGAAGAGAATTGTACCCGAATTCATCAGCAATAATTCCATCTACGAAATTCTGGATTAAAATACAGCAATCTACCGCTTTTGCTTGTCAATTTTCTGATGACAGGCATTTTTTCTTATGATGATGATAGTTTTTTACCAATTCATGCAGTCAGACCGTAATTTTTCACTATTTTAGACCCCATTTTCACGGTGGAATACAGGAACTGGAAATTCTGCCGCCCTCTGCCCTGCGCAGCGGGCTTTAATTAGTACGTAGATGTTGAAAAAGATATCATTTGCCGTAGTAGGTTGCGGTCAGATCGGGAAAAGACACGCCGGAATTATAGAACAGAGTGAGAGCTGTGAACTTGCCGCGCTGATCGATATTAAAATGAAAGAAACCCTGAATCTGGAAGCCTTTCAGGCTCCGTTTTTTCAGAGTCTGGAAGCGTATCTGAACTCCGGTGAGGTGGCAGATGTCATCACACTGGCCACGCCAAACGGACTTCATTACAGCCAGGCCCTGCAGGTGCTGGAGGCCTGCCGCCATGTGGTGATTGAAAAGCCGATGGCCCTGAAAAAAGAAGAGGCAGAACACCTGATGAACCTGGCACAGCAAAAAAATCTACGCGTCTTCATGGTAATGCAGAACCGATTTTCGCCACCGTCACAATGGTTGAAAAATATGGTGGACAGCGGAACGCTGGGCGATATTTATATGGTACAGATGAACTGTTACTGGAACCGCGATGAGCGGTACTACCTGCACCACGATTGGCATGGCCGCAGCGATATGGATGGTGGAACCCTGTACACGCAGTTCTCTCACTTTATAGACATCATGTACTGGCTGTTTGGCGATATAGAGAACATCAGCGCCCGCTTCGCCGATTTTAACCATGAGCATCTTACAGCATTCGAGGACAGCGGTACGGTACATTTTGATTTTGTGAACGGGGGAATGGGGACGCTGAATTTTTCTACCGCCGTGTGGAATCAGAATCTGGAAAGTTCGCTGACGGTCATTGCGCAGAACGGATCGGTAAAAATAGGCGGCCAGTATATGGACAAGGTAGAAGTGTGTACTGTAAAGGATTATGAAATGCCACAGCTGATCCCCACCAATCCGGGAACAGATTATGGACATTATAAAGGCTCGGCGGCCAACCATCAGCATATTCTGGATAATATTGTAGAGGTGCTTACTCAGAATGGCCGTCCGGCGGTAGAAGTCTCAGACGGCGTGCAGGTCACCGATATCATTTGCAGAATCTACGCTGCTGGAAAAAAAATTTAATTCACGGTATGTTGCACTCCTGGTGATGTTGCAGCCCGCCTTAAAAAATCAATATTGTATATTTGCAAAACTCAAATCCTGAAAAACATATGAACCGGTATAAATTGCTGATTTTAGGAACTTTAATTGCGGGTCTCACCGCTTGTACACCCCAGCAGGGACCCAGTGAACTCAATTATTTACAGAATGTGGAACAGCTGGCTACGGATGCGGCGCTGCGGAATGCGGTGACCACTATTCAGAAAGGCGACCAGCTGGCCATTTTCATTACCGCCAAAGACATGACGGTAGTGGCACCTTTCAATCAGAATTATTCTTCTGCAGAAGCCTCCCAATATTCAACACCCAGCACCAATGCGCCCATGGCTCAGGTTCTGGATAAAGCTACGGCGCCCATTTATCTGGTCAATTCGCAGGGCCAGATCGACTTTCCGGTCATTGGCAAGATGAATACCACGGGGAAAACGCTGGTGGAGTTTCAGGATGAACTGCGGGATGAAGTTTCGCGCTATGTTAAGAATCCTTCGGTGAGCATCAAAATTACTAATTATAAAGTAACGGTTTTGGGTGAGGTGAACCAACCCGGGCAGTACACGATTCCGGACGGGCAGGCTACGGTGCTCAATGCGCTGGGTCTGGCAGGTGATCTCACGATGTACGGGAAGCGGGACAATGTTTTGCTGGTGCGAACCGAAAATGGCCAGATCACGAAAGAGCGCATCAATCTGATGGATGTGGATTTCATTGATTCACCGTACTATCAGCTGAAGCAGAATGACGTGATTTACATTTCTGCCAATGAGACCAAGGAAAAAGCCGCTCGTCTGAATCCCAACACCGGAACCTATATTGCCGTAGCCGGCACAATTATAGGCCTTGCCGGGATTTTTGTAACCATCTTTAAAAATTAATCATACCCAATAATCATGAGCGAAAACTCAGTTTCAAAACCATCTGCGGAGGTGGATATTAATGAAATTATTAAACCATATATCCGGAAATGGTGGTGGTTTGTATTATCTGCTTTAGCATTTCTGGCCCTGGCTGTTTTTTATATTAAAAATACCGCACCTTCTTATGAAATCAAATCACAGGTACTGATAAAAGATGCCAAAAAAGGGATGTCCGGAGATTTAAGTATGCTCACTGATTTGTCCGGTTTTGGAGGAATGGCTACCAACAGCATCGAAAACGAATTAGAAGTTTTCAAATCAAAGAAAATGATGCACAAAGTGGTGACCGACCTTGGCTTGCAGGTTCATGTATATGATAAGGAAGGTTTCCTGACAACAGAACTTTACAAAGAAAGTGCACCGGTGGTGGTTACGGTAATATCAGAAAAAGATTATGAAGATGAAATTCAACCGCTGGAAGTGACGCTGGCCGGCGACAAAATCACCCTGGTTTCAGAAGATCTCAGCAAACCGCTGGTGACTACGTTCAGCAAGACCATCAGCCTGCCATATGCGAATATCATGATTTTGCGTAACAAAGATTATGATGCAAAAAAATATCCGGTAAAAGGACAGCTCCTGCTTTCTTATGCATCTTCAGATTCCAGAGTGTCTCAGTATCAGAAGCAAATGTCCATTGATCTGGCCAATAAAGATGTAACCGTAATTGATCTCATTTTGAAGTATGGCAATGTAACCAAAGCCAAGGAGATGGTGAACAAACTGGTTGAAGCTTATAATGAGGATGCGATGGAAGACAAAAATTCTGAGTCACAGAAAACCAAAGACTTCATTGATGAAAGAATAGCCATTATTGCAGAAGAACTGGGAGATGTGGAAGGGCAGAAGGAACGGTTCAAAACCCAGAATCAGATTGTAGACCTTCTTACCGAGGCTAGAATAAATTATGGTACCTCTGAGGCTGCCAGAGCCAAATTACTGGAAACAGAAACGAAGTTGCAACTGATTAATGATCTGAGTAGCTTCATCCAAAGGCAGGGTATTAATCAGACCTTACCCATGGGACTTGGTCTGGAGACAGAAGGAGTACAATCTGCGATTTCGGCATATAACCTTCTGGTGCTGGAACGCAACAGGTTACTGGAAAATGCCACGCCCGAAAATCCATTGGTTGTGGAACTTACAAAACAACTGAATTCTACTAAAGGACTGGTAATGGAAAATCTGCGAAATGGCAGAAAAGCACTTTCCGCAGCCAGAGATCAGATTATGTCCGAACAGGGAACTGCCCGGGCTAATATTTCAAAAATACCTGCGCAGGAAAAAATGTTCCGGAATATTGAAAGACAACAGCAAATTAAAGAAAGTTTGTACCTTCTTTTGCTGGAAAAGAGAGAAGAGGCCGCCATTTCCATGGCAATTACAGCTTCAAAAGCCAGAGTGGTGGATGCGGCCTATGCATCAGAAAAACCGGTATCTCCCAAGAAGATAATGATTTTAGGAGGTGCTTTGCTCATGGGGCTTCTGCTGCCGTTTTCCCTGATCTATCTTAAAGATTTACTGAACAATAAAGTGCGGTCCAAGGAAGATCTTCTTACCCTATCAGATAAAAAACCAGTATTGGGTGAAGTTCCGAGCTTACGCCGTGGCGATAACGAACTGGTCCAGGTAAATGATCTGACACCTATGGCTGAAGCCTTCAGAATCATTATTACCAACCTAAGTTTTATGCTGCCGAAGCAGGAGCAGGGGAATGTGGTATTTGTAACATCGACTGTGCAGGGTGAGGGAAAAACGTTTGTGTCAGTGAATCTGGCGCTGACTTTGGCGGGTCCCGGCAAAAAGGTCATCATCATTGGATCTGATATACGGAACCCGCAGTTGCAGCGTTATAATAAAGAACGTAAAGGAGTCGACGGACTTACAGAATATTTATATGATGATACCCGAACGGTCTCAGAGCTTATTCACCAATCTGTTTATAACCCGCATCTGGATGTGATTTATTCCGGAAGCATTCCGCCAAATCCTACCGAACTGCTTACTAATGGCCGGTATGAAGAATTGCTGGCAGAATTGAAACACCGCTATCAGTATATTATTCTGGATACTGCACCAATGATGCTGGTTACCGATACGGCGCTGATTGCAGCGCTTGCCGATGCCACCATCTATGTAACCCGTTCCGGCTATACAGAGAAGCCTCTGATTGATTTTGCCAATAAACAATTTGAATCAGAAAGGGTTAAAAATGCAGCTTTCGTGCTGAATGATGTGTCCAAAGAGTATTTTGGCTATGGGAATAAGTATGGATATGGGTATAGTGCCAGAGACGAGTCATTTTTAAGTAAGTTGAAAAGCAGATTTTAGCATTCCCGATGAAGATCGTTCCACAAATTATACAAGTACCGAAGATTCTGGATGCGCGGGGAAACCTCTCGTTTTTTGAGCATCCGAAACAGTTGCCTTTTGAGATCGCCCGCACGTACTGGGTCTATGATGTGCCGGGTGGTGAAACCCGCGGCAGCCACGCTTTCAGAGAGCAGCAGGAATTCATTGTGGCGCTTTCCGGAAGTTTTGATGTGGTACTTCATGACGGGGAAGAAGAGCAGAAATTTCAGTTGAATCGTTCTTATTACGGATTGTTTGTGCCGAAAATGTACTGGCGCCGCATGGAAAATTTCTCCACCAATTCACTGGCACTCATCGTGTCAGATAAATTGTATGATGCCGGTGATTACATCAGGGATTTTGAAGAATTTAAAGCATTACGGAATGGATAGACTTACAGTTTTTGACTGCTCGGTGATTGATCTGGGAAAGGTGAACTTTGCAGAAGGAAATTTGACCGTTGTAGAAAATCAGTCGGCTTTTCCTTTTGATGTTAAAAGAGTCTTTTATCTCTATGACATTGCCGGTGGCGAAAGCAGGGGAGCGCATGCACATATAGAGTGTCACCAGTTTCTTATAGCAGCCAGCGGAAGTTTTGAAGTAAGTCTGGATGATGGAAAGTACAAAAGACAAGTATTTCTGAACCGGCCCGATTTAGGTTTGCATATTCCGCCGGGCGTATGGGCATCAGAAATGAACTTTTCTTCCGGAGCGATCTGTCTGGTTCTGGCATCGCATGCGTATAACGAGGCAGATTATATTCGGAATTATGATGATTATTTAAAATATCTCAAACATGGTTAAGATTCATCCGCTTGCAGATGTGCAGTCAGAAAATATCGGAGAAGGCAGCATGGTATGGCAATTTTCAGTGATTCTGAAAGATGCGGTCATCGGCAGGAACTGCAATATCAATTGCCAGGTTTTTATTGAAAATGATGTAAACATCGGCGACAATGTCACGATTAAGCCCGGCGTGCAGATTTGGGATGGAGTCATGCTGGAAGATGATGTTTTCATAGGCCCGAACGTGACCTTTACCAATGATTTGGTTCCGAGATCCAAGCAGTATCCGGAGAAGTTTGAAAGAACTGTAGTGAAAAAAGGAGCTTCCATAGGCGCCAACGCCACGGTAGTTGCCGGAAACACCATTGGCGAATATGCCTTAATTGGTGCCGGTAGTGTGATTACCAAAGATATTCCGCCATACTCGGTGTGGTTCGGAAATCCCGCAAAACAAAGAGGAACCATAGATAAAACGGGTACCATTACTTACACAAACAAGAACAATGATTAAGTTTTTAGATTTACAAAAAATAAACCTGGCGCATCAGCAGGAAATAGAAGAACGAATGGTCAATACCTTCCGGTCAGGTTGGTATTTGCTGGGAAATGAAGTGAAGAATTTTGAAACCAATCTTGCCGGCTATATCGGTGCCCATCATGCCATCGGAGTTGCCAATGGTCTGGATGCACTGCGGCTGATTCTTCGTGGTTATATTGAAATGGGTGTGATGCAGGCGGGAGATGAAGTCATTGTGCCTGCCAATACCTATATCGCCTCGGTTCTTGCCATTTCAGATAATGGTCTGGTGCCGGTTTTGGTAGAACCGGATCGTGAAACTTTTAACATCAACATTTCTGCAATCGAGGAAAAAATCAGTTCCAGAACAAAAGCGATTATGATTGTACATCTGTACGGTAGAATTGTCTTTTCTGAAGAACTTAAAGAAATGGCAAAGAAACATAATCTGAAGATTGTTGAAGACAATGCACAGGCCATTGGAGCGAAGTGGAACGCCATCAAATCCGGAAATCTGGGAGATGCTGCAGGCTTTAGTTTTTATCCAGGTAAAAATTTAGGTGCTCTGGGCGATGCAGGAGCAGTGACCACCAACGATGAAGAACTGGCCAAAACCATCCGTGCACTGGCTAACTATGGCTCCAATCAGAAATATGTCAATATTTACCAGGGATTAAATTCGCGCTTAGACGAAATTCAGGCTGCGGTTTTAAATGTGAAACTGAAATATATTGATGCTGAAAACGCAAGAAGAAGAGAAATTGCCAACAGATACGTTACAGAAATCAATAATAAGAATATCACGCTTCCTCAATTACCTGAAAATCAGGAAGAGCACGTGTGGCACTTGTTTGTAATCCGTACAAAGGAGCGGGAATCGCTGCAGCAATACCTGCAGGAAAACGGGGTGCAGACTTTAATTCACTATCCCATCCCGCCGCATCACCAGCAAGCGTATCGAGAATGGAACCAGTGGGCGTTTCCCGTTACAGAAGCCATTCACTGCGAAGTGCTGAGTCTGCCCATCAGTCCGGTAATGAGTGATGATGAGGTGAGTGCAGTGATTACGGTAATCAATTCATTTAATGTTAAGTAAGATAAAATCTTTATTGATGACTGACCTGATAAAAGTTTTTTCTTTTACAGGTCTTTCTACTTTGGTAAAGATGCTTACCAGCTATGTCACCATTAAAGTGGTAGCATCAGTGGTGGGACCTGGTGGCATTGCTCTGATAGGTCAGTTACAGAATTTAGTTGGAATTATGACGGCTTTGGGAGGTGGCGGAATTAATAATGGAGTAGTAAAGTATGTAGCTGAGTATAAGGATGATGAAACCCTTCTCGATAAATATATTCAAATTGGCTTAAGAATAACCATAATCTTTTCTCTGATTTTGGGTGCATTTCTGATTCTAGCTGCAGAATATTTTAGTATCCAATTGCTGCTTGATGATAAGTATTCATATGTTTTTACTTGCCTGGGAATTAATTTAATACTCATTTCGTTAAATAATTATTTTGTTTCTATCCTTAACGGCTTTAAAGAATTCAAAAAGTTTGTTACGTTAAATATTATAACAAGCATAGTGGGGCTGTTTTTTACGGTTTGCCTTGTCTATATTTATAAACTCGAAGGAGCGCTTTTATCTTTGGTGACTTATCAAAGTATCATCATTTTCATTACGTATTTATTTGTACGAAAAACCCCTTGGTTTAAAAGAACTAAATTATGGGGGGCTTGGAATAGAGTGATAGTAAAGAAGTATTTATCCTATTCCCTGATGGCAGTAGTTTCTGCACTCACGCTGCCGCTGGCTCAGCTATTTATCCGAAGTGAAATTATAAATAATCTATCACTTACTGATGCTGGGTACTGGGAGGCTATGAATCGAGTTTCAGCTTTATATTTAATGTTTATTACTACTTCTTTTACAGTTTACTATTTGCCCATACTATCAGAAATACAGGACAAACTGATGCTTCGCCGGGAAATTTTTAAAATTTACAAGATTATAACTCCGGTTATTATAGTAAGTTTAATCTTTATTTATTATACAAAAGATTTTGTAATTACATTATTGTTTTCAGATGAGTTCAGACCCATGCTGGGTTTGTTTTTCTGGCAGTTACTGGGGGATTTTTTCAAAATCATGAGTTGGATTTTAGCATTTATCATGGTGGCGAAATCTATGACAAAGGTATATATTGTAACAGAGGTTGTGTTTTCGCTGCTCTTTGTAGTCCTCGCCATGAAATTTATGTACCATTTTGGTCTCTTAGGTATTACCCAGGCTTATTGTTTAAATTATTTTTTATATTTGGGAATTATGGTTATTATATTTAGAAAACTTTTGCTTGGTAAATCGTTATGAAGATATTAATTCCTTTAGTGGGTAGTTTCAGTAAAGAGGGAGGATGGCGCGTACTTTCTGAATTGGCTAACAAATGGATGGATTTTAATCATGAAGTCATATTTCTGTCTCACAAAAAATTAAAACCACCGTATTATCCTACCAAGGCACGCATTATTTATTATGATAACAGTGGAAACGTAGTCACAGAAGGAGACGAGGATTATCCAGCGCCCATCGGCGGGCCATTCATTTTACGTATATTACTAAGAAAAGCATTAAATAAACTCGAGGCTGATGTCGTACTTGCCACACAACATTTCACTGCAGATCCGGTTGCGAAAAGTACGATTAAAGCTAAAAAGTTTTATTATGTACAGGCATATGAGCCTGATTTCTATAATTCGGGTCCTTTAAGATATAAAATTTATAAGCAGATAGCAAAAAATTCCTACAAAAAGGGTTTAAATATCATTGTCAATGCCCCTATGTATAAAAATTATAAGGAAATCATTTCTGACAAGGTTGTGTATCCTGGTTTAGATATGGAACTATTTTATTCTAATTCTAAAGGCATTACAGACCGCGAAGTATTCATCTTGGGAACGATAGGCAGAATGGAGATTTTTAAAGGAACTCATATAATTCTGGAAGCTTTTTCGAAACTGCGATTGCAACTCGGCAGTTCTATAGAATTACATATCGCATTTGGTGATGAAAACTGGTCAAATATAGATGGGGTGACGATGCATTTTCCGAAAGGAGATCGGGAGCTGGCAGAATATTACAGAAGTTTGGATTGTTATGTATGTGCGCAGTATATTCAACTTGATGCCGTGCACTATCCCATCATAGAATCTATGGCATGTGGAGTGCCGGTAATCACAACAGGCTATTATCCAAGTAACGAGTATAATTCCTGGCAAATCGAGATAAAGAATGTACAATCAATAGTTGATAAGGTAATGGACTTGCAAAGCAATAAGGAATTAGTGCTAGAAAAGGTAGAGCGTGGTCTACATTCCATAAAAGAATTTGAATGGAGTTTATTAGCAAGAAAAATGATTAATTATTTCAAAGAATGATTGTAGGTATTTTCGTTGTTTTTTTTGTTTCGTTTGTACTTCTGGTCCATCCTTCTAAAATTAAGTCTATTAATAGGATTACTTCGTCTGTGTTAGTACTTATATTAATAGCGTTTGCAGGTTTCCGAGATGGTAAAAAGTTTAACGACTATGGAATGTATGTTCAGGCGTGGAATAGACTAGATTATTCAGCAAACCAAATCGAAATCTCTTATATTTTTATCCGGAATTTATTACGGGATAATTTTGAATTCTCCTATATAAGTATCTTCGTGCTATATGCTATTCTAGGCGTAACATCGAAAGTGATTGCGATAAGAAACATGACAAATTTATTTTATTTGTCCATTCTCATGTATGTGAGTCATTTTTATATACTGCATGAATTGACACAGATAAGAGCCGGTGTTGCAGCTGGTTTTATATTACTTGCTATAAAGCCTCTTTACGATCGAAATTTTAAATATTTTGTTTTATTTGTAGCTATTGCTACATTTTTTCATTATTCAGCTATACTTATTCTCACCTTGTGGTTGCTCAAGAATAATAGCAAAATTAAAGTTCTATATTTTATAGTTCCTGCTGGATATATATTATATTTTGTTGGTTTTAATTTTATTCAGAATATTCCAATTCCCTACTTCCAAACAAAACTGGAAGCTTATCAAGATCTTTCACGTAAAGGTGTGGGAGGGTATGATACAATTAATGTATTTAATGCATTTTATTTGGTAAAGGTTGCAATGTTTTATTTGATACTAATCAATCATAAGAATATAGCACCATATAACAAATACTTCTACTTATTAGTGAAAATTGAGGGCATTGCGCTTTGTGCATTACCTAGTTTATCTCTAATACCTGCCATTGCCTATAGGGTACATGAATTGTTTGGTATTGTGGAATTGATTTTATTTCCTTTAGTTATTTATATTTTTAAGGTGAGAATTGTAGGCTATTGCTTTGCGATTGCTTTAGCATTAATTTTTCTTTGTATGAATGTATTTTATAATCAGCTAATTCTTAGTTAAGTGAAAATTTCTATACTCTTAGCAACATATAATTCTTCTAAGTATTTACGAGCACAATTGGATTCTTTATTTGCGCAAACTGAAAAGAAATGGGACCTGGTAATCAGAGATGATGGGTCGTCTGATGATACCATTGAAATAATTCATGAATACCAGGCAAAATTTTCTAATGTCCATTTAATTCAAGATGGTGATAGGAATTTAGGTCCCAAGGTAAGTTTTATGAGATTATTGACAGTGACCGAAGCTGATTACTACTTCTTTTGCGATCATGATGATGTTTGGATGCCAACTAAAATAGAACGCTCGTTAAAATTGATGATTTCCACTGAATTAGAATTTAGTAAAAGTCCGGTAATTGTTCATACGGATTTAACAGTCGCAGACCAAGATCTCAATATAATTTCGGATTCTTTTTGGAATTTTTCTAAAATACAACCCAAAATATTGGAAAATAAGAACTTGATACAAGTTTTTAATTGTGTTACGGGTTGCACAATGGTCTGCAATCACCGGGTTAAGGATATAGCATTTCCTTATCCTTCTTCTATTCCAATGCATGATTGGTGGCTAGCCCTAAATACGTTACGATATGGTGGTGTAATAAAGCATGTTCCAGAATCCACAATTTTATATCGACAACATATGAGTAACGAGGTAGGCGCAAGGAAGGTAGGTTTATCATATTTTAGGAATAAAATGAGGAACATATTCTCCACTTTACGAGGACAAAAGCAAATATTAGATTTTTTAAATGATATTGAAGGGTTAAATTTTGTACAATATTATTTTTACAAAATTTTATATACAATTCAGAGAAATTATTGATATGATAAATAATTATTATAAACTGAAGTTTTTGCTGATAATGATTTATGAACTTGTTTTTTTGCCTATTCTTATGATTTATGAAGAATATAAAAAAATAGTTAGTTCCAGAAAGCCCTTGAATGTAACAAAAAGGAGAGAAATAGTTCAGAACAAAAGGATCTTTATAAATATACATGAATGGGGGGGGTATGATTATGAAAGGAAAAAGGAAATAAAGGGTGTAATTCCGTTTAAGTGCGGACTAAAACATCAACTTGAAAGATTTAAAAATAATCAATGTAAATATGAGAAAGTAATAAATGTCACTATTTCGGAAATTGAAAAATTTAAATACTTAGACCAAGTGAAAGAGTATGGGTGCAATGTCGAGTCAGTTTCAAACAAAGGAATGGACTTTTCTGGTTATGAGTATTTTTATAATAACGTTAAATATGAGCCGAATGCTTTCGTTATCTTAACAAATTCTTCTGTACATAAGGAGCAAACAATATTTTTGAATACGTATGTCCAGTATATGGAGAGGAATACCGATGTTGCTATATTAGGTGTGTCCTATTGCGCAAAAAGAATGCAAACTCTGGTACGAAACAATTTTACCCCTCATCTACAGAGTTTTTTTCTACTCACTACAATAAAAGTGTTGGAAGAGATTGTTGAAGCAAATGGAAATAAATTTCCGGGCTCGGGAATTAATCATAAATTATTGCTAATAAGAGAAGGTGAGATAAAGATTTCTAGGATAGCACTAAAACTTGGTTATAATCTTGCAGTTACTCAGCATGATGGTTCAGTTTTCAAATTCGGTCAGAATTCTGCAACTGATAACGGATGGAAGCGATGGACATTGAAGAAAACTGACGTAAGACTTTTCTTAAAAAAACCCAATTTGATTAATGAAATTACGTAACATCTTATTTATATTATTTTGTATGGCCTCAGTTAACCTTTCTGCGGGCATAATTACGCTTCGGATGTTTGGAGCGGCGGGTGATGGTATCACAGATGATGTCGAAGCAATGAAAACTGCTTTAAGATACAGTCAGGTAAATAAAGATACCATCGATGGTGAAAATCTCACTTATTTCGTTTCCGGAAAATCAGAAATAACCCTTAATCATTTTCTGTTAAAGAATATAAACTTTGTAACTTCCAAAAAGTATGCTGATCAATTTTCCATGAAGGTAGATAGTGAGGAGGTATATATGTTAAATGTAAATTTTGATGGAGGGCGAGGCACTTATAAAACAGATATAGAAAGCTGGAAAGATTTTGCGCAGGAAAGTAATGTTGTAAGTATCTATCCAGTTCCGGATGATTTATTCTATTTTGTGAGTTTGAAGAAAGAATCAAAAATGTTGTTTGAAGAAATTAATATGAAAAATATTCATGCATCATCCTGCCTTACAGTGATAACTTTCGGAACAGTATATTTAAATAACTTATACTTTAAGAACATTAGTAACAAGACGTATCATGTTTATCATTCTGTAGATGAAGGTAAGTATCAATATGGAAAAACGATAGTGGGCGAAGTATTCGCAGAAGATATAGGAATTTTTCCGCAAAGAATAAAAGTAAATAATAAAGTGATTAATCATCAGAACATTCAAAAAATGCCTCAAGCTTCGTTTAATTTTATTGTTAGCTTTGGAGAGTATTATTTAAAGAAAGCCACAGTGAAAAATTATGGTTCTTCCGGGGTTACATCTGATAGGAACACGATTTTTAAATCAGAACTAATAAATATCGAAAATTTCTCGAACAAAACCTTCTCAAATAATCCATCTGCAGCAATGTGGTTTGAAGGAACCTCGCAAATCACCATGGAGGACGTCATCATTACTATTCGTAATCGTGATTCCCGTGATTTGCTATTTGACAGTTCTGCATTTCATATTTTTGGTATTAATTCCGTAGCAAATATCAACAATCTTACTATCAGCGGTAATATGCTAAATAAAGGATTGCGGGGTTCATTTATTGGTAAGAACAACATAAGATTTAATAATATTGTAATCTCAGGCAATTACAAGCAGGCAGTGGCCATGTTTGCGATGATGCCATTGTCCAAGATTGAAACCAAATTGTCTTTCGGGAAGGCTACAATTAATGGGGGGACTGTTGAATTTTACGGAGTAAAAGAAGTGGAAATAGATGATTTGATAGGAGTTACGGGAAAAGAACAGATTAATTTCAAACTTCCTGATAGTTCTATAACAAAAGAAAAGTACCGTATCAGTCGTTCCAATGTAAAAAATATATTTAAGAATGATGTAATAGAAAATATTGAAATATTTGATGTGAATCTAAAGGAAATTCAAACAAAAAAATTAAATTAATTATCATGATTTCCGCAAGTATTGTTCTGTATAAAAATAATATAGAAATCCTGAACGACACTATAAAAAGTATTGAAAAAAGCATAAATGCAAATGATATCTATATATTCTTAATTGATAATTCTCCAACAGATAGGTTAAAAGAAATTAATCTCCATAATAAAATGGATTATTTTCATAATCCTAGCAATCCCGGATTTGGTTCAGGGCACAATATCGCAATTAGAAGATCCATGGAACTGGATTGTCAGTATCATTTCGTAATAAACCCAGATGTATGTTTTAATAGTAATGTGATCAAACAAATGATAAGGTATATGGAAGAACATCACGATGTAGGTATGCTGATGCCTAAAATTGTTAATAATGATGGATCTGTGCAGAACCTGCCAAAATTGTTGCCGTCGCCGTATGCTCTGCTTATGCGAAAATTGCGCAGGCCAGCCTTTCTATATAACAATTTTATAAGAAATTATGAATTAAGATTTGTGCCGCAGCAAACTACTTATAATGCTCCTGTACTGTCAGGTTGTTTTACTTTGTTGAGAAACAGCGCATTAAAGGAGGTTGGATTTTACGATGAACGATTTTTCATGTATTTTGAAGATTGGGATTTGTCCAGAAGAATGCACATGAAATATAAAACCATCTATTATCCACTTGTTTCTGTGATACATGGATATGAATCTGGAGCGAATAAGAATAAAAGATTATTTGTTATTTTTGTGAAATCTGCAATCGCATATTTCAATAAATGGGGTTGGATTTGTGACCAAGGTAGAAGGAGGATTAATCGAAAAACACTTAACCAATTCTCGTGAACATCACCATCACCGGAATATCAGGTTTTGTAGGAAGCAATCTGGCCGAATATCTCTCGGGCAGAGGCATGCAGGTGCACGGTGTTTCCATGAGAGATCAGTTGTGGAAAAACGGACTGAATGGTGAAAGTGATGCCATTATTCACCTCGCAGGTAAAGCACATGATACCCAGCACACAGCAGATGAGGCAGACTATTTCCGGGTAAACAGAGATCTGACCATAGAACTTTTTGATTGGTTTCTGAGTTCCAATGTGCGGGAATTTTACTATTTCAGTTCCGTAAAAGCTGCTGCAGATCAGGTAACTGGTGCATTAACCGAAGATGTTATTCCTAATCCGCAAACTCCATATGGAAAATCGAAACTGGCTGCCGAGCAATATCTACTTAGTAAGGACTTGCCCGCAGGTAAAAGATTATTCATCATCCGCCCATGTATGATTCACGGACCGGGAAACAAGGGAAATCTGAACCTGCTTTTTCAGGTAGTGAAAAAGGGACTTCCCTGGCCACTGGCCGCCTTTGATAACCGAAGATCATTTTTAAGCATCGGAAACCTCAATGCCCTGCTGGAGCAAATGCTGACCCGTGGCGTCCCCTCCGGAGTTTATCATTTTGCCGATGACCAGACTATTTCCACCAATACCGTCATACAAATCATAGGGCGTATTACAGAAAGACCCATAAAACTTTGGAAAATCCCCCGAAAACTTATATCTTTCGCTGCCAAAACCGGAGATGTTTTTGGGTTGCCTCTGAACACTGAAAGATTACAGAAACTGACAGAAAATTATGTGGTTAGTAATCAGAAAATCAAGGATTTGCTGGAAATTGAGCAGCTCCCTTTATCAGCAGAAGAAGGTTTAGAGATTACCATAAAAAGTTTTAAAAGTTAATGGAATATAGTATAGTTACAGTTTTATTACTCATTTTTTCCTTTATATATTTCCGAATCGCCGGCCATTATAATATTACGGATGCCCCAAACCAAAGAAGTGCACATTCGGTAGTTACAGTGCGTGGCGGTGGGGTATTGTACCCGTTTGCCTATATTCTTTTCATCTTGTATGAACTGTGGTTCGGCACCGCACTCATTCAGAATTATCTGATCCTGGGCACCGGGATGATGATGCTGTGCACCGTGAGTTTTATGGATGATGTGAAACAACTTTCTTCAAAAATAAGACTCGTTTTCCAGTTTCTCTCTGTCATTCCCCTCTTGTATTTCCTGGGCGTTTTCCAGGTCATATCTCTCTGGTGGCTCCCCGTAGTGCTGATTCTGATCATCGGTATCCTCAACGCCTTTAATTTTATGGATGGAATCAACGGGATTTCCGGCTTATACAGCCTGGTAACCCTGGGGACTCTTTTGTACATCAATCAGTATGTCGTTTCATTTGCAGATACAGATTTTATTGTTTATCCTGCCCTGGCCAGTATCGTTTTTCTCTTCTTTAATTTCAGAAAGAAAGCCAAATGCTTTATGGGAGACGTGGGCAGTATGGGAATCGCATTCTGGATTGTAGTGCTCATCGGACTGCTGATGATGAAAACCGGCGAATTGAAATGGATCTTACTCCTCACCGTCTATGGCGTAGAAACGGTAGTCACCATCATGGAGCGGATCCGGCTGAGAGAGAATATTATGGAAGCGCACTGCAAGCACTTGTATCAGTTGCTGGTCAATAAATTTCATATGCCGCATCTGTCTGTAAGTACGCTGTATGCCGGTCTGCAACTGGTAATCAGTATCCTGATTATTCAGGTGCAAATCTCAGACTACCTGCTCATTCCTGCAGTCATCATCACGGCGGCTGCTCTGTATGTCTTGTTGAAGTATAACTTAAAAAAAAGGATTGCCAATGACCATCTCAGAAACTCCGCTTAAAGATTGTTATATTATAGATCCTGTACTCTTTGAGGACGAGAGGGGCTATTTCTTCGAAAAGTTTAATGAAAGAAAATTTGAAGAACTTACCGGCATGAACGGGCATTTCGTGCAGGATAATATCTCGAAATCTTCTTACGGCGTCCTCCGTGGCCTGCACCTGCAAAAAGGAGCACATGCACAGGCCAAGCTGGTTTCATGCCTGGAGGGCCGGGTGTACGATGTGGCGGTGGACCTGCGCAGAGAGTCGCCTACCTTCGGTCAATGGTTCGGAGTAGAGCTTACCGCTGAAAACAAAAGACAGTTCTATGTGCCCCGTGGATTCGGACACGGATTCTCCGTGCTCTCAGAAACGGCTGTTTTTGCCTATAAATGTGATAATTTTTATAATAAAGAATCAGAAGGGGGCGTTTTGTGGAACGATCCCGAACTCAACATCAACTGGCAACTCCCCGCCGAAGATGTTATCCTTTCAGAGAAAGATAAAGTACAGCCTACTTTTGCCAGCGGCAATTTCTGATCAGTTGGCCATCTGCATTCCAGACGGCAATTTTTCATCAGTCTATCAAATGTTATCACGGTTGCACAGGCGTCCGGAAGAATAAATCTGCATATTTTAGAGCCGCGAAATATCCCGGATTTGCTACATCAGAAAATCCCTTTTTTATTCCTAAATTTGCACCCGCAAACAGACATTCAACTTTCATGAGAACAAAATCAACCGGCCGGAAAAAAATCAACATTGTAACACTTGGATGTTCCAAAAATGTATACGATTCAGAAGTCCTGATGGGGCAGCTGCAGGCCAATGGTAAGGAGGTGGTGCATGAGGACCGCGGCGATATTGTGGTCATCAATACCTGCGGATTTATAGACAATGCCAAGGAAGAATCCATCAATACCATTCTGGATTTTGTGGAAGCCAAAAACCGGGGAGAAGTAGAACAGGTTTTCGTTACCGGATGCCTTTCTGAAAGATATAAACCGGATCTGGTACGTGAAATTCCCGATGTGGATCAGTATTTCGGTACCCGGGATCTCCCGCTGCTGCTGAAACATCTGGGCGCAGATTATAAACATGAATTGGTAGGGGAGCGGCTTACCACCACCCCCAGACATTATGCATACCTGAAAATTGCCGAGGGCTGTGACCGTCCGTGCGCTTTCTGTGCCATTCCGCTCATGCGCGGTAAAAATATTTCTACCCCAATAGAAGATCTGGTGACAGAAGCGGAAAAGCTGGCCGCAAAAGGCGTGAAAGAGTTAATCCTGATTGCTCAGGATCTGACGTATTACGGTCTGGATTTGTACAAAAAAAGGGCGTTAGGAGATTTACTGCTTCGCCTGGTAAAAGTGGAAGGCATTGAGTGGATCCGCTTGCATTACGCATTTCCTACAGGTTTTCCGGAGGACGTGCTGGAGATTATTAAAAACGAACCCAAAGTCTGCAATTATATAGACATCCCCCTGCAGCATATCAATTCCGATATTCTGAAAGCCATGAAACGGGGAACTACACACGGAAAAACCAATGCTTTGCTGGATAAATTCCGGGAGAAAGTGCCGGATATGGCCATCAGAACGACCCTGATTGTTGGTTTTCCGGGAGAAACTGAGGAGCGTTTTCAGGAACTGAAAGAGTGGGTTCGTACCCAGCGTTTTGACAGACTGGGATGCTTTACCTATTCTCACGAAGAAAACACCTCTGCCTATGCGCTGGAAGATGATGTGCCGCAGGAGGTAAAAGAAGCCCGGGTAGAGGAAATTATGGAACTGCAGTCACAGATTTCCTGGGAGAAAAATCAGGAAAGAATCGGCAAAGTGTACCGCTGTATCTTTGACCGCAAAGAAGGCAACTATTTTGTAGGCAGAACAGAATTTGATTCGCCCGATGTAGATAATACCGTGCTGGTGGAAGCCACAGATGTGTATCTGTCCATCGGTGAATTTGCAGACATCAGAATTACCGCCGCCGAAGAATTTGACCTGTATGGAGAACTGGTGTAGCAAATCATCAGAATTCTGCACTTGTTTTTATCAATAATTGAAAGAGGCTTTTGGGGTTTAAAAAAGCCTTTTCTTTTTGGCTAATCCCTGATGGTGAGGGTTTTAGCAGGGGTACAGCAGAAGGTACTATGTAAAACTTCGTTAATTATGTTAACATTCATCGTTAAAAATTAACATTTTTTAACAAACTTTCTAAAAGCCCTATTTTGAGCGGGTTTGCGATGGTGTTAACATAAAATTAACGTTTTGTTAAGAAATATTAACGGTTGGGTTGTGGCTCTGTACAGATTCGGTTTACCTTTGCCCCGTCAAAAACCAATAAAATTATTCAACATGATGAAAAGATTTGTTCTCGTAATCATAATGATGATTTCAGCTCTTGGTCTCAGTTCTTTTAAGAACACCAGTACCAATGATAACGATGAGGTGAAAACAAGTTATGCGTCGTATTACCACGACAAGTTTAATGGAAGAAAAACCGCAAGCGGAGAAGTGTTCAGCAATTCGAAACTTACCGCAGCACACAGAACTCTTCCTTTTGGAACTAAGGTGAAAGTAACCAACCTTAGAAACGGTGAAAGTGTAGTGGTTACCATTAACGACAGAGGTCCTTTCCATGCATCCCGCGCCCTGGATTTATCCAAAGCAGCGTTTGATGAGATTGGTAGTCTGCACAGAGGCACCATGCCTGTAGAGTACCAGATTGTAGAAGGATAAGAGTTTACAATTAAAATTCAGAATGCCGGTCCATGTGGGCCGGCATTTTTTATGAATATAAATAGTGTCTGTACTGGCGCAGAAATCAGGAATTAAAGTTCATCAGTGCCTCGTAAAATTCTTCTTCCATTAATCCTGCCTGCTGACAAAGCAGACGCAGGCCTTCCAGATTCTCCGCTACTGCAGGGTCCTGAAAAGGGATAGGTACGCTCCCGATTTCCGTATGAAGGGTCAGTGTATTGCCGTTTACCTCAAAATCAGGTCTGTCATAAGGGATTTTCCGGAAAAAATTGGTAATTCCTTCCATGTGCTCCAGCACCGTGCTGTCCTTCTCGGGAAAAATCAAAACACCGCCTCCCACAATGCTGCTGAGCAGTAAAGTGCTTTCCGGACTTAATGCCGACGAATGGAGTACGATATTGGGTTGAAATAAGGCGCCTTCTTCCATTTGCCGCGTGCTGAACATAGCGAAATCTTCTGGTGTTTCCTCAGACTCCTCACTGGATACTACGGTGGTGGCTTTTCCGTGAAAGGTTAAAATATGGAGAAAAAGTTCCTGCAGGGCAGGGTCTGTAAGTAATATCCGGGTAGAATTGCGGTAGTGCTGATGCAGATAAGGGACTGTCACGATGTTTACTGACCTGTTTTAGAATTCATAATTTCCTGAAAAACACGCACCACATTATCCCATCTTTCCTGATCTTGCGGCATAATCTGGCTGGCGTCTGATTTGCTGGCGGCATTGGCACCTTTTTTCACGCGGATAGAGGTGGATACTTGGTCGTACAGCTTCTTATAATCTTCCTGAATCATCCGGAAGTTATTGGCCGTCAGTGCCTGCTCCAGCTTTTGAAGGTCGGCGGTACTTATCTTCACTTTTTTGGTGGTTTTTTTGCCATTGGCTTCATAGGAATAGTGCCCGTGTCCATCTTTTATCAGAAAGTTTTCGTACACCGGATTTACACCTCCGTTTCTGGAGTAGCTGTAATCATAGTCAGAATAAACCTTTTGGCTGTTGCAGGATGCCAGGATCCACAGCAGTAGTATGGGGAGTAATTTCACTGCGTTTTTCATGATCAGTTTGTTTGATTTTCGACTTGTTTTTTTTCCTTCAGTTGCTCTTCGTAATCGTACAGCACGTTGAACTCCTGGGTTTGTTCTATAGCGGTCATGATTTTATCCAGAATCTGCTGGGCATTTTCATTTTCATAATCAATTTCCAGAGGCTTTTTGAATTCCAGTGTAGGCTTTACACCGGTAACTTTAATGAGCAGCCCTTTTTTATCAAACGCACGGCGAAAGCCGTTTATTTTTATGGGAATAACTATAGGTTTCTGGTTTTTAACCACCTTGGCCGTACCCCGTCTTCCCTGTGCAAAGGCAGAGGTAGTTCCCTGAGGGAAGGTGATGACCCAGCCGTTATCCAGTGCTTTCATGATGTTGTCTACCTCTTTCAGATCCACATTCCGGTTCACATTTTTGCCTTCAGCACGCCAGGTTCTTTTTACGGTAATGGCTCCTGCCATTTTGAAAATTCTGGCCAGAACACCTTTGTTTACCGTTTCTTCTGCGGCCACGTAGTAAAAATCTACTTTGGGATTCAGCAGATAAACCGGATTCTTGATGGTGTTGTGAAAACCATTATTTACCGCACAAAACACATGGTACATGGCAGCTACATCTGCAAAATACGTCTGGTGATTGGATACAAAAAGCACATTGCTGTCCGGCAGATTTTCAAGATTTTCTGTACCGGTAATTTTCAGTTTGTTAAAACCGTTAAATCTTCTGTAGGAAATAAGACCCACCACAAAAATGACCAGTCTTTTGATGATATATAAATTGCCAAAGGCGTCAGTAAAAATACTTTTCTTCTTCATTTTTTCTGGTAAACATAATGTGCGAAATTACAACTTTTTCATCAATTTGCTGAACTCGCTCAGGATCATGGAAGTTGCTCCCCAGATCAGATAACCGTTAAAATCAATCACCGGTACTTCTGTTCCCTGTGAACTGGGCAATACCATCATCTGAGGCTGCTCCGTGAGGTTCAGAATAGAATTCAGCGGAAACTCTATGAGTTCTACAGCTTCTGATTCCTGCAGAAAAAACTGTGGGTTTCTTTTGGTATAAGATATAAAAGGCCGTACATAAAAATTGCTGGGCGGGATGTAGATGGGAGACATCTCGCGGATGATGCGGATGTAGGGTTCTTCTATTCCCAACTCTTCCGAAGTTTCGCGCTTTGCGGTATGTTCAAAATCCCGGTCGGTGGCTTCTTTTTTGCCGCCCGGCAGTGAAATCTGTCCGCTGTGGCGGTCCCGTTCGTTCTTGCTGCGTACAATGAGCGGAAAGTGCCACCCGTCTTCCTTCCGGTATAACACAATATTTACGGCAGCAAATTTGGGATTTTTTTGTAAAATTTCTTCATAGGTAAAAAGTTGACGATACGGCGGCGAATAAATGGCGTGGGCAAGCTCGCCCTCCAACTCCGAATCCTGTATTTTTTTTACTAAATCTCTTCCGAAAAATTCCATCTTACAAAGTTACTCATTACCCGCTGAATTCTGTTCTAAAGGAAAGTTAAATTCCTGTTTCTGCTTTAGAAATACAACCGGTTTTTTATTTTCCCGGCTTTTTGTTTTGGCTGAAGCGGTTGTTTAAAAAAAAATCTCCCGCACGGAACGCTCGGGAGATTTATTACACATATCTTGCCTTTTCTAATTAGAGTAACTCATCAGCTCTTCTTTGTTGGCATTTATAATTTTATATTCCAGATACTTAAAAGAATCTCTTGGAATTACCGTTACCCATTTTTTGTATTTCAGATACCATTTCATCTGGATGCTCATTAAACCTTTGGTTAAATAGGCTTCTACAAACGGGTGCACGTGCAGAAAGATTTTTCCCTTTTCTTTTTGAATGATATTCCGGATTACCTCTTCCATGCGTTCTACAACTACGATGGGAGCTAGGATTTCGCCGGTGGCATTAGGGTTTTCTTCCTTGGTTTCTATCTGTTTTTCGGGTCTGTTTCGCTGTCTTGTGATTTGAATGAGCCCGAATTTACTCGGTGGTAAAATTTTATGTCTGGCTTTGTCACGGCTCATCTCACTGCGGAAATGATCGTACAATTCTTTTCGGTGTTCTGCATTCACCATGTCTATAAAGTCTACAACAATGATTCCGCCCATATCGCGCAGTCTCAGTTGTCTGGCAATCTCTGTGGCTGCCATTTTGTTCACGTTCAGTGCGTGTTCTTTGTTTCCGGCACCGCCGGAAGAGATATTGTTCCCGGAGTTCACATCAATCACGTGCAGGGCTTCGGTATGTTCAATTACCAGGTAAGCTCCTTTAGAACTCGGGATGTTCACATGTTTGCCAAAACTTTGTTTCATCTGTTTTTCTACGTTGTAATACTCCAGTAGTGGAGTAGGCTTGTCATAGTACTGAACGATGTTTTTGCGTTCGGGCGCAATGACTTCCAGGTACGCCTTCATGTCTTCTACCATTTGCTCGTCATCACAGATAATGGATACGAAATCTGAGTTGAAATTATCCCTCAGAATGGCAGATGCTTTGTCTTCTTCGCTCAGAATTTTTCCCGGAACTTTATTTTTCTGGATGTTCTTAAAAGTAGTTTCCCATTTCTGAACCAGCTGGTTCATATCGTTATGCAGTTCGGCTACTTTTTTGCCCTCTGCTACTGTCCTGATGATCACGCCAAAACCTTCCGGCTTTATACTTTCTATCAGGGTTCGTAAGCGTTCGCGCTCTTCTGCGCTCGCTATTTTTTTGGAAATGGAAACACTTTTATCAAACGGAATCAGCACCAGGAAACGCCCGGTGAGGGAAATCTGTGTGGATATCCGCGGGCCTTTGGTAGAAATAGGCTCCTTGGTGATCTGTAGAATCACACTGTCATCCTTGGACGTTACTTTGTCTATAACTCCGTGTTTGTTAATTTCCGGCTGAATGTCAAAGTTCTTCAGCGATGAGTTTTTTTGTTTCTTAGAAACAGTGTCTTTCAGGAACTTTTTATAAGTGAGGAACTGTGGCCCCAGATCCTGATAGTGCAGAAATGCGTCCTTTTCATACCCAATGTTTACAAATGCAGCATTGAGGTTAGGCGCCAGTTTTTTTACTTTACCGATAAACAGATCTCCTACAACGAAGGCACTGTCTCCCTCTTCCTTATGAAGCTCAAAGAGACGGCCGTCTTCCAGCAGGGCAATTTTGGTATCCCCGCCTTCCTGTGATATAATCAGTTCTTTTTTCATTTTAAAATTTCAGTGTTCTCTTCTAAATAATTTTTTGGTTTTAGTTGATTGTTTTCATACTGATTATCAGTTGGTTTACATTCTCTTTTTGGCTAAAAACAAAAATATAGCTGGTGATCGTTTTTAAAACAAAAACACCAACTATATTGTATATTATTTAAAAAAAAACGAAGAGATTAAGATTTCTTCTTCTTATGTCTGTTTGCTCTCCTTCTTTTCTTTCTTTTGTGCGTAGACACCTTGTGTCTTTTTCTTTTCTTTCCGCTTGGCATTTTTAATTAATTTTTAAATATTATTACTCGTTAATTATTCTCTACAGCTACTTTAGCTTTTACCTTTTCTGTGAATGTTTTGGAAGGCTTGAAAGCCGGGATATTGTGTGCCGGGATTTCAATTGCAGTGTTTTTGGAAATGTTTCTACCAGTCTTTGCGGCTCTGGTTTTGATGATGAAAGAGCCAAATCCTCTCAAATAAACATTATCGCCTTTGTACATTGCACTTCTGATTTCATGCATAAAAGCTTCCACAACTTTCTGAGTTTCACCCTTCTCGGTTCCCAATTTACTGGAAATGGTATTGACCAATTCTGCCTTTGTCATTTTCTTTTTTTTCTTTTAATTTTGGTGTGCAAATATAAAACTTATTTTTGAAAACTTACAAACAAAACCCTGATTTTCTTTACCTTGGTGGCAAACTGCTCGCCTGGTATGAAATCAATGGCAGGGATCTTCCCTTTAGAAAAACCCGGAATCCATACTTCATCTGGATCTGTGAAATTATTTTTCAGCAAACCAGAATCTCACAGGGTCTGGATCATTATCACCGTTTCGTGCAGCGCTTTCCGGATGTGAAATCTCTGGCAGAGTCCGATCAGGACGAGGTTTTGCTCTACTGGAAAGGACTGGGATATTACTCCCGGGCCATTAACCTGCACAAAGCAGCCCGGCAGATTGTGGATGAATTTAATGGTGTTTTCCCAAAGGATCATCGGGATATCCTGAAACTGAAAGGTGTGGGAAAGTACACCGCTGCAGCAGTGGTCAGTATTTGCTATGGTGAAAAAATTCCGGCAGTAGACGGTAATTTCTACCGGGTACTCTCGCGGGTTTTTGCCGATGATTTTGATACCGCTTCGCCAAAAGCGTTCTCTTATTTCTCTGAACTGGCACTCCGCATGATGCCGGATGAGAACCCGGGAAGTTTTAATGAAGCGGTCATGGATCTGGGTTCGGAAGTCTGCAAGCCACGGAATCCCGAATGTGGTATTTGTCCGCTTCAGCAGGATTGCCTGGCGTTTGCGCTGGGAAAAACTGCTGATTTTCCTGTGAAATCAAGAAAAGTGAAGGTTTCTGCACTGGAACTGAACTATTATTTCGTCCATCATCAGAAAGAATTCCTCATCCGCCGCCGCGGCGATGATTTTATCTGGAAAAACCTCTATGACTTTCCCGATGCTGTGCCGCCGGAATGGCTGCACGCAGATACCCCCGTGATCACTATAAAACATAAACTGACTCATAGAAATCTGACCATATACATCCATGATATTGAACTGGATGATGTTATTGATTTTCAGAATTTTGCAACTATTGAGGGATTCAGTACTGCAACACTGGAATCTTCTCACAGGAAATCATTCCCCAAACCGTTGGAGAACTATTTACAACAGGTTTTTATATGAGCGAATCTCCTGACCGGAATCTGAAATCAAATTCGTATTTTTGCCCAATGTTTAAAAAACTCATTTTCATTTTCTTAAGCACAATCCTGCTTTCCTGTGGTCAGGACACTGTGCCGAAACCTGCCGGTGAACTGCGTCTGGAATATCCCGCACCGAATTATGTGCAGTTTGACGGGCCTTGTCCTTTTACCTTTGAATATTCTGACTTTTCCGTGATTACGGATGCGGAAAAGAAACCGTGCTGGTACTACATCAACTATCCGGAAATGAAAGGGAAGGTGTTTTTTACGTACTATCCGGTGAATAATGATTTTAAAGAACATGTAAAGGAGTCAGAAAAAATGGTGTATGAACATACCATACGGGCCAGTTCCATAGATACCAAGTTTTTTGAATATCCCGAGCGCCGCGTGTACGGTAATTTTTATGAACTGAAAGGGCAGAGCGCAGCCAATCTTCAGTTCTTCATCACAGACAGTACCCGCCATTTTGTAACCGGGTACCTGTACTTCAACAGCAGACCGAAACCGGATTCCCTGGGACCGGCCGTAGATTATGTAAAAAAAGATTTAATGCACCTTATAGATACTTTCGAGTGGAAATAAAGGCCGGCATGAATCCCATTAACCAATAAAAAATTCAGAAATAAATGAAACTATTAGTTGTAGGAAGTGTAGCGTTTGACGCCATAGAAACCCCTTTTGGAAAAACCGATAAAATTCTGGGCGGGGCGGCAACATACATCAGTTTGGCAGCTTCTTTAATGAATGTGAAATCAGGAATCGTATCCATAGTAGGAGGCGATTTTCCGCAGGAATATTTTGATTTGCTGACCTCCAGAAATGTGAATCTGGACGGCGTGGAAATTGTGAAAGAAGGAAAGACATTCTTCTGGAGCGGTAAATATCATAATGACCTGAACTCCCGCGATACGCTGGTTACCGAAGTGAATGTGCTGGAGCAGTTTAATCCCGTAATCCCAGAATCCATGCAGGACGCAGAAGTTTTGCTGCTGGGAAATCTTCATCCGGGTGTGCAGCTTTCTGTGCTGGAAAATATGCCGCAGCGACCAAAACTGGTGATTCTGGATACCATGAATTTCTGGATGGACACCGCCATGGATGTACTGAAATTAACCATCGCAAAAACGGATGTGATTTCCATTAATGATGAGGAGGCCAGACAACTTTCCGGAGAGTATTCTCTGGTAAAAGCAGCAAAGAAAATCCATGAAATGGGACCGGAATACGTCATCATCAAAAAAGGGGAACACGGAGCACTGTTGTTTCATGACGGAAAGGTGTTTGCTATACCCGCTATGCCACTGGAGGAAGTTTTTGATCCTACCGGTGCCGGAGATACCTTTGCTGGTGGATTTGCCTCTTACCTGGCCAAAAAACAAAAATTTGACTTTGATACCATGAAATCTGCACTGATTGCCGGCTCTGCTCTGGCATCTTTTACCGTAGAAAAATTCGGGACAGAACGTCTGCAGGAGATTTCTGAAGCCGAACTGGCAGGCAGAATTCAGGAGTTCAAGGAACTGACTACTTTTGAAGTAGAGATCTGAGAAACCGCTCCCCGAAGCGTTAAAAATTAAGAAATTATTATAATAAAATATGAAGCGTAATCCGCGAAGAATTCTAAATTTGCAGATTGATTTAATAGATATGACACACAAATTGAAATTTTCCTTTCTGTTGGGCGTTTTCTTTACATTTTTTTCCGTGACTGCATTTGCACAACTGGAAAAAGGAAAACTGGTAGATGGAATTGCAGCAGTAATTGGGGATGAAATCATCCTGGAGTCAGATATTGCGGAGCAAATGAACTATGCCGCACAACAGGGACAAGGTCAGATGACCGATAAATGCCAGGTGATAGAGAGTATTCTGACCAATAAAATTATTGTGTACGAAGCCAAAAGAGATACCCTGATTGAAAACCGCTCGGCAGCCATCAAAGAAAATGCGCAACTGAAGTACAACCAGATTATGGCGCAGTTTCCGGATGAAAAAACCATGCTCGCCGCCTATAAATTCCGTACCGGTTTCGAAATGAGAAGTGCCATAGAAAAAATAGACAGTGACCAGTACTACGGACAGGCAAAATACATGAGCATCACAGATAAAGCGGATGTTACTCCAAATGAAGTGACCGATTTCTACAACATGTACCGTCTGGAACTGCCGGAGGTAAGAGATGAAGTAACCCTGGCACAGATCAGTATCCATCCGAAACTTACAGATGCCCATAAACAGGAAATCATAGACCGGCTGAAGAAAATAAAACAGGACATTCTGAACGGCGAAAGCTTTGACAGCCAGGCACGGATTTACTCTGAAGATCCGGGTTCTGCCGCTGCCGGAGGCCTCATTAAAAATATTTCCAAAGGCCAGATGGTGAAACCTTTTGAAGCTGCTGCACTGAACCTGCAGGAAGGTGAAATTTCCGATCCGGTAGAATCTGAATTCGGGTTCCACATTATTCAGTTGGAAAGAAAGGCCGGGAAAATATACGATGCACGCCATATACTCATTATGGCGACTCCTACTGCCGAGGAAATTGAAACGGCTCGCCGCGATCTGGATAAAATCCGAACCGATATTTCAAACGGTAAAATTACTTTTAAAGAAGCGGCTTATAAATACTCGGATGATAAAAGAACAAAATTCAATGCCGGTATCCTGACCGATAATGAAGGTTCTGATAAAATGGAAAAAATAAATCTGCCGCCTACACTGGGATATCAGATTATTGGCTTGAACAAAGGCGACATTACAGAGGTTTTCGAAGATGAATTGAACCGTAAAAAATCGGTAAGCATCGTAAAAGTAGAAGAGGTAATCCCTGCGCATCAGCTTACCATAGAAACCGACTACGACCGTATCAAGCAAATGGCTCTGAACAAAAAGCGTAACGAAATGGTAGAGAAATGGGTAAAACAAAGAATTCCAAATATCTTTTTATCCATAGACAACCGTTACTCAAACTGCCAGTTTGATCCGGATCTTCAAAAATCAGTTTTAAGTAAATAATTTATTCAGCCTCCGCATCCGGAGGCTTTTTTATACCCATAATCACTGCTGAATTCACTATTTTAGCAGAAAATTAGACTTGTATGGCTTCAAACAGAATTACGCAGTTGTTTCAGATAAAGTATCCTGTGATTCAGGGAGGAATGATTTGGCACTCCGGCTGGCGGCTGGCTTCAGCGGTGTCACGCTGTGGCGGGCTCGGGCTCATAGGCGCTGGCAGCATGTATCCGGATGTGCTGCGGGAAAATATTCAGAAATGTAAAGCGGCCACAGATCAGCCTTTTGGGGTTAATGTACCCATGCTGTATCCCAATCTGGAAGAAATCATCAACATCATCCTGGAGGAAGGGGTGAAAATCGTTTTTACCTCTGCCGGAAATCCTAAAACCTACACCGAAACTCTGCAGAAAGAAGGTTTGAAGGTGGGGCACGTGGTTTCCTCTACGAAATTTGCAATAAAATGCGAAGAGGCCGGCGTGGATGCTATTGTGGCTGAGGGTTTCGAAGCCGGAGGGCACAACGGACGGGACGAAACCACCACCATGGTGTTAATCCCCAATGTTAAAAAGCATATTTCCACCCCACTTATTGCCGCCGGTGGTATCGCACTGGGTTCGCAGATGAAAGCAGCCATGATTCTGGGTGCAGACGGCGTGCAGATCGGATCCCGGTTTGCGGCTACTTCAGAAGCGAGTTCCCATGCAGACTGGAAGCAAAAAATTACAACGCTGAGCGAGGGCGATACCCACCTTACCCTGAAAGAACTGGCACCCGTGAGAATGGTGAAGAATGAATTTTTCCATGAACTGGAAAAATTGTACGACAGCGGGCGGGATGCAGCAGCTCTGAAGGAAGTGTTGGGTCGGGCAAGAGCCAAGCGGGGCATGTTCGAAGGGGATCTGCAGCAGGGCGAACTGGAAATAGGGCAGGTGGCTGCACTCATAGATGAAGTGCTCCCGGTAGAGCAGGTGTTCCGCAACCTCCTGAAAGAATTTCATGAGGCAACTTACAGTGAGTTTTAGAATCAGCAGATCGAAATAAGATAAAGAATCCCGCAGCCATGGCTGCGGGATTTAATTCTAAATGTTTTGCAGGGTGTTCTTCAGTTCAGCCCAGCCACCACCGTTGTAACCGTTTTCAAGCCCCTGGCTCTGCAGGTATTCCAGTGCCTTGCCGCTTCTGTTGCCGCTTCGGCAGAAAAGAATGACCGGCTTATCGATGCTCAGGATTTCTTCCTGTCTTTCTTCCACTTCTCCCAGCGGTATATTGGCAGCACCTTCTATTTCGCCGTCCATCATCAGTTCCATAGGCTCGCGCACATCAATCAGTGCGTAGTGGCCGTCTTTCAGTATTTCTTCCAGAGTTTTCATTTTTTCTGAAGTTTGATTTTTGTTAATGAGACAAATTTATGAAATAATGTTAGTTTTGCAATCATATGTTGAAGTCACACGCAGAAAAGTACGCCGCACTCATCAAGACCAAAGCTCAGAAGTTTGGTTTTCAGAATTGTGGCATCTCCAGAGCAGGCTTTCTGGAAGAGGATGCGCAACCACTGGAAAACTGGCTGAAGAAGGACTATCACGGACAGATGAAGTACATGGAAGATTACTTTGACAAACGCCTGGATCCTGCATTGCTGGTGCCGGGTGCAAAATCGGTCATTTCCTTGTCTTATAATTATTTTCCGGAAGAGCAACTGAGTTTTGAGGAGGGTTTTAAAATATCAAAATACGCATACGGCAAGGACTATCATGAAATCATTAAAGAAATTCTGGTGGAGATGGTGGCAGAGCTGAAAGATGAAATCGGGGACTTTGATTGTAGGGTATTTACAGATTCTGCTCCCGTGCTGGAGCGGAGCTGGGGCCGTAAATCGGGCATTGGCTGGGTAGGCAAAAATGCCAATCTCATTACCAAACAAAATGGCTCTTTTTATTTTTTGGCAGAAATCATCTGCGATCTGGACTTGGCAGAAGACCAGCCGGTTACCGATCACTGCGGAACCTGCCGCGCGTGTATCGATGCTTGTCCCACAGATGCTATTGTAAATGAAAGACTGATTGATGGCAGCAAATGTATTTCCTACGCCACGATTGAGCTGAAGGATGAAATTCCGGACCATTTCCGCAACAAGATGGAAGACTGGATGTTCGGATGTGATATCTGCCAGGATGTATGTCCCTGGAATCGTTTTGCAAGTCCGCATCAGCAGGAAAAATTTCGCCCGGACTCAAGGCTGAAATCTTTTACCCGGAAAGACTGGCAGGAGTTGAGTCAGGAACTGTTCTCAGAAATATTCCGCAAATCTCCCGTAAAGCGGACCAAATTTGCCGGTCTGAAAAGGAATGTTGAATTTTTGTCAAAGTGATTTGGAAAGGAAGCTGCCTGGAGTTTCAGACAATGGGCACCGAAAGAAATCCGGTACTTTGCCATGATGAATTCCCGGTTTCAGAGAGGGTTGTTGTGGTGAGTCTTTTCGGCGGAAAAGGCTTATGGACAGAATGTGAATGGGTTACAAATAAAAAATGATTTTCAGAACAGAAAGCGTTCCATGAAAATCAATATCTTTTTTGGTTTCTTTTCGGGGCTACTTTTACCCGGAATTTGAATCTTTTCTGAGATTTGGATTTCTTTTGCATAAAATGTAATCTTTGTGCTAATAAATTTAGGAAAAAAAATCATACATTCAACTTTTTTGAAGTTAACTTTTTATTAAGTTTGCCGCATGATAAAATTTCTGATGCGTATTATAAAGGCTGTTGGTGTTTTGCTGGGGTTGGTAGTACTGTATGTGATATGCGGCCTTATGTTGCCGCTCATTCCGGTGCAAGCCGAAGAAACCAATGAACCTGCTGTGATAGAACTGTATATTCTGACCAATGGCGTTCATACGGATCTGGTGATGCCTGTGAAAAACGACATCATGGACTGGTCTGCCGAGGTTTCTTTTGATCATACGCTGTCCAAACGCACAGATTTCAATTACCTTGCAATAGGCTGGGGCGACAAAGGGTTCTATCTGGAAACGCCTACATGGGCAGAACTGCAACCGGGAACTGCATTGCGTGCAGCTTTCTGGATGAGCGAGTCTGCTTTGCACTGTACATTTTATGAAAAAATGACCGTGGGGGATGATTGCCGGAAAATCATGCTCACAGAAACACAGTACCGCAATCTCGTGGCTTTTATTAAAGATAAGTTTGACCGCGATGCAGCCGGGAAACCTGTTTTTATAGAAACAGAGGCCGTCTATGGTCGTAATGATGTGTTCTATGATGCCAAAGGCAGTTACAGCTTTCTCTATACCTGTAATACCTGGACCAATGACGGGTTAAAAGTTGCCGGACAGAAAGCGGCACTGTGGACTCCTACGGATTTCGGGATTTTCCGCCATTACAGATAGTCGGGCCAGGTGCGGGGAGAATTAGAAATGATTCAGCCGCAAATTCAGTTCCAGGTGATCCCTCACCACTACGGCACCACCCATTCTGCGGGGCGGTACAATGCCAAAATCACTGAAACGTACTGTCTGTAAACCGCTCAGCACCCCCTTGCTTTCGTGCAGGTTCAGAGTGTAGAAACGTTTTTTGTTCATGATTTTTACTTCCACGATGGCATCGTATGCGTTTCCGCTGGCTTTTGTGAATTTGATGAACCTGACGCTGAAATAAGGATGCTGGTCTGCCTTCAGAATCTTGCGAAAGTCATTGGTCATCATCCGGTTGTGGCAGTCGAAGTCGGTGACTTTCAGCTGGATCACGGGCAGCTGGGTTTCGGTTCGGAAGCTTCCGCCGGGTTTGCTGATTTGTGAATTGGTGCATTTAAATGAATTCACATTTGTTTTGCCTAATATTTCAACCATATTTTCCTGCGAAAACCCAAGGCTGAAGAGGACGAGGAACGGAAGAATTATTATTTTTTTCATAGCATAAAGATAAAGAAAGGGACTCAATACAGGTCCCTTTCCTCATGAAAAATTGAATTTAATAATTAGAAACCTATGGTTGCTTCAATCATTAAGCCTTTGAACTCGCCTCCCTGCAGTGCACTGGTTGCACCCCATACCGGGCTGTTGTTGTATTTTTGGTTCACATATTCAATCTTGGCCAGGATGTTTTTAGTCATATAGTATCCGCCACCAATATTGAAACGGTCAATTTTTCTTTCGTCTGCAGTTTCGTCATCTTTACCGCTGATGGTGTTGTAACGTCCGCCTACATAGAACTGCTCTTTTCCGCCGAATCTGTACAGTAACTCTGCTGCAAGCTGCGTATAGTTACCATCTGTGTCTCTCATGTTCATGCCGCTGGCTTTGTTACCGCTTACGTGCTCTATGGCTCCGAAGAATTCAAGTCCCTGGTATTTGACAAACGGGTTAATCTGAACCGCTTTCATTTTTTTGAAGCCTGGGTTGAATCTTCCGGTTGCATAATTGGAAGTTCCCATAGCATCGTTCTGAGTCAGCAGTACGTAGTAGTATCTGGATCCTGCTCTGTCTGAGTTGTACAGATAGCCACCGGTACTCAGTCCGTTAGTCTGAATGAAAGATCCTGTAAGACGTACTCTCAGATCAGGGTTCAGTTGCTTGTCCCAGCCCAGTTTGGCATACACAGACGGTGAGTTGTAGTTTTCTCCTTTTACGGCCGTCTGGTTCAGTTTACCGTTAGAGATACCCAGCATCCCGATGAATCCGTTATAGAATACATACGCTTCCCCAAATGCCTCTGTAGAGAAATTGTCCATGATGAAGTTTCCTACGAACGGGTTGTTGATGGCTTCTGCGTTATCGGTTCTTCTGAAGTGATAATCCCCGTAGTTAATCTCGTCCATACCCACTTTCACACGGGCGTGCTTCATGATGTCTGCGGCAAATCCGTCTTTAATGAAATCCAGATCATCAATCTGCAGGTAACCTCCTTTTACCCACGCTTCGTTATGGTGACGGGCAGACAGGTAGGTTCTTAAATGTAACTTTACACCTTTTGCCAGGTACGCATTTACATCCAGGTTGGCCGTAGGCAGGTTGAAGTCACTTCCCATTTTTATCAGCGTGTTGGGCGTAGTGGTTGCACCTACATTTCCCAGTGATGCTGCTTCGGTAGTGTGATCCAGAGACTGGAACTGCAGTGCGAAGTCACCTCCTACGGATACTTTTACACCGTCATACGCCGGCGATTCACCTTTCGGGTCTTCAAAGATATTACGCTGAGATTTTTCTGGCGCCAGGTAGTCGCGCATAGATGGGGTAGCGTCTTCCTGTGCCATAAGGGCACCTCCGGTAATAAGGAACGCTAAAACTGATGATTTTAAGATTGAAGTTTTCATTTTTCTATTTTTTTAATGTCTATATTAAGTTATTGTGCCACTACGTTTACCGTTACGGTAATTGCATCACCTGTTTTTACACCCATGAAGCCGGGTCTTTCCATACCGTAATCAGACAATTTCATTTTTTCTACTGCGGTAATGGTGTAAGCAGCTCCGCTTTTTACTACATTAACCGGAATGGAAACATTCTTGGTCACTCCTGCAATGGTCAGTCTGCCGGCCATATTCCCTTTTCCTATATTTACGGAAGTCGCTGTAAAACTGATGTTGGCGTTTTTGTCTGCCTTCAGGGTTGCATATGCTTTATTGTCCATTATTTTACCCTTTGTACTCTTCAGGTTTTTAGCAGGCATGGTGAATTTCACATTGTTAATGCTGTTGCCACTCACGGTTCCGCTGAAAGATCCTGAACTGGCATTCATGTTCCAGTCATGCATAGGAGAAGTGCCTTCTACGGTAACTTTTACTGTTTTGGCCGCAATGCTCTGCGCAGATGCTAAACCTCCAATTAATCCTAAAGCTACCAATGCGATTTTGAATGTTCTGAAATTTCTCATGATTTCTAATATTAAATTGTTATTATTTCGATTCATTTTTCTTATACAAATGTACATCCTTTTTTAAATATTTGTCAATAATTACAGTTGTTTAATATATGATATATATCAAACTATGTTAATTAATTATTAATTACATATTAATAAATAATTATTATTGAGTTTTTTTATATGAAATTCCATTCTGATATTTATTTCAGTAAATCACCATGGATATTATTGCATTAAATGGAAACATGACGGAAGTCATTATGATGAAAATCAGTACTCATTTTCCATTAATTTATTCCAAAATCGCTATATTATTTGGATGGATTCATATAGAATGGATAGTTTTTTTGAAATATCATAATTTCGGGGACTTAACATATTGGTATTAAATACAGTATTCTGATTCATATGTGCAGCATATGGTTTTGCTGAGTCGCGGCAGGACAGGAATGTTTACTTATTCCATTAAATACAACCGCCCCGAAAGCAAGCTTTTGGGACGGTTCATGATTTCAGGTCAGTGGTTTATTTACTCCATTCTTTGATGGAGTCTTCGTTCATCTTAATATAATCGGTATTGCCTGCCTTTTTTGCTGCTTCCAACGATTTCCTCGCCAGTGAGATGGCTTCTTTTTGGTGACCGGCTTTGGCGTAAATAAGGGCTTGCTGGCGGAGTTGCCAGAACTTGGGCTCTTTGATGTCCTTTATTCCCAAATCAATCCATTTCTTAGCCTGCTGAATGTCTTTGCCGGTAGTGAAATAATAATTGGCTGCAGCCATATAATCTTCCGGTTTCGGCTGGTTGCGCAGAGCTGCGTCTATGGATGCCTGCACTTTACGGTCAGTAGGTACCTTCATTTTTACTTCTGCATAAACATCGCTCCACAGAAAATTCAGCTTGGCCTCATCATTTTTAATCTCGTCTATGGAAATGGAAAACGATTCCACACTCATAGGCAATTGGTGGACTTTAGCTTTTGTTTTCATAACGACTTTCGCATCGTCCCACTTCTCGGGCAGACCCCAGTTTTCGTTGTCGCTGTAAAAAAAGATTTCCCAGTTGTTTGGACCTGGCTTGGTGTAGATGGCGTATTTTCCGGCCTTTACGGTTTGTCCGTCTATTACAATATCATCGCTGAACTGTATGGTTGAGTTTTTGTTGGCCCCGGTGCGCCACATTTCTCCGTACGGAATCAGCCCGCCGAAAATCTTCCGGCCGTTCACATTAGGCCGGCTGTATTCCAGGTCAAATTCGGTAAGTCCTACATTTACCTCATATTCGGCTGCCACGGAAGCCGCTGGAATTTTTACTTGTGCGTCGGCCCAGATGGTAACGGCCACTATGCTTAAAAGAGTCAGTAATTTTTTCATAAAGGGTTTATTTCAAACGTCTAAAATACAATTTTTCTTCGTGTGCGGAAACTCCAGGTGCCTGATTTTTATTTTTAGGAGTACACGTTTTGTACTTTATCCGGCGTTACTACCCGGCTGCCCGCTATTACTCCTCCAGCTTGTCCGCCGCCCGATTCCCTGGCACGCTGTGCGGGGTAGCCGCTCGCATCCGGACTATGCTCGCGTCCTGTAATTTTTCAGACGCAGAGCGTGTGCAGAAAAGCAGCCGGAGCAAGCAAGCTTCCCCCGGCCGCCAGGTTTGTAATTTCCCTGAACTGTTACGGAATGGTAAACTTATTATTTGCCTTGTTAAGTGATGCTTTCGCAGCACAGGCTTGTTGGTTCTTCGTAAGTCATTAGCGTCTTGTAAACCGGTACCATGCGCTACCATTTGTATGGCGTAAAGCCATTTGTGGAATGTGCTGAGACTTAGCTCCATGGATCCAGAACCACCTTCACGCAACCGCCTTCTTTTTTATCAAATATTTCATACGCCCTGCTCACCTCGGTCAGCGGCATCCGGTGGGTAATGACATCTTCCAGCGTTACCCGGCCTGCTTCCACATAACCCAGCAATTGATCAATAATGTTATGCACCGGCACCTGCCCGGCCCTGATCATCAGTCCTTTGTCAAATATCTGACCCAGCCTGAAATTATCATAGTGTACCGGGTACACCCCCCCAGAATACTGATCCGGCCGCCTCTGCGCGCAGCACTGAAACATGCATCCAGCACTTTGATGGAGCCTTTCTCAAAATTCACGGTGGCTTTTACACGGTCCATAAAATTACGGTCAGGCTCAAAGCCTACTGCATCAATGCATAAATCTGCACCGCGGCCATCTGTAAGTTCTCGGATGCGCTCTCCGGTTTCTGGAGCATCGGTCCAGAGAATGGTTTCACAGCCGGTTTGCTTTTTCACTTTATCCAGCCGGTATTGCAGGGTATCAATCACAATAATCTGGCCGGCATCATGCAATACAGCACTTTTGGCAGCCATGACACCTACAGGTCCGGCACCAAAAATGGCCACGGTTTCACCCGGTTTCAGTTGACCCCACATTACGCCTGTATAGCCGGTGGGGAAAATATCGGTGAGGAATAATACCTGCTCATCGGTCAGGGAATCCGGTACTTTTCGGGGTCCGTGTTGGGCATAGGGAACCCGCACATATTGTGCCTGTCCGCCATCGTAACCACCATACAAATCACTGTATCCGAAAAGTCCGCCCCCTTTCTCAGTAAGAATGCCCCCCTCGGGACCATACATTTTCGGATTGGAGTTTTCGCAGGCCACGGGCAGGTCGTGCTCGCAGAAATAACATCCGCCGCACGCTATAGGGAAGGGAACCACTACGCGGTCGCCTCTCTTCAAATGGTGAACATCCGGACCTGTTTCTTCTACGATACCCATGAATTCGTGGCCCATTACTATGGGACGTGCCTGGGGTACACCGCCGGAATACATAAAAATTTGGTTGAAAAAAAAGAGCAAAAATGTACTAAAAAACGATTCAGGTAAATCTTGTTAGATATGTTTGAAATGTTGTAAAAGGAAAGAAGCAGGAGTGAAAAACCAAAAAAAGCAACCATGGCGGTTGCTTTTGTACCCAGAGCCGGGATCGAACCGGCACTCCAAAGGAACTGGTGTTTGAGACCAGCGCGTCTACCAATTCCGCCATCTGGGCTTAAATTGGTGTGCAAATATAATATAAAAATTAAATCCGGAAAGAAAAAAAATGTAAAAATTATCCTCCGTGCTTCCTTTGGGAGTACGTGTTCATCAGAACTCAATCTCCAAAGAATCGTACGCCAGCTGTACATTCGCCGGCAAGTCTGTGTGGGACTCGCTGTGCAGGCCGTACTGGTGACTGATGTGGGTCAGGTACATATTGGCGGGTTTCAGTTCTTCATTCAGTTTCAGCACGTCTTCCAGAATAAAATGTGCCGGGTGTGGATTTTCTTTCCGGATGCAATTCAGAATCAGATGATCCAGGCCGCGCAGTTTATCTTTTTCTTCTTCTGGAATCAGACTCGCATCGGTAATGTACACCAGGTTTCTGAACCGGAATCCATAGATGCTGATGCGGTAGTGCATGACCTCTACGGGAAGAATCTGTGTGCCAAACAAATGAAGGTCGCCATTGATCAGATGAAGGTCAAAGGACGGCGCTCCCGGATACTTTTCTTCTGTAAAAGCATAAGGAAATCTTTGCTTGATTTCATGGCTTACACGTTCATTACAGTACACCGGTATTTCTTTTTTATTTTTGAAAATAAGTGGCCGCAGATCATCCAGGCCAATGACGTGATCATTATGTTCGTGGGTCAGCAGCAGGGCATCTACCTGGGTCTCATTGTTGCTGAGCATCTGTTGGCGGAAATCCGGTCCGCAGTCTATCAGGATTTTGTGACCGCTGTCAGTGGTGATCATGGCAGAGGCCCTGGTTCTCTTGTCCCGCGGGTCTGCAGAGCTGCATACGGGGCAATGGCAGCCGATTACCGGAATTCCCTGAGAAGTGCCTGTTCCTAAAAACTTTAATGTCATGTTTTGCAGATTGTGTGTAAAGCTAAAAAAAAATGCGTTGTCTGAAAAGTTTTTTGTTATGATCCACCGGAAACCGTGTGGCTGTTGTCAATTCAGGATCTGTGATTTCCGGCGGATTTGCGTTGTCGACGGATTTGCTTTACCCCTTAAGAATTCGTATTTTTGCAAAAAATTTCTTCATGTCTTTAAATCAGCCCAAACTGACCCCCAAACAGAAAGCTTTAGCCATCAATCTGGATTCCAAGATTTACGGAACATTTGCCGAAATTGGAGCCGGACAGGAAACGGTACGTCATTTTTTCCGGGCAGGAGGCGCATCCAAGACCATTGCCAAAGCGATGTCTGCCTATGATAAAGACTTCTCTGATGCCATTTACGGAAAAGAGCCCCATAACCGGTATGTTACCCAGCACCGCCTGCGCAAAATGCTGCGCTATGAGGTGGCTCTGATAGAAGAAAGACTCTCCCGTGAAGATAGTCCGGGCAGAAAATTCTTTTCCTATGCCAATACGGTGACTACCATCAACTTTGAGAAAACCTTTAAAGGTCACGGTTGGGTAGGCGTGCGTTTTCAGCGGGAAGAAACAGAAGATTACAGTGAAGTGGTGCTTCATGTGAAATTTAAAGAGAATAATACGACTCTGCAGCAGGAAACGCTTGGGAATCTTGGGGTGAACCTCATTTATGGAGCCTACTTTTATCATGATAACCCAAGACAACTCATAGATTCCCTTTATGATGATATTGCGCTGGATGATCTAGAGATTGATATGATAGATTTCATGGGCCCTGCTTTCCCTTATGTGGACAACCGACTAATGAGTCTGCAACTGGTGAAAAACGGTATGACGGATGCCGTGATCTTTACACCGGGCGGGAAAAATATGCTGCCGGCAGATATGCTGTACAAAAAGAATATCTTTGCGGTGCGGGGCAGCTTCAGACCGGTGACCAAGGTGAACATCGATATGTTTGAAAGCGGACTGAAACTGTTTATGAATGACAATCAGTGCAGCGAAAAAGATACAGAGGTACTTTTTGAAATTACTATTTCTAACCTGAAGGGCGACGGGGATATAGACGAACGGGACTTCCTGGACCGGGTAGATGTCCTGGCCAATCTGGGATACACCGTCATCATTTCCAATTTCTCAGAATATTATCGTCTGATCGATTATTTTGCCGGCTATACCGGGCAGAACATCGGTATTGCCATGGGGGTGAATAATCTGCTCATGGTATTTGATGAAAAATACTATAAAGATCTTTCCGGTGGAATTCTGGAGGCATTCGGGAAGTTTTTCCGGAATGATACCACGGTTTATCTTTATCCCTACAAAGATCCAGAAACCGGAGATATACTTACGGCCAAAAACCTGAAGGTAACGGATCACCTGAAGGATCTGTATAAATTCTTTAAACTGAATAACAGAATAAAAGATATTGATTCCTACAATCCGGAATACGCCGAAATCTACTCGCGGGAAATCCTGAGAAAAATTACCCATAACGAAAGTGGCTGGGAAGAGCAAATCCCGGACGGGGTGGCAGAACTCATTAAGGAAAGAGGAATGTTCGGCTATAAAAACGAAGTAGAACTGAAAGAATTTACCTGAAATTAATATCATGTCCGAAATAAAAAGAAGACTCGCGACCATTCTGGAAAGCCCTGCAATGAATCCCACAGAAAAACTGCAGAAAATCTGTACCTTGCTGGATCAGGAGATTGAATATTTCAACTGGACCGGATTTTATTTTAAAAACGGGGTCAAGGATGAGCTGATTCTCGGTCCTTATGTGGGTGCCGAAACGGATCATACCATCATTCCCTACGGAAAAGGAATCTGCGGGCAGGTAGCCGTGTCTGGCGAAACATTTGTGGTGCCGGATGTTCACGCTCAGGATAATTATCTGGCGTGCTCACTGGAAACCAAGGCTGAAATTGTGGTTCCTATATTCAAAGACGGCATAAATGTGGGTCAGATTGATATAGATTCGCACACGCCCGATCCTTTTACGCCGGAAGATCGCGAAATGCTGGAATGGCTTTGTGGCAAGGTTGCTGAAATAATCTGATGTTCTCAGAGATTCCTCAGGGTGTTGTATGTGGATTTGCACTGCAGTAGGTGGGTGCCAAACCATGAAAAAGCTTCGCCGTCTGCCAGGGTAATCTTTGATTCCGGAAACTTTTTACCGAATTCTTTTACATGCTGATCCCGGAACGGATACGGTTCTGTGGAAAGCAGAATATACTCGGCGCCTGCCAGTTCCTGCACTCCAATTTCCGGATAGCGCGTCCGGTGTCCGAAGATATTTTCAAAACCGGTTCTTACCAGAATATCATGGATAAACGTGTCACCCCCTATGGTCATCAATGGGTTTTGCCAGATGAGGTAAGCTGCTTTTTTGCCTGGCAACACTGAGGGTTGCTCAAAGATGGCATCCAGTTCACTGTTGAATTCAGCGGCCCGGTTTTCTTTACCCAGCACGCTTCCCAGATCAGTGATGAACTGTCGGTTGTCTTCCATATTTTTAATGTCGGTGACCCACACCTTGAAATCCTTCATAAGTGCTTCTGCCTGTTCCTTTACATTTTCTTCTTTATTGGCAATGATAAGGTCCGGTTTCAGCGCTTTTATCTTTTCAATATGGATGTTCTTGGTGCCGCCTATCACCGGAATCTGATGTACCGCTGGAGCAGGGTGGATGCAAAATTTGGTCCTGCCGGCAATTTCCTTTGCACTCAGCCCGAAATCAAAGAGCGTTTTGGTGATGGACGGAACCAGTGAAACAATGGTCATAAACAGTTACAGTATTTTACCCGCCAGAAATAAACCGGCAATAGAAAAATAGATGATGAGTCCGGTGACATCTACCAGAGTGGCGACAAACGGGGCTGATGAGGTGGCAGGATCCAGATTGAATTTTTTGAGCAGAAACGGAACCATGGAGCCGGAAAGGGTACCCCAAACCACAATCATCGCCAGAGAAATTCCCACGCTGATGCCCACAAATATCCAGTATGCGCCATAATCGAACCATCCCAGCTTATGCCAGATCAAAATCCGTAAAAACCCGAGTATGCCCAGCAATGAACCCAGAAACAGGCCGGTAACCAGTTCCTTTCGCATGACTTTCCACCAGTCCTTCAGGGTGATTTCCTGCAAAGCCATGGCGCGGATAATTAAGGTAGCCGCCTGTGAACCGGAGTTTCCGCCGCTGGATATAATAAGGGGGATAAAAAGGGCAAGCATTACCGCTTTTTCTATTTCATTTTCATAAAAACCCATTACTGAAGCAGTAATCAGCTGCAGGAAAAACAGAACGACCAGCCAGAACGCCCGTTTTTTAATCATCTCAAACCAGTGGGTCTGGATATAAGGCTCGTCCAGCGCTTCCATACCCCCGAATTTCTGAATGTCCTCCGTGTTCTGAAGTTCAATCTGATCCAGAATGTCATCTATGGTTACAATGCCTACCAAAACCCCCGCTTCTGTGATGATGGGCAGTGCGTTCCGGTCATATTTTTCAAAATATTGTACCGCATCTTCCTTGCTGGTGGTGGTTTGTATGGCTACATAATGATTGTCTGTGAGTTCTGAGACCAGTTGGTTCTCATCGGCCAGCAGGAGGTTTCGGATGTCCAGGTCATCAATCAGATGATTCCGTTCATCTACCACATACAGATAGTTCAGGGTTTCTACCTTTTTCCCGACTTTTTTAATCTGTTCAAAACATTTTTTTACCGTCCATTCTTTTCTGATCTGAATGTAGTAGGGGGTCATCATTCTGGCAATGCTGTTCTCATGATACCCCAGCAGTTTCAGTGCAATTCTCCGTTCCTGCGGATTGAGCAGGTTAATGGAGTGTTTGATGAGCTCATCCGGAAAATCCTCGAACAGGAGGGTTCGGTCATCAGGAGTCATTCCGTTCAGAATGTTGGAGACCTCTTCATTGCCGATGCTGCGAATCGTTTCTTCCTGAAAATCGGGATCCAGGTGGGTGAAAACGGCAGATTTATACGCTTTGGGAACTTTCAGAAACTCCAGCAGCCGTTCATCTGCGCGGAGTTCGCTCAGTTTTTCAGCAATATCAGCAGGGTTTATTAATAGTTCTTCCGTATCCACAACACAGGTTTTATGGTGCAAAAATAGCTGAAATTATTGGATAACCTAAGAAGCAGGCAGCTTTTAGGGCTTTGCAACAGGTTAATTTGTTTTTCTGGCCCTTTTCAAATCTTTAGACATCAGCTTCATAACGCCATCAGTGCCTTTTTTAATGGAATTTTGGGCAGAACCAAGTATTCTGGCGTTTTTCCTGAACGTGTCATACTTGTTTTCGGCTATGAGAACTCCCCGGGCATCGTATAATTTCATGCTCACAATCACCTGGCTGGAAAACACAAACTGACCCAGTCCGACCTTGAAAAACCTGACCTTCGGTATTACCGCATGGGACGCATCATTGTTCAGGCATATTTCACGGATGACTTCTGCATCGGTATCCTGATAAGTTACCGGCATATCTACCCGTACCATACGACTGTTTTTTGCGTTTGCAAAACGGTCTGTTACGGCAGAAAAAAACGCATCATAGGTGGCTGAACGGATTTCTTCTACGGGAGGAAAAATTTCAGGAGCAAAATAGACTACGTTCCGGGATATTTTTTCCCTGCTGTTCTGCTCATCGTTTTGGACCAGAATTTGCGCTTCCAGATTCTGAAAACACAGAACCAGAAGCAGAAAACCGGCGAGAAAATGAACGTTTTTAGTCAGCATTTGTTAATTATGGGCAAAGATACAGTCTTTAAAAGCAATTTTAATGCAAAATTTAAGAAAATTTTAACATAATTACAAGCCGTATTGCAACTAAAGAGGAGCACGGCACTTGCTGGTTCATAAAATTGTTGTACTTTTGCACCTCGTTACATAATAATCATTAAATAATATTTGCATGTACTTAACATCAGAGAAAAAAGCAGAAATCTTCGCTAAGCACGGAGGAAAAGCAGAAAACACAGGTTCTGCAGAAGGTCAAATTGCATTGTTTACCTTTAGAATTAACCACCTTACAAGCCACCTGAAGGCGAATCACAAAGATTACAATACAGAAAGATCTCTTGTAAGACTGGTAGGTAAAAGAAAAAGCTTACTGGATTATCTTAAGAAAAAAGATATTGCAAGATACAGAGCAATTATTGCTGAACTGGGTTTAAGAAAATAATTCTTTTCCACTACAGAAATTTTAAGGCAGCACCGCAGGGTGTTGCCTTTTTGGTTATTCCTGCAGCACTACAATCCTGATTTTTTATACTTCGCATGCGCGGGATATTTTGTTTTCCGCTAAGTATTTCTATTTTTGTGCTTCGCCAGTTTTTGTGAACTTAAAAAATTGAAGTGTCCTATATATTAAAATCCTCAGGCCGACTGATTCAGAAAACCGCATTCATTCTGCTGACATGGACAGGAATGGAATCCGTGGTTGCCCAGCATTCAGACAGTATCCGCAATGCGGATATTATTTTTTCTGCCGCACTGGAGCATGGAAAAATTTTACCAACCAATTTTTACCTTTTGGAACTGGAGACCCCCAAACAATACACCGGATATCATATCAGTGCCCGATATCAGACCGACGGGAGCCGCGAGTGGGAACAGGTTTTTGGCAATCCAAGTTTCGGACTGGGCGTTTTTGCTGCAGATCTGCACGCAGACCGGGATATTGCCAGACCGCTGGCTGTGTACGGAACCTTTAATACGACGGCCAGAAGCTGGGAAAAACTGAAGTGGGATTACTGGGTGAGTTTCGGTATTGCCATCGGCGGAAATCCCTATCACATGGAAATGAATCCGAATCCCACGCTGGGCACCAAAACCAATATGTACATTGGTGTAGGAAGTGCTTTCAAATATAAATTGGCAGATAAGTTTGATCTGGGACTGGGACTTTCATTTAATCACTTGTCCAATGGTGCCATGAAAACACCCAACAAAGGACTGAATGTGCTTGCCCCGCAGTTATCTCTGACCTATCATCCGGAGGGGTTTGCACCCGTGCATAAAATTTCCAGCCGGAATCTGCCATTCGAGAAAGCTGATAAAATAGAACTGTCTGCTTTTTACGGCAGAAAGAATGTCTTCTACCGCGGAGTAAACCGCGAGTTGCTTGCAGATCCTTATGATGGATTTAACTTTACCATTACCGGAATGGAAGGATTGTATATGCGTAAAATCAGTTATAAATCGTCTGCAGGTCTTGGCGTGGGAATTACGTATGATGACAGCTATAATTATGATTTATTTGTGGACGGGTCGGTGGTAAGTAAAAGAAAAAGATTTGAAAACACCCACCTGTTACTCAGTGTGTTGCCCTCTTACAGGCTGAGCATCAATAATCTTCACGTAAATGTTCAGGCAGGTTATTATCCCTTTAAAAAGACCCGCCAGTATGATGAATTCCGTTTTTTCCAGAGGGTTGGGATTCAGTATGAATTCAATAACCGGATGTTTGCTTCATTCGGGATCAATGCTTTTGATTTCCACCGGGCTAATTATCTGGAATGGAAACTGGGTTACGTCATCAGCAAAAAAATCAGAGACTGATTACTTGCCGATTTTGCCTAAATGGGTATGCTTGAAATGATCCGGATATTTAAGTCCGTATCCCATAATCCGGTCGAATGCAGCGTGCGAAAAGAGAATGATTCCCGCAACTTCCAGATGCAGCATTCCGGAATACATGCCGGCTGCATAACAGAGCACTGCGATGCCGAAATGGTGAAACAGATTGTAAAAATAGCTTCCGGCTTTGGGCCCCGCCAGATATCCCAGCATTGAAACATCGGGCAGAAAAAACAGTCCCGCAAACCACCACCAGGAGAGACCGGTTTGTGCAAAGGCCATGATGCCCAGCAGTAAAAAAGCAGCATATTCAATTTTCAGGATCAGTTGCATGGCAAAATCTTTAAATATCAGTCAGAATGAAGAGCAGAAAGTTACGTTTTCCTTTAAATAAATCGTGAACCAACAAAAAAACGTATCTTTGCCCACGAAAATTTAAAGAGATTAAATATTAACCGCACTCAATACGGAGTGCCCAAGACGAAACAATTTTATGAATGCTCCGGAAGCAATTATTGAAAAATTTCAATTAAAAGACGGGAGAGAAATCTCCATAGAGACAGGACGTCTGGCGAAACAAGCCAACGGTTCTGTAGTGGTAAAATGTGGCGGCACCATGCTTTTGGCAACGGTGGTGGCCAATAAAGAAGCCAGCCCGGGAGTGGATTTCCTTCCGCTTACCGTAGATTACAGAGAAAAATTCTATGCCGGTGGTAAAATCCCCGGAAACTTTTTCCGAAGAGAAGCAAGACCTTCAGACGAGGAAATTCTGACCATGAGACTGGTAGACCGCGTATTGCGTCCACTGTTCCCGGAAGATTTCCATGCCGAGGTTCAGGTGATGATTGCCCTGATTTCTTATGACAAAGAAGCCATGCCGGAAGATCTGGCCGGTCTCGCAGCATCTGCAGCCATCGCTCTTACAGATATCCCGTTCAACGGGCCTATGTCTGAGGTAAGAGTGGTAAGAATAGACGGACAGTTGTCTGTAAACCCAAGTTTTGAAAACCTGAAAAAGGCAGATCTGGATATCATGGTGGGAGCTACCAAAGACTCCATTGTAATGGTAGAAGGAATTATGGACGAGATTTCTGAGCAGGAAATGATTGAAGCCATTCAGTATGCGCATGATGAAATTAAGGTTCAGATTGCAGCGCAGGAAAGACTGGCAGAAAGAGTAGGGAAATCTTTACCAAAAAGAGAATACAGCCATGAGGTTCACAACGAAGAAATTCGGGAGAAAGTATGGAAAGAAACATATGATAAAGTATATTCAGTAGCCAGAACGCCTTCTGCAAAAGAAGAAAGACACGAGAATTTTGCAGCAGTACTGGAGGAATTCCTTGCACAATATTCTGAAGAAGAAAGAGCAGAAGTAGAGCCTTTTGCCAAAATTTACTATCATGACGTAGAAAAAGAAGCGATGCGTCAGATGATTCTGAATGACAAAATCCGTCTGGATGGCCGGGACCCGGAAACAATCCGCCCGATTTGGAGCGAAATTGATTATCTGCCGGGCGCACACGGTTCCGCAATTTTCACCAGAGGAGAAACGCAGTCGCTAACTGCTGTAACCCTGGGTTCCATTAAAGATGCCAATATGGTAGATTCTGTAGCTTCACAGCATGATCAGAAATTCTTCCTGCACTATAACTTCCCGCCATTCTCCACAGGAGAGGCAAGACCACTCAGAGGTACTTCCAGAAGAGAAGTGGGTCATGGAAACCTGGCGCAAAGAGCGCTGGAGAATATGATTCCTGCCGAGAATCCGTATACCGTACGTATTGTTTCTGATATTCTGGAATCCAACGGATCTTCTTCTATGGCTACCGTTTGTGCCGGTACGCTGGCGCTGATGGATGCCGGAGTACAAATTAAAAAGCCGGTTTCCGGGATTGCAATGGGTCTGATTACCGATCCGAAATCCGGAAAATTCACCGTACTTTCAGATATTTTAGGTGATGAGGATCACCTGGGAGATATGGATTTCAAAGTAACCGGAACAGCAGACGGAATTACGGCCTGCCAGATGGATATTAAAATCCAGGGCCTTACCATGGATATCCTGACCACAGCGCTGAATCAGGCAAAAGACGGACGTCTGCATATCCTGAATGAAATCATGAAAACCATAGACACACCGAGAACAGATGTGAAACCTCACGCTCCGAAAATGGAAATTCTGGAAATTCCGAAGGACTTCATTGGTGCCGTAATCGGACCTGGTGGTAAGATTATTCAGCAAATGCAAAAAGATTTTGATACTGTGATTGCCATTGAGGAAATTGGTGAAATCGGAAGAATTGAAATCTCCGGCGTAAGCCGCGAAAACATCAACGCAACTATTGCAGCCATTAACGAAATTACCTTTGTTCCTGTAGTGGGCGAGGTGTATAATGGTAAAGTGGTGAAAGTGATGGATTTCGGAGCCTTCGTGGCCATTGCCAAAGGTACTGAAGGTCTGCTTCATATTTCCGAAATAGAATGGAGAAGACTGGACAAAGTGCCTTATGCAGAAGGTGATGAAGTGGAAGTGAAATTCATGGGTTATGATGACCGCAAGAAAATGAAACTTTCCAGAAAGGTATTGCTGCCAAGACCTCCGAGACCGGAAGGAAAGGATGGAGAACAGCGTGAAAACCGTGAAAACCGTCCGCCAAGAGGTGAAGGAAGAGAGGGTGGCGACCGCAGACCAGGCGGAAACAACCGTCCTCACCACAGCGGCAGAACCAACGAAAGACCGGCGGGTGAAGATACCTTCAAACCCCTGAATGAAGGTGAAAACCCAACTGACGAGAAGCCGGAAGGATTCTAAGCAACAGACCTTATTATAATGAAACCACCGAATTTCCGGTGGTTTTTTTGTTATGTGTTCTGCTGCCGGCACCGGTGTCAAATCTTTCAGGTAAAACGCATCATCGTAGCAGAAGGTTTTGTGATTTCCAGTAGTTGATTCTGGGTTTCGGAGAAAGCATCACTGTTCACCGGCCGCGGCGTCTGCGGAAACGTATCGCCTGGAAACTGAGTACAGCTGCTCAGAATTATCAGCATTCGCTGCTTGAAGATAAAAATCCCTCTGCAAAAAGCGGAGGGATCGATGACGAAATGCGGTTATAACGGCTGGAATCTCGCCTGAAAGAACCGTAAATACTTCGGTTCGTAGACCATTTTCAGACCTTTGATTTCTTTTCTTCTTTCATAAACCCGGGCAGTGGATTCGGCAATGACGTCCATGTGCGCCTGCGTATATACACGCCTTGGAATGGTAAACCGCACCAGTTCCAGGTTCGGATAGTAATTCTCACCATTGGCCTTTCTTCCGGCAGAAACAATTCCTCGTTCCATGGTCCGGATCCCCGCATCCAGATAAATTTCTGCCGCCAGGGTCTGGGCAGGGAAGTCATCCTGAGGAATGTGTGGCAAAAACTGCTTTGCATCAACAAAAATTCCGTGTCCGCCAATGGGTTTCACAATGGGGATCCCAAAGGCTTCCATCTGTTCGCCCAGATACAGCACCTGACCTATTCGTGCTTTCATGTGCGCATCCTGCACACTCTCACGGATTCCGATGGCCATGGCTTCCATATCTCTCCCGGCCAGACCGCCATAGGTGTGCAGCCCTTCGTACACCACCACCATATTCCGGGCTTCCTCAAAGACATCCCAGTCATTCAACGCCAGAAAACCACCGATGTTCACCAGGGCATCCTTTTTCCCGCTGAAGGTTCCGCCGTCCGTATAGCTGCAGATTTCGTTTACAATTTCTGCTATGGTTTTCAGCCGGTAGCCTTCTTCTTTTTGCTGAATAAAATAGGCATTCTCCGCAATGCGGGTCATGTCCAGCATTATTTTGATGCCTTTTTCCTGTGTATATGCGCGCAGTTCCTTCAGGTTTGCCATGCTCACCGGCTGCCCGCCTGCCAGATTCACGGTCACGGCCACGCAGATATAGGGAATGCGCGCTGCGCCATATTCCTGAACCAGCTTTTCCACTTTATTCAGATCTATATTTCCTTTAAACGGATATGCTGAAGCAGAATCATGGGCTTCATCAACAATCACGTCATGAAAGTCCCCGCCCGCCAGTTCCTGATGCAGTCTGGTGGTGGTAAAGTACATATTGCCGGGCACAATATCTCCCGGTTTAATCATTACCTGAGAGAGAATGTTTTCTGCTCCGCGTCCCTGGTGGGTTGGAACCAGATACTTATATCCATAGATGTCCTGCACCGTTTTTTCCAGATTATAGTAATTTTTACTTCCTGCGTAGGCCTCGTCTCCCAGCATCATGCCGCTCCACTGTTCGTCACTCATGGCACTGGTGCCACTGTCTGTTAACAAATCAATATAGACATCTTCAGATTTGAGTAAGAAGGTATTATAGCCTGCGTCTTCCAAAGCCTTTTTTCTTTGCTCTGCGGTGGTCATCTTCAGGAGTTCCACCATTTTTATTTTGTAGGGCTCTGCCCAGCTGTTTTTATTGGGTAACATCAGTTTTCTGATTTTAAAATTGAACATAGTTGTTGCAGAGACTCCCATACAGAAATCTCTATTTTTGTTGTGGTATGATGTTTAAAATCAGGTAGGTTTTCGCAGAAACTTTTTGTACAGAATCATAGAAAATTCGTCCATGTATACTTCGGAAAATTGCAAGATCATTAACCAGGAATATTTCATGAACGAATTTATTCTCAAATTTAGTAAAGATTTGTGAATGAAACAGATGATTTAAATCATAGTTTTGGCGTACTAATTGTAATTAAATGAAAAAATCAAAATATTATGAATGCAACGCTTTTAAGAAGAATTCTGATGTGGGTGGCTCCAATTGCCATCGGTTATATTGTAAAGAAATATGAGGAAAAACAAGCGAAGAAAAAACAGCAGAAAGGCCTTGTGAAATAATACCGTTTGCACATCACCACCTCCCCGGACAGTTGTTTCCGGGATTTTTTTTTGAAAAAGGGTGATTTTCCTGCTCTGCAATGGCTGATATTACGTAATTTTACTATGTAAAAGCTTCATGGTCAGTACATAATGCTTTTTCAGATTAAAAAATTAACCCAAAAAACGAATACCATGCCTTCAAATCCTTTGCAGACCAGAATCAAAATGATTCAGTCTAAATTATCCCTGCCGCAAACCGGCTTATACGATGTTGCCACCGTTTCGGAACTTGAAAAATTACTTGGAACTTCCGGTTCGTCCTCAAATTTGCAACAGCGAAAAATGAATATCCAGAAGAAACTTGGATTCACAGGGCGAGATGTAGACGGCATCTTTGGTGTCAATACCACCACGCGCATTGAAATGTTTGTGGATGAACGAATTCCGCCGCTTCCTAAAGGAGCCAGTATGATTGTGTCTAAAAACTCACTCCAGCTGGTGCTCGAAAGTGAAATTTCATCAAAAGCCATGTACAATTCCAGGTATAAATTTCCCACATGGCCGCACGGTTCCAGCGGAATTACCATCGGAATAGGTTATGATCTGGGCTATACCACCCCGGCGCAGTTCGAAAGAGACTGGCGGGCACTCCTGGGCGATGCACGGTTCAATAAGCTGAAACCGGCCGTAGGGAAGAAAGGAGAGCCGGCCCGGAATGCACTGAGTGCTTCTGTAAAATCTGTTGAGATTCCGTATGAGGATGCATTGGAGGTGTTTTATACCGCTTCTGTGCCGGTCTATGCCAGAACAGCCGCAAAAGCTTATCCCGGAATCGAACTGCTGCCACCCGATGCTCAGGGAGCGCTGCTCTCCCTGGTGTATAACCGGGGTGCCAGTCTCACCGGTGCTACCCGTACTGAAATGAAAAATATCGTACAGTGGGTAAAGGCTAAAAATCTGGATAGAATAGCCTCCGAAATCATTTCCATGAAACGGCTGTGGGCGGGGAAGCCCAATATGAGAGGGCTTTTGCTTCGGCGCGACAAGGAGGCTGCTCTGGTTCGCAATGCTCAATATTATATGAAACCGCAGGACTATATTTTTGCCTGAGTACAAAATATCAGATCATTTATATGATATAAATTATACGTGAAATGTGAAGATATTTGGCTAAATTTGCTAGGAACCAATACGGAATTAATAAAAATATTATACAATTATGAGTTTTCCTACCGATTTAGAAATCGCACAAAATGCGGACATTCAGCACATCAGAAACATTGCCGGAAAAATTAACATTGAAGAAGATGATCTGGAATACTACGGGAAATACAAGGCCAAGATTCCTCTGAAGTATATTGACGAAGAAAAAGTGAAAAAATCCAGGCTCATTCTGGTGTCAGCCATTAATCCTACACCGGCCGGAGAAGGAAAAACGACCGTATCCGTAGGACTTTGCGACGGTCTCAATAAAATTGGGAAAAAGGCAATTGCGGTATTGCGCGAGCCTTCTTTGGGGCCTGTTTTCGGCATTAAGGGAGGTGCTGCCGGCGGCGGCTATGCGCAGGTAATTCCCATGGTGGATATCAATCTGCATTTTACGGGTGATTTCGGCGCAATAGAGAAAGCGAATAATCTTTTGGCCGCACTCATTGACAATAATCTTCAGAATAAAAAACATTCGCTCAATATAGATCCCAGAACCATCGTATGGAAACGGGTGATGGATATGAACGACCGTGCCCTTCGCAAAATTGTGGTAGGTCTGGGCGGTACCGCCAATGGTATTCCCCGTGAAGACGGTTTCAACATTACGCCGGCTTCAGAAGTTATGGCCATTCTGTGCATGAGTGAAAACTTTGAAGACCTTAAAACACGTCTGGGTAATATTTTTATAGGCTATACCATGGACAAAAAACCGGTATACGCCAGAGACCTGAAGGCCGAGGCGGCTATGGCCATTTTACTGAAGGACGCCGTAAAGCCTAACCTGGTACAAACCCTGGAAGGGAATCCGGCCATCTTGCACGGCGGGCCTTTTGCCAATATTGCTCAGGGCACGAACACGATTATTGCAACCAAAACCGGGATGTCGCTCTGCGATTATGTGGTGACTGAGGCTGGTTTCGGGGCGGATCTGGGTGCAGAAAAGTTCCTCCACATCAAATGTCATTACGCAGGATTTAAGCCTGCAGCCATGGTGATTGTGACTACGGTGCGTGCCATGCGCTACCATGGTGGTGCCAAAAAAGGGGAGTATGAAAACCCGAACTACGAAGCGGTGACCAAAGGGATTGAAAACCTGAAAAAACATATTGAAAACTATTTGAAACTTCAGTTGAAACCGGTGGTGGCCATTAACCATTTTGCAACAGATTCTGAAGAAGAAATCAATTTCATCAAAGCAGAGTGTGAGAAACTTGGTGTAAAAGCCATTCTGGCAGATGAGTTTACTATGGGAGGCGAAGGCATGAAGGAACTGGCTGCCGAGGTAGTAAACGCTGCCGAAAATTATGGCAATGATTTCCAGCCGCTGTATGATGTTAATGCAAGAGTGGAAGACAAAATAGAAAAAATTGCCCGGGAAATGTATGGTGCAGATGGTGTGGTGTTTTCGGCAAAAGCAAAATCAGACCTGAAGGTTATTTATGATTTGGGACTGGATAAACTGCCGGTGTGCATGGCCAAGACCCAAAAATCGCTTTCAGATAATGAAAAGAAAATAGGAAGACCCACCGGTTTTGAAATCAATGTGCGCGAATTTGAATTTGCCGCCGGTGCCGGCTTCATCATTCCGGTATTGGGAGACATGATGCGGATGCCGGGGCTTCCCGCTGTGCCTGCATCCGAAGGAATGGATATTGACAAGGATGGAAATATCTTTGGTCTGAGTTAGTTTCGTTCAGCAACCAAATCTAAGTAAAGCCATTTTCAGCAGGAAATGGCTTTTTTGTTTTTTCATAATTCCTTGATTTATTTATAGAATTTAAATGATTGTTTAAATTAATGATATTTTAAATGATTGATAATCAGATATAGTTGTGAATTTCTATGCGCCAAATGGTAAATGTCAGATAGAATATGGCACAGTTTTTACACCTTATCAGTCAGTAAAATTTAAAACAACATACATTAAAATTCAACATTATGAAAGCGATTAAAACAACAGCCCTTAGTTTAGGAATTTTAGCATCAGGGATGCTCTTTGCACAAGAGCAGCCACAGCCTAAGTATGACAATCCGCAGATGACCAATATGATTAAAATTGGCGGTGCAGTAGGTCTTGCAGTGCCGGCAGAAAATGCGGCATGGTCACTCGGGCTGGATGTAGCATATCAGAATCTGGTGACTCCAGGTTTTGGTTTAGGTATTGCGACGGGTTATACCCATTATTTTGCAAGAGAAAATGACGGACTGAATAATAACGATTTTGGCGTGGTGCCTGCAGCAGCGCTAATCAGAATCTATCCGCGTGATACCGGATTCTATTTCGGAACAGACTTAGGTTACGGTTTTATTGTTGGAGATGATGAAGTTGCGTCAAACGATGCGGCAGAAACGCAGAGACCAGATGGCGGTTTCTATATCAAACCCGAAATAGGATACCATAATAATGACTGGAATTTCTTCCTGCAGTATCAGAAAGTATTTACAGGAGATACCGGGAATATCGGAAATCAAAGCTACAATGCAGGTTCCATAGGTGTAGGAGCCTCTTACAACATTCCGCTGGGTAAATAATTTTTGCCAGGCGATAAACAGAACCTTTTCATTATTTTTTATGAAAAGGTTTTTTTATTTTACGAAACATTTTTATCTTTGGTTGAAATACCCTACTATGGTCAGCAACGCAAAATTTCCGCTGTTTCTTCCCGGTGTCCGGAAGGACAGTAATCAAAATATTTCCATCATTTCTGCTGACGTTCGTGAGGCAGAAACCGTTTTGGCATTCTACACCGTTTCAGGAGAAAAGGCAGAAAGTACTGTAGAAAAATCGTATGAAACCACCGCATTTGCATCTTTTTCAGACATTGTAAAATTATTTGTGGAGGAGCATCAACTTTCAGAAATCAATCGTATTGCGGTAGCTGTTCCCGGGCCCGTAATTCACGACCAGGGAATATCCATTCGTTTACCATGGATTCTGGACAAAGCAGAAATTGCGGCGGGTACCGGTGTTTCAGATATTTTCCTGCTGAATGATCTGGAAGCTATGGCATACGGACTTGCAGATGTTACCGACAAGGATTTACTCACCATTTACGAATCCGAGAACAGAACGACCGGTAATGTGGCCATTCTGGCTCCCGGCAGCGGATTGGGAGAGGCTGGTTTGTTTTATGACGGGAAATTCCTGAGACCGTTTGCAACAGAAGGCGGGCATTCTGAATTCTCACCACGCACCACTGTAGAAGTGGAATTTTATCAGTTTCTCAATAAGATCTACGGAATTGTGAGCTGGGAAAATGTATTGTCCAAAAATGGTCTTTTCAATATCTTCCGGTTTCTGAGAGACGAAAAGAGACATCCGCAGTCCGAAAGACTGATTGAAAGACTGAAAGCAGGCCGCGATTTTTCTACCGTGATTTACGAGTCTGCCATGGAAGATCAAGAACAAATCAGTACCATAGCCCTCAATACCTATCTGGAATTTCTGGCCCGCGAAGCCAATAGTCTTGTCCTGAAACTGAAGGCTACCGGTGGTTTGTTGCTGGGTGGCGAATTGCCGCTGCTGCTGAAAGAGTATATCGATAAGGAAAGATTATACCAGAAATTTATGATCAGCGATAAAATGGAGCGCGTACTGCGTGATATCCCGATTTATATGCTGCTGAATAAAAAAATGATTCTTGCGGGTGCCGCTTATTATGCCGCTTTTTCGGAGAATTAATATTTTTTGATTTAACATAATGTAAAAACTTCAATCAAACGGTTGAAGTTTTTTTTGGCTTTTTCTCCGGTTCAAAAAAAATGGATATATTCACCAACTCTAAAAATCCTGATGAGAACAGCAGAATAAGAGGGTGAATTTCAAAAAATAAATAGGTGCGGACGCAAATAGGTTCCGAATTATTAAGGAGAATTGTTATATTTGTTAATTGATAAAAAAGATTAAATGAAAAAATTATTTTTACTGACGTTAATGCTGTGCAGTGTTTTCTTACTGGCACAGAAAACAAAAACCAAAGGTGTACAAATTTCAAAGGTGAAGACTTCAGACATCAGATGGTGGGGTTATAAGGTAGTGAAGAGCGAAGCGACCACACATTCCGGATTCGTAAAGCTGAAAAACGGTAAATTTATATTCAAAGATAAATTACTGGTGGGTGGCGATTTTACTATTGATATGAGAAGCCTTACCAATACCGATTTAACCGGTGAAGATCAGGTAAAACTGACCAACCACCTGCGCAGTACAGATTTCTTTGAAGTAAAGAAATTTCCTGTGGCGAAGTTTGTCATCACAAAAATCCTTCCTTCAAAAAACCTGGAGTATAACTATCTGGTATATGGTAATTTAACCATAAAAGGAAAAAGAAAAACCATTTCTTTCCCTGCAAAAATCCGGACCAATGACCGTTTTGTAGAGTTTGAATCTGCCAAGTTCTCGCTGAACAGACAAGATTATAAAGCATTCTACAAGTCATCCATCAGAGATTATCTGATCAAGGATCAGATGGACATACAGGTGAAACTGACCGCTAACTAATTTTTACACTTTTTACAAGTGATACAAGAGCAGATTTTCTGCTCTTTTTTAGTTAAAGGTGATGACTTCATTTTTATCAGTACTTTAATGTTGATTTTTGATTTTGTATTTACATTACAAAGCAAATTCCATCAATATCAGGAAAGAAAAACGGTTAAAATGGATCATCCCGGATGCATGTTATTTTACAAATAGAGGCCATATTTTAAAACCGATTCTTAATTTTGCAGGATGACGAAAAAGAAACTGTACATCGTCAGTGGTCTGGGAGCAGACTTCAAAGTACTGGAACGCCTCAGCTTTCCGGAGCATCTGGAAATAGTTTTTCTGGAGTGGCTGATTCCTGAAATAGAGGAGCCTTTTTCTGCTTATGTACAAAGAATGGCATCTTTTATAGATGACTCCGAACCCTTTTATTTAATGGGCTATTCATTTGGCGGAATCATTGTGCAGGAAATTCATCAGCTGAAACCGGCAGAGAAAGTCGTGATTTTAGGAAGCATAAAATCGGCGAAAGAAAAATCACGCATGCTGAAACTGGGTCGCCTTACCCGAATTCCCAAACTGATGCCGGCCGCTTTTTATACACAGCGTACCATGTCTGCGTACAGCTATCTGCGAAAATTCTTTACCGAAAAAAACACTAAAATTCTGCAGTATTTTAATGTACGGCATCCGTATTATCTGAAATGGAGCATTGCTCAGGTGGTAGAGTGGAACGGAACAGAAATTCCCGGAGTTATTCAGATTCTTGCAGACCGCGATATGGTTTTTCCGGTGGCCAATTCCAGACCGGACTATATTATAAAAGGTGGTTCGCACCTGTTTCCCGCTACCCGGCATAAAGAAGTTTCGCTGATTCTGGAAAAAGTTTTTCAGCCTGAACAACAGACCGGTACGCCGGAGAAAAATTAAGCAGACATTCTGTACAGTTGACGATTTTCTTCATTTAAAATTCATTTTTTATCCGTTGTAAACCATTATCTTTGTCTTTCAAATAATCCATATGCAGTCTATTTCTGTTTTTGAAATTATAAAAGTAGGTATTGGCCCTTCCAGCTCCCACACCATGGGTCCCTGGAATGCCGCAGAAAATTTTCTTATCCAGATTCGCACCCATCACAATCTTCAGGATGTCCGGGAAGTTTTTGTAGAATTCTTCGGTTCACTGGCCAAAACCGGTATCGGACACGGAACCGATATTGCCGGCATGTTGGGACTTTCCGGTGAGAATTTTAAAACTATTGATACCACACAGATTGACAGTAAAATAGAGCATATTAAAGTCAATAATCAGTTGATGCTGGGGGGCGAGAAACTTGTTCCATTTGTGTATGGCAAGCACCTAGTACTCAATATGAAGAAAAATCTGGATTTTCACCCGAACGGGATGATTTTCCGGGCGGTGTTTAACGACGGAACAGAACTTGAGCAGGATTATTACTCCATCGGTGGCGGTTTTATAGCCACTCAGAACGAAAATTCCATGGAAAAAGTGTGCATCCGGACCCTGTATCCCTGTCATAGTGGCAAGGATGTGCTGGAGTATATGCGCAAACTGAATCTGGAGCGGATTTCAGACCTTATTTTTCTGAATGAACAATCGTGGCGGCCCCGCGAAGAAACCGAAAAGGAAGCATTGTATATCTGGGATCAGATTAAAGAATGTATTTATAAAGGAGTTAACAAAGACGGGATTCTCCCCGGAGGACTTCGGGTGACACGCAGGGCAGCAGATCTGAACAGAAAACTTCTGGGCGGAAAACTGTACCGGGATCAGGAAGAATGGTACCGTATGGTGATGGAAGCAGAAAGCACTTTTACCAATATCAATAAATGGGTTTCCTGTTTTGCGCTCGCCGTAAATGAAGAAAATGCCAGTTTCGGACGCATTATTACGGCACCAACCAATGGTGCCAGCGGCGTGATTCCTGCGGTACTGATGTATTCCCAGGCTTTTACAGAACACCGGAACCTTGATGACATCATTCGGTTTATCCTCGTGGCCGGCGAAATAGGCACGTTATTTAAAAAGAATGCCACCATTTCTGCAGCCATGGGTGGTTGCCAGGCCGAAGTCGGTGTATCATCAGCCATGGCCGCCGCTGGACTTACAGAGATTATGGGCGGAACCCCGGGACAGGTTTTGATGGCTGCAGAAATAGCCATGGAACACCACCTGGGACTTACCTGCGACCCGATTGCCGGACTTGTACAGATTCCTTGTATTGAAAGAAATTCCATGGGCGCCATGAAAGCCATTACTGCAGCCAATATTGCCATAGAATCAGATCCTGCGAAAGCAAGAGTCACACTGGATGAAGTTATTCAGAGCATGTGGGAAACGGCGCAGAGCATGAGCGACCGCTTCAAGGAAACTTCTGAAGGCGGACTGGCCATCGCGGTAAACGTAGCCGAATGCTGATGAACTGACAAAAAGATTGTTTACCACCGTTTTTTGCCCGCATCCTTAGCGGATAAAAAAGAGTTGTTCTACCTGAGTTTCTTCAGACTGTTAAATGTCGCCGCATCCTTACATTTGGTAAAGTGAACTTCGTACCTCGGGTTTTTCTTGGGGTACACCAGGATATAGTCCGGGCAGGGCTTTTTCTGAGCTTCACTGCGGCTGAAATCTATATGGCCTGCAGTGACAATGCTGTCCCGCACAAAGTTTTTATCGATGTTTTCAGCGGTCATGTCTTTTTGAAAATCATCTGCATAAATGAAATTTTTGGATAGGGTTTCGGCTATTACCCGGCTGTTGGGCAAGTAACCACTGCAGCTTACCCCTTTCTGGTTCAGAATAAAAAATACAATAATCAGTCCCGGTACCAGACCGATGAGGAAGAATTTTAGTTTTCTCAAGATTTAAAACATTAAAAGATTGATGTCATGATAGGGCAACCCGAAAAGATCACAAATGATTTTTTTGGTATGCCGGCCTTTATACATATACAGACTTTGTTTGATTTCGTTTTTGTGGATGAACATATTTTCTATGCCGCCCTCTTTGTCGTAACTCAGTAAATAGCTCAGGAAAAAATTGGATATGGCTTTACTGGTAGTGCGAGGAATTCTGGACGTAAGATTAGGCAGTCCACAGTGAATCACATCATGCTTGATGAGGTAAGGATCAGAAAGGGTAGTGATTTCAGTGGTTTCAACTACTTTTCCATAATCTACGGTGACGTCTATGATGACACTTCCTTTCTTCATAATCTGCACCATTTCTTCGGTAACAATGGGTTCCATGCTGGTTCTGGGCAATGCACCTATGAGTACATCTGCACGCCGCAGGCTTTTGGTAAGTTCCTTCGGGTCTATGATGGATGTGGGCACGCGGCCGTCAATCATCATGTGAAGTCTTCGGAGTTTGGAGAGGGAATTATCAAAAACTTTCACACTGGCTCCCAGTCCCAGTGCCGCTTTCACAGCAAATTCACCTACGATTCCGGCGCCTATAATGACCACTTCGGTAGGCCGCACCCCAGTGATGCCACCCAGCATATTTCCGTTGGACAAGGCCAGCAACTCCGCCGAGTACAATATGGAAGCGGTGCCGGCAATTTCGCCGATGAGCCTTACCAGAGGTAGTTGTCTGTACTCGTCAGCTATAAATTCAAACGCAATGGCATTGATTTTTTTGACGGCCAGTTTTTTAAAATATTCCGGATTCCGCAGGTTGATCTGGAGTGCAGAAATAAGGTGCGCATTGTTTTTAAGATAGTCAATTTCATCCTCTGTAGGCGGGTTTATTTTCAGGACCAGATCCTGCCCGAAGGCTTCTTTGGGATCTTTGGTAATGCGTGCGCCCGCTTCAGCGTACTGCAGGTCAGTAAAGAAAGAGGCTTTTCCGGTATCGGACTCAATGATGATGTCATGTCCATGGTTTACCAGAACCTGTACCGCATCTGGTGTAATGCAGGTACGCCGTTCATCCAGACAGGTTTCTTTGGGAATCCCGATGGTGAATTTGGGCTCTTTTTTCTGGATTTCCAGCTTCTCTTCCAACGGAAGAAGATCTTCTTCCCGAAAGGGTGTAAAAATATTTCCGCTGCTCATTTTAAAGTAAGTTGATCAATGATTTTGGCAATTGAAATGATGATACAAAGATAAGTCTTATTTAAAAAAGACAGTCCGGCCTTCCCCGGTATTTTCAATACGCATTTCGTGATGCGAAATGCCTTCTAATTCAGTTTCATATACCTCCGGCCATTCAATGATGCACAGGGCTGCACGATCCAGATATTCATCAATCCCGATATCCAGTACTTCACCGGTGTTTTTCAGCCGGTACAGGTCAAAATGAAAAATGTCTCCCGCCGGCGAATTGTATTGATTGACAATGGTATAGGTAGGGGATGTGGCCTCATCTGTACTGCCCAGCTTCCGGATGAGAAATTGCGTGAAGGTGGTTTTGCCGGCACCCAGATTCCCTTTCAGAAGCAAAATATTATGTTCTAATTGCGGAAGGATTTCTTCGGTAACTTTCTCCCAGTCGGTCATGGTAACTACGTGCATCATCTTTTTTGAATCAGGTAAGTTTTATGGGGTCAAAAATACGAATTTAATTACTCGGTCAGGTGTTTTATGCTGGCATATGACTCATGGGAATCTGAAGCCTGCCGGTTGTAGTTTGTTTTCCTTAAATTCCTTACTTTTACACCATGATTTCAAAAGCTACCATAGACCGTATTTTCTCTACAATCCGAGTAGAGGAAATAATTGGTGAATATGTGCAGCTGAAGCGTGCCGGCTCCAATTTCAAAGGATTAAGCCCTTTTAAAGATGAAAAGACGCCAAGTTTTGTCGTTTCTCCCAGTAAACAGATCTGGAAAGATTTTTCTACGGGCAAAGGCGGTTCTGCCATCACGTTCCTCATGGAAATTGAAAGTTTTACCTATCCCGAAGCATTACGTCACGCCGCAAAAAAGTACGGAATAGAAATTGAAGAAACGGTTTTTGAACCGTCTGAAGAGCAGAAAGCCGCACAGTCTGAGAAAGAACTGCTGTATAAAATTCATGAGGTTGCCAATGACTATTATCAGCAACAGATGCATGAAACCGCAGAGGGCAGAGCCATCGGATATGCCTACTTCAAGGAGCGTGAACTGAAAGACGAGATCATCCGGAAGTTCCAGCTGGGTTACTCGCCGGAACAGAAAAATGCCTTTACCACCTATGCGCTGGATAAAGGATATTCCAAAGAAATTCTGGAGAAGTCCGGCTTATCCATTTTCCCCGAACATAGCCCCGGAGGCGTAGACCGGTTCCGCGAGCGGGTGATTTTCCCCATTCACAGTTTCTCCGGCCGGGTGCTGGGTTTCGGAGCACGGATTTTAAAAAATAATGTAAAAACAGCCAAATATCTTAATTCGCCGGAGACCGAGATTTACCACAAATCTGCTGTGTTGTATGGTCTCAATCAGAGCAAACAGGCCATATCCCGTAAGAATCTATGCCTTTTGGTAGAAGGGTATATGGATGTGATTGCATTGCACCAGAGCGGCATCGAGCATGTAGTCTCCAGTTCAGGAACATCATTGACCCATGATCAGATCCGCCTGATTAAAAGGCTTACCGAAAATGTAACCATTCTGTTTGACGGCGATGAAGCGGGCATTAAAGCGAGTTTCAGAAGTATAGATATGCTTCTGTCTCAGGGAATGAATATCCGTTTGCTTTTATTTCCGGACGGTGATGACCCGGATTCCTTTGCCAGAAAACATCCGCAGGAATATACAGAGCACTATATAGAGACCGAAGCGAAGGACTTCATTGACTTTAAATCCGAAATTCTGCTGAGAGATGCCGGAAAAGATCCCATAAAAACGGCAGAAGCAATACGGGATATTGTAAAATCTGTGGCCTATGTTCCCAATGCGCTGAAGCAGGAGGTCTATCTGAAAGAAATCTCTGCCAGATTCGGACTCAGTGAGCAGAGTTTATTCAGCGAACTGGGCATACAAAAGCAGGTAAAACAGCAGGGAACCCGACCCGAAGTGAAGCCGGTAAAACCCAGTATGGAAGTGGTTCAGGGTCCCGGGCAGACCATAGATCCGCTGTTGGTGCTGGAGGAAAAACTGGTAGAACTGATGCTGAAATACGGTGATCAGATTGTAGAACGCAGGAATGAAGCCGGTGAAACGTATGAAATCACGGTCATAGAGGAAATTCTGGCGCATTTGGGTGAAGATGAATACGAAATCCAGTCGCCGCTCAATCAGCGTATTGTACAAGAAATCTCTGAGGGTATTGCCAAAAGTGAACTGCGCTCCGGTCATTTTTTCTTCAGCCTTATGGACGAAGAACTGACTGGCAAGGTGGCAGATGTGCTCATTAATCCGCATGAGAACAGTGACTGGAGCAAACACAATATTTTCTTTCAAAAAGAAGAAGAAGTGGTGCCGAAACTGGTGCATGATGTGATGATCCGGCACAAAAGAGAATTTGTAATGGCCATGATCCGCAAAATTAAAAACGCACTGGCAGAAGACGGAGATCAGACCGAAAATTATATGAAAATTGTAAAACTGAACGAACTCCGGAAGGAAATGGATACCGTCTTATACCGCATTTTGTGACAAATTGACTATTTTTGAAAGAGGAACGGATTTTGTGCCCTGCAAAGGATAGGAAAATTTCTATTTAAACAACGAATTTATGGATATAAAAAAAGATTTCAGAGATTTCTCTGTAAAGCATTTAGGAAACAGCGGTCTGGCGACCGATCAGTACATGGGCATGTTTAACCCCACCAACCTTACTCCTTATATTATGGAAGAAAGACGTCTGAATGTAGCTCAGATGGACGTTTTTTCGCGTCTGATGATGGACAGAATCATTTTTTTAGGAACCGGAATTGATGATCAGGTGGCCAATATTGTGACGGCTCAGCTCCTGTTTCTGGAAAGTTCTGACGCATCCAAGGATATTCAGATTTACATCAACTCGCCGGGGGGCAGCGTATATGCCGGCTTGGGTATTTACGATACCATGCAGATTATAAAGCCGGATGTGGCCACCATCTGTACCGGTATGGCAGCTTCTATGGGAGCGGTGTTACTGGTAGCAGGTGAGAAAGGCAAGCGTTCTGCGCTGAAGCATTCGCGTGTTATGATTCACCAGCCCAGCGGTGGCGCTCAGGGGGTGGCTTCCGATATGGAAATCAACCTGCGTGAGATGCTGAAACTCAAAAAAGAATTATATGACATCATCTCTCACCACTCCGGACAACCTTATGAATGGGTGGAGAAAGCCTCTGACCGTGATTACTGGATGACCTCTGCCGAGGCCAAAGAAATGGGCATGGTAGATGAGGTGCTGGAAAGAAAGAAAGAAGCGTAATCGCGTTTTCCAATGCATAAGATTCCGTCTTGCATGAATTTGGGGGACGGATTTTATTACATTTCTATGCAAAACAAAGCCGCTGCAAAATTTTTTGCGGCGGCTTTTGTATTCAGAAAATTCATCAGGCATTAAACCCTTCAATAATCTTTGCAAAATCGTCTATTTTCAGGGCGGCACCTCCTATAAGTCCGCCATCAATATCGGGTTGCGAGAAAATTTCTTTCGCATTGTCAGGTTTCACAGAGCCTCCGTATAAAATGGAGATTTCATCGGCAACTTCCTGTCCGTATTTGGCAGCAATTAAACTTCTGATGTGGGCATGAATTTCCTGCGCCTGCGCCGGTGTTGCAGTTTCCCCCGTACCGATGGCCCAAATGGGTTCGTAAGCAATCACTACTTTTTTTATCTCTTCTGCAGAAAGGGTGAAGAGGGCAACTTCTGTCTGGTTTTTCACCACTTCCAGATGCTGGCCGGCTTTTCTCTGTTCCAGGGTTTCGCCGTTGCAGTAAATGGGCGTCAGTCCTTTGTCCAGTGCCAGTTTTACTTTCTGATTGCAGTGAGCATCTGTTTCACCATGGTATTGTCTGCGCTCAGAATGCCCGATGATGGCTCCTGTAGCCTCTATGGACTCCAGCATATCGGCAGAAATTTCACCGGTATAGGCACCACTTTCATGGGCGCTCATATCCTGCGCAAAGATGCCGATTTCATTATTTTCGTACAGATCTTTAGCCATCAGCAGATAAAGAGCCGGCGGGGCAATCCATACTTCACACGAAGCCGGATTATTCTTTTTATACTGCAGTAACTGAAACATCAATTGTTGTGCATCAATTACATTCTTGTTCATCTTCCAGTTTCCGGCTACAATTTTTCTTCTCATAAGGTATATTTAGATTTAGATTGTTGTTTCGGGAGTGCTTGTTAAGCTATTTTCCACATGTTTTTCAGAAGTTTATAGAAACGGTGTTCATCTTCACTTACTGCATCATCTGCTTTAATCAGCGATTTGGCAAATGAAATGAAGCTGCTTCTTTCATCTGCGGTGGAGTCGTCATAGAAACATCTTGCATGAAACTCAAAGTGATCTTTCCAGTCTTCCGGGTTCAGAGAAGCAATGATGTCCAATTCGTTGTCCAGATTCATGCGAAACGGAAATTCATCTGCCAGATATTCCTGAATTTTTAATCCTTCTTCCGGCGCAAATTCGTCGTCTATAGCAGAAAGAATCATCAGTAAATGATAGCCGGCAATGGATTTGTTGGATTTTTGCATTACAGTTATTTTGTCGTTTTAATGTTGATATTAATGATTCAAATTTAATCATTTAAAAAGTCTTTTGCCGATTTTTTATCAGTTATTTTACCGTGTTGCAGCACCAGTACGAAAGGATTGCTGCGGGCGATGGTTTTAATGGCTACGCCATCCATGGTGGCAGCCGGCAGGGTCCTGAATGTGCTGATGTCTGTAGATACTCCCAGTATGTAAGTACCTGGCATCGCTTCGATTTTGGCCTCTGCGGCCGCAGCAATCTTCGGGTCAATGTTTTTTGGGTCGTACGCGAAGAGAATTACCGCATTTGGCGCCTGCAGAATCTGCTGTACCAGATCATTTCCGTTTTCATCTTCAATCCGGAATTTTACAATTTCAGAGGCATAGCCTTCCTGCACCATTTTGGTCGTGGTCAGATCTTCCTGGATTTCCCATGGTGTCCCTTCTTCCCAGTATTTTTTATCGCTCACAAAATCGTCCTGGTTGATTTCCAGCACTTCTCCTGTTTGTTTGTTTTTCAGGGAATAAAAGGTTTTGTATACGGACGGGTTGGCGTCAATTTTCTTTCTTTCTGCGTTGATATCAGTCCCTATTTTATAATGTCTGAAATCAATCACCGGTTCATGGCGGATGCCGTGTACCGTAACCCAGGCCATGGCCGCTGCCAGAACACCTAAGGTAATTGTACTTAATTTTCCGGTTTTCAGCTGCCTGAAATCCTTTCGGTATAAAAACCACAGAATGATGAGTCCCGCAAGGAGAATAATATCCTTTAGGAAACTCTGCCACGGGGTAAATTTGATGGCATCTCCGAAACATCCGCAGTCTGTCACTTTATTGAAATACGCAGAGTAAAAAGTGAGAAATGCAAAAAATACGCAAAGGGCAATGAGGGACAGCAGGGTAGTGCGCAGCCGAATTCCCAGTAAAAGCATGAAACCCAGAATCAGCTCCAGCGCCACTACAAAAATAGCGATGGGCAAAGCCAGTTCTTCAAAAAATGGCATATTGAATACCGATGGCGAGAAATATTCTTCCAGTTTAAAGGAAAATCCTACTGCGTCTACGGCTTTCACAAATCCGGAAGCAATAAAAATCAGGGCAATGATGATGCGTAAAATGGCTCTCATACTTTTGTTTTGGGGTCGGTTAAATATCAGGATGGTTCTTCGTTAATTTTAATCAGGCTGAATACTGCATAGTTCAGCATATCATAAAAGTTGGCATCCAGGCCTTCGGAAACTTCTGTTTTTTCATTATTTTTCAGAATCATCTTCATGCGCAGGATTTTCTGGTAAATCATATCGGTGATGGAAGAAATTTCCATGTCGCGCCAGGCTTCTCCATAGTCATGGTTTTTGCGTTCCATCAATGCTTTTCCGGCGGCCGCAAAATGGTCATACAACTCCATCATTTCGTCCCGGTCTGCTTCAAAATCATCTGCAAAACCTTTTTGAATCTGGATGAGCCCGATGATCGAATAATTGACAATCGCTATAAAGTTTTCGGTTTCACTTTCGCCTACCCGGGAGACACCGGTCATCTGGAAATTTCGCAGACTTTTTACTTTAATCAGAATCTGGTCTATGACGGAAAGCGCCCGCAAAACCCTGAAAGAAGCTCCATAATCCGACTGTTTTTTATAAAAAAGATCACGGCATTCCGCAATCACTTCATCAAACTGTATAGAGGTTTTTGTCATAGTTTCAGTTAATGTTTCAAAGATAAGAATTTTGAACGGAAGCAAGAAGTACAGCCTGCAGCACAGCGCTGCCGGGCAATTTCGTAACTTTGCCGCATGAACGCAACCAAATCTTTAATCAACTGCCGCGGAAGACTGGTCACCCTGGATCCTCCACTCATTATGGGAATTCTGAATCTCACCCCGGATTCATTTTCAGATGGCGGCCGGTTTAACAATGAGAAAGCTGCCCTTTTGCAGGCTGAAAAAATGGTGCGTGAGGGTGCAAAAATCATAGATGTGGGTCCGCAATCTACCCGCCCGGGCGCAGATTTTCTAAGCAGTGCAGAGGAAATACGGAGAATTGGAACGCTGATTTCGGTTTTGAAAAAAGAGTTCAGTGATGTGCTTGTTTCTGTAGATACTTTCTATTCTGAAACGGTAGAATTTGCTTGGAACGAGGGCATGGACATCATTAACGATATTTCGGGGGGTAATTTTGACCCTAAGATGTTTGAAATGGCTGCCAAAACAGGTTTGCCCTATGTTTTGATGCATGTAAATTCTACGTATGACACCATGCATGATAAAGTGATTGAGGAAGATATTATTCTCAACATTAACCGGTATTTCTCCGAAAAGTGTGATCTTCTGCTGGCTGCAGGCGTAAAGGACATTATTCTGGATCCGGGTTTCGGCTTCGGGAAAACAGTGGAGCAGCAACACCAGATGATTGATGAACTGGAGTATATAGGATTCAACGGGTACCCGCTGCTGATCGGGATTTCGCGGAAATCATTTATCTATAAACCATTAGGCAAAAAACCTGCAGATATTACAGAGGAAACGCAGAACCTGCACCGCAAAGTGCTGGACAAAGGAGCCCGAATTCTGAGGGTGCACGATGTGGAAACCACCCGCAGCACCATTGAAAATCACAGATGAAATTCTATACTGAGCAGGAATTATCTAAGGAAATCTGATGATCAGTTCATCCCCGAAAGTTTCTCTGCATATTCTTGTGCAAATTTTTCCCGGTCTTCATTCAGTTTTTCCAGAGAATCGGGAAGTGTATAGCTGAAGAGAATCTGATCCTGGTCATCTGTGAAAATCAGTTCTTTTTCTTCGCCATCCATCAGTTGGGCGAAAATTTCCCACATGGAGGTGTCTTTGGTTTTCAGCATTTCAAAGAAAGGAGTTGCTTTGATTTGTATGGCTTTCATTAAAATATAAATTAAAGTTAAAAAGCAAGGAGTTTAAATTTCAGCTGTACTGCAAAGTTGTCTGAGAATTTTGGTGTATGGTAATAGCCCACGCGGTAAAAAAGTCCAAGATTGAAATAGCTGGAAAGGAAATTATTCCATTCCAGGCCTACTTCCTGATACAGGTGATCCAACTTGCGGAAGTTGAACTGATGGTACTCGGGATTTCTCATATTGCCGATGACGCTGCGGTGAATGATATCAAAACTGGATGAGTTCTGCCCGATGCTCCGGAAATACCACGGAATGCGGTGGGTGAAATACTGGCCCACAAATTCGTCATTGTAATACATGCCGCCTTTCATGGTGGCAAATCCAAGATAGGAAGTCAGGTTGAATTTGAAATTGTTGCTTCCGGAAAGACCGTTCATGGTAAAATGATGCCACACCGGTGCTTCGCCGAAAAGCTTACCACCATATACCCGGATCCCCGTGAGTCCCAGTTTGGTTTTAAACTGATGATTAATAAGTACATCTGCTTTGCTGTATTTGAAGTCGCCGCCCAGTCCTTCCCACGCCTGTTCAAAGTTCAGAAAGAATTCCGGGTAACGTTTCCGGGTGGTAAATTTGCCCTGAGGCGTCATCATATTTCTGGAAAAAGGGGAATATTTGAAAGAAAGCAGCGTGCTGAAATTCGTGAAATCTGCAATGGCATTCCGGTAGGTATAGTTGAAGCACGCTTCCTCCGTCTGCAGTCTTCCGGCCAGTTTCATGCTCAGGTTATTGGTCAGGTCATATTCAAAAGTAATTTTCCCGCCTTCGAAGTGGTAGAAACGATCATTATTCAGGGCAATTCCGGCATTGTTAATTTTCATTCTGAAATCCCAGAAATGCTCGCTGAATCGTCCTGCAGCCATTACATCATGATAATATTCGCCACGTAATATTGCGGTGCGGTTACGGGATAAATGATAATCTGCGCCCACTCCGTATTTCACATCGCCATCTTTGAAGCCGTACGCAAAATAAGCATCCGGAGAGAATACCGGACTGAATTTTTCATTCAGCTTCACCGAAATCCCGGCACGGGCACCTTCATACAGATTATACCCGATGACTTTTCCAAGGTCAATATCCACTTTGTTTACCCTTAGTTTACCTCGTACCAGTGCAGACAGTACGCTCGCCTTGCTGTTGATGTCCATTTTCTGTCCCAGACTGTCTATTACCACATAGGTGTTTTGCTCCCTCGGTGTCAGATTTTCTGTTCTGTACTGATCCATGAGGCTGCCGTCTGCATTTTTTACTGAAAAAGTATAACCGCGGAAGTCTTTGGGGTTTTCTTCTATCGGGGATTCGTGATCGAAATAAGTGGCGGTTATCATGCCGTAGGTCCGGAAATTGTCTACCGTGCGCATGGTTTGTCTGCGCTCCGGATCTTGTTCGTCTGCACTATTATCCTGATCCGGTTCCATGCTCATATTGGTAAGCTTCATTTTGATGGATTCACTTTCCAGGAACCATTTTCCGTACAGCGGTTTCCAGATGCTGGTCATGCTGCCGTCGCTTTTTTCCTTGTTATGGCTTTCTATCTTTCTCAGACCATAGGTTTCGGTATCTACATAGAGATAGCCATTGAATTTTCTGCGTTGTACAGCTTGTTTGTAGGTGACTTCACGGAAGCTGATGACGTAATTCTGTCTGCCTTCTATGTCTATGGAGTCGGTCAGGAAATAGCGGTAGAGGTTCTGGTTTTCTTCGCGGATTTCCCGTGGCATGCGGTCACGGTTGCTCTGAATGGCCATCATTTCGTAGAAGGGTTCAGAAAGTCCGGCCACGCGGTTATCCAGTACGTTTATTTTTTCACCGTATTTGCTGGAATGCAGAAATTCCTGAGCCCTTTCCCACAGGAATAATTTACTGTTGGCAAAAACTTCTTTCACCGTTACAGTAGTGTCTTCTTCTTGTTTTTTATCCTTTTTTTTAAGGGACAGCCGGTCCATGAGACGGGTCATCTCGCTGAGGGACTGGTTGTAATGCTGCAGGCTGTCTTCGTCTATGTCAATGGAGATTTTCTCATAAGATTTGTAGCGGTAGGAATCCAGGCTTTTCGGCGAATTATTTTTGTAGTTTTCCCGTACCTTTTTCAAAATCGCCAATGCCCGGGGGTCACTGCTTTCATTAATGATGACGGTTTCAATATTCTGGGTTTTCAGGTCGGTTTTGGCCAGATATACCTGCATTACAGCATCTGTAACGGGTTTTTCTGTATAGTAACCATCCTTGCTCACTTCTACCTGCAGACAGTCTGTGGTAAAACTCAGGGTTCCGTTGTTTTGTGTATAGCCCAGTACAGTACCGTTACACGTTACGGCTGCTCCGGCTACCGGAATTTCGCTTCCGGACTGGTACACGGTGAGCACAGACTGAGATTTATATATCGTAAAGAGAATCAGCAGGATCAGTGACAGTTTTTTTTTCATAGGCCGTGTTTTTGCTTTAAAAATCTGCAGGCAACTTACAAAAATAAGCAACAAATTTAAAAAACGTCCGTTATTAATTTTTATTTTAAAGTATGAAGAAAGCGATATTATTTTTACTCACGATGATGTCTGGCAGCTTCATTAGCGCCCAAAAATGCTATGACCTGAATGGAATGATGAAGATGAAATACCATCCCGTCTACGAAAAACATCTGCAGGCCTCCCGGAAATTCAATATGAAGGTTTTGAAAAATTCTACTTCAATTGCCAGTTATAAGAAGCAGGGCAAACTGATTACCGTGAAAACGCTGGGCAAGGGCTACCGTATTCAAAAGTTGAATTTCAGTAAACCGGTACTCGTGCCCAGGGCGCAGACCGTTCTGAAGGAGATAGCCAAAAATTTCAGCGCCAGAAGTAAGGGGAGTACCCTAACTTATACATCTCTTACCCGCACGCTGGAAGATCAGTGCCGCCTCCGGAAGGTGAATCCCAATGCATCTGCGGGTCTGAGTTCGCATAATTACGGAAATTCCTTTGATGTGTCGTATGTTCGGTTTAATGACAGGCTGGCTGCCAATGCACGACTGGACAAAATTCTGGAAAACGTGCTGAAGGATCTGGAGAAGCAGGGCAAAATATATTATATCAAAGAAAAACAACAGAATTGCTACCATATCACGGTAAGGGCCTGACGATAAATAGGGCGGGCGAAATTTTTTGTAGTACATTTGCCGCAAATTTTAAAGATAAATGCATGAAAAAAATGATTATTGCTACGGTTCTTTTTATGGGAACTGTTATGTTCGGAGTGGCACAAGCACAGTCTAAAGATCAGCTTAATGAACTTAAGGCTAAAAAAGAAGTCCTGAAATTGAATACGAAACTGGCCAACTATAAAATTGATCTGGAGAGGGAAAAACTAAACCATGCCAAGTATCTGGAGGAAGCCAAAGATGTTACCGGAACTGCAGATAAACTGGGAACAAGATTCGAAGGAAGTGCAGATACTGCATCCAATGCTAAGGAAGCGAAAAAAGTAGCTAAAAAAATGAAGGCGGCACAGAAAGCGAATAAAAATGTAACCAGCAGTGCCAAAAAAATTGAAAATCTGGAAAAGAATATTAAAAAAACAGAAAGCAAAATCGCTGAACTGAACCACCAGATTCAATTTGTGGAAGCTAAGTAATGCTGCACTTCATGAAAATGCAAATCCCGGCCGGCGGCCGGGATTTTTGTTGGGATCAGGTTCATTTTACTTCCGCAATGCGCAGATTTGAGATATAGAACCCGTCTTTCGGTTCGGGAATCAGGGGTGCTGAACGGAAGTGGAAATTGTTGCGGTAGCTGTTTTTATCAAAAGCACGGGGCAGATCAAACAACTTTTCTCCGTCCATATACAGCCGGATACGGGTGCCGTTTACGGCAATGCTTACCGGAATTTTCTTATTGACCTTGCGGTCTGCCGGCCATTCTCTGGTGGTTTCCCTTCCGGAATATAAACTGGTAGAATAGCCTACCCATTGATTCACGGAAGACGGAATTATAAAATAGAAAATGCTTTTATGCTGTACCGGTGTTTTAGCAGGATTGCTCACCTCGGTAAATCCGAAGGTTACCGGTGGTCTAAGGCCTGTGGGTGGATACAGCAAATCAAACTCGATGGTGAAATGTTGCGGCAGTGTTCCTTTAATTTCCGGAAATATAAGTGCATTGTCCGTTACCCGAAGCCACTTCCCCGACTGATTTTTTACAGTGGCAATGGAGCCGGAGCTGTTGGTGTTCCACCGGGAAGGAAAGTCGCCGGTATTATAGGTCTGAAAGTCATCGGAGAAAATAATTCGGGTTCCCGGAATGAAATCTGAAGCGGTGGCTGCAGAGAATTCGGGTTCTGAAGCAGGTTTTGTGGCTGTAGTCCCGGGTTTTTTAGTGCTGTTCTTTTTGCCGGGAGTCGCCGCTTCTTCTACTTTGTCTAGCCCCTTGTCTATGGCCTGATTGGCTTTGCGTTCAATGCGCTGATTGACCTTGGATTCTATTCTTTTGTCCAGGTTTTTGAGAACCTGAGCTTCGCAAATCAGTAGCCCGCCTAGGCAAGCCATGGCTGTGAGCGTGGTTTTGGTTTTCATAGGTATGGTTTTTAGTTTTAGTTTTTGCCTGATAGAAAATGCATTTGTTGGTCTAAATGATTCGTTTCAAACGGTATAGCAAATTTAATAAAAAAATAAATCCGGACGTTTCTCTGAAACAAAAAAAATGCTCCTTAAAAAAAAGAAGCATATTGTATTTAAGTCAAATAGATCTTACAGTTGCATTGCTTTCTGTACTGCGGCATCAATACCAGCCAGGTTTTTGCCGCCTGCAGTAGCAAATCCCGGATTGCCGCCGCCGCCGCCCTGGATTTCTTTTGCCAGCTCTTTTACAATGTTTCCGGCATGGTATTTCCCTTCCAGATCTTCTGATACTCCTACGGAAATGAGTGGTTTTTGACCGGCATCTGTAATGATGACCGTTACAGAAGACGGAATTTCTTTTTTCAGTCCAAATACCAGATCCTTGATGGAACCGGCATCTAGTGAGACTTTTTTCACCAGCAGTTTTTTATCACCATGATCCTGGTATTCGTTTTTCCAGTTGGCCGTTTCCGCTTTGGCTCTTTCCTTTTTCATGGCTTCAACCTCTGCTTTCAGTTCAGCATTTTCTGCCATCAGTTTTTCTACAGATCGGGTAATGTCTTTGGATTTCAGCAGTTGAGACAGCTCAGCCAGGTGTGTTTCCAGATTTTTAAAATATGCGGCAGACTGGTCACCGGAGATGGCTTCTATTCTGCGGATTCCGGCGGCAGTGGAACTTTCTGCGGAGATTTTGAAATGGCCTATTTCGCCGGTGGTTTTCACGTGTGTTCCCCCGCAAAGTTCTTTGGAAGTGCCAAACTGAATCATGCGCACTTTGTCCCCGTATTTCTCACCGAAAAGTGCCATGGCTCCTTTTTCCATAGCTTCTGCAATCGGAATGTCACGATATTCCTGCAGCGCAATGTTTTCTTTGATCTTTGCATTCACTTTATGTTCGACGAGCTTCAGTTCTTCTTCGTTCATTTTTGAAAAATGTGAGAAGTCAAACCGCAGATATTCGGGTCCCACATAAGAACCTTTTTGCTCCACATGCGTGCCCAGTACCTCGCGCAGGGCTTCGTGCAGCAGGTGTGTAGCAGAGTGGTTGGCCTGGGTGTTTCTGCGTTCTTCGGTATTTACTTTGGCATAAAAAACCGCGCCGGCATCTTTTGGTAACTCTTTTATGAGCGAGATGATGAGGTTGTTTTCCTTTTTGGTCTCCAGTACTTCTATGAGTTCGGAACAATCCTTTACATCGGTAAGGCTGGGGTTGGAGAGGTCGAATCCTTCCACATAACTCGGAATCAGAATGCCTTTATCACCTATCTGGCCTCCACCTTCCGGGTAAAATGGTGTTTTGGAGAGTACAATCTGATAAAATTCACCATCCTTATTTTCAATTTTCCGGTAGCGGGTGATATAGGTTTCGGTTTCTGTCTGGTCATAACCTACGAATATTTCAGGTTTTTCTTCCAGAACTACCCAGTCATGAACTTTGGCAGCAGAATCTTTTTTGGAACGCTGTTTCTGTTTTTCCATTTCCGCATTGAATCCTTCTTCATCTACAGTAAGTTGTTTTTCTTCGGCAATAATCCTGGATAAATCTGCAGGGAAGCCGAAGGTGTCGTACAGTTCAAATACAGCAGAACCGGGCAGTGTTTTTTCATTTTTGGCCAGCGTTTCGTTAATAATCAGGTCAATGCGTTTCAGTCCGAGTTCAATGGTTTTCAGGAAAGAATTTTCTTCTTCCTTAATGACTTCTGTAACCAGTTTTTCCTGCTTCTCCAGCTCAGGGAAGAAACTTCCCATCTCTTTTTTCAGAATGGCCACCATTTCATAGAGGAAGGCCTCTTTCATTCCTAAAAAACGATAAGAATAGGAGATGGCTCTTCTCAGAATTCTGCGGATGACATAGCCTGCGCCTCCGTTGCCGGGAAGTTGTCCGTCTGCAATGGCAAATGTTACTGCTCTGATGTGGTCTACCACCACGCGGATGGCAATGTCTTTTCCGTCTTCCAGAATGCCGGTATATTTCTTACCGGAAAGTTCTTCTACTTTGGCAATCAGCGGTGTGAAAACATCGGTGTCGTAGTTGGATTTTTTACCCTGAAGTGCCATACAAAGACGCTCGAAACCCATTCCGGTATCTACATGCTGATTCGGAAGTTTTTCCAGGCTACCGTCTGCCTTGCGGTTGAATTCCATGAAAACCAGATTCCATACTTCAATCACCTGCGGGTGATCCATATTCACGAGTTCTATTCCGGGTACGGCTGCTTTTTCCTCTATTGTACGCAGATCCACATGGATTTCGGAACAAGGTCCGCAGGGTCCGCTTTCGCCCATTTCCCAGAAATTGTCTTTCTTGTTTCCATTAATGATTCGGCTTTCATCTATATGCTTTTTCCAGAATTGATAAGCGTCTTCATCACGACCCAGATTTTCGGATGCATCACCTTCAAAGATGGTCACGTAGAGATTTTCCTTCGGAATTTTATATACTTCGGTCAGCAGTTCCCATGCAAAATGAATGGCTTCTTCTTTAAAATAATCACCAAATGACCAGTTTCCCAGCATTTCAAACATCGTATGGTGGTAGGTATCACGACCTACATCATCCAGATCATTGTGTTTTCCGGAAACCCGCAGGCATTTTTGGGTATCGGCTATTCTCGGTGCTTTAGGTTCTTTGTATCCCAGAAAATAATCCTTGAACTGAGTCATTCCGGAGTTGGAAAACATCAGCGTCGGGTCGTCTTTCAGAACGATGGGAGCCGAGGGAACGATGAGGTGATTTTTACTTTGAAAAAAATCCAGAAATTGCTGGCGTATCTGTTGTGAGGTCATAGTGTAAACTTTGCGCGTCCGGCTCTGGGCTTTCTGCTTTTTTAAGACTGCAAATTTAATGATTTTTACTTGATTAAACGTTGCCGGAACTTATGAGAACAAAGTTTTAGATGTAAAAATTGTGAGGTTCTGCGAAGGCTGCCTATAGAACTTTCCCCGCACGGCATTATTTCTGCTGATCGAGCGGGAGAAAGTTTTCGCCGGAAATGCGTATCTTTAAATCTTATTTTTAAATCAGCTTTTATGAATATTACCGAACTGGCCCTGGAACTCGGGGTTTCCACATACAGCATCAAGCAGTTTATCGATGATTTTGATCTGGAACTTTCAGAATGCCTCTATCCGAATATGGAAGTGAAGGATGATTTTCTGAAGTTTGCCCGTGAAAACAAAAAGTTCCTGCTGAACTATGAAAGGGATCTGGTGGAGGAAAAGACCTCGGAAGATATTGCAGAACAGATTAACCAACCGGTAGAGAAAGTGGAGGAAGTGATTAAAAAGCAGAAGCCGAACCTCTTTGAAAACGGCATGTACAAATCCTCGGTATCCAGTTATGGAATAGATCATGAATTGGGCGGGAATTATAATTTTGTATATAATTACTTTGGAAAAAAAACCTCACTCACCCAACGGGATTTCATAGGTTACCGGGATTTGTTTTTTTATATCACCGAGATGCTGAATCCTTTCATAGACGGGCAACAGGCCAGAGACTGGGGGATTTATAAACCTGCAGGAATCATCATGTATGGTCCCAAAGGCAGCGGCAAGATTTTCTGGGCAAGGAAAATTGCCGAAATCATCGGTTATGAATTCAAGGAAGTGAAAAACTCGTTTCTGGGTACTTCTTTTATTAACGGCGAAAAGGCAGATTTCAACGATTACCTCACCACCATGATGAAAGAGGACAAGGTGTTGCTGTTTCTGGAAAATTTTGACCAGATTGCACGTGACCGCTCTTCAGAAAACACTCAGTATTCGGAATTTGAAGAGACCAAAGAAATTATTCTGCACAGCATTCATCGTTTTGTGAATGAAGAATTACTGATGGTAGTGGCTGCCGATAACCTTTTGGGTATGGATTCTGAAGTGTTCGCGCCCGGAAGGTTTGATGTGAAAATTCCGGTATTCCCACCGAATGCCAGCGAGCGGGCCGAAATGATTATGCGTTATCTGATGATGAATCTGGACAAAGACGCCCTTCTGATGCGTATCCTGGAGCATAACGGGGCAGATTACAAACCGTTCTGGAAGGAGTACGCCTCGCGCATGAAACTCTTCAGCAATACCATGGTGATTGATTTTACACAGGGCGTGAAAAAGCGGCTCCGAAATCATTATCTGAAGGTGAAAAACTCCGATTTTGTCATTGACCAATCCATTCTGGAGAACAGCCTTATAGAAGCGGCCAGCAAACTGACGGAAGATTATCTGAATTCTGTGCAGCAGTTTATCTATGAAGTTTCTGCCAATGATTATGATGTGTTTTCGCGCAGAATAGAGAATCTGAAACACGAACTGGATACCTACAAAGTGGTAGAAATGCCACGCCGGCAGATTGGTTTCGGGAAAAACGATGATAAATAATGAAGCCTGAATTTCCTGCCATAAGCTTGTGGGAGAAAGAAACATTCTTCCGGAAAAGGGACGTTGTCATTATAGGCGGCGGGTTTACAGGATTGTGGACCGCTCTGTCTGTAAAGGAAAGATTTCCGGAAAAGTCCGTGCTGGTTACCGAGCGGAGTGCTATCCCACTGGGTGCTTCCACCAGAAATGCCGGTTTTGCCTGTTTCGGCAGCCTTACCGAGGTTCTGGCAGATTCGGAATTGCTGGGTTGGGAGAAGACGCTGAATCTGGTGAAAATGCGGTTTGATGGTTTGCAGAAAATTCAGCAATTTTTCGGGGCAGATGAGATTGATTATGAGCAGTGCGGCGGCTATGAACTGCTGAAAGACCGAGCAGTTTTGAAGCATCTGGATGAGGTTAATGAAAAACTTTCGTCCATTACCGGAGTGGCAGAAACCTTTGTGCTGAATGAGCAGAAAAAGGACATATTCGGCTTCGCAGAGGCAGAGTACCTTATTGAAAATCCTTTTGAAGGAGCCTTACATTCCGGCAAATTATTGATGAATTTGATGAAGCGCTGTCAGGATCAGGATATTGAATTTCTTTTCGGAACAGAAATAACGGCAGTGAATGAGGAGGATAGTCAAGTAATCGTCACAGGCACAAATTTCCGGGTGGAAGCGGCCCAAATCATCATGTGTACCAACGCTTTTGCCAAAAACCTGGTGCCTGATGCTGAGGTTACTCCGGCGAGGGGGCAGATTCTTTTAACAGAACCCATAGAAAATCTGAAACTGAAGGGTACTTTCCATTATGACGAAGGATTTTATTATTTCCGGAATGTGGGTAACCGCATCTTGCTGGGAGGCGGACGTAATCAGGACTTTAAGGCGGAGGAAACCCTGGAGATGGTCACGACAGATTTCCTTCAGCATCATCTGGAAGATTTTCTGAAAACGGTTATTCTGCCGGGCAAAACTGTTCGTGTGGATCAGCGGTGGAGTGGCATTATGGCCATGGGTGCAGAGAAATTTCCGGTGATGAAAAGGCTTACGAACCGGCAGCTTCTAGTGGCCCGGCTTTCCGGAATGGGCGTGGCACTGGCACCCGTGATGGGTGAAAAAGCAGCAGATATGCTTTAGATTCTTTGGTTGCATATGTTGCATCTAAAACTGCTGAATGCATCCGGAATTTATTTTTAAATAGTAAATTTGCAGATTAAATATTCACATTGATTAGTCAGGAACAAATAAAAGAAACTCAGTCCCGTATTGCGGATTTATACCGGTTTTTACAGATTGAGAAAAAGAAAATAGAAATCGCCAACGACGAGGAAAAGACGGCGGCACCCGAATTTTGGGATAACCCCAAAGAGGCTGAAGTCTTCATGAAGCAGCTCCGGTCCAAAAAGAAATGGGTAGATGATTATGATGAGATTTTCTCCCGATTCGAGGATATTCAGGTGCTGGCAGAGTTTGCCCGGGAAGATCCGGATTCAGACAAGGAACTGGATGTAGCCTACCCCGAACTCATCAGTAAAATTGAAGATCTGGAATTCCGGAATATGCTTTCTAATGAAGGCGATGAGCTTTCTGCAGTACTTCAGATTACGGCCGGCGCCGGTGGTACGGAATCCTGCGACTGGGCGTCTATGCTCATGCGGATGTACAATATGTGGGCAGAAAAAAATGGCTACAAAGTACGAGAGCTGAACTATCAGGAAGGTGATGTGGCCGGTGTGAAAACCGTCACCCTTGAAATTGAAGGCGAATTTGCCTTTGGATACCTGCGCGGCGAAAACGGGGTACACCGCCTGGTTCGGATTTCACCATTTGATTCTAACGCGAAACGCCATACCAGTTTCGTGTCCGTATATGTCTATCCGCTGGTAGATGATACCATTGAGATTCACATAAACCCTGCCGATATTTCCTTCGAAACCATGCGGAGTTCCGGTGCCGGTGGACAGAATGTGAATAAGGTGGAAACGGCAGTTCGCTTGCGACACGCACCTACCGGGATTATCATCGAAAACTCAGAGAGCCGTTCCCAATTGCAGAATAAAGAAAAAGCCATGCAGCTTTTACGCTCCAGACTTTACGAAATTGAGCTGGAAGAAAGAATGAAAGCGCGGAACGAAATTGAAGCGGGGAAAATGAAAATAGAATGGGGCAGCCAGATCCGGAATTATGTGATGCATCCGTACAAACTGGTGAAGGATGTGCGTTCCGGTTATGAAACTTCGGACGTAGATGCGGTGATGAACGGCGAAATTACACCCTTCCTCAAATCTTTCCTGATGGCTGATGGAACGGCAGTTTCAGATGACGATCTCGAGTTTTAGCAATTTTTGTGGCAAAGCAGAATGTTGGATGGTCTAAACTACAGGGTGAGAATCCGGCAGGTTTCCTGTGTGCATGATTTAGTCATCATCTCCAATCAGGAAGGTGGTGCATCGCACGGGTAAACCTTCCGGAAGTTGCGTGAAAACGGGCTTTAAAATTGGCAAACTTTAACAGTAAATCATTCCCCGAAAAAATGCCCGTTTTGTATCTTTGCAAATATGGAACATTATGAAAGTTGGAAGGATCTTCTGAATCCTGAATTTTATATAAGAATGGGTGGTTTCTGGCTCGTCTTATTTATCATATTTGCAGAAACGGGTTTATTTGTGGGCTTTTTTCTGCCCGGCGACAGTCTTCTTTTTGTATCGGGGATTTATGCAGTAGAACTGGTGACACAGAGTGTTGGCTCCACCGGCAGCGATTTCTGGGATACTACATTACTGGCCACCTGCATTGCATTTGCAGCTGTAGTGGGAAATCAGGTAGGGTATTGGTTCGGGCGCCGTACCGGACCGGCATTGTTTAAAAAGGAAGATACCTTTTTCTTTAAAAAGAAATACCTGCTGCAGGCCCATGATTTTTTTGAGAAGCATGGATCCCTGGCCATCATTATGGCAAGATTTCTCCCTGTAGTGCGTACCTTTACCCCCATCGTGGCAGGTATTGTAGATATGGACAGACGTAAATTTCTGGTAGATAATATCATCGGCGGTATCCTGTGGTCATTTTCACTGATTTTTGCCGGACATTATCTGGATAAACTGTTCATAGACCAGTTCGGAATTGACCTGAAGGCACATCTGGAACTCATTATTCTGGTCATTGTGGCGGTAACCACACTGCCGCTGATTTTGAAAATGATTTTTAACAAACATGAAGACCGCGATTTTGATCCTCAGAATCCTGAATAAATACTGACCCGCTTCGCAAGCGGGTTATTTTTTTACCCAGTTCAGAATGGCCGGAAAGATAATTTTGTCCCGCTTATGCTTACTGAAAAAACGCGGAGTATGTCCGGTGTTTTTCATGTAAACCAACTGATGAGGTACCTTTTTCGCCTTCAATACCGAGTCCAGTTTCAGAGCCTGATTCCGGTTCACCAGATAATCTGAATCCCCCTGAAATATCAGCGTGGGCACATGGCTCACATAATTTACCGGACTGGCTTCCCTGAATTTTTCGGAGAGATTTTTTCGGTTAAATTTTTCGCCGACCACGGTTTGTAAAGTAGGTGCGCTGTACCACGAGTGAGCAGAAGAAAGATAAGTAGAACTGTGAAAATCTACCGGTCCGCTCATGGAAATCAGGCGTTTCACATATTCCGGATGCTGATAGCCGTAAAGCAGGGCCAGATGGGCACCTGCGCTTTCACCCAGAAGAATATAATGGTCGGGCAACAGGCCGGCTTTGGGAGCCAGTGTGTTGAATTGCTGTCTTGCCAGGTCTAAGTCCTGCAGTTGCTCGCGGTAGGTGATTTGCTTCTTACGGGAGGCATGCCGGTAATCAATATTGACGGTTGGCACCTGATGCTCGTGCAGATATTTCTGAATCATGATCATGTGTTCCTTGCGGCCATACTTCCACGCACCGCCGTGCACAATCATCACTACAGGCGATTCCGACGGGGCATTTTTTGGCAAAAACACATCCATAACCTGTTTCGGGTCTTCGCCATAGGGGAGGTTATAGATTTTCTGATCACCATTATCACCTACCCACACCCGGTATTTATTATTGCAGGAGGTAAATGCCGTAAGACCCGCTGCTCCCAGAAGCAGCACCGGTATTTTTCGCAAAAAAGATTTCATACGCATGGTCATGACAAAGGTACGTACTGTAAAACAAAAAAGAGGCTCAGCGCCTCTTGAATATGATTAATTGAATAAATCTCTTACCTTATCGAAGAATGTTTTTTCTTTCCCGGAGGGTTCAGCTACCATTTCACCCTTATTCAATTGATTTTCAAAAAATTCTTTCTGCTCGGGTGTCAGTTTCTGAGGGGTCCATACATTAATATGTACAAACATATCGCCCTTGCCGTAGCTGTCTATGCTGGGTAAGCCTTTGCCTGCCAGACGCAGGATTTTACCGGACTGGGTGCCCGGGTCGACTTTGATTTTTACTTTGCCGCCTACGGTAGGAATTTCTTTCTGCGTTCCCAGAGCCGCTTCTGCAAACGAAACATAAAGTTCCTGATGCAGGTTATCTCCTTCACGCTTGATTTGGGCATCTGTTTCCTCTTCTACCACCACCAGTAAATCGCCCGGAGTACCGCCAAAAGGGGCATCATTTCCTTTGCCGCGCACGTTCAGCTGAATGCCTTCTCTGGCGCCTGCCGGAATGTTGATGGTTACTTCATCGTCTTCTTTGATGAGTCCCTGTGCATTGGCTCCGGCCGGAATTTTATCGGCTATTTTTCCTGTACCCTGGCAGGTTCCGCAGTGGGTCTGTGTCTGCATCTGTCCGAACATGGTATTCATTACCTTTACCTGAACCCCGCTTCCGTTACAGGTGGTACATGTTTTGGAAGTAGCACCGGGAGCCAGTTTCATGCGTTTTACCTTGATGGTTTTCTGGGTTCCGTTTACCATTTCTTCCAGGTTCAGTTTGATGCGTACCCGCAGGTTAGACCCGCGCATCTGCTGTCTTTGGCCGCCGCCGAAACCGCCGCCGCCAAAATGTCCGCCAAAAATATCTCCGAACTGGCTGAAAATGTCTTCCATATTCATGCCTCCGAAACCGCCGCCACCAAAACCACCGGCACCGCCCATACCGGCGTGTCCATACTGGTCGTAGCGTGCTTTTGTGTTTTCGTCGCTCAGCACTTCATAGGCCTCTGCAGCTTCCTTGAACTTTTCTTCGGCTTCCTTGTCACCCGGGTTTTTATCTGGGTGATATTTCAGCGCCATTTTTCTGTAGGCCTTTTTTATTTCGTCTGCTGAAGCACTTTTAGATACCTCTAGCACTTCATAGTAATCTCTTTTTGCCATATTTTTTTCTTCAAAAAAGGAAATCCGGCAGTCTGTGCTGCCGGTTCTCCATATTTATTTTAATTAATTTCCGGTGACTACTTTTGTAAAACGAATGACTTTATCGTGAAGCGTATATCCGGTTTCTATGACGTCTACAATTTTCCCTTTCAGGTCTTCAGACGGAGCAGTAATCTGGGTAATAGCCTCATGGAAATCCACATTAAAGTCATCTCCGGATTTTACTTCCAATTCCTTCAGGCCTTTTTCGCCCAGTTTGTTTTTCAGTTTCTGGTAAATAAGTTCCACCCCCTGCAGATCTGCTTCGTTACCGCGTTTTGAAATTTCTTTGATGGCCCGTTCGAAATCATCCAGAACTGCCAGCATGGAAATCATCAGATCCTGGTTGGCATACTGAAAAAACTCCATTTTCTCTTTGGAAGTCCGTTTTTTGTAGTTTTCAAATTCTGCAAATAACCTTACATAGCGGTCACGCTCTTCTGCCAAAAGTTCTTCGGCAGTAGGTTCTTCTGCCATTTTTTCCTCCTGAATGACGTTCTCTTCCGTATGATTTTCCTCCTGTAGATTCAGATTTTCTTCGTGTATATCTTTATTTTCTGACATAATGATTATTTTCTTTAGCATAGGTTCTCAAAATTTTTGCCAAATAACAAAGATGGACATTTCGGCAGTTTTAAAGATGAATTAGGTGTTGATAATTAAATTTGTTAGACTGGGCTAACATTTCTATATTTGCAGTATAATTACTGTTCCATGAAACCTGTTTTTTCTATTTTCGCAGCATTCAGCATCCTCTTGTGGTCGGGGCAGAGTCAGTTGTTCGCTCAGCGTGATTCCATTGCTACGTCTTCCCTGGATTCAATCCGGATTTCAGACCAGCAATTTAAAACTTCCGACATTGATGAAATTGTGATTTCCGGAACCATGAAAGCGGTGAACAGACTGGAAAGTCCGGTTCCGGTGGAGGTGTACAGTGCTGCATTCTTCCGGAAAAACCCTACTCCCACAATATTTGACGCACTGCAGAATGTCAATGGCGTCCGTCCGCAACTGAACTGCAATATCTGCAACACCGGAGATATCCACATCAATGGTCTGGAGGGTCCCTATACCATGGTTTTAATTGACGGAATGCCCATTGTGAGTTCGCTGGGTACGGTGTACGGACTTTCCGGAATTCCTAATGCAATGGTAGAACGGATTGAAATCGTGAAGGGGCCGGCTTCATCTTTGTACGGCAGTGAGGCGGTAGGCGGACTTATTAATATCATCACGCGGAATCCGCAGCAGGCACCGGTTTTTTCGGCAGATGTGATGTCCACCGCCTGGGGCGAGTATAATGCAGATGTAGGTTTTAAAATCCATGCCGGTGATAAAGCATCTGTTTTAACGGGTTTGAATTATTTTAATTATCAGAATATAACAGATGATAACCACGATCATTTTACCGATGTCACGCTGCAGGACCGGATTTCCGTTTTTCAGAAATGGAATTTCCGTCGGAGGGAAAACCGTTTGTTCAGTCTTGCTGGCAGATACGTGTATGAAGACCGGTGGGGCGGAGATGTACGGTGGAATCCATCCTACAGGGGTGGCAGTGAAATATATGGCGAAAGCATCTATACCGGCAGAGCCGAAATCATAGGAATGTACCAGCTCCCGGTGAAAGATCCTGTGTTTTTCGGGTTTTCATTCATCAGCCATAATCAGGACAGCCGCTATGGGGATACGTCTTATATTGCGCATCAGAACATTGCATTCGGACAGGTTACCTGGGATAAAAAGTATGGAAAACATGACCTGCTGGCCGGTGCTGCACTCAGATATTCATTTTATGAGGATAATACAGCTGCCACTGCTCATGAGGCGGAACAGACCTGGCTTCCCGGCATCTTTCTACAAAATGAAATGGATCTGGCCTCCGGGCATACACTGTTACTGGGAGCCCGCTATGATTTCCATTACCATCATGGATCTGTTTTTACGCCCAGACTGGCTTATAAATGGTCTTTGAATGATACCAGTATCTTAAGATTCAACGCAGGAACCGGTTTCCGGGTGGTGAATCTGTTTACCGAGGATCATGCGGCACTCACCGGAGCCCGGGAAGTTATTATTCTGAATGATCTGAAGCCTGAGAAATCGTATAATGTGAACCTGAATTTCATTAGGAAAATTTATCTGGACACAGGAAGTTCTCTTGCTCTGGAAGCGAGCGCATTTTATACGTATTTTACCAACAGGATAGTCCCGGATTATGAAAACCCGCAAAGCATTGTGTATGATAATATGAATGGACATGCGGTAAGCAAAGGCTTGAGCCTTAATGCAGACCTGAATTTTGCAAGAGGTTTAAAGTTGATTCTTGGCGGCACCTTTATGGAAAATGAAACCACTGTAAATGGTCAACGGACACAGCAGATGCTCACTGAAAAATTTAGCGGTACCTGGGCGGCTTCCTACAAAATACGACCATGGAATCTGACGGTGGATTATACCGGAAATGTCTTCGGACCGATGCGATTGCCACTTGCCGGTGAGCTGGATCCCAGACCCGCAATGTCACCGTGGTGGAGCCTGCAGAATGTTCAGATGACGTTTAGCGGATTTAAAAATTTTGAGGTGTATGGTGGCGTCAAAAATCTGCTGAACTGGACGCCAGGCCGACATACTCCTTTTTTAATTTCCCGCACAGAAGATCCTTTTAATCAGCAGGTGGAATACGGTCCGGGCGGTCAGGTGATTGCTACACCGGGTAATCCGTATGCGCTCACTTTCGACACTGCCTATATGTATGCACCCAATCAGGGAATCAGAGGGTTTCTAGGCATCAGATTCAGATTAGATCAGTGATGAAACTTCAGCATTACATCCTCAAAATAATTGTAGCGGGCAGTTTGGTGCTTGCGCAAACAGCTGCTGCTCAGTTGCCGCATCACCAGATTGCGGACATTGAGCAACTTCAGAAACAGGAGGAAAGAAACATGGTTATTTTTGTGTATACCGACTGGTGTACGTATTGCAAAGCGATGGAGCATACCACGTTTAGAAACAAGGGTCTCCTAAAAATCCTCAGTGATCAGTTTTATTTCATCCGTTTCAATGCAGAAGAAAGAGCAGAAGTTTTATGGAATCATCAGTGGTTCCGGTATCAACCGACGGGAAGGGGTACCGGCACGCATCAGCTGGCAATTGAGCTGGCTCAGAAAGAAGGCTCTTATCCGTTAATAAACATTCTGGACAAAGATTACCAAATACAGTTTCAGTACAGTGGTTTTTTATCTGCAGAAGATCTGCAGCAAATACTGCGGCAGTTTCTGAAATGGGGTAGTATTTATCAGCATTTTGTTTTAAGGTTAAACAAATCCGTCTTCAAAAAAAGTTTGATAGAGCAGGTACAGATTCAGCACGATAATGATGAATGAAATAATCCATGCCACGATTTTCAGCCATGGTTTGTTCACAAAAATTCCCATTTTCAGTTTATCTCCGGTGAACATGACCAGCGGAACCACCGCAAAACTCAGTTGCATGGACAAAATAACTTGACTGAGAACCAGCAGATCAGCAGTACCGCCTTCGCCGTACATGATGGTCACGAAAAAAGCTGGCACCACAGCAATAAGCCTGGTAATCAGTCTTCGCAGCCATGGTTTGAGTTTGATGTTGAGAAAGCCTTCCATTACAATCTGTCCTGCCAGCGTACCCGTGAGGGTAGAATTTTGTCCGGAGGCCAGCAGGGCGATGGCAAATGCAATACTGGCAAGGCTGGTGCCCAACAGCGGTTCCAGCATGCGGTGTGCATCATGAATATCTGCAATGTCATGATTGCCACTGGTGTGAAAAGTAGCGGCTGCCACGATGAGAATGGCCGCATTGATGAAAAAGGCGAGAAACAGAGATGCAGTACTGTCTATGGTGGCGAATTTAATGGCTTCGCGTTTTCCGGGTGTGGTGCGGTCATAATTTCGGGTCTGTACAATGCTGCTGTGCAGATACAGATTATGGGGCATAACGGTAGCTCCCAGAATTCCGATGGCAATGTACAGCATAGAGGGATTGGTGACAATTTCCTTGTCCGGAACCAGCCCCCTCAGAATCGGGAAAATTTCCGGCTGGGAAATAACCATCTGATAGGCAAAACAAATCAGAATAATGAAAATGAGACCGCCTACAATGCTCTCCAGCCAGCGGAAACCCCGGGCTTGCAGCAACAAAATTACGAAAACATCTACGATAGTGATGGCAACTCCCCAACTGAGGGGGATGCCAAAAAGGAGGTTCAGGGCAATGGCCGTTCCCAGGACTTCGGCAAGGTCCATGGCGGCAATGGCAATTTCGCAGAACAGCCAAAGAATGAAATTCACCACGGGATGAAAATGATCTTTACAGGCCTGAGCCAGATCCCGCTCTGCCACTACGCCCAGTTTCACGGACAGATGCTGCAGGATGATGGCAAAAAGGTTGGATATCAGAATCACCGACAGCAGGGTGTACCCGAACTGCGCACCCCCGGCAATATCTGTAGCCCAGTTTCCAGGATCCATATAGCCTACCGCCACCATCAGACCCGGACCTGCAAACGCAAAAAGTTTTTTCCAGAATCCTGCATCTTTAGGGATTTCCACAGAAGCAAAAGATTCAGATAAGGAATTGGAACTGCGCTCTGACCGCCACGCTTTTCTAAACGGATTATTCATTTTGAATGTTAGATTAACCTAACAAAAGTACATCATTTCATCTAATTTGCAAATTTTCTGCAAAAAAAATCCGCTTCCCGGGTGGGGAAGCGGAAGAATTATAGTTTGCTTTTTATTTCACGAAGCGGATTGCCGTTTTTCTGTCGGCTTCTCTTTCTTCATCAGAAGCATTTTCATCTACCGTGGCAAATTCTTCACCGTAACCTTCTGCTGCCGTAACCTGTGCAGAGTTCAGTGCATTTTTCACTGCATCAGCTCTATCCTGAGACAGTTTTTTATTCACAGCATCATCACCTTTTTTGTCGGTGTATGCTCCGATTTTCACTTTTGCATCCGGATACGCAGCCAGAATGGCTTTCAGATTTTCCAGTTGAACCTGAGATTCCGCTGTCAGTGTAGTAGTTCCGAATTCAAAATTCAGGTTGTCAAAATTGAACCATCTGTTTTTTAGTTCTTCTTCTGTAGCGTTGGTGTATTCGTCAGAATTCAGGAACATGACCACCTGATCTTCTATACCGCCTGCATAGGCATTGAGTGCGGTGCCATTCGGAAGTGTAACAGTGGTAGACTGTCTTTCCATAGTCATGGTGTCGGTTCCGGATATAGCTGCGGAATCTTCTACTACGCTAAGGGTGTCCGTGCTGTCTGTAGTGGTTGTGGCAGGCTTGTCACACTGTTTCCATAAAAACCAGGCAGCAAGACCCAGTAGCAGTAGTGGCAGTAGCCATTTCCAGATGGATCCGCCTCCTGCATTATCATCGTGCCGGTCTGTGTTCACATGAGTGTTTCCGCCTCTGTTTACCTCAACTTTTGGTTCCTCATAGGAGGTAACTCTGGCGGTATCTGCCGGGTCGCTGCCACCAAACAGGTTTCCTAAACCTAACGAACCTAAGGAAAGTCCCGCTGGCAGGAGTGTAGAGACGATTCCCTTCTGATCTTCAAGCAAAGAACTGATACCGGAAGCCCCCAGATTGTTATCAACCGCATATTTGCCTACAGATCCCAGTGTAGCACCGGTTACCATATTCAACAGCGAATTTGCAGATGAATTGTTGATGCCTGCAAAACTGGCCACTGTGTTGACGAGTCCACCAATTTTATCTCCAAAAATAGCTGAAAGTACAGTGGTAATCAGTGAGTTTCCGGATGATCCGTTAAGCAGATTGCCCAAAATTCCGCTGGAGGTTGCGCCGGTAATGGCATCCAGTACGGAAGGATTGCGGGCATTATTGGCCAGACCTCCTACCACTGCGGGCAGAAGTCCGCTGATGGCTTTTGAGATGCCGGATTCGCTTTCGCCTAACTGTGTGGCAGCTTGTGAAACCAATGCAGGTCCCAGTTGTCCTTTGATAAGGTCAAGAATGTTTAATGACATAATAGTTTAATTTTGTGATTAGATTATTACAAATTTATACAAAAAATTATGGAAAAAACAAAATTTTTCCATAATTTATAATGTTGTTAACAGTGTGTTAAAGAAAGATTTCCGGCCGGAGCATCAATAAGCTTTGGCGAAGATCACTCTTCTTGCGGAAGGTTTTCCCGAAATCATGGAAATCCCGTTTTCTTCTGCGGCATCCAGAGGAATACAACGGATGGTGGCTTTGGTTTCTGCTTTAATCTGTTCCTCTTCTTCGGGCGTACCGTCCCAGTGAGCAAAGATGAATCCGCCTTTTTCTTCCAGAATTTGTTTGAACTCTTCGTAGGTATCTACTTTGGTGATATTGGTATTCCTGAAGTTCAGCGCTTTGGTATAGATTTCTGTCTGTATGGTTGCCAGCAGTTCCTCAATGTAGTTTTCGATGCCTTCAATCGGTTTTACTTCTTTGGTAAGGGTATCTCTTCTGGCAATTTCCAGGGTTTGGTTTTCCAGATCGCGGGCTCCCATGGCAATTCTTACCGGTACCCCTTTCAGTTCGTATTCTGCAAACTTCCACCCCGGTTTGTTCTGATCGTCATCATCAAATTTTACCGAAATGCCTTTTGCTTTCAGTTTCTGCTGAATGTCATCGGCTACCACCCTGATTTGCTCCAATTGCTCTGCTCCTTTGAAAATCGGTACCATAACGACCTGAATGGGCGCCAGTGTAGGCGGAAGCACCAGGCCATGGTCATCTGAATGTGCCATAATCAATGCACCCATCAGACGTGTAGAAACACCCCAGGATGTAGCCCAGGCATATTCCATTTTACCTTCTTTATTGGTGAATTTCACATCAAAAGCCTCCGCGAAATTCTGCCCCAGAAAGTGAGAAGTTCCGGCCTGCAATGCTTTGCCATCCTGCATCATGGCTTCAATACAGTACGTTTCTATCGCACCGGCAAAACGTTCTGACTCAGATTTTATTCCTTTAATCACCGGCATGGCCATGAATTTTTCGGCAAATGTGGCATAAACTTCAAGCATTTTCTCGGTTTCCTCTATCGCTTCTTCTTTTGTAGCGTGGGCGGTATGACCTTCCTGCCATAAGAATTCAGCAGTTCTCAGGAAAAGACGGGTGCGCATTTCCCAGCGTACCACATTGGCCCACTGGTTGATGAGGATGGGCAGATCCCGGTAACTCTGAATCCAGTTTTTGTAGGTGTTCCAGATAATGGCTTCAGATGTGGGCCTTACAATGAGTTCTTCTTCCAGTTTGGCCTCCGGATCTACGATGAGTTTCTGCGGATTATCCGGATCTGTTTTCAGCCGGTAGTGGGTTACCACCGCACATTCTTTTGCAAAACCTTCTGCGTTTTTCTCTTCTGCTTCAAATAGTTTTTTAGGAACAAACAAAGGGAAATAAGCGTTCTGGTGACCGGTTTCCTTGAACATCCGGTCCAGTTCATCACGCATTTTTTCCCATATGGCAAAACCATAAGGCTTGATGACCATGCAACCGCGGACGGCAGAATTTTCTGCCAGATCTGCCTTTACAACCAGTTCATTATACCATTTACTATAATCTTCATTTCTTGATGTTAATTTTGCCATGATGCGACTTTATTTTGAATCTCTTTTTAACTTTTTTGTAACTTAATAATCTAAATTAAAACACGTATATTAGCGGTGTTATTTGCACTATTCTGTGTTTTTACGGCAATGCAAAGATATTTAAATAAAAATTTCCAAATACTATGAAAAGTTATATCCATAAAAGTTTTTCTTCCCTCTGCCGTTCCAAAGCAATTTTGGCTGTAGTCGGAAGTTTCTTGCTGGTTTCCTGCGGCACCCAGATGGGTGGATACAGTGAAACAGACGGCGTATATTATGACCCCAATAATGATACACTGCCGGAAGGCGTGGTGATTGATGACAGAGGTAATGCAGTAGGTGAATACTATAACTATAACTCAGAACATCTGGAAGATGTAAGATCCAGAGACTGGCAGGAGAACAGTAAATATTGGGATGACAATGCATCAGCTTCAGACTGGGGAGCATATGCAGGATCTGAAACCAACTATTACCATGATAACTGGGGTTGGGGAAGTCCGTGGGGTTATTACAGCCCTTATTACAGTGGTTGGCGCGTAGGATTGTCCTGGGGATGGGGCCACCCGTACAGTTGGTCCGGCTGGGGTTGGTATGATCCGTATTGGGGGTACGGTCCTTATTCCTATTGGGGGTATCCTTACAGCAATTGGTATTATTCCGGTTACGGATATTACGGATACAATCCTTATTACTATGGTCCTTCTTACCGTTACCAGAGAAGTGGTGCCAATGGCAGGTTATATAACTCCTACCAGGGCGGACAAGGCTTATATAAGCAAGGAACGCAGGGCGGATTCAGATCCATGTCGGATTCACGCGTGAAATCCTCCAGTCAGCCGTTATGGAATACTACACCCAGAACGAGAAATAATTCTATCCGGAATGTATCGCCGAGCAGTACACCTTCTCAGCAGGTGAGACCCACACCGGGTTACCGTCCGCAGAGCAATCCGCGGCAGGCACCTGTAAGAGATAATCAGCCAAGATATCAAGCGCCAAGAACAAGATCTAATGACAGTGGCGGATTCCGTTCGGGAGGATTTAACAATAATTCTTCATCCGGAGGCGGATTCAGATCCGGAGGTTCTACCGGTGGTGGCATGAGATCCGGCGGAAGATAAAATGATGATTCAAATCAAATTTAAACGTACCTATTTAATATGATTAAAAGATCTTTAGTAATACTTACCGTTGCTGCAGCCTTTTACGCACAGGCGCAGGATGTATCTACCGTACGCAACTCTGTTGATGTTTATTCCGGCTATTCACTTCCGGGTTCCGCAAAACTTAATGCGATGGCCGGTTCCGGCGGAGCGCTGGGTGGCGATGCCACATCTTTGCTGACTAACCCTGCCGGTCTTGGTGTTGCTATTTCCAGTAATATTGGGGCAACGCTCGGCATCCAGAATTATAAAACATCTGCTGCCATGGGAAACTCGGCGGTAGATTTCAATAAAACAATGGCCGAACTGTCCAACGTAAATGGTGTGGCCGCTTTTCAATTGCTTACCGAAACGCCCTGGAAGTTTGTGAATGTAGGGGTGAATATCAGTACCCGGAATCTGGATCAATATATAGAAAGCCCGGGCAATAATAATATCGTCATTCAGAAAGATCTGGTAGACCAAAGCAATACGCCGGTAGTGGGCAATATGACCTATATGGGGCATGGCTATGACCGCACCGGAGTTCAGACCAAAATGGGAATCGGGGTAGGAGCAAACTACGATAACCGACTGTACTTTGGTGCCGGACTGAATTTTCATTCGGGTACACTGGAGCAATACGATACCGCATTAATGGGTCTGGATCTGGATAATTCTGTAAATTATTTCAGCAAGCAGTACACTCCATTTACCGAGGTTTCAAACGGATTCTCGGCAAGTCTGGGGGTAATCGGAAAAGTTAATAACCAGCTCCGGCTGGGCGCAGCTATAGAAACCCCTACATGGTGGGGTATAGACCGCGTGTACCGGGATTATTATACCGATACCAGCGGATACATCAGCTACGAAGATCTGGCGGAAGACCGCACGTTTACATCGCCTATGAAAGCAATGCTGAGTGCAGCTTTTGTTCCGAATAAAAATTTCTCCATCAACCTGGATTACGGCATTGGCCTTACCAAACCGAAATACAAAGTACAGGGTGCTGCCGAGACCGAACTGAATGAATTTTTCTCTGAATTTTCCAATAATACCTCTGAAATTAAGGTCGGTGCGGAGTACCGCATCAAATCACTGAGACTGAGAGGAGGCTATGCCCATACTACCAGTCCTTTTGATGCTGTAACGATTTCATCTTATAACCAAAGCGGAAATATTGGTAATAATTCCTTCAGCGATTTCATTCTGGGCAAAAGAAATACCGTGGGACTGGGTGTCGGGTATGATTTCAGATCCTTTTATATAGATTTAGCATATCAGAACCATAATTCTGAATACAGTAATCCGTTCCTGTTCGGAAGCGTGGCCAATGCAAGTCCGCGTTATACGACCGGATATCATTCTGGAGATTTTGATGTTTCAGAAGAAACATCAGCCGTGTCTCAGGTAAAACATACCGAAAATAACGTTTATCTTACCGTAGGCTGGAAATTCTAGCCTCGGAATATCAGAAACGTTCCTTTGCAAAATACTCCGCCACGGCGGAGTATTTTTATTTAGAGATATTCCCAAAAGTTTTTAGGCGTAATGAACACTCACACTTTAGTGCGCATGAAAACTGTGAATGAAAAAAGCCAGTGCCACCCCCAGAATCACCCAGGCAATTTTTGACCAGTTTACATTGTGATTGCGGTTGCTTTCAAAGATGATAACCGACGAAATATGAAGGAAAATTCCGCCCACTACCGCCATAAAATAAGGTTGCAGGCTTACATCAAAATAGTGACCTGCCACTACTCCCAAAGGAGATGCCAGTGCAAATAATGTGATGACCAGCCAGGAATAGCCGGAGAAATTTTTATTTTTAAACAGAAAGGCGCCCAGAATAAAAGAAATAGGAAGGTTGTGAAAAATAATCCCCTGCAGATAAGGCGAAAATACTTCCGTTTCATAAGCCAGCGGGAATCCTTCTATAAAAGCATGGACAAACATTCCCAAAATTAATGCCACCGGTAAAATCTGTGAATCAGAATGATGATGGAAATGTCCGTGCTCAAAACCTTTGGTAAGGCTTTCCAGCAGCATTTGCATAATGACGCCGGCAATGACCCAGAGCCCGATATGGCTGTCGCCAGACTGGTAAACGGCAGGGAATACTTCATTGACACAAACGGTAATGAGAAATCCCGCACTCAGTATCAGCAGGTTTTTGGCGAATTTTTCCTTTTCACCAAAGAATTTCCCCAGAAGCACGCCTGCCAGCACACTTGCAATGAGCAATACAATAATGTAAAAGGTGTGCATTAGTATTCAGTTTTTTTTCTGAAAATATTGATGCATCTGGGAGATGTTTCTGCACTGAATGCTCCCACATTATAATCGCCAAAGACCGATACCTGTTCGAAGCCAAAAGCGGAACCATACGCAGCAATTTCCTCCAGAGAATGTAGTTTTACCTTTTCATAGAAATGGTGCTCTTTTCCCTGATCATGAAAACGAATATCTTTAATGATATGCCGGTTTTCTATTCTTTTTCTGATGTGAAAGTCAATCTCCTGTTTTCTTTGTGTTTCTTCAGGAATAAGGGTGTTTTGCACCCAGGTTTCATTCAGGAAATCCAGCACAAAATAACCGCCGTCTTTCAGGGAATTGTGTACGGAAGCGAATACTTTCTTATCGTCATTTTCATCTTCAAAATAGCCGAAACTGGTAAAAAGGTTAAAAACGCCCTCTACTTTTTCTGGATGAACGCCGGGATAAATTTCATTCCGGATGTCGTGCACATCAAACTTCAGAAAAGGTTGTGAGTCCTGAGGCGCACCCGGAGTTTCAAATTGTTTGTTGTGCAGAATACTTTCTCTGGATAAATCCAGTCCCAGCACATTGTACCCCATTTTATTAAGGAATACGGAATGTCTTCCTTTGCCGCACGCCAGATCTATAATAGTGGCATGCTGCGGAATTTTTAAATATTCAGTTAAACGGGTAATGAAGTTTTCTGCTTCTGTATAGTCTCTGTCTTTGTACAGAATATGATAGTAAGGTGTATCAAACCAAGTTTCAAACCAAGCCATGGTGCAAAAATAGGACTTTTGGCGCTAAGGTGAAGCCTTCCCTCCAAAAATTAATACAAGAGCACCGGGGTGGTTTCTTCAATAATCAAATTTCATTCAGTACTTTTGCAGCATGGATACAGAAAACCTTCAGATACAGATTAAAACCCTCTTCGGACTGGAGAATGTTTTAGCAGAAGAAATCAAAAAACTGGGCGGCCGCAATGTGGTGGTGAAAAACCGTGCTGTAAACTGTGAAGGAGACCTGGGATTCCTCTATAAAATTAATTTTAGTGCAAGAACCGCCCTGAAGATTCTCATCCCCGTACTCACCTTTAAGGCCTGGGATGAAAACCGGTTTTATGACAAACTCTTTAACTTCCCCTGGGATGAATATATGGATGTGAACCAGTCTTTTGCCATAGATGCTACGGTCTATTCCGAGCGGTTTAAGCATTCACAGTTCATGTCCCTGAAGATGAAGGATGCCATTGTGGATTATTTTAAATTCAAGCATAGAAAAAGACCGGATGTAGATACCCAAAACCCCGATGTCAAATTTCATCTGCACATAGACCGAGAACTGGTGACCATTTCTCTGGACTCTTCCGGAGATCCCTTGTTTAAGCGGGGTTACCGCAGAGAGCAGGGTGAGGCGCCCATCAATGAGGTGCTGGCCAGCGGCATGCTGCAAATGGCAGGGTGGGACGGAAAAGGAAACTTTCTGGATCCCATGTGCGGCTCCGGAACCTTGCTTATAGAGGCGGCAATGATTGCCATGGATCTCCCCGCGCAGATTTTCCGGAAGCGATTCGCTTTTCAGAACTGGAAAAATTATGATGAGGAACTTTTTCAGAAAATAAAAGAAGTCCGCATCAACCGGGTAAAAGAATTTTCCGGGAAGATTGTAGGTTATGACATAGATTCTGCCATGCTGAACGCAGCCCGCATTAATATAGAAGCCGCAGAAATGGAAGATGTGATTGAGGTGAAGAAGAAAAATTTCTTCGAGTCTGAAAAAGATATGTTTCCTTTGCTGATGGTGTTTAACCCCCCGTATGATGAGCGAATTGCCATTAATGATGAAGATTTTTACCGGAAAGTGGGCGATACTTTTAAGCGAAACTATCCGAACACGCTGGCCTGGTTCATTTCCTCAGATCTGGATGCAGCCAAAAAAGTAGGACTGAGACCTTCGCGGAAAATTAAGCTGTTCAACGGAAAACTGGAATGCCGGTTTCTGCAGTTTGAAATGTACGAAGGAACTAAAAAAGTGCATAAATTGCAGTAGATCAGTTGTCTCTAAAATACCAAAGATTTGAATACACTTTCCATTATCATCGCCATTTATAATCGTAAAGATGAACTTTTCGAGTTGCTGACTTCTTTATCCCTGCAAACCGATAAAGATTTTGAAATCCTTATTGTAGATGATGGTTCGCTGGTAGATCTAAGGCCTACTGTGGAGTTGTTTCATGATCGTTTGAATATTCAGTTTTTCCGGAAAGACAATTCAGGTCCGGGACTGAGCCGGAATTACGGAGCCCGGAGAGCCAAAAACGACTGGCTCGTGTTTGTGGATTCAGATGTGATAGTGGAGCAGGATTATGTGCAGAACATAAAAAAAAATATCGCGAAGGTACCGTGTGATGCGTTCGGCGGAGCAGATAAAGCACACCGCGGTTTCAACCTGATGCAGAAAGCTATTTCCTATTCCATGACCTCGGTTTTTACCACCGGTGGCATTCGCGGGAGTAAGAAGGCGGTTACCAAATTTCAGCCCAGAAGTTTTAATATGGGCGTGCGCAAATCTGCTTTTGAGAAAGTGGGCGGTTTTTCTGAAATGCGCATTGGTGAAGATCCGGATTTGTCTATGACGCTTTGGGAAAATGGTTTTACCACTGCTTTTTTTGATGATATCGGCGTGTATCATAAGCGCCGGGTAGATTTTGGTAAATTCTCAAAGCAAGTGTATCAGTTTGGCTGTGCGCGACCTATTCTGAACCAGCGCCATCCGCAGTACGTGAAAATTTCATTTGCTTTTCCGTCACTTTTTTTAATTGGGTATGTGCTGGGATTTATTGAATATTTCTTTTTTGAGCGCGGATTTATCCTGGCCATGTACGGTCTGTACACTTTTGTGGTATTTTTTCATGCATTGCTGAAAACCGGTAATGTAAGCATTGCGGCCATGGCCATTATTGCTACGTATATCCAGATGTTTTCTTACGGTTATGGCTTTCTGAAATCCTGGATTTTGATGAATGTAATGCGCATGAAACCCGAAGATGCCTTCCCGAAGCATTTTCATAAAGAATAAAAGCACTGATTGCTCAGTGCTTCCCTATTAATTATTCAAAAGTTCCTTCAGTTTCTCTTTTAATTTTTCGGCATTTGGCAGCATTTCTTTTTCCAGAACCAGATTGATGGGTACTGCCGGAAGATTTAGTGAGCCCATAGCTTCCACAGGGGCATCAAGGTGCCTGAAACATGCTTTTGTAATGCGGTGTGCAAAAGCCTCAGCAAATGAATTCTGAATTTGTTCCTCGGTCAGGACGACGCATTTTCCATGAAGTTTCACCCGTTCAAAGACTAATTTTTCATCCAAAGGTATCAGCGTTCGCAAATCGATGATTTCTACCCGGCCTTCAAAACTTTTTACCGCCTCTTTAGCCCAATAAACGCCCATTCCGTAGGTGACAATCACAGCGGTGCGCCCTTTTTCTGTTTCACTTTCAGATGCCTGCTCTATGATATTGGCTTTCCCGAATGGCAAAATATAATCTTCTGCCGGCTCTATGGTTTTGGCGTCCTCGGTGCCGGGAACTTTGCTCCAGTACAAGCCTTTATGTTCCAGCATTACCACCGGATTGGGGTCGTAGTAGGCTGCTTTCAGCAGACCTTTAAAATCTGCTGCATTGCTGGGATAGGCAATTTTGATGCCTTTAATATTGGCTAAAATACTCTCTACACTTCCGCTGTGGTACGGGCCACCGCCGCCGTAAGCGCCAATCGGAACCCGGATGATATTGCTCACCGGGAATTTGCCGTGAGACAGATAAGATGATTTGGAGATTTCGGTAATCAGCTGGTTAATGCCGGGATAGATATAATCTGCAAACTGAACTTCTACAATCGGTTTCAGTCCTACGGCGCTCATGCCCACTGTCGAACCAATGATGTACGCTTCCTGAATGGCGGTATTGAACACCCTTTTATTTCCGAACTTGGCTCCAAGGGTTACCGTCTCCCGGAATACGCCTCCGATTCTTTCGCCCACGTCCTGGCCATAGAGCAGCGCTTCAGGATGTTTCCACATCAGCTCCTGAATGGCGTGTATGGCCGCATCTACCATGACAATTTTCTCGGCAGCACCGGCGGGAACACGGGTTCCGGTTTCTTCTGTAATAGGAGTGGGCGCGAAAACGTGATTTTCAACGGTTTCCGGAGCAGGATCATCTGCCTGAATGGCTTTTTCAAAGGCTTCCTCGGCTTCTATTCTGGCTTTTTTGGTAATCTGCTTCAGTAATTCCTCATCTACTCCTTCTTCCAGAAGGTGTTGTCTCAGGATGTTTCCGGGGTCTTTGGCGCGGTGTTTTTCCAGATCTGCTTCGTCCCGGTAAAATTCGCGGCGTACACCCGACGTATGATGGCCTATGAGTACGGTGCTGGCGCAAACCAGCATCGGTTTTCGTTCTGTTCTCACAAAATCTACCGCCGTTTTCATAGCTTCGTAGCTGGCTACAAAGTCAGTGCCATCTGCCCGCATGCGGTTCAGACCCACAAATCCGGCAGCAAAATCATAGGCGTCAGAAGTTCGGGCTTCATCCTTGGTCACAGAAATGCCCCATTCATTGTCCTGAACCAGAAATATAACGGGAAGTTGGTGCAACGCTGCAAACTGAAATGCTTCAGAGACTTCACCTTCAGTAATGGAATTATCACCGAAACTGCACAAAACGACCGGGTTGTTATCAAAATTTCTAAGGTTAAATTCTTCAATATATTGAATGCCTTGTGCCACACCGGTTGTCGGGATGGCCTGCATGCCGGTGGCAGAACTTTGATGAATGATTTTGGGTTTGTCTTCTTCCAGACTGGAAGGATGGGAATAATAGGAGCGCCCGCCGGAAAAAGGATCTTCAGCTTTTGCCAGTAATTGCAGCATAAGTCTGTAAGGCTCAAAACCAATGCCCAGCAGCATACTCTCGTCACGATAGTACGGCGATATCCAGTCATCTGGGGTCATCTGGTAGGCGGCTGCCAGCTGTATTGCTTCGTGCCCGCGTGAGGTGCTGTGCACGTACTTGGTAATGCTTCTGTTTTCCTCATAAATGTCTGCCATGGCTTTGGCAAGCATCATGTGGTTAAAAGCTTTTAATAAGATTTCCTGTGATATTTTTTCTTTTGCGGTTGTCTCCATAGTGAGCAAATATACTAAATCCTGCATGGTATTCAAAACCGGATGCAGGCAGGGCGGCAACGGTCATTGGTGATGGTTGAAAGCGGACACAGATCCTTTAGATAAAAGACTTCAGGTGCTCTTACTGCAGCGAGAAATAGGGTTCCAGGATGTCTTCGTAATGGTACAGTCCCGGTTTTTTATGCTTCAGGTTTTCGACGGCGAAGAGCACACCATTCCCGAAGGCTTCTCTGGAAATGGATTCGTGAACCAGTCTTACCGTCTGAAACGGAAATCCAAAAATCACTTCATGTTTGCCCACTATTCCGCCCGCCCGTACGGAGTTGATTTCGTCTTTTTCCAGGTCCAGTTCTTCGGCAATTTTCAGTGCAGTGCCGGAAACTCCTTTTTTCTCTTTAAAATGTTCTTCGTTAATTTCAATATCCACCCACGGTGCGATTTTTTGAAGGAATTTTGCAGCAAAGAGCAGATAATTGACGCCCAGGGTAATGTTCGGACTCCAGAATACCACTGTTTTCTCAGCAAGCTGTTTTAATAATTCCTGCTGTCTTTCGCCATAATGAGATACTGCACTTACGATGATGATTTTTCGCTCTGCAGCGTGCGGACCGTAATTTTCAATACTTTTTTCTGAAGAAAAATCAATGAGGACATCTACCGGATACTGATCCAGTAAAGTTTCTATGGCAACAGACTTCGCAGAGAAAATAGTGGCGTCAGAATCAGATTCAAGTCCCAGGAATTCGGCGGTGTTTCTGCCATGCAATAGGGAACTTTCTTTAAATACCCATGCCAGCGTATGCCGGTCATGCTGCAGAATTACACTAGCTACTGCTTTTCCTGTTTTTCCAAATCCGATTAATCCAATTTTCATAGTCTTTATTTTTTGCGTAAAACATTTAAAAAGAAGAAACTGGCGGTCTCACAGTTGAAATTCAGAAGTGAAATCAGATGATTTATGTAGCGGAGTTGCCAGTTTAGTATGCTAAAGATACAATTTTCAAAATTAAAAAGGGGTAAATGAAAGCGGGTCAACATTATATTTTGGTTAAATTTAAGCAGCGGAAACATGCATGACTCGGGATGTAATTCAGATCATGTCCGGAAATCAACAGGAGATTTCTATATGGTTTTTTTAACAGATTCACAGAAGAAAAGACCACTTTTTTATCACGAAAAATTGCATTATTTTTACCAAAATTCTTTGTAAAATGTACTTGATTTTTGATACCGAAACCACGGGATTACCTAAAAATTTCAACGCACCGCTGACGGATTCAGACAACTGGCCCAGAATGGTGCAGATCGCCTGGCAATTGCACGATAAAAATGGAAACCTTATTGAAAATCAGGATTATGTGATAAAGCCTGAAGGATATGATATTCCGTTTAATGCCACCCGGATTCATGGTATTTCTACCAAAATGGCTCATGCCGAGGGCCGGGATTTACAGGAAGTTCTTCTGGAATTTCAGGAGGTTCTGAAGAAAGCTGAAGTGGTGGCCGGACATAATATAGAATTCGACTACAATATTGTGGGAGCAGAGTTTCACCGCAAGCAGATGGACAATGTTCTTGCGCAGATTCCAAGTGCAGATACCATGCAGTTGGGAACCGATTTCTGCCAGCTGGGCGGTGGAAAAAACGGGAAATATAAATCGCCGAAACTTTCAGAACTTTTTGAAAAATTATACCAGCATCAGTTTGATGAAGCGCACAATGCTGCCGCCGACGTGAATGCGACCGCACAGGTCTTTTTTGAAATGATGAGAATTGGCGTGATTCCGGCAGAAAAAGTAAAGATTTCTGAGGAAGAACTGCGCACATATCAGCAGCGGCATCCTGATCCCATACAGCCGTTTGGAATCATTATCCGTCGGCAGGTCGCTGATTCCCGGAAGAAGAAAAAAGTTGATTTCGGAGATACCCATGACATAGAAATCGGAGATTATTTTAATTTTCACAACCACAGCATCTACTCGTCCCTGCAGGCATCAAGTCACATTCATGACCTGGTGGCCAAAGCACTGGACAATAATTTTGCGGCAGCTGGTCTGGTAGATCTGGGCAATATGATGGGCGCTTTCAAGTTCGTGACAGAAGTTGAAAAAACCAACGGTACCATCAAAAAGAAATACCAGGAATTTCTGGAAAGTAAAAAGAAGGCTGAAGATGAAGGGATTAATTTCAGTGGGGAAGAACCACGCAAAGATCCCCTGATTCCGGTCATAGGATGTGAATTTTATCTTTCTGACCGCCCGGAGCAAAAGCAGTTTACAAAAGATGATCCCGACCGCCGGACCCATGTTGTGCTGCTGGCCAAAAATTTCAACGGCTATAAAAATCTGGCAAAACTTTCCAGCCTTGGTTATGTGAATGGATTTTACTTTGGAGTTCCCCGGATTTCCAAAAAGATGATTGCTGAGTACAGGGAAGATCTGATTGCTTTCACATCAGGAATCAACGGAGATGTGCCCAGTACCATACTGGAATATGGAGAGCAGAAAGGCGAAGAGGTTTTCCGGTGGTGGAAAGATATCTTTGGCGACGATTTTTATGTGCAGATTCAGAACCATGAAGTGGATGAAGAGGAACACGTGAATGAGATTCTTCTGGAATTTGCCGAAAAATATGAAGTGAAAATTCTGGCGCAGAATGAAACTTATTACACCGCGCAGAAGGATGCCAATATTCAGGATATTCTGTTTTGTATAAAAGATGGTGAAAAGCTGTCTTCTCCCATAGGCAAGGGCTTCGGGAAGAGAAGAGGATTACCCGGAAATCAGTATTACATTAAAGATGCCGAAGAAATCAAACAAAGTTTCAGGCAGTTTCCGGATGCTTTTGAGGCTTACACTGAGCTGCTGGCCAAGTTTGAACCCTATACCCTTAAGCGTGATGTGCTGCTTCCGGAATTTGCCATTCCGCAGGAGTTTCAGAGTGAAGAAGACCTGGCCGATGGCGGCAAGCGGGGCGAAAATGCATACCTGCGGCATTTAACATACGAAGGAGCCAAAGAACGGTATGAAGTGATTACCGATGAAATACGGGAGCGGCTAGACTTTGAACTGGAAGTAATTGCCAATACGGGCTATCCCGGGTACTTCCTCATTGTGCAGGATTTTTGCAATGAAGCCCGGAAAATGGGGGTCTGGGTCGGACCAGGACGGGGTTCTGCAGCGGGTTCTGCCGTAGCGTACTGTACCGGAATTACCAATGTGGATCCCATTGCATATGACCTCCTTTTTGAGCGTTTCCTCAATCCGGAGCGTATCTCTATGCCCGATATTGATATTGATTTTGACGATGAAGGCCGTGATAAAATCATAAAGTGGGTGGTAGAGAAATATGGTAAAAGTAATGTGGCTCAAATCATTACCTACTCTGTGCTCGGCGGTAAATCTGCCATAAAGGATGCCGGAAGGGTGCTGGATGTGCCCATTCCGGAAACCAATAACATCGCAAAACTGGTGCCTTCCACACCCGGCATGAACATCGCGAAGGCTTTTTCGAAATTTGACAAGTTGAGTGATGAAGATAAGATTCTGGCTCAGGAAATGAAAGATATTCTGGCAAATCCGGAAGATGAGCGCTATGGGGTGCTCTCTGCAGCACAACGTATGGAGGGTTGCATCCGCAATACGGGGATCCACGCTTGTGGGGTCATCATTACGCCGGAAGACATTTCGAACCTGGTGCCCATCACCATTGCCGCCAAAGATGCAGATATCCTGGTGTCACAGTTTGATAACTCGGTGGCAGAAAATGCCGGCCTGTTGAAAATGGACTTCCTGGGACTCAGAACGTTAACCATTATTAAGCATGCCATTAAACTTATCAAACAAAGGCATGGTATAGAAATTAATCCGGATGAAATTCCGCTGGATGATGCCAAAACCTATCAGCTTTTTAAGGAAGGCCGTACCGTAGGGATTTTTCAGTATGAAAGCCCAGGTATGCAGAAATATATGCGAGAACTGAAACCAACGGTTTTTGCGGATCTTATTGCCATGAACGCACTTTACCGGCCCGGTCCCATTAAATATATTCCGCTTTTCATTAACCGGAAACACGGGCTGGAAGAAATTGTGTATGACCTGCCGGAGACCGAAGAATATCTGAAGGAAACCTATGGAATTACCGTATATCAGGAGCAGGTAATGTTGCTTTCTCAAAAACTGGCCAATTTCACGAAAGGCGAAGCAGATACCCTGAGGAAAGCGATGGGTAAAAAACAGAAAGATGTTCTGGATAAAATGTATCCGAAATTTTTGGAAGGGGGTCGGTCCAATAATCTGGATGAAGAAAAACTCAATAAAATCTGGAAAGACTGGGAAGCCTTTGCAGAGTACGCGTTTAACAAGTCTCACTCTACCTGCTATGCACTCATTGCCTATCATACTGCCTATCTGAAGGCAAATTATCCTGCAGAATACATGGCCAGTGTGATGACCAATAACCTGAATAATACCAAGCAGATTACCATGTTCATGGAAGATTGCCAAACGATTGGTGTTGATGTTCTGGGGCCGGACGTGAATGAAAGTCAGTACGAATTTTCTGTGAATGACAAAGGCCAGATTCGTTTTGGACTGGGGGCCATCAAAGGGATTGGTGAAGGTCCCAGTGAAGCCATTGTGGAGGCCAGAAGAACGTCACGTTTTGCCACCATTTATGATTTTTTTGAAAAGGTTCCTGCTTCACAGATGAACAAACGGGTAGCTGAAAGTTTGGTGATTGCTGGTGCTTTTGATGAGGTAGACCAATACCACCGGGCACAATATTTTGATATTGATGTATCGGGGAAAACCAATCTGGAAAAGCTGATCCGGTACGGGCAGAGTTTTCAGGAGAGTAAAAATGAAATCGAGAATTCTCTTTTTGCAGATTTTGCTGATGAGGTTAAAATTGAACCGCCGAAGATCAATCCCGCCCCGGAATGGCAAAATATGTATAAGTTGAATAAAGAGAAGGAAATCATCGGGTTTTATCTTTCTGCACATCCGCTGGATGAGTTTAAATACCAATATATGTTCATACAGGGTGCACTGAGTAAAATGGCGGTGGTAGATCAGGTTGCGGAACAGGTGATTCCCGAAATTGAGAAAGTGATTCTCCCGGTAGAGGCAGATGATGAGGATGCAGAAGCGGATCTCGTGATGGTGGATGAAGAGGGCGAAATAGTGGAAGAAGAACAGAAAATTGCCGTAGCCAAAGGCAGTTTTAACTTCCTGACTCTGGATGAAATTGATCTGTTTCGTGAGCAGAATTTTGGAGCGGAGCAAATCAAATTGTTTAATGAAATAAAGGACTATAAAGAAAAGCAGAATTTCAATGCCAATGCCAAAGAATATATGGTGGCCGGCTTGGTCACGGAATATACCATCCGGGATGGGAGAAACAGCGGCGAAAAAATAGCGTTCATTACCCTTGAGGATTATTCCGGCAGTTATTCCTTCCGCCTGGGAGACCGGGATTATCTGCGGCTGAAAGATAAAATAGACCTGCAGCGTTTTCTTATTTTTAAGATTAAATATTCTATAGCAAAAGACGGGCGGGTTTTCGTGAATGTGAATGATGTTTTCGAACTGAAGGAAGCTTTTGATCAGTTCGCCAAGAGTCTGACGGTTGTGGTAGATATCAACCATCTCCGGCCACAGGATGTGGAGTTCTTTGAGCAGCATTTGCTGGGAGAGCAGGGTGGAGGTAAGAAGTTGAATTTCTTTATCAAAAATCCTGCAGATGAGAGTTTTATTGAAGTCGTGAGTTTATGCACCTCTGTAAGCATTACCGGTAATTTGTTAGCGGTTTTTAGTGATTTGCATAAATATGAAGTATTTTTGAATTAATTCAATCATAAATCTATATATGAATTTATTCTAACGGTATTTCGGGGTATATTTTTGAATTATATTCAATAAATATTAATGTTTAATGATTTTTTATCTGTGAAACGATATTTTTTCGTAATTTAGTACAAACTATAAACACATGAAAAAAAACATCATTATTTACAATGGACATGGGCTGTCATTGAGTTTTATGCTTCGATTTCTGGAGGAACAGGGGTTCCAAAATAATTACGATTTATTAAATTCTGTTGAACCGGATGAAATTGAACATTTAGTTAATCCAAAATCTGAACTTTTAATACTATGTATTAACGGATTAAACAGTGCAGAAGCGCTGGATGTGGTTGATAAAAGTCTTCATCGGAATCCGGAAATGAATGTGATCATTGTCTCCATTTCATCTGAGGTGAAAATCATCAAGAAATTTTTTGACAGGGGCATTAAAGGCTTCCTCGGTAAATATACCGATTACAAGGAATTTCAGTTGGCCATCACCCGGGTCTTGGAAGGCCATGTATATGTCAGCAATGATTCTAAAGCAGCGATGGTAGATTCCATTTGCAATGTAGATGAGAAAAAGCATGACGGGGTTCACAGGTCCGAATTGACGGCAAGGGAACTGGATGTGCTGCATCTGATTTGTGAAGGACTGCGCAGTAAGGAAATAGCCGAGCGGCTTTTCATCAGTATTCATACTGTAGATTCTCACCGCCGGAATATTATGCTGAAGTTCAATATCAATAATTCTTCACAGCTCGTGAAGTATGCTTTAGAAAACAGTCTGGTAGGGTAGCAGAAGCTGTCCCGTATGAAAACAAAAATGCAGAGTGCCATATGGTGCTCTGCATTTTATTTTGACAGCAAAAAAGAAAGTTGAGGAATAAATTCCTCAACCCCCTTGAAAACATCACTCCCAATCTGGCATTTCTGCGTCGGGGAATAAAGCTGTTCTGTCACTAGTTTGCATGGTAATCTTCTCTATATTTCTGGGCGAAATATTGTCATTGGATGTGTTCATGAAGATGATCTCTGCGTTATTCGGTGAAAATCTGGGATCCAGATCATTGGTTCCGTTTGGTTTGCTGGAGGCTACGGACCAGTCTGTCACCACATCTGTGAGTAAATTGTAAGAAAAGATGTGGGTGTCTAGTTGTCTGTAACTTGGCTCCTGATGGCCGGAGACATCATGGGTGTACAGCAGTTGGTTGCCATCTACAGAGAAGTTCAGTCCGCCGGCAGCACCGGTTACCCCCTGCAGTATGGTTTTGATGGTATTGCCCAGCATGTCTATGATGTAGATTTTTACGCTGTAGCCATTGGCATCATTGGTTTTAATGGCTATTTTACTGCTGTCATAACTCCAGTCTACTTCCGAGATAAAGCTGCCGTCCGGTGTACTGTAAATCAGCTGATGGCCACTGCCGTCTTTATTGATTTTATAGAGATTATTGAAGTTGGCATACAGGAAGTCCTGTCCGTTGGTGCTCCAGGAAAAATCAATTTCAGCGTTATCAAAGCCAGCTACCGGCACTGTGGTTACCTGGAATTCCTGAGAACCATCGGGTTTTGCGGTAAAAATTTGTGCATTACCGCCTACGGTCCTCAGAAATGCAATGAGTCCTGCATTCTGGTTGAGTCTGGGCCGCCAGCTGTTGCTGTTAGACGTGGTAAACGGAAAATTGGTATTGGTTTCATTGGCAGATACGATATAGTAATTACCATTGGCATGTTTTTTCACATAATGGAATCTGTTATTGGGTGTGGTGCTGGTTTTGAACCGGAACACCGGACTGTTTACCGGCGGATTAATACCGTCATTCGCCTCAACCTGCCAGTAATAAGTGACCCCAAATTTCAGGCTGTCCAGGTAATAATGGGTGTCGGTAAGGTCGTTTACCGTAATGACGTTCAGGTCAAAATCATTTTTGATCACTACTTTGTATTTCAGTATGTCTGTAGAATCAGGGTCTGTGCTGCTCCAGCTCAAATCTACTTCCAGTGGCTGGTCTGTCGCATTGTCTATAGGACTGATGAGGACTGGTACAGAGGGTGGCGAGTTCAGTGAGTTGTCATCGCTCATTTCAAATACCACGGTCACTACCTGCTGTTCTGTTTTCAGGTTTACCCCCTGAAAGCTGGTGATGTACCCGTTCAGTTCTGCACGTACCGAATAATCACCCAGCGGAATATTCTCGATGATGAAGCTGCCATCGTCCCCGGTAAATACTGTTTCGGTAGTGGGAGAGGTGTGTACTTTTACATTCTTCAGTGGTTCATTGGTGCCTTGTTTTACGACAAGACCTTTTACGGTTCCGGTTTCTACCTTGCCCACCAGTTCTTCGCTGCACGAACTCAGGGAGAGCAGCAGCAACAAGACAGATATATATTGTATAATAGTTTTCATGATTTTAATTTTTTTTGCTGTTTGAACTAAAATAATAATTGATACCTATTCCTGCATGTATTCCGTGGTCCTTGCGGCTTCCGCGAATCAGGTCGTCCCAGTCATCGGTAAAGCCCAGGTCGTATTGTGTTACGGCACGGATTCCAAGGTTGGGTTTTGCAAGGTATTCGAGGCCACCGCCAAACTGAACTTTGAATCTTGTTTTGTCCGGCAGCAGGAAAGATCCGGCACCGGCGTATACAAATGGTGTCAATTTGTACTTCGGTGTAATCATGTACTCGATGTTGATATCAGTCATTACTCCGGATTTCTTGATGATGTCTCTGTTTTCTATGGTGGCATACCCGAAATTTACTTCGGCATTGATGTGGTTGGTGATGAAGTGTTTATAACCCACCTTTCCGCCCAGGGTCATTCTGGCATCGGTATAATCCCCTTTGATCTGATAGCCTTCCAGGTATCCGAAGATGGAATTTTTCTGGCGGTGATTTTCATGGATTTTGTCTTCAATAAACCGGTTGTTGTTTACTTGTTGTTCGGAACGGTATGCGGTAATGATTTTATTGAAATCATTGGGGTTCCGCAGTTTGTTGGCCCACAGGTTATCCTTTACGCCTTCCACAATCAGAGAGTAAACTGCTTTCTCTATGGCTTCTGTTACCGCCAGGTGTACGGGTTCGTTCTGGGTAATGCCGACATCAGATTCCAGCAATCTTTCGGTGTCTATAAATCTGAAGAAGTTTCCGCTTACGCTGGTAGAAAGTATGGTTTTTGAAGTGTAAACAGTTTTCAGGATTTCCCCGGATGAGGTAGAAACTGCCCGTAAATATACGGTAATGCGGTCCTGTCTGTACTGTGCGCTGGCACCAAGCCCAAAATATCTGGCGCCTAATCCTCCGGTCATCACGTTGGTGTCATAGGAGATTACGCCGCCTTCCAGAATCATCCCTGCAAACAGCAAAGGTGCTAATGGGACGTTTTCAGACCGGTTCATCTCGGAGTATTCCTTTCTGGTACTGCGTATGATCTGTCTCTCATTCAGTAGATTCCCGATGTTTTCGCGTTCTATGGCGGTAAACCACTTGCTGTCTTCCAGTGCTTTCAGCAGGATAGCGGTGGTGCCTTGTGGGATGGCGGTGCTCCAGCTGGCGCCATTTTCCAGTGCTTTGTACTGGCCTGTCTGATCTCTGAATTTATAAACGCCTACCACAATCTTATCTTTGGGAGCGGGCAGGCTCTGTATTACAGGAGTAGATGGGGTAATTTCTCCCATTGTGGATTTCTCTTTTGTAGTAGGAATGTTGAGTAACTTACAACTGTGGAGAAGCAGAACAATAAGAGAAAGAAGAGTGATTCTTAATGTATGGTGTGTTTTCATGGGTTTTTCTTTTAGTGTTAACCTTAGCCGGGGACCACAATTTCAGACTGCTCGCCGGTGCTGGTATTCAGGATGTTGATCAGCAGGCCCTGGGATGTCTGAATCACCTCCAGATAAATAGATCCGAAGATGTAGGTTCCGGGTTTAATTTCACCGTCACCAAACTGCTCACCAAAAAGCTTTCTGGACAATTCGCTGAGGATTTGCCGGTTCAGACTTTCGGTGAAACTGTCCAGTGAATTGAGATCCCGAAGTAGATCAAAACGGGAATCTCCTCCATCAAACTGGTTCTGGGCACTTGCGGAGCTCAGAAGCCACTGGTAATTGAAAGTGTCGCCTCCAAAAGCCGGATTGATGGGCTTGTACACAAGTTGTTGCGCCTGGGCTGTAATAAAGCCGGTCAGGAGCAGGGTGAGTATATAAAAAAGTTTCATGGTTTTTAATATTTAAATTCCTTGTTCCGAAGGGAATTGCGGCTGTTGTACTCTATGAGTATGGCCAGTGTACGGTCTGCCTCGCCTTCCAGAAGTTCTTCATTGGGTTGTGTAAGGAAGCTGTAGATGGTCTGGTCATCTATGGTGACCACAATTCTGCTGCTTCGCCCGAAGGAAGGGAGTTCAGAAATGGTAATGGTTCCTTCAAATTTCTTAGGAATCTGATTGTATTTTTTATAAAACGAATCGTAAAAGAACTGTCCAAATTTGGTGCGGGTGTCATCTATGGTGATTCCGCTGAGTTCGAGATCGTGTTCCGGGATATAATCTACAGTTTCTGAGGCAAACTTTTCGGTATGTACCTCCAGACTGTCTTTGGAGATGACTTCGTCTGTTTCTTCATCTTTCAGAAACAGGTAAACCTTCAGCGCATCATCTTTGTCTATGTTGAGGTTTGTTTCCGAAAGGATTTTGGTTTCATTTGGTTTCAGAGAAAATTTGCCACTTTGTTTATTGGATGAAGTGCCGGATTTTCCTTTTTTTACCGAAACCAGAATATAATTCAAATCGTGAAAAGTTGCAGAATTACTGACGGCTAATGCCTGAATTTTGGTAAGCCCCTGATTTTTATTGGTGATGATTTTTGCGCTTACCATGTCTGTAGATTGTGCGGATATTTTGTTTACCAACGTTAGTACCAGTAAGAGTGAGAAAAGAGTTTTCATTTTCAAGGGATTAATAATTCCTCACAAATATGGTCATGTCATTGGCCCGAACATTGATTTTCATTCCGTCTGAGATGCTGTTGCTTCCGGTGATGTCAATGTAGTTGCCGGATCCTGTGATGTTCACCTGGGTGTTGGTAGGATGGCTGTTGGGATTGACGTAGTAAGTGGTATTGTAGTTTCCGGTCTGGTTCAGTTCTATGTAGTTGGGAGAGCGGTCTGCCATTTCTACGATATTGCCGGTTCCGGTTTGGTTTACAATATCAATACTTTTAATATCCGGGTTTTGCTGCAGAATCTGAGCGCGTTCGTAATAATCCAGAATATTACTGCTGTTGATTTGTGTTAACGTTGTAGCCTGAGTGTAAGCTGAAGGGCAGAACATTAAACAAATCATTATGGTCCATAATGCTTTCATTGTTTAATGAATTTAAAATACAGGAGGAAAAATTTTCCTCCTGCATTATTGGTTTATTTACAGCTTAGTTAGACTGATTTACGTTCATCACGTTCAGGTTACCCAACTGAGTTCCTAAATGGAAGTGACCAGTACCATCTTGTTGTACTCTTGTGTAGTTATCATTTCCAATTTGGAAATCATAAGCTTGATTGGAGTTGCCATCTTGGAATTGACGTAATTCGTTATTGTCGCCGAGTTGTAATCCAAAAGTAGTGTTATCATTTCCAGTTTGTTCAGACCAAGCAAAGTTACCGTCTCCGGTTTGGGTGTGTGTAGCGGAGTTGTCATTACCGTACTGATCTTGCCATAGCAGGTTGTTATTTCCTGTTTGTACACCCAGTGTGCTGTTACGGTTTCCATACTGCCATGATTCTGCATGGTTGTTGTTCCCGTATTGGCGTTGTTCTGCTTCATTATCGTTGCCGTCTTGAATCTGTTGGATGTAGTTGTCATCACCCCACTGTTCTGCCCAGGCATCGTTTCTGTTTCCAAGTTGATCCTGATCAATTTCGTTGTCATCTCCTATCTGAAGGGCTACAGCTACGTTTCTGTTTCCATCCTGATATTGATCAATTGCGTTACCATCACCTAATTGTCCGGCCCAGGCACTGTTTCTGTTTCCTTGTTGTTCCTGATCAATTTCGTTGAAATCACCAATTTGTCCGGCGAAAACTTCATTACGGTTTCCTACCTGTAATTGATCTACAGAATTGAACATTCCATCCTGATAAGTCTGAGCAGCATTTCTGTTTCCCATCTGAGTAGTTGTGTTGAAGTTTGCGACTCCCATTTGATCTACATCAATACTGTTGCGGTTACCCTGGCTTAAGCCCAGGTTCAGGTTGAATGCTCCTGTTTGATCTACAGTTGCCACGTTGCGGTTACCATCCTGCGTTAATACATTAGTATTCAAGAAACCGGTCTGGTTAATGGTGGCATTGTTACGGTTACCGTCCTGGGTAGTAACGTCCACATTCATCTGTGCGTAAGCAGCGCTTACTGTCATAAGTGCGATTGCACTTGCAAATAGTTTTTTCATGTTTAAAAAATTTTTTGGTTAGTTTGTGATACAAATGTATTTCGTTTCGAAAGGCAATCAATCACTATTTTTAATGAAATTATAAAAATCACGGAAATCAATGAGAAAGATGGGGGAAAACACCCTTTGTGTTATTAATGGTACAGCGTAACGTTTAATTTATTAAAAAATATTTATTTATTCTCACGAGTGTATTAATGTTTAATTAGTTGCAAATCAGAATGTTATGGTTGGAAATATCGACTCTCAACATTGTGATTTATACTTTTAATTAACAACTGTTTATTTAGATGATTTAGTAGCTTTTGGTGGTGTATTTACTTTAAAATTTATAGTGAATAAGTGATTTTGAAGGATATGTTTTGAGTCTTGATGAGTCATTTTGGATTAAATATTTCACGATTTCAGATCATCTTTTTTTCGTATATTTTATTTCCTGTGTGATTTTTCATGTAATTCCCGGAATATTTTTACTTCAATTCTTCACTTTTTTCTGTTTTGCGACAACTCTGTGATACATATTGTGCATCACATATTATTTTTTTAAATAAACCAGGAAACTATTTTGGTTTATTAGTTTCCTTTGTTTTATATTTGCACCACAAAAATTACAGATGGATCAAGTTTTTTTAGAAAAAGTTTCGGCGCTGTTTATAGATAATGGTGCAAAAACCCTCACCATGGATGATATTGCGCGGGAGTTTGGTATGTCCAAGAAAACACTTTATCAAAAATACGCCAATAAGGAATCCTTACTGGAGGATGTGCTGACCTACCAACTGGAACTGGTGATTGCCAAGCTGAATAAGCTGGATGAAGAGGTGCAGAATGCCATAGAACGGATGTTTTGCCGGGATGAACATATAGAAAATGCGGTGAGATCCAATAATTCTTTACTCATCCGACAGCTCATCCGGTACTATCCCATGATTTTTACCAAACATATGCGGAAGTTTTCTGAAAAGTTCTCTGATGTAATGGTTAATAATGTGGAGCGGGGCAGAGAGCAGGGTTACTACAGAACCAATTTTGATGCGAAGATCTATGCAAAAATTTTCTTTCAGCTCATTATGTCTTATCACAGTTCACCCATGCTGGACACTTCAGAATATCCTTTTTCTGAATACAAAGATGAAGTTATGATGATGTATATGAATGCAATCACCACAGAAAAAGGCAAAAAATACTTAGAAAAATATACCCAATAATAATGAAGAAATTAATCTTAAGTCTCGGTTTGTGCGGCGGCCTTGTATATGGACAGGAGGCTCGATTGCTTACCCTTCCGGAAGCCATTACTCATGCGCTTCAGCACAAAGCAGACGCCGAAAAAGCCAGGCTCAACATCAAGAAAGGAGATGCTCAGATTGCCGAAGTAAAGGCCAATGCATATCCTAATATCACATTCAATAGCAATACGTCTTACAATCCGTTGCTTCAGGAAACCGTGTTGCCAGGAGAAATGTTCGGGATGCCGGGTCAGCAGATGAAGGTGGCTTTCGGACAGAAATGGACATCCAGTAATATGGTGCAGCTGTCTCAGACCCTGTTCAACCAGTCGGTCTTTACCGGACTGAAAGCGGCCAGATCTACCAAAGAATTTTATCTGATTAATGCAGAACTGACAGAGGAGCAAATCATTGAAAAAGTGGCCAATGCCTACTTTCAGGTCTATCAGGCAGATCAGATGCTGAATAATGCCGAAAGTAACCTCGCAATTACCAATCAGACCATTGACATCATTAAAGGTTTATATGATGCCGGCCTGGCCCGCAAGATTGACTATGACCGTGTGGTAGTGGCCCGTAATAATGTGAGCTCCGGCGTGCAGCAACTGGAAAATGCAGTAGATCTTACAGAGAATGCGCTGAAGTTTATGATCGGGATGGATATGAACCAGGAAATTGAACTGCCGGAACAAAGTTTTGACCCTGCTGTCCTGCCGGACCGCGATGCGGATCTGGAAAACCGGACCGAGGTGAAGCTCATGAATAAACAACTGGAATTGCTGGATTGGCAAAAGAAGGCTTCAGAAGCAGAATACTATCCCGTGGCATCACTTTCTGCCAGTTACGGTTTCCTGGGGCAGGGGGATAAAATGCCCTGGTGGAATGGTCAGAAAAACGGTGTGTACTGGTCAGATATGGCGTCCATAGGTCTTAATATTCATGTGCCTATTTTTAACGGTTTTGCTACAAAATCCAGAATTGAACTCAACCAGATTGAGATTGAGAAGGCACAGGCAGATCTTCGCGAAACCAAACTGGGACTGAGTCTTGAGCATAAAAATGCTGTGACTCAGCTGGAGAATAACCTGACCATGATAGAAACTCAAGAAGAAAATGTGAAGCTGGCAGAAGAGGTTCTCTCTAATACCCGCAGCAATTATCAGCACGGTCTGGCTACATTAAATGATATCCTGGATGCGGAACGGGATCTTACCGAGGCCAAAAATAACCTTACCACCGCTAAATTAGACTATAAACTTGCAGAAATTAACCTGCTGAAATCGCAGGGAAAACTTAAAACATTAAACAACTAAATCAATGAAAAAGAACGTAATTATATCCATCCTTGCCGTATTAGGAATAGGCGCAGCATTCTACTTCATTCTTCAGAACAATAAGAAGAAAAATAATGAACAGGTGGCGATTGTTGCCGAAAAGAACACCAATATAGCGGTGCGTACGGCTACAGTGGCTGCAGAAGATGTCAGCGGTGAGTTTCTGGTAAATGGTACCTTTCTGCCAAACCGTCAGGCGCAGATTTCTGCAGAGATGGGCGGGCAGCTTATTGCACTTTACGTAAAAGAAGGAAGCTATGTGAGCGCAGGTCAAAGTATCGGGCGTTTATCCGGTGACAAAGTGAATGTCAATGTATCCAGTGCCAAAGCCAATCTGGATAATGCACAGATGGCACTCAACCGGTATGAGCAGGCGTATAAAACGGGTGGTGTAACCGCATTACAGCTGGATCAGGCCCGTTTGCAGGTAACCAATGCCAAAGCGCAGTTGCAGTCTGCTAACTTAACATCAGGCGACACCAATATTATTTCCAAGGTAAGTGGTATTGTAAACCAGAAGTTTGTAGAAGTAGGGACTGTGCTGGGTGCAGGAACCCCAATTGTGGAAGTGGTGGATATCTCTTCGGTAAAGCTGAAGGTAGATGTAGATCAGTCTCTGGTCAGTGAACTGGCAGTAGGCAATATTGTGAAGGTTCAGCCGGATGTGATAGAAGGAACTGTAGATGGCAGAATTACTTTTATTGCCCCGTCTTCATCCGGAGCATTGAAGTTCCCCGTGGAAATTACGGTCCAGAATTCAGGTCGTCAGTTAAAGGCCGGGATGTACGGAACAGCTGTTTTTAACCGTTCCGGATCCAGTAATGTGCTTACCGTACCGCGCGAGGCGTTTGTGGGAAGTGTAAGTGATAATCAGATTTTTGTGGTACGCGGAGATAGGGCCCACCTTACCAAGGTACAGAGCGGCGTTAACTTTGGGGAAAAAGTAGAAATCATCAGCGGTCTGAAGGCCGGCGATCAGGTGGTAACCAGCGGACAGATTAACCTTACGGATAAGTCCAAAGTGAAAGTCCTGAAGTAATAACCGAAGAGTAAATATCAATGAAATTAGCAGAAGTATCGATTAAAAGACCAAGTTTGGTCATCGTCATGCTGGTGATGCTCATCATAGGCGGGTTATTCAGTTATTCCCAGCTGAGTTATGAGCTCATACCAAAGTTTGAAGTTAAAGTAGTTACCGTGGCTACCGTATATCCGGGGGCTTCTCCGGCCGAGGTAGAAAACACGGTTTCCAGAAAAATAGAAGATGCCGTTTCTTCCCTGGAAGGGGTTAAGAAAATCCAGGCAAAATCCTACGAGAGTTTGTCCGTTGTGATTATAGAATTCAACTCGGATGCTGATGTAGATTATGCACTGAATGATGCCCAGCGGAAGATTAATGCCATTCGCTCTGATTTACCGGAGGATATAGATGAACCGTCACTTTCTCAGTTCTCACTGTCGGACATGCCGATTATGAGTATGGGGGTTACGGCCAGTCTTACGGAGAATGAACTGTATGACCTGATAGACCAGCGCATTCAGCCGGAGCTTTCCAGAATTCCCGGTGTGGCGCAGGTAAACATCATCGGCGGACAGGAGCGTGAGATCCGTATCAACCTGAACCAGAGCAAAATGGAAGGGTATGGACTGACCATTCCTCAGGTGCAGCAGATTATTTCCATGTCCAATATGGACTTTCCTACCGGTAACCTGAAAACCAGAGAGAACAGTACACTGATCCGTCTTTCCGGAAAGATATCTTCCGTAGATGAATTGCGAAATCTGATGATCTCGTCTAGAAACGGTCAGAATATCCGCCTTTCAGATATAGCCGAGGTGCAGGATACCCAGAAAGAAGTAGATAAAATTGCCCGGATCAATCAGGAAAACACCATCATGCTGCAGGTTGTGAAACAGACCGAAGCCAATGCGGTGGAAGTGAGTGAGCTGGTACAGGCAAAAATGGCCAGCATACAGGAGCAGTATAACCCCCAAAATGTACAGATTAACCTGGCTAATGATACTTCTGTATTTACGCTAGAAGCAGCCAATGCGGTAATTAAAGACTTGCTGATTGCAATTCTGCTGGTGGCATTTGTAATGCTGTTTTTCCTGCACAGTTTCCGGAACGCCCTTATTGTAATGGTGGCCATTCCTACGTCGCTTATTGCAACATTCATTGGTCTGTACCTGCTGGATTACAGTCTGAACCTGATGAGTTTGCTGGGACTTTCTCTGGTAGTAGGGATTTTGGTGGATGATGCCATTGTGGTGATTGAAAATATTCACCGCCATATGGAAATGGGGAAAAATAAAGTTCGGGCAGCCTATGACGGGGCCAAGGAAATCGGTTTCACAGTAACGGCCATTACCCTTGTAATTGTGGTGGTGTTCCTTCCTATTGCCATGAGTAGCGGTATGGTGTCCAATATCATTAAGCAATTCTGTGTCACGGTGGTAATTGCCACATTGCTGTCGCTCTTAATTTCCTTTACGGTGGTGCCGTGGCTGTTTTCCCGTTACGGAAAACTGGAAACCATCAGCAACAAAACCCTTTTCGGAAAAATTATTGAGAAATTTGAAGCGGGACTTACTTGGTTTACCGGTAAAATTGAAGGCATTATGAAATGGAGTCTTCATAACAAGATCAAGACATTTGCTGTGGTATTTCTGTTGTTTGTAAGTTCTATTTTGCTTGCAGTTTTCGGCTATATCGGTTCAGATTTTTTTCCAGGAACGGACAAAGGAGAATTCCTGGTACAGATTGAAATGCCGAAAGATGTATCCATAGAAGAAACCAACTTCATGACTCAGAAAGCAGAGGCTTATCTGGCGCAAAAACCGGAAATTGTGAGCATGATTACTTCTGTAGGTCAAGTAAGTGGGGGTATGGGTGCCATGCAGTCTACCGCATATAAATCTGAAATTAATATTGAACTGATTGATAAAAGTGAGCGGGAAGAAACCACCAAGGTATATTCTGCAAAGCTGAAAAGAGAACTTGAAAAGGAACTGGTAGGAGCCAAGGTAACTACAGTGCCGGTAGGATTTATGGGTGCAGAGATGGCTCCACTGCAAATGACCGTGACCGGTGCAACCTTTGAAGATGCTATGGCATATGCAAAACAAGCGGAAGCACAACTAAGAACCATAGACGGTGCGTCAGAAATTAAGCTGAGTGTGGAAGAGGGAAATCCTGAAATTTCTGTTACGGTAGACCGGGATAAAATGGCAACGCTGGGACTGAATGTAGCCACAGTGGGGCAGACGCTGAGAACTGCTTTTAGTGGCAATGATGACAATAAGTTCCGTACCGGATCCAATGAATATGACATCAATATTATTCTGGATGAAGCCAACAGAACCAGTATAGATGATGTGCGGGCTATTACTTTTGTGAATGCAGACGGAATGTGGGTGCAGTTGTCACAGTTCGCAGATATTAATTTCTCTTCAGGGCCTGCTTTGCTGGAACGCTATAACAGAACGCCTTCTGTAACGGTACAGGCTCAGGTGGTTGGTAAAACCACCGGTACCATCGCAGGAGAGTGGGAAGCCCAAATGGAAAACGTGAAAAAACCCGCTGGAGTAGAGTGGGTTTGGGGCGGAAATATGGAGAACCAGAGTGAAGGATTTGGAACCCTGGGGGTCGCATTGCTTGCAGCCATCCTGCTGGTATATATGATTATGGTGGTGCTGTATGATGATTTTGTGAAGCCGTTCATTGTTTTGTTCTCTATTCCGTTGTCATTTATCGGAGCCTTGTGGGCGTTGGCTTTAACCAATCAAAGTTTAAATATTTTTACCATTCTCGGTATTATTATGCTCATTGGTCTGGTGGCCAAGAACGCGATTTTATTGGTAGATTTTGCCAATCACAGATTAGATAAAGGTGAGTCTATTGAGAATGCATTAATCCAGGCGAACCATGCACGTCTTCGTCCTATTCTGATGACGACCATTGCCATGGTGTTCGGGATGTTACCTATTGCTATGGCATCGGGAGCTGCAGCTGAGATGAATAATGGTCTGGCCATCGTAATTATCGGAGGTTTGATTTCATCATTGTTCCTTACCCTGATTATTGTGCCGGTGGTATATTATATTGTGGTGAAAATAGAAAACCGTTTTTCGCATAAAGAGAAAATCAACTATGAAGAGGAGATGGTTGCAGACTATGAACATCTGCATCCTGATCAGGAAATTGATTTTTAAAAACAGTTAGAAAGTTAGTAGAAACCCTGGATTTTTTTCCGGGGTTTTTTAATGGGGTGTGGCGGGATGAATCATGATCCGAAATCTGGTGTGTTTATGCCATGTAATACATATCAATGTTGCTCACGGTGATTTTAGCTGCTTTTGTCACAATAGTGAGAATGTGGTGCGAGCTTTGTTGCAATAGGGCTTCGGCAAAAAATAGGCTGCATTATAATTTTTTTTATATATTTATAACATAAATTTTAAAAAATTAACAATGACAAATTTTTACATGAAAGAATCACCCGGAAAGAAGTGGTTTACCACTTTTAGAAGTATGATGCTTATGCTGCTGTTTGTCACAGCAAGTATAGGATTGAAAGCGCAGTTATGGAATATTAATTACTGTTCTGGTCTGCCATCTGTAACGCAGAGTAGTACGTACGGACCTATGTATTCCACTGCTTCGGCTAACGCAACGAACAGAACTGCATCCATTTATCCATCTGCACAGCTGGCAGGGATTGCAGCCCAGCAGCTTACCAGTATCTATTGGCACACCGGCGCAGGGAATGCATCCGGAATGTTGGGTACGCCTAACCTGAAGATTTACCTGAAAGAAGTTACCCAGGATGATTGGGGATCTTCAGCAGTGGATTGGGCTACAGAAATAGCCACCGCAACACTGGTTTACGATGGTAACCCTGCTGCTGCCATAGGAACCGGCGGCGGATGGAAAGAATTTTCACTCACTGCTCCATTCACCTACACGGGTACCCAGAATCTTGCCGTATTTACGGAATATCATAATTCTACAGCAAGCAATTCTATTACATGGTCTTATGAATACACCACTCCCTGTATTCCCTCTACTAGCGGTACGGCAACAAAATATTCCAATAATACGACCGGCACCCTGCCAACCTCGCTGGGTACAAGTAATGCCAGACGAGCTTATATCGGATTTGACTTCCCGGTTAGTTGTAATGCTCCTACCAATGTGGTGGTTTCTGCTGTTACTCAGACAGGCGCTCAGATTGATTGGGTAGCGGGTGGTACAGAAACATTATGGGAATATGTGCTGCAACCTGCCGGTGCGGGAGTTCCGACGGCAGGAACCCAGATCAGTACGCCTTCTCTTACGCTGACCACTCAGCTTACTGCCAATACAAATTATGAGTTTTATGTTCGTTCCAACTGTGGCGGAACAGACGGAGATAGTGTGTGGAAAGGTCCTTATACGTTCAAAACTTTATGTGGCCCGGTAACGTCGATGTTTGAGGATTTTGACACTTATGCCACCGGAAGTATTGTGCCGGATTGCTGGGTGAGACTTACTCCACCGGCTTCCAGCGGATCTCAGACCATCAGTTCTTCCACCCCCGCTTCGGGAACCAGAAATATTTATCAGTATGCTTCTGCAACCCAAAATGCAGTAATTGTGGTATTGCCGGAATTCACTAATGTGAATGCGGGAACTCATTGGCTAAGATTCAAAGCAAGAGTCAGCTCATTACCGGGAGATCTGGAAGTGGGCTATGTAACGGATGCTGCTGATTATAATAGTTTCGTTACGCTTAGTGTATTGTCTATTACGAACACCGTATACACGGCACCGGATTCAGAATATACAGTGATAGTGCCGAATACAGTGCCTGCAGGTGCACGTTTGGCTATCAGAAATCCTAGTGATGCCAAATCCTACTATTGGGATGATGTATACTGGGAGCCTGTTCCTACTTGCTTCGTTCCGGAAAATACTTCCGTTGCTTCCATTGCTGCAAACACTGCAGATGTGACCTGGACTGCACCGACACCAGCTCCTGCAAATGGATATGATGTGTACTACAGCACGGTGAATACTGCGCCTACAGCAAGTACTGTTCTGGATGCTACCAATTCAGTTTCTGTAGGAGCCGGAATCACTACCGCAACCATCCCCGGACTTACGCCTGCGACTACTTATTATGTATGGGTGAGATCCAATTGTGGAGCCGGTGACCTGAGTGCATGGGCGGAAGCGCCATCATTTGTCACCGCTTGTCTGGCATTTGCTGTGCCTTATGCAGAGAATTTTGATACAACAGCCACTGGTTCATCATCAAATAATAATGCGCCTACCTGCTGGACGTATTATGAAGCGCCGGGATCTACCGGTTACGGATATGTTTATGGAACCGCCACCAATGTATTGTCGCCTCCAAATTCATATTATCTGTATCGTTCCTCCAGCACTACAGGAGAAATGATGCTGATTTCGCCGAATACCACAGCGCTGAGTGACGGGACAAACCGCGTAAGATTTTCTGCGAAAAGTACCAACTCCGGAACACTGGAGGTAGGAACTATGGATAATCCGGCAAACCCATCCGGTTTTACGGTGATTCAGACTTTCACGCTGACCAATACCTTCGAAGAATATATCGTGAACTTGCCTGTGGGAACCGATACGTATTTTGCTTTCAATAACTCCTCTTCAGCTGCAGGTAACGCTTATATAGATGATGTCTTTGTAGAAGATATGCCAACTTGTGTAGAGCCTACCAGTGTGACCGTCAGCAATATTCTGGAAGACAATGCAACGTTGAACTGGGTAGATGCCATTACATTACCGGCGACATACGATATTTATATCTCCACGAACAATACGCCGCCTTCTGCATTAACATCGCCAACTATTTCCGGAGTATCGGGAACCAGTACTTCTCTGGGTACACCGCCATTGACGCCATCTACCACTTATTATGTGTGGGTAAGATCCAATTGTGGTGCGGGTGATGTAAGTATCTGGACAGAGGCAGTATCATTTACAACCATGTGTGATGCACCGGCCATTTTATCTGTAGTTAATGGTACCGTGTGTGGAGCGACAGGTACAGCGAATTTAAGTGCTACGGGAGAAGCGGGCGCTACGCTGAACTGGTATTCCACACCAACAGGCGGTACTGCTCTGGGTACGGGTAATACCTTTACAACTCCTACCATTTCTGCAACTACCAGCTATTATGTAGGAGCGAGCATAGGAACTACGAGTACACAATATGTGGGACCTGTAGATCCGTCCATGGGTACAACTTCTGCATACGGAACAGATCATTACAGAATATTCTTTACTGTAAATACGGATCTTACCTTCGCAGCGGTAGATATTTTCCCTACCGTATCGGGTGCCAGTGGTGTGCTTGGAATTTATGATGCGGCTACAGATGCATTGCTTCATTCTATACCGTTCACCACTACAGTGGCAGGGTCTGCAAGCAGCCCGGTTGCAGAGACCGTAGATTTGAATGTTCAGTTATCTGCAGGAGATTATTACATCAAGCAGGCCGGAACTTCTGTATCATTGCTTAGAAATACCACTGGTGCATCGTTCCCTTATTCCACACCGGAATTAAGCATCACCGGACACAACTTTAATGGTTATCCGCAGTATTACTACTTCTTCTATAACTTCAGAATTGTAACTGGATGTGAATCTCCTCGTCAGGAAGTTATTGCTACGGTAGATCCGAACTGTACGATGTCTACGGTTGAGGTTGCAGGTGAAAACGATGTTCAGGTTTATCCGAATCCGTTTACCGATATTGTACATGTTTCAGACATTAAAGATGTGAAGCGTGTAACCGTTCTGGATATGGCCGGAAGAGTAGTGAAAACTATTTCTGATCCGGAAAGAGCACTTCAGTTGGGTGATCTGAAATCCGGAATGTATATTCTGAAACTGGATTATAAAGATGGAGTTTCGCGTTCTGCGAAAGTGATTAAAAAATAAATATTCTTTTAACCGACCTATGTTGAAGGCAGCTTTTCGAAGCTGCCTTCTTTTTTTATAAAATAGAGCGGTGTGGAGGGTTAAACATTTGTTTGTTTTTGTTAGGTGTCAGATAATTTTTAATTGTAATAAGGTGGATAAAGTGATAGTTTTCCACAATTTGTTGCAGAATTGAAAAAATACTGTACCTTTATCCTCACTTAAATTTTAACCTATGAAACAAAATTACAGGAAGCCCTGGCGCTGGCGCCATGGTTTTAGGAAGGCAGGATTAGCTGCCCTTCTGTTCTTTGGAGCTGTGAAAGGGGTGGATGCGCAGATAAATGCTTATTCCTTTTCGCAGTCAAGCGGAACTTTTACCAGTATTAGTTCTACTGGTACGTTAGTGCCTGGAAGTGAGGCTACCACAGAAACCACACATGATGGATCCGGCTGGACAGTCACCATTCCTTTCGCATTTAATTTTGACGGAGCGGATTATACCTCCATTTATGTCAATTCCAATGGGGGAGCAACCTTTGGCACAACCAGTACATCCTCTTCAGTAATCTCCTCGAGTACCGCATATAATGGTGCTATTGCTGCGATGAACCGGGACCTTTGGGGCGTATTTATTACCGGAGGGGTAACTACTAGCGGATCAAATGTGATTACCGATGTGGTTGCAATGCCCGGTATTGAAATCGGAAAACAGCTGAACAATGTGAACGGAATCCCGAGTGGCGCTACAGTAACTGCATTTGATGAAGTGGCAGGTACTATTACAATGTCTGCTCCAGCAACCGGAAGTTCCACTTCGGCGGTCGTACGTTATGGTTCAGGTAAAATCTTAACGGCGGTAGAGGGAACGGCTCCTAACCGTACGTTTGTTATAGAATGGATCGGGTATAATGATTACAGTACGGCTATATCGGGAAGTAATCACCTTAACTTTCAGGTGAGACTTGCTGAATCTGCTAATACCGTTGCAATAGTATATGGTCCTCAGTATAACATCAGTACTACATCCAGAACCAATCAGGTGGGCTTAAGAGGTGCCACAAATACGGATTACAATAACAGAACTGCCAGTATCAGCACGCCATGGGATAATTCTACAGCTGGAACCAGTAATTCTTCCACTGTTGCAAGGAATAATACAAATTTTCCTGCTCCTGGTCTGACTTATTTATGGACGCCGCCAAGTTGCGTGGCACCGGGAGGTATTTCTACCGGACTTGTAACGATGACGACAATTCCGGTTTCCTGGGGTGTGTCGCCGTCGGCGGCCGTTTCCGGATACACTATTTATTACAGTACTACGAATGCAGCACCTGATGCTACTACGGTGCTGGATGCTACCAATTCGGTTACTGCCGGAGCTGCAGCCACCAGTGTGGATATTACCGGATTGACTTCAGCAACCACTTACTATCTCTGGATAAGGACAGACTGCGGTGCTTCAGATGTAAGTAATTGGGTATCAGTAGGGTCAGTGACTACTGCTTGTGCTCCTGTAGCGGCTCCTTTCCTGCAGGAATTTAGTGGTGGTTCATTGCCGGGATGCTGGACCAATCAGAACCCGGTGTCTTCAGTGGCTAATGCACTGTGGAAATTCAGTGGTAATGCAGATTATGGGGCAAACCTTGCCAACAACGGCAGACCTGCCGGATCTTTTGCATGGGTAGATGCCAGTTCACCTTATGATAATCTCCATAATGTGGAATTGCTCACACCTTTGATTGATCTTACCGGTCTTGCTCAGCCATATGTGTCGTTTGATTGGTTTAAAAATCACTCCAGTACTACATCAACAACACCTACGTTACCTGTTTATGATAATAACAGACTGACCGTAGATGTAAATGACGGAACCGGATGGGTGACTATTTTCACCTCAGATACCAATGCGCAAATCTGGAGAACAGAAGGCATTGCTTTGGCTGCATCTTACGTGGGAGCCACCATTCAGTTAAGATTTACCGTAGATAAAAATACAGGAACCAATCCATATTTCTATGATGATTTACTGCTGGATAATGTAGAAGTGAAAGAAGCGCCATCTTGTCTGGTACCCACTCAGGCTACGGTAGTAACGGTGGGTGCAGGAACTGCAGATTTCAGTTGGACGGCTCCGGCTACTGCTCCTTCAAACGGATATCATCTTTATTATAATACTACAGGTACAGCACCAGACGGTACCACGGTACTTGATGCAACCAATTCAATAAATGTACCTGCGGGAACTACTACGGCTACACTGCCTGGACTGGCTGCTAATACTACATATTATGTATGGGTACGCTCTAACTGTGGAGGAACGGATGTGAGTGACTGGGTGGTGATTCCATCGTTTACCACACCTTGTTCGGTATTCACTGCGCCGTGGACTTATAATGTGGAAACAGGAACTGCTACAACAAATGCATCTATTGGAGACTGCTGGACAGCTACTCCTACAGCAACCTCTTCCGCTTTCAGATGGGATCTTGATGGTAGTGGATCTACTCCTTCTTCCAGTACCGGTCCGTCTGCAGCGTACAGTGGAACGAAATATTTCTATACTGAGGCTTCCAGTGGAGGTACCGGAGCGGTTGCAGAATTGCTTTCTCCATTTGTAGATGTAAGTGCATTGACGGAACCTTCTGTACAGTTCTATTACCATATGTATGGCTCTACCATGGGAGAGTTGCATGTAGATGTTTATGATGGTGCGGCCTGGAATAATGACCTGTTTGTGCTTACCGGACAACAGCAGACTGCAGCAGCAGATGCATGGAGACTTGCAATAGTAGATCTCGGTTCACTGACGATTACAGGAAATATCCAGGTGCGCTTCAGAGCTTTACGTGGTACTGATTTCTATGGAGATATGGCCATTGATGATATTGCTTTTGTAGAAGCTCCGGCTTGTATTGCGCCTTCAGGACTTACTGCAGCAACTACGCCTGCTGATGCTACCATAACCTGGAATGCTTCATCTTCTAATCCTTCCAGCTATGATGTGTATGTAGATACAACGAATACACAACCTGCTACGCCAACTTATCCCGGAGTAACAGGAACCAGCCAGGTGATTCCGGGTGTCAGCGGAACTACTTATTATGTATGGGTGGTAGCCAATTGCGCAACTGCGACAGCTGTTGCAGGCCCTATTTCCTATACGATTCCGTTCCCGCCACCTGTTAATGATGATTGTGGTGGTGCTATAGCACTTCCTGGCGGAGTAGATTTTGTTTCCGGAGCGGTTGTAGGAACCAATGTTGCGGCAACCAATTCGCCGCAAACGGTTGCATCTTGTCAGAGCAATTCAGGAATGGATGTATGGTACACGGTGACTATTCCTTCATCCGGAAATGTAACACTGGAAACGAAAGCGGTTACCGGTAGTTCTTATACAGATTCTGTAATTTCTGCCTATACAGGGGATTGTACTACGGGACTTACCCAGATTCCGGGTGCTGCAGGATGTAATGATGATGATGGCGATGGCAATTTCTCGCTGCTTAATGTAACGGGTCAGACTCCTGGCTCAGTATTGTACGTAAGGGTATCCCGGTACAATGCCACTGCAGCTAATTCCGGAGATTTCCAGGTTTCGGCTTATGATCCGTCCTTCCTGGGTACTTCTGAGGTCATTACCGATGGCAAGGAAGTGAAAGTATATCCGAATCCTTTTACCGACATTGTGAATGTGTCAGACATCAAAGATGTTAAACGGGTAACGGTGGTAGATATGGCGGGAAGAGTAGTGAAAACAATCTCTGATCCTGCGAGAGCACTTCAGCTTGGCGATCTGAAATCCGGCATGTACATCCTGAAACTGGATTACAAAGACGGAACAGTGAAGTCTGCGAAAGTGATTAAGAAATAATTGATCATTAAATATGGAGAGGCTGGTTCTGAAAAAGAACCAGCCTCTTTTTTTATGGACTATATATGTGTTGAATAGTTTTCGTATAGAAAATTGATTAGAAAAGCAAGATTTTTATTTTATGTATATTAATTTTTGCTAAATTAGCTGTAATATAAAAAAATATACTATGAAGAAATTATTACTTTCATGTACAATGGCGCTCGGAGCTTTGGCTTATGCGCAAACCTATTGTACTCCTGTTTTTGAAGAAGGTTGCTTTGATGGAGATCAGATTGACTCTTTTATGGTATCCTCTGTGGGTTTTGCTCATCAGAATACGTTGTGTTCCAGTGCCAGCTACGAAGACTATAGTGCAACGCACTCCATCACAGTTAATGCAGGAGTTCCGTTTGGGTTCAGTGTTACCCACGGTTACAGTGACCAGGAGGTAAGAATCTGGGCAGATTTTAATAATGACGGCACATTTGATACAGCCACGGAGCTTATAGGTTCGGCATTCAGTGATATGCAGCTGATCAGTCAGGGGAATATACTGGTTCCCGGTACGGTAGCTCCCGGAAGTTACCGGATGCGGATTGCTACCCAATATTACCAGGAGCCGGTGCCTTGTTATAATGACGGCTATGGTGAAGCGCATGATTATACGTTGGTTGTGGTTGCTCCGCCATCCTGTGCAGGGCCACAAACGGTTGGGGTTGCCAATGTTACCAGCAGTACTGCAGAGGTAAGCTGGAGTGCGGTAAGCCCGGCACCATCAAACGGCTTCACCATCTATTATAATACCACCGGTGTAGGACCCACAGCAAGTACTACGCTTGATGCTACCAATTCTACAACCAGCGTTGCGTCACCGGTAACAATTTCCAATTTAACCCCGGCCAGCACCTATTATGTTTGGGTACGGTCAGAGTGCGGAACGTCTCAGGGAGTGTGGATATCCGGTTCTTCGTTTACAACTGCTTGTGCAACGATTACTCCGGCTTATACACAGAACTTTACCAACTTTGAACCGCCGTGCTGGGAGCAAGCTTCTGGTGGTGAGCCTGCTATAGGTCCAACCGGAACTTTGGATTATTGGTATTCAAGCAGTGGTGCTGCGGTGGTGAATCTCTATTCGGATTTTCTACAGGGCTGGTTGATTACGCCGGTGTTTAATCTTTCGGGAGGTGATTATACCGTTTCACTGGATTATTACATGCTGGACTGGGTCACAGGTGGCGCCGGTGTCCTGGGAAGTGATGATGTGGTACAGTTGGTGATGTCACCGGACAATGGGGTTTCCTGGACGGTGTTACATACCTGGAATGCTGCATCTAATATACCGGCTACTGCTACACAGTTCAGTTATACCGTAACCAATGGAACTGCACAGACAAAATTTGCACTTTATGCCAGCGATGGTCTGGTGAATGATCCGGAGGATAATGAATTTTTCGTGGATAATTTCAGCGTGACGCCGGCAAGTCTTGCGACGGTAGAAGTTGCAGACCACAAAAAGAATCTTCAGGTGTATCCGAATCCTTTTACGGAGTTTGTCATGATCAGTGATATCAAAGACCTGAAATCTGTGAAGGTTGTAGATATGGCTGGTCGTGTGGTGAGAGATATTACTGCTCCTTCACGTCAGTTGCAGCTGGGTGATCTGAAACCCGGAATGTATCTGCTTCAGTTGCAGTACAAAGACGGTTCGGTGAAATCGGCAAAAGTGTTGAAAAAATAACATTTGTTAATAGACTTCAGGAAAGGGGTTGACGGTAAGGGTCAATCCCTTTTTTTTGTGGATAGAGAATTATTAAATATTTATTTGTATCATATATGTGATATATTATATTCAAAATAGGTGTGATAATTTTGATGTTTGTATGCTAAAATTTATTAATTTAGCATTAATTACTAAATTTTATAATTATGAAAAAATTTCTTATCACCTGCCTGCTCGCAATAGGAGTAGGCGCCATGGCTCAAACGTATTGTGTTCCGTCCTTTGCCAGTGGGTGTAGTGATGGTGACGCAATTGACGATTTTGTCATTTCATCTGCCGGTTTTACTCATTCAGGAACCGCTTGCTCCGCAACTTCTTATGAAGATTTTTCATCTACGCACACGATTACACTTCAGCCTACCATTAATTATAGTTTTAGTGTAACCCATGGGTTCAGTTCCCAACAGGTGAGGGTCTGGATCGATTTTGATAATAATTATGATTTTGATCCTGCCGCAGAATTGGTAGGCTCTGCCTCCAGCGGCTCTCTGAATACCAGTACTGGTGTCATTACCGTGCCTGCTACTGTGGCTCCCGGAAACTACCGTATGCGTGTGGCTACCCGGTATTCAACTGCTCCCATACCGTGTGAAACTGCCGGTTGGGGAGAAGCTCATGACTATACGGTAACCATTACCGCAGCTCCTTCCTGTCTGCCTCCTACGGGCGTTTCGGCTACTACTGTAGGTTCAGTAACCGCGGTGGTAGAATGGACTCCTTCTACATCTACACCGTCAGGCTATCAGGTGTATTACAGCACGGTAAATACGGCACCAACAGCTGCCACAACTCTGGATGCAACCAATTCAGTTTCCACTGCTGCTTCACCAGCAAATCTGTCTTCACTTACTCCGGCTACTACCTATTATTTCTGGGTGAGATCCGACTGTGGGACAGATCAGAGTGTCTGGGAGTCCGGTGGGTCATTCACAACCGCATGTGTACCTTTTGCAGCACCATTCACAGAGAATTTCTCCGGAACCGGAATACCAAATTGCTGGTCTACATTCAGTACAGATAATACCGGCTATGCACTATGGCTATTTACGGGTACACCAGATTATGGTACGAGCGGCAACGGAAGTGCTGCAGGTCAGTTTGCCTGGGTAGATGCATCTGTTCCTTACGATAATATTCATGATGTGACCCTTCAGTCGCCACAGATATCGCTCACCGGACTCGCTTCTCCGTTGCTGCAGTTCAGATGGTTTAAAAATCACCTTACCGGTGTGGGAGGAACGGTTCCTGCTTACGACCATAATGAACTGATTGTGCAGGTACGGGATGTGAATTCAGCGACATGGACCGAAATTTTTGCCTCAGATACCAATGGTGCCGGATGGCGTACCGAAATGGTTGCGCTGCCTGCTTCATTACTGAACGCTACTATTGAATTAAGATTTATAGTGGACAAAGATGTCAGCGGAAATGGCTATTTCTATGATAATGTGCTGCTGGATGATATTCAGGTGATCAATACTCCAACTTGTCTGGAACCTGGCGGATTTGCTTTGGGAACCATAGGTTCTACTACAGCTGATTTATCATGGACAGCACCGATGGCCGGAATGCCTATTGGATATACGCTGTATTACAGTACCAGCAGTACCCCGCCGAATGCTTCTACCGTGCTGGATAATACCAACTCTGTTACCGTGGCAGCTCCGGCACTTACGGCCACGATTCAGAATCTGACGCCGGTTACCACCTACTATGTCTGGGTAAGAACCAACTGTGGAAGTTCGGATGTGAGCACCTGGTCTCCGTCATTAACCTTTACCACCCAGTGTGCAGCTTACGTACCGGCTTATACTAATGATTTTGGTACCTTCCCTGGTGCGTGCTGGTCTCATGCTTCCGGAGGTTCTGCCTCAGCAGGTCCTGCAGGAACAGGTCAATACTGGTTTGCAGATGGCTTCCTGAACAGTGGTTCTACTGGCGCAGCAAAAATAAACCTCTACTCCACCGGCAGAACCGGATGGCTGATGTCGCCAGTATTTGATCTTACAGCGGGCGATTTTGATCTGACTTTTGATTATGGTCTTACCTTGTATGCCTCTACTACCGGCGGTAATTTGGGAAGTGATGACCTGGTACAAGTGTTGATGTCCACAGATAATGGAGCAACCTGGCAGGTGTTGCAGACCTGGGATACCAGTTCCTCAATTTCAAACACTGCAACCCAATACAGTTACACCATTACCGGAGGTACCGCCCAAACCCGTTTTGCCATCTACGCCACAGACGGATCGGTAGGTGATCCTGAAGATATTGAGTTCTTTGTAGACAACTTCAGCGTGCTTCCTGCTGCATTATCTGTGGTGGAAACACTTACCGATGCTAAAGAGGTAAAAGTATATCCGAATCCGTTTACTGATGTTGTTAATATTTCAGATATTAAGGATGTGAAAAGTGTGACCGTGATGGATATGTCCGGACGAATGGTGAAAGTAATCACCAGCCCTGCCAGACAGCTTCATTTGGGTGACCTGAAATCCGGAATGTATCTCCTGAAAATGGATTACAAGGACGGTTCCGTGAAAACGGCGAAAGTGATAAAAAAGTAATTCAATAATTTTACTGATGAGAGCGGCATTTGCCGCTCTTTTTTTATTTTTCGTTGTGAAAAAGTATTATCTTTAACTGTTTAAAAATTTATACCTATAATCTATGAGAAAAATTGATTTTTTTGTTAAGAACAAAGCGATGCAGTGGAGCAGGAGTCTGCTGGCAGCAGGAGCTTTTCTGGCCTGCGGAACCATGGATGCCCAGGTAAGCTTGTACAGTTTCACGCAGTCATCCGGAACTTTCACGGAAATATCCGGAGGCACCCAGTTGGGTGTTGCGGTAAGCAATGTTTCGGCCGGCAACCTGAACAGTAATGTATTTAATGCCACGTTGCCGTTCACGTTTTTTTTTGACGGACAGGGTTACACGTCCATCAATGTGTCATCCAATGGGTTCATTACTTTCGGTGCTACGGCTCCCGCTACAACCAATACAACGCCCATCAGTAATACTGCAGGGTACGATGGTGCAGTAGCAGCGTTTGGGGGTGATTTAAATTCATATTTTGATACGGTCAATGGAACCATGACCGGAGATATCCGTATGGAAACAGTGGGTACAACTCCCAACCGTGAAATTGTAATCCAATGGAAAAACTTCAGACCTTCCAACAGTACATCCACTACCAATATCTATTTAATGGACTTCCAGATCCGCCTTGCCGAAACAACTAATGCGGTCTCTGTACACTATGGAAGTGCAGGTTATCAGTTGGGTAGCACTACAATATCGGGAACAAGACAGGTGGGGCTTCGCGGAAGTTCAAATACGGATTATAACAACAGGCTGAGCACCACATCTACTAATTTTGACAGTTCAGCCGCAGGAACTGCCAATAATAGCTCGCAGGCTTATAATACCATGAATGCCACACCGGGAATGCCGCCATCCGGACTGGTCTATACCTGGAATCCGCCTACCTGTGTGGCTCCATCAGGATTTGCGGCAAATGTGACGTCTTATGACAGCGCCACGCTGAACTGGAATGCGTCTTCTACGCCGGTAGCAAACGGATATGATATCTATTACAGCACTACCAATACAGCTCCTTCGGCGCTTACCGCACCCACAGTTCCGGGAGTGGCGGGTCTTTCCCACAACCTGAATGGTGTGTTGACCCCAAGTACCACTTATTATGCATGGATCCGTTCCAATTGCACAGCTTCAGATCTCAGTTCGTGGTCTGCTTTGCCTGTAGTTTTCACTACCGACTGTCTGCCTCCTGCCATACTCACCACGGCGGTAACGCCTGCTCCGGCATGCGTGGGAGATACTGCTGATCTTACAGCCACCGCAGATGCAGGAACTGCCATTAACTGGTATACTGCTGCTACGGGTGGTACTCCTGTAGCTACGGGAGCTACTTTTACAACTCCTGCACTTACGGCAACCACATCTTACTGGGTGAGTGCTTCTACCGGACAAACCGCATCAGGGGGTAAGGCGCAGCCGGATGCAAACCCGTCTAATGGTGCAGGGACTACAAACTTCGGACTGGTATTTGACGTGCTGGCTCCGTTCACGCTGGAATCCGTGGTGATCTATCCGGTGAGTTCCAGCAGTAATTCCGGAACTGTGGTGATTGATGTAATTGATGGCAGCAGTAATATCATACATACGGCAACTATACCGGTGCAGGGAGCTCCTGCAGGGTCTGCCCAGCCTCATGTGGCAACACTGAATTTCCAGATGGTACCGGGAACCAATTATAAGATGAGACCCAGAAATATGAATGGAATCTCACAATTGTATTTTGATCCGTCTGCCAATGCTCCGAACGGAAATTACGGATACCCGTTTGTAGTGCCGGGATTACTTTCCATCAATACCAGTACGCTTGCCGCGGCGCCAGGCAATACGGCAAGAAACGATCTGTATTACTATTTCTACGACTGGCAGATTTCCACCAAATGTGAATCTGCACTGCAGGAAGTGGTGGTGACTGTGGATCCGAACTGCCAGATGAGCGTTGTAGATGTGGAAGGCAAGGATAAAACCGTGACCATTTCACCGAATCCTTTCACAGATGTGGTGAATGTTTCAGACATTAAGGATGTAAAGAGTGTGACGGTAATGGATATGGCCGGGAGAATCGTGAAAATCATTGACAATCCGACAAGACAGCTTCATTTAGGTGATCTGAAATCCGGAATGTATCTCCTGAAACTGACTTGCAAAGATGGTTCTGTGAAAACAGCCAAAGCGATCAGGAAGTAAAATAAATGCCTGATTTTATTTCTAAGGACTGCAATTGCAGTCCTTTTTTTGCATCAACAGAACCTGATAAACCGTTGAATTGAAGGGAAATGCAGTGTGGCGAATGCTGTGAATTTTCTTATGGACAATCGTGTTGTTTCTAAATGATCAATTAAAAACAGATGTGCGGTTTTGCTTCCTGCATTATGGGGAATCCGAAGATGGATCTACCGGCTCTCCGCAGCGTTTACAATAATGCGCGTCATCATCAATGTCCTCATTCTTGCACCGGCGGCATGTTTTCTCCAGATTTTGTCTTTTATTCCGCATTTCGGCGGTTACAATTCCGGTGGGAACGGCAATGATGGAGTAACCGGCGAGCATCAGGATGATGGCAAAGAATTTTCCCAGACCGGTGGTGGGCGCCACATCGCCATAACCTACAGTGGTTACCGTAACTACTGCCCAGTAAATACTCTGAGGAATACTCTCAAAACCCTCCCGGTGACCCTCTACCATGAACATCATAGAGCCCACCACTACAGAGAAAATCATCAGAAAAAGGAGGAATATATAGATTTTTCTTGAACTGTTTCTCAGAGCCCTTACAATGAGATAGCCATCGTTCATGAAGTCCAGCAGATTCAGAATCCTGAAAACTCTGAGCATTCTGAGCATGCGGATGATGAGGAAAAATTTGGTTACCGGGAAGAGCAGGCTGAGGAAAAAAGGCAGAATGGCGAGCAAATCAATAATTCCGAAGAAACTGAAAATATAATCTTTTTTATTGCGGATGGTGACAATCCGCATAATATATTCTGCTGTGAAAAACAGAGAAATAATCCATTCCAGTACCACAAAAATGGTGTGGTATTTCAGATCAAAAGAGGGCACGCTTTCCATCATGACAATGAAGGTGCTCAGGAAAATAAGAATCAGCAGGTTGATATCAAATATTTTTCCCAGCGGCGTATCTGCACGGTAAATGATGCGAAAGAGCTGGCGCTTCCACTTTTTTCGTTCCGGTATGAAATCGTGTTCCTTTTCCGGGGTGTACTCTGGCTCCATACTGTTGTTGTTAGAAATAATTCTTATTTTCGTTACAAACTTAAGGAAATGAAGTTAAAAGATGCTGTTTTTGTTTTGGAAAGTACTTTTTCCATGAAACTGGCCGAAGATTTTGATAATGTGGGACTTCTCTGCGGAAATCCTGATCGGAATCTTACCGGGATTCTGATTGCTCATGATGCACTGGAATCTGTTGTAGATGAGGCTGTTGCACAAAATCTAAACCTGATAATTTGTTTTCACCCCATTATTTTTTCCGGACTGAAATCCCTTACGGGAAAAAACTACGTGGAGCGGGCGGTACTGAAAGCCATCGAGAATAAAATAGCCATCTATGCCATACATACGGCGTTTGACAATGATTCACTGGGAGTCAATTTTGGCATCTGCGAAGCATTATGCCTGAAGAATCAAAAAATTCTGATGCCTAAACGGGAGATGCTGAATCAGCTTACAACCTATGTTCCCGCCGGGCATACCGCTCAGGTGAAAGAAGCACTTTTTGCTGCCGGAGCCGGAAGCATCGGGGATTATGATGAGTGCAGTTTTACCCTGCAGGGCAGCGGAACCTTCCGGCCGGTAGGAAATGCCCGGCCTTTTTCCGGTGAGCTGAATGTGCGGGAACAAGCAGAAGAGGATATGATTTCTGTAATTTTCGAATCGTTTAAACTCAATGCCATACTGGCGGCGCTGCGCAGCGCACATCCTTATGAAGAAGTGGCCTATCAGGTATATGCCCTGGAAAATGAAAACCAGCATGCCGGACTGGGCCGGTACGGTGATCTGGAAACGGAAATGGGTGAGGCGGAGTTTCTTCAAATGGTGAAACAAACTTTTAATCTGTCTGTCATCCGCCATTCTGCAACACGGGGCAAAAAAGTGCGCAGGGTAGGAGTGCTGGGCGGCAGCGGAGCCTCCGGAATCGCTGCGGCCAAAGCAGCGCAGTGCGATGCCTATCTCACAGGAGATGTGAAATACCACGACTTTTTTCAGGCGGAAGAAAAAATGCTGATTTGCGACATCGGGCATTATGAATCTGAACAGTTTGTGGTTCCGCAATTATTTGAGATACTCTCGGAAAAATTTCGTAAATTTGCAGTCTCAAAATCTGTTGAGAAAACCAATCCTGTAAACTATTTTTTATAAAAATATGGCAAAGAAGAACGTAGAAATTACTGTTGAAGATAAACTGAGAGCGCTGTACGATCTGCAAATTATTGATTCCAGATTAGACGAAATCCGCAATACCAGAGGTGAACTTCCGATAGAGGTGGAAGATCTTGAGATCGAAATTGAAGGTTTGGAGAAAAGAGCAGAGAAGTTTCAGAACGAAATCAAAGAGCAGAATGACGAGATCAATACCAAGAAAGAGGTAATGAATCATGCGGCTACGCTTATTGACAAGTACAAAACTCAGCAGGATAATGTTCGGAACAATAAAGAATTTGAAGCGCTGGGCAAGGAAATAGAGTTTCAGGAGCTCGAAATTCAGCTGGCGCATAAGCGGATCAATGAGTACGAGGCAAAAATCTCGCATAAAAAAGAAATGCTGGATGAACTGAACAGCAAAATTGACGAATTTAAGAACCACCTGAAGTTCAAAAAAGAAGAACTGGACAACCTGATAGCCGAAACGCAGAAGGAAGAAGAGTTTCTGATGGAAAAATCAAAAGAATTCTCCAAAAACATAGACCAAAGACTGCTGGCTTCTTACCAGAGAATCCGTTCCAACTCCACCACCGGTCTGGCTGTGGTAGGTCTGGAAAGAGGGGCGCCGGTAGGATCATTCTTCACAGTTCCGCCACAGAAGCAGATGGAAATTGCTCAGCGCAAGAAAATCATCATTGATGAGCATTCCGGAAAGATTTTGATAGACGATGAAATGGTACAGGAAGAAAACGAAAAGATGGCAGAAGTCATCAGATTCAAGGCTTAATCCCATCTCTGAAAATACATGAAACCACAGAATTTTCTGTGGTTTTTTTGTGGAGTGACGAGATCATGATTTGATTTAAGGTTGAGTTTTCAGAGTATTTCTCAATCGGAGGATGGCTCGTAGGGAATGGCATTGTGCTGAAAATTCACCCCTCCTGCGAAGGTTGCGTGAGGGATAGCAGCGGAAAGCCCACAGCGCAGCGAGGACTTGCAGCGAATAGCCCGACCCGAAGGGGCATGCCCAAATATAAATCTTGAAAGTAGCCCAGCAGCCTGTTTTTTGAGTTCAGTGCGTAAGAATAACGCCGCAAGGGGATGGATTTGCAGGTGAGGCGGTCGCAATGTGTTGATCTGTGATACAGACCGCCGGCATACCGACATTAAGTGTGATTCCTCTATGCTTGACAAGATGAATTTGACAAATCGAACAATCAGTACAGGCGGGTGTTTTCTGGTATGACGCCTTCTTTGCGCAAAATTTCCATCGTCTGGTGTTGCAACTGGTAAATTTCCGGATAGGCGGTGGCATCCGGGCTGATAACGGTGATTTTTTTATCGGGCACAATGGTTAAGGTGACAAATTTTCCGTGAATTACCATTCGGTGTTTATTTTGTTCGTTTCGCTCCAGCTGTTCTGTACTTGCCGTTTTCAGGAAGGAAATCAGGGCATCATAAGCGGGATAGCGGGATTTTGGTATTGTTGTTTCGTATGTAGAATAGCAGGAGTATTCTTCAATAAGTTGATGAAGTTCTTGAAACAGGACCTTCTCTTTTATGCTGTCTGTTGTTTTAAAATCAATTTTTTTGTACTACTGCCTCAGCAAGTCCAGTCTGCTCTGGTAGCCCGGTAAGCCGGATATACTGTCGCGCATGTGAAGTCTGATGAACAAATCCCGGTCTTGTTCGTCAATATTAATTGAATATTTCTTTCCTTCCAGTGAGCGGGTAGATTCAATGAGAATTTGTGCGGAGCAAAAGGCACAGGAAAACAACAGTGCAAAAGTGTATATGTTTTTCAAAATAATTGTATAATAGTAAGAAAAAATGTGGTATTCATGATTTTGCGTTGCCGGATCCTGAGTTTACAAAATTTTATATCGGACTGGTTCTTGGTTCGATTCCTTGAGGCCTCAATAATTTGGGTAGTTTAACTGTTACAGATATTAACTGCGATGGTTGTTATTCATCATCATTTTTACGTCTTTCTTTTTGATCTTCGTTTATTTTTTTGATGGTATCCATGGTCATCACAAACAGATTATCAGTGTTTATATTCCAAATGTTCATGTATTTCTGAGAGACAACATTGTGTTGTTTCCAGCCAGTAAATTTCCCATACAACATTAAGGTGCAAATATCTGTTGCAGTAATGAAATCTCCTGTTTCCGGGAGATGTGTATGTGCGGTCATTTCGGTGTTGTCTCCCTTGCGGAACTCAATAGGAATTATATTTTGATGAAGCTGTTTTATATTTTTCAGATTGTTTTTTTTATCAAATGTCAACAGATAATCATTACCAAAAATCACCACGCCACTTATGGAAGGACCTGTTAAAACATAAACTTTGTTTTCTTTTTTTTCAACCAAAGGAATCAGATTGAGTTTTGTGTTCGTATATGTTTTGAAAATGGTGTCGTTCTGAATGATTTTTAATGCTTTTTGTCTTAAGGTCAGAATTTCATTTTCAGTTTCTGTTAGGTTTCGTTCAGTTAAATTGATATTTGCTTTCTTTAAGTCAAAATCATCATTAAATTTTATAGTTCCTATAATTTTGGGACTTTCAGCTTTAGAGAAAAATACATTTATGTTTTCATTATTTTCAGAATAAGAAAAGTAACCACCGATATTTTCACGGTCAGCATATTTTTCTAAGAATAAATCGGTTCCGTGCCATGAGGCCATTTCAGATTTATACAGCTTTTTTCCTTCTTCAATGATCGGTTGTGTTAATTTATCGAGATTTTGTGAATTTGCATTGAAACTCACCAATATTAATAAAAAAATGTAAATGTTTTTCATAAGAATGTTATCGTTTTTATTCTTGTAACAGACTGAATTTTCTGGTTGATACATTCAAAAGTACACATAATTTTCAGTATTTGAAACATGAAAACTTTTAACGGAATATTTGTGAGTTCCTGAAACGTCATTGTGCCGGAAAATCCATTATTTTTTTGCTTCGCCTCTGAAATTAAAACTCTTCTGCATCGCTTCTGAAGCGCTGGGTTGTCATACTATTCGATAGGGATAATACTCTTGTTGCAGTACTTGTTATGGGTAATATTCAATCTCCCGAATCCATTTATAAGAGGGTATACCATTAATGATTTTAATAATTTCTGTTCAATTGTTTTTTTTGTCATACTTATACCTGAAATCGATCGAATAATGTCGGTAAGCATCTTTATAAGTGGATCTGATGATTTGGAAATCGTCGTAATGGTATTCATATTTTAAAGCGGAATCATCTTTGCTTTCACTGCAACAAAATTTTCTGATTCCGGTTCAAAATCTGCGTAGCCAAGACGATGCTCTTATTCAGCAGGTTTCATTATCAGATATTCGACGGTTTTGGTGGCCTCATTCATGCTGATGCCGTACTCAACAAGCAGTTTTTTATTTAAAGATTCCAGATCCCGGGTCAGCGAAATATTGAGTTTCTGATTTCCCCCGGACTGAGTTTCAAACGGGATTTTAAACTCCTCACTCAGATACTTTGCTGTGTCCTCCAGGGTCATTCCTTTTATGGTGATGCCCTCTGCAGAGCTGGTTACGGACGAGTCTTCGGTGCTGTTGGAATAGGCTGCAGAAAGTTTCTTTTCATCCACAACTTGAAGTATATATACCTGAGTCGTTTTGTTTGTGTGCTCCAGCCTTAGTGAAAATTCTTTGAGCAGGTGGCCGGTAATCAGAGAATCACTGTTCAGTGAGCTACTATTCACCGATTGATAGCGGAGGTTAATCTTCTGATTCCCTGTCTGGGTTTTGTCTACCATCTGGAACTCCGGTTGTCCGGTCAGGACACTTAGAGTGCTCTTCAGGCTGACGCCTTGTATGTGAATGGAGTCTGTACCATTGTACATCATGGATTCCCGGCTGTGGCTTACTTTTTCAATATGCAGGCGATACTGCTCATTTTCTATACTGAGAACAGGCTCGGAAGAGGTGAGAGACAGAATGGCTATTGTCATAAACAGGGCATTGTGCAGGGCGTGCATCAGGAATCCGGTAAAAAAATTATACCGCACCCTCAAATATCCCATCAGCAGGCCCAGTATGAATTGGGGCAGAACAAGAAACGGCAAAATAAAAACCAGGGTGGTTTCGGAATCGTAATTCACAAAGTGTATGACTGCAAATATGCCGGCAGAAAGATAAAAAATTACCGGATATTTCCGGAGCCACCACCGGCGGACTTTCCCCTCAGTTCTTGAATTTTGTCCGTTTACAGCCATGGCCACTGCCCGCAGCGGATAATTGCGCTTGTATTTCAGCGGAAACCGGAAAATCAGTTCTTCTATAAACGGGATCAGGAGCACGGCGAGCATAAGCACTACTGGTATAGGAAACAGTTCCACCAGCGTCTGAACCTGATGTTTTTCAATTTGGACCCAACCCAGATTACTGAAGAGATTGATGAGTGCGGACAACGCAAACATGACCGGGATTTCAGCAAGCAGAAGAATGAGCAGCCTCCTGACTTTTCGTGCGGGCGTCTGTATAATGTCCTGCTGTTGCTCCGGTGATTTTAAGAATTGAACTAAATCCCTGAAAGTATCGGTAATTTCCCGCATTGTGCTGAAGTTTTTCAAATATACACAATTGAAGCGGAATCGCAACCTGAAGTCGGGTCATGAAAACTGATTTCCGGCGGAAGTCGGATCAGTTCGAAACAAATTTCAATCCTACAATGGAGGCAATGAGGGTGGTGATGAAGAATATACGCCAGAACGTGGCCGGTTCTTTGAACACGAAAATCCCCACCAGAACACTGCCTACCGCACCGATTCCCGTCCATACCGCATAAGCAGTTCCGATGGGCAGCGTCTGAGTGGCTTTAATGAGCAGCGCCATGCTGATGGTGAGTGCAATGAGAAATCCACCGTACCACAGATACATTTCGGTGCCGTTTGTTTCTTTGGCCTTGCCCAAGCATGAGGCAAATGCTACTTCAAATAATCCGCCGATAATTAAAAGAATCCAGTTCATGAATGATATATTTTTTGCAAAAATCGGAAAAGGGATTCAGAACCGGCTTTACAAATGTTAAAAAAATCAATTGCGGCCGGCGCGTATTCTGCTCAGGCTTACCTGGGTGATGCCCAGGTAGGAGGCAATATGCCGCAGTGATACCCGGCGGATGAGGTCCGGATTGTGTTCCAGTAACTCCCGGTAGCGTTCCGTAGCATTGCGGAACTGCCTGGAAATAAGTCTTTCTTCGGTTTTAATGAGCTCCTGCTCGGCAAATTTCCGGCCCCAGTTGGCCAGGTGAATTTCTCTGCGGTAAAGCCTTTGCAGATCCGGAGTGCTCAGTTTGTATAATTCACAATCCTCCAGCAATTCGATGTCTTCATAGCCTTTTTCTCCGGCAACATAACTTCTCATGGAGATAATGGCATCTCCTTCGCGGCCAAACCAGAAGGTGATTTCGGCGGCGTCTGCTGTTGCAAATGCGCGCACAATGCCTTTTTTAATAAAGTAAATGTCCGTTTCTGTCTTATCCGCACGAAGCAGGAGGTGACCTTTGGGCAGTTTTACCTCTTCTATGAGCTGCAGCAGTTCAATCCGCACTTCGGCAGGAACCGGGTAAACCGAGTCTATAATCTGATCAATCGTCACGTTGTGGTATTTCTCTTTCAAAGATACAAAACCGGAAGTTCCAGTGTATCAAAAATATTACGCATAAAGTCAGACGTTGCCTGCTTTTTTCAGGATGCTGAACAGGCTGATGTACAATTTCCAGTGTTGTAACCAGGTAATAAAATTGCAGTCTTAGCTTTGCAACTACAGAAGCAGAATTCCCATTGGAGAAAGTTATATCAAAATTATTGAAAATCCCACATTCCATATGATGCGGGATCAGGAGTAGTCATACCGCTGAATGCGGCCGCTAACCGCCATTCTGGAAATAAAAACTCCCTTTCGGGAGCTTTCGTGTTTGAAATTATTTATTCATCGTGACCGTACATCTTGTTGTAGAGGTCCATAAATTTTTCCTTTACGGCTTTCCGTTTCAGTTTCAGAGTGGGGGTCAGCAAACCATCATCTATGGACCAAACCAGAGGCGTGAGTTCAAAGCGTTTGATTTGTTCCCAACTGCCGAGTTTGGTGTTCAGATAGTCAATTTCTTTCCCAATGCGCTCTTTCAGCTCTTTGCTCCCAACAATTTCCTCGGGCGTAGAACCTACGTGAAGCTTATGGCGCTCTGCCCAGTTCTTTACAAAATTAAAATCCGGCTGTACCAGGGCGCACGGCATTTTTTCACCATCGCCCACCACCATAATCTGTTCAATGAATTTTGATGCTTTAGCTTGATTTTCAATAACCTGTGGAGCAATGTATTTTCCGCCGCTGGTCTTGAACATTTCTTTCTTGCGGTCGGTAATTTTCAAAAATCCTTCGTTGTCTATGTGGCCAATGTCGCCGGTCCTGAAATAACCGTCTTCGGTAAATGCTTCGCTGGTCATTTCTTCATTTTTAAAATAACCCTTGAATACAGAAGGTCCTTTTACGGTGATTTCTCCGTCTTCCTGAATTTTCACGTCCAGATTGTCCAGCGGATGACCTACGGTGCCCACTTTCATGCGGTCCACAGAATTTACAGAAATTACGGGTGAGGTTTCCGTGAGTCCGTAGCCTTCCAGAATCGGAATTCCTGCATTCTGAAACATCTTGTTCAGGCGTTCAGAAAGCGCTGCCGAACCGGACACCAGGGTCACAATGTTTCCGCCAAGACCATCTCTCCATTTAGAGAAAACCAGTTTGTCTGCAATGATTTCTGACAGGGTAGAAGGTTTCCCGATTTTTGTTTTTTTCTTGTTAATGCCCAGTGCCCAGAGGAAAATTTTGGTTTTCAGTCCGCCGCTGCTGGTACCTTTGTCGTAGATCTTATCATAAACTTTCTCTATCAGTCGCGGTACCACACTCATATAATGAGGTTTCACTTCTTTCACATTTTCGCCCATTTTCTCTATGCTTTCGGCAAAATAAATACTGAAACCATTAAACTGAAACAGATAAAAAAGCATCCGTTCAAAAATATGGCAGATGGGCAGGAAACTCAGCACTTTTACATCCTTATAATCCAGTCCGCGGCGCCGCGGTATGCGGTGGTCTGATGCCAGTACGTTCGATACAATATTCTGATGAGTGAGCATCACACCTTTGGGTTTTCCCGTGGTTCCGGAAGTGTAGATGATGGTGGCGAGATCTTCCGAATTGATGGTTTTCATGAGATCCTCCACCTCATTCTGTGTGGCCGGATTTTCGCCCAGATCCACAACTTCCTGCCAATTGGCCGCCCCTTCTATACTGTCAAACGTGAACACTCCCTGCAGTGATTCTACTTCAGGCTTGGCCAGGTTTACTTTTTCCAGTAGATCACGGTCTGATACAAAGCAATATTTCACCTCTGCATTATTGAAAATGTAAACGTAATCTGTAGCAGAAATGGAAGGGTACACCGGCACGCTGATGGCACCGATCTGTGAAATTCCCAGATCCATCACCGCCCATTCTGTACGGGTAGCAGTGGTAATGAGGGCAATTTTATCACCGGGTTTGATTCCCAGTTTCAGCAATCCCCGCGAGACTTTATTGCCCAGGTTGATGTATTCCAGTGATGAGGTTTTCTTCCATTCACCATGGTATTTGGTTACAAACATATCGTCCAGCGGAAATTTTGCGTGGGCGTGGTGGGCTATATCAAATAATCTTTTAATGGCCATAAGCGGAAGTTATATATTTACTATTGGTTAACGAAAAGTAAATATATAATTAATTAATTATTTCTCCAAGTGCAAAAGTTATTTTCGTCATTGTATCAAAATCCGTAAATTCGCAGGCAAAGAAAAATCGATTATGAACTTTAATTTATCAGAAGAACATCTAATGATACAGCAGGCTGCGAGAGATTTCGCACAGGCTGAACTTTTACCGGGGGTAATTGAAAGAGATAATGAACAGAAGTTTCCGCATGAGCAGGTAAGGAAAATGGGCGAACTGGGCTTCCTGGGAATGATGGTAGATCCGCAGTACGGCGGCGCCGGTATGGACAGCATTTCCTATGTGCTGGCTATGGAAGAAATTGCAAAAGTAGATGCTTCTGCAGCCGTCGTAATGTCTGTGAACAACTCACTGGTGTGCGCCGGACTGGAAAAATACTGTAACGAAGAACAAAAACAAAAATACCTGAAGCCACTGGCCAGCGGTGAAGTGATTGGAGCCTTTGCACTTTCTGAGCCGGAAGCCGGTTCTGATGCCACCTCACAGAAAACAACCGCAGTAGATATGGGCGACCATTACCTGCTGAACGGTACCAAAAACTGGATTACAAACGGTGGAAATGCAGCATACTATATCGTGATTGCACAAACCGATCCCGAGAAAAAACATAAGGGAATCAACGCTTTCATCGTAGAAAAAGGTTGGGAAGGTTTTGAAATAGGACCGAAAGAAGATAAACTGGGAATCCGCGGGAGTGATACCCATTCACTGCTGTTCACAGATGTGAAAGTTCCCAAGGAAAACAGAATCGGGGAAGATGGTTTCGGGTTCAACTTTGCCATGGGCGTACTGAACGGCGGACGTATCGGGATTGCCTCCCAGGCATTGGGAATCGCCTCCGGAGCTTATGAACTGGCACTGAAATATGCCAAAGAAAGAAAAGCTTTCGGTACAGAAATTATTAACCATCAGGCGATTGCATTCAAACTGGCCGATATGGCTACGCAGATTACGGCTGCCAGAATGCTGTGCTTTAAAGCGGCTGCCGAAAAAGATCAGGGACTGGATATCTCCGAAAGTGGTGCAATGGCAAAACTGTACTCCTCTCAGGTAGCCATGGATACTACCATAGAGGCCGTTCAGATTCATGGCGGATACGGATATGTGAAAGAATACCACGTAGAACGTATGATGCGTGATGCGAAGATTACCCAGATCTATGAAGGAACTTCTGAAATCCAGAAAATTGTGATTTCCAGAAGCATTTCAAAAAAATAATTCAATTTCACCTTAAAAAAACAATGGCCATGGCAGATTATCCTATAGACGAAAAGAAAGGCATCTTCAGAAGTTTTCTTTTCTGGCTGATGCTCGTGGTACTACTTTTTGCCGGAATCTTCATCTGGTACAAATACTATTTCGTGTTTGGCGAAGGCGTGAAGTCCGGGTATCTGAACTATGCAGTGAAGAAGGGCTATGTCTTCAAAACCTATGAAGGAAAACTGATTCAGGAAGGCTTTGGCCGGGGAAAAACCGGCAGCATTACCAGTTACGAGTTTGAATTTTCGGTGGAAGATCCGGAAATCTTCAAACAGTTGGAGGAGAACAGTGGCAAACAGTTTGATCTGCATTATAAAGAATACAACGGCGCCATACCGTGGCGGGGCAACACCCGGTACATTGTAGATAAGGTGGTAAATATGAAATAAATCCAAAATCCTTTCAGTTTCTTGAAAGGATTTTTTAATTTAGAGCCTGTTTAACGGGGGACACACCGACAATTTTAAACAAAATAATGAATAGAATATTATGAAAGAATATTTTCTGAAACGGGAAGGCATTATACGGTTGCTTTCTCTGGGTGCTGTAGCCGTATCGGTCTTTATGAAAGATGTAGAACTGAAAATTGCCCTGCTCACCCTGGGCATTGGCGGACTGATTGCTGTTTCGTATTTTAAAGGTCAGAAAATACAGCTTATCCTGTACATTGTTTTGCTGATTGTGGGCCTGGCAGGCTTCTGGTTTGTGCAAAACGGCAGCCTGGTCCTGAAAAATCCTTAAGGTAATCACGACCGCAAATCATACCTAATTACTAAAATAATCATGAGAAAATTATCTGTTTTGATGATACTGATTTGTTCAGTCACCGCTGCACAGCAGGTTCCGGTACTGGACAACGCTACGGCCGCGGCTCTGGCAGAAAAGCCTTTGCACTGCATCAGTCAGGAGTATCCCAATAAAACCGCTCATGTGATCAATGGGGCTGCAGACGCGGTGATGTCTCCCCGTGAGTTGCATCCCAGTTTTTATGGTTGTTTCGACTGGCATTCGTCGGTGCATGGCCACTGGATGCTGGTGCGGCTGCTGAAAACGCATCCCGGACTGGAGAAAGCAGAAGAGATTTTCGAATTGTTAAGCCATTCTTTTTCACCCGAAAAAATTAAGGCTGAAGCGGCCTACTTCACCCGCTTTCAGATTGCCCAGAATTTTGAGCGGACCTATGGCTGGGCATGGTTGCTGAAACTGGACGAAGAACTGGTCACGTGGAACCATCCGCAGGCCAAAATCTGGCACCGGAATCTGAAGTCGCTCACCGATGAAATTCTGAGGCTGTGGAAAAACTACCTGCCTAATCAAACCTACCCGAACCGTACCGGAGTTCATCCCAATTCAGCATTTGCACTGGCATTTGCGCTGGACTGGGCGCGTGCTGTGGGCGATAAGGCGTTTGAAAAGCAGCTCAGTGATAAAGCCCGAACGTTTTATCTGAATGACCGGAAGACCCCGGCATATCTGGAGCCGGATGGCAGTGATTTTTTCTCGCCCAGCCTTCAGATAGCAGATTTAATGCGCCGGGTACTGCCACAGGCCGAATTTCAGAAATGGCTGACCCGTTTCTACACCCGGCAAAGTCTGGATAATCTGGACTTGATGCCCGTCATCAGTGATATCAATGACTATCAGACGGTGCATTTGGTAGGTTTGTCGCTTACCCGCGCGTGGTGCATGAAGGGCGTTGCGGCCGCACTCCCGGCAAATCACAAATTGAGGAAACGGTTTACGGCCTCTGCCGACCGGTTTCTAGCTCATGCGTTGCCGCTGGTGTTTCAGGGCAATTACGGCGGTGACCACTGGCTGGCCAGTTTCGCTGTGTACGCTCTGTCTGATGGGGAGTGAAGTTTGGCTGATTGATGATGGGCTATTCCCTCTTAATTGATGGTGATTTTAGCAAAAAATTATGTTTATATTTGACTTATAACTAAAAAAGGTCAACCTGCTTTAGAGCACGAATAACATTGTACATATAAAAGTTTTTTGTAAAAATGATAGACCTTGACATAAGTTTCGATTTTAGAAATGATAGCGTTTGTGGTGACCCCGATTCTGATAGTCCAAAACTATATGAAATGCATAAGTATTTGTGGAGTAAGAGGCTTCCTTCAGAACAATCATTTTCATTTTAAACTTTCAAAATTGGCGGTAAATATGGTAGAATCGTATTAAAAAACAATTTAACCGATAATTTATCAAGCGACAGAATGTGTCCACATTTCGTTGGGAAATATAAAGGTCGATATGATGATTGGTTGTCTGAAGAAGAAAAAGAACAATTTAAACATATTGTGAGAACAATTGGAGGACACATCGTTTTTCCTGCACACAAAAAAAATGGATTTACAATAAATCAAGCCAGAGGTGTGAACAAAAAAATATGTGATCGGTTCGATTTGACTTTAGAGTGTATAAGACTTTTTTATATTGGAGAGCAAAGTCCATTGTATGATGCGATTTTAAGATATGAGAACTTCTTTTATTTATTCAAAGATTTCAAAAATTACATTAAATTTTTTCTTCTTCAGGATTTTGTCGATGAAAATTATCAGATCATATTTTGTTTGCCATTTGAAAATTTTGAGCGATCTCCTTTACCACAAAATATTGAAGAATACAAAGCTTATAAATCAAACACCATAAACTTAATACTTAAAAGAAATAGCCGCATATTAAACGCTTTCCATGACCATTCTGATGAGGTTCTTCTTTTAGTAAAAGAAAATGAGGTGAAATAAAGATAATTGCGTTGCCCTTTTTTATCTTTGATTACTACAAAACTGTAAAACGCAAGATCACCATGACCAGAAACACCACCATTGCGGGCAGATTAAGAGAGGTATTCCTGAACGGGCACTGGATTGCCGCGACCAATTACAGGGAGCAGTTACAAAGCGTAAACTGGCAGCAGGCCACACAAAAAGTGGGCGATCTGAACACGATTGCAGCGCTCACTTTCCACATCAACTATTACCTGGCCGGACTTTTAAGCGCTTTTGAAACCGGAAAACTCGAAATCAGGGACCGGTACAGTTTTGATCTTCCACCAATTACCTCGGAAGCGGATTGGAATCATTTGGTAACTACATTGTTAGATAACGCAGAAAAGTTTGCTCAGACCGTTCAGCAAATGGACGATGCTGTTTTTGATCAGCCATTTATTGATGAGAAATACGGAACCTTTTTGCGGAATATAGAAGGCGTCATAGAACACAGCTATTATCACCTGGGGCAAATTTCCTTAATCCGGAAATTAATTGCAGAGGGTGAGGGGTAAGCAAGACTAATGAAAAAAATCCATGTCACCCTACCTCGGCCGGTACTTTTCATACGGATCTTCAGGCGGGGAGTCCTGCTGATCGGGTTCGGGGTTCTGCGCATCGGTTTGCGGCGACGCTTCCTGCTGCTTGTGAGTTTCCTGTGATGGAGTTTCCACGGTTGGGAAACGCTCCTGCGTAACGGTTGTTGCTGCTTTTTTCCGCCGGTTTCTGCGAACCAGATACCAGATGAGGAGCAGAATCAGCAATACTGGCCAGAAGGGGAGCAGCGCCAGAAAAATCTTTTCCAGCACGTCAAATCCTTTCATAAACGCGGAGCCATAACTGCTTTCTTCTTTTTGGATGCCTTGTGCACCGTCGGTCTGCATGCTTTCTGCTCCGGCTGCTATGCGGTTTTCGGTGAGCGTGATTTGCAGATCTGACATTTGGCCGGGAACCGGATCAGTACCGCTGGAAATGACACTGCGCATGGTGAGTTGACCCAGCATTCCCGGCAACTCACGGGTGGCAATGTCCACAGATGAGGTGGGAATGCGTGCGCGGATGATTTGCTTCCGGAAGCCGTTTTCTTCGCCGAAGTTCTCTGAAATAATCTGTCCGCCATACCTGCGGATTTCTGATTCCAGCAGATTTTTTGACGGATTCAGATCGGTGACAGAAATGCTGAGTTCAGCCGTTTTGACCAGTGGTTGCACCTTTCGTTCGGCTTGTGCCGTGGGTTCAGATAGTGGCTGTTGCTCTGTGGGAGCAGTTTCTGGTGCAGATGGTGTCTGAGGGGTTTCGCTGCGCGTGGTTGCAGACGATACCTTTTCCAGGGTTTTGGAAATGGCCGAGAGAATTTCTGAAGGCTTATTGCTCCGGTTAATGATCTGCCCCGCCGAATCTACTGTTTTGATGAGGTCTGTGTTTTTTTCAATCTCGCTTTTGGCCTTCTGCAATACCGCATTCACAGAATCCAGCGTGTAGGCATTCTCCTGAATAGCCTTTTCCACCGTTTTTTTTGTTTTTTCGATATGCGGAGCCACCACTTTGTTGAACTTTGCGGTGTCATTTACGATTTTGGAAATAGAATCCAGGGTTTTCAGGCCGCTGTTGGCTTTGGTAAAAAGGCTGTCGGCGGTTTTTATGGTGTCTGAAGTCTGCTTCAGTTCGGTTTTTGAACACGAAACGGTCAGCATGATCATCAAAATATATACGACTAAGTTTTTCATTGTACAGGTATTTCTCCGGGGATTCTGCAAAATATATTCCTTAAAACAGAAAAGCGTTCCGGTTTTCATCAAAATGCTGAAAATGAGCAATCTGCAGTTGATGTTTCAAATGGGTGAGGGCCGGATGTCCCGCCGCCTGTCAGGAAATGCCTACCTCTACAGAATAAAATGCAAATAATGCAGTTATAACAGTGAAGTTTTTCCCGGAAATATATTTTTTAAATGGAATCCGGCCGTTTCAGGCTTTTTAGAATCTGAGACGGGGCTACAAACAAAAAAGAAGTGAGCAAAGTGATGATGGTAAACATGCCCGCGAAGTCCAGAATTTGCAGGAAAACGCTGTGTGGAGCAGGATCGCTGTCCACTGCATAGCCAATTATCGTGATGATAAAAGAAACCGCAAGAATTGTGAGTATTTTCTTCTTCATTTTGTGTAATTTTATCTGGTGAAACCAGTTCGGAAATATCAGACCCTACAGAATACAGTTAATCAGTTGAAAAATTAACCCGTCCAAATGTGGCCATGATGATTCCGGTACAAAGTAAACAAAAATTCCGGAAATTACTCACGATAACTCACGTAATTGAGAAAATAAGTATAGATTTGTAATTAAAACGCAAATATCATGACACCAAAACTAAACACCAAAGAAACTCAGAAACCCGCACGCAAAGTGACCTCGGGTCCTATTAGAGAGAAAGCACGGACCATGAATAAATTGGTTGCCTCTGTGGGCAAAGTGCTCAAGAAAAAAGGCTACGCCGGACTCAATGTGGCGTCCATTTGTAAGGAAGCCGGGGTAGACCGCAGGCTGGTTTACACCTATTTCGGGGGACTGAATAACCTTATTGAAACCTATATCGTTCAGAAGGATTATTGGGTTTCTTCGGCTAAGGATATTGCGGTAAATCTGGTGGAGAATAAAGAAGCGCCAACCAGTGAAGATGCCGCCGCCCTGCTCCGCGGACAGTTTGAAGCGGTCTATGATGACAAGGTGCTGCAGAGATTAATCCACTGGGAACTGGGAGAAGATAATAAAATTCTGCGCAAAATTTCTGACGAACGGGAACAATTGGGCGAAGAACTTTTTAAACTGATTGAACCGTCGTTTGAAAATTCAGAAATAGACCTGCGGGCCGTCATCGCACTGCAGGTGGGCGGTCTGTACTATCTGGCACTTCATGCGCAGTCTAATGGCAGTTTGTTCTGTGGCATAGACGTGCTGCAGCCGGAAGGTAAACAACGGATTGAGAATGCACTGAATAAAATCATGGAAATGTGCTATGATGAAATCCCAAAAAAGAAAAAATAAAAATACATAAAACGCTCAGATCTTCTGAGCAACCTGAAAGCGGTTTTCTACAGAAAGCCGCTTTTTTTGTTTTTATTTAAATATAATTCATTCGTATGAGAATAAATGTATATATTTGTTTGGCTTTATGTGAAATAATTGAGGATTAGAATAACGGTGTGTGGCGGCAGCCGCCCAACCGAGCTGATGAAGGCATTTGGAACAGCATATTTTTTTAACCTTTTAATATTCTTTTATGAAGAAAATCTATTCTTTATTTTTGATGACATCTGTTGGATTGTCGGCCGGGTTGCAGGCACAGACCACCAGATACGTAAAACAGAATGCCACCGGATCCGGAGCCTCATGGCAGGATGCCTCCGGTGATTTGCAGCTGATGATTAATGCGTCGGTTGCCGGGGACAAGGTCTACGTAGCCGAAGGAACCTATCTTGCGGCACACAAAGCCAGCAATGATGTGTTCCAGTGGCTTACCAATAACCCGCGCGGCACCACCAATGATAAAGCCAAAACTTTTGTACTGAAAGAAGGGGTGGCCGTATATGGCGGATTTTCTGCTACCGCGCCGGTGACCGATTTGTCCCTGCGGGATTTTGACCAGCATGTGAGCCTGATTACCACCGATGTGCTGGGAGATGATGCCGGCTTTGATTTCCCGGCCAGCTATATAGATAATCATTATCACGCTGTAGTGGCCGCAGGACTTACCGCAGAAACCATATTTGACGGATTCTCCATCACAGGCGGAACCCATTCGACGGCCGATGACTATGATTATATCGTGATCAATGGTGTGCAGGTGCAACAGGGCATGGGTGGAGGACTGGCCATTGTGGAAGCCAATGTGAAGATGGAAAACATCAGAATCTTCCAGACCGGTAAGCCCATTTATATGAAAACCTCTACTGCGTCCATGAAAAACATTTCCATCACCAACAGTTACTATCAGTTCGAAGTAAACGGCTCTGTTCTATCCTTGGAAAACCTGAATTTCTCAGATAATCTTGGAAACTTAAGACTGGATTCTGATTATACTTTACCTATTGAAACCGTTGTAAATTTGAAAAACGCCACTTTTGCCAGAAATACTGCCGGTGCCATCAGAATCTGGCGCGATGCTCAGAAAGCCGCTACCCTGAATATGGATAAAGTTGCATTTTTGGGAAATCAGGCTCCAAGCTATGGTATTATTCAGAATAATGGAGGTCATTTAAGAATGAGCAATATAGTAGCTATGGGAAATACTTCCGGAAATCAGTCAGGGTTTTTGCGGTTGAATACGCTCAACCAGAGCATCATTACCCATGTGGAAATTGTGAACAGTACCATTGTGAGCAATTATAACAATTACGACTGGCAAACAGGTACGGGAGCATTGTCCGGCTTAACGGCTACCAATGCCCATGTACAAATTGTAAACTCAATCATCTGGGGCAATAAGCGGGCCGGAAATTATGTAAATATGCTGGGTACCGGAAATCCCAACCTGGTGGTGAGCAACAGCATCATTCAGGATGCGTATGATGCCGGCGGGGTATGGAATGCTGATTATGGGGTAGATGGCGGCGGCAATTCCGGAGCCATGCCGGCATTCACGCAATACATTCCGATGGGTACTACGGCTTTTTCAAACGGTGACCTGTCACTGCAGCCCAACAGTGCCGGGATTAATGCAGGCAGCAATACGCTGTACAATACCATTATTGGTGATCCTTCCAATGATTTTGACCTTGCTGGAAATGTCCGTCTCATGGGCAGCACGATTGATATGGGTGCTTACGAATTTTTGGAGGCTCTTTCTGTTACAGAAACGCCGGGGAAAAACACACTGGTGGTTTATCCCAATCCGGCAAGTGATAAAATTTACATTTCCGGAGCAGATGTACCTGTATCCTTTGAGATGTACAATATGGCGGGTCAGCGCGTGCTGTGGGGCAAGACCGATGCGAGAAACCGTGAAATCAACGTCGGATTCCTGCGTACAGGCACTTATGTACTGAAAGTAGAAAACAAAACCGGAACCTGGACACAGAAAATAATTAAGAAGTAATTTTTGTCGGTTTTAATTTAATAAAGAAAGGCGATTCCATTTTTTGGAGTCGCCTTTTGATTTTCACGAAAACAGAGCATTCTACTGCGAAAACTCACTGATAAAATGCAGTTTCACATTCGGGAATTTTTCCTGAGTCATGTGAATGGTAAACGATGAATCTGCCAGAAATACCAGTTGGTCAAATTTATCCCGGGCCAGGAAACGTTGTTTCAGCCTGGCAAATTCTTTAAATTCGTCAGATTTTTCATCGGCCTCTATCCAGCAGGCTTTATGTATGGAAAGCGGTTCGTAGGTGCATTTGGCTCCATATTCGTGCTCCAGACGGTACTGAATCACCTCATACTGCAGCGCCCCCACCGTCCCGATGATTTTCCGGCCGTTCATTTCCAGTGTGAAGAGCTGTGCCACACCTTCATCCATCAATTGATCAATTCCTTTGGCCAGTTGTTTCGCTTTCAGGGGATCGTCATTGTTAATGTAACGGAAATGTTCCGGAGAGAAGCTTGGTACGCCTTTGAAGGATAATTTTTCGCCGGAGGTAAGCGTATCCCCGATGCGGAAATTTCCGGTGTCGTGCAATCCTACAATATCTCCCGGGAAACTTTCATCCACCACTTCTTTTTTATCGGCAAAAAATGCGTTGGGAGATGAAAACTTCATTTTTTTATTTTCGCGCACCAGCAGGTAATTTTCATTGCGCTTAAAGGTGCCGCTTACAATCTTCACAAATGCCAGTCGGTCCCGGTGTTTGGGGTCCATATTGGCGTGGATTTTAAAAACAAATCCGGTGAAGTTTTTTTCTTCCGGTTTCACCAGGCGAACGTCGGACTCTGTGGGTTGAGGCATTGGCGCAATTTCAATAAAAGCATCCAGTAGTTCCCGGACGCCGAAATTATTCAGCGCCGATCCGAAAAATACCGGCTGAAGATTTCCGTCCATATAATCCTGCCGGTTGAATTCCGGATACACCGTTTCTACCAGTTCCAGTTCGTCCCGAAGGGTTGCAGCGGCTTTCGGACCAATCATGTCATCAATATTCGCTTCGTTGATGTCTGAAACTTTTACAGATTCGCCTACTTTCTGCTTCTTTTCTTCCAGGAAAAACTCAATATTCTTTTCCCAGATGTTATAAATTCCCTGAAAGTCGCTTCCCATACCAATAGGCAGTGAAAGCGGAGTTACGGTAAGTCCCAGTTTCTGTTCTACTTCATCCAGCAAATCAAAGGCATCTTTCCCCTCGCGGTCCAATTTGTTGATGAAGACCAGCATGGGAATGTTCCGCATGCGGCACACCTGAACCAGTTTTTCGGTCTGTTCTTCCACCCCTTTGGCCACATCAATGACCACAATCACAGAATCTACTGCAGTGAGCGTGCGGAACGTGTCTTCGGCAAAATCCTTGTGTCCGGGCGTGTCCAGAATGTTGATTTTGAATCCTTTATATTCAAAGGCAAGTACAGAAGTGGCTACGGAAATTCCTCTTTGTCTTTCAATTTCCATAAAGTCAGATGTAGCCCCTTTTTTTATTTTGTTTGATTTTACCGCTCCCGCTTCCTGAATGGCGCCCCCGAAAAGAAGGAGCTTCTCCGTAAGCGTGGTTTTACCGGCATCGGGGTGAGAGATAATCCCGAAGGTTTTTCTTTTCTGAATTTCTTTAAGTAAATCTGACATAGTGAAAATTATGGGTGCAAAAATCGGGATTTTCTATGACATGTGAAAATACTATATTTGTGCAAATTATGCTTAAATGAAAAGAAAATTCAAAGCCGGACTGCCACACTTCACCTTCGGTATGCAGGGCGCTGCCGCACTTTTTCTGGGAGCACTGGTCGCGGTTTTTGTGATGAACGGAGCCGGTTTAAGCCTGAGCTTAATGTCCGGGAAAGCCATTGTTGCACATGATGCGTATCTCATCATCAGCAACGCAGTCATCTGGATGGCGGCCATTTTCGCCTTTGATTATTTTATTTGCCGAAAACAAACGGGCATGAAGCTTAATTTTAATTTATCGGCTAAAAATTTCTCCACTTACGCCTTTGTTTTTCCTCTGATGGCGGGTATGATGCTGATTGCGGATTTTGTAACCGCACAGATTCCTGTAACCGGACCGTTCTTCGGACCCATGTATGAATTCTTTTCGGAGCTGATGGAGAAGATGACATCTGATACTGCCACATTGTTTATTTTGGCGGTGGTCATGGCACCACTTTTTGAGGAAATTGTATTCCGCGGGATCATGCAGAAAGGGATGATTAACGGAGGCATGAAACCCACCTCTGCGATCTGGATTTCGGCCATTGTGTTTGGTCTGGTACATGCCAATATCTGGCAGTTTACCGGTGCGGTGCTGCTGGGATATGTGCTGGGACTGGTGTATCACCGGACCAAATCCCTACTGATGCCTATTTTATTGCACGCCTTTAATAATTTCGTTTCGCTTCTTCTGATCCATTATACGGATACAGAAAGTTTTGCAGATGCCTTCGGGGTTTCATCCTATATTTTGCTGGCCGCCGGAATCGCATTGTTTGGAATATTTTATTACTTTTTCACAGAAAAATACGAGATTGCACACGCAGAAGATTAAATTTATGACTGAAGAATTACTGGTTGCTACTCACAACCTGCATAAAAAAGAGGAAATCCAGCAGATTCTGGAGGGCGAATTTCTGGTGAAAAGCCTCACCGATTATGCCCTGCATGATGAAATAGTGGAAGACGGCCTTACTTTTCATGAGAATGCATTCATCAAGGCGCAGTATTGCTACAGCAAAACCGGAGTAGCCAGCCTGGGAGATGACTCCGGACTGGTAGTGGAAGCGCTGGATGGCAGACCCGGAATTTACTCTGCCCGATATGCCTCAGACCATGATTTTGCACAGAATATTGCCAAAGTACTTGATGAGTTGGAAGGAGAATCTAACCGGAAGGCCTATTTCGTGACGGTATTGTGCTACATGACGGCAGATGGTCCCCAATATTTTGAGGGCAGGGTGTACGGAAATATTTTAACCGAGAATAAAGGCACGCAGGGATTCGGGTATGACCCGGTTTTCGTGCCCGATGGTCATGAGGTGACCTTTGCCGAGATGCCCGCCTCAGAAAAAAATAAAATCAGCCACCGGAAGAAGGCGCTGGATTTATTCCTGGATCATCTGAAAAACCGCGTCTGATGCAAGGCGCATTGGCAGAATAAATAACTTTTTTACCTTTAACCGTACCTTTTCGGATTTAATTTTCAAAACACCTTGAGTACCTATCTAACCATCCTCGGATTCAACTCTGCAATTCCCACCGTGAATTCATCGCCCACCGCACAGTTTCTGGAAATGGAAGAGCGGCATTTTCTGATTGATTGCGGCGAGGGAACCCAGGTGCAGCTGCGCAAAGCGAAGGCCCGGTTTTCCAAAATCAACCATATTTTTATTTCCCACCTGCATGGCGACCACTGTTTCGGTTTACCGGGACTCATTGCCAGTTTCCGCCTGCTGGGCAGGGAAACCCCGATTCATATTTACGGCCCGAAAGGCATCAAAGAGATGTTGGAGACCATTTTCCGGATAAGCGAAACCCACCGCGGCTTTGAAATAATTTATCATGAACTGAGCAATACCGTTTCAGAGAAAATTTATGAAGATAAAAGGGTGGAGGTATTTACTATTCCGCTGGATCACCGGATTTACTGCAATGGGTATCTCTTCCGCGAGAAGCCCGGAGAGCGGCACCTGAATATGAAGGAAGTAGCGAAGTATCCCGAAATTGAGACCTGCGATTATCATCTGATCAAACAAGGTCATGATTTTGTGCTGAGTGACGGATATGTGGTCAAAAATGAATCGCTGACACTGGAGCCCACCCGGCCAGTAAGTTATGCGTTCTGTAGTGACACCCGCTATCTGGAAAGCATCGTGCCTATTATAGAAAGTGTAGATGTGCTGTATCATGAAGCCACTTTTCTGCATGATTTAAAGGAAATGGCAGATTATACCGGGCATACCACCGCACTGGAAGCTGCCAGAATTGCGCGCAAGGCCAATGTAGGAAAGCTGATACTGGGGCATTTTTCCAACCGGTATGGCAACCTTTCGGTTTTTACAGATGAAGCCCGCACGGTGTTCCCCAATACGTATCTCCCAAAGCAACTGGAGGCGGTGAAAATCAGCCGGTAGGCATTTCAGGAAATTCATTTCAGGTTTACTATAAATTAATTTTGACAAACCAAATTAAATTGTATCTTGCACCCAATTATTTAATGCGGAATTCAATCAATGTTCATATGTTCGTTTCTTGATTTCAGATTACATAATCAACATTTTAATTATTTTTTTTTATGAACATTTTTATTTCAAATCTTAACTATTCAGTAGTTGAGTCCGAGTTGCAGGCATTATTCGAAAATTACGGTGCAGTAGATTCGGCAAAAGTTATTTCAGACAGAGAAACAGGAAGAAGCAGAGGCTTCGGTTTTGTGGAAATGCCGAATAACGAAGAAGCATTAAAAGCAATTGAAGAGCTGAATCAGCAGGAATTCAAACAAAAAGTACTGAACGTAACCGAGGCAAGACCACGTGAAGAAAAGCCAAGAAACTTTGGTGGTGGTGGCTTCAACCGCGGAAATGGTGGCGGAGGCTACAACCGTGGCGGAAACGACAGAAGAAGAGAGTGGTAATCACAGCATATTTACGCTAAACATAAAGCCCGGTTTTTGCCGGGCTTTTTTGGTGCTGCTTTGTGGAATCTTAAATTGTAAATCTCTTGAAATAAAAAATGCGACATCACCTTGTCGCAGAGGTAGAAGATTGAAGTCATCGCTCTTCGTTGCAAATATTTAAATTCTTCTTGGATAAATCCTGTGCGCTGCTATTGCCGGTAACAAACAAAATCAGGAGGAGTACAGATTTCAGAATCATGCGACCGAAAATTACATCTGTACGATTGTCTTGCTTCTGGTGAGGAGAATCCTCAGATTCAGAATAAGCAGGATGAAAGTTCCCACTACCGGCCAGATCACCAGAAAACTATCTACAATATCCCGGGTGTTTACCAGAGAATCATACATGTTTTTCCACGCCGTAATCCCTCCTATGGTACTGAAAAAGGTGACATAACCTACGATTCCCAGAGCCAGCAGCAAAGTTTTGATTTTGATGTGGCGCTCTACCCGCGAGAACAGTTGTACCACGAGTGCTATAAATCCGCAGATGCCACAGAGTACTGCAATCAGAATGAAAATGGATTCCAGCCTGAAATCATCCACAAAATCCTGTAAAATGGACGGAAAAAACAAAATGGACACCCATAATAAATAAAATGAAGGAATAAGCGCGCTCAGCGTCAGCAGTCTGTTCAGTAAATTGTGTGTGTTCAGTTTCATGGCCGTGATAAAATTCAAAGATACTCATTTTCGGAGGTTGGCGAGGAAAAAACGAAACTGTTTTTTATCGTGAATTCCTTGCCCGGCTGGTATGTGTTTATTTTTTCTCCATACTCCATCTTTATTTTCCAGTCACAATCCATATCACTATCTTTGCGCTCACTAAAACAACAGGGCAGAAGAATCACAATGATGATGCCCGGATTATTCAAAATTTTCATCTATGAAATGTGGTATCGTAGGACTGCCGAATGTGGGTAAGTCAACGCTTTTTAACTGTTTGAGCAACGCCAAAGCACAGTCGGCCAACTATCCCTTCTGTACTATAGAACCCAATCTGGGAACCGTATCCGTGCCCGATGAGCGCCTTAATAAACTTCAAGAACTGGTGAAACCCGAGCGTGTGCTGCCGGCCGTAGTAGAAATTGTGGACATTGCCGGACTGGTAAAAGGGGCCTCTAAAGGTGAAGGTCTGGGAAATCAGTTCCTGGCCAATATCCGCGAATGTGAAGCCATTATTCATGTGCTCAGATGTTTTGATAACGGGAACATTGTACACGTAGAAGGTTCCGTGGATCCAATCCGTGATAAGGAAATTATTGATATAGAACTGCAGCTGAAAGACCTGGAAACCGTGGGAAAAGCGGTAGAAAAAGCCAAAAAATTCATCAAATCCGGAAAAAAAGAAGATATTCTGACCTATGAAACGCTTCAGGCGTTACAGAAATTCCTGGAAGACGGCAGAAATGCGCGCGAGTTTGAAACGAATGATCTTACACAGTCCATTTTGGATGAGGTACATCTGCTGACCAAAAAGCCGATTCTCTATGTGTGCAATGTAGATGAAAATTCCATTAAAAATGGCAATGAGTGGATTCCTAAAATTGAAGAAATGGCCGCCAGAGAAGCTGCCGAGGTTGTGGTTCTTGCGGCACAAATTGAAGCCGATATCAACGAACTGGAAACCTACGAGGAGCGCCAGATGTTCCTGGAAGAACTGGGACTGCAGGAGCCAGGCGTAAACCGTCTGATTCGTAAAGCATATGATTTGCTGAATCTGCAGACTTATTTCACCGCCGGAGTAAAAGAAGTGCGTGCATGGACCATAGAAAAAGGATGGACTGCACCGCAGGCAGCCGGCGTTATCCATACGGATTTTGAAAAAGGTTTCATCCGTGCAGAGGTCATCCGCTATGAGGATTTCGTACATTACGGTTCTGAAGCCAAAGTGAAAGAAGCCGGTAAAATGGGCGTAGAAGGAAAAGAATACATTGTGCAGGACGGAGATGTGATGCATTTCCGGTTTAATGTGTAACGCTGAATATTTTAAAACATATCACCAGGCCGGAATTTTTCCGGCCTTTTTTTTTGTGACTTTTCTCATCAGATTTATTGACCTGAATCAATGGGTATGATGTTTATAAATGGTACCTTTGTAGTAATAAAAAACCAACTAAAACCAAATTACAATGTCACATTTTAAAAACAAAACGATCATTATTACAGGAGCTGCTATGGGGCTTGGTCTTGCAACAGCAGAAGTGCTGGCACAAAAAGGTGCCAATATTGTCCTGGTAGATTACAACGAAGAAGCACTGAACAAAGCCAGAGAGGAACTTGCAACCCGTTATCCGGATGCCAGATACGTCACCGTAGTGGCAGATGTGTCTGATGAAGAGGCGGTAAAAAATTATGTAAACAAAACTGTGGAAACTTTCGGAACCATAGACGGGTTTTATAATAATGCCGGAATAGAAGGCCGCCAGGCTCCGATGGTGGACTATGATATTGATGTATTCAAAAAAGTGGTAGATATTAACCTGATGGGCGTTTATTACGGATTGCGCTATGTGATTCCGGTGATGCAGAAAAACGGGGGTGGTAAAATCGTGAACGCGGCCTCCGTAGGTGGAATCCGGGGTGTGCTGAACCAGACTGCGTATGTCGCGACCAAACACGCCGTGGCGGGAATTACCAAAAATGCCGCACTGGAATATGGTAAAGACAGAATTCTCACCAATGCCATTGCGCCGGGAGCAATTCTGACGCCTATGGTGGCAGAGGCTTTCAAGCAGGTGAATCCGGACGATCCTAAGGCTGCAGAAGCAGAATACGCATCGCACAACCCTACACGCAGACTGGGATTGCCTCAGGAAGTAGGGAACCTGGTAGCCTATCTGCTCAGCGATGAAAACGGTTACGTTTCCGGGCAGATTATCGCCATAGACGGTGGTGAGTCCAATATGTACGGAAATCCGTAAGTTCCAGACTTGGCAGTAAGATCATGGCTCCGTAATGTGCGGAGCCGTTTTTTATTTAGGGGAATGTTTTTGGACAATACGAACTGGTGCCAGCTTAAATCCGCTCCAGTTCATCGGCTGAAATCTGGGTTTTAAACGTGCCGTAATTCACCGTCACTTTGTCCTTTGAAATCTTTTCAATAGTGCCCACAGACGTCGATCCTTTAATCCGCACGCGCTGACCGGTTTTCAGCCAGACTGCCCGCTCCTGCTGTTTTTTCTCTTCGATCTGCTCCTGCACTTCAGCAATTTTTTCTTTTACTTCGTCTTTTTTCAGTTGCTGGGTGATCTTCCGCTTTACTACTTGCAGCCGCTTGCTCTCGTCCTTATCACTTCCCAGTTTCCGGTATTTTTCCTGCTCCAGAATTTTCACGAAATCCTTTACCACTTCCTTGCGGGATTTCCCTTTGACATAGGAGTCTATAAAGCCTTCAATTTTGTTTCCGAACTGTAATTTGCGGTGTTCCTCTTCATAAAGTTTCTGAAAGTTAAAGAGTTTGTGCTGCAGTTGCTCATTCAGTTTTTGCAGATTATCACGCTTGTCTTCCACAGATTCCTTCTGCTCGGTAAGATTGGATTTTAATTTTTCTACTTCAAATTTTTCCTGCTGAAGTTTTACGATGGTTTTATCCAGATTCACCACGTCTTTTTCTACTTTTTCGCGGGCTTTTTTAATGATGAATCGCGGGATGCGGTTTTTTTCGGCCACTTCAAATGTAAATGAACTTCCGGCCTGGCCTACCTCCAGTTTGTACAGCGGTTCCAGTGAATATTCATCAAAGAGCATTGCCGCATTTTGTGCATTGGGCAACTGCTCAATCACGAGCTTAATGTTGGTGTAATGGGTGGTAATGATGGCGAAACTCTTCTTGTCATAGAAATATTCCAGAAAAGCTTCGGCCAGAGCACCGCCCAGTTCAGGATCAGACCCGGTCCCGAATTCGTCTATAAGCAAGAGGGTGCTGGCATCTGCATCGCGAATGATGCCGGCCATTTTTTTAAGCCTGGAAGAGTAGGTGGACAGGTGATTTTCAATGGACTGATTGTCTCCGATATCCGTCATGATCCGGTCAAAAAAGAACATTTCAGATTTGGGATGCACCGGCACCAGTATTCCGCTTTGAATCATCAACTGGAGCAAACCCACTGTTTTCAGGGTGATGGATTTTCCACCCGCGTTGGGTCCGGAAATGCAGATGATGCGGTTGTGTTCCGTAAAAGTTAGCGTTTGAGGGAATATTTTCTTCTGTTCTGCTTTGTTTTGCAGCCAGAGCAGCGGGTGATAGGCATCTTTCAGTCTCAGGGTTTTATGCCGGTTTATTTTGGGCAAAACGCCATTGATGCTTTCCGCAAATTTGGCCTTAGCGCGGGTGAGATCCAGATCAAAAATATACTGTTGATAAGCTGCAAGCTGGGGTTCATATTCGGCAATCTCAGCGGTAAGTCTGCGCAGGATTTTGTCGGTTTCCTTTTTTTCTTCTTCCTGATTTTCCCGCAATTTGAAATAATGCCGAACCACAGATTCCGGCTGTATATAGGTGATGGAGCCTGTTTTGGAAATTCCCAGCACCCGCCCGGAAACCCGCTTTTTGAACCCGGATTTTACAGCAAGAACCCGCTGGTCATCAATCACCGTTTCGCGGATGTCCTCCAGAAAATCGGAAAACTGACCCATGGCGCGGTTGAAATTTTCATCAATGGCTTTCCTCGCATGCTGAATTTCTGCACGAAGGGTTTTCAGTACAGGCGACGCTTCACTTTTAACTTCCCCGAAACGGTTGAAAACCTTATCTGTTTTGTCAATGATTTCCTTCCGGAATTCCAGTTGCTGTACCTCGCCCAGAAGCGTGGGAAATGTTTCTGCGAACGCCGGAAAAAACTTCTGCAGTCTGCCTATTTGTTCGGTGATGGCTTTTATTTTCATGAATCCCTGGTTTTCCAGCCGGTAATTCTCAATCACCATCAGTTTCAGTTCGGTTTCTATGTCCTCATATTCATGAAAGGGTATGGCGTTGGAACTCTCAAAACTGGTCAGGAATTCTGCGGTCTTTTTTAAAGAAATTTCTGCTTCCTCTACCGCCACCGGACGCAGTTGCATCAGGTGTTCTGCAGTGCGAGGTGAGTAAGCATAGGGAGTGATTTCCGAAAGTAAAATCGGAAACTCCAGTTCGTCTAAGTCTTCTTGATCTATGTGCACGGTGCAAATTTAGTTTTAAACCGATGAAATGACAATGATTAGCATCAAAACTTTGCCATTCTGTATGAGGAAGGGGAGTTTTTCATTTTGAAGTGAAACTTTTATTTCTTTTAAAAGTTTAAATTTGTCCCGCATCAATTTTAAAATCTTTTTTCATGACCTGGACCGAAATTCTTGCGCCTGTAAATAATTCTGATTACTTCAAAGATTTATGGGAGAAGGTGAATGAAAATTATGCGCAATACCAGTGTTTTCCACCAAAAAACCAGATTTTTCGTGCTCTTGATCTAACGCCTTTCGAGGAGGTGCGCGTGGTCATCATCGGCCAGGATCCTTATCATAATGATGGCCAGGCCAATGGTTTGTGCTTTTCCGTTTCCGAACACGTAGCGGCGCCGCCTTCATTAAAGAATATTTTTACCGAACTGAAATCAGATTTGGGCATAGAGCGCTCTGCACAGGAGTTAGATGACTGGGCGAAGCAGGGTGTGTTACTGCTGAATGCAACGCTTACCGTACAGGCACACAAACCTAATTCGCATAAGGATCTGGGCTGGGAAACGTTTACGGATTTCATCATCCGTGAAATTTCCGCACGCAGGGACCAGGTGGTTTTTGTGCTTTGGGGGGCTTTTGCTCAAAAAAAATCGGTCCTGATTGATGAATCCCGTCATTTGGTGATTAAGTCTGCACATCCTTCTCCGTTTTCGGTATATCGGGGTTTCTACGGAAGTAAACCGTTTTCCAAAATCAACAATTATCTTGCGGATGCTGGTCACCCGGAAATTAAGTGGTAATCATTTGGAGAGCTGGCTGACTTTCAGTTTCAGGACATACTCACCGCGGTTTTCTTCTGCAGGTCTCCGGGTGGTGGGTTCAGGAGTGATTTCGGTAAGGGTAAACCGGTATCCGGCAAAATCAAAGTTTTCCACATAACCTCGTTGCGCATTGCTTTGTGTGGAAAGCAGAACAGTTTTTGGTCTTGTGTACACACCCATCAGTTCAATTTCTACAGTGGCCACGCCTTCCCAGGCACAATTGGCACCCTCAGGACAGCGGCTGTCTTCTGTAACTTTCTTGAAAGCAATATTCATCTGTTGTTGATCCAGAAATTTCCTCTCGCCTTCTTTCAGAACTATGTATTCCGAATTTTTCTGTGAATTTACGTGAGTTTCAGCGGCTTCAGGATCGCTAGATGCGATTTTTTGGGTTTGGCAGGACATCAGCGACATGGTCAGTAATCCGGTGATGAAAAGGTGGTTAATCATAATGCTGATTTTTAAATAACATCAAATAAAACCACCAAAAACATTGCCAATCCCACCAGAAAATTGAATCCGGTGCCAAAAATAAAGCCTACAAATGCACCTTTCATGGAGTTGAAAGCCTTTTTCGGGTCTTTGGAATCGTGCAGCAGCTCGCCTGCAAAAACGCCAAGGAACATTCCGATGAGAAATCCGAAGGGCAGCGGAATGAAAAACATTCCTGCAAATGTCCCGATGACCGACCCGATGCTTCCCCAGCGGGTGCCGCCATAGCGCCTGTTGGTTTTGGCGGGTATCACATAATTCAGCACAATGGACAACAATGTGAGCGCAGAAAAAATCCAGATATAAACCATGGAGAGCTCAGATTCTGTGCCGAATTTGTAAATCAGCAGCCCGCAGAGACTCATCAGCAAACCCGGAAGTATGGGCAAAATGGTTCCGGCCATGCCCAGAATGAGGAGAATAAAACAAACAAGTGTAATGAGTCCGTGGTCCATAATGCTGTATTGATGAATCAAATGTATCAAAAAAATAAAAAAGCGACAGAAATTTCCGTCGCCTTTCACTAAAAAATATTTAAAATCTGAATTAAAGATTCAAAATAACATACTGCAGAATCGGTGCTGTATTGCCTATATTTCCGGAAGCATGGTTGTGGAAAGTGGTATAGAAAATGGTTCCGCTGGCTGAGGTGCCGGAGCATGGACCCAGTGAGTCACCATGACCCACGTGTGCCGGGAGAGCATTCTGGTTGATGGTGATGGTCACAGGAGTACCGCCGGCCACATGGCAGATGGTCACCATATTATTGTTGGCCGGATTTCCTACCGTAAGGGTGGGAGAAGTCGGGTTCTGAAAATTGTTAGACCGGATCATCAACGCTTCATTATTGTACTGAACCATTACGTCCCAAAAGGTGGGTTCATAAGCGGTAATCCGCTGCCAGGCGCCCAGGTCATACTGGATGTCCAAAGTATTAAACCCGATGGCGTTGGCCAGATTCACATTGGTCACATCTGCATTGCTGTAAGTAGTGGCTGAGCCGTTATTTGTAGAACAAAGCAGGGGGTCGGGCAGGAAGCCACCCGGGATATTACAACCATTGGAATTGGACTGGCCGCCGGTGAGGTAGGCTACATCCCAGTCCGAGGCATAAATGGAACCACCGTTGGTCACGAAGGTCGCCAGATTGTCATAAATCATGGTATCGGAATTGGGCGTGCTGGTTCCGGAGTTGGTCTGGGTGCGCGATCCGCAGTTAAGAAAAATAATATCATACAGTGCGATGGTGTTCATGTTTTTCAGGTCATCATAATCAATTTCTGTGATGGTGTATCCCAGGTTCTGTACAATGTCTTCAATTTCATCATAACTGCCTTTTACATAAGCCATATTAGCAATCTGGTTCAATTTTGTAAGTGATGCATCTGCAGTTACATTCTGACCTTCCGGCAGGTTGATGTTGAACTCGGTGCGAAAATTGGTTCCGTCGCCGGTCTGGATATAGACCGTGTGTGAACCGGGAACGGTTTCCAGAGTGAAGTCGCCCTGCGCATCAGAGTGCGTAAAGTACATTTTGTGTTGGGCATCAAAGGTGAAAATCAAGGCGCCGCCCACGGGTTGTATGCCATTCTTTGAAAAAACTTTACCGGTAACCGATGCTTTTTTTGCTTCGACTTCAACAGGGTGGCTTACCAGTACACTGTTGTCTTCTGTGCGGATACAACTGTACAGAAACAGGAGCGCACACGTCATAAAAAGGTAGGAGATTTTCTTCATGTGATGTGGAGTTTTAGGGTTAGTTTTTTTAATTTGATAACAAATGTACATATTCATGATGAATTAATCATAAAAGGGCGCTTAAAATTTTCAATAATTTTAATATGATGCGAATTGGCTGTATGGTTATTAAAATGGTTTTTTGTTTTAAAGTGCGGGGATTATTAGTAATTTTGCGGGAATGAAAGATGAACTGAAAGAAACCCAGGGCTTTTTTGAGGCATTAAGCAATGAAATTCATCGTTTTATAGCCCAGAATGTGCCGGATGCATTGGTGCTGACTGCTCAGATTGCTGCGAAACTGTTGTTTTTCGTAGTCATCATTGTGGTACTGAATTTCATCTACGAAACACTCTTTAAGGCAATTCACTCTGCTTTTTACCGGAAGTTTAAAAAGACGCCGGTCATACAATCTCTGTACGAGAGTAAGGTACTGAATTCGGTGGCCAATTTTATGGCACTCGGTTTCGGGCAGCAACTTATAGAACCCATCATGGGCAGGCATCCCAACAGTCATACGTTGCTGGAACGCACGTTTACAGTGCTGATGATAATTGCCGGCTATGTGATGTACAAGCGGGCGCTTCATTCCATTGAAAGGTATTACGTTCTTCGCCAGGATTTCTACCGCATTACAGCCATACGCGCTATTACGTCCACACTGCTTATTATTGGTGGTCTGATTTTCGTATTCCTGGGAATTTCTGCAATCTTCGGTGTGAGTACAACTTCCATATGGACCAGCCTTACAGCCATGACAGCGGTCATTATTCTCATCTTCCGGGATACCATTCTCGGCTTTGTCACCGGAATCCATGTATCGCTCTCCCGAAATGTGAAGGTGGGAGACTGGATCGGGATTCCCAAATACAATATTGAAGGAACCATTGCAGACATTAACCTGCTCACTACCAAAATTCATAATTTTGATAAAACGGTTTCTACGATTCCTACCTATGACCTGCTCAGTACTGAAATAAAAAACCTGCAGGTAATGGCCGAGGGCAACCGGAGAAGGATTAAAAAATCAATCTACTTTAACATCAATTCCTTTAAATTTATTGACAGAGATTCCTTTGATCAGTTAAAGAAAATTAATCTCATTGAAGATTACCTGAGCGAACGGGAAGCTGAAATTTTCCCGCAAAGTCAGCATATGCCCAATGCAGATCTCCTCATTAACGGGCGGCAGCTTACCAATATCGGGGTCTTCCGGAAGTACGTGCATCGGTATCTGAAACAAAATCCCCAGATTGACCAGAATGAAATCGTGCTGGTGCGGCAGCTGGATATTACGCCGCAGGGAATGCCCCTGGAGCTTTACTGCTTTGCCAATCAGGCAGCTCTGGCAGATTTTGAAGATATTCAGGCCAATATTTTTGACCATTTGCTGGCTTCTGCCAAGGTTTTTGATCTGGAGATTATGCAAACCAAAGTATAACCCTTTTTTAAAGATAAAATAATCCCACTGCGGATTTCAGTCATGACGAAACTAAGTGTAAACATCAATAAAATAGCCACCATTCGTAATGCGCGGGGCGGCGAACTTCCCAGTGTGACCATGGCAGCTGTAAAACTTCAGGAATACGGCGCACAGGGCATTACCATTCATCCCAGGCCAGATGAAAGACACATTACCCGCAAGGATGTGTACGACCTGAAGCCGCTCATTACCACAGAATTTAATATCGAAGGAAATCCGCACCGCCCGTTTGTAGATATGGTTCTGGAGGTGAAACCCGAGCAGGTAACCCTGGTGCCTGATGCAGACGATGCCATCACGTCTAATGCCGGCTGGGACTGCCGGAAGCATCAGGAGTTTCTGAAATCCGTTATTGGTGAGTTTAAAAACGCAGGCATCAGGACCTCCATTTTTCTGGATCCCGATCCGGAAATGGTGAAATTTGCAGCAGAAACCGGTACAGACCGCATAGAACTCTACACCGAGGCGTACGCCAGGGAATATCCGCAATCTCCGGAAAAAGCAATCAAGGATTATTATGAAACTGCACTGGAAGCTACAAAATACAATTTGGGCATCAATGCCGGACATGATCTCAGTCTGGAAAACATCCGCTATTTTGCAGAACAGATTCCCAATCTGCTCGAAGTTTCCATTGGTCATGCACTCATTTCCGAAGCATTGTACCTGGGAATGGAAAACACCGTGCAGGGCTATCTGAAGCGGTTGGCAAAATGGTAACCTGCTCTTTTATTTGAACATCATTAACACATCAAACGGAACAAAACATGGAACACAATATTTTACATTCAAAGATTTACGGTGAAGACAAACCCGGAACACCACTGCTGGTTTTTCACGGTCTTTTTGGCATGCTGGATAACTGGGGGAGTTTCGGAAAAATTTTCGGGGAATATTTCCCGGTGCACCTCATTGATCTCAGAAACCATGGCAAAAGTTTTCATTCCGAAGAGATGTCCCATGATGCCATGGCGCATGACATTACCCACTATATGGATCATCATGGCATGGCCAAAGTAAATCTGCTGGGACATTCACTGGGCGGCAAGGCGGTCATGCAGTTTGCCATCAAGTATCCCGTAAAGGTGGAAAAACTGATTGTGGTAGATATTGCCCCGAAGGCCTATCCGCCACACCATCAGGGCATCATCAAGGCGTTGCAAAGTGTGGAGTTCGAAGAAGATACCACCCGCCAGGAAGTGGAAGAAGCTCTGAAAATCTATATCCCCGAAATGTCTGTCATTCAGTTTCTTACAAAAAATCTGTACTGGACCGATGATAAAATACTGGCATGGAGGTTCAATTTGCCCGTTTTATCAGAAAAGTACGATGAATTTGTAAGTAATGCCGTGAAGTTTGGTGTGTTCAGCGGTAAAACACTTTTTATTTCGGGTGCCAAATCAGATTATATTTTACCGCAGGATAATTTCCAGATCAAGCAGCAGTTCCCGGACTCTTCTGTAGTGCAGGTGAGCAATGCCGGACATTGGGTGCAGGCAGAAAATCCTAAAGAGTTCAATTCCGTAGTTCAGGATTTCCTGCTGGAAACGCGGAAAGCCTGAAAGAATCTTTTTCCGGAAAATTAAAAATATTTACGCCGTTCCGATTTCAAAAATGCGGGATTCTTCGTTAATGTTCTTCACCACGTTCTCCGTTCTTTCTTTATGAGTATCGGTGATCAAAATCTGCCCGAAATGCTCGTGGTTTACCAGCTCAATCAGTTGGGAAACCCGTAAGTCGTCCAGTTTGTCAAAGATGTCATCCAGCAGTAAAACCGGTGTTTTGCCGGTCAGTTCCCGTATGCGGTTCATCTGTGAGAGTTTCAGGGCGATTAAAAACGACTTTTGCTGTCCCTGGCTTCCTGTTTTTTTTAAGGAATGACCGTTCATTCCGAAAATCAGATCGTCTTTATGCATCCCGCGTGAGGTGTAGGTCAGGATACGGTCTTTTTCCAGATGAGATTCCAGGATGCTTTGGAAATAGGCAGGCAGGTCTCCGTTTCCGGCATCATTCAGATCTGACTGATAGTTCACCGTTATCGCCTCTTTTCCGCCGGAAATCAGTTCGTAATACTTCTGAATCAGGGGCATTATGGCTTCCATAAATTGTTTTCTCCGGGTGAAAATAGCCGTGCCGTATTTGATGAGCGGTTCGTTGTAAATCTCTAAACTTTCAGCATCAAAATAGCGGTTTTTGGCAAAGTTTTTCAGCAGGGCATTTCGCTGCTGTACGGTTTTCTGATATTGAATGAGATTAAAAAGATACCCGGAATCTGTCTGTGAAATCATGGCATCCAGAAACTTGCGGCGACTCTCTCCGGAATCCGAAATCAGATTCGAGTCGTAAGGCGAAATCATCACACCCGGCAGAAAACCGATGTGATCTGCTATACGGTCGTAGGCTTTATCATTCTTTTTAATGATTTTTTTTGCTTCGCGGGGTTGCTGGATTTTCAGAATGTTCAGTTTTTCACCATCGTGAATTTCAGCTTCTATGCTGAAGAAATCTTCGCCGCTGCGGATGTTGTTCACGTCTGTGTTGCCCAGGAAACTTTTGCCTACAGACAGGTAATGCAGCGCATCCAGAATATTGGTTTTACCGGCGCCGTTATTGCCCACCAGACAATTGATCCGGGGTGAAAAGTCAAAAGTGGCAGCAGGATGATTTTTAAAATTGATGAGCTGAAGTTTCTGGATGATCATGCGCCAAAATTACTCAAAAATTGTCTGATTTGAAGCATCATGAATGAATGGACTGTGCCGATCTGCACTACCGGTGGATCTATTGGATCAAAAGCAGGACAGCGAGCGGCAGACCGCTGCAACTTTCCACTAAAACTGAAAAATAGGAGTCGTGATTGCTGTTTTCGGCAAAGTAAATGAGGATAAAGGTGAATACCGCCGTAATGAACAGCGCCGCAGCATAAACCGTCTGCAGGTGAAAAGCCGAGATCATCAGGCTGAAAAAAATCAGGACATACGCCAGATACCGGGTATTTTGGACTCCAATCAGCCGCGGAAAAGTCACTACATGATCCACCTTCATGTCGCGGATGTCAAACGGCAGCACGAGTGCGGTAACAAAGAGGAGGCTGATGGTGAAAACAGCGGCGTCAAATTCCGGGAGAATCAGCCATGAATTGATCAGTGCCCAGGTTAAACCCACATAGAAGACCTTTAACAGTGGAATTTTTCTGATGAACCGGTCCAGGAAAAAACTGTTGTACAATAATCCGAGCAGTACGATGACCGCCCACCGGAAAAGCCTTTCGATATTGTGATTGTGAATGATAAGCACAGCAGAAATAAGTCCGCAAAGTACATTGAATGCAATGATTTTCCACAGCAACCTGCGGTTCATCTGAAATTTTGTGTACAGATAACCGCTCAGGAAGGTGATGAAAATAAGTGCGATGGTGGGGGCTTTCACGATGTTCTGTTGCAGCATAAAAAATACGGCCAGTAAAGTTCCCATCAATGAAACGTAAATCTGACTGTTTATAAGATATTTTTTTGCTAATTTTAGAATCTGCATCGGTGCAAATTTAAATGTAATTTTAAATTTAGAATCACAGATTCCGGGTAAAACGGTTTTTCCGGATTTTTTGGCACAGTTTTAACCGTTTATCCGGTGGACAATCCAAATCTTATAAAAAACAATTATGCATCATATTCATCAGAAATTTCTCACCTTACTCAGCCTCCTGAGTTTTTCTTTTTTCTTTGCTCAGAATTTCTCCTATGAAAACCAGTGGAAAAAAGTGGAAGACGGGCTGCGCGCCGGGAAGTTTAAAACAACTTTACCGCTCATATTAGAAATTCAGAACCATGCCATGAAAGAAGACAATGTATTGCAACTTATCCAGTCGCTGAAATCAGAATTCAGCATCACTAAAATGATCGATGATGATGAAGACAATGACAATTCATCCAGATTTTATACCAAAATTTCAGAATTTTCCGGTCAGTTGAAAGGGGAGTCCAGGTTGGTATTTGACGTGTTTCTGGGTCACTTTATCCATGATTATTACAAGACTGAACGCTGGGGAATTCTGCAGCGGACAAATATCAATAATCAGGATCTTGCCCAGATGGAAACCTGGAGCCGGCTGGATTTTAAGAATTACCTGAAAGGATATTATGAGAAACTAAGCGCCCGGGAAGCAGATCTGAAGAAGGTAAGCCTTTTGCCCTACAAAAGTTTATTTCAGAATGGGGCAGATTATCTCTTTTTCCCGACACTTCTGGAGTGGAATGCGGTAAATCATATCGAGTTTTTAAAAGATCAGGATCTTTTCACGCCCAATGAAAGAAAAGAAAATCACGCCTTCATTTCAGGACAATATGAGCGGCTGATTTTGGCTAATGCAGGAAATGCCAGGCTTTATTTTCAACATCAAAAACTGGAATATGATTGCGCTTATCATCATTGCAGTGACAAACTTCAAAAACTGGAAGCATTGTACAATAATACCACAGATGGTGATTATAAGCTGGTCATTGCTGCCGAAATTATGGATCAGCTCATTGCTTTAAAGAAAAACCCGGAAGCCTTGTCCCGGGCTGTGCAGGCCAAAAAACAATATCCGAAATCTCCATTTCTTAATCATATTATCAACCGCGAACAGGCCATTACCAAGCCGGTGCTGAATATCAGGTACCAAACCCATACGCAGGCAGATTTGCCTGTACATCTGGTGGCAGAGGCCAAAAATGCGACACAATTTACCCTCAATATATATGCAGTTAAGAATGATGTTCAGGGTTTCCTGAAGTATGTATCCAGTCCGAATGAGAAAAATGCATTCACTGCCGTAAAAAAATCGCTTCTGCGAAAAGAAACTTTTGAACTTCCTGAAAGTGCTGATTTCCTCAGTCATAAAACTTCTCTGGAGCTTCAGCCTTTGGCGGCCGGCATCTACCTGATGGAGTATGTGGTGGATGGTGCCGTTGTGAACCATTTTTATATGATTGCCACCCGAAGCAGAATCGTGTACTCCCGGAAGGATGAACGCAATACTCAGGACGACCTTCTGAAACTGGTGCACCGGCAAACCGGCAAGGCAATGGCAGGAAACAGCCTGCGGATTATTGAATATGCACGGGGCGATCTTTTCACCAGTTCGGCAGCAGTCACCAGTCAATCCGCATCATTTTCATTGCCCAAAACTAAAGAAAGTGCTTACTACCGCTATATCCTGGTTCATCAGCCTGATTCAGATGATTTTAATCTGATGCAATTGTATGGAAACCGGAATTATGGTGAGGAGCCCGTGCGTGAGCGCCGGCAGGCACAGGTTTTTCTGGACCGGGCGATATACAGACCGGGGCAAACGGTTTATTTTAAAGCCATTGTGACGGGTCTTGCCGGCCAAACCAAAAAAGAAAGTTTGCGGGTAGGGGATAAGGTGACGGTCAGATTGCATGATGCAAATGGTGAGGAACTGAGTGCCGAGCAATTGGTGACCAATGATTTCGGTTCTGTACATGGTAGTTTTACCCTGCCGCAAGGGAAACTGAACGGACAATTCCACATATCAGTAGGAACTGAATCCGGGGCAACCGGTCAACAGTATTTCCGTGTGGAAGAGTATAAACGTCCGAAGTTTGAAGTCAGTTTTGACCCTGTGCAAGGGGAGTACAAATATGGTCAAACCATTGCGGTGAATGGAAAAGCCATGATGTTTTCCGGAGTAGCGCTGAGTAATGCCACGGTACAATATGAAATTAAAAAACAGGACATCCGCTCGCGGTATTTCTGGTGGCTGCCGCCAGGAAATGACAATGTCAATTCCATTCTGGGTGAGGTGAAAACCAACGAAAAAGGAGAATTTACGATTGAGGTGAATCTGGAAAAAGATGAAAAACAGGAAGGAATACAAGTCGATAATTATCAGATCAATGCTTCAGTGACAGACATCAACGGCGAAACCCAGAGTGCCACAGAAAATGTGAAAGTCGCTTCAGTTTCCCATTATATTCAGGCAGATGAAGTAGGAGATGCCTTTGCCGATGAGCGGGTACGCATTAAAGTGCAGACTAAAAATTACAACGAACAGCCGGTGAATAAATCCTATCATGTGAAATTGACGAAGCTGACACCCGATGAGCGGATTTACCGTTCGGTATTCGAAGATGATATTCAGGATCTGCCAAAACTTTCCAAAGAGGAATTCATCCGGAAATTCCCGCATGATTACTTTAGTGAAGACGAGAAGAGAAAAGAGGTGCATACCATTGTGCTGAATGGCGTACAGCGCAGCGGCGCAATGCTGGAACTCGGCAAACTGCCGGCCGGCAAATATACCCTGGAAATTTACAATAAAGAAGGCACGGATACCATCCGTACCGAACAGACATTTGAACTGTTCAATAAAAAATCCCTGGCAGCGGGTCAGAAACCCTTCCTGAAAGTGTTGCTGCCAAAACCCGAGTATAAGCGGAGCGAAAAAGCGGAACTGTATGTCTATTCTGCAGTGCCGGATGGTATTGTAAATGTTTTTGTGCAAAACGGAAACGGCCAGACCCATACCGAACAGAAAAATCTGAAAAATGGAGTGCTGAAATATGAACTGGCATTGCCAAAAGACGAAAACATACACCAGATGAATGTACAGTTTCAGATGGTGGCATTTAATGATGTGGCTACCGAATCGGTGAACCTGAAAATTGTTTCAGATAAAAAACCTTTGCGTATAGAAACGGTGACGTTCCGCGATCGTCTGGAACCGGGACAAAAGGAAAAATGGACAGTAAAAATTCTGGGAGAAGACTTGGAGACAATCAATGCAGAAGTCCTTGCCAATATGTATGATAAGTCGCTGGATAAGTTTGCGGTGAATAGTTACCGCTGGGAAAAATTGTATCAGCCCAATTTCAGAATCAATGGGTATGCGGTATCAGACCGGTTGGCTAACGGATATTTTACCGGGAAAACCGGGTATGTAAGCCAGAAACAGATTCAATTCCCGAGGTTTGACTGGTTTAATGGTGTTTTTTTTGGGCAGGTGGGCAGATCTGGCAGATCCAATCCTGTGTATGCGCCACCCCGGGCACAAGCTACAGATACCGCAAATGTTAGCGAAATTGAAGAGGTAGTTGTACTGGGGTACTCAAGAACGGCAACTCAGGCGAAGGGAAATGCACAAGCAGAAAGTATCAATATGGTTATCCGTGGAAAATCCAGTTTGGACGATGATGCGACTATGCAGGAGGAAAATTTGGATCACATTCCGGTTCGCGAAAACCTCAACGAAACCGCATTTTTCTATCCAAATCTGCTTACCGATGAGGAAGGTCATGTCACCTTTGAATTTACGTCCCCGGAGGCGCTCACCGCCTGGAAACTTATGTTTCTGGCGCATACTAAGGATGCCCGGGCCGCGGTGCTGGAGAAAGAAGTCATCACCCGGAAAGAGTTTTCTGTAACGCCGAACTATCCCAGATTCCTGCGCGAAGGCGATGAACTGAATCTCCAGTCCAAACTATCGAGTCTCGTGAATGAAAAACTCAGTGGTACAGCACAACTGCAGATTCTGGATGCGTTTACCAACGATGATATTTCTGCCCGCTTCGGGTTGACTCATGCGCAGCAAACCTTTCAGTTGGAAGAAAATGGCAATGGTGTTGTAACATGGAAATTAAAAGCTCCAAAAGATGTTTCATCCATCATTATTAAAGTAGTGGCAAAAGCCGGAAACTTCGCTGACGGGGAGCAAAAAGCGGTCGCAGTTTTACCCAACAGAATGTTGGTAACGGACGCGGTTCCGGTTTTTGTAAAAGAAGGTCAAACCAAAACTTTTGTTCTGCAGAATCTGACAAAAAACACTTCCACCACCGTGAGTAATGTGGCCAATACACTGGAACTTACCACCAATCCGGTGTGGGAAATCATGTTTGCCTTGCCCGCACTGAAGAATGACATGAACAATTCTGCAGATGTGGTATTTAATAAATGGTTTGCAGATGTGCTGGCCGCAGAAATCTTCAAGTCCAATCCGAAACTGAAAACGGTGTTTGATGAGTACCAGCGCAAAGGGCTCCTTACGTCTGACCTCGAAAAAAATCAGGAGCTGAAACAATTGCTTCTGGAAGAAACTCCATGGGTGCTGAAGAGCAAGAATGAGCAGGATCAGATGCAGAAGCTCGCCCGTTTGTTTGATGTGAATACCATGCGCAATTCCATTAACACCGATTGGGATGAACTCCGCAAACTTCAGAATCCTGATGGTGGATTCTCCTGGTATTCCGGTTATCCGAGTTCTTACTATACTTCATTGTATATTTTAAAAAATTTAGGCAGAATCAATGAATGGCTGAAAGGAAATCTGAGTGAATACCAAAGCGGCAATCAGCAGCAACTGGTTTCAAAACTTATTCATTATGTAGATGGGGAAGTACATCAGTACTGGGATGTGAAGAAAGAAAATGTGTGGAATAATTACGTCTTGGATTATCTGGATACGCGCAGATACTGGGAAAAGGATTTCCCGCTGAAAGGCAAAGGCGAAGAGCTGAAAAAACACATAAAGTCTAATGCACGCAGTGCAAAACATGAAGAATATACTTTTTTCGGCCTTCACCGCGCGGCGCTGTTGTTTGATGCATACGGACTGAAAGATGTTTCCCAAAAACTGATAACCTACCTGAAGGAAACCGCCGTGGAGTCCGAAACGCAGGGCGTGTACTGGAAACAGAATCTGAATGACTGGGGCTGGTACACTTCTAAAACCGTGAATCATGCCGGCGCACTGGAAGCATTCAATAAACTTGTACCGGGTGATCTTCGCTTTATAGAAGAGATGAAAATCTGGCTCGTTACCCAGAAAGAAGTCAATTCTTGGGGCAGCTCACGTGGTACCGCCGAAGTTATTTTTACCCTGCTCAATTCCGGTAAAGCGTGGACAGGTGCAGAAGCAGACCGGGCCACCGTCATCTGGGGCGGCAAGCCGCTTATAGAACCCGATACTTCGGCTACGGGATATATCAAATCTGCAATGACAAACGATGAGGTAAATCCGTCGCTCGGAACGGTTACGGTTACTAAGCCGGGTCCCGGCGTGGTGCAGGGCGGTTTGTTCTGGCAATATTATGAAGATTTGGATAAAATAAAATCCTCCGAATCCTATATTTCCATTACTAAGGAACTGTATAAAAAGGTGAAAACCGTAAACGGCGAGGAACTGATGAAAATTTCACCGGAAACTCCGCTGAAGGTAGGGGACCGGGTTACGGTGCGCATGATGCTGAATACCGACCGCAATATGGAATTTATTCATCTCAAGGATATGCGTGCCGCAGGCTTTGAGCCGCTGAATGTGCTTTCCGGTTACCAGTGGAAAAACGGACTGGGTTATTATCAGTCTACCAAGGACGCATCAACCAATTTCTATATCCAGTATATGCCGAAAGGGAAATACGTCTTTGAGTATGATTATATCTGTAATGCCTCCGGAACCTTCAGCAACGGAATTACCACGTTGCAGAATTACTATGCACCGCAGATGAACGCACATACCACAGGAAGCCGCGTAGAAATTTCTGAATAAATAAGAAAACCCTTCCGGATCATGATGCGGAAGGGTTATTTCTAATCAAATTTAAAGAAAATTCCATGAAATATTTTGTATTGTTTTTAATGACGGCCATGGCGGGCTCGCTAAGTGCCCAGGTTGCAGAAAGTGAAAAATTCTGGCAGAATCTCCGGCAACACTGCGGAAAATCCTACGAAGGAAAAATTACGGCCGGAGCCAAAGAAGGTGACGGTTTTACCGGTGAAAAGCTGGTAATGCACGTGCTTTCCTGCGAACCGGGACGGATCAGAATTCCGTTTTATGTAGGTGCAGACCGTTCACGCACCTGGGTTTTAACCAAAAATGAAGACCAGATCATCACCCTGAAGCATGATCACCGGCACCGGGACGGCTCGGAAGAGGAGGTGACGCAGTACGGTGGGCAAAGTGCCAATCAGGGATTTGCGCACCTGCAGATGTTTCCGGCAGACCGCCAAACAGCCAGCAGTATTCCTTATGCCAGTACCAATGTGTGGTGGATGACCCTCACGGACAGTACCTTCAGTTATAATCTGCACCGCATTGGCAGTGACCTGCTTTTCACGGTAGAATTTGATCTTACCAAACCCGTGCAATCCTCAGCAAGACCGTGGGGATGGCAGGACTGAGTAGCGCGGTGAATTTGCATCAGGTATTTTCTGAAGCAATTGTAGAATTCCGTGCGTAATTCAGAAATAATAACTATTTTTGCCGCCACAAACCGGGCCCATAGTTTAATGGATAGAATTAAAGATTCCGGTTCTTTAGGTTGAGGTTCGATTCCTCATGGGCCTACTACAGGATAAATGAAATGTGTTTTCGTTTATCCTGTTCTTTTTTGGAGTAATCGTTATTTATCTGAAATATCTGGTTTGCGATTACATTAATTCGGGCGGACCGATCAACGAAGCTGTTTAAGGAAATAGTGCTGAAAAGTTAAATTCGCACCTTAAAACAGTGCTTTATTACACCGAAATACAGTATATTGCATATTTTATAAATTTTATTTCAAAACAAACAAGCTACTCATAATGAGTTACATATGAATAGGATTAAAGAGGTGTTAGAACAAAAAGGCATTAAACAAACGGGGCTTACAGAGCAACTTGGCAAAAGCTCTAACATTGTTAATGGAAATGCCCGGAACAGGCAGCAACCTGGACTTGAAGTGCTTTTTGAAATTGCCAAAATACTAGGCGTTAAACCACAAGAATTACTAAAAGATAACAAATGACAAGCATCGCACAACGACAAGAATTACAAACCAAAATATGGAAAATAGCCAACGATGTTCGTGGCTCTGTGGATGGATGGGACTTTAAACAGTTTGTTTTAGGTGCGCTATTCTATCGCTTCATTAGTGAAAACTTCACCAATTACATCGAAGGTGGTGATGATAGTATTGATTATGCAAAATTATCTGATGATGTAATATCTCCCGAAATAAAAGACGATGCCATAAAAACAAAAGGTTACTTCATTTATCCAAGCCAACTTTTTGTGAATTGAAGATTTTCTGATAATGAATCTCCAGAAAAAAGCAATTTGCAGCGATGATTTCCTGGAAGGCAAAAACGAGTTGTTGAATGAGAATGTTCCCGGTCGGGAAATGGCGGGCACCTTTCGGTGTTTTATGACAGACCCTATCCAGCAATCCGAACTAGAATAATCTTCATTTCGATTTTTGATCTGCAAAAGAGAGATGACAATTTTCATGTGATCTGCAATGGTAAAAAATAGTATCTTTATGATGAGAAATTAAAACGGTTTCTCAGTTTCATCCATTAAATTTCATGCTATGGAAAGCCACATCCTTACCAATGAATTCCCGGAGTATGCAGAAAAAATCAAGCAACTGAAGGCTGCGCATCCGGAGTTTCTTCGTCTTTACGTGAATTATGAAGAAGTAAATGCGCTCATTCAGCATTACGAAGAAGACGGAATCAACCACACCACAGATGAACACCTTACTGAACTGAGGAAGAAAAGGGTGCGCCTGAAAGACGATTTGTATGCCATTCTGCATGCAGAGTAAGCACAGGTACCGGTACAAAATTTTCAGAGCAGCTTGCAGAAGGCTGCTTTTTCTATTTTTGAACGGGAGATTTTGGTTTTGAGTTTTTTTTCGTGTATTTTTGGCAAATGGAAAACTTCATAGTTTCAGCCCGTAAATACCGCCCGCAGGAGTTTGATACTGTTGTGGGGCAGTCCCATATTACCGATACGCTGGATCATGCTATAGAAGAAAACCAGCTCGCACAGGCGCTTCTGTTTTGCGGGCCACGCGGAGTAGGGAAAACCACCTGTGCCAGAATTCTGGCCAGAAAAATCAATGAGAAGGACGGTGCCACTTCAGAGGATGGATTTGCTTATAATATTCATGAACTGGATGCCGCATCCAATAACTCGGTAGATGATATCCGCGCGCTTATTGATCAGGTGCGTTTTGCCCCGCAAACCGGAAAATACAAGGTGTACATCATAGATGAGGTGCACATGCTTTCCTCGGCGGCCTTTAATGCTTTCCTGAAAACGCTGGAAGAACCACCCGCTCATGCCATTTTTATTCTGGCGACCACAGAAAAGCATAAAATCATTCCTACCATTCTTTCCCGGTGTCAGATTTATGATTTCAAAAGAATTACCATTGAGGATATCCAGCAACATCTGATGAAAATTGCGGATGCCGAAGGAATTCAGTATGAAGATGACGCCTTATATCTCGTCGCACAGAAAGCCGACGGAGCATTGCGCGACGCCCTTTCTATTTTTGACAGGCTTTCCACATTTTCCCAGAAAAATATTACGCTGGAGAAAGCTGCAGAGGTACTGAATATTCTGGATTATGATCAGTATCTGAATATTGTGGATCTCGCTTTGGATAATAATATTCCTGAAGTGCTGACCACTTTTGATGCCATTGTGAAAAAAGGATTTGATCCCCATCAGTTCATTGGCGGACTGGGAAGTCATTTCCGGGATCTGATGATGGCCCAGAATCCTTCTACCCTGAATCTGATTGAGGTAGGGGAGAAAACCAGAGTAAAATTCGGGGAACAAAGCAAAAAATGGACGCCCCAGAATTTGATTGCTGCAATTGAGATCTGCAATCATGCGGACATCAACTATAAAAATTCCAAAAATCCAAGACTCACCGTAGAAATTGCACTGATGCAACTGGCAAGTCTGTCTGCCGCAGGTACTTCAGAAAAAAAAAAAAATATCTGATTCTGCCGCCACTCTTCAGTAGTCAGGCAAAAAAGCCTCAGTCCACCGAAACTGCTGAGCCCGGGGCTGAGAAACCGGCTGTATCAGAATCCTCTGAAAAGGAAATTATTGTCATTCAAAAAGCTACAGTACCACTGAGGAATGCGGTAGCAGAACCGGTATCCGGCTTCAGTATTCAGAAAAAACTCCAGAAACAGGAGGAAGAAGAGCAGGTTTCCGGTGCGCCACAGGAAGAAAATCTGCCCGCCAATCATTTCAGCGAAACGGATCTTCAAAACGAGTGGAAAGAATTTCTGAAAAAAATGCAGACCAGAGATGTGGTTGTTTTTAATGCGATTCATGGCTTTACCATGCATAAAGAGGATGAAAATACCATCAGAGTAACCTATCCGTCTTCTACTGCAAAAGCAGAATTCGACAAAGTATCGCATGATTTTTTTAGTCATTTCAAACACAAGGTGCACCACTACCGGATTCAGGTTCAGTACCACATGGATGCTGTGAAACTGAAGAAAGAAATTGTGACCAAACGCAGCATTTTTGAGCAGTTTGCCAAAATAAATCCCGTGCTGAAACAGCTGGACGAGAAGTTTAAACTGGATTTTAATTAATACGAATCATTCCTGATGGATTTAAAAAATATACAAAACGAGTGGTTTTCACAATTTGCGCAACCTTTGATTATTGCCGGCCCCTGCAGTGCCGAATCTGAAAGCCAGATGCTGGAAACTGCCGAACGCATCCGGAAATCTGAGGCCCGCGTATCTGTATTCCGGGCCGGAATCTGGAAACCGAGAACCAAACCCAATGGTTTTGAAGGTGTAGGAGTCATCGGGCTGTCCTGGCTGAAGAAGGTGAAAGAAGATTTTGGCTTTCAAACCGCAACGGAAGTGGCGAATATGCATCATGTACAGGCCGCAATTGATGCAGATGTGGATGTGTTGTGGATTGGCGCGCGCACTACCGTGAATCCTTTCGCTGTGCAGGAAATTGCCAATGCGCTGAGCGGAACCCGAAAGCCGGTGCTGGTGAAAAACCCGGTTAATCCCGATCTTGCCTTATGGATTGGAGCATTGGAAAGACTTGCTAATGCCGGTATAACCAATCTGGCCGCCATACACCGTGGGTTTTCTACCTACCGGAAAACCAATTACCGCAATGTTCCCAACTGGCAGATTGCACTGGATTTTAAAAATCAATATCCGGATATTCCACTCATTGTGGATCCGTCACATATCTGCGGCAACAGAACCGGTCTGGAAGCGGTGGCACAGGAGGCACTGAATGTGGGTTATGAAGGCGTCATGATTGAAACGCACTGTAATCCGGATGCCGCCTGGAGTGATGCCTCACAGCAGATTACGCCCGAAGTACTGGCAGAGCTGCTCCGGAATTTACAGGTCAGAAACAATGATGCGCCGGTTTTTGATGAAGAGCTGGAGCGTTACCGGACGCTGATTTCAGAGCTGGATTATCAGCTGATCGATCTGCTTTCCCAGCGGATGAATGTCTCCGCACAAATCGGAAAACTGAAAACCGATCACAATGTTACCATTTTTCAACCGGAAAGATGGAAGATTATTACCGAATATGCGGTGCGCAAAGCCGAAGAAACCGGCATGTCTGCAGATTTCATAGAGCGCATATTCAAAACCATACATGAACAATCTGTAGATGTGCAGAACAATATTATGCGAACCAGATAAGCAGAAGTATGAAGGGACTCATCATTAAATCTACCGGCAGCTGGTATCAGGTTCGTGAGCAGGATACCGGAAAAATATATGAGGCTCGGATCCGCGGCAAGTTTAAACTCATTAAAACAAGACTTACCAATCCTTTGGCAGTCGGGGATTTTGTGGAATTTGAACTGGAGCCGGACGGCGTAGCCTGGATTACCCGGATTGAACCCCGCAGAAATTACCTAATCCGAAAATCAGTAAACCTTTCCAAAGAAGCACATATTATTGCGTCTAATGTAGATATTGCCTGCTTCATTTTTACCCTGAAATTTCCCGAAACGTCGCTCGGTTTTCTGGATCGTTTCCTGGCTTGTTGCGAAGCGTATAATATAGAGCCCCTGATTCTGATGTCCAAAATGGATACCCTGAATGAGCAAGATAAGACGGTAGTGGAAGCTATTGAAACCATCTACCGTGAAATTGGTTACCAGACCTTACAGATTTCGGCTTATTCCACACTGAATCTGGATGAGCTGAAGAAAAAACTGAAAGACAAAGTGGCGGTGTTTTTCGGGCACTCCGGTGCGGGAAAATCTACACTGGTCAATGTTTTGCAGCCCGGCCTGAATTTGAAAACTACAGAAATTTCTGAAACCCACCTGAAGGGTAAACATACCACCACTTTTGCACAGATGCATTTCTGGAATTTTGGAGGCAGCGTTATAGACACGCCCGGTGTACGTGAATTTGCCATGATAGATGTGCGAAAAGAAGAAATACAGCATTATTTTCCGGAGATTTTCAGAACCAGTCACGATTGCAGATTTCACAACTGTCTCCATATCAACGAGCCCAAATGTGCGGTACTGCAAGGTCTGGAGCATGGCGCTATAGAAGAGTCCCGCTACATCACGTACCTGAAACTCATGGAAGAAGCAGAAGAGAATGCTGCCAAATAAAAAACCCAGCCGAAGCTGGGTAAAAACTAATAACCATGAAAACTCAAATTAAACATGAGAATCGAAACAGATGTTGCAACAAGCGTGCCAAAAATAATTCGAAACTCATTTTGTTTAAGCCTTCAGTGCAAATATATAAAAGTTTTCGTAAATTTGCCTTTCAAATAAAAAAGATATATGTCAGGAAAAATCACTTTTACCATGATCAAACCGGATGCTGTAGCAGACGGCCACATTGGTGCTATCCTTAACAAAATTACTGAGGGTGGGTTCAGAATTAAAGCCATGAAACTTACCCAGCTTACTGTGGCTGATGCCAAAGCGTTCTATGCGGTACACAGCGAAAGACCGTTCTACGGTGAACTGGTAGACTTTATGTCTTCCGGTCCTATTGTAGCAGCAGTTTTGGAAAAAGATAATGCTGTGGAAGACTTCAGAACACTGATTGGAGCTACCAATCCTGCCGACGCTGCAGAAGGTACCATCAGAAAAATGTTTGCAAGAAGCGTAGGAGAAAATGCAGTTCATGGTTCAGACTCTGATGAGAATGCACTGATTGAAGCGCAGTTTCACTTTTCAGGAAGAGAGATTTTCTAAAAGACCTTTTTTCAGAATAAGTCAGGTCCGGAGTTTTCCGGACTTTTTTTATGCCGGTCACTCACCGCATCTGTAATATCCGGACTGGCATCTTTCTGCGCAATGAAGGTGGTGGCACCTGTTTTTCTTGAAATTTTTACGGCCCAGATTATTCCGCCGGCCAAACCTGCGAGTGTGCACGTTGCAAAGAGGATGGATCCGGTACGGTCCCCGTCAAAATAATTATACAAAGCAAATCCACAGATGATGCCTATGAGCAGCGGCGAAAGCACAATTTTGAAGAAAGAAATGTATTCTATGAATTTAGCAAACATACGGGTCTTTATTAAATATACGATATCTGTTCCGATAAAGTTACAGATTTCAAAACCTCCGGATACGGAAGGTATTGTGCTTCTGTACATTGTCTTGCAAAAAACAAGTAAATAATTCACATGAGCGCATCAGTTTTTTTGATAAAACAGTGTTTTTCCCTTTCTTGGTTTTGTGAACTTTTTTTACTTTGTAGTACTAATAACCATAAAAACCAATTATTATGAAAACTTTAAATTTTGCGATTTTTTCGCAAAAAGCCTCACAAATCTATAAGTCCGCTGGAATTGCAAATGGATAAAGAGTATATGATTACCATGAATTCCAATGACTGGTATATGCGGGAGAAGAGTTCGGGTACGATTTCTTACCCCATCCATGCCGGAAATATTGTGATTCATAATTATGGTTATGCCTCAGGAACATTACAGGTTTTCCCACAGTATTGGCCTCAGGATTACTATGCAGGCGATTTAAGTTTTGATTTTCAACAAATTCCCTGACCTTAGATTTCTTTAAAGAAGAAAGGCAGATTCACGGGTGAATCTGCCTTTTATTGATTGTGGTTCTGCATTAAATCTTCAGTAATTCAATAGTCTTAGCAGGGTTTTCTGTTGAGAAAACAGCGTTTCCGGCCACCAAAACATCGGCGCCGGCATCAAAGAGTTTTGCTGCGTTGTCCAGATTCACACCGCCGTCTACCTCTATCAGCGCAGTAGAATTATTGGAGAGGATCATGTCCTTGGTTTCCGCAATTTTCTTGTAGGTGTTTTCAATGAATTTCTGTCCGCCGAAACCGGGGTTTACGCTCATCAGCAGTACCAGATCCACATCGGCAATGATGTCTTCCAGCATCAGTACCGGTGTAGACGGATTGAGTACAACGCCCGCTTTGGCACCCAGATCCTGAATCAGCTTGATGGTTCTGTGCAGATGTGTGCAGGCTTCATAATGCACCGATACCAAATCTGCTCCATGCTGTATAAATTCTTCCACATATTTTTCTGGTTCCACAATCATCAGGTGAACATCCACAAACTTCTGCGCATGTTGCTGAATGGTTTTCATAACCGGAAATCCAAAGGAAATATTGGGGACAAACCGCCCGTCCATTACATCCACATGCAGCCAGTCTGCCTGGGAATTATTGAGCATTTCTATGTCACGCTGCAGGTTCCCGAAGTCTGCGGAAAGTAGGGAAGGAGCAATTAATTTGGTTTTCATTTTCAAAAAATTAGATTGAGCGTTATTCCGGATTAATGGTATTTGAGGTTCATATCCGGGGTGATTTTCAGAAGCGTTTCGTAAATCAGCTGAATGACATGGGTTACATCTTCTTTTGCTACCATTTCTACGGTAGTATGCATATAGCGGAGTGGCAAAGAGATTAACGCAGAAGGTACCCCTCCGTTGGAATGCGCGAATACATCGGTATCGGTTCCTGTAGACCGGCTGGCGGCTGCTCTCTGATAGGGGATTTTTTTCTTTTTGGCAGTTTCTATAATCAGTTCACGCAGGTTATGGTGTACACTGGGTGCATAAAATACCACCGGGCCTTTGCCGCATTTCTGGTCGCCTTCTTTTTTCTTTTCAATCATGGGCGTGCTGGTATCATGCGTCACATCTGTCACAATGGCAATGTGGGGTTTGATGGTATCTGCAATCATGTCGGCACCATAGAGTCCCACTTCTTCCTGCACCGAATTGGTAATGTAAAGTCCGAAGGGTAGTTTTTTCTTGTTTTCCTTCAGAAGACGTGCAACTTCCGCAATCATGAATCCACCCATGCGGTTATCCAGCGCGCGGCATACGAAATAGCGGTCATTCAGTTCAAAGAATTCATCGGGATAGGTGATCATGCAGCCTACTTCAACGCCCAGATCCAGTACCTCCTGCTTGGAGGTGGCCCCGCAGTCTATGAAAATATTCTCAATTTTGGGCACCGGTTCGTTAGAGTTGGCCCCTCTGGTGTGGATGGCAGGCCACCCGAAGAGTCCCTTAACAATTCCTTTTTCACCGTGAATATATACCACCTTGGACGGTGCAATCATCTGATCTGAGCCGCCGTTGCGGATAACGTAAATCAAACCGTCGTCGGTAATGTAGTTCACATACCACGAAATTTCGTCTGCATGGGCCTCAATGACCACTCTGAAGTCTGCCTCGGGATTGATGATGCCATAGCAGGTCCCGTAATGGTCAAACTCCACTTTGTCTACAAAAGGCTTTATATAATCCATCCATACCTGCTGTCCCCGATGTTCGTAACCTGTAGGTGAGGCGGTATTCAGGTATTTTTCCAGAAAGTTGATTGATTTTTTGTTAAATTTCATAGAAAGGAATGATTTTTGGTGTTGCTTAAGGATTTTGGAATTGCAAAATTAATGAAAATTTTTAGAAACTTTTTTCTTTTATTTGTTTTGTACAGTGGGATGGCTGCTGCGCAGGATACCATAATAGCCAAACCTCTGAGTGCTTATGACGAAGATCAGCTGAAGACCGATGAGTTTGGCCAGAAATATTATTATGATGAAAGGCAAAAAGCAAAAATTTATGACATCAATGGTGAGACCGTTGTGGTCATGGATGAATTACTCCTTCGTAAGAACCCGCGTTTCAATAATCAACTGGACCGCAATTACTACTACTTTCTGAATAAAAAATTAAACAGGGTGTATCCGCTGTTTCTCACGGCACTGGAGCAGTATCGTGATGTACAGAGTGAACTGAACTCTATGAGTAAAGCGGACCAGAAGAAGTTCATGAAAGTACGGCAGAATGAGTTGGCTTCCCAGTACGAGGCTCAGTTGAGAGATCTTACGGTGAGCGAGGGGCGTGTTTTTGCAAAATTAATGAGCCGTGCCACCGGCAAAACCGTGTTTGAAATCATTAAAGAATTACGAGGTGGCTGGAGTGCATTCTGGTGGAATGTAAAAGGAAATATAGCAGATGTGGATCTGAAAGATCCGTATGATCCGTACAGAAACCGTACAGATCTTTTTGTTGAGTCATTGCTGCAGAGCAACTGGAATTACGGGTACCTTCAGCCGTATCCCGGGGCTTCCACCTATACCGTGAAAAAATAATCAGTTCCGGAATCGTTCTTTTAGTTTTTCAAACGCAATTTGATCTACCGGGAGCGGAAAATTATTCTCCTGTGTGTCTATAGAAATCCATTCGGTTTTTTCTATGCAGGGATCCAGGATGATGAAATCTGTTTCGTCTATAATTTCTACAATATAATAAATGGCAAGCAGTTGCTCATTGCTTCGGAACCGTGACTGCTGAAAGTTTTCCTGAGTATATAAGTGATCTACAATCCGGATTTTGGCATTCAGTTCTTCTTCAAATTCGCGGTGCAGACAGTCCAGAATCCCTTCTCCGAATTCCAGTCCGCCTCCGGGCAGTTTCATCAGTAATTCGCCGGCATATTCTTCGTGAAGCACCAAAACTTTACGGTCTTTTACCGCACAGGCATAAATCCTGATGTTTGTTTTATCTATCATTATTTGTAAAGATTAAGAATTTAAAAATACACATTTTTTAATAATCATCTTTCATCTTCCAGGCATTAATCATTTCGCGTTTTCCGGGTGGGCCTTGCTTTTTCTGAACTTCAAAATTCAGTTTTTGAAGGATGCGGCGCACGCTGCCCTTAGATGCATATGTGGTCAGTAATCCGCCTGCTGCTGTTTTCTGAGCTACCATACTGAACAGTCTTTCTTCCCATAAATCGGGCTGTACTCTGGCTCCGAAACAATCAAAGTACACCAGATTGACCGGCGGCAGTTCCATGTCCTCCAGATCAAAAAAATCACATTGCAGTTTGGTGAGGTGAAATCCGGGAGTGATTTCAACCGGTTTTTCCCATTCGGCCGCATGGATTTTTTCAAATAAACCTTTCATTTTCTGGTCGGGAAATAAAGAATCGTATCCCAATTCTGAAATTTCTGCTGCCGAAACGGGATATTTTTCCAACGTATAATAATGGACTACATGATTATTATCAGTTTTTAAAAATTCATCTAATGTTACGAAAACATTAAGACCTGTTCCGAATCCGAGTTCCAGAATATTAATTTCGTAATCGTTTATCAATATAAATCCATTGTTGATAAATACATGTCTGGCTTCCTGCAGGGCACCGTGCTGCGAGTGGTAACTTTCGTTCAATTCACTGATGTACAGGGTTTTACTGCCATCTCCGGTTGTTTTTATTTCTCTTTTCATATGAATTTCCCCCAAAATTAAACTAAAACTTGTATATTTAGAGAATAAATTTCCCGATAAAAAAATCGTTTTAAAAATTAAGATATGATAATCCAAAAAACAACGAATTCCAGAATTTCAACTTTTGATCAGGACAATTATTCTTTCGGTGATCATTTTATTGATCACATGATTATTTGTGAGTATGAAAACGGAAAATGGAGTGAGCCAAAATTAATGCCTTACGGACAGCTTCCTTTTTCGCCGGCCAATATGGCTTTTAACTATGGTCAGGCTTGCTTCGAAGGAATGAAGGCTTATAAAGATGCAGAAGGAGAGGTATTCCTGTTCCGCGTGCACAAGAATTTTGAAAGGATTAATAAATCTGCCAAGCGTCTGGCGATGCCGGAAATCCCGGAACACGTTTTTGTAGATGGTCTGAGAGTCCTGATGGATGTAGACAGAGCATGGGTTCCTTCCGGAGAAGGAAATTCATTGTATATCCGCCCGCTGATTTTCGCTACAGAAGAAGGTCTGAAGGCCAGAATTTCTAATAAGTATATGTTTGCCATCGTGGCTTCACCGGCCAAGAGTTATTACTCTGAACCTGTATCGGTGAAAATCTCTGATTATTACTCCAGAGCTGCCAATGGTGGTGTAGGTTTTGCCAAAGCTGCCGGAAATTATGCGGCTTCTTTTTATCCCACTCAACTGGCTATAGAAGAAGGATACGAGCAGATTATCTGGACAGATGATGCTACGCACGAATATTTCGAAGAGAGTGGTACCATGAATGTTTTTGTTAGAATTAACGATACCATATACACACCGCCTACCTCCGAGAAAATTCTGGATGGGGTGACCCGTGACAGTTTTCTTCAGCTGGCCAAGCACAGAGGGATGGATGTTCGTGTAGAGCCAATTGCCGTAAAAGATGTAATGGAAGCGCAGAAACAGGGAACCCTGAAAGAAATCTGGGGTGTGGGAACTGCTGTAGTGACTACTTCTTTCAAAGCTTTCGGTTATGAAAATACACGTTATGCTTTGCCTGAACTGGCTCCTGAAGACAGTTATGCAATGATTCTGAAAAAGGATCTGGTAGATATCCAGACCAATGCAGCTCCGGATCCGTTCGGGTGGAGAGAAAAAGTAGAGAAAAACATTTTGGAAACTGTTTAATTTCTGAAATGTACCATAAAAAGTCAGGCAGATGTCTGGCTTTTTCTGTTTTAATATGTGAAGCGAATTCCGTATTTTCGCAACTTGTTCACCCAATTACATATTTATGAAATCATCATTACTTAAGAAGAATTTAATTTTAGGTTTGGCAAGTGTCTCACTGCTGAGCTGTACACCAATTTATAAAAAAATGAATGTAGACAAACAAACGTACGAAGAACTGAATGACGGTCTTTATGCTAATCTGGAGACCTCTGAAGGAAACATGATCGTAAAATTAGAAGATCAGAAATCTCCGGTTACAGTGGCTAATTTTGTAGGACTGGCAGAAGGAAAAATAGATAACAAGAGCAAAGCGAAAGGAGTGCCTTTTTATGACGGAACTATTTTTCACCGGGTGATAGAGAATTTCATGATTCAGGGTGGTGATCCACAGGGAACCGGCATGGGAGATCCAGGATACAAATTCGAAGATGAAAAAAATGACCTGAAGCATGATGTGAAAGGGGTACTTTCTATGGCGAACTCCGGACCGAACTCCAACGGGTCGCAGTTTTTCATCACTCAAGTTCCTACGCCTTGGCTGGACGGCCGTCATACAATCTTTGGCAAAGTTGTGAAAGGCGTAGACGTGGTAGATACCATTGCCGCAGTAGAAAAAGGGCCTCAGGACAAACCGAAAACCGATGTAGTTCTGCAGAAGGTATCGGTATTCGGCAAAGGAGATGCTTATAAAGATTATGATGCGGCAAAAATCTTTACCGAAGGAAAATCCAAAATAGCCGAGAACAATAAGGCGTATCTGGAAAAAGAGGCTGCTGAGAAAAAGAAAAAAGAGGAAGAATTTAAAGCGAATCAGCAGAAATTGGCAGATGAGCTGGCTGCAGGGATGCAGAAAACTGCTTCCGGATTATTCTATAAAATTACTAAAACGACCGACGGAAAAGCTCCGAAAGCAGGGGACAATGTTGCTGTACATTATGCGGGCAAACTGGTAGACGGAACGGAGTTCGACAGTTCTTTCAAAAGAGGCCAGCCGCTGGAATTCCCCGTAGGCATGGGCAGAGTAATTAAAGGATGGGATGAAGGCATTATGCTGCTGAAAGAAGGCGAAACCGCTACATTGCTGATTCCTTCTGAACTGGGATATGGTGCCAATGGTGCCGGTGGGGTGATCCCGCCGAATGCATGGCTGGTATTTGATGTGGAACTGGTAAAAGTACCCTGATCATCATCACTGAATAAAAATAAATTCGCTCCGGAAACGGGGCGAATTTTTTGTTTGTAAAATAACCTGAATGGTGTGGCTTCTATGCAGGCTACCAGTTCTGATCTACCATGTACACCATTTGTGCGATGGCTACCGCACCCAGATTCAGTTCCCGGCGGTTTACTTTGTCAAAGGTATCCAGGCTGGTATGGTGAATGTCAAAATAACGTTGCATATCCGGTACCAGCTCGGCCAGAGGAACTGCCAGTTTTTTGAGGGGTGCAATGTCCTGTCCGGAGGTTTCCTGGGTAAAATCGTACACGCCGTAAGGCAGGAAAAGCGGTTTCCAGGCAAAGACCAGCCGTCTGCGCTGCGGAATCATGTCCAGGGAAATCCCTCTGGGTGAATAACCGCCAGCATCACTTTCAATGGCAAAAATATGCCGTTCGCCTGATTTTTTTACATTGGCCGCATAAGTTTCACCACCGCTAACCCCATTTTCTTCATTGGCAAAAAGAACAAAACGAATGGTATGATTATTCTGGTAATCCAGTTTTTTGAAAACACGCAACACTTCCAGCACCTGTACCACGCCGGCACCATTGTCATGTGCGCCCTCAGAAATATCCCATGAGTCCAGGTGAGCCCCAACTACGATGACGCTCTTGCTTTTCTTTCCGGGGATTTCCGCAATAACATTGTGGTTAATCATGTCGCCGGTGGTTCCGGAGGTGGTGTTGATTTTCAGCATTACCTTCTCCTTTTTTGCCAGTTCTTCCAGCTTGTCCGCACTCAGCGCTCCGATGGAGAGTGCCGGGATTTTGTTCTTGTCCAGAGGGTCATAATACATGCTCCCGGTATGCGGAACATCGTCAAAAGCAGAGGTAGGCGAACGGGTAATAACGGCTTTTGCACCTTTGCGGCTGGCGGCAGAAGGGGCAGACCAGCGGTATTTTCCGGCAACAAGATAAGTTTCTGCCGGGTTGATAACGGTTTGGTCAAAAGCAAAGTTGAAAAATACAATTTTGTCTTTTACATCGCGGTTCTGGAGTTTGTTAAACTCTGCCAGATCTTTGGCAAAGAGAACCTCGCCGGTCAGATCTTTGCCTCCGGTGCCTTCTGAACCGCCCAGTGCCAGCGCCGGAATTGTTTTCCAGCTTCCGTTTCCGGTTTTCATTTGCACGCTTTCACGTCCGCGGCGCCAGATGGGAACTTTTACATCTTCTTTCCGGATGTTCTCACCACCATTTTCTGCAAATTTTCTTTCTGCCCAGGCTACTGCTTTGTCATAAGCCGGTGTGGAAGAAAAGCGGGGTCCGATTCCCTTTACCAGTTCCCGAAGATTGTCATACGCATTACTGTTCAGCAGTATTTCATCTGATATTTTTTTGAACTGTCCGGCATGGTCGGTCCGGGGCTTTGCGGTGGTTTTGCTCTGAGAAAATAAAATTCCACCCATTATCAGTGGAATTATATAGAGGAGTTTTGTCATTACATCAGCCTTTAAGGAATCAAAAATAGTTAAATTTTTATTTCATGTCGTACATAATCAATGCAGTGATGAGTTTCGGTTCTATATAGGTGCACTTGGGCGGCATGCTGATTTTATTATCGGAAATTTTAATCATTTCATTAAAGCTTACCGGGTAGATTCCGAATCCCAGAACGCCTTCACCGGCATCTATTTTTTCTTTCATCTTCAGAATGCCTTCCACGCTGGAGTTGCCTTTTACATATTTTATGTTCTCAGAATTATCGGTGTCTTCTATTTTCAGAATATCCTGCAGAATGTGTTTGCCCAGCAGGTGATGGTCCAGATGGTCCATAGAAACCTCCGGACTTCTGAGTTCATGCTTCACATGAAGTGAATAAAACTTACCCTCCAGATACATAGAAATATGGAATTTTCTTGAAGGATAATACGGCGCTTCTCCTTTCTCGTGAATGTCAAAGTTTTTTTGCAGTTTTTTCAGGAACTGAGTGGCAGTTAGTCCGTTCATGTCCTTCACAATTCTGTTATAATCGTGAATTTTAATGGACTGATTAGAAACAATGAAACTGTAAATATAGTTGTAAGGCTCGTTTCCGGTGTGTTTTTTATTTTTTTCCTTCTGGTTTTTGGCGTGCAGGGCGGTGGAACCTATTCTGTGGTGACCGTCTGCAATGTAAAAGGAGTCAATTTGCTCCAGAACTTCCTTGAACTGCTGCATCTTTAGGCGGTTGTCTATGCGCCATACTTTGTGCCGGATTCCCTTGCTGTCCAGATAGCTGAGCAGCGGAATGTTTTTTTCTTCATGATTCATGAGCAGTTCCACTTTGGAATTGGCAGGATAGGTAAGGAGTGCAGGTTCTGCCTGAAGACTTACTTTTTCCAGATAATGCGCCAGTTTTGCTTTTTTCCGGGGGATGGTGCTCTCGTGACGTTTGATTTTTCCACTCCAGAAGTCCTCCACGGAAACCAGTCCGAGTAGTCCGCGGAATACGGTTTTGTCCGGCTTGATCTGTTCATATAAATAGTAGGAAGACGGATCTTGCATGAGCACATTTTCCTGCAGGAGTTCTTCAAAATTAGTTCTGATTTTGCGAAGATTCCGGTCTATATCTTTGGACTTACTAACTACATATGGTTTCACCATCTGTATATAGGATGAGTTTTCCTGTGCTTTTTTGTTGATTTCTTCCTGGGTGAAATTATCCAGCGGGTGCGTGGGAAAAACATCAAGAAAATCTTCTGTGGGTCTTATTCCACGAAAGGGTTTAAATATCGGCATAAGTACTACAGTATCTTTTTAATCTCTATAATTTGGGAAGCTAGTTCTGTTCCTATTTTCTCCTGTGCATCCAGCGTATTGCCGCCCAGATGTGGAGATAGTGACAATTGTGGATTCATGAGCAGGGGGAGTTCCGGTTGCGGTTCGTTTTCAAAAACATCCAGCGCGGCACCGGCTACCTTACCATCATCTATAAAATGAATCAGCTCTACTTCATTAATCACTCCGCCTCTGGCGGTATTCACTATAAAAATACCGTCTTTCATCATTTCAAACTGCGGCCGGTCTATGATGTAGCTGGTGGCTTTTGGGGTGTTAATGCTCAGGAAATCCACCTCCTTTAAAAATGCCTCCATATCATTGCCGGAGGTGATGTCAAAATCCACCTTCTGCCCGTTAAAAAAGGACAGGGAAATGGTTTCTGTGCGGGGTTTTCGGGTCAGTACCTTTACCTTCATGCCCAGTGCAATACCGGTTTTTACAACCTCCTGGCCAATGCCGCCAAATCCGATAACGCCTAAAGTTTTTCCCTCCAGTTCTACGGCAGCCGCGTATGATTTCTTTAGCGCATTAAACTGTGTATCGCCTTCCAGGGGCATCATGCGGTTGGATTCATGCAGGAATCTGGCCAGAGAAAAGAAGTGCGCGAATACCAGTTCTGCAACAGATCTTGCCGATGCTTTCGGCGTATTGATGACATACAGGCCTTTTTCAATGGCATATTCTACCGCTATATTGTCCATGCCTACACCGCCGCGGCCGATGATTTTCAGTCCCGGACAATCGTCTATCAGTTCTTCGTACACTTTGGTGGCACTTCTTACCAGCAAAACATCAATCTGGTTGTCATTAATGAACTTTGGCAGGTGCTCCTGAGCCACGCGGACCTCTACCAGTTCAATTCCGGCTTCCAGCAGTGTATTTTTCCCGGATTCTGAAATTCCATCATTTGCTAAAACTTTCATCGTGTCATTGTTTTGTTATATTCAGGCTAAAGATTTCATTACATCTACCAGGACTTGTACGCTTTCCAGAGGTAAAGCATTATACAGGCTGGCTCTGTAGCCGCCCAGGCTGCGGTGACCGTTCAGTCCGTTTATTCCGGCTTCTTTCCATGCCTTGTCGAAGGCTTCTTTTCTAGATTCATCCGTCAGTTTAAAGGATACATTCATGAGCGAGCGGTCCTCTTTCACACAAAAGGTTTCAAACAGCGGATTCTGGTCTATCTCACCGTACAAAAGTGCGGCTTTTGCCTCATTTCTGGCTTCTGCTGCGGCAATACCACCGTTGTTTTCCAGATGCTGCAGGGTGAGCATGGAGGCATACACCGGAAATACCGGTGGGGTATTGAACATGGATTCTTTGGCAATATGCAGTGCATAGTCCAGATAAGACGGAATGTGGCGACCGGTTTTGCCCAGTATTTCTTTTTTTACCACGACCAGGGTCACACCGGCAGGACCCATGTTCTTCTGGGCTCCGGCATAAATAAGGTCAAATTGTGAGAAGTCCATTTCCCGGGAGAATATATCAGAACTCATATCACAAACCATGAGGGTGTCCACTTTCGGGAATGATTTCATCTGTGTTCCGTAAATGGTATTGTTCGAGGTACAGTGAAAGTAATCATATTCGCTGCCTGCCTGGTAATCTTTTGGTATAAATGAATAGTTCTCTGAGCGGGAAGAGCCGACCACTTCTACGGTTCCCAAAGATGAAGCTTCTTTTATCGCATTGGCAGCCCATGTGCCGGTGTCGGTGTAGGCTGCTTTACCGTTTCCGGCTTTCATAAGGTTAAAGGGCACCATCAGAAACTGAAGGCTGGCACCGCCTCCCAGGTAAAGTACTTCGTAATCATCTCCCAGTTTTAATAATCTCTTTACAATAGCCCGTGCTTCATCCATTACCGCAACAAAATCCTTGCTCCGGTGTGAGATTTCAAGCAGCGAAAGTCCCATTCCGTTAAAATCCAGAATGGCTTCTGCAGATTTCTGAAAAACTTCCTGAGGCAGGATGCATGGACCGGCACTGAAATTATGTTTTTTGCTCATATTGTTTCTGTTTATTTGGCTGCTTAGCCGTGATAAAAGTGTTTTGTCTTCAGATTGTAACTAAATCAATTGTAAAAAAAACGCCCACAAATTGTGAGCGGATTGAATTATTCTCCGTGCAGGAATGCTTTTTTCTCCAGGAGGGCTTCTTCAGATTCCACATGGTCTTCATCCGGGATACAGCAGTCTACGGGACATACTGCGGCACATTGTGGTTCTTCATGAAAGCCTTTACATTCGGTACATTTATCGGTTACTATAAAATAAACATCGTCACTTACGGGTTCCTGAGGAGCATCTGCATCTATGGTGAGTCCGGAAGTCATGACCACCGTTCCCTTCAGGGCAGTGCCTTCTGATGCTTTCCAGTCTACAGCTCCTTCATATATTGCATTATTCGGGCATTCCGGTTCACAGGCACCACAATTAATGCACTCATCTGTTATTCTAATCGCCATTGCTGATTTTAATTTTATAAATTTGCACAAAATTACTAAAAATCCTCCAATTCTCCATCAAAATGAATATAGAAAAGCAAATTTTAGGTCTTTGTAAACTAGGAATTTACCTGCAGGAATTTCTGAATAAAGCGGTTGATTTGTATGATGATACCGATGCGGAATTTTCTGCGATACTGCAAAAATCTGAGAGTGAAAATCCATGGTTTACGCAGGAAAATCAGAGATTTGCACTGAAGCAGTGGACCGGATTGCTGAAAGAAGAACCATTGCGCAAATGGCTGTCGGGTTATAAGCCTTCCGGAGTATCCAAAAGGGTGGGGTTAATCCTTGCCGGAAATATCCCGCTGGTAGGACTTCATGACGTGCTGTCTGTGGTTTTCAGCAATCATATCCCGGTGATTAAATTGTCTTCCAAAGATAAGCTGATGATGCCGTTTCTGCTGAAAAAATGGAATGAATATGCTGAAGGAGAGGTGGAGTATGAACTGACCGAGCGGTTGCAGGATTTTGATGCGGTCATTGCCACCGGCAGTAATAATACCGCCAGATATCTGGAGTTTTATTTTAAAGATTATATGAGCATCATCCGGAAAAACAGAACTTCTGTGGCTGTGTTGAAGGGTGATGAAACAGATGATGAACTGAAACTTCTGGCAGAAGATATTTTCCGGTATTTCGGATTGGGATGCAGAAATGTGACCAGAATTTTGATGCCTGAAGATTTTAAACTGGATCGTTTGTTTGAGAATTTTATTCCGTTTCAGGATATTATTAACCATAATAAATACGCTAATAATTACGAATACAACCGCGCGATTTACCTGCTGAATCAGGATCAGTTCTGGGATAATAATTTTGTGATGCTGAAAGAGGATGAGGCGCTGTTCTCTCCCTTATCCGTCATTAATTTTACAAGATACACCCATCTGGAAGAAGTGAAAGCGTTTCTGAATGATCATCAGCAAGATATCCAGGCGGTGGTGGCAAAGCCGTCTCTTCAGCTGGATTCTGTGAGTCCCGGCCAGGCGCAGCATCCCGGTCTGGACACGTATGCAGATCATGTGGACACCATGAGGTTTCTGGAGGTGATTTAAAACAGTATCGCAATCCGTATCGTGTTACGGCGACAAAAAAAACCGCGCCATTGCTGACGCGGTTTCATCATGAAAAGGAAGTGTTTTATTTGTCTATTGATCCCAGAACTTTTTGTGCAAAGCCGTTCAGAGCATCTCTCTCGGTCATACCATCTTTTACATTTTGATGAGTTTCCAGCGCACCGCAAATATTGGTAATCAATTCTCCTACTACATTCAGCTCTTCTTCTGAGGTGCCTCTGAATTCTGAAAAAGATTCTAAAACCTCCAGTGTAGTTTCCAGATTTTCTACCGTCTGATTCTGGTAAAATTGTCTGATTACGGGTAATTTCATTAGTTCAGTTCTTTGAATAGGTTAATTAAATTTTCCTGCTGGTTGGTTTGTGTCTGATTGACCAGTTCTCCATTTTTAAAAATGGCGAAGGTAGGTAAATTGTCTACTTTTGCCAGTTTACGGCTTTCCGGCAGTTTCTCCGCATCTACGTAATAGAACGGGATGTCGCTGTTTTCTGATGCCAGTTTCTTAAATTTAGGCTTCATAATACGGCAGTTACCGCACCATGTTGCACCATATTGCACCACTACTTTGTCGTTTTGTGCTACTAAATTCTGAAGGACATCTTCTTTTAATTCTTCGTACATTGCTTCTTCTTTTTAATAATTAGTTCTGGTGTTTTGCCAGGTATTCTGCAGTAGATTCTCTGTTTGCGCTCATGGCTTCTTTACCTTCTTCCCAGTTTGCAGGGCACACTTCACCGTTTTTCTGTACGTGTGTGTAAGCATCTACCAGTCTCAGGTATTCTTTTACGTTTCTGCCCAGTGGCATATCGTTTACAGATTCGTGGAAGATTTTTCCATCCTCGTCTACCAGATAAGTAGCTCTGTACGTTACATTGGAACCGGTAAAGATTTCGTTTCCTTCTTCATCAAATTCAAAATCCTGATCTACAATGCCCAGTGTATTGGCCAGTTGTCTGTGTGTATCGGCAAGAATCGGATAGGTTACGCCTTCTATTCCTCCGTTGTCTTTGGAGGTGTTCAGCCATGCAAAGTGCACCTCATTGGTATCGCAAGATGCACCAATTACTTTGGTATTTCTTTTTTCAAACTCAGGAAGGGCTTCCTGAAAAGCGTGCAATTCTGTAGGGCATACAAAAGTGAAGTCTTTCGGATACCAGAACAGCAATACTTTCTGGTTGTTTTTGGTGGCTTCTTCAAAAATGTTGATCTTCAGATCGTCTCCCATTTCAGACATTGCATCTACTGTAATGTTTGGGAATTTTTTTCCTACTAATGACATAATAAATATTTTTTATTGTTATTAAATTCGTAGTACAAAAGTACGGGAATTTATCTATTATAACAACTCATTTTCATTTATAAAAACTATCGGTCTCATGAAAATGATGGCTGATATTTGTCAGTTTTATGCAGGGGTGATGACGGATTCTTCCAGGCAAACCTTTATTCTGCGGATGGCCTCGCGCAGATTTTCTTCAGATGTGGCATATGAAAAACGAATGCAGTCCGGGCTTCCGAAGGATGTTCCGCCTACACTGCCTACATGTGCATGATCCAGAAGGAACATGGCAAAATCATCTGCATCATGAATCAGTTGCCCGTTGATGCGCTTGCCACAATAAAAAGAGATGTCCGGAAAGAAGTAAAAAGCCGCTTTTGGAAGCAAGACTTTGAATCCGGGGATTTCTTTGAGTAATTCGTAGACAATGTCTTTTCTTTTTCTGAATTCATCAATCATATACTGAAATTCTGCCGGATCTGTTTTCAGTGCGGTAATGGCTGCCCGCTGGGCAATGGTGTTTGGTCCGCTGGTCATCTGACCCTGAATTTTTTCGCATGCCTTTGCCAGCCATTCCGGGCAGGCAGAATATCCGATGCGCCAACCAGTCATGGCATAGCCCTTAGAGAGCCCGTTGATGACGGCCACTTGTTCATACACCTCCGGGAACGCTGCTATAGACTGGGTTTTGGTCTCATAGTTAATGTATTCATAAATTTCGTCAGAAATAACGATAACCTGTGGATTTCGGGCAATAACCTGTGCCAGTGACTGCAATTCGTCATAAGTATAATAACTTCCGGAAGGGTTGCAGGGCGTACTGAAGAGAACCGCTTTGGTTTTCGGCGTGATTGCCCGTTCCAGCTGTTCCGGAGTAATTTTGAAATCACTGTGGTAGGAAGTGTCCAGAATTACGGGTTCGCCATCCATCATTCTGACCATTTCAGCATAACTTACCCAGTACGGTGCAGGCAGAATAACCTCGTCTTCATGGTTGATGAGCGCTGCCAAGACATTCAGAATGGCTTGTTTGGCACCGTTTGAAACGCAGATCTGACCTGGTTTGTACTGCAGGTTATTATCACGATGCAGTTTTTCGGCAATAGCTTCGCGCAGTTCCAGAAATCCGGGAACCGGCGAATAATGACTGAAATTCTGGTCTATCGCATCATGTGCCGCTTGTTTTATGAGATCCGGAACATTAAAATCCGGTTCGCCCAGTGTAAGGCTGATGACATCTATACCTGCAGCCCTCATTTCCCGGGCTTTATTGCTCATTACAAAAGTTTGGGAATAGCCTAAGCGCTGAATCCGGTCTGAAAGTTTGTTCATAAAATAATGCAAATAGCAAAGGTAATATCTATTTTATTTTGAGGGTTATAAAAGGAAAACTATTTTTGTAGGAATTAGCTGAATTATGAGCGTTAACCTGATATTAGAATACTTTCCGGACCTCACGGAAACACAAAAAGACCAGTTCCGGAAACTGGAATCCCTCTATGGGGAATGGAATGAGAAAATCAATGTCATATCCAGAAAGGATATGGATTCTCTGTATGAAAAGCACGTATTGCACTCACTGGGCATAGCGAAAGTGATGGAATTTTCGCCGGGTACCAGGGTGCTGGATGTGGGAACGGGCGGTGGGTTTCCGGGAATTCCCCTGGCTATTCTCTACCCGGATGCACACTTTACCCTGATAGACAGCATCGGAAAAAAAATTACGGTGGTGCAGGCGGTGGCAGAAGGGATAGGGCTTCAGAATGTAACTGCCGTACATGGCCGTGCAGAGAAACTGAAAGAAAAGTTTCATTTTGTCATCAGCCGGGCAGTGACGCAAATGCCGGAGTTTTTACGTTGGCTGAAGGGTAAATTTGAAAAAGAACAACTGAATGACAAGCACAATGGTGTTCTCTATCTGAAAGGCGGCGATCTGGCCGAGGAACTTGCAGGATTGCGCTGTGAGATTTTCGATTTAAAGAAATTTTTTGACGGTGAATTTTTTGAAACTAAAAAAGTGGTATATTTATCCAAAGGTAATTTCAATTCATAATTCCCTTTTCGCCCTTTAACCTTTAATCTCACGTTTGCGTTTTGAAGTTTCTAGAGAAGATTTTCACCGAATTATTGAGTCAAAACCCTGATTTATCGGGGTTTAATATTGTGCTGCCGGGTAAGCGTCCTGTGGTTTTCATCAAAAGGATTCTGAAAGAAAAAAAATACTCCGGCTTTTTGCCCAAATTTTATACCGTAGAAGACCTGATTCATGAAATTTCCGGCCGGCAGAAACTGGAGGGCATTGCATTGTGGCTCTTTGGTTATGAGGTTTACAGCAATACCGGACTTCACCCCAAAGATGATTTTTCAGGTTTTCTGAAATGGTTTCCTACGGTGATGAAAGACTGGGATGATATGCTGAAGTTTGCCGGTTCAGACCTCGCTGTGCTGGATTATCTGGTAGATGAAGAACGGATCAAAGACTGGGCTCAGCATCTGGGTGATGATGCGGATGATGAAGGGAAAGTTCGCAAAAAATACCTGCGATTCTGGAGAAATATGCGCATTTTTCTGCCGGAACTGAAGCAGGCATTGAGTGAACGAAACTGGGCTACATCCGGAATGATCCATCAGGAAGTACGCGGTACAATAGCCGATTTTGCCCAAAACACCGGAGAAATATTTGTGTTTTGCGGGTTTAATGCCTTCACCAAAGTAGAAGAGTTGCTGGTGAGAAATTTGTTGCAATGGGACAAGGCGCAGGTGTTTTTCCATGCAGATGAATATTATGTGAATGATGAAAGACAAGAGGCAGGTAAATTTATGAGACACCACCGCACCTGGAAGGAATTCAATGATCACCGGCCTTTTAGCTGGGTGGAAGATGAGTTTTCTCGTCCAAAAAAAATAAAAGTTTACGAGGTTTCCGGTAATGTATCTCAGACTAAAGTTCTGCCGGGAATTCTGTCCGGTTTACAACAGGAATCTGCAGATTTGTCTGATACTGCCGTGGTTTTGCTGGATGAAAATCTACTGCCGGCCACACTGGATTCATTAAATTCGGTTCCGAACCTGAATATTACCATGGGTTTTCCCCTGAAGAATCTTGCTTTCAGTAATGCAGTAAAATACCTTTTTCATCTCCAAAAACAACTCGAAAAAAATCCGGGCTCTTATTATTATAATGACCTGCTTACCATTCTGGACGAACTTCCCCATACAGCTCCGGACCGGGAAATTGTGGCAAAATTCAAAATTTTCATCGAAGAACGGAATATCGTTTACCTCTCCGGTAAACTGCTTGCAGAATTGCTGGGTGAGCTTTCTTTTTTTCCGTTGCTGCTGGTGCCGAAGGATATTCCGACCTATCTGGATCTGCTGATTAAGTTTTGTTTTAATTTAAAATTTCAGGAACTGGACGATATTCAGTACGAGAATATTTCGCATTTTGAAAAGTCCTTTAAAATCATCAAAAATCAGTTGGCTCCCTACCAGTTTCTGGTTAATATGGAAACTCTGGAGGTTCTGATTCAGCAACTTGTGAATTCTGAAACTATTGATTTTGAGGGTGAACCATTGCAGGGGTTGCAGGTAATGGGTCTTCTGGAAACCCGTCTTCTCAATTTCAAGAATATTATTCTCTTGTCGGTAAATGAGGGTAAACTCCCCCTGGGAAACAGCCAGAATACCTATATCCCGTTTGATGTGCGGGCACAGTTTGATTTGCATACTTTTCTGGAAAATGACAGCATTTATGCCTACCATTTTTACCGGCTGCTGCAGGAGTCAGAGCAGGTTCATCTCTTGTTTAATGCCTTGGGATCCGGTGTGAATACCGGCGAGAAAAGCCGCTTCGTAACCCAATTACAGTTTGAAGACCGTCACCACGAAATCGAAAATATTGTCATTGAGAATCCTGCCACCCCGCTGACCCGGCAACCGGTGCAAATTGCCAAAACTTCCGCGGTGATGGAGCAGCTCCAAATCTGGAAGCATCGGGTAGCGGCCACACATCTCACGTCTTACCTCTACGACCCTATAAGCTTCTATCTGTCTAAGATTCTGAACACCCGAGAGTCCAAACAAATCGAAGAAGAACTATCGGTCATGAATTACGGAAATCTGGTGCACTATGCCCTTCAGGTAATTTATGAAAGTTTGGGTAATGATTTTTTAACCGAGAAAGACCTTGCCTTGCCACAAAGTGCTTTTGATGAGGCTATTTTGCAATCCATTCATCAACTCAACCACCAGCCGGAGTTTTATGAGAAAGGAATCAATTTTATTCATAAATCTTTAGCTACCAGAGCGCTGCAGCGTATTGTGGAACATGACTTGAATCTTGTGAAAGCGGGACATCGCCTGCGAATTATAGGGTTGGAACGGAATTTTGAAGGAGTGGATTTTTATCTGAATGAGGACCGTACGGACAAAATCAGTTTCTACGGATTTATAGACCGGATTGATGAGCTGGACGGCAAACTGCGAATCATTGATTATAAAACGGGAAAAACCAAAGATCTTGTGGTGTCCATAGACGAGAAAAATGTGGACCATTATTTCTTTAACGAAAATAAAAAACAGGCGCTGCAACTCTGCATTTATCACTATGTCATAAAGAATATGCCGGAGTTTGCCGGAAGAGAAATCCTTACCGGAATCTGGAGCTTTGCGGAAGTAAACAGAGGTGTGGCAGGTCTGGAATTTAAAAAAGGCAGTCTGGATGATGCCATGATCTCCCTGCGGAATCTGATTCTGGAAATCCTGAATCCCGAAATTCCTTTCACGGAAAACCGGAAAGTGGAGTTTAACCGCTAATGTTTATTTTTTAATGAATTCTTCTGCAAAACTGCTCCCTTCACTCTGAACTTTCAGATAATAAACTCCGGAAACTAAATCGCCGACATAGATTTTATTTTGTACCGGCGATAACTTTCTGACCATTCTGCCCAGATGGTCATAGATTTCGGCTGTACGCATTTTTATAGTATGTTCCACATAAATATAATCAACCACCGGATTTGGATAAACCTTTACAGCAGGGTTCTCAACATCATGGGTGCTTAGGAATGTTTGCAGTATGCCGCCAAAATTCAGAATGCCATACCCCATCTGGTCGGTATGCGCCGGGAACAATGATGCTGTTTCCCTCAGTCTGCTACGAATAAGAGCTCTGGGTGTGGCAGGATTAACGGCCTGTAAAAGACACGCTACACCGCCCGCCGCAATAGGTGTGGCCAGCGAAGTGCCATTAGAAGAAATGGGTCCGTTTACCGATACCGAAGCCGCCGCCGTACCTCTGGCTGCCGCATCCGGCTTGATTATTCCCGCGGCGTTAGGCCCGTAGGACGAAAATGTGGAGGAATTTCCGGCATCGTCTACTGCTCCAACGGTAAAAACCATCTGATTGTCTGCGGGAGTCGTAATATAATGCCACGGAGAGGCCCCGGAATTGCCCGCTGCGACCATCACGATGATCCCTTTTTCTGCAGCAATCTGCGCACCGCGAGCAATGAAGGAAGCAGTGCCGTTCATATCTGAGTACGTATAACTGTATTTGGGATCATCGAAGGTATTATATCCCAGCGACGTGTTGATGATGTCTGCGCCCTTTCGGTCCGCTTCCTCCGCAGCCATAATCCAGTACAACTCTTCCTCCGGAATTTCTACTGCCGTGTTTTCTGAAATGTACAGATAAAAATCTGCATCCGGAGCAGAACCTACAAATACATGGTCTATGTAACCGCCGATTGCACCCAGTACTACCGATCCGTGAGGATTGAGTGCAGAGTTGTAAATATCGGTATTTTTGGATACAAAATTATATCCGCCCTTTATCTGATTGTTGGCCCATAGCCGCTGGTAGGCATTCGCAGTATCCACCGCCGGATATCCGGTGTCAATAATGGCAATGGTGATTCCGCTGCCTGTAAATCCGGCTACATGCAGATTCCGAAGGTTAATCTGGTCGATCTGGGCAGAGCCGTTCCCATAATTGAAACTGGCCAGCGCAGATTTTTGAAAATTACCGAACTTGTTCTGATGCTGTGGCGCCATTTTGGTTCCCGGACCGCTAATTTTAGCAAAACTTTCAACACTTTGCACCATAGGAAGATTCTGAATGATGCTGATCTGCGCAGCATTGGCCTGTACCGCTACACCATTCAGCCATTTGGAAATATCGGTTACAGTAAATCCGAGATTTTCAATAGATTGTATGAATAAAGGTTCTACCGGTACATCCTGATCATTGAGGGGGATACCCAATGCTGTACGCCGGTCCAGCGACTTTTGCGTCAGTTCTGAAAGGGGATTTGCATAAAAAGCGGCCTTGTTGGGTTTGTCATTAAAAAAAATGAATACCAACTCCGTCTGTGCGCATATGCCCACAGAAAATATCAAGAAAAATAAAAAAGTAAACTTTCTCATAAATTTTTTTAAGTATTTAAATATATGTAAATTTACGACTTAATGTAAAAGTCTATGAAAAAAATTCAGATGGTTGACCTTCAGAGTCAATATTATAAAATAAAAGCAGATGTGGATAATGCCGTACAGAATGTCATGAACACTGCCGCATTTATAAACGGACCCGAAGTGAAATCCTTTCAGAGTGAACTGGAACAATATCTGGACGTAAAACATGTGATTCCCTGTGCAAATGGTACCGATGCTTTGCAAATAGCACTGATGGCACTGGGACTGGAAGAAGGAGACGAAGTCATTACCGCAGATTTTACTTTTGCGGCGACGGTAGAAGTGATTCATCTTCTCAAACTCAAAGCTGTGCTCACAGATGTGGATTATGATACCTTTACCATCAGTCCGGAAGCCATCAGAAGAGCCATTACCCCAAAAACAAAAGTCATTATTCCCGTGCACCTGTTTGGGCAGTGTGCACCCATGGAAGAAATTCTGAAAATTGCCGCCGAACATAACCTCCATGTTATAGAAGATAATGCACAGGCCATTGGCGCAGACTATACCTTTTCAGACGGAACGGTAAAAAAATCCGGGACCATGGGAATCATCGGTACAACGTCGTTTTTTCCATCTAAAAACCTGGGTTGCTACGGGGACGGTGGTGCACTTTTTACCAATGACGATGATGTAGCCCACCGCCTGAGAGGAATTGTAAACCACGGAATGTACGAAAGATATTATCATGATGAGATCGGTGTGAACTCACGCCTGGATAGTGTGCAGGCCACCGTGCTGCGGAGAAAATTGCCGCTGCTGGATTCCTATAATGAAGCCCGCAGAAAAGCAGCCGATTTCTATGATGAAGCTTTTTCCAGTCAGGAAAACCTGCTGATTCCCGCCAGAAGTGAATATTCTTCACATGTGTTTCATCAATATACCCTTCGGGTGCTCAATGGTAAGAGAAACGAATTGCAGCAGTTTCTTGCAGATAAAGAAATTCCTGCCATGATTTATTATCCGGTGGCTCTCCGAAAGCAAAAAGCCTACTACCAGGAAAGTAATGCCGATGATTTTCAGAATACCGATAAATTGCTGGATGAGGTGATTTCACTGCCTATGCATACCGAACTGGATGACGAACAGCTGAGCTATATTTCTGAAGCCGTACTGGAATTTATGAATCTGTAACGGGACTTTGTCAAAGTTTTGTGCGGTGCGGAGATACTTTGACAAAGTTTTGCATTGACCGGAACGTCACCATGGAAACAAGAAAGGATTTTTTGCAGTCCGGTTCTTTTTATCACATCTACAACCAGGGTGTGAATGGGGAGCATGTTTTTGTGACAAACGAAAATTATCGGTTTTTTATGGCTAAAGTTCAGTTGTATATTGTTCCTTTTTGTGAAATTTATGCGCATTGTCTTTTGCCTCATGCTTTTTATTTTGTCGTTAAGATCAGGAGCCAGGAGGAATTCCCCAAAGGAAATCACGCTCATACGTTTCAGGAAAACGGTCTGCATTCTGCTACAGCCGCCATCAATAAGCAGTTTGGGAAACTCATCAGTTCTTATACTCAGGCATTTAATAAATTCAATAAGGCGAGAACCGGTAACCTTTTTGAATCTCCGTTTAAAAGAATTACGCTGCATTCTGAAGAGCAAATCAGGGACGCCATTTGTGCGGTTCATCGCAAACCCTCTGAGAGCGGTTTCGACTGGGAGCGTTATTCGTATTCTACTTATAGAGGACTGGCAGCGAATGAATGGACTGAAAACCCCGGGATAGCGGCAATCTTCGGGACCCGTGAAAATTTTATTAACCATCATCAATTCATATAAACTAAAAAACTTTGTCAAAGCACAAAAGTACTTCTGAAAGCTTTGACAAAGTCCCCTTAAAACACTTAATCATGACCATACTTGTAACTGGCGGACTTGGATATATCGGTTCCCATACTGTGACAGAACTGCTTCATAACGGTTTCGAGGTAATCATCGTAGATGACCTCTCTAATTCTGAGCGGTTTATTCTGGAGAATATTGAAAAAATAACCGGTAAAAAACCAATATTTTATCCTTTTGATCTGAAGCGTAAAGAATTGCTTACTCAGCTGTTTGATGCGCATCAGATAGACGGCTGTATCAATTTCGCTGCGTTCAAAGCAGTGGGCGAGAGTCAGGTGAAACCTTTGGATTATTATGAAAACAATTTATTCTCGCTGATAAATATTCTGCAGGAATTCAAATCACGGAATATTTCCAACTTTATTTTTTCTTCGTCTTGTACGGTGTACGGGCAGGCAGATGAGATGCCTATTGATGAACATACGCCTTTGAAGACCCCGGAATCCTCTTATGGTAAAACCAAGCAGATGGGCGAGGAGATTCTGAAAGATTTCGCCCAGGCGTATAGAAAGAAAGTTTCGTTGTTGCGGTATTTCAATCCGATTGGTGCACATCCTACAGCTTTGCTGGGCGAATTGCCTATCGGAATTCCTAATAATTTGGTTCCTTACGTTACCCAAACTGCATCCGGAATCCGCGAAAAGCTGAATATTTGGGGAAATGATTATCCTACCGAAGATGGCACTGCCGTTCGAGATTATATTTATGTGGTAGATCTGGCCCGGGCACATGTAGCGGCTTTGAAGAAACTCATGGCGGAGCAACAGGATACCGTAATTGATATTTACAATCTGGGAACCGGAAAGGGTTCATCAGTTTTAGAAGTCGTTGAAGCTTTTGAAACGGCAAACGACGTCAAAGTTCCGTACCAGATTTGCGAAAGAAGAGCAGGAGATATCACCATTGCTTACGCCAATGCCGATAAAGCAGAAAAAGAACTGGGCTGGAAAGCCGATACGTCGCTGGAGGAGGCGCTCCGCACTACCTGGGAATGGCAGAAATATTTGGAGAGCAGAACACAATAATAGCAATTTCAGCAAAAAAAAACAGACCTCAAAATGAGGTCTGTTTTGGTATATAATTGGGGTTCCATTACATTGGCATATCGTCATCATCGCCGGTGGCGTTATTGTTAATGTCTTTCTTTCTTCTGGGCTGTTCCACTTTTTCACCTTGTTTGAAACGGTAGCTCAGAGAGATGCTGAACTGCCGCGGGCTCCATTGCTGGTAGCTGTATTGTGAATAGGTAGGTGTCGTCACAAAATTCTCACGAGCACGGGTGTTGAATATATCCTGTATATTAAAGGAAATGGTTCCGTTTCCGTCCCAGATGGTCTGGCTGGCTCCCAGGTTTACGGAGTATGAAGGCTCACGCTGAGTGGAAACGGTATTTTGCGCACCACGGTAGTGTCCCTGCAGCTGAATATTGGTGGTTCTCGTTGGCCGGAAGGTGGTTGTCAGGCGGAATCTGTTGGAGAATCCGTCACCGGAGAAGTCGAAATCTTCATAAGAACCTTCTGAGCGATATCCGTAGATATCTGCACTGGCCATAATTTTCAACCAGCGGAACGGGTCAAACGTTGCATTCAAGTCCAGTCCGTACTGGCTTTCGGTTCCGGCATTTACGGGCATGGTATAAATTACCGTATTTCCGTCTTCGTTCACTCCGCTGTACTGGTACATATTCACCTCATCTTCAGACTTTTTAAAATAGAGAGTCGGGTTGAAGGTGATTTTGGACTTGGCAAGACTGTATCCCAGTTCGAAGGAGTTTTCATAGGTAGGATCCAGATCAGGGTTTCCGCTGAAGAGGTTACGGTTATTATTGTAAGACATAAAAGGAATCAGGAAGAAAGACCGCGGTCTGTTGATTCTTCTTGAGTAGTTCAGCAGGAGTTGGTTATTATTCCCAAGGTCATAGCTCATGAAAACGCTCGGAAAGAACTTCAGGTAATTTTTTTCTACCGTGATTTGCTGTGGGTCGTTCACTCTTTGGAAGCTAACGGCAATGTCGGTATTTTCTGCTCTCAGACCCACCTGATATCCGAAGTTATTAATTTTACTTTTAAACTGGGCGTATCCGGCAAGGATATTTTCGTCGTAGAACGTTTTGCTGGTAAAGTTCGGCAGAATTTCGGCGGGACCGTTATCCTGACTTTGGTCTACATAATAATCATAATCATTATTATTGGAGTCGAATCTTGCGCCGGCTTCCAGTTTGGAGTTCTCACCAATCGGGAGTTCGTAATCAGCTTTTGCAAGGAATTTTTTGTTTTCAGACGTGGTCAGAATATTGTTTCTCAGCAGTGTGGGCAGGTCCAGTTCATTGTCAAAACCATTCTCGGTGATGAAGGACGTACCGTCGCTTTTGCTCGTCTGGTAGCTGGTCGCCACGGAAAGCAACTGGCCGTTGTCGCCAATTTTCTGGTCCAGTCCCAGATCTGCCTGAAATGAATTATTGGTATTAGTCCCTACATTCATGCGGCTGGTATATTGATCCTGAATGGTAAAGGGAACATCCGGATAGCCGGCTGCATTTCTGTCTTTTACAATGACGCGGTCATAATACTTGGTTTCGCCTATGGATTCGTTGTCAAAAGTTCTGAGCATGACAGAGGCATTCAGGGTAGCTTTTTCTGTAAGGTCTACCAGGAAGCCTCCGGTAACGTTATAGTTCTTATTTTCACCTTCGTTTATTCCTTTTTGGAGTGAGTATTGAGAAAAACCGTCATTCAGACCTTGAGGATCGAGGAATGAATGAAATTCGGAATCATTCGTGGATTTATTTTCACGGTAACCTCCGCCCCCGTTGATGTAGTAGGTCCAGTTTCCTTTTCTCCAGCTGAGGTTGGTATTCAGTCTGGTGGTGGGCAAATAGCCTAATGTTCCTTCCACACTACCGTTAAAACCTACTTTTTTAGATTTTTTAAGGATGATATTTAGGATACCTGCGGTTCCGCTGGCTTCATATTTGGAAGAAGGGTTGGTAATTACCTCAATTCTTTCTATCTGATCTGCAGGGATGCTCTGCAATGCATTGGCACCGTCGTCAATTCCAAGCATGGAAGACGGTTTGCCGTTAATCAGGAATCTGACATTGGAGTTGCCGCGCATAGAGACTGTACCGTCTGTATCTACATCTACAGAAGGTACATTGTTCAGTACATCCTGCAGGTTTCCGCCTTTGGCTACGATGTCCATGGACGGGTCATACACTTTTTTGTCAATTTCTACCCGGTATGCACGTGTGGCTTGTGCGGTGATGGTGACGCCTTCTATCTCTGCGGTCGGGGTTATATTGGTTGTGGCAGGTTGTATCTGGATATTGTCAATGCTTCCGGGCGCCGTAATCTGTCTGTTTATGGTTGCTTTCTTAAAATCTACTGCATCTATGGAAATGTCGTAATTCCCGGGAACCAGAGCAATACTGTATTGTCCGTTTTCATCAGTAAGGGTGGCGTCACTCAGTGCACTGTTGGTTTTATTACTGAAAGTGACTGAAGCGTAGGGAACCGGATTGTTCTGGCTGTCTTTAATTGCGGAGTTAATGGTCACTTTTTCCTGCGCAAAAGCAAAGGCGGCGGCAGAAAGTACGAAAGTGAGGCCGAGGGCTTTTTTCGTCAGAATGTGATTAATTTCTGTTCTTGTCATTTTTGTTAAAATTTCACCTGCAAAGTTGGGAACTTATTCGGCATTGTTATTTATAAGATTCAAAAAAAATATTGCACTTTTTTGAAAATTATTAAGCGCATATCAAAACTATAAGACATTCAAAATACACTTTTGTTAAACGCTATGCGTGTTAATATTATGTTAAAATTTAATTTGTGATATTTTTAGAATTTAGCCATGCCTGGTAATCTTTTGCATTTTTCGCATGTTCCACATCACTGGCGGTAAAACGGTGATATCCCGGGCGGTCCGGATCTGCTGCCATAAAGATGAAATTATTCTTCTCGGCATTCAGTACGGCATCAACAGAGCTTTTATCAGTCACACAAATGGGACCCGGCGGGATTCCGGTATTTGCATAGGTGTTGTACGGCGAGGGATGTCTTAAATGTTTATACAAAACCCGGCGTATAGGCGTGGTAAAATTCGTGTCTTTGTTAATGGCGTAGATAACCGTAGGGTCACTCTGCAGTTTCATGCCTTTGCGGTAGCGGTTCAGATACAGGCCGGCAATGGTTTTCTGCTCATCGGGTCTGCCGCCGGATTCTTTATAGACAATGGACGCAAGTGCGTAAATCTGATTGCGGGAGAGACCGCTTTCTTTCTCTTTCGCTTTCCGTTCTGCAGTCCAGAAATCGTTGTACTGATTCTCAAATTTCTGAAAAAACTCGTCCGGTTTCACCGTCCAGAAAAAGTGGTAGGTATCAATGAAAAAGTATTTTTTAAGATCTTCGGCGTCCTTATAACCTTTTTTAGTGGCTATAGAATTGAGTTCGTTTACAAACTGCAGGGAGTCGGCTTCTGTTTTTTTGGCCACCCGGCCTACCATCTGGTACACATCTCCGAAATCACCAATCCGGAAGGTGTTTTCTGTCTGATTTCCGGCTTTAATCATATTGACCAGATCCGTATTGTGAGTTCCGCTTTTCATGCGGTAGCGGCCGGGATGAAAAAACTGATCCATTCCTTTATCCTTCGCTACCTCTGCAAACGCTTCCCGGTCTTTCAGGTATGGACCTATAGAGTCCAGAATCTGATTGAATCCTGCGCCGGTAGGAATATGGAAGTACCCCTCTTTGGCTACGTTGCCCGAGTAGTACTTTTTATAAAATCCATAACCGAAAATTCCCGAAATGAGAAGGACAATCAGCGCAATGATAGCGAAAATGCTGCAACCTTTTTTCATGTTATTTTTATAATGGTGAATGAATTATAATTGTATTGAACCCTTAAATACTTGAGTAGCCGGTCCTTCCAGCCAAATGTTCTGATAGCTGTTACCATGTCTTTCTGCATGGACTTTGAGTGTTCCGCCCAGGGTGTTTACCCGGACTTCAGATGCGTTTTTATCCTTCATGAAAACCAGTGCAGATGCCGTAACGCCGGTTCCGCAGCTGTAGGTTTCGTCTTCCACGCCCCGTTCGTAGGTACGCACAAAGATTTCATCACGCGAAATTACTTCAGCAAAGTTCACATTAATGCCTTCTTTTCCATAGGTGCTGTTATTTCGCACCGCGCGTCCTTCGTCATACACCGGGTATTTCTGAACATATTGTACGAAACGAACGTAATGCGGGGAACCGGTATTGAGCACAAAGTCATTTCCGTCTGATTGTATGTTGGTCACATCAATCATTTTGAGTTTTACAATACCGTGCAGTATTTCGGCTTCGTGGAGACCATCTATCGCATTAAAGACGGTTTTTTCTTCAAAAATATTCAGGAAATGAGCGAATGCCACGATGCATCTGCCGCCGTTGCCACACATGGTGCTCTGGTTGCCGTCAGCGTTGTAGTATACCATCCGGAAATCTGCTGCAGGGTCATTTTCCAGCAGAATCAGTCCGTCACCGCCAATGCCGAAACGTCTGTCACAGAGTTTTTTAATGGTTTCCGTATCCTTGGGGAAGTCATCAGTCCGGTTGTCTATAATAATAAAATCATTGCCGGTACCCTGGTATTTGTAGAAGGTAATCATCATTCAGTGATGCATTAAAAATTATGCCCTTTTATTCGGGGATGCAAATTTAAGGAAATCCCTTTGAAATAGATTTGATTTGGGTGGTTAAAGAAAATGTAAAATTTTCAGCAGGACAGATTTTGGTGGCAGGTGTGACTTTTTATAAAATTCCTGATAGGAAATCCCGGATTTCACGAGCATGGAAAGCTTTGTCTGACCGGCTTTTTGTATATTTGTGGATTATAAATTTTAACAGCGGTTTAATCCAATGGTTTTAGTCACGGGTGCAACGGGAATTCTTGGGAGGGTAATTGTTTTGGAACTGCTGAAGCAGGGCAGAACTGTACGTGCAACCCGCAGGAAAAACAGCGATCTGCAGGAGGTCAGAAAATCTTTTGCGTACTATACAGATGAACCTGAAGACTATTTTCAGCGGATTGAATGGGCGGAAACTGATTTCGAAGATCTTCAGGCACTGGAGGCAGCTCTGCACGGTGTTTCGGAGGTATATCACTGTTCCGGCAAGGTGAGTTTTTATCCGCAGGACCGGCAGGAACTGATCCGAACCAATACGGAGGGAACTAAAAATTTACTATATGCTTGCGAGGGTTCTTCGGTGCAGAAATTTCTGTTCGTAAGTTCTGTGGCAGTGCTGGATGGTTTCAATGAAGATGGATTTTTGGATGAAACTTCAGATTATAATCCTAAAATACCGCATTCTTACTATGCCAAGTCCAAACATTTCTCAGAAATGGAAGTCTCACGCGCATCGGCAGAAGGACTGAATACCATCATTGTAAACCCGGGAATCATCATTGGCAGCGGAAACTGGCAGGCCAGCAGCGGCGAATTGTTCAGTACGCTGGAGCGCTATCCTTATGCCATGGGCGGAACAACTTCATATGTAGATGTGCGGGATGTGGCCCGTATTTCGGTTGACTTAATGAATAACAACCGGTTTGGAGAGCGGTTTATCCTGATGTCGGAAAACAGAAGTTATCTCAGTTTTTCTGAACAAGTGCGTTCCAAATTAGGGAAATCTCTCCCAAAGGTACTTTCTGCAACCATGCTGAAAGCGGGATATGTGTTGAATATCTTAATGGGATGGCTGTTTCCGCGGCTCAGACTTCTGAACAAAATCAATATTGCAACCGTTACCGGAAATAGTCCGGTGTCCAATAAGAAGATAAAAACGCTGGGGTATGAATTTATTCCGGTTTCAGAAAGTATTGATTTTCATTTGAATAATTATCAAAAAAGGGACCTATAGTACATCATGAACGTTACCGATTTTCTCAATACCAATACCTATAAATATCCGTACAAAGCAGCCATTGGCTTTAAAAAAGATGAAAAATGGAAGGAACTTACCTGGCGTGACTTCCGGCGGATGGTTTTTAAAACAGCCAATGCACTGAAGACAGCAGGTATTGCAGAAAATGACCATGTGGCGATTTATGCAGATAATTCTGCAGAATGGATTGTCTTTGATCTTGCAGTGATGGCGCTTGGTGGCGTCACAGTCCCCGTGTATGCTACCAATACCGCAGATCAGGCCAGATATATTCTGGATGATGCAGAAGTGAAAATGATTCTCACGGGAAACCAGGAGCAATATGATGCCGCCTACGAAATATCACAGTCTTCAGACCATCTGAAAAATATCATTGTGGTTAAAAAATCAGTCTGGATCAAGAAGGAAAACTCCGTATATCTGGAAGATTTCATCAAGCGCTCAGCCGAAGATTTTGAAATCGCAGAAAAAAGTGATGACGATATAGCCACCATTATTTATACGTCCGGGACTACCGGAATCCCGAAAGGCGTTATGCTTACGCACGGTAATTTTACCAAATGTTTTGCGGCACATTTTGATTTTTTCAAATTTAAAGATTTTGAAAGAGAACATTCTCTGGCTTTTTTGCCACTTACGCATGTTTTCGAACGGAGCTGGACCCTGCTTGCCCTCACAGGCGGAGCCAAAGTTTCCTTTCTGGAAAATACAAAGCTCATTGCCCAAACCCTGAAGGAAGTGCAACCCACCATGATGTGTGCCGTACCTCGGTTTTATCAGAAAATCTACGCCGGAGTAAATGAGATGATTGCAAAAGGCTCCGATACCAAAAAGAAGATTTTCGGGCGGGCTGTGAAAACCGGGACTGAAGTTGCAGAACTGAAGCGACAAGGAAAAAAAATACCGGCTGGACTGCGGTTTAGAAATAAACTGGCCGGACTGCTGGTTTTTGAAAAAATTAAAAAGAAAATGGGCGGCAAACTCTGGTTTATGCCTTGTGGCGGAGCGGCTGTCTCTCCGGAGGTGACCCGTTTTTTTGATGCCATGGGAATTCATCTTACCGTGGGCTACGGCCTTACCGAGACTACGGCTACGCTTACTGCATTTCCGTTTCAGCAGTACGAACATGGTTCTGTAGGACGGACTTTAGGCGATACCCAGCTGAAAATTGCAGAAAATGGTGAAATTCTGGCCAAAGGAAGCGGAATTATGAAAGGGTATTATAAAAAACCTGAAGAGACGGCTGAGGTTTTTACCGGAGACGGATGGTTAAAAACCGGCGATGCCGGACGGATGGACGAGCGGGGGAATCTCTACATCACAGACCGCATTAAAGACCTGATGAAGACCTCCAACGGAAAGTATATTGCACCACAATCGATAGAAAACCTTCTGTCCAACAATAATTTTATAGATCAGGTGATGCTGGTGGCAGAGGGAAGACCCTTTGTGTCTGCTTTAATTATTCCTGATTTTGAATCGCTGACAGAACAGTTGCCGAAAATGAATATTCCTTTTACCTCTTGGGAAGTATTGGTGAATTCTGATAAAGTTAAAGCTTTTTATCAACAGAAAATAGACGAAGTTCAGCAGGCGCTTCCGGGCTTTGAGAAAGTGAAGAAGTTTACTCTGCTGTCTTCCCCATTTGAAACAGGCACCGGCGAAATTACCCCTACATTGAAGGTAAAGCGGAATGTGGTCACCGCGAAATATACTGATCTGATAGAGAAAATGTATAGATAAAATGTCAACAGCAATTATTTTTTGCTTTTAAATAATCACCTTATGACAGAGAAATTTTTGGGAAATAAATCTTTCAGAGTGGCAGATCATACCGTTTCTGCCAGCTGTCCCAGCAATATAGCCCTTATCAAGTATTGGGGGAAATACCCCGGTCAGATTCCGGCAAATCCCAGCATCAGCTATACGCTGAACCATTGTAAGACCAATACCACTATGGAATTCTGCGCCGGAAAACCGTTTGGCATTCAGATATTTCTGGCAGGTAAGGAAGAAGTGAAATTTGCGGAAAAAATGGAGCAATATTTTAAGAATATCGAGCCTTTTCTGCCGTGGATTTTACAGGGAAACTATACCATACATACCGAAAATACGTTTCCCCACAGTTCGGGAATTGCCAGTTCGGCCTCCGGATTTGGAGCGGTCGCCAAATGTCTGATGGAATTGGATGAGGCGTTCAGTGATGATGTCAGGACACAGGATCCGGTGCAGAAGGCCAGTTTTCTGGCGCGCCTAGGCAGCGGAAGTGCCTGTCGCAGTTTGTATGACGGTCTGGTGGTGTGGGGCGAAACCCGCGAAGTAGCCGGCAGTTCAGATTTATATGCCGTTCGATATCCGGATAGCGAAATTCACGAAGATTTTAAAAACTTTAATGACTGGGTGTTGCTGATTCATGAAGGTGAAAAATCGGTGAGCTCTACCGCAGGACATGGACTTATGAAGACCAATCCTTATGCAGAACGCCGGTTTCAGGAGGCTCATGAGAACTTTGCAGTCATCCGGCAGATTTTGAAATCTGGTGATATGGATGGTTTTATGAAACTCGTGGAGCACGAGGCCCTGACACTGCACGCGATGATGATGATGAGCGATCCTGCTTTTATTCTGATGAAATCCGGAACCCTGCAGGTGATTCAGAAAATCTGGGATTTCCGCAAAGAAACGGGACTGTCGTTATTTTTCACCCTGGATGCGGGTGCCAATGTCCATCTTCTTTTCCCGGAAAATGAACACTCAGATGAAATAAAATCCTTTATCAATGCCAATCTGATGCAGCATACACAGAACAAGGGAATGGTAAAGGATGTCATGAATTTTTAGACCCGGAAAACATCAGGAAATACAAAAATCAGGGAGCATCACCGCGGTTGTTGCTCTCTTCTTTTTGACCCTCCCGGATCAGTTCTTCTGCTTCCTGTTTTTCTGCAGCATCTGCATGCTCTACTTCTTCTTCTTCCTGCTCATGGCTGTACCGGTGTACATAAAAACGACAGTGCATGGGCAAGTGGTCAGATCCTATGGACTCCAGCGTCTCCAGTTTGTCAATGTAAATATCGGGACTGTGAAACAATAAATCCAGAGGAACCCGGAAAAACCAGTATCGCGCATGGAAGGTGGCCAGGATTCCCCGCCCCATCCGTGCATCAATCAAACCGCTTGTTTTTCTGAAGAGAATAGAAGTATCTGACCACGCAACCGTATTGAAATCTCCCGTCACCACCGTGGGGATATTGTTTGCCTTACACTTTTTAGCTACGCTCAGCAAATCACCGTCGCGCTCTTTGGAATTGGTTTCTTCTGTAGGGCTTGGTGGCGGCGGATGCACTGCAATAATGCAGAATAACCGGTTGTTATGGTCCCGGAAACAGGCTTCAATGCTTGGAATGTCATCGGCAACAAAAAAATGTACTTCACTCTTTTCAATGGGGATTCGGGAATATAAATGCATGCCGTAGGTATTTTCCAGAGTCACTTTCACGCTGTACGGATAATCAGATTCCAATGTACGGTTGGCTTTTTCCCAGCCGCTGTGGCTTTCCATAGTAATGAAAATATCCGGGCGGTATTTGCGGATCAGTCGGTGAAAGTTGCTGTAATCTTCATTAAACTGATACACATTGCATGAAATTACAGACACCGTATCGGCTCCTGCTGGTGGAACTGCAGCTTTTTTGTAGACAGTGGTATAGCGAATCAGTATATAAAGATGATAGAGTGTAAGAATCAGCTGCACACCACTCACAATTAGGAAGATCCATGTTTTGTCCACGAAAAATAATCCCCAGAGAAGGGTCAGCATCTGTAGCGCAAAGAGCTGTATTTTCATAAACTCCGGTACCCGGAACACCCAGTGCTGGTTTTTGATGAATGGCAGAATGCTCAGCAGGATCAGCAGGGCGGAGGCAACATAAAACGTGGTTTCCATCTTCAGAAGGTCTGGGGGTTATATCATAATGATGAACCGAATGTACAAAAATCTTGGCAGAGAAAGTATAATCAAGTATTTTTGTAAGATGAATGTTCAAAGAATGAAAATAGGAATTTTAGGTGGTGGCCAACTGGGCCGGATGCTGATTCAGGAAGCACTGAAATATGATGATGATTTTTACACCCTCGATCCTGCACCTGATGCGCCCTGCCATCATATTTCTCATTTCACCCATGGTGATTTTAATGACTATGAAACGGTGCTGAACTTCGGCCGCGGCAAGGATGTGGTCACCATTGAAATAGAACATGTAAATGCAGAAGCTCTGGCAACACTGGAGGAGGAAGGGGTGAAAGTGGTTCCCAATGCGTCCATAATCAAGACCATTCAGCAGAAAATTCTTCAGAAAGAATTCTACAAAGCACATGAGATACCGAGTCCTGCTTTTGAAATTCTGCAGACAGGCTCCGAAGAGGTTTCGTTCGCCCTTCCTTTTGTTCAGAAAATGAATACCGGTGGCTATGATGGCAAGGGAGTTCAGGTAATCCGTAGCTCCGAAGACCTCAAAAACCTGTGGAAAGCCCCTTCGGTAATTGAAAATCTGGTGGATATTGATACAGAACTGTCCGTTATCGTGGCAAAAAATGATCTGGGTGAAACCCGCACGTTTCCCGTAACCGAAATGGTGGCAGATCCCAAACTGAATTTGCTCGATTTTAATATTTGTCCGGTGCATCTTACTGAAGATGCTGAAAATCAAATCCGGGAAATCACGGAAAAATTTCTGGCCGCAGTCAATTCTCCGGGGCTGTTTGCCATTGAATTATTTTTAGACAAAAACGGTAAGGTCTGGGTAAATGAAACCGCTCCCAGACTGCATAATTCCGGCCATCAGTCGCAGGAAGGAAATGCCAATTCGCAGTTTGAGCAAATGTACCGCGTCGTTAAAAATCTGCCATTGGCTGATACGGATTACCATGGATTTTCAGGAATGCTGAATCTGGTGGGCGCAGAAGGATTCAGTGGAAAAGTGCTGTACGAAGGGATGGATGAGGTCATGAAATTGCCACAAACCTATATTCACCTTTATGGAAAAACCGAAACCAAGCCGGGAAGGAAGATGGGTCATATCAATGTGCTGGGCAGTTCCAGGGAAGATGTACTGGAGAAACTGATTCGTATTAAGGAAATGGTAATCGTAAAAGCTTAAAAATAAATCTAAAATAAAAGTAACAATGATCGGAATTATCATGGGAAGCCAAAGTGATCTGCACATTATGGAGCAGGCGGCAAGTTTCCTCAAAATGCTGGATATCCCTTATGAATTAACGGTGGTTTCTGCCCACAGAACACCCGAAAGAATGTTGGATTATGCCAAAACCGCCCGGGAAAGAGGCCTGAAAGTAATCATTGCGGGAGCCGGTGGCGCTGCCCATCTTCCGGGAATGGTGGCCAGTTGCACCACGCTTCCCGTTATTGGCGTGCCTATTTTATCTTCCAACTCGATAGACGGTTGGGATTCTGTATTGTCTATTTTGCAAATGCCCGGCGGAATTCCCGTGGCTACGGTAGCGTTGAACGGAGCGCTGAATGCCGGCATTCTGGCTGCCAAAATTCTGGGTATTTCAGATGAGCAGGTGGCCGAAAAAATGGAGCAGTACCAGGAATCTCTTCAGGATAAAGTGCTGAAAACAGTGGCTGAAATCAAAAAAGCGCATCCCAATAAATTTGATCAGTAAAATTTAGTGAAGTGTCCAAAGGCGGCTGGAAAATTCCAGTCGCCTGCAGGTTTCGTATGATTGTAGTCGTTATGAGAATGATGGTAGTGATGCTGGCGTCATCAGCAAAATCAGTATAACAAACAGCCTTACCAGGTGATGGAGAAACTGAATGGTATTGAACAAAAAAGTGACCCACTTTCGCAGGCCACCCAAAATCTCTGTCAGATTTTTGCTATATCGTGACGGAAGTCCCTTTCAGAACACCTGCTTTTACCATACAGGCTTTCATTTTTTCATAAGTCCTTTCAATATCATGATCCAGACCGATAGAAAAACGGATCAGACCGGGCGATAGGCCCATTTCTTTTTGCTCATCCTCAGGGATTTCAGAGGAAGTTGAGGTTCCGGAAGCCGAGAACAACGTTTTATAAAATCCTAAACTTACGGCCAGATAGCCCAGGTTTTCATTCTGCATCAGTTCCATCAGTTCATTGGCTTTTTCCACAGATTCTACATCCAGCGCGATCAGTCCGCCAAATCCGTATTCTTCATGCATCATTTCTTTGAATACTTCATGTTGAGGGTGGCTTTCCAGACCCGGGTATTTTACCTTCAGTCCGTCTTGTTCCCATTTTTGAGCAAGAAACAGTGCGTTTTCACTGTGTTTTTTCATGCGGATGTGCAGGGTACGGAGGTTTTTCAGGATGCTGGCGGCACGCAGGCTGTCCATGGTAGGTCCCAGAAGCATACACGCTCCGGAATTGACATTTTTGGTGTCATTGATAAACTCCAGCGTTCCGCAGTACACGCCTCCCACGGTGTCACTGCTGCCGTTAATAAACTTGGTAAGGCTGTGAATGGTCACGTCTGCCCCCATCAGTTTTGGTGAAACGGAAAGCGGAGAAAAGGTATTGTCTACCACCAGTTTCAGATTATGTTTGTGGGCAATTTCAGAGAGTGCACGGAGATTCGCTACCTCCAGCAGCGGATTGCTTACAGATTCACAATACAATACTTTGGTGTTTTCTGTAATGGCATTTTCTACTTTTTCCAGATCGGTGATGTCTACAAAAGAAGTTGCGATGTTGAAATTGGGCAGAAAATTTTTCATAAAGGCATACGTTCCGCCATAAATGGTGCGGCTGGATACAATATGATCTCCCGACTGGCAGAGCTGTAGCAGCACAGAGGTGATGGCACCCATACCTGAGGCCGTCACATTGGCACTTTCGTAACCTTCCATCTGCGCCAGGGCTTCGGCCAGGTATAAATTGGACGGTGAGGAATGCCGGGAGTACAGATAGCATCCGTCTGCATTGCCTTCGAAGGTGTCAAACATCGTTTTGGCAGATAGAAACGTGTACGTGGATGAGTCAGAAATAGAAGGGTTTACTCCTCCGAATTCGCCGAAATATTGCAGATCCTGAATATTATTGGCAGCATTAAAATCTTTCATGGATAACTTTTTAATCAGCTAAATGTAGGGACTTTGTGAAATTTTATCAATATTTAATCTGAATTTTAACTTTTTTATCGGAAAATCATGTTTTATTTAGAATATTAATCTAAATTTAAAGTCAGATAAAATCATCTGCCAAAATATTTTCAGATGCAACTGGACGAAAAGGACAAAAAACTCCTGCTGTTACTGCAGGAAAATTCCAAAAGAACCACCAAAGCGCTTGCCTCTGCGCTCAATCTTTCTGTGACTGCGGTTTTCGAAAGGGTAAAGAAGCTGGAAAAGCAAAAGGTCATTAAGCAATATGTGGCGCTGGTGGATAAAGCCAAAGTGAACCGTGGCTTCATTGTACTGTGCCATGTAAAACTGGTGCAGCACCGCAAAGAGTATATTTCATATTTTGAGAAAGAAATTGTGAAATTTCCGGAGGTGATGGAATGTTTCCATGTGAGCGGTGACTATGATTATATTCTGAAAATCTGTGTAAAAGACATTCAGGATTACCGGGAATTCATGGTGACCAAACTTACGGGGCTGGAGCATATTGCCAGCACCCAAAGTTCATTTACCATCAAAGAAGTGAAGGGTTCTACCGCTGTTTTTGTAGAGTAGCCCGTTATTTTTTAAAAAAGTCCATCAGATCCATATAATTTTTCTGGTTTACCCCATGTCCGCTCATATACTCGCGGAAGGTGAAATAGGTGCCCAGGTCATACAGCAGATCTGCCGCTTTGCGACCCCATTCCAGCGGGATAATGGCATCATCTGTACCATGCGAGACGAAGAACTGTAACTGCGAAAGTTTTTTCTTGTCTTTAGAAATTTCTCCTAGCAGCTTTTCTTCCGGATAGCAGCTGAGGCACGCCACTTTCTTAAAAAACTCCGGAAGGCGCAGCGCAAGGGCATAGCTCAGAATTCCGCCTTGTGAAAAACCGCAGAGATGGGTCTGGTTTTGGGTAAGTCCGTAATGGTTGCTGATGCTCAGCATGTGTTCCAGAATGGCATTCAGCGAAGCAGCAGCCTGCTCGGTGTTGACAAACTTTTCGGGATTCATAAAATCAATGTCATACCAGGAGAACCCTTCGTACTGGCTGTTCAGTGGGGCACGGAAACTTACAATGATCCAGTCTTCGGGCAGTGTGGGGACAAAGGAAAATAAATCCTCCTCATTGCTGCCATAACCATGGAGCATGAAGAGTATAGTGGTCTGGGGAGTTATCGTTTCAGGTTCGCGTACCAGATATTTCAGTTCCATTGTCTTCTTATTTCCCTCTGTGTGTCAAGAAACCTGCCAGTGCGTAAGGTCTGCCAATTTGACGTTTGATATGAGAAATAGGGGGTCATAAAGCCGCTATTTTGTTTTGCTGATGTGAACCGGTTTGCAGGCTATTGTTAAATTTTCTTTAAATCTTGGACTCATTTATATAAAAAACCATTATATTTGGACGAAAATAATTCAATTTGGTATGAACAAATCAATTCTTTCCGGAAAATTTCTTGCCTTCAGTATGGCGCTGGTTCTTTCTGTGTCACTTTTCAGCACGGTTACTTCTTGTAAAGATCGCGAAGAGGATCCCAATGAAAGTGTCAATGTACAGTTTCAGGTGAAGTACAGTACGGGTGTTAATGTAGATGCAATCATTACTCAGGTGGGTACCGTGCAGAGTACTCAGTTCAATATTCCCAGTACCCCAACTACGTGGAACAGTGAGCCACAAATAGTACACACTTCCAAAGGGGCGGTGCATCTGTCTGCCATCGGTGATGGTGTGGATTCGGATTCTGAACTGATTGTCAATATTATGATCAATGGCGAAATGAAGGCTACAGATACGGCAAAAGGGCTTAACCTACTGGCTGAAACCGTATTTGATTTTAAGAAATAAGACTGATTCTCAGATAAAATTAATCCCGGACCTGCATGGTTCGGGATTCTTTTTTGGTCTCCGGCTGTGTTATACAGCCTTCACAATAAAGTAATTCTTCTTACCTTTTTGCAGGAGTAAGAATTGGCCGTCTATCAAATCTTTTTCATGAACCTGGAAAGTGTCATTTACTTTTTCCTTGTTCACCGAAATGGCGTTCTGTTGAAGTTCTCTTCTGGCTTCCCCTTTGGATTTCAGAAATCCGGATTGCTCAGAGATCAGGTCTATGATATTGCTGCCGATGACTTCCTGGCGGTCAATCTCTTTCTGAGGAACGCCCTCAAAAACTTCCAGAAATGTGGCTTCATCCAGCTGAACCAAATCTTCTGCGGTACTTCTTCCAAACAGAATTTCTGAAGCTTTTACCGCTTTTTCATATTCTTCGCGGTTGTGTACCCACACGGTAACTTCTTCTGCCAGTTTTTTTTGCAGTTTGCGCTCATGCGGAGCCGTAAGGTGGTCTGCAATCAGCGCCTCTATTTCTTCTTTGCTCAGAAAAGTGTAGAACTTAATGAAACGCTCGGCATCAGCATCAGATGAATTCACCCAGAACTGATAGAATTTATAAGGGGATGTACGCTTGGGATCCAGCCAGTAATTCTCGCCACCTTCAGATTTCCCGAATTTAGAGCCGTCTGCTTTTGTAATCAATGGAACGGTGAGTGCAAACGCTTCGCCCTGAGCTTTCCGGCGAATCAGTTCTGTACCCGTCGTAATATTGCCCCACTGGTCAGAGCCACCCATTTGCAGTCTTACATTTTTATGTCGGTACAAGTGCAGGAAATCGTAACCCTGTATCAGCTGATACGTGAATTCTGTGAAACTCATCCCTTCTGCGCCACCTTCACCCGTGATTCTTTTCTTTACGGAATCTTTGGCCATCATATAGTTTACGGTGATGTTTTTGCCCACATCACGGATGAAATCCAGAAAGCTAAATTCCTTCATCCAGTCATAATTATTCACCAGTTCAGCATTATTGGCCTCACTGCCGTCAAATTTCAGAAATTTAGACAACTGATTTTTCAGGCAGTCCACATAATGATTCAGCGTCGCCTCGTCTAAAAGGTTTCTTTCAATGGATTTTCCGGACGGATCACCAATCATACCGGTAGCGCCGCCCACCAGTGCAATCGGTTTGTGGCCGTGCTGCTGAAAATGTGCGAGGATTTTAATCGGTATCAGACTCCCGATATGCAGTGAATCTGCAGTAGGGTCAAACCCGATGTACGCCGTCGTCATTTCCTTGTTCAGTTGTTCTTCTGTACCGGGCATCATGTCAGCGTAAAGTCCGCGCCATTTCAGTTCTTCAATAAATGGGTTCATTTTGTCTTCATTTTTAAAGATGCAAAGGTATGCAATTTCGCAGAACAGAAAAGACTCTGTTCCGCCCAATCACGCCCAATCTGGAGTATGCAAAATTCATTAGGCCTCCTGCACCTCTGTAGGAGGGTTGTTCTTTTGCTGCTCTTTCTGGATGCGTTTGTAGGTTCTGGCACACAGAGCAATGCTGAATTCAAATAAAATAAGCAGCGGAATAGCGGCCATAAACATGCTCATCACATCTGCAGGCGTTATTACTGCCGCAATTACCATAATGAGTACGATGGCGTGTCTGCGGTATGTTTTCAGGAATTTCGGGGTCAGAATGCCAATGGTGGTCAGAAAATACACTATTACCGGAAACAGAAATACAATTCCCATGCCCAGAACAATCTGAAAGAACAGTGCCGTATAATCTGAGAGGTCATATAAAGGCTCAATGATGTCTGAAATTTTAAAAAGTACCGCAAAATTGATGGCAAATGGTAAAATCAGAAAATATCCGCTCAGAATCCCCAGCAGAAAAAGAATCCATACGGAATTGATGAGTATGGCTGAATTTTTACGTTCTCTGGGATGGAGGGCCGGCGAAACAAAACGCCAGAGTTCCCACACAATATACGGAAATGCCACTACTACGCCACCAATGACCGATACAGACATCATCACATTGAATTGCTGATACAGCTTCTGCACGCGGATCGGGAAATCATCCGGAAGGACGATTGCGTTTTCGCCGGCCAGTTGCTGGGAAATGAGGTTGACCACCCGAAACGTAGGAAAATCATTGCGCACCGGACCAAAGAAAATGTGGTCCATAATCCATTCTATATTAAACCCTACGATTAGGCCGCCAATGATAATGGCAATGATACAGCGGATAAGATGACCTCTTAATTCGCCGATGTGTCCCATAAAAGACATGTCTTTTCCTGCACTCATTTTTTCGCTCTTCAGTATTGATTTTTTATTTTTTTCTTAATTAATTCCTTCGTCCAGCAGCCGGTGCAGGTCTATAATTCCGTGGTAATTGCCCTGATCTGTCACAATAAGCTGACCGATGTTTTTCTCTTTTAAAATGTGCATGGCTTCTTTGGCCAGGTCATTTTTGTCCACGCTTTTCGGATTTTTACTCATAATATCTTTTGCTGTGAGGGTGGAAACATCCTGTTCGCTCATCAGCATCCTCCTAAGGTCACCATCGGTAATCACGCCGGTTATTTCTTTGCCTTGGGTCACTACGGTGATGCCGTGGGTGGACGCGCTTACAGAGATGATGATTTCACGGATGGTGGCATCTTCCGGGACCTGCGGTTTTTGCGGCGAAAGAAATTGTTCCACTTTGGCCGTAAGATTTTTCCCTAAGCTGCCGCCGGGGTGAAATCTGGCAAAATCCTGTTCCCGGAAGTCATTCAGATTCATCAGACACACTGCCAGCGCGTCGCCCAGCGCCATTTGTACCGTGGTAGAGCTGGTAGGCGCCAGTTTGATGGGGCAGGCCTCTTTGGCCACATAAGTATTGAGTACTACTTCCGAAAATTCTGCCAGTCTGGAGTTCAGATTACCGGTCATGCCAATCAGTGCCGCTGAATAATCCTTCAGGAAAGGCAGCAGGTTGACAATCTCCGGTGAATTTCCGGAATTGGAAATACACAGCACCACATCTGTTTTCTGGATGACGCCAAGATCACCGTGCAGCGCTTCAGATGCATGGAGAAACTGCGCCGGTGTCCCGGTGGAGTTTAATGTGGCTACAATTTTGTTTCCAACGTGGGCAGATTTGCCAATGCCCACCACAATCAGTTTGCCTGTGGCAGAGCGGATGAGATGTACTGCTTGCAGAAATTGGTCATCCAGGCGGTCTCTCAGGCTTTCCAGTTCAGAAATTTCAACAGACAGGGCCTCTTTGGCCATTCGCAGTATGGGGTCTTGGTTCATTTATCAGGTTATGAATGATATTAAAAATTGTTCAATATAAGAATCCGGTTATTTTTTTGTTCAAAATAGTGAATCAATTTTTTCAATAATGAGTTTTATTTCCTAACTTTGGAATATGTGCAAATTTAGAAAACAAATTTAGATGATTTTCACGAAATGATGTTTGACTTAAAAAGAAATCGGTTTACCGTGCAAAAATAAGCACTACCGTAAAAAGAAAATTGAAAATGAATACAAAAAACACCGATTTATCTAAAGAATTAAAGAAATATTTTGGGTTTTCAACTTTTAAAGGGCAGCAGGAAAAAATTATACAAACCCTGATGCAGGGAAATGACGTTTTTGTGCTGATGCCTACCGGCGGAGGTAAATCCCTCTGTTATCAGTTGCCGGCAATCATCTCTGAAGGTACAGCAATTGTGGTTTCACCGCTTATTGCGCTCATGAAAAATCAGGTAGACGCTGTAAACGGGCTGTCTTCTGAGTCGGGGGTGGCACACGTTTTAAATTCATCGCTTAATAAAACACAGACCAAACAGGTTTTTGACGATATAAAATCCGGACGTACTAAATTATTATATGTGGCTCCGGAATCACTGATTAAAGAAGAATATCTCGAGTTTCTGAAGGAAGCCAATATTTCCTTTGTCGCCATAGATGAAGCACACTGTATTTCGGAATGGGGGCATGATTTCCGGCCGGAATACCGTAATCTGAAACTGATCATTGACAAAATTGCCAAAGTACCGGTGATCGCCCTTACCGCAACCGCCACACCAAAGGTGCAAGACGATATCCAGAAAACTCTGGGCATGACCAGTGCAGTTGTTTTCAAGGAAAGCTTTAACCGTCCCAACCTCTTTTACGAGGTAAGACCCAAAGTGAATGTAGATAAGGAGATTGTAAAGTTCATCAACAAACATGAGGGGAAATCGGGAATTGTGTACTGTCTGAGCCGCCGCAAAGTAGAGGAGTTCGCACAACTGCTGCAGGTTAACGGGATTAATGCATTGCCCTATCACGCAGGTCTGGATCAGAAAACCCGGGTGGCCAATCAGGATAAATTCCTGATGGAAGAATGTGATGTCATTGTAGCCACCATTGCTTTTGGGATGGGGATTGATAAGCCCGATGTACGCTTTGTCATCCATTATGATATTCCAAAATCACTGGAAAGCTACTACCAGGAAACCGGCAGGGCAGGACGTGACGGCGGCGAGGGAATCTGTCTGGCTTTCTATGATCCTAAAGATATTGAAAAACTGGAAAAATTTCTGGCGCAGAAGCCTGTTTCTGAACGGGAAATCGGGCTGCAGCTGCTGAATGAGGTGGTAGGTTATGCCGAAACTTCCATGAGCAGGCGACAGTATATTTTGTACTATTTCGGTGAACAATTTGATCCGGTAAATGGTGCCGGTGCGCAGATGTGCGATAATTCCGTGAATCCGCCCACGCTGAAAGACTGTACCAAAGAACTGAAAATTGTACTGAAGGTCACCAAAGATCTGGATGAGAAATTCAAAACCAAAGATTTAATTTCTGTGATCGTAGGAAAAGAGAATTCCGTGACCAAATCCTATAAACTGGAAACAACGCCTCATTTCGGGGTGGGTAAAGACCAGGAGGAAAACTTCTGGAAATCCATTATCCGGCAGGCTACCGTGCAGAATTTTCTGCAAAAGGATATCGAAACCTATGGGGTGCTGAAGGTGACGGAGAAAGGTGAGGATATGATAGACGGCAAGGACAAAACGCTGTTTATGATTGCCGAGGACCGGCAGTATGACCTGGCGCAAACCAAGGCAGATTCTGATCAGGTACAGGTGCAGCAGGGCGGCGGACTGGACAAGGTCTTGTTTGATCAGCTGAAAGATCTCCGGAAATCTGTGGCAAAAAAGCACGGCATTCCGCCCTACACGGTATTTATGGATCCCAGCCTGGAAGATATGACCGTGCAGTATCCGGTGACCATTGAAGAAATCGGAAAAGTGTACGGCGTAGGCGATGGTAAGGCTAAAAAATTCGGAAAAGATTTTGCCGAGTTCATCAAAAATTATGTGGATGAGCACCATATAGAACGTACGCAGGATATGGTTCTGAAACAGGTGGCCAATAAATCCTCACATAAAGTCTTCATCATTCAGAATACCGATAAGAAAATAGATCTGGAAGACATTGCCAAGGCAAAAAACCTCTCTATGGACGACCTTCTGAAAGAGATGGAGCGCATTGTGTACCAGGGAACCAAACTGAATATCGATTATTATATTGAAGAAAACTTTGACGAAGATATTGTAGATGAATTTATGGAATTTATGAACGAAAGCGAAAGCGATTCCATGAAAGTGCTGCTGGCCGAGTTTGGCGATGAACTGAGTGATGAGGAAGTACGAATGCTAAGAATCAAATTCATCAGCGATGTGGCCAACTGAAACGGCTTTCAGATGAAAGATGTCACCCGCGTTTTTTGGAGCCTTTCGTGGGATTTATTGTAAATTCGTACGGTTTTTGACCGTTCACTTATGAAGAAAATTTCCATTATTTTTATTTTACCAGATCTGGAAACCGGCGGTGCCGAACGGATTGTCACCACCATTGCCAATCATCTTCCGCGCACGATTTTTGAGCCAAAGATTCTCTTGTTGCGCAAACAGGGCGGTTATCTGGATATTCTGAAAGAAGATGTGGAAATTATTGACATCAGGACGCCGCGGATTCGCTATTCACTGAAACCTATTTTACTGGAAATAAAACGCCGTAAACCGGACATTGTTTTCTGCGGATTTGGAGAGGTAAATGCCTATCTGTCGTTGTTTATTAAAATGTTCCCCGCAACCCGATTTATAGCCCGAGAGACCAACGTGGTATCACAGCATGTGAAACGCAGGGAAATCCGTTTTTTTTATAAATTCTATAATAATTATCACAAAATCATCTGCCAGAGTGATGACATGCAGCAGGATCTGGAGCAAAATTTCAATATTAAAAAAGAAAAACTGGTCAAAATCAACAATCCGGTAGATTTTGATTTTATTGATGCGCAGCTAAAAATTTCTGAGCGCCCAGAAAGTTTCCAGGGAAATCATAAAAATGTTGTTGCCATCGGTAATCTTTCTGCCAGAAAGGGGTTTGATGAACTGTTGAAAGTATTCCATTTCTTGAGAAACGAACCGCTGAAACTGCATATTCTGGGCGATGGTGCTGATAAGAACTTGCTTCACCAGATGAAGGACGATATGAAACTGGTCAATGTAATCTTCCACGGGCAGCAAAAAAATCCTTACCGCTTTCTGAAATATGCTGATTTATTTGTGCTTTCGTCCCGGTATGAAGGTTTTCCCAATGTTTTACTGGAAGCCGGTGCCTGCGGCGTCTATTCGCTGGCCAATAATTGTCCGGGCGGAATTAATGAGATTATTCAGGAGGGCGTGAATGGCGAGATTGCAGAAATTCACCTTCATCGGGAATTTGCAGAAAGATTGATCAGTGCACTTGCCCGGCCCCGGGATAAAGAAGCGATCCGAAATTCCATAAAATCCCGTTTTTCCCGGGACATCATCCTGAATCAGTTTGAAGGTTTATTTACTTCATATTTTAACTGATTCTCAAATTTATTTACACTTTTTTTACTTTATAAAATTTTATTTTTCAAAATTTGCACACTTTTTGAAGTTATATAAATTATATGTATCTGAAAATCAAATAGATACGTTTTATAATCTGTAAACTTTTTGAATTATGGAATTTCTGTTGTAATTTTATCCCTTGAAAAATATAATTATGGAAGCAGAGATTTCATCAAAAAAGAATAAGGTTTTTACACATGAGGATGCCTATGAAGCTACCCTGGAGTACTTTGGCGGAGATGACCTCGCAGCGAAAGTGTGGGTCAGTAAGTATGCACTGAAGGACTCTGACGGCAACATCTATGAGCGGACTCCGGCAGATATGCACAGGCGCATTGCCTCTGAAATTGCCCGGGTGGAGGCAAAATATGCCCATCCGCTTTCCGAAAAGAAAATTTTTGATCTCATCAAAAACTTTACCTACATCATCCCGCAGGGAAGCCCCATGACCGGCATCGGGAATAATTTTCAGATTGCGTCATTGTCCAATTGCTTTGTCATCGGAAGTGGCAGGGACAGTGATTCCTATGGCAGCATCATGAAAATAGATGAAGAGCAGGTGCAGCTCATGAAAAGACGCGGCGGCGTGGGACATGATTTATCATACATCCGCCCGAAAGGTTCTCCCGTAAAAAATTCGGCACTTACCTCTACAGGACTGGTTCCATTTATGGAGCGTTATTCCAATTCTACCCGCGAAGTGGCTCAGGACGGCCGGCGAGGGGCACTGATGCTCTCAGTTTCCGTTAACCATCCCGACTCCGAAGACTTTGTAAATGCCAAACTAGAGCAAGGAAAGATTACGGGTGCCAATATTTCCGTACGCATAGATGATGCATTCATGAAAGCCGTGGTTCAGGATGAAAATTATGTGCAGAAATACCCGATACACAGTAAAAATCCGAAGTTTCAGAAAGAGATAAAGGCTACCGACCTTTGGAAGAAAATCATTCATAATGCCTGGAAATCTGCTGAGCCGGGCGTATTGTTCTGGGATACCATCGTAGGCGAGTCCTTGCCGGACTGCTACGCAGATCTGGGTTATGAAACCGTTTCTACTAATCCATGCGGTGAAATTCCGCTGTGTCCGTATGACTCCTGTCGCCTGCTGGCCGTGAACCTCTTCTCGTATGTGGAAAACCCGTTCACTTCTCATGCGAAGTTTAACTTCGACCTTTTCCGTGAGCATGTAGGTTATGCACAGCGGATGATGGATGACATCATTGACCTGGAAATAGAAAAAATTGACGCCATTCTTCAGAAAATCGATTCCGATGCCGAAAGTGATGAAATAAAAGCGACCGAAAGAAACCTCTGGACCAAAATCCGCCATAAAACTATAGAAGGCCGCAGAACCGGTGTGGGAATCACTGCAGAGGGCGATATGCTGGCGGCACTCAATATACAGTACGGCAGCAAGGAAGGGAATGAATTTTCTACCCTGGTGCACAAAACTCTGGCGCTGGCAGCTTACCGTTCTTCTGTTGATATGGCAAAGGAACGGGGTGCATTTGCGATTTACGATGCCAAAAGAGAGTCTAAGAATCCATTTGTACGCCGCATCAAGGAAGCAGATCCCAAACTGTATAAAGAGATGCAAAAATACGGCCGTCGTAATATCGCGCTCCTTACCATTGCGCCTACCGGCAGCACCTCCCTCATGTCTCAGACCACCTCCGGAATTGAACCCGTCTTTCTTCCTGTGTACAAAAGAAGAAGAAAAGTAAATCCCAATGACCGGGATGTCCGCGTGGATTTTGTGGATGAAGTAGGCGATTCCTGGGAAGAGTATCTGGTATTCCATCACCGTTTCAAACAATGGATGGAGGTCAATGACATCGATACTGACAAGAAATATACCCAGGACGAAATCAATAAAATTATAGAAGCGTCGCCGTATTACAAAGCGACATCCAATGATGTGGACTGGCTCAGCAAAGTAGAAATGCAGGGAGCCATCCAGAAATGGGTAGATCATTCCATCTCTGTAACCATTAATATCCCGAATGATGCCACCGAAGAACTCGTGAATCAGCTTTACATCAAAGCGTGGGAAGTAGGGTGCAAGGGCGTCACGGTGTATCGCGACGGTTCCCGCTCGGGAGTTTTGATTGCCAGCGATGAGAAAAAGGAGGAGAGCCAGGAGTTGCTTTCGTCGGCATTTCCTACGAAACGACCGCAGACCCTGAAGGCCGATGTAGTGCGCTTTCAGAATAATAAAGAAAAGTGGATTGCCTTTGTAGGACTTATAGACGGCAAGCCGTACGAGATTTTCACCGGACTGGCAGATGACGAAGAGGGTATTCTGCTGCCCAGATGGGTGAATGAAGGTTTAATCATTAAAAACCGGGATGAAAACGGTGATTCCCGCTATGATTTTCAGTTTACCAACCTCCGGGGTTACAAAACCACAATCGAAGGTCTTTCCCATAAATTTAAGCCTGAATTCTGGAACTATGCCAAGCTGATTTCCGGAACACTGAGACACGGGATGCCGATTGAAAACGTGGTGGAACTCATTAACCGGATGGAGTTGGATTCTGAATCCATCAACAACTGGAAAGCCGGTGTAGCCCGTGCGCTGAAACGGTATATTGCTGATGGTACCCATGCCTCCGGCAGTTGTTCCAGCTGTGGCTCGGATCAGGTGATGTATCAGGAAGGCTGCCTCACCTGTAAGAACTGCGGAAGTTCGAAATGTGGGTAGTGTGACCGGAAGGAGACAGAGGTCGGCCGCAGCGCAGCTGCGGCCGACCTTTTTTATGAGCAATGACGGGTGATTGAAGTTCTTTTGTGAAGATGGTGATCTGAATTTTCACTTGTGGGAGCGGGTTGCGGCCGACCTCCTTTATGAGCAATGATGGGTGGCTGACCTTTTTCTGGAGTTGAGACGTTGCCATATGTATTGGTAGTAAGAAATGAGAGAAGGTTAGCCTTTATGATGAAGGTTTAGAGTGGCTGATATTTTTTGTGGACTGCAGTTGATTTTTTCAAAGAGATGAGATGTTGCCGGTCTTATTTTGACGGTAGATGAGGCCTTACCTTCGTTTTTGATGGGAATTAAGCGTGCATTCTTTTTTTTGTGAGGAATGAGCCGCGCGCCTGCGGCGCGCGGCTCAAAAAGAATCCCCGGCATCTGAAGAAACCGCCTGCCTGAGACTGAGTACGCTTTCGGAAGGCTTTGCGTAACCAGCCCTGATCGCAGCGGCTACCCCGCACAGTTGCCCCATGGTTTCAATGGTTACCTTATGGTTTTTGCCGTGGGGCAGCTGGAGGAGTAATAGCGGAGAGCAGGTTCCCGGCTGCCCAGAAAAAATCTGAATCATCTTTTTCAGTCCTCCTGAAAAATCTCTGGAACTCCGTGGGCTCGTAAGGCAAAATTTTTCGTAATTTTGTGCAACTTTTAATGCTATCAATAAAAATCAAACAAAAATAAAATGAGTCAATTTGATGTTACCGTTATCGGTTCGGGTCCCGGTGGGTATGTGGCCGCCATCCGTTGTGCACAGTTAGGTTTCAAAACTGCTATTATAGAAAAGTACCCTACCATGGGCGGTACCTGTCTCAATGTGGGTTGTATTCCCTCTAAAGCACTGCTGGACAGCTCTGAGCATTTCGAAAATGCAGCACATCAATTTGCCAACCACGGAATCATCATCAACGAACCTGTAGCAGACATCAGCCGGATGATTGCCAGAAAAGATGAAGTGGTAGAGCAGACCACCAAAGGAATTCAGTTCCTGATGGATAAAAACAAGATCACCGTCTTTGAAGGGGTGGGAAGTTTTGAGTCTGCCACTCAGATTAAAGTGACCAAAAACGACGGTTCCTCAGAAATTCTGGAATCGAAGTATACCATTATTGCTACCGGCTCCAAGCCAAGCTCATTGCCGTTCATTACCGTGGACAAGGAAAGAATCATTACTTCTACCGAAGCCCTGAAGCTGAAAGAAATCCCGAAGCATATGATTGTTATAGGGGGCGGGGTCATTGGTCTGGAACTGGGATCGGTGTACAAACGTCTGGGTGCAGAGGTTACCGTGGTAGAATTCATGGATAAGATTATCCCGACCATGGACGGCGCATTGTCCAAAGAACTGAATAAAGTCCTGAGAAAACAAGGCATGAGGTTCAATCTTTCTACCGGCGTGCAGTCTGTGGAACGCAATGGCGATACGGTAAAAGTGACCGCAAAAGATAAAAAAGGTGCCGAGGTGGTTCTGGAAGGAGATTATGTACTGGTTTCCGTAGGCAGAAGACCTTATACAGACGGTCTGGCGCTGGAAAAAGCCGGGGTGGAGCTCGACGAAAGAGGCCGCGTAAAAACCAACGATCACCTGCAGACCAATGTGTCGAACATTTACGCCATCGGTGATGTAGTGGCCGGAGCCATGCTGGCGCATAAAGCATCAGAAGAAGGGGTGATGGTGGCCGAGCAGCTTGCCGGACAAAAACCACACATCAACTACAATCTGATTCCGGGTGTGGTCTATACCTGGCCGGAAGTAGCTGCTGTAGGTAAAACAGAAGAACAGCTGAAAGAAGAAGGCGTGGCGTATAAAGCCGGTAACTTCCCGATGCGGGCACTGGGCAGAAGCCGTGCGTCCGGAGATGTAGACGGATTTATCAAGATTCTGGCAGACGAAAAAACGGATGAGGTTCTGGGCGTACACATGATTGGTGCCAGAGCGGCAGACATGATTGCGGCGGCGGTTACGGCTATGGAATTCCGTGCCAGTGCAGAAGACATTGCCCGCATGAGCCATGCGCACCCTACATTTGCAGAAGCCATAAAAGAGGCGGCACTGGATGCCACTGCAAAAATTGCAATTCACATGTAAAATTTCAGTTTCAACTGATTTTGATAAAGGACAGGCCCGGGCTTGTCCTTTTTTGTGCTGTTCTTCGGGTAAAAGCATCATCTCGGGAAATAGAACGGTGAAATGTAGGGGATTTTTTAGGAGCACACACGGCACCGTTGCCTTACACTTGACCTACCGGCTGTACGCTGTATCTTTTTGGGTGCATTCGGCTCCGCTCATGCGCCCAAAAAGGATGCCGCTGCCATCCGGGCTATGTTGAGGCAGGGAATTTTTTTTGCCAGACAGACGGTTTTACGGATGATTCGGGACACTTTTCGGAACCGGACCGCTCCGGAGGAGCGGACTGTTCGGGTTTTCTGCTGCCTGCAGTAGTGCCGATGCATTTTCGATTCAGCTCCGGAGGAGCGGACTGTGAATAGAAAAAACTCAGAAAAATCATCCCAGCTCCGTAGGAGTGACCTGTCCGTACCTTCCGTTGATGGCAAAAATTACGGCGTATTATCTTTCAGCAGTGTCTGATCTGACCGTGCTTTGAAGCGGTCGTATTTATGCTGATGAACAAAATATTTTGGTTACATTTGATTGACTAACTAAAAAAGTCAATCTATAGGAGGATAAGACAGATATATTGTCTAAAACAAAATTTTAATTTAAATACAAAATAAATGAAAAAAACACTAATCCTTTCGGTACAGACAAACGACCATTACTTTTGCTTTTAGGGCAATCAGACGGCTCATACAAACTTGCAATTAGAAATGACAATATTGTTGAGTGCATTGATTGTGGTGGAATGTTTGGCGACCCGTTTGTAGGGACAACAATACAAAACGGAAATGTTTTAATTGAACACGGCATTGCAGGTGGACAACATTGGGAAAAGACAATCACTTTCAAATTTGACAAGACAAGAAAAATTGGTTTCTTTACGAAGACCATTTCATAAGTTACAAGCTTAACGACAGTGACGACCCCGATGCAGAAGCATTAGTAAAAGACAATGATAACTTAAAAACGGTACAAGATTTTGGTGTAGTTTCATTTGAAAAATTTGACACTTACAAAAACGAATAATTAGGGCAGCCGTTACGATATTCTATGTCAAAACAAGCAAAAAGGTGATTACTTTCTGGAATCGGTTTTTTCCAAAACCTAAAGACCGCCCAAAGAGCCACCCCCAAAAATGGCGGGGAATTTGAAGCCTTCTCGCCAGTTGATTTTTAAACATGAACATATCCCTGAAAGACAACCACGCATTCTGGACCACCGGCAATGGCAAAGATTTTCTGAACTGGGCCGGCATTGCTCCCGAAACGCTGCAGTCAGCATACGATTCTGAACTTTTCTTTGATTACGACCGCGAAGCAGACCGCCTTGTACAGAAATGGCTGGCCGAGGGTTCTTTTGGTGACATCATGAAAAATCTTCACGGGAATCCCAATGCAAAAATTCCGGAAGATTTTGCCGTACTGCGCAGTTCCTGTAATATCTTGCCTCACTGGGTAAATCGGGAACTTATACAATCCGGGAGCAGGCTTTGTCAGCGGAGTGGCGTAATGGGACTTTTGGTGCTGAGAAATTTTGCGCTGCTGGGCGGATATTATTTTGCCAATCTTACCAAACCACTGGTGGCAACCGGCGCACTGGAGAAAGGTGCGGTACACCGGCTCTACCATACGCTGGGATTCTGGGTAGAAGTTTCGCGCAGTACTGAAAATGCTGCGCAAATGAGAATGGATGTTGCTTTGCGAACCCGTTTCATCCATTCGGCATCACGGTTAATGATTGTGAAAAAATATCCGGACTGGGATGCAGAACAGTACGGTACCCCGCTGAATACTGCCGACATGATTGCCACCAATATCGCATTTACTTTATACTTTGTTTACGGATTGGAAAAGCTGAATTTCCCGGTAAGTGCGGAAGAGGAGGCGGGCGTTTTCCACCTCTGGAAATATGTCACATGGCTTCTGGGCGTTCCGGCAGAGCTGATTCCCGAAAACCGCCGGCAGGCACTGTCTTTTTTCAAATTTTGGACCGCCTATCAGGCACCGCCAGATTCGGATTCAGCGTCTCTGGCTGATGCGCTCATTCATGAGAATACCCCCGTGAGCCTCCTGAAACTGGATTTGATGAAGAAAAGCATGGGCTATATTCACAAAAGTGTAGCCAATTATCTCATCTCAGATGACATCCGTTCTTCGCTGGAGATTCCCGGCGTCACCCTGGGTTCTGTAATCCCCGCAGTGCTGAAACTGAAAAACAGCATGTCGGCCGATTCTGAAACTCAGGTACAGAGGGGCAACCGGGAACAACTCAGTGTGTTGGAAGACTACAGGGAAAACAGTAAGGGCGCCTGAATCTTGCCTGCAATTCATTTGATTTTTTTTCTAATTTTAAGAGTAAAAAGTGCTGATTTTACATCTTGTCGCACTACTCATCTTTTTTGTGAATAAAAATTATTCATTCTGTTGATGATGTTTTTCACGTACGGTGTTGTAGATTAACTTGTTGAAAATCAATTAATAATTTATTGAAACTGGTGATGATTTGTGTTGCGGACTAAGGTGTTGCTCTGCTTTAATTTGCTGTTTCTGGTTTTTCTTATTCTTATTTAGAAGAATTATAAATAACTTTGCCAAAAATTGTTAAATTGAATAAAAAGATTCTCCTTTTTGTTTTTCAATGGGTGGCAATATCGCTAAATGCCCAGACGCTGAGTGGTGTTGTGGTAGATGCCGACCAGCGTAAACCCATCTCAGGAGTGAAGGTAGGTATTGAAAACACCGGTATCTGGACCGTGACAGACCAGTCCGGTAACTTCTCAATCCGGTATCATGCAAATGAGACCGTTTTATTTTCGCGTGCCGGATTGCTGGAAGAACGTAAAACCTATACCACGCCTCCTGCTTCGGGAATTTCTGTAGAAATGCAGATGGCCTCCATCCGGATTAAAGAGGTGGAACTTTCGGCCAGAAAGAAGAATTTTTCAGAAATAGAAATCAAGGAAGAAGCCCTTCAGAAGATTCAGTCGTTTTCTCTGGGAGATGTGCTGCAGCAACTGCCGGGGCAGTTCATCAAACCGATGGCGCATACAGAGATGAAAAACATTGTTCTGCGTACAGCCACCGGCGAAACCCCTTTTTATTCTGTGCCCGATGCCGAGGATTTCGGGAACAAAGCCTTCGGAACCCAGCTGGTCATCAACGACATTGCGGTCAGCAATAACGGCTACACTGGAAGAGCAGGTGAGGAGACCTATTGAAGATCCGGTGGAAATGAATTTTCACTCCCGTCTTGCGGTAAAAAGGATTGCCAGAATCAAAGGTTACCGGGAACATTTTAAAAATGCATTTGGCGATGAAAAAATTACTGAAGAGAACATTACCAAAGCAATTGCCACCTTCGAAAGAACCCTGGTGAGCCCGCAGTCACGTTTTGATAAATTTATTTCCGGCAAAAAAGATGCTTTATCGGATTCAGAAATCAACGGTCTGCACCTGTTCCGTACCAAGGCCAATTGCATCAATTGTCACAATTCTCCGTATTTCTCTGATCAGAAATTCCATAACCTGGGACTTACATATTTCGGCAGGGAATATGAAGATCTGGGACTCTATAACATCAGCAAAAAACCTGAGGATGTAGGTAAATTCAAGACTCCTACTCTGCGAGAGGTTTCTCAGACCGCACCGTATATGCACAACGGACTATTTCCGCACATCCGCGGCGTAATCAATATGTATAATGCCGGTATGCCCAATGAAAAAAGAGACCGCGATAATCCTCTGGCGCCAACCAAATCTGCAATGCTGGAAAAACTGGATCTTTCCGAATCGGAGCTTACCGATCTGGAAAATTTCCTGAAAACCCTGCACAGTTATCAGTACAAAATGCGTCCGCCAAAGCCGGTGCAATAATCTTTGAATATAGATGAATACCAAATTCTGCCTCCCGGGCAGGATTTTTTACTTTACAGACCAAAAAGAACCGCCCTGCCAAAAGACAGAACGGTTCCGGAATATATAGTGATGTTGGGTGCTATCGGGTAAGCCAGCGCCCGTTCTTAACGGTTGCAATGGCAAAGGGTGAAATCCAGAACAATGCAAACATATAGAATACACTGTACGGATAGGCCCAAAGGGCATCGACAAAATTATACCGGCTGGAGAAAAAGAACATCTGTATGCTGGAGAATATAAACGTAGCCGTAAGGGCAGAGCTCAGATACAGCAGCGGGTGGGTAAACAGAAAATACAGCATCAGAATTGTCATGGGATAGACCAGAAGCAGTTTAACCCACTGATTCATATAAATAAATCTGGCTCCCGCCTTATTCTTCTTTCTGAAGTCTTTGAAAATGAAACTATTCATCATCAGTGTTTCCCGCACATTACTGCGGCCCCATCTGGTAAACATTTTGTGCAGATTTCTAAATCCGGTGGGGGTGTTGGTGAGTACATTGGCATTTTTCTGAAATTTAACATCGTAACCCTGCTTCAGGATCAGGTTTGTCATGGCCCGGTCTTCGCCTATGGTGGCGTAATTGCCCATGAATTTCTGCTCAATCCAGTCTTCCAAGCAATTCATTACCGCCTCCTTGCGGTAGGCAGAGAGTGCGCCCGGTGTGCAGAGCACGAAACCCAAGGAACTCTGTGCTGAACGTATAAATTCAAAACTGAACACGAAACTTACATTGAGCATTTTGGGTATAATCCCCTGATTTTTGTTCAGCACTTTAACATTTCCGGCTACGCCACCTGTATTCTGATCTTTCACAAATGGGCTTGCCAGATTTCTGAGGGTATCTTGTTCTACCACAGAATCACTGTCTATGGTGATGAAAATTTCACCCCGTCCTGTGGTAAATCCTCTGTGCAAAGCATGCCGTTTCCCGCGGTTTTCAGGTTGTTGGTAGACGGTCAGTATATGGCCCAGATCCTCATTGGCTCTGTTTATCCAGTACCAGGTATCGTCTTTGCTGCCATCATCTATCGCCATAATTTCCAGTTTCTCCGGCGGATAATTGCATGCTGCAATGCTTTTCAGCGTATCATACACCAGTCTTCCTTCATTATATGCCGGGACTATAATGGTGCATACCGGCAGATCATCATCGGCTACAGAACCGGTGGGTTTGTATTTCACAAAAAGCCAGGCAATATAAATCAGAAAGGCAATCTGAAATGCCAGAACCGCCAGCAGGAAGAAAACCAGAATTTGTCCGGCCATCGTCTCCATTCTGCGAAAATGTAATTCCTCAAAGTACGGCCGGAAATTATTCAGCGCATATATAGCACTGAACATTAAAATCTGTACGCCGATCAGAATTCCAAAATCTCTTTTTCTTAAATTTTTAAGTTTCGAAAGCCAGGACAGCTGTTCAATCTGAGAAAATTCCGTTTGTACTGCTATACTTTTCTTCATATTCCACATTTAAATATTACCGGTACAGTAATGGGAAAATGAAGCCAGCAGTTCAATTATTTTGTAGAGCTTTATCTAAGATTTTGTAGAACATTTTCTACACTCAGAGCCTATGGGGCGCATGCGTTTTTACAATTTCTGCCAGTTCCAGCATGTTCTGAACGTTCAGCTTTTCAAAAATTCTTTTTTTAAAGGTACTGATGGTATTGGGTTTCAGCGAAAGCGCATTGGATATCTCCAGGTTGCCATGACCAAGGGCGTAGAGTTCCGCAATCTGAAGTTCGCGCTCAGAAAGCTGATGCAGGGGATTGATTAATTTTGGATTCCGTGCAGAAATTTTCTTTAATTTCCGGATGATTTCAGAATGATAAAATCCCTCCTGAACCATTTTTTCTAATGCGTTGCGTATCTCTGTTTCGGTACTTAGTTTGCTCAGGAAACCATCTGCGCCGGCGTCCAGAAATTTCAGGGCATGATCTTCTTCTTCAAAACTGGTAAAGACCATTATTTTCAGTTCGGGCTGTAAGTGTTTAAGCTCCGGGATGAGGTGCAGGGAATTTCCATCCGGAAACTGAGCGTCCAGCACAGCATGATCAAACGGCTGATTGCCTGCATACTCCCGGATTTGCTGCAGGCTTGAGGCATGGATAATCTGCGCATTTTCGTGTAAGTCTTGAATAACAAGTTCCAGACCCTGGCGCACGATGTGATGATCATCTCCCAAAAGAAATCTGATGGATGGTTGGTTTTCCTTCATGACAACAGCGTTAAATTCAAATCAAAATAAACAGTGGTTCCGGTGCCCAGTTCACTTTTTACGGAAATGGTTCCTTTAAATAATTGAATGATTTCTTTGCAAAGATTCAATCCCAGACCAATGCCAAAATTACTGATTTCATCTGAAATCATGCCTTGGTAGTAAGGCTGAAATATTTTCTGAATATCCGATTTGGAAATCCCGATGCCGGTGTCTGAGACTGCGACGGTGAGGCGTACATTTTTTTCACTTCGTATTTGCGTTTCGGTGTGTACGCTAACGGTTCCGTTTTCCGTAAATTTACTCGCGTTGCCCAAAATATTAACAAAAATCTGGTGTATTTTGGCGGCATCTGCATGAACATTAAGACCCTCCGGAATCCTGTTGTCCACTACAAACGCATTGTTTCTGGACTCCACATAGGGCTGAAACATCCGCAAAATGGAATCAATCTCATCTTTCAGATTAAAATCCACAGCATACAGTTCCATACTGGTATTCTGGTTCTTGGTGTAATCCAGAATCTGCTGTGCCTGTATCAGTAGGGAATCATTGGTGAATTTCATAGATTTCAGATAATCTTTCACGGTTTCATCGTCGGTTTTTTTATTAATCCGGTTAATGAAAATATTGATGATTTGCAATGGTGATCGTATTTCATGACTCAGCATGCCCAGAATCCGGCTTTTGAAATACAGGTTGCTGTTAATTTTTTCATTGGCCAGTTTCAATTTTTTTTCATACAAAAAGGCCATTTTGGTATAGTACATAATCACCATCAGGACAAAGAACATCAGAATCAGCAGTCCCAATACGGTGTTCCGGCGAATTTTATTGTTTTTAGAGTTCTGCTCGGCATATTGTTCCTGCAGCTTTTGTGTAAAATCGGTAATGGTTCCGTCATAGATTTCCATTAGATTATTACTGAATACGATGAGGTTGTCATAGATGTGATATAGATTCTGACTTTTGGTTCGGGAACTGCTCAGGTGCGTCTGGTATTTCTGAATTTCCTTCTGGTAATGCTGGTTCACTGCCGAAATCGTACTGTCCAGATCGGTTTTTATCTGGGAAGTATCTACCGAGTTTTCGTATTTGGCCGTGATAAAAGTGGTGTCTCTTTTGACTTCCACATTCCCTTGAATGGCGTCTTTCAGCCTGGGAATCAGCCCTTTTTTGACCAATGTGTCAGAGCTGTGATAGACTTCAATTTCCAGATTGCGGGGCTCGCTTTTAATGTCGAAACTTTTAATCTGTACCGGTTCTTCTTTCTGCGCAGGCTTTCTGGATTGGCGGTAGGTAGAATCTATCAGGGTTTGCAGGCCGGTGAGCCGGGCAATTTCGTCGCGGCGGGTATTCATGCTGCTTTTCAGTCCGGGATGCTGGTTTGCGTAGGATTTTATGCTGTCTATATTCCGGTTCAGTTGTCTCAGAGACAGAAAATAGGATTCCAGATTGTCCTGATCATTGCTTCGGATGTATTTCTGAAGTTGTTCCTGTGCATTCAGCAGTTTGATGCGGGAATCTTTGGTAAGGTTATTCAGGATGGCAGTCACCTGTTGCTGTTCCTCTATCCGTGCCAGTTTTTTTCCGTTAAAGTATTCATTGTAAAAAAACAGCAGAATCATTACCTGTATCAGTAATGTGCTCACAATGAGTGAGTAGTGAATAATCTGTCTGTATTTAGTCTTAAAAACCATAAGATGGAATCACAAAAATACACTGAATAAACCACTCTTTGGGATGCTCAGCGTCATTTGCAGAAGGAGGCTTCAGAACCAGTGTGCAATAGCTGTTGCCGGCTATTCTGATTTCAAAGTTCGTACCACAACTGTGAATTATAAGGGTTAAGTTCCGGAAATGCGTATCTTTACCGATAAAATTTTACATTTCATGCAAATCGGAAAAACTCAGATATTAAAAATTGCAGACAAAAATTACACGGGTGTATTCTTGGAAGATGCCGGAGGAACACGCGCTTTTCTTCCGAAAATATTTGCACCGGAGGCTGCTGAAACGGGTGATGAAATGGAGGTTTTTGTGTATCAGGATGATGACCGCCTGAAAGCTACCACCGAAAAACCTCTGGCAGAAGTAGGGGAGTTTGCCGTCATGAATTGTGTGCAAAGCCTGCCCAGTGGCGCTTTCATGGACTGGGGAATCATCAAGGATCTCTTTATCCCTTATACTCAGCAAAAACTGAAAATCATAGAAGGAAAAAGGTATCTGGTGTATATTTATGTAGACGAAAAAACCGGTTTGATTACCGGAACCACGAAATTTAAAAGAAATCCGCAGTACGATAACCTGCCGCTCCGGAAGGGAGACCGGGTACACCTGATTTTGATGGGGGAGAGCGAACTGGGCTGGAATGTAATTGTGAATCAGCAGTACATCGGACTCATTTATGCGTCAGATGTTTTTAAAAAACTGTATCCTCTTTCAGAGGAGACTGGTTTTATAAAATCCATCAGGGAAGATGGTAAAATAGACGTGACACTCCAGCAGGACGGATTCGAGCATATTGATGATTTCCGGCAAATGGTGTTGGATAAACTGAGTGAAAATTTCGGCATTCTGTATCTTTCTGATAAATCTACCCCGGAAGAGATTAAGGAAGAACTGCAGATGAGTAAAAAGAATTTTAAGAAAGCTATCGGCGGTCTCTATAAGGATCAACTTATTGATATACTGGAAGATAAAATTTTATTGAAATAGGGTTTTGTACAGTACATCAAGGAATAAATGCATATAATACGGTTGTCATTAAAGGTTGGGTAGCCGTATTATGATTTTTTGGTAGTGAGGTAAAAAGCAGAGGAAGCGAGGTATCTTAAAGAAAATCCTTTTTCATTTGGCTCGTCTTACTTTTCCCAACTTATTTTTGAGCGAGGACATTCCGTTGGAGGATTTGAGCACGATGTTTAGCGATAAGAACATTACCGTCACAGACATTTATTAGATGTAACCAGAAGTAGCGGTGTATGATAATTTGTACCTTTGTTCAGGTAGATGATTTTTTAGTATGCTCATAAACCAATCCATTATAGCAGATATAAAATCCATTATAGCCCAATCAAAAGACAAGGCTATACGTGCCGTTGACCATCAGCGAACACTGATGTATTGGCATATTGGCAAACGTATCTTTGAAGAAGAACAAGAAGGAAAAGACCGTGCAGATTATGGAACGTTTCTCATTAAATATCTTTCAGAAAAACTGCAACCTGAATTCGGAAGTGGTTTTTCTACTCGACAGCTAAATTGGTATCGCTAGTTTTACCGCACGTTTCCAATTGTGTCTACACTGTGGGCACAATTGAGTTGGAGCCAATATAAGCTACTTTTAAGTGTTGATAATCAAGATAAAAGAGAGTTTTATATTGCTGGAAAAATCAAGAATAATTGGACAGTAAGACAGTTGGAACAGCAGATTTACAGCAGTTTGTACGAACGACTTTTGTTGAGTAATGATAAAGAAAGTGTTTTGGCGGTTGCCCGCAACGAAAAGCAACCATCCGATGCCAAAGAAATCATCAAAGACCCAATGTATTTGGAGTTTTTGGGATTGATTGTCTTCTAGCCAGTTTTTGTACTGAAGCTGCAGGTTTATCTGCTTTGCGAAATTTTCTTTTGATGATGCAGACCCCATTCTTTCAACGCGTAAATAATGGGCATCAGCGTATCGGCATACGCGTCCAGCGTGTACGAAATTTTCACGGGATAGTCATCGGTCACTGTTCGTGAAATTAATTGATGCTGTTCCAGATCTTTCAGTTCCTTCGCCAGAACCTTGGGGGTAATTCCAGGAATACTTTCCTGGATATCGGTAAACCGGTCATTTCCGGCACCTATGGAAATAATAATGGGCAATTTCCATTTCCCGTTGATGACATCTAGCGTGTCACGCACCGGTTTTAGGGTGGCAAGGCAGTCACTGTGCATTTTTTTCTGCGCCATAATAATGTTTATGTTAAGGCTGAACCTGCATTGATCTCTCTCATCACTTCAGCAAATAATTTCGCAGATTTAATGCGGTCTTCTGCCGAATACATGGTAGATACAGTAATGAGTTCATCTACATTCGTTTCCCCCAGAAAGCTCACAATCTGCTTCTTTACAGTTTCCTTATCGCCCACAAAAGAAAATTTCAGCATCTGATTGACACTCGGATGGTGGAAAATCTGACGCCATTCATCGGTCATTTCTGTTGGGGGTTGTACTGCCTGCATATTGCCGGTCAGCATGCCGTAAAACATTCCGATGAGTGAAGTGAACAAATTTTCGGCTTCTGCAGTGGTCTCTGCTATAATCACGTTGATACCGGCAATGGTATAAGGCGCTTTTAAAAATTCTGAAGGTTGAAATTCCTGTTCGTAGATGCGCAATGCGTTATACAATTGAGTAGAGGCAAAATGGCTCGCAAAAGCATAAGGTAAGCCTTTCTCAGCAGCCAGATGCGCACTGAAGGTGCTGGAACCCAGTATATAAATGGGTACGTCCTGTCCTTCTGCCAGAGCAACCCGCACTTTTGAGGTTTTGTTTGCATCCGAAAAATATTGCTGGATTTTCTGGATTTCTTCGGGAAAAGAATGTGCTGCCTGAAACGAGTCCGATCGGATGGCCTGTGCGGTTGCGGTATCGGTTCCGGCAGCTCTGCCCAGACCCAGGTCAATGCGGTTGGGGTACAGTTGCGCCAGTGTGCCAAATTGCTCTGCCACAATCAGTGGAGAATGGTTAGGAAGCATCACGCCCCCGGAACCTACTCTGATTCGTTCGGTATTTTCTGCTACATAACCTATTAAAACAGCCGTTGCAGAACTGGCTACGGTAGGAGAGTTGTGGTGTTCGGCAAACCAAAACCTTTCGTAACCGGCCTCCTCAGCCACTTTGGCCAGTGCTACCGTGCTGTTCAATGTTTCTTTTACACTGATGTTTTCAGATACGGTAGCCAGTTCCAGCAGAGAATATTTAGTATGTTTTTTCATTTTTTTTTAGTTGATGATTCTGCCTCTGTTTGGAATAATGAATTTTCGGGCAGAATGTTCTTTGCAAAGTTAGTTAAAATTAACTTACCAAAAGATAGTAGTTTCCAAAAGGAAAGTAAAGCCTTAACAGAGGTCTTTGTGGCCTGCGTATGGCGGAACTAAGGTTTAGTTAATGAGATTCTGATTACACCTCCCTGACATACAGGTTATAAGTGAATGAATGAAAATAAAAAAGGGTCAAAACAGACGATTCTGTTCTGACCCGCGAAGTCGGGATAACTGGATTCGAACCAGCGACCCCTTGCACCCCATGCAAGTACGCTACCAGGCTGCGCTATATCCCGTTTCGAAGTGCGAAAATAATCATTCTTTTCGAACCAGCAAAATCCAGTCGTCATCCAGAAATTTATACCCGATATCATAGACAAACCGGTACTCGGCTCCGTTTTTATAAACCCGGAGTTGCGTAAAGTAGTCAAAAGTAAATTCTGCCGCCATCAGTTTCGTGCGGGTGGTCTTGGCCTTACCATCTACAAAGCGATGTTCAGCAAGAATCCTGTGGTTTTTCCTGAGTTTATTGTTGATGGTGCGCATCAGATTACTCGAATCCTTGTTCTGTTTATTGTTAAAAGTGTTCCGGCAGCTGTCTGAACAGAATTTTTTATCTGATCTTCCATGAATCCGGTCACCACATTCCAGACATGTGTTCATCATTTCAGATTTTTATTGGATTGGCAAAAGCGATAATATGACCATCGGGGTCTGCCACATAACCGGCAGTGTGTCCCCAGGTTCTGTCCTGTACGGGACTGATGGCGCGGGCACCTGCTTCCACAGCCCGCCGGAAATCTTCATCCGGATCTGCGGTGTGAAAGTACAGCTCACATCGTGGAATCCCGTTTCCGGACGCAGGATCGGGGGTATGGTCTTCCAGTATTTTCCGGATTCCCTTTTCGGGCATCAAGCCAAGGATAAAATGATCCGTCAGGTGGAATTCGGTCATGCCGGCAACATGCAGTTCCGGCTGTTGCATCAGGATTTTTTCATAAAAAACCCGGCTTACTTCCTGATCAGCGACATACAATATCGTATGGATTTTCTTTAAAGGTTTCATGCAATCGGGATTTTAATCAAATATAACAAAAAATATCCGTGTACAAACGGATATTTTTATAGAAACGAGGCAGATAACCTCGTTATATTCTAAATAATTAGATTACTGCTTAATGATTTGCTTAATTTTCTGAGTATTGTCACTCAGTGTATATCTCATCAGATATTTACCCGGTCTCAGTTTTTCCAGATTAATCTCTGCGGCGTTACTGTTTACAGAGTAACTGGCCACCTGCATACCCAGTATGGAGAAAAAAGATACAGATTTAATACGCACAGAAGAATCTTTGGCTTTCAGCAATATCACATCCTTGGTAGGATTGGGATAGGCAACCAAAGCTGCATCATCGTTCCGGGAAGTGGCTACAGCGTTGTCTCTCGATTGTGCCGAGAGCTCGCCTGCTGCAAAGCCAAAGCCTGAAAACAGTATCAGGAATAAAATTTTTTTCATATAAAATTTGTTGTTATACAATACATCTCTATACGAAGATAGGAAATTTAAATGAACTTACAATAGTTTTTTACATTTTCTATTGTTAATTTTGTTGACGCAAAAATAATACCAATTTTAAAGATTTGCAAAAATGATTATTTATTCCAGAAACAGACGATTAAGAACCAGTGCTGCCCTCAGAAGTTTGGTGCAGGAAACGGTGCTCACGACCAGTGATTTTGTAATGCCGATATTTGTAATGGAGGGTCAGAACCGCCAGGAACCTATAGCTTCTATGCCCGGAATCTACCGCCGCACACTGGATCTCACGGTACAGGAATGCCGGGAGCTGTTCTCCCTGGGAGTGAAAGCGGTGAATCTTTATATGAAAGTTTCAGATGATCTGAAAGATAACACCGGAAAAGAAGCGTGGAATCCGAACGGACTCATGCAGAACACCATCAGAGCCATCAAGGATGCCGTGCCGGAAATGGTGGTAATGCCGGATGTAGCACTGGATCCGTATTCCATCTATGGGCACGACGGAATTATCACCAATGGAAAAGTAGATAATGATGCGACCAATGATTCCCTGGTCAAAATGTCAGTCTCCCATGCAGAAGCCGGGGCAGATATTGTGGCACCCAGTGATATGATGGATGGCAGGGTAGCGGCCATACGTACCGGACTGGAAGAAAGTGGCTTTACCGATGTGGGCATTTTGAGTTATGCAGCCAAATATGCCAGTTCATTCTACGGCCCGTTCAGATCTGCTCTGGATTCGGCGCCAAAAGAAACTGTGGATATTCCCAAAGATAAAAAGACCTACCAGATGGACTTTCATAATTCCCGGGAAGCCATGGATGAAGTGCTGAAGGATGTGGCCGAAGGCGCAGATATCATCATGATCAAACCCGGTATGCCTTATCTGGATATTGTGTCCCAGGTGCGCCAGGCCATAGATTTACCCATTGCGGTGTACAATGTTTCCGGAGAATATGCCATGCTGAAGGCTGCCGCACAAAACGGCTGGCTGGACAACGATCAGGCGATTATAGAAAGCCTGACCTGCATCAAAAGAGCCGGTGCCGATATGATTTTCACCTACGCGGCAAAAGAGGCTGCTGTTTTGCTGAATCAGTAATTTCTTACTATTCATCCGTTAAAAAAAATCTTCGCCCTGGTGAAGATTTTTTTTATTTGTCAATGCCTTACAAGCCGTTGTTAAAACCAGGGTTTCTGATTTCGGATATAGGTATTGTCAAACTGCTCATCTGGCATGGTGAGGTAAATAATGCCTTCTATTAGCGGGATTACTACCACGACCGGATACAGAAAGCTGCCCACACCACAGGTGATAATGGTGAGCAGAGGCAAGATAATCAGTGTGGAAAGCAGAAGGATAATTCCTTCCTTGTTATATCCCATGTAAAATTTATGAATGCCCAGGGCACCCAGTAGAATAGCCAGAATTCCCGCCACGAGCTTCTTCTCAGATTGATAATTGGGGTTATTTGCAGGTCCTTCCGGTGGATTATTGTAGCCGTATGTTTCCATAATTTTAATTTTAAGTGTTAAAGATACAAATTTGAGCGTAAAAATACCGTGCTGAATCTCCAAAAACCGCATCATGAAAATACGATATAAATCCCGCCCGCAGCACAGCGCTTTCATCTATTTTGTTATATTTGCTTCATGATTTTACGCGGAGAGCATTTAATAAAGGAATACGGTCCGAAAAAGGTAGTAAAAGGCGTTTCTGTGGAGGTTTCACAGGGAGAAATTGTAGGGCTGCTGGGACCTAATGGTGCCGGCAAAACCACCTCTTTCTACATGATTGTAGGGCTGGTGAAACCAACTTCCGGCAAGATTTTTCTGGATAATAAGGACATCACCTCAGATGCCATGTACCGCCGTGCACAAAAGGGTATCGGTTATCTGGCTCAGGAGGCATCGGTATTCCGTAAACTTTCTGTAGAAGACAATATTCTGGGCGTTTTACAACTCACCAATCTCTCCAAAAGGGAACAGCAAATCAAGTGTGATGAACTTATCGAAGAATTTTCGCTGCAGCATGTTCGTAAAAACCGCGGTGACCTGCTTTCCGGGGGCGAGAGACGCCGGACTGAGATTGCACGTTGTCTGGCCACCAGTCCTAATTTTATATTGCTGGATGAGCCGTTTGCCGGGGTAGACCCCATTGCGGTGGAAGATATTCAGAAAATTGTGCGCAGTCTGGTGGACAAGAATATCGGGATACTGATCACAGACCACAACGTACAGCAGACTTTGGCCATTACCCATAAAACCTATATTATGTTTGAAGGGAAAATCCTGAAAGAAGGGCTGCCACATGATCTGGCCAATGATCCGCAGGTGCGCGAGGCTTATCTGGGCGAAAATTTCGTGTACCAGGATATTCTGAATAAAGACCGCAAAAAAACCTATGTGTATAACATCTGGGCCGGAAATTTCGACAGTAAAAACCATTTCCAGAATTTTGTGGATGCGCATTTTGATACCGCAAACAATTACCGGCTCATGTATGGTTTTGAAGACATCAGTTTTGCATCACTGGCCAATTCTGAAATTGAATTCATCTTCAATGAAGTGGTAGATAAAAATGCCAACAATGCCTTTCTCTTTCAGAAAAAAGAACTGAATTCCAGCTATTCTCTGGAGCAGGCAGAGGCAGATTCACAGGCAAAAAGCCACCCCGAACTGCATTATCTCACGAGCTATACCTATGGGAACTAAAACTGCGCTTTCGTTTTTTTTCATATTTTAGAGGCTTGTTTCCTATGGGGCGACAATCAGGAATTCTAAACAATTATGGCAAAACCCTTCAAAAGAACCAGCAATTTAATCGGGATATTCAAACAACTGTACCCTTTCATAAAACCCTATCGTTTTATGATTTACGGCACGCTGTTTCTCACATTTCTGGGTGCACTCGCTGCACAGGTGAATCCGCTGGTCCTGCAATATACGGTAGATGAAGTGACCAAACTGACAGACCAGGAAAACCCAATGACCGAGGGAATCCATATTCTGGTGGTCATCTCCGCGATTTTGCTGGGTAAGGAACTGGCCAATATTTTCATCCAGTTCGGTCAGAAATTTTATGGAGAAAAAATCAGAATTAATGTGAGCAGCGTTCTCGCTCAGAAAGCCATAGATAAAATTCTGGATTACCGGATTGCCTATTTTATGGACGAGGATCACGGCATGGGAAAATTGCAGACCCGCATAGACCGTGGAATTGAAAGTCTTACGAAACTGGTGCAGAACTTTTTCATTGATATTCTGCCCTTGTTCTCCAATGCCATCATTGCATTGGTCATCATGTACATGCAGAATGTGTATGTGGGACTGGTCTCTACCGTGGTAGTGCCCATCTATTTTTATGTAAGCTCACTTCAGGCTAAAAAATTGGCAGGAGTGCGCCGCACTTTGAGAAATCAGCGGGAACAGAAAACCTCCGGACTGCTGAATCTCATTCAGTCCATTATGGTCATCAAAAGTTTTGTGCGGGAAAAATTTGAAGGTAAAAAGCAATATGATCTTCAGATGCAACTCATGGAAAGCCAACTGTACACCCGCCGTACCAACTTTATTTATGACGGACTGAAGACCTTTATAGAACAGTTTGGGGTGGTACTCATTATTTTGCTCACTGTTTTTCTGGTACTGGATCAGCAAATGACCATCGGCGCTATCATGCTGCACATCATGCTTTTTAATAATGTTTCTGCGCCCATACGGCAGTTACACAGAATTTACGATGATATGAATGATGCCTTTATCTATGCCGAAGGCTACTTTGATATTCTGAATGCAGATGATGAAATAGAACCCAGCGGGGTGGTGGCTGGAACCAATATCCGGGGCAATTTTGAACTTCGGAATGTGAACTTTTCTTATCCCAATGGTACCCGTGCTTTGCATAATGTTTCGATGATGATTGAGAACGGAAAAACCACCGCCTTGGTCGGCCTCAGCGGCGCAGGAAAATCTACAGTCATTAATCTTCTGTGTAAATTTTACCTGCCGGACTCCGGAAACATCCTACTGGACGGGACTGACCTCAATGATTATGAAAACAGCTATTTGCGCAGTGACATCGGGCTGGTGCTGCAGCGGAATCATATTTTCCAGGGAAGTATAGAGGATAATATACGGTACGGTAATATGAATGCAACCTTCGAGGAGATTGAAACTGCAGCCAAAAAGGCGTACCTGCATGATCAGATTATGGATTTGCCAGAGCAGTATCAGCATGATGCCACCCAACTGTCCGGTGGTCAGCAGCAGCGCATTGCCATTGCGAGATTGTTCCTGAAAGATCCGCCGATTATTTTTCTGGATGAGCCTACCGCCAGCCTGGATGCGATTGCCACCGAGCAGATCAAAAACTCCCTGGATGCCATCAAAAGAGGAAGAACCGTCATCATTATTTCCCATTCATTATCTCAGATTCTGGACAGTGATGCCATCTACGTCATGAAAAAAGGCGAAGTAACGGAACAGGGAACCCATGATGAACTGATGCAGAAAAACGGGGTGTATCGTGAAATCTTTGACGCCTCCGCCCGTAGTTTAAACCTTGATAAACTGGTAAACTCCTACCACCAAAATTAAAAAATTATGAAAAAATACATTCTTGCTTTTGCCATACCGGGAATTTTAGTCTCCTGTAACAAGCTGGAAGAACAGGTAAACCAAACTGTGAATGCAGCAGCCGGCAAAGCAGAGCAGAAAGCTGCGGAATTGCTGCAGGAAACGGTAAATGAACAGTTGAATAAAGTGGTAAATTCTGAAAGCGTACCCTATGCAAGCGTTTTTCCGGGTACTGAAGGTTTTACCAAAGAAGAAACAGGAAGAAAGGTAGAAATGCCCGGCGGAGGTGCGTATTTTGTTTTCAAACTGAAAACAGAAGACCGCGACGGACTTCTGAAATCCCTTGCTGCCCAGCCTGCTACAGATGAATCCAAATCTTCGGCAGAATACACCAAAATAGACGGCGCCGGGATTATGGATAAATTGTCTTTTTTTGAGAAATTCCTCCCTGACGGCACGATTGATACCCGTTTTCTGGATCAGATAAGAAATGATAAAACCACCGAGTTTTACAAAGTAAAACGCTACCCGAATTCGAGTACTGTGATTTACAATCCGGCTTCGGGTATGGTTTATCAGTTTGTAGAAGTAGCCAAAAACTAATACATTAACCATTTTTAAAGCATTAACAATGAAAATATATACCAAAACCGGGGATAAGGGAGATACTGCACTGTACGGCGGAACCCGCGTGTCCAAGGCTTCTGCCCGGGTAGATTCTTACGGAAATATTGATGAGCTGAATTCCTTTATAGGACTGGCCAAAAGTGAAATCAACGATGAAAAAGTACTGGCGCAGCTGAAGAAGATACAGTTTGACCTCTTCACTGTAGGCTCAGAAAGTGCCACGCCGGCAGATAAACTCATTTTGGCCAATGGAAAATCCCGACTCAGCCTGATGATTTCTGACCGGGAAATTGAGGAACTGGAACAGTGGATGGACGAATACGAAACAGATCTGGAGCCCTTGCAATACTTTATACTTCCCGGAGGCGGAAAATCTGCTACAGCACTTCATGTGTGCAGAACCGTTTGTAGAAGGGCAGAAAGGGGATTGGTTTTGCTGAATGAAACCGAAGAAATCCGTGCGGAACTCATTAAATACCTGAACCGGCTCTCAGATTATCTGTTTATGCTGGCCCGTTACATCTCAAAAATATCCGGAGAGCAGGAAGAGTTCTGGAATCCCTCCGAAAGAGGTCAGTAAAACCCATTGTTGACCTGCCATTGAATCATGACAAAAAAAGCTTTACTTTTTATAAACGGAACACCGCCGGAATCGTTCCCGGATTTGCAGCTGTATGATGTGATCTGCTGTACAGACGGGGCTTTTCATTACCTGAATGATTTGAATTTTCCTTTGGATCAGCTCACTTTTGTTTCCGGAGATTTTGATGCTGGTACGGATTTGATCCGGAATGTGAAAGGGCAGGAAGGTTTTTCATTTGAAATTATAGAAACGCCGGATCAGGATAAAACCGACTTTCAGAAGGCTTTGGAGATTCTGGCAGAGCGGGGCGTACACCACGTAGATGTACTGGGAGGCAGCGGTGGTGAAATGGATCATTTCCTTGGGAATCTGCATGTGGCACAACTGTTCAGCCATTTGCTGAACATCACTTTTTACGATGCCTACGGCAGGTATTTTTTTGCGGAAAAGCATGTTGTTCTGAATGATGTGAACGGTAAAATCATTTCCCTTTACCCTTTTCCGGTGGCGGAAAACATCAAAACCACCGGGCTGAAATGGCCTTTGAACCAGGAAACATTAGAGGTGACCACTCGTATAGGTACACGGAATGAAGCCTCAGAGAACTGTGTAAGCATTACGTTTTCTGCAGGTAACCTCATTGTGTTTGTGGGGAAATAATCCACCATAAAATTCATTATAAAGAATCAACTTTTTTTAGGACATTTGCATTTTAAAATTGTAATACAGCCGCATACATGAAAATTAAATATTCTGAACTGATAGACCAGACTTTGTATTTCCCTACGGAAGAATTTAACGTAGCCGAAAACAATTTGCTTTTTCACGACATTCCGCTTATGGAGGTGGTGGAGAAGTTTGGGACACCGCTGAAATTTAATTATCTGCCCAAAATATCCACCAATATCCAGCGTGCCAAGGCCTGGTTTAAAGAAGCGATAGAACGTGCGGATTATAAAAAAGGGTACCGCTACTGCTACTGCACCAAAAGCAGTCAGTTTGCCTTTGTGGTAGAAGAAGCCCTGAAGAATGATATTTCTCTGGAAACTTCCTCGGCATATGATATGGACATCGTGAAATCCCTTTACGATAAAGGAAAATATGGTAAAGATGTGGAGGTAATCTGCAATGGATTTAAAACCGATGATTATCTGACCAAAATTTCAGATCTCATTAATGCTGGTTTTGAAAATATCATCCCCATTCTGGATAATTACCGTGAACTGGATAAACTCACGGAAAGCATAGATGCCACCTTTAATATCGGAATCAGAATCGCGTCTGAGGAAGAGCCCAAATTTGAATTTTATACCTCCCGGCTGGGAATCGGGTACAAGGATATTATTCCTTATTACAGCCAGAAAATTGCCGAACATCCCAATGCAAGACTGAAAATGCTGCATTTTTTCATCAACACCGGCATCAAGGATACCGCTTATTACTGGAATGAACTGTATAAGTGCCTCCGGGTATATGCCAGGCTGAAGAAAATTGCACCGGAAGTGGATTCCCTCAACATTGGGGGCGGATTTCCCATCAAAACTTCTCTGAATTTCGATTATGACTATCAGTATATGGTCAATGAAATTGTGACGCAGATTAAAAAATTCTGTGAGGAAGAAGGCGTGGAAGAACCCAATATCTATACCGAATTCGGAAGTTTTACCGTAGGCGAGAGCGGCGGACATCTGTATAAAATTATTTCGCAGAAACGCCAGAACGACCGGGAAAAATGGAATATGATTGATTCTTCATTCATGACCACGCTGCCCGATACCTGGGCCATTTCCCGCCACTTTATCATGCTGCCGCTGAACCGGTGGGACGATACCTACGAACGGGTTTTCCTGGGCGGACTTACCTGTGACTCAGATGATTATTATAACTCCGAGCAGCATACCAACGCGATTTATCTGCCGGTATTCAGTGATACCAAGCCTTTGTATATCGGCTTTTTCCATACCGGTGCCTATCAGGAAACCATTGGTGGGTATGGCGGGGTGCATCATTGCCTCATGCCGCAGCCTAAACATATTCTCATAGACAAAGATGAAAACGGTGAATTTGTCTACACCCTGTTCCGGGAAGAGCAAAAGCCTGAAGAAGTTCTGAAGATTTTAGGATATTAACCACAAAGAGCAACCGGAAAAGTTGCTCTTTTTTTGTAGTAATTCTTATTAAAGGTTAAAAATATCTGGAGATTTTGTCAAATTCAATATCGCCAAAATCATTCACCAGAAGATTAGCCAGATCATATTGCTGTTTGCCGGAGTGGGCACTCTGGTAAGCCACGCAGAAAATACCGGCGGCGTGGGCGGCGGCAATTCCGTTGGTGGAATCTTCTATGACCATGCAGTGTTCATGTTGTTCTCCGGCCAGTTCGGCGGCTTTTACAAAAATCTCCGGGTGCGGCTTGGATTCCCGCAGGTCGGCTCCTGAAATTTTAGCCATGAAGTATGGATCCAGATCAAACTTTTCAAAAACCCAGTTGATGGTATTCATGTGTGCAGAAGAGGCCAAAACGAGTTTGGTGCCGTTCTCATGGTAATTCTCAATGAGTTCCCGTACCCCGGGCAGCAGACTGAAATCTTCATCAGTATCAAAAAAATGCTTGAAATAGCGTCTTTTGATGCCGGCCAGATCTTCGTGTGTGGCATCCAGCCCGAAATGCCCGATCAGGGTTTCACAGACCCGTTTGGTAGATGCACCGGTGAAGGTGCTGTATAAATCTTCGGTCACCTGTATTCCGAAATCCTCAAACATTTTGAAATAGGCTTTCCGGTGCAGGGGTTCGGTATCTACAATGACCCCGTCCATGTCAAAAAGAACTGCTTTTAATGGCATGTGAAATTATTTTTGATGCAAATTTAAACAATCTTAATCTGAAATTCACTGACCCATCCGGCAAAAGAAAATCGACGGAAAATGGTTATCTTTGAGGCTTTAAAAAATAAAAATAAGATGAATACATACGCAGGAATCCCGGAAGAAAATGCAACGCTCGAAAATTCAAAAGTCATGCTGGTTACCGTGCCTTATGACGGTACTTCCACCTGGGGAAAAGGTGCAGACAAAGGTCCGGAGCTTTTTCTGGATGCATCAGAAAATATGGAACTTTTTGATATAGAAACCCGTACAGAACCTTATCTGCAAGGCGTGTGGATGGCTGGTGAAGTTTCAGAGAACTCCTCGCCCGAAGCCATGACTGAAGCGGTTTATCAGAAAACCAAAGAATTACTGAACTACGAAGATAAGCTGTTTACACTTTTTGGTGGCGAGCATTCGGTTTCCATAGGATCTATACGCGCCGTGGGCGAGAGGTACGAGAATCTTACCGTACTCCAGCTGGATGCGCATACAGATCTGAGACCGGAATTTCACGGGTCTGCTTCCAATCATGCCTGTGCGGTCTATGAGGCCAGCAAAAAACATAATCTGGTACAGGTAGGCATTCGTTCCTGTGATATAGAAGAAATGGAACACGTAAATGAAGCGCAGTGTTTCTGGGCGCATGACATTGCCCAAAATGAGCGTTGGATAGATGATGTGCTGAGCAAAGTTTCCGGCAACGTGTACATTACCATTGACCTGGATGCTTTTGATCCGGCTATTGCCCCTTCTACCGGAACGCCCGAGCCGGGAGGATTGCAGTGGTATCCTACGTTGGAACTACTGAAAAAAGTGTTTGAGAAGTGCAATGTCGTTGCTTTTGATATTGTGGAACTGATGGAATCCCCATATTCCAAACCCACCGCATTTCTGGCAGCGAAACTCTACTATAAGATGTTGGCGTATTATCATGTGAAGGGATAAGAAAAATGTACCTCCCCATAAGCAATTCCGGAGAAGTTTTTTTAATTTTACCTTCTCATGATGCGTAACCTTTTTGATTCAGATTCAGATGCTGATGCTGGCGTGAACTTGCTTCCGTACGAGGGCGAAGTTTATTATTATGGAAAGATTTTCTCTGCGGAGGAGGCTGACGGAATTTTGGCGGAACTCCTTCGGGATATTGCCTGGAAGAATGACGAGGCGGTGATCTTTGGCAAAAAAATCATTACCAAACGCAAAGTGGCCTGGTATGGAGATGCGGAATTTGAATATGGCTATTCCGGTGTAACCAAAAAAGCGCTGTTGTGGACTCCCGGATTGCTCCAACTGAAGAGCATTTGTGAACAAAAAACCGGTGAGACGTTTAATTCCTGTCTGCTGAACCTGTACCACAATGGAGACGAGGGCATGGCCTATCACAGTGACGGTGAGAAAGATTTAAAGGAAAACGGTGCCATTGCCTCCCTGAGTTTCGGTGCTGAGCGAAAATTTTCCTTTAAGCATAAGCAAACCAAAGAAAGAAAAGATTTATTTCTGGAGCATGGCAGTCTGCTGGTGATGACCGGTGAAACCCAGAAGTACTGGCTGCATCGCCTGCCGCCTTCCAAAAGGGTTTCAGAGCCGCGGATTAATCTTACCTTTCGTACCATTGTCCAATAAAATTCCCCGGATCGCCAGATCCGGGGAAATCTTTAGTATGAAAGTTCAGTAATTACACTTTCAGATATCTTGCATAGGCATATCCTTCTTCACCGGATGCGGTGCGGATTCTCCACCAGTCATCAGAAGACTGCTCTACCAGCGTTACGGTTTCCCCTTTTCCGGCTTTCCCGATGATGGCAGCGTCTGTAGAAGGCTCCTGTCTGATGTTCAGATTAGATTCTTCTGTATTTACTGTAAGTGCTGTTCCTGTAGCTACACCTGCTACCTGTACATCAATATTAATGTCTGAAGCAGAGTAGGAGGCATCTATGGCTCCCAGTGCATTCCAAACTGCGTCTTTGGCAGCAGTAGAACCTGCATTTCCGGATACATACAGTATTCCGTCCTGTTCTTTTACCTGTAAACCGCTCACTCCTGCAGACTGTGCTGCAGCAATTACTCCGGCGTATTTTTCCTGTAGTACACTCATTGTATTCTGTTTAGTTATTTTACGTTATAGTTGAAGTTTACTTTTCCTACCTGTAAAGCATCTACAGATTCTTTAATTTTTCTGGCCTGTGCCGGGGATACGTCTCCGGTAAGGGTAAGCTCACCATTTACCACCTCTACATTTACAGACGGGAAGTCTTTTACTGCATCGGCTACTTTTTGCTGAACTTCCGGATCTACCACAGAATTAACTTCTACCGGTGCCGGTGCTTCTATAGTGGTCATGTCCATTACATCTTTTACCCCGTTAATTCCTTTCAGCTGTGCAATCATGGCGTCTCTGGAAGCTTCATCTGCAAATGTTCCGCTCAGGTGTGCAGTTCCGTCTTTTACTTCAACAGATGCATTAGGATTTGTAGTCACTACAGTAGTGGCTTGTGTGGTCAGTTCTGCATCAGAAATTTTTTTCTTGCACGAAACAGATCCAAGAGAAATCGCAAGTGCCAGTGCACCCATTGCTAATGTTTTTTTCATAGTAAATTGTTTAATGTTAAAATTATGTTCTCAAATTTAGAAATAAAATCGATAATATCCGGTAAATAATCGTTAAAAATTTCTTTATTTCCGGATTCAAATGTACACTTTATCTGAAAACAGTTTTTTCATTCAAAAAATATACCGCCATTACCTCCAATCGCTGAAAAAACAGAATTTTTGAACATTTAAAGGCCGGTGATACCAATCTGAATGCCATTAATTCAGAGATTATTTTATATTTGTACCTGATTGAAATAAATTTGTATGAGTCCAACACTACTTCGTATCTTTCCATTCATTACCCTGACCATTGTGGTGCTGCTGCATGGCGTCAATTTTTTTAATCCCCTGCCGGCAGATTATCTGGTTTTCGGACATCTGTTGTTTATATTGGGGATGATTACATTTGCACTGCGCAGAAAAAACCTCACCACATGGATTCTGATCAGTATTGTGATGGGCGTCATTATCGGACGTGATTTTCCCGGTGTGGCACTCTCTCTGCAGCCCCTCAGCCAGGGATTTATCCGACTGGTGAAAACCATTGTAGGGCCTATTTTATTTGCTACGCTGGTCTATGGAATTGCCGGTCATTCTGATTTGAAACAAGTAGGCAGAATGGCGTGGAAGTCTTTGCTCTATTTTTATACAGCTACCACCATTGCATTGTTTATTGGTCTGGCAGCGATTAATATCACCAAAGCCGGTATGGGAATAGATGCCAGTAAAATACCCCATCATGATCTGCCTGCCACTTCTGCCGTAAAAGACGCAGATGTTCAGGCTCTGCAGAATATTCCGGAAGGAACCCAATGGCTGTTTAAAACCACCGCTTTTTTCAGAGATGTTTTCCCAGAGAATATCATTAAATCCATCTATGACAACCAGGTGCTTCAGATTGTGGTATTTGCGGTGATTTTCGGTATTGGCCTGGCCCAGCTGCCGGAGCGGAAGAAAAAACCAATGGTAGATTTCATGGACAGTCTGGCAGAAACCATGTTCAAATATACCCATATCATTATGTATTTTGCACCGGTTGGGGTGGGCGCTGCCATGGCGTATACGGTGGGTCACATGGGCATTGATATTCTGAAATATCTGTTTATGCTGCTGCTCACGCTGTACTGTGCGCTGATTGCTTTTATATTACTGGTGCTCTTGCCTATTGCGCTGTACATGAAAGTGCCTGTACGCAAGTTTGTGCAGGCCGTCAAAGAACCGGTTTCCATCGCATTTGCCACTACCAGTTCAGATGCCGCCTTGCCTGTAGTAATGCAAAATATGGAGCGTTTCGGAGTTCCCAGAAAAGTAGTGTCTTTTGTAGTGCCTACGGGATATTCCTTTAATCTGGACGGAACCACATTGTACCTTTCTCTGGCCTCTATTTTCGTGGCCCAGGCCGCAGGAATTGACCTTTCGTTCGGTCAGCAGTTGCTGATTTGCTTAACGCTGATGATTACCAGCAAAGGGGTGGCGGCAATACCCCGGGCATCCCTCATTATCCTCATTGCCACGGCAGACCAGTTCGGACTGCCGGTATTCATCATTGCAGCCATTCTGGGTATTGACGAACTGATGGATATGGGCCGAACATCGGTAAACGTAATTGGTAACTGCCTGGCATCCGTGATTATCGCCAAGTGGGAGGGCGAGTTTGATCAGGAAAAAGCATTGAACTTTGTGGAAGATTAAGGTAAAGATCTGACACATGATTCGTAATGGAATGATGAAACTTTTGTCAATAATCGTCATCTGATAAATCTCTTATTTAGATTGGCTCTGAATTGGCCGAATTTCCGTAAATTTGCCTTTCAATACAGTAAATTATGTTGACGAAAGCAAAAGTACAGGATTTCCTGAAAGAAATAGAAGTAGAAGACCTGGTAAATAACCTGCAGGTGATGGGCAGCGAGGTGTATATTGATATGACCGCTCACTCGCCGGCAATGCACGAAAAGAAGAAACTGGAAGTAGCGATGAAGCAGGCTTTCAGTTCAGAATTTGGTGAAGAGGTAGTGCTGAAACTCAAGATTATCTCTCCGGAACCGACCCAGGTTCAGCAAAACCAGATCAAGGGCAAGCAAATCCCCGGAATCAAAAACATCATTGCCGTAGCTTCCGGTAAAGGAGGGGTAGGTAAATCTACGGTGGCAGCCAATCTGGCGGTTACCATGGCAAAAATGGGCTTCAAAGTAGGATTGCTGGATGCAGATATTTACGGTCCGTCTGTGCCTACCATGCTGGATACCGAAGGTCAGAAACCGGTTTCCGTGGAGGTAGAGGGCAGAAATTTGATGAAGCCTGTTGAAAATTATGGCGTCAAAATGCTGTCAATCGGGTATTTCTCCGGTGCCAATCAGGCAGTGGTATGGCGGGGACCTATGGCTTCTAAAGCACTGAATCAGATGATTCGTGATGCCCATTGGGGTGAGCTGGATTTTCTTTTGGTAGATCTTCCGCCCGGAACAGGAGATATCCATTTGTCCATCATACAGGAAGTACCGGTTACAGGAGCTGTAATTGTAAGTACACCGCAACATGTGGCTCTGGCCGATGTGAGAAAAGGAATTGCCATGTTCCAGATGGACAGCATCAATATTCCGGTATTGGGACTTATTGAAAATATGGCGTATTTTACACCGGAAGAACTTCCGGATAACAAATATTATATCTTCGGAAACCAGGGCGCACAGTATCTGGCAGAAGATTTGGGGATACCTGTTTTAGGAGAGATTCCACTCATTCAGAGTATTCGCGAGGCCGGAGATGTAGGTCGCCCGGCAGCATTGCAGGAAGGATCCAAAATTGAAGAAATTTATAAACTGACCACTCAGAGAATGGTGGAAAGTCTGGTAGAACGCAATAAAAACCTGCCGCCTACCGAAGCCGTGAAAATCACGACCATGGCCGGCTGCTCCGGCAAATAATGAACCGGCTGTAATGATGAAAAATTATGATAACGCTCTATTAAAATGATGACAAACAGTACAGAACATGAATCTACCGTAACCCGCGTCCTGGAGGCGCTGGAGAGTATTCGTCCCTTTCTGAATAAAGATGGCGGCGATATAGAACTGGTAGATGTGGAAGATAAAAAAGTGATCGTGAAACTACAGGGCAACTGCAATGGCTGCCCCATGAGTTTCTCTACCATGAAACTGGGTGTGGAAAATACCATAAAACAGCACGCACCGGAAATTCAGGAGGTAATCAGCATTAACTGATACCTCAATAATGAAACACATCCCTTTTTGCAAATTGCCGAAAGGGATTTTTATTTCTGTGACCTGCAAAAATGAATCACAGTCTTTTTTCGTTATATTTGAAATTAAAAATTGCATTGTATGAAGAAATTGATGGTTTTGGGAACCTTGTGCTCACAGCTGTTTTTCGCTCAGAATATATCCTCAAAATTAGAAGGAGCCGTAAAAAAACTGATGGACTCTGACCCTGCCACCGCAGCCAGTCTTTCGTTTTATGTGGCCGATGATTCCGGTAATCTGGTGTATGAATATCAGGGGAACAAAGGCCTCACCAGCGCTTCTACTCAAAAAATATTTACAGCCGCTGCCGCACTGGAAACGCTGGGCCGGGACTACACCTACAAAACCACTGCCAGCCACTCCGGTACAGTGGCCAAAGGAGTGCTTGCCGGGAACCTGTTTATTTCCTCTAATGGTGATCCTACATTAGGAAGCTGGCGGTATGACGGCTGGAAACCGGAAAACTTCAAGCAAAAACTCATTAAAGCCATCAAGGAAAAAGGCATCAGTAAAATCAATGGTGACCTGATCATTGATGACGTTTATTTTGACTTTCAGACCGTGCCCGGCGGCTGGCCGTGGGATGATATGGGGAATTATTACGGCGCCGGGGTATGGAGTGTGAACTGGCGTGAAAATCAGTTCGATATGAACCTGAAAAATGGTATCATTCAGGATTTTAATGTGGATATGAAGTCCGTAAGATGGGTGAATGATGTAAAAGTGGGCGGCTCTTCGGATCAGAGTCTTATTTTTACAGCACCGCATTCCACCGTAGGGGTTATCAATGGCACTTTACCTGCAAAGCCAATTACGGTATCCGGCGCTATGCCCAATCCGCCTTTGCAACTGGGACATGAAATCAAAAAATGGCTTGCCGAAAACCGAATTGACTTCAATGGAAAAATCGTCACCAACAGCATGCGAAAAATAGAAGGCCGTGAACTGCTGCGGGCACCGGCCGCCCATGTGTTTTTCACCTACGAATCTCCCACGCTGGAGAAAATTGTATATTGGTTTCTGCGCAGAAGCATCAACCTCTATGGTGAAACGCTGCTGAAGACAATGGCCATGGAAAAAACGGGAACCGGATCTTTTGATGCCGGTCTGGTGTACCTGAAAAGCTTCTGGAAATCTAAAGGCATCAATGAAAAGATGATTAATTTTGCCGACGGAAGCGGCCTTTCGCCACAGAATTATGTTTCTGCCAAAGCAGAGGTGCAATCCTTGCTCTGGACCATGAAGCAGCCCTGGTTCAGCGCGTTCTATAACGGACTGCCAGAGCAGAATGGCATGCGTATGAAAAGCGGCACGGTGAAGGACACCAAATCTTTTGGAGGGTACCACAGTGCCACATCCGGCAAGAAATATGTGTATGCCATTATCATCAATAATTATCAGGGAAATAATGTAAGTGATGCCCTGTATCAGGTACTGAATCATCTAAAATAATGTTTTGAAAAGAGCTTTCCTTGCACGCCTTAATCAGTGGATTGTATTTGCCATATTTACCGTGGTGACCACCGCAATCGTGCTGGCATTTGTCATCCTGATTAATTATTTGCGAAAGGAAGAAATCAAGCGGATAGACTTACTGACCAGCGCCATAAAATTTCAACAGGATGTGGCTGCTCCGGATCCGGAAGTACAGGATTTACTCTTTATGATCACAACTTCCAATACCACCATACCGGTGATTATTCTGGACCGTGACCAGCGGCCTATGTTTCACCGGAATATTAAACCCGAAATTGAAAAGGACGCAGAAGCGCTCACCCAGCTGGCCCTGAATATGGGTCGGAACTATCCGCCCATTGAACTGAAATTCCCGGATGATAATAATCAGTTTGTCTATTATGACAATTCCCGGTTGCTGAACAATCTCCGCTATTCCCCTTATCTGCTTGGGCTGTTTATCTTTTCTTATTTAATTTTTTCTTACTGGTTTCTGCGCACGGTGAAAAAAACGGATGAAGGTTTTCTGTGGGCCGGACTGGCCAAGGAAACCGCTCACCAGATCGGCACGCCACTCTCGTCCATGATCGGGTGGATTGAGATTATGAGAATGGAAAATCCACAGTCTCAGGAAGCTGCAGAAATTGAAAAAGATGTAAACCGCCTCCGTACCATTTCAGAACGTTTCTCCAAAATAGGCTCGGTACCAGAACTGAATGATTTGAATCTCTCTGAAACGGTAGAGCAGAATTTTGAATATCTTAAAAAACGCATTTCCACCAAAATTGTTTTCAGCCTTTCGCTCCCGGAGCATGAGATTCTCATTGCGCATAACCGTATCCTGATGAGCTGGGTCTTAGAAAATATCGTGAAAAACGCAGTAGATGCCATGAAGGGGGAGGGAAAACTGGACGTTACCCTCTACGAAAAAGGGAAAAATATTCTCATCGACTTTAAAGATACGGGTTGCGGTCTGTCTTCCCGGCAGATTGCCAGCGTTTTCAAACCCGGATATTCTACCAAGAAACGGGGCTGGGGTCTGGGACTGAGTCTTGCCAAACGCGTGGTCAATGAATACCACCGTGGTGATATCCGCGTGGCACAGAGTGAACCGGGTAGCGGCTCTACCTTCCGGGTGATTTTAAAACGGAAATAACCGGAGCATTACGAACTCATTCTAAGGTTTTATACTTTGCGGTACTCCACGAAATAATTAGGGTCAAACTGTACATCCAAAGCATTTTTCAGCCGGACTTTTTGCCATTCAGCAGCGGGGTGGATGACCTGTGTACCGTTGATTCTCAGGGGCATCTTCAGATCTTTGACGGTATTCCGATAGCGGAATTTCAGGGTTTTTCCATTTTGTTGATACTCCAGCACCGGCACATCAGTAGTTCTGAGATACTGGTCAAAGACGGTGGATAAATCTATTCCCGATTTTTCCGAGAAGTACTGCTCAATCTGGCGGGTGCTCACCGTCTGCAGACGGAAATCGCGGTTCAGACCCCGCAGAATTTCACGGAATTTCTGGTCATTGTGAATGATGTGGCGTATGGTATGCAGCATATTGGCACCTTTGTAATACATATCGCCGGTACCGGAGTAGCGCACACCGTATTTCCCGATGATGGGTTCGTCATTCACAATATTATGCCGGGTTCCTTGCACATATTTTTCGGCGGCTTCTTTGTTCAGATATTGTTCCGTAAACAGGGTTTCGGAATAAGAGGTAAAAGCCTCGTGAATCCACATATCAGCTTTATCCGCAGCGGTGATATTATTGGCAAACCATTCGTGGCCACTTTCATGAACGATGATGAAATCCCATTTTAAACCTACACCACTCCCCGAAATATCCCGGCCTAGATAGCCGTTTTCATAACGGTTGCCATATGCAATATTGCTCTGGTGTTCCATGCCCAGGTACGGTGCGTCCACCACTTTGAAGCTGTCTTCATAAAAAGGGTATGGGCCAAACCAGTATTCCAGTGCTTTCAGCATGGCATTCACTTGTTTAAACTGTGTTCGGGCTTTGTCCAGGTTTTCCGGCAGTACCCAGTAGTCCAGATCCAGAATGCCGTTTTCGCCGGTATAGGTGTCTTTAAAGTTGACATAATTGGCCATATTCGGAACAATCGAATATCCGTTAATGGGGTTTTTCACTTCCCAGGTATAATGCTTTTTTCCGGCAGATGCGGTGGTCTGAATCAAGCGCCCGTTGCCAACCCCGACCAGATTTTCGGGCGTGGTGATTTTCATGGTGATTCCCTCATCGGGTTCGTCACTCCAGCTGTCTTTCAGCGGCAGCCATACCGATGTGCCGATTCCCTCCTGAGCCACACTCACGAAGGGCATCCCTGCAGAATCTTCCGAGAAAACCCAGCCACCGTCCCAGGGGGCATTTTTGGCAATTACCGGATTTCCTTCGTAAGCGATTGTCAGCGTTTTCCGGTCAGATTTTTTCATGGGTTCTGCTGCATAAACCCATAAAAAATCCCCCTCGCGTTCTGTTTTCAGGACAGTAAAGTCAGCCTTAACTAAGCGGGTTTTCATAGGTTGCTGTATATCAATTTGAAACACCGGTTTTTCGGTATCTTTTACGATGAGGAAATGAATGGTATTGCTGCCGCTTACTTGCCGGCGGGTAGCATCCGGCTCCACAGAAATTTCGTATTTGCGTACATCCCAGAAGTCCCGGAATCGGGTGTCACTGCCTTTCAGGGTATCCACACGGCTGAACTCCTGTGCAGATCCTAAGGCTGAAATCATTAATGCGCTAAAAAACCATTGCTTCATATCAGAAATTTGCTTCAAAATTAACCATATTTTAGAAAGTAAGCATACGGAAAATGACAGACTGTACAGACTGTACTTTTGGTAAACCCTCATTGGCGGTTTGTTTTTATGCTGCAGTAGGGTTATATTTCGTACTTTTACCTTCAGAAATGAAAGACGAACAACTTTTAGAACTGATATATCAGGCCCGGCATAAGGATCAGAAGGCGCAGACACGGCTCATCAATATATTTTGGGTAGATGTGTTCTCTTTTGTCATGAAAAAAGTACAGGACGAAAATGATGCCGATGAAATTACGGTGTCTGTTTTTTCTAAAGTGCTGGCCAAACTGGATTTGTATGATCCCAATTTTCAGTTTAAAACATGGATTCTGACCATTGCACAAAATACGGTAATCGATTTCTGGCGCCGCCGCAAACGCGAAAATATGGATTCTTCTGAAAGTCTGGAATCCATCAGGGATCAGTATGCCAGTTCCCCGGAGGAGTTGCTGATTTCACAGGAAGATCAGGATCAGATTCAGACAATGATTGAAAGCCTTGATCACCACTATCAGGACATCATTCGCCTCAGATTTTTTGAGGAAAAAAGCATCAAGGAAATTGCCGCCGAGCAGAATCTCACGGTGGCCAATACCAAAGTGCGGATTATGAGGGCCAAAAAGCTGCTGTCTGCATTGTTAAAAACCAATGAATTCGATGATTGATGAAAACTATTTCTAATTCCGTATTTTTGTAGATTGTAAAACAAGATGAACACGAACATGGTAGATACAACCGTTCAAAAACCAAAGTGGATCCGCGTAAAATTGCCCACCGGTAAAAATTACCGCGAACTACGTACTTTGGTAGATAAATATAAACTGAATACGATTTGCCAGAGCGGCAGTTGCCCGAATATGGGTGAATGCTGGGGCGAGGGAACTGCAACTTTTATGATTCTGGGCAATATCTGCACCCGCAGCTGTGGATTCTGCGGGGTGAAAACAGGAAAACCGCTGGATGTAAACTGGGATGAACCCGAAAAGGTGGCCCGGTCCATTAAGCTTATGAAAATTAAGCATGCCGTTCTTACATCGGTAGACCGGGATGACCTGAAAGATATGGGCTCCATTCTCTGGGCCGAAACCGTAAACGCAGTGCGCAGAATTTCCCCCGGAACTACGATGGAAACGTTGATTCCGGATTTTCAGGGAATTACCAGACATATAGACCGGATTCTGGAGGTAAAGCCGGAGGTGATTTCGCACAATATGGAAACGGTAAAAAGACTGACACGGGAGGTGAGAATTCAGGCGAAATATGAAAGAAGCCTGGAGGTACTTCGCTATATGAAAGAAGCCGGTCAGAACCGTACCAAAACAGGTCTGATGCTGGGTCTGGGCGAGGAAAAAGATGAGGTATTCCGTACCATAGAAGATATCCGGAATGCACAGGTAGATGTCATCACCATTGGCCAATACCTTCAGCCTACCAAAAAGCACCTGCCGGTGAAGAAATTCATTTCGCCGGAAGAGTTTGAAGAATTTGGTGATTTTGCCCGAAACCTAGGCTTCCGCCATGTGGAAAGTTCACCGCTGGTACGCAGCTCCTACCATGCAGAGAAGCATATTCATTAAACATTACCTTTCACTTGCTAAGTTTTAACACATCGTTTATACAAAGGTTTCGCCACAATGCGGAACCTTTTATTTTTTCCTGAATATTTATGCCGGAAGCAGAAAAAAATAGTTAATTTTAAACTTCAAATTCTGAACTATGAAAATTACATTTTATACCCTTGCTGCAGCAGCATTGCTTGCGTTCACATCATGTGCAGATAAACCGACTCATACGAATCAAACAGATCAGGTAACATCTGCAACCGCACAGATTCCGGAGCATGTAAAAACCGAAGAGATTTCCTATATCATCAACGGCGTGACGCACCGCTCCTTTGCCGCCTACAATGCTGATCTGGAGGGCGAACTTCCGGTAGTATTTGTTTTGCCGGAATGGTGGGGTCTTACAGAATATATCAAAAACCGGGTGCAGCAACTGGCAGGCCTGGGCTATTACGCAGTAGCAGTAGATTATTATGGAGAAGGCAGGGTAGTGGATACGGTGGAAGAAGCGCAGAAACTGTCTTCACATTTTTATAATATTCCCATTGATGCCCGCCGTATGTTTGACGCCGTGAAAAATAAAGTAATCATTACCCCCAATGCAGATTACAGTAAAATGGCTGTGATAGGATACTGCTTCGGTGGTGCACAGGCGCTGAACATGGGCCGTTTGTCACCGGACTTCAAAGGGGTGGTGAGTTTCCACGGAAATCTGGATACCGGAATAAAACCAAAAAACCGTTCCGTACAATATCTGGTCCTGAACGGTGAAGCAGATGATTTTGTGCCAAAAGAAGAAATAGAACAGTTCAAAAAAGAAATGGACAGCGCGCAGATTAAATATAAGTTCGTGAACTATCCGGGCGCCAAACATGCCTTTACCAATCCCGATGCCACGGAGACCGGTAAGAAATTTAACCTGGATATTGCTTACAACCAGGAGGCCGATGAAAAATCCTGGAACGAAATGACCATATTTTTGGCCGATATTTTTAAATAATAGCAAACCCGGCAAAAACCGCATGAAGGCAGTATTGATTATTATTGGCGATGAAATCCTATCCGGCAATACTCTGGACACCAACTCCAATTTTATGGCTGTAGAGCTGAAAAAAATCGGGATGGCAGTAGCAGAAGTGTACATCGTGCCCGATGAGGTGGAAGCCATAAAGGAAGCGCTGGGAAAAGGCCTGGAAAAAGCAGAAGTCATTCTGGCTACCGGTGGACTGGGACCTACGAGAGACGACAAAACTAAAACGGCTTTCGCTGAATTTTTTGATGACTCGCTTACCATGAAGCCGGAAGCACTGGAACACCTCACCAAACTGCTCGAAAAACGAAACCGGGCACATCTGCTGGAGGCAAACCGGCATCAGGCCATCACCCTCTCCCGAGCCTCTGTCATCCAAAATGACCATGGTACAGCACCTTGTCAACGCATCGAGCACAACGGAAAGCTGATTTTCTGTCTGCCCGGAGTTCCTTATGAAGTCAAACCGCTCATTACCGAAAAAATCATACCGTTCATCAGGGAAAAATATTCATTGCCCCACATTGAAACCCGCATTATTTCGGTGGTGAATGTCCCGGAAAGTGTCCTTGCCATGACCATCTCAGAATGGGAGACGAGTCTGCCGGAAGCTCTGGAACTGTCATATCTTCCCATCGGAAACCGTGTGAAACTCAGACTGACCGGTACCGGAAAAAACCTGGCAAACCTTACCCGTCTGCTGGATGAAGCGATTGAAAAACTACGTCCGTTAATCGGTGCAAATGTCATATCCTGGGATGGTAATGAAATTCAGGAAATCCTGAAAAATCTGTTGGTTCAGAAAAAACTGACGGTTTCTGCGGCAGAGAGTTGTACCGGCGGTGAGCTGGCGCGCTTGCTGACATCGGTTACCGGCAGTTCTCAATTCTTTCCGGGCGGAATTATTCCCTACGATTTTCACAAGAAAATCGAATTGCTGCGCGTTTCTGCATCCACTATTCAGCAGCATACAGTCGTTTCAGCAGAAGTGGCAGAAGAAATGGCTGAGGGTTGCCGGAAGTTGTTTCGTACAGATATTGCAGTCGCAACTACGGGCGTGGCCGGCCCCGGCACAGATGAATTCAACAATGAAGTGGGGTTGGTGTATTATACCATCTGCACCGCTGATCTGGTGAAAACCAACAAACTCTATTTGCCGCATCTGCACCGCAATGATTTTGCCAATTTTGTCTCCCAGAGGGTTTTACAGGATCTGGTGGAAATTTTAGTTCAGGAATCGGCATCATAACCGTAAGAATCTGATGTTTTGATGAGGTTAAGGACTTGAAATTCAGAAGGATCGTGCCTGGGAAAAGCTGCAATTGTATTCATGGCTAAAGCATAAACCCTGTGCAGCGGCTGTCCACCAAAACTGGGTCAGGCTATGCGGGCAGAAATCATTATCTTTGAACGTTTTTATAAATAAATCATCATCAATGAAAAAGATAAGCATCAGTGCGCTGGCATTTGCCGGAGTGGTTTTTCTGAACTCCTGCACCGCCAAGCAAGCTCAACAAACAACCGAAACTGCTGTTTCCGAAGCAGCACATACGCCCAAAGAAACCATCAAAGAAGAAGGACTGGATCTGCACTATATGGACCGTTCTGCTCGTCCGCAGGATGATTTTTTCAGTTTCGTAAACGGGAACTGGTATAAGACTACAGACATTCCTTCGGACAAAACCACCTGGGGTTCTTTTAATAAACTTCGTGAAGATACAGACAATGCTTCGCTGGAAATTTTAAATAAGATTTTAACCGACAATTATACACCGGGATCTGAAGGTCAGAAAATTCAGGCACTCTACGGAACCTTTATGGACTGGGATCAGCGTAATGCAGACGGCATCAATCCCATCAAGGCAGATCTGGCGAAGATAGACCGCATCAAAACCGTAAAAGATCTGGAAAATTACCTTACTGAAGCTACCAAAACCGGTGACAATCCGTTTTATGCATGGCGTGTAAGTGCAGATATGAAAAACTCTGTAATGAATGCCGTGTATCTGGGTGGTGCGAGCCTGGGACTGGGCAGAGATTATTATCAGAAGGAAAGTGATGCCAATACCAAAACGCTGGCAGAATATAAAAACTACCTGGAAAAACTCTTTACCATCACCGGTCAGAAGAATGCCGGTACAGCCGCTCAGAAAGTAGTGAATTTTGAGAAAAAACTGGCCAAGGATATGCTGACCAATGAGCAAAACAGGGATGCGAACCTGCGCTACAATCCAAAGAATGTCACGGAACTTCCGGCACTGGTAAAAAGTGTGAACCTTCAGAAATATCTGAAGGATGTGGGCGTGAATACGGATAAGGTTATTGTAACCGAAATCAAATATTACCAGAATATGGACGGCTGGATGACTGCCAAAAACCTGCCGCTCATCAAGGATTATATGAAAGCCCGTATGATCTCCGGAAACGCCGGAAATCTGGACAAAAGGCTGGATGATCTGCAGTTTGATTTCTATTCCAGATATCTGCAGGGCCAGAAGGAGCAGCGCCCGATGGATAAACGTGCACTGGGCGTGGTAAACGGAACACTGGGCGAAGCATTCGGGAAATTGTATGTGGAAAAGTATTTCCCTGCAGAAGCCAAGGAACAAATGGAAACCTATATTGATTACCTGAAAAAAGCCTTTGAATATCATATTGACAATCTGGACTGGATGTCTGCCGAAACCAAGGTAAAAGCTCAGGAAAAACTGTCTAAATTCGGGGTTAAAATTGCCTATCCGGATCAGTGGAGAGACTATTCAAAATTGGTTCTGAAATCTCCTGCAGAAGGCGGTTCCTATTATGACAACCTGCACAAAGTCACAGAATGGCACTACCAGCGCAATCTGAATAAAGTAGGCAAGCCGGTAGACAAAACAGAGTGGGGAATGTCTCCGCAAACGGTGAATGCTTACTACAGTGGTTCTAACAATGAAATCGTTTTTCCGGCAGCAATTCTGCAGCCGCCCTTCTTTAACTTCAAAGCAGATCCTGCGGTGAATTTCGGGGGCATCGGGGCGGTAATCGGGCACGAAATTTCTCACGGTTTTGATGATTCCGGTTCCCGTTTTGACGGAGATGGTAACCTGAACAACTGGTGGACAGATGCAGACCGTAAAAACTTTGATGCTAAAGTAGGTCAGCTGGCAGATCAGTACAGCAAGTATGAGCCGGTGCCGGGCAGTTTCATCAATGGTAAATTTACCAGTGGCGAAAATATTGGTGACCTGGGCGGTGTGGCTGTGGCCTATACCGCACTGCAAATGTATCTGAAAGATCACGGGAATCCGGGACCGATCAGCGGATTTACACAGGACCAGCGCTTTTTCATGAGTTGGGCAACCGTGTGGCGTACCAAATCTACAGAGCAGTACATGACGAATCAGGTGAAAACCGATCCGCATTCACCGGGCTATTTCCGTTCCTTCGGTCCGCTCGTGAATCAGGATGCATTCTACAAAGCCTTTGACGTAAAACCGGGAGACAAACTCTACAAAGCTCCGGAAGAAAGAATTAAAATCTGGTAGGGGGAAATTCCTGTCAGATTAAGGTATCTGCAGAGACGCACGAGGTTGTGTCTCTGCTTTTTTATTTCAGTACAATTTTGTATTTTTGAAAGATAGCAAACACAAATGAATGAAAAGCTGCTTCACATTCAGTACAGCCGCTTTTGGCGAACATACAACTTTAGAAATAACCGACAAAAATTTATTGCCATACAATATATGGCAACAGAAATTATACCCAAAATTCAATTACCCGAATGGCTAAAAAACAAAAAGAAAAAGTAGAAGAAACGATAGAAAAAACACTGTGGAAGGCAGCAGATAAACTGCGAAAAAACATCAATGCGGCAGAATACTAAGATGTCGTTCTTGGATTGATTTTCTTAAAATATATATCCATTGCATTTGAGAAATTACACGCAGAATTAACCGCGCAAATCGGTCAGGGAGCGGATCCGGAAGACAGAGAAGAATACACGGCAGAAAACGTATTCTTTGTGCCACCTTCAGCGCGTTGGTCGTTTTTACAATCTAGTGCGAAGCAACCTACGATTGGTAAAATTGTAGATGATGGAATGGATGCTATTGAGGCGGAAAACCCACAATTGAAAGGTATTTTACCAAAAGTTTATGCCAAACAAAATTTGGATCCTACCAGTTTAGGAGATTTGATCGACTTGATTGGCAACATTAATTTTGGCGATACGCAGGAGCGTTCTGCCGATGTGTTAGGACACGTATTTGAGTATTTCTTAGGTCAGTTCGCCTTAGCTGAAGGACAAAAAGGTGGACAATTCTACACGCCTCGTTCGGTTGTAGAATTATTGGTAGAAATGCTGGAACCCCACAAAGGTCGTGTATTCGATCCGTGTTGTGGTTCGGGTGGTATGTTTGTGCAGTCGGAAAAGTTTGTGGAAGAACATCAGGGAAGAATAGATGATATCTCGATTTACGGACAAGAATCCAACCAAACCACCTGGCGTTTGGCAAAGATGAACTTAGCCATTCGTGGGATTGATTCTACGGGCGTAAAATGGAATTCGGAAGGTTCGTTTTTGAACGATGCACACAAAGATTTAAAAGCCGATTATATCATTGCGAATCCTCCGTTTAACGTGAGCGATTGGTCGGGTGATTTATTGCGTAATGATGCGCGTTGGCAGTTTGGTACACCTCCCGTAGGAAATGCCAACTTTGGTTGGTTACAACATTTTATCCATCACTTGGCACCAACAGGACAAGCGGGTGTGGTATTAGCAAAAGGAGCCTTAACGTCTAAAACGTCGGGGGAAGGAGAAATCCGTAAAAACTTAATCGAGGAAGGTTTGATTGACTGTATTGTCAACTTACCAGCCAAGTTGTTCCTCAATACGCAAATTCCTGCGGCCTTATGGTTTATGCGCCGTAAGAAAGTACCAAATCCAAAATTCCGTAATACCGAAAACGAAATCTTGTTTATCGATGCACGAAATTTAGGACATCTGATTAACCGTAGAAACCGTGAATTAAGCAAAGAGGATATCGACTTAATTGCTTCTACCTACCACAATTGGCGTAATGTCGATGGGCAATACGAAGATGTAGCGGGTTTCTGTGCTTCGGTTCCTATATCTAAAGTGGCTGAGTTAGATTATGTATTGACGCCTGGGCGCTATGTGGGCTTACCTGATGAAGAAGACGATTTTAACTTTGTTGAACGTTTTATGTCATTGAAAACAACTTTAGAAGAACAATTAGCCAAAGAAGCGGAACTGAATACGATTATTGCGGAGAACTTGTCTAAAATTGAACTGCCGAAAGAATGAGTAAAGATTTAACCCTTTCCCAACAACATATAGAAAACCGAATTTTTACGATTCGGGGGAAACAAGTTATGTTCGACAGAGATCTGGCAGAAATGTACCAGGTGGAAGTAAAAAGGTTAAATGAACAGGTAAAACGCAACATTGACCGGTTTCCCGAGACATTTCGTTTTCAATTGAATACCCAAGAAAAAGATGAACTGGTCGCAAATTGCGACCGGTTCGAATCGTTAAAACATTCCGCTGTAAATCCGTATACTTTTACAGAGCAAGGTGTAGCGATGCTGTCTGTTATTTTTAAATTCAATTAAGAGTCCTATGACAAACGAAATTATACTCTACCAATCGGATGATTTACCAGAACGGATTGAAGTAATCATAGAAGGAGAAACTGTTTGGCTGTCTCAAGAGCAAATGGCTCAACTCTTTAGTCAAACGAAGCAAAATATAAGCTTACATATCAACAATTGCTATAAGGAAGGAGAATTAGATAGAAAGGCAACTGTCAAGGAATCCTTGACAGTTCGAAAAGAAGGAAATAGAACCGTGCGAAGAATGATAGAGTTCTATAACCTCGATGTAATTATCTCTGTTGGTTATCGCGTTAAATCAAAGCAGGGTACTCAGTTTAGAATTTGGGCTACGAACGTATTGAGAGAGTATTTATTAAAAGGGTATGCACTGAATCAACGTATGGATCGAGTTGAAAACCATGTGGACGAGCTCAGTAAGAAAATGGATATCATATCTTTACAGATCGAATCTAATAAACTTCCTAATCAAGGCGTTTTCTTCAATGGACAGGTGTTTGATGCTTACAACTTTGTGTCTGATCTGGTACGAAATGCCAAATCCTCTATTCTCCTTATCGATAATTATGTGGACGACACGGTGTTGACTTTATTAAGTAAAAGGAAAAAGAATGTGAAAGCCAATATCTATACGGCAACTATTAGCCAACAGCTGCGCTTGGATCTGCAGAAACATAATCAGCAGTATCCAGCAACAGGTATCCATTTATTCAAACAAAGCCACGATCGTTTCTTGATTATCGATGATAGGGAGCTGTATCATATTGGTGCTTCGCTCAAAGATTTAGGGAAGAAATGGTTTGCATTTTCTCGAATGGATAGCTTGTGTAAGGATGTATTAAGTAAAATAAAAAGGGGGAATAATGGAGAATAGTAATTGGAATTCAGATAAATTAGGTTCTGTTATAGAAATTAAATATGGGAAAGATCATAAAAAGTTAAGTGAGGGAAATTTTCCTTGTTTAGGCAGTGGTGGGATTATGCGTTATGTTGATTCTTATCTCTATGATGATGAATCTATTTTAATACCTCGAAAAGGTTCTTTGAATAATATTATGTTTCAAGATAGCCCTTTTTGGACTGTTGATACAATGTTTTGGTCAAAAATTGATAAATCAAAAGTATTCCCAAAATATCTATTCTATCAATTAACATTGATTGATTATGAAAATTTGAATGTAGGTTCTGCAGTTCCGAGTTTAACTGTTCCTGTAATTAATGAAATCGAAATCCAACTTCCCCCACTTCCCGAGCAAAAAGCCATTGCATCGGTCTTGTCGAGTTTGGATGATAAAATCGACTTATTACACCAACAAAACCAAACCTTAGAGGCTTTGGCGGAAACTTTATTCCGTCAGTGGTTTATTGAAGGTGAAAATGAGAAAAGGGTTATATATAATTTACATGATTTAGTAGATAGTGTTTCAGTTAAACATGATTTTTTAAAAAATGAATTGATTTTTTTAAATACATCAGATATTTTGAAAGGTAATATTTTGCACAATAATTATTCAAGTGTTAAAGATTTGCCGGGCCAGGCAAAAAAATCAATTCAAAGAAAAGATATATTATTTAGTGAAATTAGACCAGCAAATGGAAGATGGGCATTTGTTGACTTTGATGCAGATGATTTTGTTGTTTCAACAAAGCTTATGGTATTAAGATCAAAAGGAATTTTATCTCCCGAATTTCTTTACCTATATCTAACACAAAATTACATTGTAAATGAACTACAACTATTAGCTGAGGATAGATCTGGTACATTTCCACAAATTACATTTGATATTCTTAAAAAGTTTGAAATTAGTTTTTCTTCGGAACAATTAATGCAACAAGCAAATGAATATTCTGTAAGTTTTCTAACAAAAATATCAGAAAATCAACAACAAATCCAAACCCTAACCCAACTTCGCGATACCTTATTACCAAAGTTAATGAGTGGTGAGGTGAGGGTGAAGTTATAATAATAGAGCGAAACACCAAATGCTACTTACAGAGATCGATCAGCAGTTTACGCAACATTACAGGCAACTTTTAGACATTCAAAAGGATATCTACAAACAGTTGTGTAATTATCCTTTCAAATTAGATGATAACGAAATTACCGAAAGCGTCATCAATAGAATGCACGCTTTCTGGTATTTTAATGTTAATAACAATAAAGAAATCCTAGGAAGGCAGGCCAATAGCGTAGCAGCCGATTTTTTTACAGAAACAGTTCTATTGTTTATAAAGAGTTATTTTGCAAAATATCCTGAGGTACAAGTCTATTCGGAGAGGAGTATTGTTAAAGGCAAAAAGTCTATAAAACCAGATATTTCTATTTGGAAGTGCGAGGAGCTTATTGGCGTTTTAGAACTAAAGGTAAATGACGGATGGAAGCGTAAAGCTATCGGAGAACATTTACAAAATAGAGAAGCCAAAATAAAAAATATTTTTCCGCATTGTTATTTCGGAGTTCTTGCCTTTTGGAACTTTTTTGATACCGCTTCCCCAGATTGGAATACAAAATATATTGGCCTAAAAAACTGGAATGCTAAAGGAGGAATTGCAACGAATGGAAGGATAGAAAATTTAATAAGAAATATAGAAGCTAAGCTTCAATAAATAAAATAAAACCAAAAATCATGAAAATTATCGCTTTATTAGGAACTGAGAATTCAGGGAAATCACATACCATTAATACTACCTATTCTTTTTTACTACGTGATGGTTATACGCAAGTACCAGGATATTTTAGAGTTTTAGGAAATCCAAAATTTGAGGATTTTTTTGATATTTTATTTAAAAACGACATTAAGGTTGGTTTTGTTGGGATGGGAGATTATATCGTTGGTCCTGGTAAAAGTCTAAAAAGTCTTTTACAAGAGTTAGAGAATCTCGGTTGTGATGTAGCGATATGTGCGTGTCGTGATGAGCCAAAAATAAAGGCCGCTGTGTCCACTTTTACTAATCATCATTTTGTTAATAAAACGAGCTCTTCATCAGAAGAGTTTTATAGAGTGGTTAATGCAGCAGATGCTCAAAAATTAATTACTTTAATTTAATTTTTTCATAATGACCGAAAACGAAATTGAAAAACTCGCTATAGAATTATTAGAACACCAAGGATATACCTATATCAATGGTGTTCAATTAGCTCCTGATGCAGGTGATCTAGAAAGAACATCATTTGAAGAAGTGGTGTTAAAACAACGTTTAGAAAATGCGGTTCGTCGTATCAATCCAAATATTCCTGTAGATGTACAACAAGATGCTGTAAAGCAAATCTTGCGTATTGCTTCGCCTGATGTTTTATCCAATAACGAAACCTTTCATCGTTTACTAACGGAAGGTATTCCGGTAACCAAACGTGTAGATGGGCAAGAACGAGGGGATCGTGTGTTTTTAATAGATTTTGAAAATCCATTAAACAACGAATTTTTAGTAGTCAACCAGTTTACAATTGTAGAAAACGGAGTCAATAAAAGACCGGACATTATCCTTTTTGTCAATGGTTTACCATTAGTTGTTATCGAATTAAAGAACGCTACGGATGATAAAACCACCATTCAGTCTGCCTTTCGCCAGATAGAAACCTATAAAGCAATGATTTCATCATTGTTTACTTTCAATGCTTTTTCGGTTATTTCTGATGGATTGGAAGCAAAAGCAGGAACAATTTCGGCAGGCTTAAGTCGTTTTATGGCTTGGAAAACCACAGATGGTATCTCCGAAGCATCAAAACAAATCAGCCAATTAGAAACATTAATAAAAGGAATGTTGCAACCAACCGTGTTATTGGATTTGGTCAGACATTTTGTGGTTTTTGAAAAATTTAGAAAGGAAGACACTGAAGGAATTGTTACCGTTCAAACAGTAAAGAAATTAGCCGCTTATCATCAATATTATGCAGTAAATCGTGCGGTAGAATCTACTAAAAGAGCTTCTGGTTTTGTTTCAAAACAAACATTAGGGAATTTATTAAATGAATCTCCAGAAAGCTATGGTTTACCTGGTGTGAAAAATCAACCCGAAGGCGATCGAAAAGGTGGTGTAGTGTGGCATACACAAGGTTCGGGTAAATCGTTGTCTATGGTGTTTTATACAGGTAAAATTGTATTAGCCTTAGATAATCCAACGGTTTTAGTGATAACAGACCGTAATGATTTGGACGATCAATTATTTGATACGTTTGCAGCATCGAAGCAATTGTTGCGTCAAGATCCTGTTCAAGCAACCGATCGCAAACAGTTAAAAGACCTATTGAAGGTAAATTCAGGAGGCGTAATTTTTACAACGATACAAAAATTTCAACCGGAAGAAGGTAACGTTTTTGAAACGCTATCGGCTAGAGAAAACATTATTGTCATAGCAGACGAGGCGCACCGTACACAGTATGGTTTTAGTGCAAAAACAGTTGATGATAAGGATGAGAACGGTAATGTAATTGGTAAAAAAATCGTGTATGGATTTGCCAAGTATATGCGTGATGCCTTACCCAATGCGACGTATTTAGGTTTTACAGGAACACCTATTGAAAGTACGGATGTCAATACACCAGCAGTTTTTGGTAATTACGTAGATATTTACGATATAGCTCAAGCTGTTGAAGACGGAGCAACAGTTCGTATTTTCTATGAAAGCCGATTGGCGAAGGTAAAACTAACAGAAGAAGGAAAAGAATTGGTGGATGAGCTGGATGATGAATTGGATCAAGAAGATTTAACAGCCACTCAAAAAGCCAAAAGTAAATGGACACAGTTAGAAGCCTTGATTGGCGGAAAACAACGTGTTCAAAATATAGCTGCTGATATTGTCGGTCATTTTACGCAACGTCAGGAAGTGTTTCAAGGGAAAGCAATGATCGTGTCAATGAGTCGTCGTATTGCGGCGGATTTGTACAATGCGATTATTGCTATAAAACCTGAATGGCATTCGGACGATTTGAAAAAAGGAAAGATAAAAGTTATTATGACTTCTGCATCTTCTGATGGTCCTGAATTAGCTAAATTCCATACAACAAAAGAGCAACGTAGAATGTTAGCCGAACGTATGAAAGATCCTAATGACGAATTAGAATTAGTGATTGTTCGTGATATGTGGTTAACGGGTTTCGATGCTCCGAGTATGCACACGTTGTATATCGATAAACCTATGAAAGGGCATAACCTTATGCAGGCGATTGCTCGCGTAAATCGGGTGTATAAGGATAAGCCAGGAGGTTTAATCGTCGATTATTTAGGCATTGCTTCCGATTTGAAAAAAGCATTAGCTTTCTATTCAGACGCAGGAGGGAAAGGTGATCCAGCAGTGGCACAAGAACAGGCCGTCGCAATCATGTTGGAAAAAATTGAAGTGATTTCTGCCATGTATCATGGTTTCCCTTATGAAGATTATTTTGATGCTGATACATCCAAAAAACTGTCGATGATTTTAGCTGCCGAAGATCATATTTTAGGATTAGAGGATGGCAAGAAAAGATACATAGATGAAGTGACCGCTTTATCAAAAGCATTTGCCATTGCTATACCACATGATCAAGCCATGGATGCCAAAGATGAGATTTCTTTTTTCCAAGCCGTGAAAGCGAGATTGGCTAAGTTTGATAGTACGGGATCAGGCAAAACAGATGAAGAAATTGAAACCACCATTCGTCAAGTAATTGATCAAGCTTTAGTATCCGATCAAGTAATTGATGTCTTCGATGCAGCGGGTATTAAAAAACCTGATATTTCTATTTTATCCGACGAGTTTTTGATGGAGTTGAAAGATATGCAACATAAAAATGTGGCCTTAGAAGTGTTGAAAAAATTATTGAAAGATGAGATAAAATCGAGAGCAAAAACCAATTTGGTTCAAAGTAAGAAGTTATTGGAAATGTTAGAACAGTCCATTAATCGGTACCATAATAAAATTTTAACCGCAGCTGAAGTAATCGACGAATTAATTCATTTAAGTAAAGATATTGTTCAATTAGATTCTGAAGCACAGAAGTTAGGTTTATCAGAATATGAGTATGCTTTTTATACAGCTGTTGCAAATAATGATAGTGCGCTTGAGTTAATTCAAAAAGATCGCTTACGTGAATTAGCAGTGGAATTAACCAACACAATAAAACAAAACGCAAGCATCGATTGGAACATCAAAGAGAGCGTTCGTGCGAAATTAAAAGTAGCTGTAAAACGATTATTACGCAAATATGGCTATCCACCAGATATGCAATTACTAGCAACAGAAACAGTATTGAAACAAGCAGAGATGTTAGCGAAGGAACTTTCTAATTAAAAATTCAAAAAATACGAATAAAAGCATAGCAGATATTTCAATTGTATTGAGAAACAACAAAATTAGTAAGTACAGGTTTTTCAGAATCTATTTCGAACGAGACAAAAACTTTAAAGTGAGATAACCATGCCCATCATCACCCAAAAAAATATCCTGATTCAGAATCCCGATACCCGGGATTTTCTGGCTGATGCCTGTTTTCCTGAAAGTGAAAAACCATTGCCACTCATTGTCTTCGCCCATGGCTTCAAGGGTTATAAAGACTGGGGCGCGTGGAATCTGATGGCAGAGCGTTTTGCCGAAGCAGGATTTTTCTTCGTGAAGTTTAATTTCTCGTACAATGGAACCACAATTGACAGACCTGCTGAATTTGCCGATACCGAAGCATTCGGACTGAATAATTTTACCAAAGAAATGTCCGATTTTAAAAGAGTTTTAAGCCATTTTTTAAAGAGAAAAGAAGTGGATTCCGAACGCGTTTCCATCATCGGTCACAGCCGGGGCGGGGGCATTGCTGTGGTCCAAGCCTTCGAAGATGAACGCGTGAAAAATGTGATCACTTATGCTGGAGTCAGTAATTTTGGTTACCGTTTTCCTACCGGGCATAAACTGGAACGCTGGAAGGAAGAAGGGGTGATGTTTTCTGAAAATACCAGAACCAAACAGCAATTGCCGCTTTATTTTCAGTATTACGAAGACTATAAAGCCAATGAAAACCGCTTTAATATTCAGTATGCTGCACAGCATTTAAAGAAACCGTATTTAGTGGTTCAGGGTACAGCAGATGAAGCGGTGGCCGAAAAGGAAGGTTTGCTGCTGCATGAATGGTGCAAATCTTCTGAACTGTTCCTGCTACCGGATGTAAATCATGTCTTTGGAGGCCGTGAACCCTGGACAGCAGATGCAATGCCGCAAGACCTGAGCCGGATAGTGGAAAAAACAATAGATTTTCTTAAAAATAAATAAAAATCCGGCACGGGAAAAGCGTATTTTTGTTTCCTAATAAAACAAACCTATGGAATTTTTCTCCCTGCTTGAATTCCCGAATTTTGCCGATCCGCAAATCTGGATCAGTCTCCTTACCCTCACCTTCCTGGAAATTGTGCTGGGGGTAGATAACATCATCTTTATTTCCATTATTTCGGATCGTTTGCCGAAGGAAAAACAACGTTTTGCCCGAAATCTCGGTCTCGGATTTGCCATGCTGTTCCGGGTTATTCTGCTCCTGATGATCAACTGGATTATCGGTCTCAAAGAACCGGTCATAACACTGGACTGGTTTCATGAACCGGGCTCGGATCTTCCTCTGGCACTGAGCTGGAAGGACATTATTCTGCTCTCCGGAGGTATTTTTCTGATTGGTAAAAGCACCTTTGAAATTCACAGTAAAATGCAGAGTATTGAGCATGATCCTAAACCAAAATCTGCCGCCTCCGGACTTTTGATTATGGTCATCATCCAGATCATCCTTATTGATATGGTGTTCTCACTAGACTCCATTCTTACCGCCATCGGACTGGTAGACAATGTACTGCTGATGATTATTGCCGTAGTAATTTCCATTGCGATAATGATGGCATTTGCCGGACCTATTTCTGCGGTCATCAACAAATATCCGTCATTGCAGATGCTTGCGCTGGCGTTTCTGGTCGTAATCGGAGTGATGCTGGTGGCAGAAGGCATCCATCAACATGTGAGCAAAAACATCATCTACTCCTGTCTTGCATTCAGTCTGGCAGTAGAGTTGCTCAACATCCGGCTGCGCAAAAATCAGGAAAAGAAATACCTGAAACTGAACCCGGATCTGAATAAGGATTTAAGCATAAAACAAGAGGGTGAAGAGCAGAATCCTTCTTAGATGCTTTGCTGTCAATTTTTAATAAAAAAAGAGTGATTTTTTTCACTCTTTTTTGCTTTATTTGATTAAAACCTGCCATGCTTCGGAAATTTTACTTTCCAAAAGCAGCAGCTGCGCCTCCCTATGCTTTTCTTCACTGTCATGATAGGGTCCAGACAAAAGCTCTTCCACATTGGCCAGCATGCCCAGATCATTGCCTGTAAACACTGGGGAATATTTAATCTCCTCCGGCAGTAGGTCAAAACCGATGCCTTTGGTTACCAATGGTTTGGGTACTTCAAAAAGGCTGTCTCTGTTACTGCGGGAATACCAGTTCACTCCCAGTCTTGCTACCATGTCCAGTTTTTCTTGATCCAGATCCCCGTCCTCATTCAGATATTCTTCGCGGATATGGATTTTCTGAACTTCACAGATGATGAGGTTGCCGGCTCCTCCCTGGTCTCCCAATGGTTTCACTTCCAGAACTTTACATTCAAAATTGACCGGGCATTCTTCTATCAATTTGGGTTGTACCAGGTCGGCATCCTTCATGCTAAGACCTGCCTTCACGAACTCATTTACCCCTTCGTCATATTCTGTAGAGGAGAGTGAAATCTGCTGTACAATAGGGAAGTTCACCGTTCCGATGACCACTTCCGGCACTTTCAGAATATTCTCCAAGGTATGCTTGGTGGTATTGTCCCGCACTCTTCGGGATGGTGAAAATACCAGTATGGGCGGCACCGTACTGAACATATTGAAAAAACTGAATGGTGAGAGATTACACCGTCCGTTTTCGTCTACTGTTGATGCCAGTGCAATAGGTCGTGGCGATATGGCGGTCTGCATGACTCTCTGCAGTTTGGCAGGGGTTACTTCATTTGGAATTATTGTCTTCATAGGTATAAGTCCGGAAGCATTTGAAAAGCTCATTCTAAACACCTCACATCACAGTTTATAAAAAGAAATAAATCTTTCATAGCAACTGTACATTACGGTTGTCAGGACATAAATTCTGCTTTATTGAGCATCAAATGCTTCCGGTTTAATCATTAATGGTGGTATGGTTAAAAATCCTTTGCCGGAAGAATGGTACCGGTAACCTCGCCAAAACCTACCCGTATGCCGTCTTTTGCGGCCCAGGCTTTCATGGTTACGGTATCATGGTCTTCAATAAATTTACGCTCACTGCCATCTGCCAGTTTCAGCGGATTTTGACCTCGCCAAGTGAGTTCCAGCATGGATCCGTAGGATTGTGCTTCGTCTCCGGAGATGGTTCCGCTGGCATACATATCGCCTACCTCTACATTACAGCCGTTTACGGTGTGATGCGCAAGTTGTTGGGCCATATTCCAGTACATATATTTATAATTGCTTGCGGCAATAAGGGTATCTGTTCCGTTTTGGGGCTTCAGATACACTTCCAGCTTGATGTCTATATTTTTTTCACCACTGAATTTCAGATACTCCAATACTTCTGGTTCTTGCTGTGGCGAAGCGGTTCGGAATGGTTCCAGCGCTTCCAGGGTTACCACCCAGGGAGACACAGAACTGCCGAAATTCTTGCCCAGAAATGGTCCCAGCGGTACATATTCCCAGGACTGAATATCCCGGGCAGACCAGTCGTTGAATATCACCATCCCAAAAATGGCATCTTCTGCCTCTGCGGTAGATATTCTATCGCCCATCTCTGTATTTTTATTGACAATAAAGGCCATTTCTAGTTCGAAATCCAGTTGTCTGGAAGGTCCGAATACCGGCATATCTGCACCAGCCGGTTTGGTTTGGCCCATAGGTCTGTGGATTTCTGTTCCGGAAATTACAATAGAGGAGGCGCGACCATGGTAGCCTACCGGCAGGTGTTTCCAGTTCGGAAGCAGGGCATTGTCTGGATCTCGGAACATCTTGCCCACGTTTGTGGCGTGCTCTATGCTGCTGTAAAAGTCGGTATAATTGGCCACGTGAACCGGCATCATCATTTTTACCTGATCCAGATTAAAAAAGCATTCCTCAATGGTTTTTTCATCACTGGCGAGTTTTGAGTTTTCGTCCAGCAATTCCTGGATTCTCAGTCTCACCGCAGAAGTCACGGGTTTGCCGAGTTCAATGAATTCATTAAGGGTATAGGCTTCAAAAACATTGTCATTAAGGCCTTCCAGTTCATCAAAATAGCCGTAATCGTAAAGCGTGGCCAGGTCTATTACCATATCTCCTATGCGGGTACAGCAGGCAATGTATTCTTTATTGAAAACCGCTACTCCAAAAGGAATATTATGAATGGAAAAATCGGAATTTTCTGAGTAATTGACAAAAGATTTCATATAATGTTGTTTATGGGAAAGACCCGTGACTGTTCTATGTTAAACTGTACCGGCGCCTCTCCGAAATTACTGATTTATTTTCTGTTTAGAGCACTTTCTTCTATCCATCGGTCTTTGGTATTCAGATCAATGAGATACAGGATTTTCTGCTGTTGTGTTAATAAAAGGGTTTTTGTGACGGGCACCGGAATTTTTTTGCCTTCCAGCTGGTCAAAACGTACCGAGATGACATTGCGGTTAGAACGTACTGCGTCTCCGGAAAATACATTGGAATTGGTGGTTCCGGTGGCTTTGTCATCAAACACCTCCGCAAAAGTGGCATTTTTACCTTTCAGGATGATGAAATTACGCTCGGTATGATCTTCAAAATCTTTAATGAGGACAAATTTCACATCGTCCAGATGGATGTTTTTCAGGTTCTGATTAAGGCCTCTTCTTTCTTCCAGCCGATCTAGTATGGCGTTTATGGTACCATACTGCGCATGAACCAGTGCACTTGTTAGCAAGAAAAAAAACAAGAAAAGAAACTTTTTCATCAGAAATAATTCAGTGTTGATTAATAAAAAAAGAGAACCGCACCTGAATGCGGTGGGAATGTTGTATAAAAAACCGGGCAGACCATTTGATCTGCACGGCTTTTCTATAGCAGATTACAGATTTCCTCTGCGTGCCTGCTCTTTTTCCAATGCTTCAAATAATGCTTTGAAGTTGCCAGCTCCGAAGCTCTGAGCTCCATGTCTTTCAATAATTTCAAAAAACAGTGTCGGACGGTCTTCTACCGGCTTGGTAAAGATCTGAAGGAGATATCCCTCTTCATCATGATCTACCAGAATTCCCAGTTCTTCCAGTTTTTTGATGTCCTCATCTATATGTCCTACGCGTTCTGGAACCATGTCGTAATAGGCTTCCGGTGGTGCAGAAAGAAATTCAACACCTCTGGATTTCAGTTCTGTTACGGTTTTGATGATGTCTTTAGTAGCCACAGCAATGTGCTGCACCCCTTCATCTTCGTAAAAGTCTAGGTATTCTTCTACCTGAGATTTTTTCTTACCTTCTGCCGGTTCATTGATTGGGAATTTGGCATACCCGTTTCCGTTACTCATTACCTTGGACATCAGTGCAGAATATTCTGTATTGATTTGCTTATCGTCAAAGCTCAGAATATTTACAAATCCCATCACATCTTCGTACCATTTTACTACCGGCAGCATACGATCCCAGCCTACGTTTCCTACACAGTGATCCACATACAGCAGACCACAGTCTGATGGATTGTAGTCACTTTCCCATTTTTCGTATCCGGGCATGAATGGACCATTGTAATTTTTTCTTTCTATAAACATGTGTATGGTTTCGCCGTAGGTGTAGATTCCGGACATTCTCACTTCACCCTGTTCATCTGTTAATGTTTGTGGCTCCAGATAAGGTTTTGCGCCGCGCTTGGTGGTTTCCTCAAAAGCTGAATAAGCATCTTCTACCCAAAGTGCCAGCACCTTTACCCCATCTCCATGTTTTTTTTGATGCTCGCAGATGGGCGAGTCAGATTTCAACCCAGAAGTCAGTACCAGACGGATCTTCCCCTGCTGAAGTACATAAGAGGCACGATCTCTGACACCAGTTTCCGGACCTGCATATGCAATGGACTGAAAACCAAAAGCGGTTTTATAGAAATGAGCCGCCTGCTTGGCATTTCCTACATAAAATTCAATATAGTCTGTTCCGTTAATCGGAAGAAAATTCTCTGCCTGAGCAATTTTCTCTGCAAAAGTGAGTGTTGACATTCTGTTATACTTTATATTAAAATTAATCTGGCTAATTTACAAAATTTAACCAAAAACGAAAAGAGGCGGCCCGTTTCGATCTTGATGTCCAAAAAAATTCCCAGGGATTTGCCGGGAATCACTGTTTTTATGTTTATAGTGTTTTGAACCTGTCAAAAGTGGCTTTTTCTAGCATTTCACGGTCATCAGGATGCGAGATGTCAATCAGCGCTTTGGCCCTCTGTCTCAGGTTTTTGCCGTAGAGGTAGGCCACTCCGAATTCAGTGACCACATAATGAATGTGTCCGCGGGTAGTCACTACTCCGGCTCCCGGTTTCAGAAATGGTACAATTCTAGGGACTCCTTTTTTGGTACGGCTGGAGATGGCAATGATGGGTTTTCCGCCCTCAGACAACGCTGCCCCTCTCATAAAGTCCATCTGACCGCCAATGCCGCTGAACTGAAAAGTCCCGATGGAATCTGCACAGACCTGTCCCGTAAGGTCAATCTCGATGGCAGAGTTGATGGCCACCATCTTTTTGTTTTTCATAATGTTAATGGGATAATTCACATGTTCCACATCCATGAAAGCGAAAGAGGGATTATCATCTATATAATCATAGAGTTTTTTGGTGCCGAACGCAAAACTGGTAATGGAACGGTTAAGGTGAGTACCTTTATATTTATTATTCACAATATCCTTGTCCACCAGATCTACAATACCGTCACTGATCATTTCTGTATGGATGCCCAGGTCTTTATGATTATGCAGGCATTTCAGAACGGCATCCGGAATCGTTCCGATGCCCATTTGCAGCGTAGAACGGTCATCAATGAGTTCGGCAACGTGTTTCCCGATAAGCAGTTCTTCGGGTCCCACTTTGGCTCCGTAATCCACGGTCAGCAGTTCTTCGTCATGAAAAACAAATTTGTCTATTTTAGTATAGTGAATCATGCCATCGCCGTGGGTTCTGGGCATTTGCGGATTCACCTGAGCGATGATTACTTTGGCTGTATCTACCGCACTTCTTGCCACATCTACAGAAGTTCCCAGCGTACAGTATCCATGCGCATCCGGCGGTGAAACGGTAATCATGGCTACATCCAGCGGAAGGATTTTGTTCTTGAAAAGCAGCGGAATTTCACTCAGGAAAACTGGCACGAAATCTCCCCGTTCAGAATTTACAGTTTCGCGAACCGGCGTAGAAACAAAGAGCGAGTTCACAAAGAAACTGTCTTTATATTGCGGTTTGGCAATTTCCACATTTCCCTGTTGGGTGATGGAAACAAATTCCACGTCCTTTAGACGGTCTGCCTGCCGGGCCAGTTCATTAATCAGAAGATTGGGTGTACATGCACTTCCGTGTGAGAAAATCCTGTCGCCGCTGCTGATGAGTGAAACCGCTTCTTCGGCACTTACATACTGAATCATTATATCTGTTTTTTTGTTATTTTCTGATTTAAGCTTCTCAAAATTACTCATTTTACCGCGGATTTTCAAGATGAATTATATCATTTACTGGCCTTAATTGCACAGCAGTTGAGTATTCAGCAAAGCTATTCAAAAAAATCTCTCTTTCCATAGTCCGGAAAGAGAGATGATGATATTGCGAACGAAAAATTACTCCTGAGATCGGTCTTCCAGATAATTTTTTTCATTCTCCAGCCATGAAGTTTTATAGGTAGGATCTTCTACCTTCAGTGCTTCTTCTGTGAGTTTCAGCGGGCGGAAAGGATCTACCATTACGGCATATTCTTCGGTAAATTTCTGGCCAATACTTCGCTCCATAGCGCCCGGATGAGGCCCGTGAACAATTCCGCCGGGGTGCAGGGTAAAGTCCATTAAATCAATATGGTTACGGCTCATAAAATCGCCCTCGGTGTAAAAAAGAACTTCATCCGAATCGATATTCGAGTGGTTATATGGCGCCGGGATGGCCTGCGGATGATAATCATACATTCTGGCCACAAAAGAGCAAACCACGAAATTATGCGCTTCAAAGGTCTGATGAATGGGCGGGGGCAGATGCACGCGGCCGGTAATCGGTTCAAAATCTTTGATGCTGAATTTAAAAGGATAGAAAAATCCATCCCAGCCCACCACATCAAACGGATGCGTGGCATAGATGAAATCCCAGATCTGATTTTCTTTCTTAACTTTGATTAAAAATTCGCCCTTTTCATCTACCGGATCCACAAATGACGGTGCTACAATATCTCTTTCGCAGAAAGGGGAGTGCTCCAGTAACTGCCCGAACTCATTCCGGTAGCGCTTGGGAGTATAGATGGGTGAGTGGCTTTCTACAATCATAAAAACACTTTCTTCGGTCTGAACATCCACTTGGTAGATGGTCCCGCGGGGAATAATAAGATAATCACCTGCAGAAAACTCCAGATTTCCTACGAATGTTTTCAGCGTGCCGTTGCCTTCGTGAACAAAGAGCAGTTCGTCACACTCGGCATTTTTATAAAAATAATCGGTAGATTTTCTGGGTTTGGCCAGACCCATTTTCAGGTCGTTATTCAGCATCAGAATCTTGCGGCTGTCCAGAAAGTCATCTTCCGGAGTCACATTCATCCCTTTAAACATGCGGGGTGTGACGTTTTTTTCAACAGCAATTTTTGGTGTGACGTCTTTGGGCTCGCTGATGGACTTGATCTGTGTAGGGCGGTGTATATGATATAATAGCGACGAAATCCCGTGGAATCCTTCGGTGCCGAAGAGTTGTTCGTAGTAATACTGGTCTTGGTCAGATTTAAAGACGGTATGTCTTTTATGAGGGATTTTCCCGGACTGATGGTATCTCATTTTCGTTAAGTTTATTAGAAACGTAAAATTAATGAAATTTTCAGACTTGACACAGGGAAGTCTTATGCTTACAATAAATAAGTTCCATGAAAAACATCAGGAGATAAAAGCCACTACGAGAGTAACAATATATATGGTGTAATATATATGGTGTACGGGCGGATTCAGGGTTCAAAACTCTCAAACCTGCCGTCTTCATAAAAAAGGACGATTCGTTTTACCTTACCCGTCTGATTATCAGTGATTGATAAAGGAGTTGGTTTTTCCTGAGGCTCTGATGGCTGAGAATGTGTTAAAACTGATCCGGCCGCACTTCGTATCGCTACAGGCGATTCTGCAGCGGGTGCGAAATCAGTCATGGGGAAATCATCACTGGTAATAGTGTCTTCACTTTCGGTGCCACCTAGGTAATCTTCTTCAATGATGCTGAACAAATCGGGCAGGGAAGTGGTTTTGGGTTGGGAAGATTCTTCCTCTGTTTCTTCTTCAGAAATTAACGACTGCAACATTTCTCCTTCACCTTTAATGAGCCAGTCCCATTGCAACTCCGGAAATCGATCCTTCACCTTAATTAAAAAATCAAGCGAAGGCTTATTTCTGCCGGAAGTGATATGCGAAACAGAAGACCGCTGTACTTCTATGGCATCTGCGAACTCAGAAGCGGTGTAACCCGAATATTCCAAAATTTTAGCAATCCTTTCGTTCAAATTCATGTTTAGAAATGTGAAATTTACAAATACAAATGTAAATAATAAATTCACAATACTGAAATACAAATGTAAACAAAACTGCAATAATTTGAATTTACAAAGTTAAATCAACATAATATGTTACTATGCATCAGCCTTTTACAAAATTACATTAGTGAAATTTGATGATGTTTTTCAGTATTTTGATGCCAATAATCATGAAAATCATACATGCAGCTCTTGTACTCTTACTGCTCTAGCTGCAATTGTGGAAAACTCTCAATTTAATCCGTATTTGCCGGTTACGGTCTCGTTTTGCGTTACTCATATCCTTTAAAGTAATTCTTACCCTAAAGGTTATAATGTGTTATCAGTCAATAAAAAAGAGATTATAAGAGGTAGACATATTTTATTTTCGGAAGGATTTTGACATCCACCAGACGCAGTCCGCATGGTCAAATCCAAACCGTGATGTATGACCAGCAATATTATAAAATCCCTTTACATGATAACGCAAAGGGATTTTGGTCTTGCTGCCGGTAATCACACCGCAAAAATGGGCTGATTACAGGACTTTAATGCCGGATATTTTTGTCGTGGTCCGGATCATATTTCAGTGTACGGTTCTTTTTCGTCACCGGAAACAGGAGCGAAGCACCGATGCTGATTCCCAGTATGGATACGATGATGAGGAGAGAATGTGTGGTTTCAAAGCCCCATTCTTCCAGGTAACTGTGAAAGATCATCTTCAGACCAATAAAGGTCAGCAGGGCAGCCAGACCTATTTTCAGGAAACGGAACTTGTCCAGGATTCCGGCCAGCAAAAAGAACATGGAACGCAGTCCGATGATGGCAAATATATTAGAGAAGAATACGATATAGGGATCTTTTGTTACCGAGAATATTGCCGGAATACTGTCCACTGCAAAGATCAGATCCGTAGCTTCTATGATCAGTACCACCAGAAATAAAGGGGTCATTTTCCGTACTCCATCAATGGTGACCCAGAACCGGTCTCCTACAAAATGATTGTGTACCTTAAAATATTTATTGGCAAACCGTACGATCGGGTGATTTTGGGTGTCAATTTTTTCATCCTTGTCTTTCTCCAGCAACATTTTTATTCCCGTAACAATCAGGAAGGCACCAAAGACATACATGATCCATCCGAACTTCGCAATAAGCGCTGCTCCCACGAAGATGAAGATAAAACGCATCACAATTGCGCCCAGGATTCCCCAGAACAGTACGCGGTGATAATTCTTTGGGGCGACCCCGAAAGCTGTAAATATCAGAATCATCACAAAAATATTATCCACAGACAGCGCATACTCCACAATATAGCCGGTAAGATACTCCAGTCCCAGGTTTTGATTATAAAGCTGAATGGAATGTGCCAGATCGCCGGGTATGACTTTCACCGGATGGTGATGCCGGGAGATTACGGACTGCAGTTTTTCCATACTGTCTATGCCGTGGAGTAGGTGACCGTAGGAAATGAGTAGAAAATAAAAGCACATGGAAAGTGCTATTACGAAAAAACTCATGATGCCGGCCTTTTTCATGGTCACAATGCCACCGGATTTTCTACCCATATTTAGATCAATCGCCAGGATAATAATGATGAACAACAGGAATCCGGCCATGAACAAAGTTTCGCTACTCATAAAAAAAATTATAGCAGCAAAGATAGGAAATAGTTCTTTTCTTAAAGAAATTTACATGATTAAATTACTTCGGTACAATAGGTTTTTTCCGGATACATAATGTTTAATAATTTTATGGTTAAATATCTTTTTATCAGCATTCCTCTACTTAAAGTAAACATGAATTAACACTTTATTTAGTTTAAATATATATCTCAAAAACAATTGATTATATTTTATATTTAATATTAATGCAATCCACAAAATTATTAACAGACAAACTGACATTTTACAATGTTTAATAGATTTACAAATGTAAATCATTGAGGTTTCAGAAAATTATTCTACTTTTGACTGTTGTAAATTTCACGTTGAATGGATTTTGAAAATTGGTACCGGAGAAACCCGGACTTCCCACACCGCTATATCCCGCCCACAACCCTGGAAAAATTTCTACAGAAGAATCTCAGCGATTACAATCGGGTTATCGGCACATCCTACGCCGGAAAGAATATCCGGATGCTGACTCTGGGAAGTGGTCCTGTACGGGTCATTGCCTGGTCTCAAATGCATGGAAATGAAAGCAATGCCACACATGCACTCCTGGATTTGTGGGAAAGTCTTCAATACCGGCCAGATCTTCGGGATCAGTTGTTCTCTGAGATTACGCTGGATTTTATCCTCATGCTGAATCCTGACGGATCTGAGGTCTGGAACCGGAGAAATGCCCAGGATATAGATCTGAACCGTGATTTTTTGAAACTCGAAAGTAAAGAATTGCCCATTCTGAAAGAAGCAGTGCGGACCGGTAACTACCATTACGGACTCAATCTCCATGAGCAGCGTACTATTTTTACAACAGACGGCGTGCATCCGGCTACATTTTCATTTCTCTCCCCTTCCGTCAGCCCGGAGCGTGAGCTCACTGAAACGCGTAAAAAGGGAATGGCCGTGATTGCCAGAATTTATGAAAAGCTGAATCTTTATATTCCCCATCAGACCGGACGGTATACCGATGAGTTTTATCCTGCCTCCACGGGCGACAATTTCTCACGGATGGGATTGCCGGTCATATTGTACGAAGGAGGACATTTTCCGGAGGATTATGAGCGGAAGCACACCAGAAAGTATTATACCCTTGCGCTGTATGAAGGTCTGAAGGCGATGGCTCAGTTAAGGGGAAGTACCTCCGGTTTCGGCGGCTATTTTGAAATCCCGGAAAATCAGGAAACGCACTACGATTTCATTTACAGAAATGTAAAACTGAATACAGGCTTTGATTGTGTGCTGGATGTGGCCGTACAGTATAAGGAAGAACTGCTCCCGGGAAATGAAGAGATTACCTTCACCCCCGTGGTAGTGGCTGCCGGGGATGTGGGCGATAAAAAAGGCTGGAAGGAGATGGATTGCACGGGAAAAAAATTCATCTGCGATTCAGAATTTCCCAAACTGGATCATGTGGTTAATTTCCGGATTGAATAAAAAAAGCGAAGCTCTGCAGCCTCGCTTTTTCATTTGGACAGGGTGAATATTAGTTCACCACTTTTATACCGCTTGCCAGGAATCTGATTTCTTCCTGGGGTTTTGTAATGGCATCAATTTCAGCCTGTGATTTTTTGGCATCTTCTGCATAGTGCTTCAGTTCATCTACAGAGGTGATTTTATTTTCAGCAGTTCCTTCCAAAACTACATTTTTTCCAACCAGTGCAGTGGGTACAAAAAACGCATAATCCTTCATTTTTACAAAAAATCTTTCGTTATTTTCTGTTTCTACCGTCAGCCAGCATCCTTTTTTCTCACAAACGTCTGTCACTTTTCCTTTCACAGCAACATTGTTGAGTTTTCCGGATTTTTTGAGTTTTTTATCTAATTGTGCTGCAGACATTGCTTTTTTTTCTGCTTTTACAGAAACCTGTGCTCCATAGGCGTCACCTACCAGTGCTTTTCCTTCCGGCGGACCGGCTTTCTTGGCAGTTTGTGCAAAGGCCACGGTGGTTAAAGCCATTGAAAATACGAGTGCTAATTTTTTCATTGTATTTAAAATTTTTTCAAAAATAAGTAATTTATTTTACATCAAACGGATTGAATTTCATGATAATATGCAGTTTTATTATGAAGATTTTTAAAAAGATTGATGCCGGCGGCCGCAGATCACAGAAATTTTGGGCCATTTTTTTTATATTTGATTGATTCAAATACGGTATGAAAAGACAACTTAAACTCTGGGACGCAGTGATGCTGGTAATGGGCTCCATGATTGGCAGCGGAATTTTTATTGTAAGTTCAGATATGATGCGCAACCTGGGCTCCGGTTACTGGCTCATTGCCGTTTGGGTCATCACGGGAATCATGACCGTGGCGGCCGCTATTTCTTATGGCGAACTTTCTTCTATGTTTCCCAAAGCGGGCGGCCAGTACACCTATATCTCAGAGATTTTCGGTAAAGCTTCCGGATTTTTATATGGCTGGGGACTTTTCACCGTCATCCAGACCGGAACCATCGCCGCTGTAGCCATGGCCTTCGGAAAGTTTACGGCATACCTCATTCCCTGGCTCAATAATTCGGATCCTATTTTTCAGAATGGCGGATTCCGGATTACCTGGGTTCAGATTCTGGCCATTTTGGTCATCCTCCTGCTCACTTTTATCAATACCAAAGGGGTGAAAAACGGCAAATTGTTACAGAATTTGTTTACCGGTTCCAAAATTATTGCCTTGTTGGGATTAATTGTTTTTGGTTTTCTGTTCATAAGCCAGTCTCAGTGGTCTGCCAATATGAATTTTGGCTGGAGCTCTTTTCAGGATTTCGGGAAAGAAGTAGGAAATGATCTGCTGCCCACAGGCTGGAAGGAAATCGGTGGAATGGCGCTCATGGGTGGGATTGCTGCGGCTATGGTAGGCTCGGTTTTCAGTTCTGTAGCCTGGGAAAACGTAACCTTCATGTCCGGTGAAATTGAAAATCCAAAGAAGAATATCGTGAAATCAATGGTGCTGGGTACATCTGCGGTCATGGTGTTGTATTTGCTGGTAAATCTGGTGTATCTGAATGCGCTGGACCGGGACGGAATTGCTTTTGCCGATAAAAACAGACCGGCAGTGGCAGCTTCCGAAATGATTTTCGGTAATCTGGGTACTATTATTATGGCAGTTCTGGTCATGATTTCTACCTTTGGCTGCATCAACGGGCTGGTACTGGCCGGTGCACGGGTGTATCAGACCATGGCAAAGGATGGTTTATTCTTTAAGAGTGCCATGGTCAATAATAAATTTGATGTGCCGGAAAAATCCCTGTGGATGCAGGGAATCTGGGCTTCGGTGCTGGCGCTCTCCGGACAGTACGGGGATTTGCTGGATATGATTTCCTTTGTAATTGTTTTGTTTTATATGATTACTGTTTTTGGGGTCATCTATATGCGTTTCAAAAAACCGGATATGGAACGGCCTTACAAAACGTGGCTTTATCCGCTGACTCCTGTCATCTATTTGCTGATTGGCTCAGCCTTTTGTATATTGCTCATTATCTATAAGCCACAATACACCTGGCCGGGATTTATTTTAATATTAACAGGACTGCCGGTGTACTGGATGATTAACCGAAGAAAAAAGATCAGATAAAAAGATATGAATGGAGCAGTAATTCATTATGAAAAACGTGAGTTGATGATGTTGAAGAAAATAGTACTGATGATGATTATGACCAGCGCTGTGCTTTCCTGTACTGCAAGGAAGCCTGTGCAGAGGCCGGATCCTCTGAAGAAAACGGTAGAGAAAACCGCAGGTTTGCGTGACCTGAGCTCAGGGTTTACGGGAAAAATTTCTGCCGGCACCCGTGAAATTTTAAAGGATGCCGAGAAATATCTGGGTGCACCCTATAAATTTGCGGGTAATACCTCTGCGGGCTTTGATTGTTCGGGACTTGTATCCAAAGTGTTTGATGAAAATGGAGTGAAACTGCCCCGCCGTTCCGAAGATCAGAGTAAAACAGGAAAAGAAATCCATGTGCATCAGGTGATGCCCGGCGATTTGCTATTTTTTGCCACAGCAGGGGGAAACAGAGTGTCGCATGTGGGAATTGTGCATGATGTGCTGGATAATGGTGAGATTAATTTCGTCCATTCTTCCACCTCAAAAGGGGTCATTATCTCTTCACTCAATGAGAAATACTGGAATCAGGCGTATCTTTTTGCACGCCGTCTGTTATAATTTTGATGATGAATAAATACCGTTCCAAAATCGGCCTCGAACTTGTAGGATTTTTTGCCCTTATCACAGGATGGATCATCTCCTCTGATGACGATCCTGCTATATGGCTATTTATCATTCCCTTTCTGGGATTTATAGCTGCAGTGCTCTTCAGCATCCGCTATACCACAGACGAAAAAAATCTGGTGATTTCGCACTCGTTTTTCATTAAAAATAAAATTCCGGTAAAGTCTGTCAGAAGAATAACAGAAACCAATAATCTGCTCAGTTCACCGGCGGCATCTCTGGACCGCCTGGAAATTTTGTATAATGGTGCAGACGTAATATTGATTTCGCCGGTGCGTACAGAAGAATTTCTGCAGGATTTATTAAAAGTAAACCCTGATATTGAAATAATCAAAAAGGATCATCCGAATATCTTTTCCAGACTTGCGGTTTAATTCCTTATCTTGCCAACTTATATTTTTTACGCTTTAACATTTAATTTTAAACTGAAAATATGTCCTTAAAAGAAACCATAGAGCAGATCTGGGAAAACAGAGATCTACTGCAGAATGACGAAAGTAAAGCAGCCATACGTGAAGTGGTATCCAGACTGGATCTGGGTGAACTGCGCGTGGCCGAACCTACCGAAAACGGCTGGCAGGTAAACGAATGGGTGAAAAAAGCCGTGGTGTTGTATTTCCCGATTCAGAAAATGGAAACTGTGGAAGTGGGACCTTTTGAATTTCATGATAAAATTCCGCTGAAGAAAAACTATGCAGAAAAAGGAGTACGCGTGGTACCACATGCAATAGCCAGACACGGCAGTTATGTGGCATCCGGCGTGATCATGATGCCTTCCTATGTCAATATCGGCGCCTATGTAGACAGCGGGACCATGGTAGATACCTGGGCTACAGTAGGCAGTTGTGCGCAGATTGGTAAAAACGTACACCTGAGTGGTGGCGTGGGAATTGGTGGTGTGCTGGAGCCCCTGCAGGCCGCTCCGGTAATTATAGAAGATGATGTATTCATAGGTTCCAGATGTATTGTGGTAGAAGGGGTGCATGTGGAAAAAGAAGCCGTTCTGGGTGCTAATGTAGTGCTTACCGCATCCACAAAAATCATTGATGTGACCGATGATGAACCGTTTGAAATCAAAGGAAGAATTCCCGCCCGCTCCGTGGTGATACCGGGCAGCTATACCAAAGAATTTCCTGCCGGCGAGTTTCAGGTTCCATGTGCACTGATTATAGGAAAGCGCAAGGAATCTACGGATAAAAAGACTTCACTGAATGATGCACTGCGCGAGAATAATGTAGCGGTGTAAAAAACATGACTTTCTGTAAGCAAAACTATAAAACCTTTGGAACAGCTGTTTGCGGATTGTTCCGAAGGTTTATTTTTGTCTGCAGACCTTTCAAAATCTCTTTGCTAAGATGAAAATAGCTTATGATGCCAAACGTTTTTTTCAGAATGCTTCCGGGTTAGGAAATTATTCCCGTGATCTGGTGCGGATTCTGGCCACAAACTTTACAGAAAATCAATATTTGCTCTTCAACAAAAAAAAAACCGAAAGAGGGGCACAGATTCTGGAGCTTCCGGAAGTTACTTTTGTGGAACTCCGTGGCGGCACTCTGGCAAGGCAGTTCCGGATGGGTAAGCAGGCTCAGGATGCCGGTGCAGAACTGTTTCATGGACTTTCCGGCGAGTTGCCGCTGCGGTGGCACCCTACACCGGTGAAGAAAATAGTCACCATTCATGATCTGATTTTCATGCGTTATCCGCAGTTTTATTCGCTTTTTGACCGTAAAATGCACTTGTGGAAATTCCGGAAAGCAGCACAGGGAGCAGACCGCATTATAGCGATTTCTGAACAGACAAAGCAGGATATTGTGCATTTTCTGAAAGTTCCAGAGTCAAAAGTTACCGTGGTGTACCAAGGGTGTCATCATGCGTTTCAGGAAAGAAAAACGGAGGATGTTCTTGCTGCAGTCCGGGCAAAATTCGCACTCCCGGACCGCTTCATTCTGAGTGTGGGCACCGTGGAAAAGCGCAAAAATCTTCTCAAGGTGCTCCGGGCCATCACAGGAACCGCAATTCCTCTGGTGGTGGTGGGAAAGAAAACAAAGTACTTCAAGCTCATTCAGAAATATATCCTGAAAAATAAAATGGAAGACCAGGTATGGTTTCCGGAAGAGGTGAATATGGAAGAGCTGTCGTCACTCTATCAGCTGGCAGATGTTTTTGTATATCCCAGTTTATTTGAAGGATTCGGCATTCCGGTCATCGAAGCGCTTTATTCCGGCACTGCTGTGGTCACAAGCAATACCAGTTGCCTGCCCGAAGCAGGAGGACCTCATTCCATGTACATAGATCCCGAAAACCATCTGGATTTGCGGGCGAAAATTATTTTTCTCTGGGAAAACGATGCAGAGCGCGTTCGACGGGCAGAAAAAAGCCTGGAATTTGTTCAGAAATTCAATGACGACAGGGTTGCCGAAGCAGTTATGGCTGTTTACCAATCTGTGCTCAAGGAACAGTAACCGTTGAAATCACATGATTTACCTTCCTACCCTGAATTTTCTGGTGGCTGTTTTGCCCTGGTAGCGGAGTGTTCCGAGGTACATTCCTGCAGGTAATGAAGAAATATTGATGCCCTTTTCTCCCTGAGTTGCCATTACTTTTTTACCACTCATATCGAATATTTCAAATTCAAAATCTCTGTTTCGTGGTTCATCCAGGTGAATTTCAATGAAATTTTTTGCCGGATTAGGGGTAATCTGAAATCCTGCTGCCTGCGGCGTTGCGGTTTCGTTCACCGACAGATAGGTAGAGGCTATCGCAAAATGTTGCAAGGCACCCAGCGCTGCCTTGGTCACATTAAAGAGGTACACCGGATCCATATTCTGGATCACATCATTTGCGGTATGGGGATACGGGTTAGAAGATCCATTACCTTCGTAAAACCCTGTAATGATTTCACCATTATTCTGAAACGGCATATAATCTGAAGAGTAGGCAGGCTGTACATTGGTATTGGTTTGCAGAGAAGAGTAGGCCAGTACATAAGATTTCAGCTGCTGAGTGAAAGCGGCAGATGCAGCATTATTGCCGGAAGGACTGTTATTGGTATCCTGTTCGCAAATAATGGTATTGTGCATTTGACCTGCTACACCGCCTATCTGGTCCAGATTGAATACCAGGCGGATGCTCATTTTGGGTGTGGAGGCGTTTACAACATTCGTTACGTAATGCTGGCTTCCGCGGAGGCCTTGTTCTTCACCGGAAAAATGGATGAATTTTATGGAATATTCGGTGGGGATGTCTTTCAGAATCCGGGCCATTTCCAGCACTGCAGTAGTACCGCTTCCGTTATCATTGGCTCCCGGACCTACGATGCTGTCAAAATGTGAAGACACAATTACATAGGTATTGGGATAGAGAGTTCCGGTTTTGGTCACCACCAGATTTCTTGAGTTCACATTACCATAAGTGAACGGATCTTCTTCAATCTGGCTCTGGCTGTAACCAAAAGATGCATATTTATTTTTCAGCCAGTACAGGGCATTTGTATTATTGGCACTGCCGGTGGTTTTCACGCCAAAGTTCACATACTCCTGCAGCGTCTGATTGATCTGCGTTTGCGACACCTGACTAACCCGGGATACATAGGCAGGCTCCGGAGTTTGTGCAAAGGCAGCCAAATAAAAGAAAAATGCGGCGAAAATTAATAACTTTTTCATTGATTTTTTTAAGACTTCAAAGATATTAAAATGAAATTTTACACGAAATTTAATTGTAACTAAAATATAATCTTAAATTTGAAATCTACAATTACACATAAGTAATCCTCTATGAAGAAAGTTATAATTTTCATTGTTATGGTTGGCGCAATGTCACTGGTTCACATGCATGCACAGACATCTATATACGAAACCACTGCCGTACAATACCTGCAGGACCATCGGGCAAAGTTTGGGGTCAGCAGTATGGCTCAGTTAAAACTCTATGACGTGCGCAAGGGAAACGCGGGTGAAACCCTGAGATTTAATCAGGAAATGGATGGTGTCACCATCTTTCAGGCAGACGTGACCGTGCATTTTAATAAAGCTGGAGTAGTGACCTATGTAGCCGAAACCCCATCTACCAGAAATTTACGAAAGATATCTGCAGTTCCGGCACTTTCTGAACAAGCTGCAATGGCTGCTGCTAAGGTAGCGAGTGCGCCCGAGGGTGAAATCATGCATGAGGAAGTAAAACTTTTTGTTCTGAACAACGATGAATCCGGAACCATACTGGTGTACAGGGTTTTACTGGAGTCTTTTGGCAAGCCCGGCTCCTGGGAGGTGATGGTGGATGCACAAAATGGCGAAATCATCAGTATTAAAGATATTGCCCAGTACTGCCATCATCCGCATCATCAAAAAAGTGAAAAGCCGGTGACTGGTGCAAAAGCAGCACTGAAGGCTACCGGAACTGCGTATGTGTACAATCCGGATCCGCTTTCTGTAGCGCAGGCAACGTATGGCGGTAATTATGTAGACAATAATGATGCGACGAACGCAAGTCTGGATGCGGCCAGAACTCTGGTCACGCTGGATGATGTTGAGTTTGACGGTGGCTTGTACAAACTGAAAAGCCAGTATGTGGAGATTGCCGAAATTCAGGCGCCCGCCACCGGACTTTTTACACAGACCACACCCGATTTTCTGTTCAACAGGAATGACCAGGGCTTTGAAGCGGTGAATGTTTTCTGGCACTTTCATCAGAGTATGAAATACATTAATGAAACACTCGGCATTGCCTGTCTTCCTACCCTGAACAACGGCAGGGTGAGGTTTGACCCGCATGGGCAAAACGGAAATGATAATTCTGCATTTTATCCCGGTGGTCAGTACCTCACATTCGGGGAAGGCGGAGTGGATGACGGGGAAGATGCGCACGTGATTCTGCATGAACTGGGACATGGCGTGCATTACTGGATTACCGGCAACAGTTCATCTTCCGCACAGGGACTGGGCGAAGGTTCAGGAGATTACTGGGCCATGTCTTATACCCGCAGCCTGAATCTGTGGCCTTCTACGGCCCCGCAATACCATTGGGTATTTCCATGGGATGGCCATAATCCGTTCTGGAACGGGCGGGTAACCAATTATTCTGCTACCTATCCCACGCCCAATATCAACAATGGCGGAGCGATCCATGCTAACGGTCAAATTTGGGCTACCACCTTAATGAGAATTTATGATATCATCGGCAAAGAAAAAACAGACCGGGCATTTCTGGAAGGTCTGGCACTGACCAACTCCACCGCCAATCAGCAGACGGCGGCTGTGGCTGTGAGACAGGCCGCATTGAATATGGTGGGTACACATGGGTTCATCTGCGCAGACGTACAGATTATCAGCCAGGAGATGACTGCCACAGGTTACAATATGCCGGCTTACAGTTGTACAGATCTGGGAGTAGCAGATGTGAAGAAGGATTTATACAGTATTTATCCCAATCCTGTCAGTGATGTTCTGAATGTGCGGATGACAGATAAGGAACATCAGAAAGGGCGCATCCTAAATATGGAAGGAAGACTGATTCGCGAAGTATTTTTGCAGCAGGGAATGAACAGAATTCATGTGGCAGAGCTGGAGAAAGGAAACTATATCCTGCAGATTGGTCAGGATACGGCACATAAATTTATCAAAAAGTAACAGTGTAAATCCGCATATAAAGCAAAACTCCCGGGCGTGAGCCCGGGAGTTTTCTATTGATAACAAAAAGTTTTACTTTATTTTACTTGATCTACAACTGCTTTAAAAGCTTCAGGGTGATTCATTGCTAAATCTGCCAGAACCTTTCTGTTCAGTTCGATATTGTTCTTTTTGAGAGCTCCCATAAACTGAGAGTAAGACATTCCGTGCTCTCTGGTACCTGCGTTGATACGGGTGATCCAAAGAGATCTGAAGTTTCTTTTCTTCTCTTTTCTGCCGCGGTAAGCATATTGCATTGCTTTTTCTACGGCGTTTTTAGCAACAGTCCAAACGTTCTTTCTTCTACCGAAATAACCTTTAGCCTGCTTCATTACTTTTTTTCTGCGAGCTCTGGAGGCTACTGCATTTACTGATCTTGGCATAATATAAATTTGTTTTTTTTGAATTGGGCGTTCGCTGCAGCGAATCTTGGGGGCACCAGTTCAGGGTTAAATTTTTGAATTTTTTTTGAATTCTTATAAACCGAATTGATTTATAAAAACTACTTACTTAATGGCTAATTGGCGCAGTACGCTTTTCTCATCCACAGTGGCCACGTAAGAAGTTTGCGTCAGATTTCTCTTTTGCTTGGTTTCTTTCTTGGTCAAAATGTGGCTTTTGTAAGCATTCTTTCTTTTAATTTTACCGGTTCCGGTAAGCTTAAAACGCTTTTTAGCACCTGATTTCGTTTTTAATTTTGGCATTACTTTGCTTTTTAAGTTTTTGTTATCAATGAGTGTGCAAAGATATGAAAAACTTCCGGATTAGAGGGATATCCTTGTAATAATTTTAACAGAAGAGAATCAGAGCGCCTGGCAGGAAGCACAGCTGAATATTTCTGCATAATCTTCGGGATTTCAGCAGGGAGAATAACCCTGATACTGAAAGCTGTATATGGGTATTTTCCCCTGGCTTGTTCTTTCCGGAATCACTCATTGTAATTTCCTGCTTTTTTGATGATAATAATTTGCATACCTGAGAAATAAGGGTAAATTTGCTGCCGAAAACTTAACTAAAATTTTTAAACATGAAGAAAATTCTATTGGTTGCTTCTGTGGCAATCTTTGGTGCAGCATTGCAGGCTCAGGAAACTAAATTTGGTGTAAAAGCCGGTTATTCCCTTTCTACTCTTAAAATGGATGCGGAAACGGCAAATGAAGAATCTTACACTACAGATCCTTCTCATACCTTCTATATCGGTGGTATGGTTCAGCACAAATTCAATGATAACTTCGGTATTCAGGGAGAACTTCTGTATTCGCCACTGGGAGGTAAAGATGACTATGTATATGATGAAGAGGGGATGAGCTTCGGGATGAAGAGCAAAATTGAACTGGGAACTATTTTAATTCCTGTTTCTGCCAAGTATTTCATCAGCGATGCTTTTGCCGTCAATGCCGGTGCGAGTTTCGGACTGATTGTTTCTGCAAAAGCAAAATCTGTTTTTGATGGTGGTATGAATATTCCCGGTGTAGAACTTACGATTGATGACACAATTGACATCAAAGATGAAGTGAATACCCTGAACATTGCTCCTTTCATTGGCGCTGAGTACACGCTGGAAAACGGACTTTTCTTTGATGCCAGATACAATATGGGCGTTTCTGACCTGAGTAAGTATGATGGAAAAATGACCAACAGCTTTGCACAGATTGGTGTAGGATTCAAATTCGGAGGCGGTTATTAATCCCGACGTATTTCCTTTAGCATATCATCCCGCTCCGGCGGGATTTTTTGTTTTTTTACCTTAAAAATTAACAAAAATTTAAAGCCAACGGTGGTCAATCCCCTGGACAATGTGGTTTTTTTGATTTATCTTGGTCAGATATTTAATCATCTTTTGATATGAAGAAAATTATATGTTTTACTACATTAGTACTTGCAGGAACCACTATGAACGCACAGAAAACCACATGGGGGCTGAAAGCCGGTTACGCGCTTTCTACGCTGAAAAATGACTCACCCGAGGCGGTGGCTACAACCTATACTTCAGATCCGCTGCATACTTTTTACATAGGAGGTCTGGTTCAGCATCAGTTGGGCAGCAAGTTCGGCGTACAAGGGGAGTTGCTGTATGCACCACTGGGCGGTTCCCAGTCATTTGAATTTCGCAGCGACACCATGTACAGCCTTACGGAAACTCAGCTGAATTTGGAGACGCTGCAGATTCCACTGTCCGGGCAGTATTTTATCAATGATGCTTTCTCGGTTTCTGCCGGTGTAAATTTCGGATTTGTGCTTTCTGCCAAACTACGCTATGTGGCATACGAATCCCACAATGTGCCAGGTACAGAGCTCTCTGTGATTCCGGATGATGAGTATGATGTAAAGAATCAGATGAATTCATTGCTCTTTGCGCCGTTTGCAGGAGTGAGTTATACACTGGGGAACGGCTTGTTCTTTGAGGCCCGCTACCACCAGGGACTTTCTGATCTCAGTAAGACCGAAGGAAAATTAACCAATAGCTTCCTTCAGGCGGGCGTGGGGTATAGGTTTGGCGGAGGTCAATAAGACATTATCATATTGAACACATGAAATCCTGCTCCGGCGGGATTTTTTTATGGGCAAAGTGAAGGCTGGGTGAAAGAATGACAAATCCTCAGCCTAGCCGTGATGGCAGCGGCTACCCCGCACAGATTGCCCACGGTTTTAACCGTGGGCAGTCTGGAGGAGTAATAGCGAACAGCGCGTAATACAAGTGACGCTGCCCGATTCTTGTGAAGCTCCTGATAAAAAATATACATCTACAAAAAAAAGAGAGCTCTTTTCAGAACTCTCCGTATGTTTGGCAACCCCGGGAGGTTGCGGTATTCAGATTATTTTGCCGGTTTTTTGGGGCTCATCATCATGATCATCCGTTTGCCTTCAAGCTTGGGCAACTGATCTACTTTGCCTACATGCTCCAGATCCTGTGCAAGTCTGAGCAACAGAATCTCGCCCTGATCCTTGAAAATAATGGAACGGCCTTTGAAGAAAACGTAGGTTTTGAGCTTGGAACCTTCTTCCAGGAACTTTTCTGCGTGTTTTTTCTTGAATTCGTAATCGTGCTCATCTGTCTGCGGCCCGAAACGGATTTCTTTTACCACTACTTTTACCTGCTTGGCTTTCAGTTCTTTTTGCTTCTTCTTCTGCTCGTACAGGAATTTTTTGTATTCCAGCACCCGTGCAATATAAGGTTCGGCCTTATCTGAAATGACCACCAGATCCAGTTCCTGATCTTTGGCAATTTCTAATGCTTTTGCCAGCGGATACACACCCGGTTCTACGTTATCGCCCACCAAACGGACTTCCTTAGCCCGAATTTTTTCGTTGATCTGATGTGCATCTTCCTGCACACGTCTTTGCGGGCCTCTACCTCTGTAATTAAATTTCTGTGCTATTGTATTAAATTTTAAGTTAATCTTATCTTGGTATGCTCTTATTTTTTATGCTCCAAATTCTGCGTGAAACGCTGCAGCATCTTTAAAATATGCAATAAAATCTTCTATGCTCATGGTTCCCAGATCGCCTTCGCCCCGTCTTCTCACGGATACGGTGCCGCCCTGTTCTTCATTTTCTCCCACAATCAGCATGAAAGGATATTTATTGATTTCAGCATCTCTGATTTTCTTCCCGGTTTTTTCGTTGCGGTCATCAATCAGGCCGCTAATATCGGCATTTTCTAATTTATGTGAAACTTTTTTTGCATATTCTGCATATTTTTCAGAAATCGGCAGGATGATGAACTGATCCGGTGCCAGCCAGAGCGGGAAGTCACCGGCAGTATTTTCCAGCAAAATAGCGATGAAGCGTTCCATGGAGCCAAACGGTGCGCGGTGAATCATGACCGGACGGTGTTTCTCGCCGTCGTTTCCTATATAGTGCAGGTCAAAGCGTTCCGGCAGATTGTAATCTACCTGAATGGTGCCCAGCTGCCATTTTCTGCCTAAGGCGTCTTTTACCATAAAATCCAGTTTCGGACCATAAAAAGCGGCTTCGCCGTATTCAACTACGGTGGTCAAACCTTTATTGGCAGCCGCGGTGATGATGGCTTGTTCGGCTTTCTCCCAGTTTTCGTCGGAACCGATGTATTTTTCGCGATTTTCAGGGTCGCGGAGTGAAACCTGGGTAACGAAATCTTCAAATCCCAAGTTTCTGAATACGTACATTACCAAATCAATGACGCCTTCGAACTCGGTCATCAGCTGATCCGGTGTGCAGAAAAGGTGTGCATCATCCTGAGTAAAGCCACGCACGCGGGTCAGTCCGTGAAGTTCTCCCGATTGCTCATAGCGGTACACGGTTCCGAACTCTGCGAATCTCTTTGGCAGATCCCGGTAAGACCATTGTCCCACTTTGTAGATTTCACAGTGATGCGGACAGTTCATGGGTTTCAGCATGAATTCCTCGCCTTCGTTCGGGGTTTTAATGGGCTGAAAACTATCGGCTCCGTACTTGTCCCAGTGTCCTGAAGTGACGTACAGTTCTTTGGCCCCGATGTGCGGAGAAAGTACAAATTCATAGCCTGCTTTTTTCTGTGCATCCGAAAGGAAATTTTCCAGTTTTTTGCGCAGTGCAGCCCCTTTCGGAAGCCATAATGGCAAGCCGGCTCCTACTTTTTCGGAGAAGGCGAAAATGCCCAGTTCTTTTCCTAATTTTCTGTGATCCCGTCTTTTGGCTTCTTCCAGTTTTTCCAGATACTCGGTGAGTTCTTTTTGTTTCGGGAAAGAGATGCCGTACACTCGGGTGAGTTGCGGATTGTCCTCATTGCCACGCCAGTAAGCACCTGCAGCATTGAGGATTTTTACAGCTTTTACAATCCCGGTAGTGGGAATGTGGCCGCCACGGCACAGATCGGTGAAATTGTCGTGGGTCACGAAGGTGATTTCACCATCATTCAGATTAGAAATGAGTTCTGTTTTATACGGATTGTCTGCATATTCTTTCAGAGCATACTCCTTGGATACGGCGTAGAGTTTGAAAGTGGAATCTTTTTTGGCATTTTCCAGCATCTTTTTCTCGATGTTTTCAAAGTCTTTTTCAGACAGGGTTTCTTCGCCAAAATCTACATCGTAATAAAATCCGTTTTCAATGGCCGGGCCTATGGTAAGTTTCGCATCCGGATAGAATTCCAGAATCGCCTGTGCCAGAAGGTGAGCAGAGGAGTGCCAGAAGGCTTTTTTGCCCATTTCATCATTCCAGGTAAACAGTTGAACAGTAGCATCTGAGTCAATGGTTGTGGTGGTTTCCACCTGGGAACCGTTTACCATTGCAGAAATGGTATTTCTGGCCAATCCTTCTGAGATTGATTTTGCCACATCCAGCGGGGTCACTGCCCCGTCAAACTCTTTAATGCTTCCGTCCGGAAGTGTAATCTTTACCATGGATAAAATTGAAAAATTAAGGTACAAAATTACGAATTTTCCTTTAATTTTTCATGATGTGGTGCCGAAATTGTAGAGCGGGGAAGTGATGTTGCAATATTTTCTCAAAATAACGCTGCACTCAAGCTCATGGCTCAGTCGTGGTTGTGTTCTGTATTGTCGGTTTTTCCGTCCGGGTGCAGTCCGGATGTTTTGCGGATTTCCTTTTTGGCCTTTTTGGCTTTTTCTCCAGGTTTTATTTTCTCTGAAGCTGCGGGAATATTGGCCAGATCCTGATTTTGTTTTTTAACATCAGCCTTCTGGTGGTCTTTTTTGGCATTATCTTTTTCCATGTTGTCCGTGATTTGGGTGAATGGTTGACCACTCTGGTCTTCATGAGTGCTTCAAAAGATTTGCCAAAGGAATCGATGATGATTCGGATGGCGAATGCAGGTGCTGATTCAGAGCCTTGAAAGTTCTGAAAGGCTGATGGTTTTGGTTTCATCTACCACCGAGTAGTTCAGTGCTTTTGCCAGAATGAAAATATTGTTCAGATTATCCATCAGTTGTTTTCGACCTTCGCTGCGCAGCCGGGTCTGATCTACCCGTTTTACGGCATCGTCTTTGGCAGATTGGGTGACTTTTTTTATCTGCGAATCATCTATTCTGTTCAGAAAAGAGTCATCTATGGACTGAATTTCCACGGACGGCGTGATGCGGATCTCGGCATCCGGAAGATTGCGGATGATGAGTTTGCGGTCCAGCGAATCTACTTCAATCACCATTTTGTTTAAATCGTAAGATACCTGCGCATTGGTTTTGGTAAACGCAATGATTTCATTCTCAGAGATTTTGTTTCCCAGCAGTTCAAATGCCACACTGGTTTTCTGTATGGTAGAAAAATCCTGCTCCAGCACCACCATTTTATTCATTTTGGTAATCTGATTGCGCAGAATCTGGTAGCTGTTATCGGTTTTTTCTGCAGCCACGCCAGAAAGACTCTGCACAAGCCAGGTGATGAGTAACACGGCTGCTGCTCCTATCACAATTCCTTTGATGATTTCGGTATTTTTCAAATTATTTCAGAATATCTTTGATACTGGGGTCGTGTTTTTTAATAATTTCAAGCAAATCTCTTTCCAGATAGCCGGATTGCGTGGATTCTATAATTCGTCCTGTCTCTTTTCCGTATTTGGATACAATAATGGTCGGAACTTTATGAACGTTATGAATGCCTTCATCACCCGTAGGAGATTCTTTTTTGCGGTTTACAGCAATGATGGTAAGGCGGGAGTGGGGATATTTCAGTTCGTCCAGAATTCTGATCAGCCGGGGAAATTCACGGTGGCTGTCGCTACACCAGGTGCCTACAAAAACCAGGATATTGAAAGAATTGAGGTTTTCTTTTTTCAGTTCTTCCACAGCTTTTTTATCAATGAAATATTCATTGTATTCTTTGGTGTACCACTCACTGTACGGCTCTTTACTGAACTGATCCAGGGTTTGGTGTCCCAGCAGCATCTTGCCCTTCTCTGTTTCCACTTCGCGGTTCACCACGATGGTATTTTGTCCTTTGCAGGACTGTACGGTAACCAACAGGGCAGTGGCCAGTGCGCCGGCCAGAAATATTTTCTTCATGAATTAATTTTCAATAATGGTTTTTAAATCTGCAGGTGAGTAAAAGATACTTTTCAGAACTTTATCATCAGAGCTGCGGTGTACATTATATTTATCACCAGATTTCTCGTAATAGCTTTCCACACCTTTGGCCTGATAATGCTGCATGGTCTGTATGGCCTGTTCTTCATTTTCGCAAGCTTTGGACATATTGGAGCGTTGCACTTCGCTGAAAAGTCTTCCGAATTTTTCGCCAAGACCAAATTCCAGAACCGCACCGCTGAGCACGTATTGTAAATCGCAAAGCGCATCTGCCACCTCCACAAGATCGTGAGCTTCAATGGCTTCTTTCAGTTCATTGAGTTCTTCCTGCAGCAGGGATACTCGCAGGGTACACCTTTCTGCCGACGGAATCTGCGGGGTCTCCAGTACCGGCGCGTTAAAGGTTTTATGAAATTCTGCAACCATGTTCAGGCTGTCTATTTTCTCCATTCAGATTTAATTTTAGCAAATATATGAAAAGTAAAAAGTATACCACAACAACAAAAGCATCCGGAAATGAATGCTTTTGAAGTATTTTGAGGTCAGAATTTATTTTGTAATATCTCTTCCGATGACCAGTCTCTGAATCTCAGAAGTTCCTTCTCCGATGGTGCAAAGTTTGGAATCCCGGTAATATTTTTCTGCCGGAAAATCTTTGGTATACCCATAGCCGCCGAAAATCTGAACGGCATTATTGGCAATTCTCACACACGCTTCAGAAGCGTAAAGTTTTGCCATGGCGCCTTCGCGGGTCATTTTTTGTTTGGCATTTTTCAGGGTAGAAGCGCGCTGAATCAGCAGTTCTGCAGCGTCAATTTCTGTAGCCATGTCTGCCAGCATAAAGTTGATGGCCTGAAATTCTGAAATAGGTTTTCCAAATTGTTGTCTTTCTTTGGCATATTTCAAAGCGGCTTTGTAAGCTCCTCTGGCAATCCCCAGACTCAGGGCGGCAATGGAAATTCTTCCGCCATCCAGAATTTTCATGGCTTGTTTGAAACCTTCGCCTACTTCTCCTAATCTGTGAGAATCTGGTACACGAACGTTATCAAAGATAAGTTCTGCTGTTTCTGAAGCACGCATTCCCAGTTTATTTTCTTTCTTGCCGGAGGTGAATCCAGGCATTCCTTTCTCTAGTACAAATGCTGTGGAATTATTTTTTTCTCCTTTTTCTCCTGTTCTGGTCATTACAACGGCAATATCTCCGGAAATGGCGTGGGTAATGAAGTTTTTGGCACCATTAATAATCCATTCGTCACCGTCCTTTACGGCCGTGGTACTCATGCCTCCGGAATCTGATCCGGTATTATGTTCAGTAAGTCCCCAAGCGCCAATGACCTGCCCTGAAGCCAGTTTGGGAAGCCATTTCATGCGTTGTTCTTCATTTCCGAATTCATAAATATGGTTGGTACATAAAGAATTGTGCGCAGCAACAGACAGACCGATGGAGGGATCTACCTGAGAAATTTCATCTAAAACGGCTACGTATTCATGGTAGCTGAGACCTGAACCACCGTATTGTTCCGGGATTACGATGCCCATAAAACCCATTTCACCCAACTGGTGAAACAACTCCACCGGAAAGGTCTGGCTTTCATCCCAATCCATAATATGTGGTCTGATATTCTTTTCGGCAAAATCTCTGGCCGTTTCTGCCACCATTTTAATGTTTTGTTGAGTATCGGTATTCATAAAAATTATTTGTTCCAAAGATACTTAAAATGTAGAACTGGTAAAAATTAATTTAATAGGGATAGGAAACTGTTTTTGTTTATTGTTGATAATCATTATGTTATGTATTAAATTACATAAAATTAACATGCCTTCAGACTGATGCTCGCCAGAAAATCAGTAATTTAGCCATTGATTATGAAAAGAATTTTACTATTAGCTGTTTTGATTCCCTTTGCCGGGTTCAGTCAGGCACCCGCAGGATATTACAACGGAACGGCTGGTCTTACCGGTTATGCATTAAAGACGAAGGTTTCAGAGATTATCTCACGAAACTACAACTGGAATTACGGTGATTTGCCAGGTTTTTACAATCAGACAGATTTGGATATATATGATGATCACGATGTTTCCAACACCACCATACTGATGGATATTTATTCGGAAATTATTGGTGGCCCAGATGCATACGAATATACCGCGGCACAACTTATAGGCAATGCCTCGGCAGAGGGGATGGGGTATAACCGCGAACACATCATGCCCCAGAGCACATTTTACAGTTACTATCCCATGTATTCTGATCTCCATACCGTGATTCCGGTAGATGCCAGAATCAATCAACTCAGGAGTAATTATCCTATTGCCACGGGCGGGGCTACCAATCATTATGTATTCAGTAATACGTCTAGAATTTCTAATGACCTTACGCCCGGCTATGCGTATACGGGTAGGGTGTATGAGCCTGCTCCTGAGTTCAGGGGTGATCTGGCACGGATTATCCTGTATTTTGCAGTCCGTTACGAAGCCAAACTGCGTTCATTTAATTATGCACCCGGGACCACGGTGGCCAATGATACCAATCCTTTTAACGGTACTGCCGAATATGCTTTTGATCCAGGATATCTGGAAATGCTGAAACAATGGCACGCTGCAGATCCTGTATCACAGCGGGAAACAGACCGAAATAATGCGGTGTATACCATTCAGAAAAACAGAAATCCTTTTGTGGATAACCCCCAGTGGGTGAATCTGATGTGGTCTGAAACACCTGATGCTGTGCCCCCGCAGGCACCGGCAAATCTCACAGTTAACCAGAGCGGAGCACATTTTGTAACGCTCTCTTGGACACCTTCCGCTGATGCTGATGTATTGGGATATAAAATCTTTGCAGATGGCAGCACAGAACCGGTAGCTGTAACCAAATCTACCAGTATAAGCATAGACCAGCTTACGCCGTCAACTACCTATTCTTTTACGGTAAAATCTTATGATAAAGGCTATCTGGAATCGCCCGTGAGTAATGCAATCTCTGTCACCACTGCGGCATCAGACGGTTTTGCCCGGGATTTAATGATTACCAAATATATAGAAGGAAGCAGCAATAATAAGGCGATTGAGATTGTAAACAATACAGGTCATGAGGTCAATCTGAATAATTATCATCTCCGCATTCAGAATTACAATTCTGTAAACGGCAATTATTACTTTGCGGAGGCATTCCAGATGGAGGGCACCGCAGCCCCCGGTGAAGTTTTCGTAGTACTGAATCCCAAAGCAGCGCTGGGTTGTAGTACCAATGAACAAGCAAAATTTGTGACGGCCTCAGACCCGCTGACCTTCAGTGGTACCCAATATATAGAATTGTCTTACCGCAATCAGTTTACCGTAGATGCAATAGGTGTGCGGGATACGATGAACAATCTGGAAGACCGCTCCCTCTACCGGATCAATGCTACGCAGCCCACTGCAACCTTTGCTGCTGCAGAATGGCAGACCTATCCGTCAGACTACTGCACCAATCTGGGGACACTTTCTGTGGTCGGTACGCCCGGAAATTCATTTTCTGATGTCAGCATTTATCCAAATCCCGTAAAGCATGAACTTTTTGTGAATGGATCCGACATCCTCAAAATTCAGTCTGCCAAAATCTATGATATGACTGGTTCTTTAATTTTTAACAAAAAAACACCTTTTAAAATTCATAAATCGCTGGATGTGAGCACCCTGAAACCGGGTGTGTATATGTTGATTCTGGACGGTCAAAGTTTTAAATTCATCAAGCATTAACAAAAATTCCCTTCGCACCACACGAAGGGAATTTTTTTATATCTGCATTTTTCTTTTTGAAAGCCGGAGAAAACGGATGACCAGCATACAGGCCGAAAGCGTAAGGCCTAATCCCAATGCAATCCACATTCCGAATGCGCCCATATTGAGCGTTACGCAAAGAAAATAGCCAAGCGGTATGGTAAAAATCCAGTAAGCCACGAAGGTGAGGTAACTTGGAATTTTAACATCCTGTATGCCCCTCAGAATACCAAGTACCGTGACCTGAACGCCGTCTGACAACTGAAAAAGCGCTGCAATAATCAATAATTTGGATGCCAGCAGGATAACCTCCACATCCTCTTTCTGGGTAAAGAACGTAGGCAGCACGTTGCGGCCGATGATGAAAAATAAACCACAAATTAGCATGAAAATAAATGAAATCTTTATATTATTAATGCCTACTTTTCTGAGTTCGGTAAAATTCTTTTCGCCCAGTTTTCTGCCAATCATCACCGTGGAAGCCACACTGAATCCCACGCAAAGATTAAAGGTGAAAGAAGCCATACTGAGTGCAATCTGGTGAGAAGCGATATCTTTGGAAGATACCAGACCGCAGACAAAAGCCGCGCCGGCAAAAGCCGTGACTTCAAAAAACATCTGCATAGCAGTAGGAAAGCCAAGTTTCAGCATTTTGGTAAACATGGTTTTGCGCAGTTCGTTGAATTTGATGGTAAAAGCCCGCAGGTATTGACGGGTGGTTTCGTGCTTAAACATCACTACGTACAGAAAGATCATCATGAAAATTCTGGCAATGAGGGTAGCTGTGGCAGAACCCTGAACGCCCATGGCAGGTAAGCCAAACATTCCCTTTATCAGAACGTAATTCAAGGCAATATTAATGATATTGGCCAGTATGGTAGCCACCGTTACCCCGATGGTGTAGCCCAGACCTTCGGAAACCTCACGCAAAGTCTGGAAGGCCATAAAAGGCAGAATGCTGAAGGCCATAATGGTGAGGAAATTCTGAGTATCCGGAATGATTTCTGCCGGTTGGTTGAGGTGGGGAAGTATGGGGACAAATCCCAGCAGCAGCAGCATGAGTAAGAATCCAACCACCATATTCAGCACAAAGCCGTGGCGGAAAACCGCATTGATGCGCTGATGTTTTCCCTGGGCGTGTGCCTCCGATACCAGCGGCGGAATGGCAAAGGAAATGCCCAGCCCGAAAATAAATACCGATATAAAAACCGCGTTTCCAAGTGAAACTGCTGCCAGGGCATCTGCACCCAGTAAATTCCCGACAATAATATTATCAAAAAGCTGTACCGAGACCTGTCCCAGCTGTGTAAGCATCACGGGAACAGCCAGGGTAAGTGCTTCTTTGGTGTAATTTCTGTTGAGCAGTTGCATGAAAAAAAATTTGCAGCAAAAATACTGCAAACTTAGTAGAATTATCGTTTTTTCTTTTGAATTTTATTTTCTTACAAACGCCGCCACATCTTCGGCGCTTACTGTAGTTCCGCCCAAAATAATCAGCCGTTCCACAATATTACGCAGTTCACGGATATTGCCCGTCCAGGTGAAAGATTCCAGTGCTTTGATGGCTTCTTCTTCGAAAACTTTGGGCGCTGTGCCCTGTTCATCGGCCAGAGATTTGGCAAAATGTTCTACCAGTAGTCGGATGTCGTCTTTTCTTTCGTCCAGCGGGGGTACGTATATTTCAATGACAGACAATCTGTGGTATAAATCCTCCCGGAATCGTCCGGCTTCAATCTCCTTCTCCATATTTTTATTGGTTGCAGCCAGTACGCGGACATCTACTTTTATTTCCTTGTCACTTCCTACCGGGGATACACGGCTTTCCTGAAGCGCGCGCAGTACTTTGGCTTGTGCCACAAGGCTCATGTCTCCAATTTCATCCAGAAAAATGGTGCCGTTATTGGCCAGTTCAAATTTTCCCTGTTTATCTTTAATAGCGCCCGTGAAAGAACCTTTCACATGACCAAAAAGTTCACTTTCAATAAGTTCGGAGGGGATGGCGGCACAGTTTACCTCAATCATCGGGCCTTTGCTGCGTTCGCTTTGTGCATGTATGGCATGAGCTACCAGTTCTTTACCGGCACCATTGGGACCGGTAATAAGTACCCGGGCGTCAGATGCGGCTACTTTGTCTATCATGTCCTGAATTTTTTTCAGGGCATCACTTTCACCAATCATCTGGTATTTTTTATTCACTTTCTTTTTTAAAGTGGTGTTTTCTTTTTGAAGGGTTTTATTTTCTTTCGTCAGTTTTTCTTTGTCCAGGGCGTTTTTTACGCTGGTGATGAGTCTGTTGATGTCGATAGGTTTGGAAATAAAGTCGTAAGCCCCCATCTTCAGACAATCTACCGCGGTGTCTATATCTGCATGTCCACTGATCATGACAACTGTGGATTCCGGTTTTATGGCAAGAGTCTGTTTTAGCAGATCCGTACCCGCCAGTTTAGGCATTTTTATATCAGAAATAATCAGTTGAAAATCATCTTTTTCAATATGCTTAAAGCCTTCCAGGCCATCTTCGGCAATTATAAATTCATAATCAGGAAGTTCATCAGACAAGATGCTGTGCAGGACTCCGGAAATGGTTTTTTCATCTTCAATAATGAGAATTTTTTGCATTGTGGCTAAATTTTGCTTGTAGAGTAAATTATTAAGTCTTCTAAGTTATCAAATATCGTTCCCATTATAGGCGAGGCTCCAAATGAAACGGGAAACAGGTCTGGCAGTATATTACAGGTAATCTCTTTCGCCAAAAATGGCAGATCCGATGCGTACAGAGGTAGATCCGCAATCTATAGCCACCGGGTAGTCACCGCTCATGCCCATGGAAAGGGTAGTAAGTTCCTTCTGCAGGGAAAGTTGTTTGAAAAGTTGTTTCAGAAAAGAAAATTCTCGGCTTACTTGTGCTTCATCATCTGTAAAGGTAGCCATACCCATCAGGCCGTTTACTTCTACGTTGGGATATTGCCCCTGCATCCATTCCAGAAACAATTCTTTGGTTTCGGAAACTTCTAAACCGAATTTGGTGTCTTCTTCCGCAATTTTTACCTGTAAAAGCACTTTTACCGTGCGGTTTGCTTTTGCAGCGTGCTTATTGATTTCAGCCATCAGTTTACGACTGTCCACACTTTCGATGACATCAATGAAATGAATGATTTGTTTTACTTTATTGGTTTGCAGATGGCCAATGAGGTGCCAGCAGATGTCTTCTGGCAGCAGCGGTTGCTTTTCCAGCAGTTCCTGCACTTTATTTTCGCCAAAGTGCCGCTGTCCCATATCATACACATTCTGTATCATGGCAACGGGATGGGTTTTGGACACGACTACTAATTGTACATGCGGAGGCAGTTTTTTGCAGATATTTTTGTAATTTTCCTGCAGTATAGGATGGTTCATTTAAAAAAGGGTGTTTTTCCTGTGAAACAGAATTCAAATATACCATAAATTTGCCGCTATATAAACTAATTAACTTAAAAAGTCAGATCATGAGCAATTTACAAGATCATTTACTTGATGTTTCTTCTCAGGAAGAAATCAAGGCATTTTACGAAGAGCACAATTACGCTGTAATCAATGCTAAAAGACCATCTGAGCAGCCAGATGCGCTGGTGTGCACGATGGATATTAAACTTTTGGAAGATTATCTGGAATATGTAAAAACCGAGGCGCAAAACATAGGTGTGGACCAGGTGAAGATTGCAGTGTGTTTTGCACAATATCCTGAAGATTACAGTAATCCGAAGTTTGATGAGCAGTATAAAGGATACCAGACGGTATTTCTGAAGGCAGAATCTGCAGAATCATCTGAAGACCTGGACAGTATATTGGCGCTCAATTATTTTAATTTAAGACCGCCTTACTAAAATTTATGGAAATTATCAGAGATGCAGGAAGTCTGATACTTAATTTTTATTATTTAGCCCTTGTGATATTGATGGTCTTGTACCGCAAATATCTGGGAAAACATATCGGGATTATCATCATTGCCATGATCATCACTTTTTTAACCGAATCTGTGGGTTCTGCGGTGAAGTTTACTGAGGGAACAATGAATACCCTTCCTCTTTTTGTGGTCAGCATCTTAGGGATTGTGTATTTTTTATTTCTGTTTTATTTCTACAGAATGATGCAAAACCATCAACTGAAGAAATTTCAGATGTTGCTGATGTTGCTTCACGTGCTGAATTTCGGGGGTTCGCTTATATTTAAAAAAGATTTTTTTTCCAGCTTTCCGGAATATACCAATTTTACGAGTATATTCCTGATATTAATTTCGCTTTTTATTTTTCTGCATGATACGTTCAATTCCAACAAAGTCCTTTATATAAAAGGGTATTTCCCTTTCTTTGTTGCAGTAAGTCTCACATTTATTTATGTGGGACTTGTTCCTATTTTGTTTTTCAGTAACCGTATTGTGACAGAGGTGGAGATGTTTACATTTTACATGATGCTCTTTATCATTAACTTTTTCGGATACTCCATTATGCTTGCCGGAATTTTCTTTGCAAGGTTTCAAAAAAAGACTTAACTTCAAATTATGAAATTTGAAGGCTCCGAAATGTTAATAATCTTCTCGTCACTCATTATTTTAATGGTTTTGATGATGATGATTCTGATTTATGTGGGTTTTCTCCGGAAAAAAACAGAACTGGTCCTCCAAAAGCAGCAGAATGAGTTGAAATTCTCCCAGGAACTGGCGCTTTCCCAGATTGAAATGCGGGAACAAACCCTCAGTTATGTAGGCAGAGAGCTGCATGATGACATCGGTCAAAAATTATCGGTAGCCAAAATGATGACCAATAAAATGAACGCGACTCTGCAGCCGGATGTGCAGGTCTTGGCGAAAGAACTGAGTGAACTTTTGTCAGAATGCATCACAGATATACGCAACCTTTCCAAAACATTTAATACCGACCAGATTGAGCATGTAGGACTCATAGATTCTATAGAACGGGAGGTACAGCGGATTGAAAAACTGGATTTCATAACCGTTCGGTTTGTTTTTAACAGCCATGATATAGACATCAATCCCAAACACGCCCTCATTTTGTTCCGTATGGTACAGGAGTGCCTCAATAACGTGCTGAAACATTCCAGATCCAAAAAACTGGAAATATTTCTGGATGATGGCGATGAAAGTCTGGACATCCGGATTGTGGATTTTGGCGTAGGCATTCCGAAGAATCTGGCCACCGAAGGAAGCGGACTGCGGAATATTAAAAATCGTGCGAGTATCATTAAGGCAGAATTCCTTATTTCTTCTGAACTGAATGAAGGAACTGAAATCAGAATTGTTTACCCTAAAAAATAAATAAGATGTACAGGATTAAAATTGCGATCGTTGATGATCATAAAATGGTGTCTAAAGCACTGGAAGATATGATTGCGGCCAACCCCAAGTATGAAGTCGTGTATAACTGCAGTAACGGTGATGAGTTTATAGAAAGCCTGAATGAAAGGATGGTGGACCCGGATGTAGTCCTTATGGATATCAATATGCCCTTTCGGAACGGTATAGAGACCACCGCCTGGCTGCAGAGTAAAAAGCCTCAGGTAAAAGTAATTGCTCTTACCATGGAAGATAATGAAAACACCATTATTAAGATGATGCGCGCTGGTGCCAAAGGCTATCTGCTGAAAGATATGTCTCCGGATTTATTGTTCGAGGCCGTAGAAACGGTCTACAGCAAGGGGATTTTTTACACGGATTTTCTGACGCAGCGGTTGATGAAAGTGAAAAATGATGAAGATAACGTACGCAATATCATGGCGGATCTGAAGGAAAAGGAAAAAGAATTTCTGAAACTTGCCTGTACCGAAAACACCTATAAGGAAATTGCAGATATTATGTGTATGAGTCCGAAAACAATAGACGGATACCGCGACAGTGTTTTTCTGAAACTGGATGTGAAAAGCAGAGTGGGACTGGTTTTATTTGTGCTGAAACATAATATAATTTAAAAATGAAAGTAATATTGGGTGATTTTCCTCTTTCACAGTTTTCGCTCTTCCTCTATATTTGTTTCAGAAAAAATAGCCAGAAACACAAATGATGAGAACCGACTTACTTTACAGTCGGTTTTTCTTTTTTTATAACGGGATTTGTTGCTATGATTTCCTCAGAAGTTCCCGAAATTCCCGCATCCCTTCTGTTGCTGAATGCTGAAAAAAATGCTCTGGTTTCACATACTTATTTTCCAGGTGCGGATCAATCAGGTATACCTCACAATGCTCCGGTACATGGTGAATGAGGCCTGCGGCCGGGTACACCTGCATAGAAGTACCGATGACCAGAAACAGATCTGCGTCTTGTACGGATTGCTGTGCTTCTTCCATTGCAATAACCATTTCCCCGAACCATACAATATGTGGTCGCAACTGAATCCCGAACTCATCCGTATCGCCCAGATTTAAATCACTTTCCCAGGGGATGACGGCCCTTTCAGCGTTTACCGGTCTGGCTTTCCGCAGTTCGCCATGCAGGTGCAATACTTTTTCTGAACCCGCACGTTCATGCAGGTCATCTACATTTTGAGTAATGATATGAACCTCATAATCTTGTTGCAGTTCAGCTAAAATAATATGAGCCTCGTTCGGCTGTACTTCTTTCAGCTGCCGGCGGCGGGCATTATAAAAATCCAGTACTATCTGCGGGTTGCGGCGGAATCCCTCCGGACTGGCAACATCCTCAATTCTGTGATTTTCCCAAAGACCATTTGAATCACGGAAGGTTTTCACACCACTTTCAGCAGAGATCCCAGCGCCAGACAATACTGCTAATTTTTTTTTCATATTTTCATTATTTTCTTTTTCCGGCTTCATCTATAATGAGTTCCGCGCCATTCAGCCTTAGTGAGTTCATAATGACCGAAACAGAAGAGAAACTCATGGCTGCAGCGGCAATCATGGGACTGAGCAGGATTCCGAAAACCGGATAGAGAAGTCCGGCTGCTACAGGAATTCCCAGTGTATTGTAGATAAACGCAAAGAAAAGATTTTGTTTAATGTTTTTCAGTAATTTTTCACTCAGGATCCGGGCGCGCGCTACTCCCAGAATGTCCCCTTTTACCAGTGTGATTTCGGCACTTTCTATAGCCACGTCACTTCCGGTTCCCATGGCAATTCCGATGTCTGCCTGTGCCAGTGCAGGCGCATCATTAATTCCGTCTCCGGTCATGGCCACTATTTTGCCCTGCTCCTGAAGTTTTTTTACCTCATTCATTTTGTCCTGTGGTAAGGCACCGGCAAGATATCTGTGGATTCCCAGTTCACGGGCTACGGCTTGTGCGGTATGTTCGTTGTCCCCGGTAATCATGATAACTTCCACACCTTCTTTATGAAGATATTCAATGGCCTTTTTTGAAGCAGGTTTTATTTTGTCTGAATAGGTGAGAAAGCCTAATACTTTATTTTCCCGGGTGAGATAGGATACGGTTCTGGCCTTCCGGCGGTTTTCATTAACTTTTTCAACCAATGATGCCGGAACAGTAATATCGAACTGATTCAGCAAAGCTTCGTTGCCCAGTAAAACCATGTGACCGTTCACGTGTGCTTTGACCCCTTTACCGGAAATATTTTCAAAATCTTCAACTTTTTCAAAATCCGATATGGCCTGTTTAAATGCTGTAAGTACCGCATTTGCCAGCGGGTGTTCAGATCCCTGATTCAGTGAGGCGGCCAGTTTCAGAATCTGGTGTTTGTCTGCATCACCGTGAGGTACAATTTCTTCCAGGCTTGGTTTTCCTTCGGTCAGAGTTCCTGTTTTATCGGTAATGAGTACATTCACCTTATTCATATGCTCCAAAGCTTCTGCATTTTTAATCAGCACGCCGTTTTTGGCACCTTTACCGATACCTACCATCATGCTCATGGGTGTGGCGAGGCCCAGAGCACATGGACAGGCCACAATAAGGACTGCCACCGCATTGGCCAGAGCCAACATCCACCGGTCTTCTCCGCCGAACAGAGCCCAGATGACAAAGGTGAGCAGTGCAACGATGATGACCGTAGGTACAAATATTTTTGAGATTTTATCGGCAAGGCGCTGCATGGGAGCTTTACTGCGGCTGGCGCTGTTTACCATCTCTATAATTTTCGAGAGTACGGTATCTTCACCTATTTTCTCAGTCACCATCAGGAAGGTTCCGTTTCCATTGATGGTTCCGGCGGTCACCTGGTCATCTGCTCCTTTTTCAGATGGAATAGGTTCCCCCGTAATCATGCTTTCATCTATGCTGGAATTTCCTTCGGTGATTCTGCCATCTGCCGGAATTTTTTCGCCCGGTTTTACCCGAAGAATATCGCCTTTTTTCACATGGGCTACATGAATTTTCTTTTCAGTACCATCAATGATAATATTGGCTTCATCCGGTGCCAGATTCATCAGTTCTTCTATGGCTTTTCCGGTACGTTCATGCGCTTTGGCCTCCATCAGCTGACCCAAAATAACCAGAGTCAGAATGACCGCTACTGCTTCGAAATACAAGGGCGCTTTTCCGTCATGGACCATTTCATGCGGTAAGATTCCGGGGAGAAAGAGTGCGACAAGACTGAACAGAAGTGCTGCCGCCACCCCCAGTGCAATCAGCGAAAACATGTTGAGGTTCCATGTTTTAAAAGAACGCCAGCCCCGCTCCATCAGAAACCAGCCGGCGTAGAACAAAACAGGAAGGGTGAGTAAGAGTTCCAGAATGCCCTGCACCCGATGCGTAAACGGCCAGTTGATCCACATGCCACCCATGGAAAGAATGAATACCGGAAGTGTAAATAAGGCTGCGATCCAGAATTTTCGGGAGAGTATTTTTACGGTTTCGTTTTCACCGGTTTCTTTCCCGCTGCGTACCGGTATCAGGTCCATTCCGCAAATGGAGCATTCACCCGGAGTTTCACTTTCAATTTCCGGATGCATGGGGCACTGGTATTTTTTGGACTGCTGCTTTTCAGGAATTTTTACCAGATCCATTCCGCATACAGGACAACCGACATTGGAATCATACACTTTATCGCCCTCACAAAACATGGGACAGTAGTACTTTCCGGCATTTTCCGCCATAAAACTTTTGGAAGGTTCCTGTGTGACCATATGGTGATGCTCGTGGTGAGAATGCGGATCCTGAGCAGGGGCGAAAGTAGCATGCTGAAGCAACTCATCGGTAATGGGTTCCAGATGCATGTGGCAAACCGGGCATCCGGTGTCTGTGTCATAGACCTTTTCTCCTTCGCAAAACATGGGACAGAAATATTTTCCTTTTTGAGCCCTGAAGCTTTCCGGAAGATAGGTTTTGGTATAAGTCTGCGGCGATTTGTGACCCTTTTTTTCTTCAATGGGAACCAGATACATATTGCAGTCCGGACATCTCAGACCCTGCTGAAAATATACTTTTTCGCCTTCACATTCCATCGGGCAGTAATATACCGAACTTGGCGAAACCCGGTCTTTTGGCGGAACGGATGCGGGGTTTTCCGCAGGTGCAGCCTGCAGTTCACTCAGCTGATAGTCTCCGGCAGCCTTCAGAAGCCGGTTCAGGTCATCCAGGTCAATGTTCTCTTCTGATTCAATCTCAGCGGTGGAGTTTTCAAGATGTACGGTAGCTTTAATTCCTTGTACAGCATTCAGAATATCTGCTATTTTATTTTGACACCCGGAACAGGACATTCCGGATACGTGATAAGTCTTTTTCATGTTCAAAATTTATGAAACAAATTTCCGCTTTCTTCCTCATAAAGATTTATAAATATAAGGAAAAGATTCATAGAATTCGGTCAGCGCTGGCTCTGGTGGATTGAGTCAATGGTTTTTCTGGTGTTTTCTTTCAGTTTTTTGAACTGAGTGGGAGTAAGTCCTGTAGTGTTTTTGAACTGGGCCGAGAGGTGCTGTACACTTTTATAACCCAGTATTACTGCAATTTCACTCACGGTATATTCATTGTAGAAAAGCAATTCTTTTATTTTTTCTATTTTCTGAAGTATGAAATATTGTTCCAGTGTGATGCCCACATGCTGCGAAAAGAGTTTGGATACGGAACTGTATTCTCTGTTCATCCTGGAACTCACAAATTCGGACAGCATGAAATCTTCAGGAATATCCTGGCCGGCAATCTTCTGAACGATGTGATTTTTGACCGCCTCAATCTGCTGTTGGGCAGCATCGCCCAGGATTTCAAAACCCATTTTGCGAAGTTCCTGATTCAGATCTTTCAATTTTTCATCTGAAAGTGGGTGGGCAGAATCTACTTCGCCCAGTTTCATGCTGGTATACGGAATATGCAAATCATCCAGAATTCGGGCTACAGCCATTTCACAGCGGGTGCAGACCATATTTTTGATGAAGATTTTCATGGGAGATCTTTCAGCCGATCTGATACGTATTCTATTTTCGTTTTGCCGTGTCTGGTGGGTTTTCCGTTTTCGTCTACCCCTACAAAGATAATTTTGTCAATGGTAATGATGGTTTGCCGGGTCATCATATTGCGTACTTCACAATACAAAGTGATGGAGGTGTTGCCAAAATCTGTGGCTTCTATTCCGATTTCAATAATGTCTCCCTGTTTGGCAGAACTCACAAAATTGATCTCAGAAATGTATTTGGTAACGCAGCGGGGAGTTTCCAGCTGAACAATTGCGTAGAGCGCAGCTTCTTCGTCAATCCACTGCAAAAGCCGGCCGCCAAACAGGGTGTGATTGGGATTCAGGTCTTCCGGTTTAATCCATTTACGGGTATGGTAATTCATAAGCTTTAATTTCACGTAAAATTACCGCTTTTTATTCATTAAAGCATGCATTTCCGCCTTTGATCATCATAGAAGATATCTGTTGGCTAATTTCGGGAAGACCGCATGGCTTTTACCTTTTTAATCTCCGGATTATTGAGGAAATTTTGATATTCATCACTTTCAGCAGGGCAAAGCGCTATTTTCCCTTCACTGTTAAAATGCATGCCAAATCCGTAACGTTTCGGCAGCGCAGATGCCCGCATGCAGGCCTGACCTTTAGAGAAAAACAGGTTTCTTGCCTCCGCTTTTTGGTCTTCGGGAATATTGTTCTTTTGTGCGAAACATTCAAATAAAACCATATCTGAAGTAAATTTGTACGGCTGTTCAGCAATCATTTCGTACAGCATTCTGGCCACGGTTTTTGTGCTTTTCTGTGGCGGAACTTCACTGTGCTGAACTTTGGAATCTTCGGCGATTTCAATGAAGGTGTCAAAATAGTTGGTGGTATGAATTTTCATAAAAAATGGGTCAATACTTTAATCGGGACTACTGAATAATCAGTTTTACACTTGATTTTCGATGATTAAACTGATACAGCATGAAATACACGCCCGGAAGTCCCTGCAGCCGGATTTCGTTTTTTCCCTGATGCACCAAAGATGAATGGATGATGCGTCCTGCTGTATCTGCAATGATGATATTCCCGCGCTCGGGTGCCTCAAAATAAAAGAATCCTCTGCTGGGGTTCGGGTACACTGCATTTTTAGGAAGCGGAACCTCGGCGGTAGAAAGAGTGCCACAATTGTAATGGCCGGAATAGGTGACCTGTCCCAGTGCAGGATCATCTGCCTGATGATGAATTACGGCTTCTACCATGGCATCTGTAGAGTTTTCATTTTCACGCCAGCAGTTAAATTTAGCCATAACCGGATTGGAAGTATTGTTAAACAAAGCGGTAGTGGTCCCGTTATTTCCGTTATTAAAGAATATATTCTGCCCGGGATTCAGGTTTCCTGCCACATCACTTCCCAGGTTAGCGGTTCCGGAGGTGGGTAGGGTAATTCCCCAGAGATTGCCGCGGATTTCATTGTGTGCGATGTACAGCTGGTCACCGGTTCCGTAAAGTGCAATTCCGCTGCCGCCCTGGTCGGGATTATTTTGTGTATTATTGTTGGTAATGATATTGTTCCGGATATAACCTGCGGCATTTACCCCATACACGGTGATTCCGTAACGGTTATTGGTCACCGTATTTCCTTCTATTCTCACCCGCTGCGGAATGGAGCCCAAAGATGCTGCTGCAATGCCGCCTACCATAATTTTTGCAGGATCACCAATGACTGTATTGTTGATGATCCGGATGGAGTCCAGGCCGCTGGGGCCCATGTTGATTTGTGGCCGGTTGGAATTGTCTGTGGTGTTTCCGCTGAAGTAATTATTGCTGATGGTGGCCGATACGGTACTGTTGGCTGCCGAGGAAAGTGCAGAACGTTCATTCTGGATAAACTGAGAATTTTGAATCACGGGGCTTCCGGTGGAAAAGGACATGGCACCGGAAGTGACCAGTCCGTTCCGGAAAAAGCGCACAATGCAGTTGTCCATCAGGAAATTACCGGTGGAAACACGGATTCCGCCGCCGTACTCCAGTGTGGTGTTTCTCATTTCTACCTGAGCGGTTGCATCAAACTGAATTCCATTAAAAAAGTTAGTAGCATCGCCGGAGGTAATGATGAGGGCAGTTGCGGTGGTCATATAATTGCCCGCCACGGTAAGTTTAATCCCCGGATTTATGTTGAGGGTCGTGTTTTCGTCCATCAGCAGGGTGTCGCCGGCGGTGATGGTCACATTTGCAGTCATGGTGTAGGAAGTGCCGTTATTGACAAGTACCGTGGGCGCTGCGGCCGAAAGGCTGGTAAGGGTATAGGTAATACCGGTTCCGGGGCTTACAAATTGTGCCTGCAGCCAGAGGCCTGTAAGGAGAAAGAGGAGAGATAAATTTTTCATAACAGTAGATTTGGATCATCAAAGTTAGAGATATTATGTCAGGAATGAAGTATTCTGGTGTGCAAAAAAGATATACTTTTGGAAAAAATAAATATTATGAATTTTTCACCTGTAGTAATGGGAACCATGCGCTGGGGCAGCTGGGGTGCAGATTTATCTGTTTCTGAAGTGCAGAATTTGGTGGAAGTCTCGTTTGATAACGGTTTCTATACCTTTGACCATGCCGATATCTATGGCGGTTATACCACGGAAAAACTTTTTGGTGACGCTGTTGCTGCCATGAATGTGAACCGTGCAGACTACCGGCTGGTAACCAAATGTGGCATTCAATATCCGGGCGGTAGTCGCCATTATGATTTGAAAACCTATCATTATTCCAAAGCCTATATTCTGAACAGTGTAGATGAAAGCCTGAAGAATTTACAGACCGACTATCTGGATTTGCTGCTATTGCACCGGCCTTCTCCATTGATGGATCCGGAAGAAATTGCAGCGGCATTCGGGATTCTGAGGAGCAGCGGGAAGGTCCTGGATTTTGGGGTAAGTAATTTTTCACCGTCTCAGTTTGAACTTATCTGGAGCTGTTTCCCTTTTCTGGTAACCAATCAGCTGAATATTTCTGCCAATGAAACCAAAACCTTCTATGATGGAACACTGGACCAGCTGATGATGAAAAAACTGCGTCCGATGGCCTATTCGGTTATGGGAGATTACTTCAGTAATCCGCATTCGGAACAGAACCAGCGCCTGAAAAAAATATTGACCGGTCTCTGTAGTCAATATGATGCAGAAGAAAACCAGTTGTTGCTGGCATTTCTGCTGAAGCATCCCGGCGGCATCATTCCTGTAGCCGGTACTTCCCGTGCAGAAAACATTGTTCTGTTTAAGAAAGCGCTGGATATTCAACTGGAAAGAACGGACTGGTTCAGGATTCTGGAAGCCTCTGCCGGTAAGCGGGTGCCATGATGATGGCAATTATTTTTCGTCAATCAGAAGAAATCCGTTGTTCAGAAAATATCTGCCGGAATCTGTGCCTTCACCAGAAATGCTTTCAAAGACAATCCTGATGCGGTATTTTTCAAACTCAACAGTGGTAGAGAGGTCTGACACCGGAATTTCCATTTCCCTGGAATGGCGCACCGGAAAACGTTTTTTAATTTCCGGCAGAATATCAACAGTTTCGCTCCCGTTTACACCAATGGTCCATGATGGAGTTTTACCCGCACGCAAATCCCTGATGGTAATGGTATCACTGTTTACAGGAATAATAATGCTGTCGCTAACCATGCTGCGGGCACTGAGTATGGTGGTGAAATCATAGCCGGTGGTTTTAACCACCATATTTTTGTTGATGTATACGGTATGGTTGACGCCCTCGCGATTTTCATAAAGGATATTAGAGAAAAGTCCGGTTACGGCACCGCGCACATTGTTATAGCGGGACTGATTTACCTCCCGGCTGAACTTTTCCAGAGATTCTTTATTCAGCAGATTTTTTACAAATTCCTCTTCCTTCCGCTGATACAGAAAACTGAATTTATCTGAAACTTCATCTGCAATTTTTGAGGAGACCGTTTTGCTAAAATTAATAGTGCCATTTTCCAGCAGACGATGTTCCTGAAGTACTTTCATCAATTCATCCTTCTGGCTCCGCTGTGATACCGAGAGTGCGGTAAAGTAAGGAAATACTAGGGAAAAGATGCCGAAAGCGAAAAGTGAGACCGGAATAAATTTGATGGTGGCAGTTCTGGCAAAAATAAAATACAAAAGAACCACGGTAATCCAGATGGCCAGGAGCAGTACATAATACCGGGGTTCCGTATATCCGTACGCCAGAATTCTGGTGAAAATGGCGGTGAACAGCAGAATCATCAGTGGCGCCAGCGTGTAGAAAAAAACTTTTCTGAATATTTTCACCCAGGAGCGGGTACGGGTTTGCTCCAGCGGATATACCAGTAATAACGCCAGAATTCCGGTTACAGAATAGATGAGAATCAGATAGGAAACCCAGCCGCGGGGCAGTTCCCACGCCATCAGAATTTTCGCCGAGTAAAAATAGAGGATGATCACATCAATCAGCAGGAGCGGAATTAGGATATACTGAGTGAAGAATTTGAGAATCTGCGGATAGTTTTGGTCTGCTTCCAGCGCAGGAAGACCTTCTTCGCAGAACAGCAGAAAAATTAAGCAACTGCCTGCAATAGCCAGAAGGGTATAGGTCTGCGGATAAACCGTATTGTTAAAATTAAATTCAAACAGCTTGTCCACCGCCAGAATGGCCAGCATGACACCGCCCACCAGCACATGGGTGAACACTAAGGTAAGAAAGGAATTGATAAATAGATTCTTATTGTACTGCCAAAATCTCAGTGACTTATTTTCGCCAAAAAACGGCAGAAAAGAAACCAGAAGGTGGGACAATATGAAAGCCGGAATCAGAATAAAGGCGTACATCACGGTGAAGTCCTTTTCCTGAGCAGGCAGCAGGAAATAAAAACCGGTGAGGAACAGCAGTACACCTGTTTCCATCCACCGGTGGAGTCCGATTCTTTGGGAGAGCATTTTCACGGTAAACATCATGGAAATTCCCAGGCAGGCGGTGATCAGCAGTTTGAGGATAGGGAAATAGCCGCTGCGGCCATCGGCTTCTATCGCGGTGGCGGCAGATACGGCGGCTATGATGGCCATGGTCATCACCATGGAGTAGCGCCTGGCAAGTTTCCGGGTGGTGACCAGAACTTCTGAAATTTTTGCTTTCATACTCCGGATTTTTTGGAAAAAAAGAAGGAGATTTTATTTTTTCTTCTTTTTCTTCTTTTTTATTTTTATTTTGGGATTCAGAACGGTTTCTGCAATCTTAAATTCTTTCCTTTTCGGGGATTTTCTCTTAGGTGTAACCTCCGGTTTTTTGATCGCCTCTTTTTCAATCCACTTTTCATCTTTCAGCAGAGCCAGGAGTTCGGCGCCGGAGTTATTGCAAAACTGTTCAATGAAGTTCTTCAACAGAAACTTTCGGTATTCATCATACGGTATCGCTGCAGAATACCGGAAAATCCGGCCTTCTCTGGTCACACTCAGATAGCCTTTTTCCTGCAGAATTTTCAGATAGGTAGACACGGTGTTCTGATGAGGTTTGGGCTCGGGGTGACCGGCCATCACATCTTTCATATAAAATGTTTCCAGTTTCCAGAGCAGCAGCATCAGCTTTTCTTCGGCGGTAGTAAGCGGGGTAATGATGATCATAAGATAAAAAAAGATTTCGTCTTCAGGAAAAGCAGATTTACTGCATCTGAATATGGGTATAAAGATACATAAAAGATACCACTGCAGCCAGAACAGAACCCATAATAACTTCCCGGGCAGTGTGCCTTTTCAGAATTACTCTGGTAAGTCCTACCAGCACTGCTATAATGAACCAGCCGGCTCCGGCCAGCGGACTCAGCACAAAGAAAAGGGCAGCCGTATATACATTAAGTGAAGTGTGCATGGAACTTTTAATGAAAAAATTGCTGATCTGCATCAGAATCAACAGAAGCAGAAGAAACAGCACCACCACATCTACCTGCTGGTCTATCAGATAATTAATGATGAGGTAACATACGGCTGCTGCTACCACCACAATATAGAGGCTGTGCCGCTGCTTACGGTTAGAAACATCCATGTTGGTGTATTTTCCCTTCCTTACATTCCAGGAAATCCACAGGATAACCGGCAGAATCAAGATAAGGAGCATGGGCAGAAATTCTGATAAGGCAGTACGCAGGCTGTAATTCAGGTAGCTGTGAGAAATGAAGTACAGACAAAGCGAATTGATGGGGTTAAAAAAATTGGAAATAAATCTGGAAGCGGGGATAATGAAGGATTCTGAGGTGTTGTTTCCGGACATAATAATGATTCAATAATCAAAAATAGTTTTTTAATTATAAATGAAAGACCGGATGGGCTTTAATCACAAAGATTTTTCTTATTTTTGCTGTCTAATTTTCACTTACAATGAAAGAATTTTCTAAAGAAGTTTACTTGCAGTGGTATTCTGATATGACGATGTGGAGGAGGTTTGAAGACAAATGCCGTTCTCTGTACCTGAAACAAAAAATAAGAGGTTTTTTACATTTATATAACGGGCAGGAGGCCATTCCGGCAGGTTTTGTACACGCCATGGATATGACTAAAGACAGTATGATTACTGCCTACAGATGTCACATCCATCCGATGGCGATGGGCGTGGACCCGAAAAGAATTATGGCAGAACTCTGTGGGAAAGCCACAGGGACATCCGGCGGAATGGGTGGTTCTATGCATATCTTCAGCAAGGAGAAAAGATTTTATGGCGGCCACGGAATTGTAGGCGGCCAGATCCCTTTGGGAGCAGGAATTGCTTTTGCAGACAAATATTTTGAGACCGGCGGGGTGAATATCTGTTTCTTCGGAGACGGTGCCGCACGCCAGGGTTCCCTGCATGAAACCTTTAATATGGCCATGAACTGGAAGTTGCCGGTAGTTTTTGTGGTAGAAAATAACCAGTATGCCATGGGTACTTCTGTAAAAAGAACCGCCAATCATGAGGACATCTACAAACTGGGGCTTGGGTATGAAATGCCTTGCCTTCCGGTGGATGCCATGGATCCGGAAAAAGTGGCAGAAGCAGCGTATGAAGCCATTGAACGTGCCAGAAGAGGAGACGGGCCTACCTTTATTGAAGCCAGAACATACCGTTACAGAGGACATTCCATGTCTGATGCAGAACCATACAGATCCAAGGATGAAGTAGAGGAATACAAGCAGGAAGATCCTATCCGGATTGTAAAATCACGGATTCTGGAAAACAACTGGGCTACAGAAGAAGAACTGGAAGCCATGGATCAGAAATCCCGCGAGTTCGTGGAAGAGTGTATAGAGTTTATGGAAAATTCACCCTATCCGGACCCGGAAAAGATTTACGAGTACGTATATGAACAGGAAGATTATCCGTTCCTGAACAAAGTAGAAAATAATATTAAGTAAAATCCCGGAGCACACAACCGGTGTGCTCTGAACTTATTACAGCATACAATTATGGCAGAAGTAATTACAATGCCCCGCCTTTCTGATACCATGACGGAAGGCAAGGTTGCAAAATGGCACAAAAATGTGGGCGACGCGGTCAATGAAGGAGATATTTTGGCTGAAATAGAAACCGATAAAGCCGTACAGGACTTTGAATCTGAGTTAAAAGGTACACTCCTCTACATCGGTACCCGGGAGGGAGAATCTGCGCCTGTGGATTCTGTACTGGCCATCATAGGGAATGAAGGCGAAGACATCTCCGGACTTACCGGTGGTGGAAGCAGTACCGACAGTAACGTTCCCGAAGAATTTAAAACCGAAAACGAAAATACGGCCGTTGAAACTTCAGAAACTGTAGAGACGCAAAGTGCCGAATCTGCTGAAATTCCTGAAGGGGTAGAAGTGATTACCATGCCCAGACTTTCTGATACCATGACCGAAGGTAAAGTGGCCAAATGGAATAAAAATGTAGGTGATGCCGTGAAGGAAGGTGATCTTTTGGCCGAAATAGAAACCGATAAAGCGGTACAGGATTTTGAGTCAGAATTTGACGGAACTCTCCTTTATCAGGGAGTGGCAGAAGGAGAAGGTTCACCGGTAGATTCCGTACTCGCCATCATCGGCCCTGCCGGGACAGATGTGTCCGGAATCCTCAGTGGTGGTGGCAAGGGAAAACCTGCAGCGCAAAAAGAAGAAGCGTCGGAAAAAGAAGAAACTTCTACAGTTTCGCCTGCTGCATCTTCAGAAAGTTCAGATAATGATTTGGGAGACCGGATTGCGATTTCACCACTGGCCCGCAAAATGGCCGAGGAAAAAGGCATTGACATTTCTGCAGTGAAAGGTTCCGGTGAAAATGGCCGAATTGTAAAGAAAGATATTGAAAATTATCAACCGTCTGAAAAATCTGCTGGATCTGAAACCGCTGCTGCAGCTCCAAAGGCAGCGCAGCCGGCTATGAATTTTATACAGGGCGAAGACAGCGAAACACCAAACTCACAGGTGAGAACCATTATTGCAAAACGCTTGTCTGAATCCAAATTCACAGCGCCACATTATTATCTGATTATTGAGGTGAATATGGATAAGGCAATCCAGGCGCGGAAAGAAATCAACTCACTGCCGGATACCCGGATTTCCTTTAATGATATGGTGATTAAAGCCACAGCAATGGCCTTAAGAAAACATCCACAGGTAAATTCTTCCTGGAAAGAAGACCGGATCTTGCATCATGGTAATATCAACGTAGGCGTGGCGGTAGCAGTTCCCGACGGGCTGGTGGTACCGGTGCTGAAAAATGCGGACCAGATGAATTATACCCAGATTTCAGCTGCGGTGAAAGATATGGCAGGCCGGGCAAAATCCAGAGGATTAAAAGCCAATGAAATGGAAGGTTCTACATTCTCTGTTTCCAATCTTGGAATGTATGGCATTGATACCTTTACCTCCATCATCAACCAGCCGAATTCTGCTATTTTATCGGTAGGGGCCATTGTGGAAAAACCTATTGTAAAAGACGGACAAATTGTGGTAGGGAACACCATGAAACTTTCGCTGGCCTGCGACCACCGTGTGGTAGATGGTGCAACCGGAGCAGAGTTCCTTCAGACCTTGAGAACTTATCTGGAGCAACCACTGACGTTGTTGCTGTAAGATGATCTTTGTATACTATTAAAATTTTTGCCCACCGTTTTATCGGTGGGCTTTTGATTTTCCTGTACATTTTTTAACTACATTTATCCAATAAATAACAATCATGTCTCACTCCTTCAGTAATATTTTGGTACATGCCGTCTGGGGCACCAAGAATCATCAACCGTTTATTTTACCGGAAGCAGAAGATCATATCCATCAAATGATTAAAGAAGAAATGGGTGTGTCTGGCTGTCCTGTTTTGATTATAAATGGGATTCCTGATCATATTCATATCCTTTTCTTTCTAAATCCCAACAGGAGTGTAGCAGAAGTAATCAAACACGTAAAAGGTATTACCTCTCACTCTATCAACCAGCAGGATTTGGTGCCATACAAATTTGCCTGGCAAACCGGCTATGCGGTGTTTTCGGTAAGTAAATCTGTGCAACAAAAAACGTATGACTATATTCGCAATCAAAAGTCTCATCATCTCAAAAAAAGCTTCGAGCAGGAGTACGAAGAGTTTTTAAAACTGTATGACTCGGACAACCCACGGTTTTAACCGTGTTTTTTTTGATGTATTGTGCCCCCACCGTTAAAACGGTGAGCTTTCACACCCAACCCTCACGTATCGTCTGGACCAAAAGTTCCTGTACGTTTTTACATCCGGATTTAGCCAGGATATTTTTGCGGTGATTGCGGATGGTGAAAATGCTTCGGTTCAGTAGTGTTGAGATTTCTTCACTTTTTTTACCCTGCGCCATCAATTGTAAAATTTCCTGCTCTTTCTTTGAAAATACAGCGGGGCTGCGCTCAAACATCATGCTGGTGTGCACATTATAAAACGAAGGTGCACCATCCATGCCGATGAATGACAATTTCGGAATGCCGGAGATGTTAAAATGAGTGAGGTCGGTGAAAATTACCAGTGTTCTGGCGCCGCCTTCCGGAAAATAATAAACGGGAACAATCTGTTGCTGCACCCTTTTGTATATGCCTGTGGCAGTTTTTACACGGAAATCATAGGCAAATTTGTATTTCAGAAACAATTCGGGGGCCAGTTGTGTAAAAAATCGGACCGCACTTTGTTCGTAATGGTAATAGTAGGGCAAGTCATCAGCATGTAAATTTTCAAGCAGCAGGCTGAGGCGGAATTCATCTGGCAGGTAGCCCAGAACTTTGGTCAGTTGCGGACTCACATATTCCATTTGTGTGGTGCGGGTATTGAAAATCACATAAAAATAATCTCCGAAATGGAACAGATCCATGTACTTTTCTATAATTTCCCTTTGTGAAAGGTCCATTTGGGAAGAAACGGATTTGGGAATCTGATCCCAGATGCGTTGCAGTCTTTGTATATCGCCCATATTATTATTGTCTGATATTCAAAAAATGGCTATATGTAGCTATTTTTTGCTAAAGATATTAAATCTATTTTTGTTGATACAAAACAAATACACAAATGATGACGAAATTTCACAGGAGAGATCCGGTGCTGATTCTTTTTATAGGATCAGCACTATTTTCTTATGACCCTCCTCTCCCCAAGTATTTTCTGTGTCATTTTTTAAGCATCGCTCAGGTATTGCGAAAGCTGTGTGTGTATATGAGAAATGTAACAATAAATCCAATATGATTAAAGAAATCGTAGTTCCTGCAATGATAGCTGCATCAGGTTTTTTAGCTAAGTCAGCTTATGAAATCTATCTTGGAGTAAGAAACAAAAAGATAGAAATACTGGAGAACAGACTTCAAAAATTTTATTGGCCTATCCTGATAAGAGTTGAAAAGGACAACGCAATCTGGCAAAGCATACTTTCCAAAAAAGAAAAAAACGATAGCTTCAAATTCCGGTTAGCCGATACCATCGAGAAAAATTATGTTTTGAAAAATCACGATGAGATTCTTGATATTATCATGAATTATACGCATCTTGCAGAACCTGACCAGTTATTGACCGATGTTATTAGGAAATACATCAGGCACATCACTATTTACAAAGCAATAAGGGAATTGGGGGAAGAAGAGACATTTCCGTTAGAATTAGACGCAGAATGGCCTCAGGAATTATATCCGCTTCTAAAAGAGCGTACTGAACAATACCAGACAGAACTTAATCGAAAAAAAATGTTTAAATTATTCTAAAATTATTATACATGAAAACAAAATCAATCATCACAGCAGTTTTATTGCTGTTCAGCATCACGTCTTTCTCACAGAAAAATTCTGATGACTTGCGTGCGTGGCAAACTTTCGAAGAAAATGGAAAATTTGGGTACAGATTTAGCGATTATGGAAATATAACGGTGGCAATTCCAGCGAAATTTGAGTATCGATATATGAGTTATTTTGAAAAAGGCTCAAAATATGCTCATGTTACGAAAAGCTTTGATGCCAAAGCAAAGGCACCCTGTCGTACCGAAGCGTATGATGTACAATGAAAATTATCAATATTGAAAGCAAAGAAATAATAGCAGAACTTCCACTCAATACCAAAGGCAGAGAAGTAATGATACAACCAAAGTATTTGATGAAGGCAGATCTTTTTAATTTTGAAAATGCTTTGTATCATACTACGCAACTGACTGAAAATGTTAATGACCAATTATCCAAATTGCATTCTGCCGAAAAGTTTGACTATCTGTTAATCTTCCCGGATGACTTTGATGATGCAAATAAACTTGATAAACAAAAAGGATTTACCGCATATTTACTATGGAAAGATGGTAAGTATAAAACTTTAAGGGAAGACTGGTTGAAAGAATTCAAGTGATTTTAACTAGATCAGTGCCTATTAGATTAAATTCGCTGAATCACATGGAGAACAGTGAGTATTTCGTACAAAAAATGAGGATTTCGGAAGCAACTGAATTGCTGTAAATGATGTATCGTTTTATGATGAACGAACGCACGCCGAAAACTTTCATGCTTTCAATTCTCCCTACTAACGCATGAAATTGATGATTTGACGAAGTCAACTCTTTCGTGTGGTAAAAGTTACCTTAAAACATTTAAATGTAGAATGCCAAGAAAACATTCAATCATAACAGAAGTTTTTATTCACGAAAATTCACAATCGATGAAATCCAAAATTATTCTCCTTTTCTTTTTCCTTGCCAGCCTGTCACTTGCAGCCCAGAAATATAATGATCCGGAAACTCTGGCAGAAAAAGCATGGAAAGAAGTGGTACAACTGCTTCAAACCGAAGCAGCGTTTTTTGAAGGTAAAAAGGGAAGAATCCGGTTGCGGCAGTCAGAATATACAGATTTTAAATTCAATAAATTATCGGTTTCAGAAAATCAGTTGATGAGCGAAACGCATAGCACCAACCGTTTTTTTCTGGAGGAATATAAAGAACAGGTACGGAAAGATACGTATCAGTTTTATCCACTCGAATTCAGAATCAAGTCCGTTGGTTTTACTTACGGCGATCAATTTTATTTTGATCATTTTCCGGAATGGGTATTTTTGAAAGTGGAATGGTTCGGTGAGAATATCAGTCAGAAAACAGAAGCGAAAGAACGAGACCCCGAAACCAAAACATGGAAGGTTTTGCCAGTGGAAGAGACAAAAACCGATTCGTTTCAGCTACCCGTTCGCACCAAAAACCGTGAGAAAATTCTGAAAGCCATCGACCGTTTTCAATCGACCTTGTTGAAGAAAGATTTACAGGATGAAATTAACCATTAAACTATGAAAATAGGCAAACCTTATTATCAGTTAACCAAAGACGAATACTTGTTTTTCATCGAAAATCATAAACAATATTCTGATTTCAACACGCTGGGATTATACCGTTCTTTGATCGAAAACGAATCTTTAGCGCTGAAAGATCAATTGGAAATTCGGGATTTTGCGCATCAGTATTTTCAGAAAACCTTTGATTTTTTGCAACTTAAAGATCCCAGAACCTATTTTGAAGTTTTTTATCTGGGCGAAGAAATGACCGACGGTGATGTGCAAAATGCCTGGCGCATCATCCGTGAAAATCAGCAGAAGATTTTGAAAGACAAAAAAATCAAACACCGCAATTTCGGAACCTATTCCATTCACGACTGTGGCTTGCCGTATTGCCCGTACAATGGATTGATGATCAAACAAAATGCTTTCAACTCCCGGTCGTTCATGTGTTTCAGAACCGATGAAAACAAAGACGAGAAAATCAATAAAAGCAAGCGACAACAAAAAGAAAAACGGGAATGGAAACAGAAGGGAAATATCTACGATGATTAAAATTGTATCCACCGAAAACTGATTTCCGGAAAAGCGGTATTGCGGATAATAACTTCTCTGCACTGCCTGCTCAATATTCATTTCATTTTGCTAAATTTGGCCGTATGATAAAAGCAAAAAACATTCATAAATCCTATGGTGATCTGGAAGTTCTGAAAGGTGTGGACATTCATGTGAAAGAAGGTGAGGTGGTCTCCATTGTAGGCGAGTCCGGTGCCGGAAAATCTACGCTGCTCCAGATTCTGGGTACGCTGGATGCGCCCACCCATCCAGATAAACACCAGACCCAAATCACTCTGAACGGACAGTCTTTTGTGAATATGAGAGACCGTGAACTTTCTAAATTCCGGAACAGAAACATAGGCTTCGTATTTCAGTTTCACCAGCTCTTGCCGGAGTTTACCGCGCTGGAAAATGTGCTGCTGCCCACCCGGATTTCCGGGCAAAATGAAAAAGAAAGCCTGGAAAATGCATACCGGCTTTTTGAGGATCTGCATATTACCGGCAGGCTGCACCATAAACCCGGAGAAATGTCCGGCGGTGAGGCACAGCGGGTAGCCGTGGCGCGGGCACTGATCAATTCACCCAAAATCATCTATGCAGATGAACCTACGGGAAACCTGGACTCCAAAAATGCAGATGATCTGCACCGTTTGTTTTTTGACCTCCGGGACAAGTACAACCAGACGTTTGTGATTGTAACCCATAACGCCGGTCTGGCCGAAATTACCGACCGAAAACTGGTGATGAAAGACGGAATGATTCTCTGACGCTTTTCGCTTGTAGGAAAAAACTTTTCTCCTTATCTTGATGCATCCAAAAACGCCGGATCATGAAATTGTCCATAAAACATCTTGCCGAAGACGACCGCCCGCGCGAAAAATTTCTGCTGAAAGGAAAAAACAGCCTTTCAGATGCAGAATTGCTCGCCATTATTATGGGCAGTGGCAGCCGCCAGGACAGTGCCGTAGATCTGGCCCGGAAGATTTTGAAATCGGTGGGAGACAACTGGCATCAGCTCAGCAAACTCAGCATTTCAGATTTACAGAAATTCAACGGGGTGGGCGAGGCAAAAGCCATCTCTATATTGACGGCGCTGGAGATAGGCCGCAGACGGGCAGCACAGGAGGTGCCGGAACTGAAGAAAATCAGCAGCAGCCTGGATGCTTTTCATTTTTTCAGACCCTATCTCGGTGATTTGCAGACCGAGGAATTCTGGGCAATTTATGTGAATCAAAGCAATAAAGTAGTGCATTATCGCAGACTTTCCACCGGCGGAATTACCTTCTCACTGGTAGATGTACGGATTCTGTTCAAAATAGCGCTGGAGTATTATGCCACCGGCATTTTCATTGCGCACAATCATCCCTCCGGCGGCTTAAAGCCCAGCAACGAAGACCGGCGCATTACCACCACCGTGGCCGAAGCCGGCAAACTGCTCAACATTTTTTTAATAGACCATTTAATCGTAAGTCAGGACGCTTATTTCAGTTTTGCAGATGAGGGATTGTTATGATTAGAAAATTGAATCATCACCAAATTGATTTTGAAAAGTACAGTGCATGCCTGAAAAAGGCAGCAAACTATTCCGTATATGCAGAAACATGGTATCTGGATGCGCAAACAAATAAATTATGGGACTGTCTTGTCTTGCGAGATTATGAAGCAGTAATGCCTTTGCCGCTTATTCGAAAGTTTGGCGTTAAGATTGTTTCTCAACCTATTTTCTGTCAACAACTTGGAATTTTTTTTTCAGAAGAACCAAGTGAGTTGTTGTTTAGAAGATTTATAGCTGCGTTTAGAAAAACAAATGTACTGAGCTATCACTTCAATGAAAGTAACTTTCAGTTTTCTTTACAAAATGCAGTTTCTAGACATAACTACTTGTTGCCACTGAAAGAGGATTATGATAAAATATTTCATAACTATCGCCGTGACCGCAAAAAGGACATCCGGCGTATGGATAATGAGAATTTTACAATTACAGATATATTTCACGAAGAAGAGATTTTTAAAGAGTTATTGGCGAAATATCCATATATGATCGAATTTTACGGCTCAGAATCGTTTCAGAATCTTATTCGTGAAGTGAAGAATCGAAAGCTATATACATTTTATGCGCTCCGGTCTGAGAATAATCTGATCGCAAGTATACTACTTCTTCATAGTGGAAACAAGCGTATTTTACTGCTGTCCACCAGAAGTTCCAAGCATAAAGGAGCTTTTGCGTGGTTGCTTGATTATTTTATAAAGAATAACAGTAATTCAGAATTGGTGTTAGATTTTGAAGGGTCAATGGTGCCAAACATAGCAGATTTTAATAAAAGTTTCGGTGCTATATTATTTAAATATTATGCAATTCAACATACCAGAAGAAGATTATTCTTTAATTTTATAAATTTTGCAAGGAATATTTAGAAGAATTCTATGTTTATTCACCTCCCTTTATTTTTAGTGTTTTATGATTTTATCAATTATGTTTTTTTTAAACTGGGACTTAGTGCTGCTGCTGCCACGTTTGCAATTTCAGTAATTTCATATGTACTGATTTTAGTGGTCATTCTCCTGTTTTTGGTCAGGATTTTAAGAAATCATTATCTGGCAATCCTGTTTACCTTGTTCTTCTCATTGCTCAAACCTCTGCTGGATGGGGCCAGACATGCGGCGCCAGACAATCTCTCCTGCCTGCTGTTGCTGCTCAGTTTCTATTTTTTTGTAATCAGACGCGACCTTTGGGCGGTCACCATTTTTGCGATGCTGTGTGTGTTTACCAGACCGGATTATATAATTCTGTACACATTGTTGACAGTACTATTACTTGTTTCAGCTAAGCAATGGCAGGTAAGCAGACCGAAATTGCTGGCCTCATATTTTTATGTGGCTGCTTCTTTTTTGGTGGTGCAGTATTTTAATCAAGTGCCCTGGACAATCTTGTTTATGAATCAATTTGTGGAGGTACAGCTGTATCCGGTTTCTAATCCAGGAATATTGCAACTGGCAGATTATCTCCGGGTGTTGAAGAGCAAAATTTTCTTTGAGTTTAATAGTTCATATTATCCAATATTGCTGATGTTTATCGTACTGATTATGGCAGGAAGATTCTCAGAAATGACCCATAAGCAATTCCTGTTTCTTGTGTCGTTTTTTGCGATTATCTACGCATCAGTGTTCATCAGATTTTTAATCTTCCCGATGTTGGTGACCCGCATGATGATTGGCTATTACATCATCATCATACTTTCGCTGATCTGTATTAATTTTTCCAAAGTAAATTTGTCACGAACATAGCGGATTTTGTTCTGGTTAATATCCTTAAATATGATTAAGAAAGTGTACCGGCGCCTCGTCCCGGAAAAATTAAGGCTTAAAGTTCACATTGAACTGCGAAAACTGAAGAGTATCTTTCTTGCAGGGAATACGTATTACTGCCCCTGCTGCGAAAAATCGTTCTCCCGATTTCTGCCCAAGGGAAACGGGCTGGAGACCCGGCCCAATGCAGTTTGTCCCGGCTGTGGTTCACTGGAGCGCTCCCGGTTGCTCTATCTCTATCTTAAAAATGAAACCCGCATTTTTCAAGACCAGCCCGCCATACTCCATTTTGCGCCGGAAGATGCACTGAAAAAATTCTTTAAGGATCATCTGAACTATATTGATGCAGATATCAACCCCAATCTCGCCACCCACAGGGTAGATATTACCGAAATTCCTTTTCCTGATGCTTATTTTGACTTCATCATCTGTTCGCACGTGCTGGGTCATATTCCCGATGAGCAAAAGGCGGTATCTGAACTGTACCGGGTGCTGCGCAGCGGCGGTACACTGTTTCTGCTTTCCCTCATGGAGCCGCAGGCAGCAAAGACCAAAGAAGATGAAACCCTGAAAACTCCGGAACAAAAACTGGCGGCCTACGGTGAAAAGGATTTGATGCGGCTCTACGGAAATGATTTGGCAGAACGGTTGCAAAGTCCTGATGTTCAGATTGAAATCATTGATTACCGTACCCGTTTTTCGGCAGAAGAACGGCAAAGATTTTCATTGGGAGACGGAAAAAGAGAGCTCATTTATAAAATAACCAGAGTTTAAACAAAGGTTTACAAAGATTACCACACCCAATTCGTTCGTGGTACGTGATAATTTGCTATTTTTGCAGTCTCAAACTCAGCAATGTTTAACATAGACCGCTATATCAGTTCACCGCTATTTCCATACTTCTTTGCCCTCATTCTGGCAATTCCGTTTCTGGTGCTTTTCCGGCAGTTTGTTTTTCAGTACATCAAAATGAAAAATAAAGAACTGAAAATGCTTTCGGTAAAGGGAAACAGTGAGAACAAAAGCCAGGCCTATGAGCGAATGGTACTTTTTCTGGAAAGGCTGAAACCTGCCAATCTGGTCAATAAATTTGACAAAGATCTGGCCAAGCATGAATACGTTTATCTGCTCGAGAAATCCATTAACGAGGAGTTTGATTACAACTCTTCCCAGCAGTTGTACATTACCAGAAATACATGGCAGGATATTGTGAATGCCAAGGCCGCTCTGCTGAAGATCCTGATGGATACCTATGAAAATGTAGGGGATGGCGCTACACTGAGCGATTTCAAAACCGTTTTCCTCATGAATTATATGAACGGGGACGACTTTATTGCACAAACCATAGAACAACTGCGCAGGGAAGTTCTGCTGGTCACTTAACAGATATTAAAGAATTTCAATAAAAATAATGATACCAAATTTTAAAGCACACCCATGGCATGGGATTTCCGCAGGTGAAGATGCGCCCCATGTGGTCAATGTATTTGTAGAGATAGTTCCCAGTGATACTATTAAATATGAAGTAGATAAAGCAAGTGGTTACCTCAAGGTGGACCGCCCGCAGCAGTTTTCCAACATCATCCCGGCGCTGTATGGCTTTATTCCCAGAACCTACTGCCATAACGAGGTCATGAAACTGGCCGTAGAAAGCGGTGCAGATGATGTGACCATGGGAGACCATGACCCGCTGGATATCTGCGTGCTGAGTTCACACAGCATCCACGCCGGCGGCATGCTGATGGAGGCAGTGCCCATCGGCGGATTCAAAATGATAGACAAAGGTGAGGCAGATGATAAGATTGTTGCCGTGATGGTGGGTGATCACGCTTTTGGGCATTTCCGTGATATTTCCGAACTCCCGCAGGCCGAAGTGAAAAGGCTGATGCACTACTTCCTTACCTATAAAAACCTGCCGGATGAGCCTGCAAAGTGCCGCATTCAGGAGGTGTACGGGGCAGATCACGCCAAAGAAGTGATTCAGGCTTCCCAGACGGATTATGCCAATAAATTCGGCGGATAGACCCCCGTTTATTTCAGATATCAGCAGACTCAGGTCTGCTTTTTTTATGCGCTGCATTTGGCTGTTTGCAAAAAAACAGGGACAATTACGTCTGTGTATGGATGTTTTTATTATCTTTAATATCTTATTAACATTCATTAAAAATTTTAAACTATGACAGAATTGTTTTATCTGGTACCCGTATTCGGGGTCGTCGCGCTGTTGTATACCTTTTTCCAAAGCAACTGGGTCAAAAAACAGGATGCAGGAAATGAGAAAATGCGAGCCATCAGCGGGCATATTGCCGACGGAGCGATGGCATTCCTGAAAGCCGAGTACAAAATCCTTACTTATTTTGTGGTGATCGTAGCCATTTTACTGGCTTTAATGGGCTTCTCTAACAGCAATTCCCACTGGACCATTGGTCTGGCCTTCATCATTGGAGCCGTATTCAGTGCCGCAGCAGGCTATATTGGGATGAATATTGCTACCAAGGCCAATGTAAGAACCGCAGAAGCTGCCAAAACCAGCCTTGCCAAAGCCCTGAAAGTGTCCTTTACCGGAGGATCTGTGATGGGAATGGGGGTTGCCGGACTGGCTGTGCTGGGACTGGGCGCACTCTTCATCATCATCAAACAAATTTTTGCTCCCGGCGCCGGTGTAGACACGGTGGAAATGGAAAGAACCATTGAAATCCTTACAGGCTTTTCACTGGGTGCAGAATCCATAGCCTTGTTTGCCAGAGTAGGCGGCGGTATTTATACCAAAGCGGCCGATGTGGGCGCTGACCTGGTGGGGAAAGTGGAAGCCGGAATCCCGGAAGATGATCCCAGAAACCCTGCCACCATTGCAGATAACGTGGGAGATAACGTAGGAGATGTGGCCGGTATGGGCGCAGACCTCTTCGGATCCTATGTGGCCACCGTGCTCGCTACCATGGTTCTGGGCAGAGAAACCCTGTCCGTGGATGCCTTTGGCGGATATGCACCTATTTTGCTTCCCATGCTCATTGCCGGTTTCGGAATCCTGTTTTCCATCATCGGGACTTTATTTGTGAAAATCAGCGATACTGACGGTGCCTCTACTTCCAATGTGCAGAATGCACTGAACCTGGGGAACTGGGGAAGTATCATCATCACAGCAGTTTCTTCTTATTTCCTTGTGAATTATCTGATGCCTGATACCATGGTGCTGCGGGGTCACGAATTCACCAAAATGGGCGTGTTTGGCGCCATCATTGTGGGACTGGTTGTGGGTACGCTCATGAGCATCATTACAGAATATTATACTGCTATGGGTAAAAGACCGGTAAGCAGCATTGTAAGACAATCTTCTACCGGACATGCCACCAATATCATCGGCGGATTGTCCGTAGGAATGGAATCTACTTTACTGCCTATTCTGGTTCTGGCCGGCGGTATCTACGGTTCTTATTTATGTGCCGGATTATACGGTGTGGCCATTGCCGCCGCAGGGATGATGGCTACTACAGCCATGCAACTGGCCATAGATGCTTTCGGGCCTATTGCTGATAATGCCGGTGGAATCGCCGAGATGAGTGAACTACCCAAAGAAGTTCGTGAAAGAACCGATATTCTGGATGCCGTAGGAAATACCACCGCAGCTACAGGAAAAGGTTTTGCCATTGCTTCTGCAGCGCTTACCGCTCTGGCACTTTTTGCAGCCTTTGTAGGAATTGCAGGCATAGACGGCATTGATATTTACCGCGCAGACGTGCTTGCCGGATTGTTTGTGGGAGCCATGATTCCATTCATATTTTCATCCCTGGCCATTACTGCCGTGGGGCAGGCTGCTATGGCTATGGTGGAAGAGGTAAGACGTCAGTTCCGCGAAATTCCGGGAATTCTGGAAGGTAAAGCGGAACCGGAGTATGAAAAATGTGTGGCCATCTCCACAGATGCGTCCATCAGAAAAATGATGCTGCCGGGTGCCATTGCTATTATTTCACCACTATTGGTAGGATTTATCTTCGGGCCTGAAGTACTGGGAGGATTCCTGGCCGGCGCTACTGTGTCTGGTGTATTGATGGGAATGTTCCAGAACAATGCCGGAGGCGCCTGGGATAATGCCAAGAAATCTTTTGAAAAAGGGGTTGACATTAACGGAGAAACTTTCTACAAAGGTTCGGAACCGCATAAAGCGTCGGTAACCGGAGATACTGTGGGAGATCCTTTTAAAGATACTTCCGGTCCTTCCATGAATATTCTGATTAAATTGATGTCTATTGTTTCACTGGTTATTGCACCTACTTTGGCTGTGATGCATGCTGATAAAATAAAGGAAAACCGTGATGAGAAATTGGCTTCATTGCAACTGGCTGCTGCCGGATTGGGTCACGGTGCTGCAGCACATGCTGAAGAAGAAGTGGTGTTAATGCTGGAAGAACCCACCGGGACTTTCAATGAGGCCGGAGATTTTGTGTACCATACCGGAAATACGGCGACGCTGCCACTACCGAACGGCGATATCATGAATATTGGTGAAAAGAGTCAGGTTGCCCTGCTGGCAGTAGCTCTGGGCGAGAATGATCAGACGTTTCTGCTCAACAAAGATCAGTGGTTTACCGTAGAAAATCTGTTCTTTGAATCGGGAAGTGATCAGCTGAAGCCCGAATCACTGGATGCACTGAACAATGTGTATAAACTGCTGAATGCTTATCCAAACCTCAGACTGAAGATGGGCGGATATACAGATAATACTGGAAATGATGAATCTAACCGCACATTGTCTAAACTGCGTGCCGAAACAGCCAAACTGAAACTGATGGAACTGGGCATTGCAGCAGACAGGATAGAAGCAGAGGGCTATGGTCCCGAGCATCCTGTGTGTCCGGAAAATGACACCGACGAATGTAAAGCCAAAAACAGAAGAATAGACGTTCGCGTTCTTTCCATGTAAAAGGATCATAATCCTGTAAAAGCAGCCGCCCCGAAAAGAATTTTCGGGGCGGCTTTTTATGAATGTTACGAGGTTTATTTTTTCAGGGTAATCACCAGATAATCGGGGGTACCATCATTATTATAGTCAAAACTGGTATCGTTCATCTGAATTTGCAGTAGGGTATCAGTCAGCTGAAGTACCGGCGTGATTTCTCCGTCAATCATCAGCAGTTGATTCACCGGGTCATAGCTGTACGGCATGGTTTCCTCCATAAAGGTGCAGGTGCCCGTCTCATCGCTGTACTCCTTATTATAGACCGTCTGATCCGCTTTAAACAGATAACTGGTCTGTTTGTAACAGGCGGTCATAGGCAGCTCACCCAGATAGCTGGCATCAGTCCCGGAAATAATTTTATTGCTGTCCGGATGCCAGGTTCCCAGAAGCAGATTTGCCTGGGGTGCCGGTTCGTCGCGGTCTGAAGTGCAGGAAGTGATTCCCGTGAGCACTACAGCAAGAATGAAGGCTGTTTTTTTCATATCAAAATAATTTTACTCTATGCTATAAATAACATGCAAGATTAGTGATTTATTGCCTTTCAGGATCATGAATTTTGTAAGGATACCTTCGGTGAATGATAATTTTAATACGTTAATTATCTGATAATTAACGATTTATGTCAAATTTTATTAGTACTTGAAGAACTTGTGCAGGTTTTCTGCGGCCTTATGCAGGGTTTCGTCTTTTTTGGCAAAACTCAGCCGGATTTTTCCGGTATTGCGGTAATCATGATAAAAGGCGGATACCGGAATGGAGGCAACTCCGGCATGTTCTATGAGCCAAAGTGAGCACTCGCGGTCACTCATTTCAGGCTTCATTCCGGCGAATGAAAAAATCTGTGCATAGCCGCCCGCAGTTTTTTCAGAAACCGTGAGGGGCAAACCGGCGGTCAGTTGCAGCAGGAGATTGCGTTTGCGTTCAAAAAAACGTCTGTTTTCGTGAATGTCAAATACCTGCAGATAGCGGGCTACGGCATATTGGGAATGGTAGTTAATGGTAAAGCACAAATATTGATGAATGTTTCGGAAGGCGCGCGTATTCGCAGGAGAAGATACCACATAACTCGCTTTCCAGCCGGATACATGAAACATTTTCTCAAAGGAATAAATGCAGAAACACCGTTCACGGATGCCCGGATGTTCGTAGGCACTGCAAAAGGTATGGTCATCGTAATAAATCAGATCATAAACTTCATCTGAAATCACCATCACCGGCCCGTCTTTGATGATTTCCCAAAGCGAATCCCAGTCGGCGGCAGTCCACATTTTACCCGAGGGATTGTGCGGAGTATTGACAATAATGGCACGGGTTTTTTCTGTAATGGCTTCCTTTATGCGGTTAAAGTCGATATTAAAATCATCGTCCAGAGGTACAAAAACCGGTCGGGCATGCCGGATTTCCACCGCCGGAATATAGGTGTCGTACCCCGGCTCTATGATGATGATTTCGTCTCCGGGCTCTATGAAGGTGGTAAAGGCAATGTACAATCCATAGGTAGAACCTGGAACGATGGAAATTTCTGAGTCGGTGAGGGTTAACGGCCGTTCCCGCTTCAGGTTAAAATCTTTGATGCTTTCCAGAAGCAGCGGGTGTACAAATTCTGACGCATAGGGATTCATGTCCACATCTATGGCCTCTATCATAAAATTTTTCAGCCGCGGATCAAAATCATAGTCAGGGGCATTCTGGGCAAGGTTCACCGCCCGGTGCAGGTCAGAAAAATAACCAATCTCACTGAAGATATTGGTTTCACCGGCCGAATGCACTCGGCTTTTCAATAGCAGATCTGAAGAATTTTCCACAAGGTTACTTTTGATAAAGATAGGAAATAATCAGATACGAGACATGAGACTGGGAGACACGAGATAGGAGACGGGCTGGGTTGCGGTCAGATACGCTCAATTTCCCTCAGCCGCGCCACCGCATTCCGGATGGTTTCTTCTTTTTTGGCGAAGCAAAACCGGACGCTTCCTGTGTCTTTCTGATCATGATAAAACGCAGACACCGGAATGGTGGCCACATTTTTCTCACGGGTCAGCCAGACGGCAAATTCCTTATCGCTCATCTCCGGCTGAATATTCCGGAAGCCCGCCACCTGAAAATAACTGCCATGCGCAGGTTCTGCAATTTCAAAAGGGGTTTCCTTCATCAGTTCGCAGAACAGATCACGACGTTGCTGCATGCTCCGGCGGTTTTCCTTTTCGTCAAAAATTTCAAGGTATTTGGCCAGGGCATACTGCGCGGGCGAATTGACACAAAAGGTGAGGTACTGGTGCACCCTTCGGAAGGCTACACTCAATTCTTCGGGGGCCAGCACATAACCAATCTTCCAGCCGGTGATGTGGAACATCTTCCCGAATGAAAAAATACTGAACATGCGCTGGCGCAGTCCGGGATGGTTAAAAAGGCAATGAAATTCACTGTCATCATAAATCAGCAGGTCATATACGTCATCAGAAATAATCATGATTTCGGTGTCTTTTACCACATTCCACAGCTTTTCCATGCTTTCTTTTTCCCAAACCTTGCCGGTAGGATTGTGCGGTGAATTCACAATGATGGCTCTTGTTTTCTCGGTAATGGCCGCTGCAAGATCATTCCAGTTCAGTTCAAAGTTTTCATTGAGCTGCACAAAAACCGGAACGCCACCGTTCATTTCTATGGAGGGAACATAGCTGTCATAGCAGGGTTCCAGCACAATCACTTCATCGCCCGGCTGTAAAACGGCCGCCAGGGCACAGTAAATGCCGTAGGTAGCCCCCGGTACGATGGTAATTTCTGAGGCATGCACCGGTACCGGCACCCGCCGCTGCGCATTAAAGGTGACCAGATTTTCAATCAGTTGGGGATTCCCTGCCAGTGGGGCATACTGGTTATAACCTTTTTCCGCTGCTTCGCCCAGCAATTTCTGCAGTGCCGGGTCTGTATCATAATCCGGGAATCCCTGAGAAAGATTTACTGCCTGATGCTTCATGGCCAAAGCAGACATTTCGGAGAAGATGGTCAGATCGCTGCCCGAGTGTTTTCTTGGAATTTTCATCCCATAAATTTAAGTATTTTCTGTGGTTTGTGATTTTTTTTGATATTTTTATGCTGATTTTTAACCCGAATCATCAGCAGGTACCGCCACTGATTCAGGAATTTTCATCCAACAGAAAAAATTAAATAAATATGAAAAAATTACTGGTTCCCCTTTTACTGGGCCTCATGCTTACCTCTTGCAAGACCACACAGCACGGACCCGGAGGTTCTGCATTTCAAAAATCGTATGAATCCATTACCGCAGAGGATCTGAAAAAACATCTGTACATCATTGCCTCAGACGAAATGGAGGGCCGCGAAACCGGCTCAGAAGGTCAGAAAAAGGCCGGCAGGTATATGATTGATGAATACCGAAAAATGGGCGTTTCTCATCCGGATGCACTGGCCAGTTACTACCAGCACGTCCCAAGTGAAGCGTTGCGGGGCCGTCGCGGAAATCTGCCTGATTCCGAGAATATTCTGGCCTTCATCAAAGGAAATGAAAAGCCGGACGAAGTCATTGTCATCTCGGCGCATTATGACCACGTGGGCACGCGCAACGGGGTGGTGTACAATGGTGCCGATGATGATGGCAGTGGCACTGTGGCACTGATGGAAATTGCTGAAGCCTTTAAACTGGCCAAGAATAATGGCCGCGGTCCGAAGCGTTCCATTTTATTGCTCCATGTGACGGGCGAGGAACACGGACTGCTGGGATCTAAATATTATGCCGAAAATCCGGTGTATCCGCTGGCCAATACGGTGGTAAACCTGAACATTGACATGATAGGTCGCTGCGATCCGGAAAACTGCGGTACCGATTATGTGTACGCCATAGGTTCGGAAATGCTGTCTTCGGAGTTAAAACAAATCAGCGAGGCAACCAATGCAGCCACCCAGAAACTGAATCTGAATTACAGGTATGATGATCCCAATGATCCTCAGCAATTGTATTACCGTTCAGATCATTATAATTTTGCCAAAAACGGAATCCCGGTCATCTTTTATTTTGACGGCATTCATGAGGATTATCACAAACCTACTGATGATGCCGATAAAATAGATTATGAATTACTGAAAAAACGCACCAGGCTTATTTTTGCCACGGCATGGGAACTCGCCAACCGTGATGCCCGGATTACGGCAGACCGCAAATAACCGGAAATTGGCGGTGGGGAATTTTAAAAATCTGAAAACCCGTCAGCTCTATAGTTCAACGGATAGAACAGGAGTTTCCTAAACTTCAGATCCGGGTTCGATTCCCGGTAGAGCTACTTACAGAAAATGCCCGGAAATTCCGGGCATTCTGATGTTTTCAGGTGACAGACACAGCGGCTTAGTGAGATTCTGTTCCGTCTATGCCATGTGCGTGGCCGTGCGCCAGTTCTTCTTCTGTAGCCGGACGGGTATTCACGATTTCTACCTGGAAGTCCAGGTCTTTACCGGCCATAGGGTGGTTCAGATCTGCCACTACATGGTCTTCTGTAACTTCTACCACTACTGCCTGGAAATTGTTTCCACGGTCATCAGACAGCGGCAGTAGAGCACCTACCGGCGGCATTCCGGATTCTTTGAACATCTCTGCAGAGAGATTGGCCAGGGCATCGGGTTGTCTGGGGCCATACGCCTCATCAGAAGCGATAACAAAGTCGGTTTTGTCGCCTGCTTTCAGACCCAGAATTTCCTGTTCAAATTTGGGAATCATCACTCCCACACCATACAGGAAAGTCAGGGGATTTTCCGCTGTGGTTTCTTCAACCAGCGTTTTGCTGCCGTCTTCGTTCAGGGTATGCAGAATGTATTTTACCGCTACCACATGATTGTTTTCTATTGTCATATTAAATGGTCTTTTCATTGTGAAGATGTTCACAAAATACCCGGCAAATATAGTCTTTTTTCAATGGATACCGGAGCCGCACCGGCCAGCTTTCCTGCTTAAGTTCCCCCGGAATCATTCTTTTTTTTCTGGCGCAGTACATACAGATAGAGGCTTTCTACCTTTGCTCTGGCCCAGGGCGTTTTGCGCAGAAATTTTAATGAGGAACTGATGCTGGGGTTATCGGTAAAACAGCGGATGCTGATTTGTTCACTTAGTTTTCCGAAACCACCGTAATACGCCAGCAGTTCTTCCAGAATGGCATCCAGTCTTTTGCCGTGCAGCGGATCTTTAGATTTTTCTTTCATGGGAATTCAATTTAAACGGTATCTTACCCATACCTTTCTGCAAGTCGCGTCATGGTGCAGAAAGAACCCGCTCTTCAGGAGCGGGCTCAGTAGATAAAACATCTCATTTTTTTAGTTAGACAACAACAAAAAAGAGAAGCCGACAGTGCTTCTCTTAAGTTTTTATATTAAGTAATATTATGCTTATTTTGGGTAATATGGGGTGCAGCGCGTTCACTTTCGGTTGCTTTTACAGGGTAAATGTACACATTTTTTTGAAAGGCAAGATGAATTTAATGTTAAAATTCACAGGTTATCCACTTTTTATTGTGGATAAGTTTATTTAGAATGATTCTAAAAGGGTTATAAAATTCGCATTCATGAGAAAAAAATTTGCATAGTTTTAGTTTTATGGAGTTAAACACTTAAAAATCTTGTCATTATGAAAAAAATTATATTCTTTATACTGAGTTTCTTTTCGATGCTGTGCGTGCATGCCCAAAACGACTTCCCTTATTTCCGGGAATGGGGCACCTATATAGGCGGTGCAGGAACGAAAATTGCTAATGAGTATAAGGGGAATGTGTTTCCTGTTGATTCTCAGGGCAATATGTTTGTGGGTGGAGTCGTTGATAAGGTAGCGGGGTACACTACTTCTTATTATGACCAGTTTGTCCTGAACGGATCCTTTACCCATACAGAATCTTATTTGGATGGCTAAGCTGCTGTCAAACGGCGCATTGATTCTGTGGGGTTCCACCGGTGCATCTACCAAGATTGTTACCCACGGCGCGGCTTTCCCCGCCATGATTGATCCATCTCCCGGAAAAACCTTTGGCTTCATGGCCAAGTTCACCCTGAAGGAGGAACTGTCTGTAGCGGAGACGGGCGCGGGTCAGGATCTGGTATTGTATGATAACCCAAACAACGGGAACTTCTATTTGAGCGGAAGTGTACTGCAAAAGGAAGCTGCCACGGTACAGGTTTACGATTTTGCCGGCAGATTGATTGTACAAAAACCTTTGGCAAAACGCAAAACCCAGCATATCGACCTAGCCGGAACACTTTCTGCGGGCACATATATGGTAAAAGTATCTGCCAACCAGGGAACCGTATTGAAAACCTTTAAAATGGTGGTGAATAAATAAACGGTGATGTCATATTATCAAAAAAGGAATTCCGGTTCGGAATTCCTTTTTTCATATTTAAAGTTTGGCAGCAATATATTTTGCCGTATGAGATACTGTGTTATGAACCAGCTCTTCGGGAGTTCCCGAAAAAACCACTTCACCACCGTATTTTCCGGCTTCCGGGCCAATGTCAATAATATAATCTGCGGTTTTAATGATGTCCGGCTGGTGCTCAATCACAATCACCGAATGCCCCAGTTCTATAAGTGCCTGCAGGGATTGCAGCAATTTGTTGATGTCATGAAAATGCAGACCGGTAGAAGGTTCATCAAAAACAAAAAGCGTTTTGTCCGTAGTGCTGCCTTTTACCAGAAATGAAGCCAGTTTTATGCGTTGCGCTTCGCCCCCGGAAAGGGTAGAGGAACTCTGACCCAATTGCAAATAACCCAGACCCACGTCCTGCAAGGGTTGCAGTTTGGTCACAATTTTCTTCTCATCATTGTCCCGGAAGAAGTCCAGCGCTTCATCCACGGTCATGTGCAGGATGTCTGAAATATTTTTGTCATCATATTTTACCTCCAGGATTTCATTTTTAAAACGAGTTCCCCTGCAGGCTTCGCATTCCAGTTCTATGTCTGCCATAAACTGCATGGACACATTGATTACTCCTTCACCTTTGCACGCTTCGCAGCGGCCACCGTCCACGTTAAAGGAAAAGTGTTTGGTTTTATAGCCCATCATTTTAGACAGTTTCTGCCGAGCAAAAAGATCCCGGATGTCATCATACGCTTTCAGATAGGTTACCGGATTGGAGCGTGAGGATTTCCCGATGGGATTCTGATCAATCAGTTCTATGTTCTTAATGAGCTTCTTAGGGAATTCCACGGCATCATAATCGCCTTTCTTGCCGCCCATACCCAGCTGAATCTGGATTTCTGTACTCAGGACTTCCTTCATCAGGGTAGATTTACCGGAGCCCGATACACCGGAAATGACGACCAGACTTTCCAGCGGAATGTCCACGTCTATGTTCTTCAAATTATTCTGACGTGCGCCTTTTACCCGGATCCATTCTTTCGGTTTGCGCCGGGTTTGAGGTACTTTTATTTCCAGTGTGCCGGTAAGATACTGAGCCGTAAGCGAGTCTGATTCTTTCAGTTCATCAAAATTTCCGGCAAAGACCAGTTCGCCTCCCAGATACCCGGCTTCCGGACCAATGTCTATAATGTAGTCTGCTGCCCGCATCACATCTTCGTCATGCTCTACCACAATGACCGTATTGCCCAGATCTCGCAGGCTTTTCAGCACTTCTATCAGGTTTTCGGTATCGCGGGAATGCAACCCGATGGAAGGTTCATCCAGGATATAAATGGAGCCTACCAGCGAGCTTCCCAGGCTGGTAGCGAGGTTGATTCTCTGGCTTTCTCCGCCGGAAAGCGTGTTGGAGGTCCGGTTCAGGGTGAGGTAACCCAAGCCTACTTTTTCCAGAAACTGCAATCGGGTCGTGATTTCGTAGAGCAGTCTTTTGGCTACTTCGGCGTCATGAGCACTTAATTTCAGTTGCTGTACTACCGGCAGCAGTTCGTCCAGCGGCAATTCTATCAGTGATTGTATGTTGTAGCCGTCTATTTTTACCCATTCGGTTTCGGGGCGCAGTCTCAGTCCCTCGCAGGTAGGGCACAGGGTTTTGCCACGGTAGCGGGAGAGCATCACGCGGTACTGGATTTTGTAGAGATTGCCTTCCAGCATTTTAAAGAAATTACGCAGGGAAGGGAAACCGGAGGTGCCGTCGCCTTTCCACAGATAATCTTTCTGCTCTTTACTCAGTTGATGATACGGTTTGTGCACCGGGAAGTCTTTGGCTTTTTTGATAAAGTCTTTGCGCCATTCACTCATGCTTTCACCTTTCCAGGCGGCCACGGCTTCTTCGTAAACCGAAAGATTTTTATTGGGAATCACCAGATCCTGATCTATCCCGATCACTTTGCCATACCCTTCACATTCCGGGCAGGCTCCGTACGGATTATTGAAACTGAAAAAGTGAACGTTCGGTTCCAAAAACTCGATGCCGTCCAGCTCAAATTTGTTTGAAAACTCATGCACTTCTGCGGTACCGGCATTTTTGAGTGAGCAGTAGCCGTGTCCTTCATAGAATGCCATCTGTACCGAGTCTGCAAGCCGCTGCAGGAAACTCTCGTCATCCTCATAGCTGAAACGGTCAATCACCAGATGAATGTCCATATCCTGCTCCGGTACGAACCCGAAGCTTTCCAAATCTTCAATTCCTGCTACATTGCCATTGACCTCCAGTTTGGTGAATCCGGAGATTTTCAGAGCATTGAGTGTCTGACTGAAACTTTCAACGGAGAATTTCAGAGGGGCGCGGAGCAGAAAAGTATGACCCGGATGGTTGCTGATGAAATTTACCACGTCTGTCACCGAATCTTTCTTCACCTCCTTACCGGATACCGGTGAAAAAGTATGTCCGATTCTGGCAAAAAGCAGTTTCAGATAATCATAAATTTCAGTGGTGGTTCCCACGGTGGAACGCGGATTGGAAGAAATGACCTTCTGCTGGATGGCGATGGAGGGTGCCAGCCCTTTGATGCTGTCAATCTTCGGTTTTTCCAGTTTGCCCAGAAACTGCCTCGCATAGGAGCTGAGACTTTCTACGTACCGGCGCTGTCCTTCTGCATAAATCGTATCAAAAGCCAGCGAAGATTTTCCGCTGCCCGACACGCCGGTAATCACCACCAGTTTATTTTTGGGGATGACTACATCTATGTTTTTCAGGTTGTTAAGATGAGCGTTCTTAACGAAAATTTCTTTTTTTATATCGATAGGTTCTGTTGTGGCCATGTGAAATTTTAGACAGGCAAAATTACGATTTTTTTAGCGGATTCAGACGCGCAGAGAAAGACGGATTGTTGAAAAGAACTGAACGGCTTTTTTTGATTTTACACCTGAAAAATCATAGTTTTTAATGATAAATATCATAGAGTTATCTATGTCATAATAAAAAATAGCAGGCAATATTGCTTTTCAGTTCTTTCATTCCTTTTTATATTTGCCGGCAAGAATGGCAGGTCTTGTATCAGTGATACCATTTCTGCGAAATAATTTGTTCATGAAGAAGCCGTTTTTATGTTTGATGGGTCTGGGAATGGCCACTGTGTTTTTTGCTCAGGATAAAGAAACGCAGGTAGAGGAAGTTCAGGTATTTGGTAAATTTCTGAATCTGCCGCTGAAGAAGGTCAATGAAAATGTGACCGTAATCACCAAAGCAGATCTGCAGACCACTCCTGCGCAGAGTGTAGAAGAAATTCTGGCACATTTCACCGGTTTTGATATCCGGAAAAGAGGCGCCAACGGGGTGCAGGCAGATATTTCGCTTCGTGGAAGTTCGTTTGAACAAGTGCTCATTCTCATTAACGGAATCCGCATGAATGATTCGCAGACCGGGCACAATTCCATGAGTGTGCCGGTGGACTTGTCATCCATTGAAAAAATAGAAATTGTGAAAGGACCCGCAGCAAGGCGCTTCGGGCAAAATGCCTATGCGGGGGTCATCAATATTGTGACCAAAGCCTCTTCTGAAAATACGGTGACGGTTTCTGCTGCCGGCGGCGACTTTGAAACCTATTCCATGGGACTGGACAGTCAGTTTGGCAATGAGCGTATCTCTAATTTCGTGCAGGCTTCTACCAGCAGTTCCGGTGGCTACCGGTACAATACCGATTACAAAATTCATAATATTTTCTATCAGAATCACCTTCGTCTTCAAAATGGAAATCTGCGTTTCCAGGCCGGCATTCAGGAGAAAAAATTCGGAGCCAACGGTTTCTATGCCACGGCGGCTGCCCGCGATCAGTATGAGGAAACTCAGGCATCTGTGGTAAGCGTAGCTGCAGACCAGCAGTGGAATCAGTTTCGCATGCAGGGAAATATGTACTGGCGCAGAGGCCAGGATATGTATGAGTATGTGCGCAATAAGCCTGAAATTTACCGCAATATGCACATCGGGAATAATGTGGGCGGTGAGCTGAACGGAAGCTATACCTCGGCACTGGGAACCACCGGTCTGGGCGTGGAACTGCGCAAGGAATATTTGTCCAGCAACAATCTGGGAGACCGCGAGCGTTTTCTGACTCAGGCTTTCTTTGAACATTATTTTTCGCTTTTCAGTGACCGCCTCAGCATCAGTCCGGGAATTTCCTGGAGTCATTATGATGATCACGGCGATTTTTTCTATCCGGGAATTGATGTGGGTTTCAGCATCACAGATGCACATAAAATCTTCGGAAGTGCAGCCAAAGTAAACCGTATTCCCACCTTTACCGATTTGTATTACAGCAGTCCGTCTGAGACAGGGAATCCAAATTTACTCCCGGAAAATGCGCTGTCGGCAGAAGCAGGTTACCGGTTTCAGAAGGGGGGATTCACAGGCAAGATTACCGGTTTTGGCAGATTTACCCATGATGCCATAGACTGGATCAAGGCAGATGCGGCAGAACCGTGGCAGGCGGTGAACATCGGGAAAATCAATACCAAAGGATTCGAGGCCGAGCTGGAACAACGTTTTCAGTCGGTTGTAGAAAAAATAGCTCTCGGTTATACCTTTCTGGAAAGCAAAGCGGAACACAATCCGGCACTGATGTCACGGTACGTCATGGAAAATCTGAAACATCAGGTAGTTGGCAAAATGGAAAACCGCTGGACAAAAAATCTGACTTCACAATTCGTATACCGGTATCTGGAGCGGGTATCTACGGGGAGCCATCAGTTGCTGGATGTGGCGGTGCACTACCACCTGAATCAGCTGAAACTGTATGTGCTGGTGAACAATGTGACCGATGCGCAATATACAGAAACCTTCGGTGTGCCCATGCCGGGCAGGTGGTTTCATATAGGAGCGAGCTACCGTATTAAACTGTAGAAATTATACAGTTATTCACGATTAATACTTGTCTTTCAGATAAAGATAAGCTTTCAGGTATTTGTTCAGGCGCTTCATATCTTTTTCGGTAATGGGCTTTACGAAACGGGTCAGGTCCATATTGTCTTTCAGGTCATTCAGTTTTACAGAAATGGCCAGCGGAGAACGCTCGATTTGCCTGATGAATTCTATATAATTCTGATCTGAAGGGTTTTTGGTCAGGCATTCTATGGCAAAAACCACATGGTTCGGGAAACCCTGATCCAGCAGGTATTCTAATGTAATTTCCGGGCAGTCTTCTACCACATCATGCAGCACCCCCACAATTTTTTCGTCATACGTTTTTCCATAATTCATCACGCGCATCACGTGTGACACATAGGGCACGCCAAACCGGTCGGTCTGATCTTTATGCGCTCTGGCAGCAATTTTAATGGCTTTATTCAGCAGTTCTTCCCGGGTCATGGCTAGAGTTCTACGTTCAGTTGGTCAATTTTTTTACGGTCGCCCACCACCCATACAATGTCGTCCTCGCGTAACACTTCGGTAGAGGCAGGGTTCAGAATACGCTCGTCTCCACGGCGGATGGCCACAACCAGTCCGTCGGTTTTATCTCGGATACCGGATTCGCGGATGGTTAATCCTTTTTTATGTGAATGATGGTTGATGAGGATACGACCCAGCTTGATGTGGTCTGTGCTTTCCTCCATCACGATTTCCTCACTGTCGAAAACCGGTTTAAATACCTGGAACTGATCATCTGTGGTAATGATCCCTACTTTGTCATATGGCATCAGTACCTGGTGGCGGTCCGGCGAGTGAATGACCTTGGATCCGCGTTGTATGTATCCGATGTTGACGCCGTATTTCTCGCGCCACTGCAGGTCAATCAGCGGTACCCCAATATAGTCTGCGAGTGGTTTTACTTCTACCTCAATAATGTGTACATCCCAGGCTGCGAGGCTGCTTGAAATTTCAGGATTTCCGGAGTAATTTCTGGAATCCTGAGCATCTTCTGTAATCTGGCGGATGTTAAAGTTGGTGATGAACCGCTTCTCCAGCCGGCTGTAAAACTTCTTAATACGGGTATTGAAGGTCACAATCAGAATAATGGCTACCGGAATGGTAATGAAGAATGATATGGTGGTAGATGCGAAGCGGTTCAGGAAGAATCCCAGAATGAAAATTCCCAGTGCAAAACGGGCGATTTCCAGAATCAGAAGCGGTCCGCGGTTATATTTAGTTTTGGTCCACAGTTCACGGTACGCCACAGAGTTGGGGCGTTTTACCATCAGTGCCCATAAAAATGGAATGATGAAAATGATGGGCAATGAATTCCCGATGATGTTTTTAATGTCATTGCTGTCCAGATTCTGGTTAATGGTCGGTATGATGAACTGAGAAAACAGCAGGTATATGGCGATGATCACAATACCGTTAATCACTATGATTTTAGCATACTGTTTCAGAATGGTCTGCCAGCTGGATTCAGACTGTATGCTTTGGGTATTGGACGAGTATTTGTTGATGCGGTCTATATATTTCTGCGGCGTCACCTTCACAATCCAGTTATAGAACGGCTCAGAAATTTTAATCATATAAGGAGTGGTAAAGGTGGTAATGGCCGAAACACCCACGGCTACCGGGAACAGAAAATCTGAAATAACGCCCAGCGAAAGTCCCAGTGTGGCGACAATGAATGCGAATTCACCAATTTGCGCCATACTCATTCCCACCTGCACAGACTGTTTCAGCGGCTGCCCGGAAATGAGTGCTCCCAGTGATGAACTGAAGAGTTTCCCGAAAATCGTAAGCAGGGTCACAATGAAAATAGGCCACGCATAGGTCACCATATCATCATAATTAATCATCATCCCTACCGATACGAAGAATACCGCACCAAAGAGGTCTTTTACAGATTTCAGGGTGTGTTCTACCTTTTCTGCCACGGTAGTTTCTGCAATAATGGATCCCATGACAAATGCACCCAGCTCTGCAGAGAATCCTACAGAAGTGGCAATGAGAACCATACCCAGACAAAGTCCGATGGACAGAATCATTAAGATTTCATCATCAATGAGATTCTTAATTCTTTTCAGGAAAGTTGGGATGAGAAAAATCCCCAAAAGGAACCATAAGATCAGGAAAAACAGCAGTTTGGCTACGGTAAACAGAATCTGCGTGCCTTCAAATTCCTTGGTAACCGCAATAGTGGACAGCAATACCATGAGGAGAATCACCACAATGTCTTCTACCACCAGAACCCCGAAAACCGTTTTGGCAAAATTCTTTGTTTTCACACCCAGCTCGTCAAAGGCACGGATGATAATGGTGGTGGAGGAGCTGGCCAGCATACCACCCAGAAACATGCTGTCCATGGTACTCCAGCCCAGCATTTTACCGGTAAAATACCCGGCAACAGTAATGAAGATAATTTCTGTGAAGGCCGTGACAGAGGCAGATCCACCCACATTCATGAGTTTCTTGAAACTGAACTCCAGCCCCAGACTGAAGAGCAGGAAAATCACCCCGATTTCTGCCAGGGTTTTAATATTGGCGCTGTCTACCACAGACGGGAAAATATTCAGATTGGGACTTACCAGAAATCCTGCAATGATGTATCCCAGAACCAAAGGCTGTTTAATTCTCCGGAATATCAGTACTACAAAGGCTGCCACAATCAGAATTAGTGCCAGGTCTTCTATAAGCTTTGGTAAGTGCCCCATCTTCGTTTTTCTTTGATTTTTCCAAAAATACTGAAATGGAATTATTTTTCAAAGAACTTTTTTAGGTAAAGAGGATATTTTTTGCCATTGTGCCTGCTTTTTTCATCCACAGTAAAATATTCACCTTCGGAATGTTCCAAAAACCTGATTTCTACGGGGAGTCCTGTTCCAAGTTTTCCTTTTCCGGCAATGGCTGTAAACGGCGAAGGCTTGCCAAAGGAACTTCCGGCTGATGCACCTGCATATAGTACCGCTCCGGATTTTCCAGTGTGTGAACCAGAATTTTATAATCAATCTGCTCTGCACCGGATTTCGGAAGGCCGGCTGTATCAGCATCTGCCTGCACCGGTGGCAACAATGACTTCGCCTGCACCGGCGGATTTTCCTGCGCATAGAAAAGTCCCGGAAAAACGAGCAGCAGCATACATAATGATTTCATGATGGAAATTTTATTTAAAGTTAATCAAAAATATTGAACCCAAAAAAACCGCCTCTGAGGAGACGGTTTTGGAATGGATTGCCATCGTTTAGTACGCTTCTTTTTCCACAAAATGTGCAGCGATTTTTTCGGTAAGCGCCACAATATTCGGGTAGTTGGTGTATTTGGTAAACCTTCTGAGACCAGAGAGCATCATGCGCTGTTCATCTCCCTCGGCAAAGGAAATAATGCCTTCCTTGGCAGCTTCTATGATTTTTTCCACAGCTTTGTACAGGTTCAGCTGTGCCATGGCAACCTCCACAGAGTCGGCCTCAAAATGTTTCTCAGCCCGCAGAATGGCAGACTCTGCCATATAAATCTGATTCAGAATTTCAGAGGCATTCAGCAATAAATGCTGCTGTTTCTCTATTTCGGTCATGTATTTCTGCAATGCGGCTCCGGAAACCATCAGGAAAACCTTCTTCAGGCTGGCCAGCAATGCCTTTTCTTCGCTCAGCAATTCAGAATAATCCGGAACATCAAAGGAAGGAATAGACATCAGTTCTTTGCCCACTTCCATAGCCGGCTCCAGCAGGTTCAGCTGTCCTTTCATGGCTTTTTTAATGAGCATGCCCACCGCCAGAAGTCGGTTAATCTCATTGGTTCCTTCATAAATCCTGGAAATTCTGGAGTCACGCCATGCGGCTTCCATCGGGGTGTCTTCAGAGAATCCCATGCCGCCGTATATCTGAATCCCTTCATCTGCAATATGCTGGGTAAGATCAGAAACATAGACTTTCAGAATGGATGCTTCTACTGCAAATTCTTCCACACCTTTCAGTTCGGCTTCCTGGTGATTCAGTCCGGCCGCAATGAGTTCCTGGGTTTTATCTTCCACATTTTTGGCCGCTCGGTAAGAACCTGCTTCTGCTACAAAAATTCCGGTAGCCATTTCTGCAATTTTCTTACGGATGGCTCCGAATGTGGAGATGGACACGCCGAATTGTTTTCTTTCATTGGCGTATTTTGCAGCATGTCCCAGGATGCGTCTTTGTCCGTCCAGATTGGCTGCTGCCAGTTTAATGCGGCCTACGTTCAGTGCATTCAGTGCGATTTTGAAACCATTGTTTCTTTCGCCCAGCAGATTTTCTACCGGAACTTTCATATCGGTAAAGAAAACCTGACGGGTAGAGGAGGAGCGGATGCCCAGTTTGTGTTCTTCTTCGCCAAAGGTAAGTCCTTCCGTTCCTTCTTTTTCCACAATAAATGCGGTGATATTTTTATCATCGTCAATTCTGGCAAAAACAATGAATATTTCTGCAAATCCGGCATTGGAGATCCACATTTTCTGACCATTGATGATGTAATGGGTGCCGTCTTCAGAAAGTCTGGCTTTGGTTTTCCCGGAGTTGGCATCAGACCCGGCATCGGGTTCGGTGAGGCAGTACGCTCCGAATTTTGTTCCGCTGGCCAGATCCGGCAGGTATTTCTGCTTTTGTGCTTCGGTTCCGTACAGGAGAATAGGCAGGGTGCCGATTCCGGTATGTGCCCCGAAAGCGGTGGCCAGAGATCCGTTGGCTCCGGATAGAAAATCGCAGGCCAGCATGGTGGTCACAAAGCCCATGCCCATGCCGCCGTATTCTTCCGGCACGGTCACTCCCAGAAAGCCCATTTCGCCCATCTGACGCATTTTTTCTTCGGTAAGGGCATAGTCTTTCTTTTCAAAGCGCTCTCTGTGGGGAAGGACTTCACGGTCTATGAATTCTTTGGCTGCATCACGCAGCATTTTTTGCTCTTCGGTGAGTTCTTCCAGTGTGAAAATTTCGTGGGCAGGAACTTCTTTGATTAAAAATTCGCCGCCGGTTAATGTATTGCTCATTTGGTTGTATTTTAAGGTTGAAAATTGGATTACAGGAGTTCAAATATGGATGCTGCGCCCTGGCCGGTGCCCACACACATGGTCACCATACCGTACTTGTTGCCGCGGAGTTTCATTTCTTCCAGTAACTGCACGGTAAGTTTCGTACCGGTACAGCCCAGCGGGTGTCCCAGGGCGATGGCGCCGCCGTTCACATTCAGAATTTCAGGATTCAGATCCAGTTCTTTACGAATGGCCACGGATTGTGAAGCAAAGGCTTCATTCAGCTCAATGAGTTCAATGTCTTTTAGCTGCAATCCGGCCTGCTTCAGTGCTTTCGGAATGGCGTAAACAGGACCCATTCCCATAATTCTGGGTTCCAGACCTGCTGCGGCATAGGCCACCAGTCTTGCTTGTGGTTCCAGACCGAGTTCCTTTACCATTTCCTCACTCATGATGATGACAAAGGCAGCACCATCACTCATTTGTGAAGAGTTTCCTGCCGTCACAGATCCGCCATTGGCAAAAACGGGGCGCAGTCTGGCCAGTCCTTCCGGTGACGTATCTGCCCGCGGGCCTTCATCTACCGCAAAGTCAAACTTTTTAGTCTGCATTTTCTGGTTTTCGTCCAGATAATTGTATTCTACGGGTATGGGAACAATCTGCGAAGTGAATTTGCCTTCAGCATTGGCTTTCAGGGCTTTCAGATGAGATTCCAGCGCAAACTGATCCTGCTCCTCGCGGCTGATCTGGTATTGCTTTGCCACTTCTTCGGCAGTATAGCCCATTCCCCAGTAATAATCGGGATTAGTTTTGGCAATTTCCGTTTCCGGAACCGGCTTGTAGCCGCCCATGGGGATATAACTCATGGATTCTGTACCGCCTGCAATGATACAGTCTGCCATACCGGCCTGGATTTTGGCAGATGCAATGGCAATGGCTTCACTTCCGGAGGCGCAATAGCGGTTTACCGTAACCCCCGGAACTTTCTCGGTATTCAGTCCCATCAGGGAGATGAGGCGGGCTACATTGAGGCCTTGTTCTGCTTCGGGCATGGCATTGCCTACAATGAGGTCATCTATTCTGTTTTTGTCGAGTTCGGGAACTGCCGCCATTAATTTTTCAATCACGGTTGCGGCCATCACGTCGGGGCGGGTAAACCGCAGCGAACCTTTGGGCGCTTTGCCTACCGCAGTTCTGTAACCTTTTATGATATATGCTTGTTTCATTTTAGATCAGGGATTTTTAGACAAGAGAGTGGAGATTCTCCTCGTTCTATTTGTTTCTATTTTTTATGTTTTCTTTAAATACGTAAACCATTTTTTGAACTTCATCTAATTTATTCAATAAGGTTTCATTGGTTTTGGGTGAAATGAAATTTAATTTTTCTCTGATAATAAGTTGCGTCTGGAGTTCATATGAAGAACCATACGCTATGTTTAAGAAATGATAAAATTCATTCTCCCTTTCTCTTCCTGCTCCTTCAGCAATATTGGAAGGGATGGACACTGCAGATCTTTTAATTTGGGAGGAAAGACCAAATTTTTCATCAGAAGGCATGTCAGACAGAGCTCTATAGACTTCTACGCATAAATCTATGGAGTCATTCCAGATTTTTAATTTTTTTATATTATGCATATTCTATTGTTTTTAAAATCAGCAACAGGAACCGGAGACAAGTAATTATAAGATCAAAAAAATCTCTCCTCTCATGTCTCCCTGTCTCTATTCTAGTTTCTCAGCGGCTTGCCTTTCTGAAGCATGTACTGAATTCTTTCCAGGGTTTTTCTTTCGCCACAGAGTTGCAGGAAGGTTTCTCTTTCCAGATTCAGCAGATATTGCTCGGTTACTACGGTAGGTTCGGATAGGTTGCCGCCTACCAAAACATGCGCCAGTTTGTCTGCAATCTTTTTGTCGTGCTCAGAGATGTAGTTGCCCGTGAGCATCTGGTCTGTACCCACATAGAACATTCCCAGTGCATCCTTGCCCAGCACTTTTACTTTTTGCTCTATCGGCTGGGTATATCCTTGTCCGGCCATCAGCAGGGCTACTTTTTTGGCCTCGGCAATCTGACGGTTTTTATGAACCACCACAATGTCCTTATGAGCCTCCAGTATGCCCATATCGTAGGCTTCGTAGGCAGAAGTGGCTACTTTTCCCATGGCAATATTCATGAACGCATCCCGCAACCGGTTGTTTTTCACATCATCCTGCTGAAAGGCTCTGGAAGTTCTCAACGTAAATTCTTTGGAACCGCCGCCACCCGGAATTACGCCCACGCCTGTTTCCACCAGACCAATATAGGTTTCTGCTGCGGCCACTACTCGGTCTGCATGCATGGTCATCTCACATCCACCGCCCAGAGTCATGCCGTGGGGAGCCACCACTACCGGAATGGAGGAGTAGCGCACACGCATCATGGACTTCTGGAAGTAGGCAATGGCCATATTCAGGTCGTCCCAGTCCTGTTCAATCGCCATCATCAGAATCATGGCAAGATTGGCACCTACAGAGAAATTGGCTGCCTGGTTTCCGATGACCAGACCGTCGTATTCTTTTTCGGCAAGGTCTATGGCGCGGTTCAGTCCGTCCAGTACTTCACCGCCCAGTGAGTTCATCTTGGAACGGATTTCGAAGTTGATGATGCCATCGCCCAGATCCTGAATGGCTGCTCCCGAATTGCTCCAGAGGGTTTTGTTTTTTCTGATATTATCCAGAATAATAAAGGCTTCCTGACCGGGTATTCCATGGTATTGGCCGGTGTTTTTGTCAATATAAATGCTTTGGCCTTCGTCATTGACTTTATAGAAGGTATCCACATTCTGAATCCAGTCGGCTACGGTATATCCGGCTTCTCTGGCCAGTTCTGCACCCTTTTGTACACCTATGGCATCCCAGATTTCAAACGGACCATTTTCCCAGCCGAATCCGGCACGCATGGCATCGTCTATTTTATATACTTCATCTGAAATTTCGGGTACTTTGTGTGAAATGTAGGCAAAAAGTGCTCCCAGGGACTTTCTGTACAGTTCGCCGGCTTTGTCTTTACCTGCTGTCAGAATTTTGAAGCGGTCAATGGGCTTGTCAATATTCTTGGTAAGTTCCAGAGTGGGGAAACTGGATTTTCCCTGGAGTTCATATTCCATGGTTTCCAGGTTCAGACCCAAGATCTCGGATTTGCCGGCGTCATTTTTTACTTTTTTATAGAATCCCTGATCGGTTTTGGAGCCGAGCCATTTCCGGTCTACCATCTGCTGAATGTATTCCGGCAACGAAAAAACGTTGTAAAATTCGGGAGTTTCCACACCGCTTTCACGTACACCGTTGGCCACCAGTACCAGCGTGTCCAGACCTACCACATCTGCGGTTCTGAAGGTAGCAGATTTGGGGCGACCGATTACCGGGCCGGTGAGTTTGTCTATATCCGTCACGTTCAGTCCCAGGTTTTTTACTTCATGCAGCAGGTTCATCATGGAGAATACGCCGATTCTGTTGGCAATAAATGCGGGAGTATCCTTGGCCTGAACAGTGGTTTTACCCAGAAATGCGGCACCGTAGTCCATGTAAAATTTCAGCACCTGCGGATCGGTATCTGCAGTGGGAATGATTTCCAGAAGCGGGAGATAGCGCACCGGATTGAAGAAATGGGTTCCGGCAAAGTGCTTTTTGAAATCGTCACTGCGGCCTTCTGTGAGCAGATGGATGGGGATGCCGGAGGTGTTGGATGAAACCAGCGTTCCCGGCTTGCGGAACTGTTCGATTTTTTCGTAAACGGATTTTTTGATGTCCAGTCTTTCTACGACTACTTCAATGATCCAGTCGGTATCTTTGATTTTTTTCAGGTCGTCTTCAAAATTTCCGGCGGTAATGCGGTCGGCAAATTTGGGGGTATAGAGCAGTGCCGGATTGGCTTTTTTCAGCTTTTCCAGATTCTCTGCAGCAATCCTGTTGCGTACAGCCTGATCTTCTTTCGTCAGTCCTTTTTTTTGTTCGGCTGCGGTCAGTTCAGACGGAACAATGTCCAGCAGCAGCACCTGTACGCCTATATTGGCGAAATGTGCGGCGATGCCGGATCCCATAATTCCTGAACCCAATACCGTAACGTGTTTGATTCGTCTTTTCATTTATTTATTTTTATGATTCAGTTCGGTAGCAATTTGTTGAATTTCATTCATCACTTCCTTAAAGGTTTCCAGTTTCTCCGGTGCGATGCGTTCTACCACACTGCGGTTAAAGTTCAGTACGGCTTCTTTGGAGATGTTACGGGAGTTCAATCCTTTTTCTGTGAGTTTGATGATGACTTCACGTTTGTCATTGGTAGTTTTCTCCTTGTAGATATAGCCGTTGTCTTCCAGCAGTTTGATGATGCGGGTGAGGGAAGTAGGCTCTATGGCCATTTTGGGTCCCAGATTCGTGCTGCGGGTGCCTTCTTTCGGGTCTATTTTCAGCAGTGTGAGCGCCTGCACTGCAGTTGCCGAATGGTCATTGGCCAGTTCCGAATACATCTTGGAAACAGATAACCAGGTGGACTTCAGTACAAGGTCTATACTGTCTACTTTTTCATTGTTGTTCTTGCTCATGTTTTCCTTTTTTGTGTTATAGACAAATATAATAAAAAATACTATGCATGCATAGTATTTTTTAATTAAAATTATAAATGTTTGATTGTTAATGTTTTAAGTAATATGTTTCCCATAGGAAAACAAGCGGAAATATTGATTTTTGAAGGAGTTAAATGCTGAATCCATCATGGTTTTGCAGCAGTTTTGCGATTTCAGCAAAGGAATTGCATTTTTGTTGCCGGGTATTACCGGAAATAAACCACGAACCATCCTGAAACTGAAATGTGAATGCCGAAAGATCTTTCTGCATATTTTTCTGCAGAAATGAATACAGCATTTCTTTCTCTGCATCCGGCGCCAGAATGGCGGGTGCTACATAGTCATCATTCACATGAAAAAGATGTGGATCTATCAGATCCCGGTTTCGGATCAGCACATCTTCGGTAATCCCGCCGGTGAGTTGCTGATCCCGCACCAGCCAGATTTTGTCTGAAAACTCTTTGGCCAGTCGCCAGTCATGGGAGGAGAAAAGAATGAGTTTATGCCGGGTACGCGCCAGATTGCGGAGGAGTTTCAGAATCATAATTTTATTCTCCTCGTCCAGATGCGTGGTCGGTTCGTCCAGAATAATCATGGGCGCATTCTGGGCCAGCGCCCTGCCTATGAATGCTTTCTGAAGATTACCATCAGAAAGCCGGTTCAGCGGATAATCCCGGTACACCTGCAAGCCCAGGTTTTCTATGATTTCTGAAACCGCTGCTTTGTCCTCATCTCGCAGTTCAAAATAATACGGATAATGGATGAATTTTCCCAATGCCACCAGATCATATACGGTATAATTTGCGGGGATATCTGCTTTGGAAAAAACCACTGCGCTTTTTTCTGCAATCTCCTGAGACGTCATCTGTTCTACCGGCTTATTGTCCAGAAATATCCCGCCACCAAGCAATGGAATCTGGTGCAGTATGCTTTTGATTAAAGTGGTTTTACCTGCACCGTTATTGCCAATCAGCAAGCAGATTTCTCCGGTATCCAGCCCGGCATTCACATCCCGGATGAGGGGCGAAGTGTATCCTATTGTGGCATTTTTAATATTGAGAAACATCCTTCGTTTTTTTTAACGGTTAACCAAATTTATTTCTTTTTGAGCATCATCAGCAAAATCACGGGGATTCCGAAAAGGGAGGTGATAACATTCAGCGGATAGCGCGTGAGTTCTGAAATAATGGAGAAGAATTCCATGATGAAGATGCCCAGCAGCATATTGAGTATCCATTGTTGCCATAATTTTGCCGGGTTATACAGCAGTCGGCAGAAATGAGGTACCACAATCCCGATGAATAAAACCGGCCCCAGAAATGCCGTTACCGATGCAGACAGCAGGGAAGATGCCAGGATGATGATGAACTTCAGCCGGGTGAGGTTTACTCCCACACTTTGGGCATACGCCGTACCCAGGGAATTGCCGATAAGCGGTCTGATGCTTTTAAAACTAAAGATCAGCCCGGCCAAAACAATGAGGGCCAGCACTGCCATCTGACTGCCGGAAACCTGATTATTGGCACCAAAACTCCAGAGTACATAATTCTTGAGACTTTGATTTTCGGCATAGACCTGCAATACGGAAATGACCGCTCCGGCCAGCGCCGAAACCAGAAATCCAAAAATAATGAGAAAGGATTTATCCTGAAAACGGTGCGAAAATCCGATGAGGATGAGCATGAGCAGGAGGCTGCCTGCAATGGCCGAAAAACTGAGGAAACTGTTTTGCAGAAAATCTGGGAGCAGCCAGTCCTGAGCAAAGAATATATAAAATGCCACACTGAGACTGGCCACAGACGTGATGCCCAGTACCGACGGTCCGGCAAGCGGATTCTGAAAATACTCCTGAAGAAGAAATCCTGAGGTGGGAATGGAAATCCCGGCCAGCAGCATAACCAAAACCCGGTTTACCCGAAGTCCCGCAATTTCTGCATGCGAACCCGTATTGCCAAAAAAATCGGCAAGGCTCAGTGGCAAAAACCCCGTATTCAGGTTAATGATCACCGAAATCAGGATTGCGGTGATGAGAAACAGGCAAATGATTTTAAAGTTTTTCTCCACAGAGCGCGCGGATTATATAAAAATATTACCGGAAAGAAGCAATTTTGGAATCCAGCATCTGTTTGCTCATCATCCCAATGGTTTCGTCGGTGCGGTCGCCTTTTTTCATCAGCGTAAACGGAATAGAACCTCCGTCCCATTCATTGAAATTGGCAGGGAAGAATTCGGGTGTCAGCAGTTCGCCGTTCAGCAGTACTATATTTTCAGACAGGTTATTTTCCTCGGCAAAGGTCTTCACTTTAGTGCCCCAGTCTTCTTTCGGATCCAGGCCTATGAAGGTGAATTTTACCGGCTGGTCTTTCAGTTCCTCCATTTTTTCTTTGAAATGAGGAATTTCCCGCATGCACGGTCCGCACCAGGTTGCAAAGAAATTGGTTACATACAGGGTATCATTATTTTTGGCCGCCAGCATTTCCGCGGTTTGCACGGGCGACCATTCTACCTGAACGAAAGGCGTAGCCGGTTCTGTGATTTCATTGGATTCCGGATAGGTTACCGTTTCTTGTGAGAAATCCTCTTCCGCAGTTTTTGCCTCTTTCTTGCAGGCGGTAAAGGTGATGGCAACCAGTAACAATGCAATTGTTTTTTTCATGTGTTCTTCAGCTTAGATTATATCTTACAAAGGTAAAAAAAGATTTTTGTTGCAGATGCACGACTTGCGGTGCTTTTCCCGGGAAATAATCCCAGTCGCTGGCCGCGGCGACGCATGTTGTGCTCAGATTTCATTCTCTATCACAGAAATTGTAATTTTAAATCATACGCCACCATTCACATCATCAGGTATTTCCCGGGATACTTGCCGGAATAATCGTTGCCAACCTGTGTAGTGGTGTGCAAAAATCACTTATTTTTATTAATTTTGACCTGCAATGGATACAGAAAAAAAATCACCCAAAATAAGACAAGTGGCTTTTCACAAGCTGCGTTTAACCCAAAAGAAAAAAATTACGGCCAATACGTTCACTCTGGATTTTGAAATTCCCGATGCGCTGAAACCTGCCTTCCGCTTTGAAGCAGGACAATATGTCACCATTAAATATCCTTCCGGGGGCGAAATTTATCATAACGACTTTTCCATGACCTCGGCGCCGCATGAGGAGCGGATTTCACTCGGCATTAAAATCAACCGTGAAGACAGTTCTACCAAAGATCTTTTCGAGGCGTTTCAACCGGGTGACCTGCTGGACGTTTCGGAGCCGCGTGGCCGGTTTACGCTGGTGTCCAAACCACATGAATTCCGGACCATCATTGGTTTTGCAGGCGGAATTGGCATCACACCGCTGCTCAGTCATTTTAAAAATATTCTGCATCTGGAACCCCGTACCCGGCTGTTTCTGTTTTACGGGAACAAAAGCAAGCAGGAAGTCCCTTTTAAAGAAGAGATCGATGCTTTGCATGAGAAGTACGCAGACCGGTTTGAAGTGCATTATTTTTATTCCCGCGAAAAGGTGGGCAATGCCTTTCTGGAAGGCCGCCTGGATGAGAAGAAAGTGGAGTTGATCATCAACCAACTGATGATGATTGATGATACCGATGAGGAATCTACCCTCTGGGATTCTGTGGATGAAGTGCTGATTTGTGGTAAAGGTGAGATGATAAAAAACCTGGCCAATGCCTGCTACAACAACGGAATTCCGAAGAAAAATATTCATTTTGAACTCTTCGAGGAGTATAATGATGATATTTATCCGGTGGAGAAGGAGTTCCCGCTGATTGAAGATATTACGCTTGACTTTAAACTCTTTAACAAAGAATATTCGGCACAGCTGAAGAACAATAAAGTAAAATTACTGCAGCAATTGCTTATAGACGGCTATCCGGTGCCTTATTCCTGCAAATCCGGAATCTGTGGCAGCTGCGAATGTATGCTGGAGGAAGGAGAAGTAGAATTGCTGGAGAATGAATACCTGACCGAGAAGGAGGAAGCTTCCGGGAAAATTCTGGCCTGTATGTCTGTGGCCATGAGCAAAAAAATAAAACTTAATTTTGATCTGATTTAGAATTACAGTAAACCAATATTGATGAAGAAACTCTGGAATCTGGTGCGCACCTCTTTATCCCTGCTGGAAGTCGGGATTTTGCTCATGATGCTTGCCAATTTCTGGGTGTTCTCACTGACCAACGGCCGTACCTACACTCAGATTTCCAAGATTCCGCACCGGGAAACCGCACTGGTGCTGGGTACCTCTCCCAGAATGAGATCCGGTGCTGCCAATCCTTATTTTCTGAAGCGTATGGATGCTGCGGCATTGCTGTATCATCACGGCAAAGTGAAACAAATCATTGTGAGTGGCGAAAAAAGTGAAGGATATGATGAACCGGCGGCCATGAAGCGTTTTTTGGTCTATCAGCAGGGTGTTCCGGAAAACATCATCATAGAAGACCCGAAGGGATTTAACACGCACCAGAGCATCATCCGCTGTAAGGAAGTTTATCAAGCGCGGGATGTCATCATTGTGTCCCAGGGATTTCATAATCTGCGGGCATTGTTTTTTGCGCGGAACAATCAGCTGAATGCACTGGGTTTTGATGCAGAAGATGTTTCCCGGCCGGAGAGTTTCTACCGCAATCAGTCCCGCGAAGTGCTGGCCCGGGTAAGCGCAGTGCTGTATTTTCTGCTGGGCATATCACCGGATTGATTCATTTTTTGATCAGGTTATGCTTATTAATCAGAGAAAGATTAATTTCTTTCGGGACGATGACCAGAGTGGTTAGTTTCAATATGACGAAATCCTGAGGAGTTTTTTTGGAGGAAAAACCTGGTGGTTTGTCCCGGGTTTATAAAATATAAAGTCCGCTTTTGCAGCAGACTTTAGTGTTTTAAAACGGATATCCGAAAGCGAAATTCAGCGTGGGTTTCAGCGGCTGAATTTTGTCGAAACGCCAGCGGTCTCCCTCGGGTTTATTCGGGTCGTATATTTTGTAGGCCAGATCTACCCGGGCGGTGATATAGGCCACATTGATTCGAAGTCCGAAACCACTGCCCAGACCCATCTGTCTGATGAATTTATTGAATTTAAACTCGTTCCCGGATCCGTTGGCACGCAGACTCCAGATATTTCCTGCATCTGCAAAAACAGCGGTTTCATACATGTCATTAATCGGAATTCTGTACTCTACGCTGGTGGTCAGCTTTACATTGTCCATCACAAAAGTCCTTACTTTCTCGTCCAGTTGGGAATCTGCCGGTCCCAGTCCGCCAAATGGTCTCCAGGCACGGATATCATTGGATCCGCCATTGAAATAAGACCGTACAAACGGCATCTGATTGGAGTTTCCGTAGGGGATGCCCACCCCAATAAACTGTCTTGCGGCGAGGGTCTGCCGGCCAAAAGTGAAGTATTTTCTTACATCAAAATCCAGCTTAATGAACTGCGCGATGGGAATATTGAAGAGTGTTTTCTGCTCCCCGGTAGTGATTCCATCTTCACTGAAACTGCCGGAGGCCAGATTCAGCAGGTTTCCGGCTACTTCCATTTTACCGTTGAAATAGAACGGATTTTCAAATTCTTTCTTTCCGATTTCATTATAAATAAAATTATAGATGAAGGAAGAAATGAGGACATCCTGAGTCTGCCGGTCTTTGTTGATGAGCGATTGCAGGAAGGTGTTGTAGGTATCCAGATCATCGCCGGCAAGTGATGCTGCAAACGAAGGATCATTGATGATGATGCTGGAGTACTGATCAGAAGTCAGTTGTCCGTCTATATACTGCTGGTTCAGCTGGGGTGAATACTGCTGAAAAATATGATTGCGGACCTCGCCATCCCGTGGGAAATATTCGTAATAGCGGTCTTTGTTGCGGGTGAGACTCAACTGGGTATTCAGCACGGTGAGCCGGTGGGTCACCACATCATTCACATTGGCATAATAATTAAGGCCGGTATTGAGGTTTACGCGGTCCATCCCGATGTTCTTCTGAAATGAAGCTCCCAAATTGATGGAAGATACGGGAGAATACCGTTTCGGGATGAGTTTGTAATAGCTGAATGGCAACAACAGCCGGGGGAAACTCAGACTGGCATTGGCCGAGAGTTCATGAGCCCAGACGCGGGTATCCAGGTCTTTGGAGTTCCGCACACGGCCCACAATCCAGGATATGGACGTATTCAGGTTTTCTGCACCGCCAAAAACATTTCTGGTGGTAAGATCCACAGACGGTGACGCTGCCAGATTCAGGAGCTGCGAATAGTTCAGGTCTGCTGCTACTTTCAGTTCATATTTCGGCAGCGGTTTCAGCAGGTAAAGTACATCAATAATGCTGTCATTTGGCGTTCCGTTGCCGCCGCGGCGCAGTGAATCTTTGGCTTTAATGACGCTGAAATTGTTCATGGCAAGGAAATTCCTGCGGGTAAGGTCCAGATTGCTCTGGTCATAGAGTTCTCCGTTTCTCAGAATCACGGCCCGCCACAGGGCATTGGTCTTATACTGGTCATCAATTTTGTGAAATCTGATGCCCCGCAGCGAATCTTTGGCGGTATTCTCCGGGAAATCTCCGGCATTGTCTACCACGGCCACATCTATATTGCCTATCGTAGATTTTTTATAGGGTGTATCTGCCGAATCGCGGTGTATTTCCAGCGTTACCGGCACATTTTTTCGGCTGGTCAGAGTATCTGCCATATAGAAAATCTCCTGCCCGGAATTGTTGAACTGATAATAACCTCTGCTGCGCATCAGGTCGTTTATTCTGCTCACTTCCTTTTCCAGTTTGGTCTGATCCAGAATTTGTCTGGAGCGCACCGCGGTTTCCTGAATTTTTTCTTCATAAATCCCTTTGATGGCCGGATCCGGAATATCATAATAATATTCGCTGATGTAGGTGGGATCGTTGGGCGTAATGAGGTAATGAACTTCTGCTTTTTTGGCAGCAGAATCCAGTTCATGGTCAAATTTTGTTTCCGCATCCCAGTACCCGCGGTACACCAGCTGCTTCCGTATGGAGTTGGCACTGGTTTCACTTTTACTCTGGTCCAGAATAACAGGAGCCTGGCCCACATTGTGGAAAAAACGGTTCCAGAAGAGATTTTTGCCCACCATTTCGGGATGGTCGTATTTAATGAACAGGGAATCCCGCAGTTTTTGATTTCTCATATCAGACGGGTAGGTCATGTATTCATTCAGAATGGTATCGTACCGCGGATCTGCCATATTGTACATCCACAGTCCCACCGGGAGAAAGAGCAGTTGTTTTCTGTTGGGTTTCTGGCTCACGTAGTCGGGTAATTCATCTTCGTGAATTTTCTCACCATCATATCTGAAATTATTTTTGACCAGTAAATATTCACCGTCCGGAACTTTTCGGGTGGTACTGCAGGCGTAAAGAAAAAAGATTACGGTTGCAGAACATAAAAATATATGATATTTTTGAAGATATTTTCCTAAATGCTTACGGCTCATACAATAAAAATATTACAGTCTCTGGACAAAAAAAAGTTTCGGCAAAAACACCAGTTATTCGTGGTTGAAGGTAACAAAATTATACGTGAACTGCCGAATTCAGGGTATAAAATTAATGAAATATTTTCTATAAATCCCATAGATTCCAATCTGCCTCATATTCCCATAACTACCATCACGGAGCGGGATTTGAACAAAATCAGTTTTCTGCAACACCCCAGGGATTCGGTAGCACTCTGTGTGCTTCCGGTTTCTGAGATGAAGCCCGAACCACCGGTGCAGCTTGTGCTGGACGGTATACAGGACCCCGGAAATATGGGAACCATTATCCGCCTGGCAGACTGGTTCGGGATTTCCCAGATCATCTGTTCGGAAGATACTGCAGATGTCTATAACCCCAAAGTCATACAGGCCAGCATGGGATCTTTTGCCCGTGTGAATGTGGTGTACACGCCGCTTCAGGAATTTCTTAACCAAACTTCCAATGTGAATCTGGGTACGGACATGAACGGCCACAACCTGTATGATTTCCGCTTTCCCGAGCGGGTGAATATCATTATGGGCAATGAAGGCAGCGGAATCCGCCCGGAGACGGAAGAGTTGCTGCAGGACGTCATCACAATTCCGCGTTTCGGGAATTCGCAGGCCACGGAAAGCCTGAATGTCTCTATGGCTGCAGGCATTATTCTGGGACAGTTGTTTGCGCACCACAGATAAATCAAAACTGCTTACATCACTTTGCGGATCCATCTCATTTTTTCGTCAGAATATGGCGGGTATTTCAAGTTGGGTTCGCCCCAGACCGCTTTGCTCAGTACTGATTTTTTATGGGAAAATGCATCAAAACCGAACGTTCCGTGGTAAGCACCCGTGCCCGAGTTGCCCACGCCGCCAAAGGGCAGATTCGGGTTGCTGAGATGCATCACGACATCATTGATGCAGCCGCCACCGAAGGATAAAAGCCTGGTAAAAAGATCCTTTTCGTCATCATTCTTGCTGAAGAGATAGGCAGCCAGCGGTTTTTCCTGTTCCAGGACTTCATTCAGGGCTTCCCGGTAATAGCGGTAGGAGCGTACGGGCAGCACCGGACCAAAAATTTCTTCCTGCATTACGGCATCATCCCAGGATACATCTTGCAGCAAGGTAGGCTCTATATAGCGTTGTGAAGCATCAGATTTTCCGCCATAATAGATCTTTTGTGGATCAATAAGCGCCTTCAGGCGTTCAAAATGGCGGTCATTGATGATGCGGGTATATTGGGGCTGCTCGGGGCCGTATTCAAATTTCTGAATATAGTGGCGCAGATACTCCAGCAGTTTGGTCTGGATTTTTTCATCTGCCAGAATATAATCAGGAGCCACACAAGTCTGGCCGGCATTCAGGAATTTTCCCCAGACAATTCTTTTGGCCGCCAGTTCCAAGTCCGCACTTTCGGTGACTATGGCCGGTGATTTACCGCCCAGTTCCAGGGTAACGGGTGTCAGGTGTTTGGCAGCGGCTTCATAAATAATGCGGCCTGTTTTCGGGCTTCCGGTGAAAAATATTTTGTCGAATTTCAGTTTCAGAATTTCGGTCATTTCTTCTACACCACCTTCAGCAACAAACAGATATTCGGGCTGAAAATGATAGTTAATGAGTTCTGCCATCAGCTTCATAGTATGCGGCGCCACCTCGCTGGGTTTAATGATGCAGGTGTTTCCGGCAGCAATGGCCGCAATCATGGGAGCCAGGGAAAGCTGATAAGGATAATTCCACGCACCTATCACCAGTGTACATCCCAGCGGTTCACTGTAAACGCTGCTGCTTCCGGGCAGATTAACCAGATTTGTTTTTACGGATCTGGGTTTGGCCAGACGGTTCAGGTTATTAGTATAGTAATCAATATCACTGTACAGGATTGCAATTTCTGTGGTATAGGTATCAAATCCTGACTTTCCAAAATCACTGTGAATGGCCTCGTACAGTTGTTTTTCGTTATCGCTCAGCAATTTTTTCAGTTGTTGCAGTTTGCTTTTTCTGAAAGTCAGATCTTTGGTTTTATGGGTTTTAAAGAATATGCGTTGATTTTCAAGTATTTGCTCAAAATGCGTCATAAGGGGTGGTTTTTCTGTACTCAAAGTTCTGTTTTTTTTATTTAAAAAGACATTGGGTATTATTAATTCAACTAAATTGGTGCCTGTTTATTATATCAATATGGATTTTAAAGATAAAACGGTACTGATTACCGGCGGTGCTTTCGGAATCGGGAAGATAATGGGTCGTAAAGTGCTGGAAAGGGGTGCTGCTCATCTGGTTATCTGGGATCTGAATCCCGAAGGTTTGCAGCAGACCGAATCAGCATTTTCAAGTCTTGGCGGCGAGGTCACGGGGATTGTGATGGACCTTTCGGATGTGAAACAGATTCAGTGGGCAGCAGCGCAGACACGTTCTGTGGCAGGTGTGCCGCATGTCATCATCAATAATGCCGGTATTGTGGTGGGCAAAATGTTTCATGAACACAGTCATGACGATATTTCCAAAAGCATGAAAATCAATGCAGACGCGCCCATGCATGTGACCCTGGAATTTTTGCCAGAGATGCTGCGCAGAAATTCGGGTGCGGTATGTACTATAGCATCTTCTGCAGGGCTGATTTCCAATCCCAAAATGTCGGTATATGCGGCTTCCAAATGGGCTGCGACGGGGTGGAGTGACAGTTTGCGGCTGGAAATGCAGCAACTGAAAAAAGATATTGCAGTGACCACGGTGATGCCTTTCTACATCAGTACCGGGATGTTTGACGGGGTGAAATCACGGGTGCTGCCGGTGCTGGAGCCCGAAAAAGCTTCAGAAAGGATTATTTGTGCCATAGAAAAGAAAACAAAATTACTGGCAATGCCCATGCCGTATTGGTTCATCCGGCTGTCTCAGGGCTTGTTGCCGCTGCCTGTTTTTGATTGGGTCATGCGCGATGTGTTCGGGATTTATGATACCATGAAGGAATTCCGGGGGCGAAAAGGGGATGGATTATAGGTTTTGTTGAGATTGAAAAATTCAAAAGTACATATAAAAACTTTCAGTGAGTGTTCAACAGGATAACCTGTTTAATAAAACCATAGCCATGGTTTTCGCATAAAATAATGTGGCCAGATTTGATTTGATGAACCCTATGTCAACTTCTGAAACAGACAGTACCAAAGATCTGGTATTGTTCAATAATCCCAACAATGGAAACTTCAGCCTGCAGGGAAGCATTCTGCAGAAAGAATTCTGTAGTGTACATATTTATGATGCTTCGGGAAGAATGGTTTTCTCCAGCCAGCTATCAAAAAACAAGGTACAGCACTTCGGTCTGGAGCATCGTTTAGCCAAAGGCAATTATTTGGTAAAGGTAAAAGGAGGGAGCAAACAGCAGCTGAAAGTTTTCAAAATGACGGTAAGTGAATTAGCAAACCGATGGTTATTTTACTCATCAGTTCATTCCATAAAAAAAACCGGTTCGTCTGAACCGGTTTTATCTTTACTGAAGGGGCTTATTAAGCTTCCTCAGTCTGAGTTTCTTCTGCAGCAGCTGCTGGTTTTGCCGTTTCCTTAGGAGCCGGAGCTTCTACAGGAGCGTCAGAAATTACATCGAACTCATAATTGTATTCCACATCTCTGTGAAGTCTCACCAAAGCGGTAAATTTACCGGTTCTCTTGATGTTGTTTCCAGGAATTTTGATGTATTTTCTGTCGATTTCAATACCTGCTTTCGCCAGTTCTTCAGAAAGGTTGGCGTTATTGATAGAACCGAAAAGCTTGTCGCCGGAACCAACTTTTGTAGCGATGGTAAGTGGAGTTTTCTTCAGTTGTTCTATAGTAGCAGTAGCATCTGCAATCAGTTTTGCTTCTTCTTCTTTTCTGGATTCCAGAGTTTCAGCCAGAGCAGTTCTGTTTTTGGGAGTAGCAAGTGCTGCATAACCCTGAGGAATCAGGAAGTTTCTTGCATATCCCGGTTTTACGTTTACCACGTCGAACTCCAGTCCTAAGTTTTCAACGTCTTTTTTTAGAATAATTTCCATTGTTGTTGTCCTTTGTTACATTCCGGATGGCCGGAACAGTTAGAATTTTAATTGATAATTCAGCAACAAAATTGCTTTATAATTTTTACTTCAGCATATCTGCCACGTAAGGCATCAGGGCAAGGTGTCTTGCTCTTTTGATGGCTGCAGAAACTTTTCTCTGATATTTCAGGGAAGTTCCGGTATATCTTCTTGGAAGGATTTTCCCTTGTTCGTTTACGAACTGAAGAAGGAAATCTGCATCTTTATAATCTACATGCTTGATTCCGTATTTTTTGAATCTACAGTATTTTTTTGCAGATTTTGTATTAATATCCAGAGGGGTAAGGAATTTTACTTCAGATTCACCACCAGCGGAGGCTTGTTTAGCCATATCATCTATTGCCATTGTTGTAATTTTTTAAGGGTTAAAATTAAGCTTTTGCAGTTTTGTTTTTTGCTCTTCTTGTCACTGCGTACTCTACTGCGTGTTTGTCCAGTTTTGTAGTCAGATAACGGATTACGCGCTCATCACGTTTGAAAGCAAGTTCCAGATCTGCTACTACAGTACCTTCACCTTTGAATTCGATCAAAGTGTAAAATCCATTCTTTTTCAGCTGAATAGGATAAGCCAATTTCTTCAGTCCCCAATTTTCTTTGGCAACGATTTCGCAATTGTGTGAAGTCAAAAGATCTTCAAATTTTTTCACTGCTTCCTCCACCTGTGCGTCAGATAGAACGGGAGTTAAAATGAAAACAGTTTCGTAATTGTTCATAATGTTAAAAAATTAGTTAATTATTTCGAGGTGCAAAAGTATCAATTATCACCGTAACATGCAAGTAAATTGTTAATTATCTGCAGGTCTTTCCAAATATTTTGGTTTCATCAGCATTCAATAAAAAACCTCCGGTGCAGCGGAGGTTCTAAATATTATGAAAGGGATATTAAATTTCAGTATTCAGATCCCAGTTTTCCAGATAATCGTGAACATGTTTCAGCATCATGCCACCCAGAGATCCGTCTACCACACGGTGGTCATAGGAATGGGACATGAACATCAGGTTTCTGATGGCAATCACATCACCGTCCGGAGTTTCCAGTATAGCAGGTTTTTTCACGATGGCTCCGATGGCCAGAATGGCTACTTGCGGCTGAGGAATAATCGGGGTGCCCATCAGGTTGCCGAAGCTTCCCACGTTAGAAATGGTATAAGTAGCCCCCTGAGTGTCTTCCGGTCTCAGTTTTTTGTTTCTTGCTCTGTACGCCAGATCGTTGATGGCTTTTGCCAGTCCGCTCAGTGAAAGCTGGTCTGCATTTTTAATTACCGGAACAATCAGGTTGCCATCCGGCAGGGCAGTGGCCATACCAATATTGATGTTTTTCTTTTTAATGATTTTATCTCCGTCCACCGATACATTGATCATCGGGAAGTCCTGAATCGCTTTCACAACCGCTCTTACAAAGATCGGCATGAAGGTGAGTCTTTCGCCTTCGCGCTTTTCAAAAAGACCTTTGTTTTTCGCTCTCCATTTTACCACATTGGTTACATCGGTCTCGATGAAGGAGGTTACGTGCGGAGCAGTACGCTTGGAGTTCACCATTGCATCTGCAATGATTTTGCGCACGCGGTCCATTTGAATAATTTCGTCTCCCTCTGAAACCGGAACCGGAACAGCTGCCGGAGCCGGTGCAGCTGCGGTTTTCTGAGGCTGAACAGGAGCTGCTGCCGGAGCAGTGCCGCGGTTTTTCACGTAAGCCAGAATATCTTCTTTTGTAATGCGGCCTTCCAGTCCACTGCCTTTGATGGATTGCAACTCGGTTTCAGAAATATTTTCCTGCTGGGCAATATTTTTTACCAGTGGCGACAGGTACAGGTCTCCGGAAAATGTTGGAGTTGCTGTGCTCAGTGGTTTTTCAAGTTCCTGAATATCTGCAGCAGCTGGTGCCGGGATTTCGGACTGGACTTCCTGGTGGGATTTGGCTTCCTGAGGTTGTGCCGCTACCGCTTCACCTTCGCCGGCAATTTCCAGGATGGCAATTGCTTCGCCTATTTTGGCTACTTCGTCTTTTTGTTTGAGAATCTTTACAATTTTCCCCGAAACCGGTGTCGGAACATCCGAATCCACTTTATCGGTAGCAATTTCTACTACGGAATCATCTTCTTTTACCACATCTCCTTCATTCACCATCCAACTGATAATCGTAGCTTCCATCACGCCTTCGCCCATCGAAGGAAGTAATAACTTGTATTCTGCCATTTTTAAATTTTAGATTTTTACAAATATATAAAAATTTGCTTAAAAATTGAGAAATCTGTAATTTTTAACAAGACAGGGGCTCTGTTCCGCATTCTAAATGGTGTGGCATCTGCTGTAAGAAAGCAATGGTGGCAAGAGATGCACACTGCTGTTCACCAAAAACGGGGAAGAGGGTGCTTGCTGCTTTAGTTCTTTTTGAACTCAATATAGATGGGTTCACCTACCTTCAGTCCGAAGAGTGTCCGCGCGCCATTTTCTGCCGTTCCCTTGTAGATGGTAAGTTCCAGCAGGCCGGAGTCATTAAAGATGGCTGCAGGTTTGCCGTGCTGTTCATGCTCGGTCTCCCAGTCGGTCACGACCCCGGTATGCGTACGGTAAATTTTGCTGAGCGCCAGCGTCCGGAACCTGATGCTGAAAGAAGTATGCAGGCTCATCATCTCATCAAAAAGTTTTTTGGTGATATTTGATATAATATTTCCGTAATTGTCTATATACAGTACTTCGCCGAAGATGAAATCGTCTTTGGATCCCGCGTTGGGAAAAGAAAGTTCTCTGGGTGTTTTGTATTTCCGCCCTATGACCTCCGGCAGGCCACCGTTCTGAAGATGCAGTGCTGCAGGCACCAGAATATCAGTGGTGGCGAAATTCACCACATCATCAAACCTTGTATTGATGGTAATTTCATAAATCTTTTCCGGTTTGATGTCGTAAAAAATGAGACTGAGCACGCCATTGTCTGCAGCCAGAAAATAATGGCCGTCTGCCTTATAGATGATGTATTTGCGCTCTTTATGGTAAGAACTGTCTACCGATATGATATGAATGCTGCCCGGTGGGAAGTGCCGGTAGGCATTGCCTACAATGTATGCTGTTTGCTGCAGGTCATAAGCTTGTATGTTATGCGTAATGTCCACAATCTTCGCATCAGGATTTCGAGACAAAATGCTGCCCTTTATGGCGGCCAGTCTGTAATCTGTATATCCGTAATCTGACGTTAAGGTAATAATAGGCATTTGTGCAGCAGAAAAATAGTAGTGAAGTGCAAAAATAGTTTAAATATTAGAAAACGAAAGTCATTGTGGATAACAAAAATTTCCTGGTTTCAAAATTAAATGATACATTTAAAAACTGAATCAATTATAATAATTACCGGATGTTTGAACTCAATTATGATCTGGAGGGTATCGATCCTAAAATATTTTACGGCGTCAATAATCAATTTTTTAATCTCATAAAATCTACCTTTCCCACCTTGAAAATCACGGGCAGGGATCACCAGATTTTTGCCATGGGAAATCAGGAAACCCTGGATGTCTTACGGCTGAAACTGGATGATATTGTAAGTTTTATCTCCAAAAATCACAGCATCACGCTGAAGGATGTGGAAAATATACTTCATATAAAAGATGCTGCAGAGAAAGAACTGGTTTTTGACCAGGATATTATTGTAAAAGGGGTCAACGGAAAAGTCATCAAAGCCAAAACCACCAATCTGAAAAAACTGGTGCGCGAAAGCGAGAAGAAAGACATGGTTTTTGCCATCGGTCCAGCCGGTACCGGCAAAACCTATACCTCTGTAGCACTGGCTGCCCGTGCCTTGCGGGATAAAGTAGTGAAACGCATCATCCTGACCCGGCCGGCAGTGGAAGCCGGTGAAAGTCTTGGATTTCTGCCCGGCGACCTGAAAGAAAAAATGGATCCCTATCTTCAGCCTTTATATGATGCCTTGCGGGACATGATTCCGCATGAAAAGCTGGAAGGGTTTATAGAGAAAAAAATAATCGAGGTGGCACCGCTTGCCTTCATGCGCGGGCGTACGCTGGATGAAGCTTTTGTCATACTGGATGAAGCCCAGAATACCACCCATTCGCAGATGAAAATGTTCCTGACTAGAATGGGGATGAATGCCAAATTCATCATCACCGGAGACCCGAGCCAGGTAGATTTGCCCCTGAAACAAAAATCCGGACTGAAGGAAGCCATGAGGATTCTGAAGGATGTGAATGAAATCGGTTTTGTACATCTCACCGAGGAAGATGTGGTGCGTCACCCGGTAGTCCGGAAAATTATCCACGCCTACAGCCGGGAGGAAAAACGAATGAAGGATGAGTAACGCCGGAATTTTTCGCATTTACTTTAAATATTAAAGTAAATATTATATCTTTTTCAGTAATTTTTATATAATCATCTGATTTTGCACAGATGGTCTTTACCCTACGCTTTCTATGTTTATCTTTGCCCCTAAATAAAGAAGGACTATGAGAAAGTTATTATTAGGAGCTGCGGTCGTTTTATCTGCAACCGCTTTTGGCCAGAGAGCACAAAAAGGAGATTTACAACTCAATGCAGGTCTGGCGTTTCCGCACCGGTATGCAGATAATGTAGGTGTGTATGCAGGACTGGATTACGGAATTCACCCGGATGTAACCTTGGGAGTTGAAGCCCGTTTCGGATCCAAACATTATGATAATTACGCAGACGGAAGATGGTTCGGAATCGGATTCAACGGAAACTACCACTTCAATACGCTGATTGGCATCCCAAACAACTGGGACTTCTATGCCGGTGCTACTATTGGGTTCAATACATTCAATTATGACCATCCGGAAAATGACAACTGGCGCAGGCCACACCGTTCTGAAGCAGGATTTTCTGCACAGGTAGGCGGCCGTTACTTTATCACCAATAATTTCGGACTGAACGCCGAGGCTAATGCCGGAACTGTGTTCAATGGAGGTAAGTTCGGAATTACCTATAAATTCTGATTGATTTAAATTTATATATCATTTTAACATGAAAAAGATTTTCATTGCAGGTGCTGTGGCACTTTTCGGAGCGGTAAATGCTCAGTCGTTTGGGGTTAAGGCTGGCCTCAACATTACTAATATAACCAATCTGGAAGCCGATGCCAAAGTAGGTTTCCACGCAGGTGCTTTCATGAATATGCCGCTGGCTTCCAGTTTCAGTATTCAGCCGGAGGTTCTGTATAATGGCAAAGGTGCCAAGGATGGTGATGCGTCAGTGAATCTGGATTATATTTCTGTGCCGGTGATGTTTCAGTACAACGCTATGCCCAACCTTTATCTGGAAGCAGGACCGGAATTCAGTTTTCTGGTAAGCGCAAAAGCAAAAGCAAACAGCGTAAGCCTGGATATTGATGACGCTGTAAAATCATTTGATTTCGGCGTGGGAATTGGTGCAGGTTATTACTTTACACCAAACATCGGGGTCAATCTGAGATATGTTGCCGGCTTCACAGATGCATGGGAAGATAACTTTACTGATGATGCTTACCTGAACGGTGCGTTCCAAGCAGGATTGTCCTATAAGTTCTAAAAATGACCTATCTTATAATTGAAGCCTCCGCAAGGGGGCTTTTTTAGTGATAAATATCAGTATTGAGGGCTGTGTTTCACGATGTTTTTAGTCTTACATTTGCGGCCTGAAAATTAATTATTATGAAAAAGTTATTATTGGTTGCTGCTATGGCAGTATTCGCAGGAGCAAATGCTCAGATGCAAAAAGGAAGCTGGGTGGTAGGTGCCTCTACAAATCTTGGATTCAACAGTGTAAACACGAATTCTAAAGCTACTTTCGGTGGAGTTACTGTGGAAGAAGATGCTACCGTAAATACATTCAACGTAAATCCTTCTGTAGGTTATTTCGTGATGGACAATCTGGCCGTGGGTCTGGATTTTGGTTACACCAATGCTTCACAAAAAGAGGATGATTACAAATTCATTACCAGTACGGTTTCTGTAATGCCAAATGCGACTTACTATTTCTACAATGAAGGGAATTTTATTCCTTATCTGGGTGCAGGTGCAGGATATGCTGCGGTAACGTACAAAGAAAAAGAAAGCGGTTCTTCTTACTCTGAAACCTACGACGGATTCGCTTGGAAAGGTAAAGGTGGGGTAGTATACCTGATCAATAAAAACCTGGGTCTGGATCTTGGTCTTTCTTATACGCAGTTCAACAACAAGGAAACTGACACGGTTATGGGATCTACTGTTACTCAGAAAAATAAAGTTGGAACTTTCGGTGTAAATGTAGGTTTCTCTATCTTCTTAGGAAAAGGTAAAAATGCGAATAACGCAGAAGTAAAATAATTCAATCATCGGTTTTCCGATATGATATAAGTCCCGGGTCATGCTGATCCGGGACTTTTTTTGGTCATTTTTTTGGAAATTAAACGATTCTGGTTTGTTAATTTTTTTAACACGCATGTTAATAAGTGTTAAATAAATTAATTCATATATTTTTATGAGTCAAAACAATGCTTTAAAATCTAGTTTTTAATGTGTTTTTTAAATCATGTAATCTGCAAAAATTAAGTACTAAATTCGTTTAATGTGTAAAAATAAATGTCTTTTTTATTTGAGTTTGCAAATATAAATTATTAATTTTGAGAAATACAAACTAACCTAAAAAGTAAACTTATGAAAAAGAATTATGTGATGTCTTTGTTCTTATGCGCCGGAATTTTTGCATCGGCGCAAGTGGGAATCAATACCGAGACGCCGGAGGCGACTCTGGATGTAAACGGAAATGTAATCGTTCGGACCGTGAATACTGCCGGTTCCGCTGCGGATTATGATTTTCTGGTGGTAAACAGTACAACCAATGAGGTTCAGAAAATTACAGGCAACCTTGCCGCAACCAACGTCAATACCACGATGGCGAAAGCGGTAGAGAGCGATGGCGTGAGTCTTTTGTCTGGCGGTGCCTATGCCGGATGGGAAAGAATCGATTTTGGAGGCGGGCACGTTCCTATTAATCCCGGAAATCATTTTGATGCTGCTACTGATGTGTATACAGTTCCGTCCACGGGTGTGTATGCGGTAAATTTTGAATTCCGGTATGGAAACGGGGTGCAGTTGCAGCTGCTGAGCTTTGGTGGCAGTCCCCGCGTAGGAGTTCTGAAGCAGGGTGGACCAGACGGCTACACCGTAGTTGATGAACGGGTTTTTAGCGGAGCTAATGTGAATTTGTTCGGCATCGGAGCCCTTAGCGTCACATTGAGTTCAGTATCCATGAATTCGCTCTATCAGTTTACGGCAGGAGATGTTTTGTCTTTCGAAGTATTCCCCGGCGGTATTTCCCTGGACCTGCTGGGCGACAGCTACACCTCTGTTACCATCCATAAAATTTCAGATTAAGCTCCCATAAACACTTGATATAGAAAATCCCGGACCGCTGAAGCGGTCCGGGATTTTTATCGAATATTCATGTATAAATCTTATCTTCCGAAGAGATTGCCGCCCATGCCCGGCATTTTTGGCATTCCCTTACTCATCATTTCCATCATCTGTTTTCCCTGAGGACCCTGCATCATTTTCATCATTTTCCCCATTTGTTCAAACTGCTTCATGAGGGCGTTCACATCCTCAATCTTTCTCCCTGCACCTTTGGCAATTCTGTGTTTGCGCTGAGTATTGATGATAGATGGTCTTCTTCTTTCCTCCGGCGTCATGGAGTGAATGATGGCTTCTATGTGCTTGAAGGCATCATCGTTAATATCCACATCCTTGATGGCTTTCCCTACACCGGGAATCATCCCCATCAAATCCTTCATATTCCCCATTTTTTTAATCTGATTGATCTGTTTCAGGAAATCATCAAATCCAAATTCATTTTTGGCGATTTTTTTATGAAGTTTTTTGGCTTCTTCTTCATCAAACTGCTCCTGGGCTCTTTCTACCAGGGAAACCACGTCACCCATCCCCAGAATTCTGTCTGCCATCCTTTCCGGATAAAACAGATCCAGCGCTTCCATTTTCTCACCGGTAGAGATGAATTTTATGGGTTTTTCTACCACAGAACGTATGGTAAGTGCAGCACCCCCGCGGGTATCACCGTCCAGTTTGGTCAGAACCACACCGTCAAAATTCAGGGCATCATTAAATGCCTTGGCAGTGTTAACCGCATCCTGTCCGGTCATGGAATCTACAACGAACAAAGTTTCGTCCGGCTTGATGAAATAATGAACCGATTTAATCTCGTTCATCATCTGCTCATCAATCGCCAAACGACCTGCGGTATCCACAATCACGACATCATGATTGTTTTCTTTGGCAAATTTTACGGCATTTTCTGCAATGGAAGAAGGGTTTACAGCACCTTCTTCTGTATATACCGGTACGCCAATCTGGGTTCCCAGTACTTTAAGCTGTTCTATTGCTGCCGGACGATACACGTCGCAGGCTACCAGTAAAGGTTTTTTATTCTTTTTGATATTCAGATAGTTGGCCAGTTTTCCGGAAAAAGTGGTTTTACCGGAACCCTGCAGACCTGCAATGAGAATAACGCTCGGTTTCCCGGCAAGGTTAATGCCTTCCTGGGTGCCACCCATCAGTTGTACCAGTTCATCATGTACAATTTTGGTCATCAGCTGTCCCGGAGTCAGAGACGTGAGTACGTTTTGGCCCAGGGCTTTTTCCTGAACTCTTTTGGTAAGGTCTTTGGCTACTTTATAGTTAACATCGGCATCTACCAGCGCGCGGCGTATTTCTTTTACCGTTTCGGCCACGTTGATTTCCGTAATCTTTCCTCTTCCGGAAATATTGTGCAGTGCTTTGTCTAATTTATCCTGTAAACTGTTGAACATTATCTTTACATTTTTAAAGGTTTGCAAAAATAAGCAAAAATAGAGAAACACAGAAAGATTGCCGCCAAAGTTTAATATCCTTACTTTTGCAGCGGCTTTGCTCATCCGGGCAGGGCAGAAATAAAAAAAAGTAAATCCGTATTTATGAAATTGAGTGCCCAAACCTTGTACATTCTGTTGTTTTTTCTGCTTTTTGCAGTGCATTACGGACTTTGGAATTATCTGGAGCTGGATTACCGGGAGGTTTTCATCAGGTATTATATGGCTTTGTCTGTACTGTTCATTATGGTGATTACAGTTTTGTATGCCATGAAACTGCTGTATCCGGATTATATAGGGTTTGGATTTCTGGGTCTGATTCTGGTCAAAATTTCCTTAATGTTTCTGTTTATGGGCAAGCTGAAGCTTTCTGAAGTGCCGGATTATAAATTGCATTTCATCTTTCCTTATCTTTTTGCATTGCTGCTGGAAACCCTGTTTGCGGTAAGGTTAATTCAGGATCAGGCAAAAGGTGAAAAAAATCAGCAAAAGGAAGTTGACTAACTCAAATTTTTGTCCTATTTTTGCGCAACTTAAAAAAGAGATATATCAATGCTGAGAAGATCTGTACTTTTGATGGGATTTTTATCCGTTTTTTCGCTTTCCATGGCACAACATAACGCTGTAGCAGAGCCTGTTCACGTAGAAACTACGGCAGTGACGGAGGCCGTGGCAGCTCCGGAAACGGAAGCAGATAAAACAAGAAGAGAAAATAAGGAGTTCATTACGCATCACCTTCTGGATGCCCACAGTTTTGATATTATGGTGACCAAAGAAGGGAAGCATATTGGTTTTCCCCTGCCGGTAATCTTTTATGACCAGGAAAACGGACTGCACACCATGATGAGTACTGCCTTTCACCACGGCGAAAATGTAGTCGAAAGTAAAGGCGGATATTACAAGCTTTTCCACGAGAAAATTTATAAAACAGATGCCTCAGGAACCATTCATCTGGACGAGGAATACCACGCAACCAATGAGAAAGTGCTGGATCTGTCCCTTACCAAAAGTGTGCTGATGATCATTGTAACGGCTCTGCTGTTGGTGTTCATTTTTGGTTCTATGGCAAAGAATTACAGAAAATCTCCTGTGCCTACAGGTTTCGGTAAAATTCTGGAACCCGTAATCTTATTTGTGCGGGACGATATTGCGAAGCCGAATATCGGGGTGAAATACAAGAAATATCTTCCGTTTCTCCTTACGATTTTCTTCTTTATCCTGATTCTGAATATTTTTGGTTTAATGCCTTTTGGGGTAAACGTGACCGGTCAGCTGGCTGTTACCGCATCTCTGGCTATTTTTACATTCCTTATCACACAGTTTACAGCAAATAAAAACTACTGGCAGCATATTTTCTGGATGCCGGGTCTGCCTTTGCCCATGAAGATTGTTATGATTCCTATTGAGATCATCGGGATGTTCATTAAACCTTTTGCACTGTTGATTCGTCTTTTTGCGAACATGACGGCAGGGCATATTGTACTGATGTCACTTATTGCCATGATTTATGTGTTTAAAAACATCATCGGCAGTGTAGCGTTTCCGTTCCTTACGTTTGTGATTTATTTGCTGGAAATTCTGGTTGCTTTCTTACAGGCGTACATTTTCACCATGCTTGCAGCGGTGTATTTCGGAATGGCAAATGAAGAACATCACCACGAGGAAGAAGCATTACATCATTAAGATTAATTATTAAAAACAGGGGCGCAGGCTCCGCAGAATACATAAAACACTTTTAAATTTTTATATTATGACGGATTTAACGTTAGTAGGTGCAGGTTTAGTAGTAATCGGAGCAGGTCTGGGTATCGGTAAAATCGGTGCTGCTGCTTTAGAAGGAATGGCTCGTCAGCCAGAACAATCAGGAAAGCTACAAACAGCGATGCTTATTGCTGCTGCACTTGTTGAAGGTCTTGCATTTGCTGCTCTGTTCGCAGTGTAATAACCTCAACCCAGCTTATCATCTGCCGGGAACGGTTGGTTACGGCAGATGATTTTATAAACATTTAAATAACAGAAATTACATATTCATAATACAATGGGATTATTAGAAAATTTTTCTTCCGGACTATTTATCATTCAGTCGCTTATTTTCATCGTTTTGCTTTTTGTTTTGGCAAAATATGCATGGAAGCCAATTCTGAATGCTGTAAATGAAAGAGAAGTATCCATACAGGATGCACTGAATCAGGCTCAGATTGCCAGAGACGAGATGAAGAATCTGCAGGCAGAAAACGAGCGCATCATCAGCGAAGCGAAACTGGAGCGTGATGCCATCCTGAAAGATGCCCGTGAAATAAAAGACAGAATTGTAAATGAAGCCAAAGATGCTGCAAAATCTGAAGGAGATAAAATCATAGAGCAGGCCCGACAGTCTATACAGGCTGAAAAATCTGCAGCTATGGCAGATATCAAAACCCAGATTGGTGCTTTGTCTGTAAATATTGCAGAGACAATCCTGAAAGAAAAGCTGGACAATAATGAAGCGCAGAATGCTCTGGTGCAAAATATTCTTAACAAAACAAATCTGAACTAAGATATGCTTACCTCTAAAGTAGCAAAAAGATACGCACAGGGATTGCTGGACTTTACGCAGGAGTCCGGGAATACCGAGACTGTTTTCGCAGAAATGAAAGACGTTCGTAAGATTATGAACGACAGTAAAGAACTCAATGCGTTCTTTGCAACTCCCTTCATTGACAGCAAAAAGAAAATGGCTGCGGCAGGTGAAATCTTCAAAGCCTTTTCTCCCGTATCTCAGAACATGATCAGCATGGTCATTAAACAAGGACGTGAGACGGAAATGAAGAACATCGCGCAGGAGTTCATCAATAAAGTGGAAGATATGAAGGGCATACAGCGTGTAACCCTTACGTCTGCTACAGAACTTTCTGCAGACACAGTGAATCAGATTCTGAGTGCATCTGGTCTGGTAAAGCAGGACGCCTCTTATGATTTGGATACCCGGGTTAATAAAGATATTCTGGGTGGGTATATTTTAAGAGTAGGAGACCAGCAGATAGATGCTTCCGTAAAAAACAAACTGGATAAGCTGAGAAAAGATTTTCACGTAAATTAATTTTTTATCCGTTCACAGACGGATGATGATAAACTTAGATAAAACAACCACAAAATGGCAGAAATAAATCCGGCAGAAGTATCAGCGATACTGAAGCAACAATTAGCAAATTTTAATACCCAGAGCAACGTAGAAGAAGTGGGAACTGTTCTGCAGATCGGAGACGGTATTGCTCGTGTATATGGTTTAGAAAACGTACAGTACGGTGAATTGGTGAAATTCTCTTCTGGTATAGAAGGTATCGTACTGAACCTGGAAGAAGACAACGTAGGGGTGGCACTTCTGGGTGAGTCCAAAGCGGTAAAAGAAGGGGATACCGTAAACAGAACCAACAGAATTTCCTCCATTAAAGTAGGAGAGGGAATGCTGGGAAGAGTAGTGGATACCCTGGGTAACCCTATTGATGGTAAAGGACCAATTGCCGGAGATCTTTATGAAATGCCTCTGGAAAGAAAAGCACCGGGTGTAATCTTCAGACAACCCGTAAATGAGCCTCTGCAAACCGGTATTGTAGCCATCGATTCCATGATTCCTGTAGGAAGAGGACAGAGAGAACTAATTATTGGTGACCGCCAGACCGGTAAAACTACCGTGGCCATTGACACCATTCTGAATCAGAAAGAATTTTATGACGCTGGTGAGCCTGTATTTTGTATTTACGTAGCCGTAGGTCAGAAAGGTTCTACCGTAGCGCAGATCGTAAAAACACTGGAAGACAAAGGAGCTATGGCATATACCGTAATTGTAGCTGCTAATGCTTCTGACCCAACGCCAATGCAGGTGTATGCACCTATGGCAGGGGCTTCCATCGGAGAATATTTCCGGGATACCGGCCGTCCTGCACTGATCGTGTATGATGACTTGTCCAAGCAAGCTGTTGCTTACCGTGAGCTTTCCCTGCTTCTGAGAAGACCTCCGGGCCGTGAAGCATATCCTGGTGACGTGTTCTACCTGCACTCCAGACTTCTGGAAAGAGCTGCGAAGGTAATTGCCGATGACAGCATTGCTGCACAGATGAATGACCTTCCGGATTCCCTGAAGCCGATGGTGAAAGGGGGTGGTTCTCTTACCGCACTTCCGATTATTGAAACACAGGCGGGTGACGTTTCTGCCTATATCCCAACCAACGTAATTTCCATTACAGACGGACAGATCTTCCTGGAATCTGACCTGTTCAACTCCGGGGTTCGTCCTGCCATCAACGTGGGTATTTCCGTATCCCGTGTAGGAGGTAATGCGCAGATCAAGTCTATGAAGAAAGTATCCGGTACATTGAAACTGGATCAGGCACAGTACAAAGAACTGGAAGCATTTGCCAAGTTCGGTTCTGACCTGGATGCCGCTACCCTGAGTGTAATCTCTAAAGGGGAGAAAAACGTGGAAATCCTGAAACAGCCGGTAAACTCACCGCTTCCTGTAGAAAATCAGGTAGCCATGGTATATGCCGGAACAGAAAACCTGCTCAGAGATATCCCTACCAGAAAAGTAAAAGAATTCATGAACGAATATACAGCGTTCCTGAAAACCAAGCATCCTGAAACTATGGCAGCCATCAAAGCAGGTAAAATTGACGGTGCTGTAACAGATGTGCTGAAGAGCGCAGCGAAGGATTTAGCTTCAAAATATAACTAATATTAAACATACGGTCGGGTTTCAGATGATTCAAGTCTGAAACCTGTCACCTATATTGCTTGAAACAATAAGAGAATGGCAAATTTAAAGGAAATACGCGGAAGGATTACTTCGATTGGTTCTACCATGCAGATTACCAGTGCAATGAAAATGGTAGCTGCGGCAAAACTGAAAAAAGCTCAGGATGCTATCGTGATGCTGAGACCTTACTCCGAAAAGCTTACCGAACTTATAGAAAATGTAAGTGCGGGAGCAGAACTGGAAGAAGTGTCTACCTTTACGGCAGAGCGCGAGGTGAAGAAGGCTTTGTATATTGTGGTGACTTCTAACAGAGGTCTGGCGGGTGCCTTCAACTCTTCTGTAGTGAAAGAGCTGAATACGCAACTGCAGCAGGTGGATTTTGAAACCGAAATCCTTACCGTAGGTAAAAAGGCATTTGATGCGGTACAAAGAACCAAAACAGTATATGCCAACCAGAGTTCCGTATTTGACCAGCTGAGTTTTGACGCTGTAGCCAGATTTACCGAGCAGGTGATGAAGGATTACGCCGAAGAAAAATTTGACCGGGTGTATGTCATTTACAATAAATTCATCAATGCCGCAACTCAGGAGGTGATTACCGAGCAGGTACTGCCTATTTCAATGCCCGAGAAATCCGGTGAAGTGGAAACCGATTATATCTTCGAGCCCAGCGCCCGTGAGATTCTGGAGAATCTGATTCCGAAATCCATTAAAACGCAGGTGTACAAAGCCATCCTGGATTCGGTAGCTGCAGAGCACGGTGCCCGTATGACGGCCATGCACAAAGCGACCGACAATGCACAGGCCTTGAAAAACGAATTGGTGATCACCTATAATAAAGCAAGACAGGCTGCCATTACCAATGAAATTCTGGAGATTGTTTCCGGAGCAGAAGCACTGAAAGGAAGTTAGCGGTAGATCTGACTTTCTATAAAACACACGAAGAATAATTTTAAATAACACAAATGATTAAAAATTTCAAGAAAGGAAGGTACTTACTGTATTTTCTGATGCTTGCAGCTGCATTACAAAGCTGTATGCGGGACTATGAGATATCTGAAAGCGAGAAAGAAGCTCAGATAGAAAAGTTCCAGATGTTCGCACTGAATAAGAAGAAATCTGGTGCAATGATGAAATCCGGAAACGATATGTCTTATCAGTACGCCTTCCGGGATCTGTATTACCAATATTACAATCTGCACCCTGAGCTTGCGCCGGATTTTGATAATCCTGCTACTGCCGTGCCAGATTTCAGGTTTGCCACACAGTTGTTTACCGAACCCGATTCTTCCAGAACTGCTTTGTTTCCTATGGTAGAAAGCAAACAGGTAACCGGGTTATTGGTGGCAAAAATTGATAAAAACGAAAGTTTTCTGGAGTTTTACAAGGCTGACCTTAATTCTGTTACAAATCCTATACTACTTGCTTTTTCTCAAGCATATACGCAAAATGGTGTAATGTCCAAAAATGGTAATGATGACGATGAACCGTTTCCTCCTGGTTGGATAGAAGAAGTAATTATAAATGTGCCACCAAAACCGGTAGAATGGCCTTTAGACCGATCTGATGAATGCGATGATCTTACAGACTATGTGAATAACGGATGTAGCGGACCACCACCTTCTACTTGTACAGATTATCAGAACTGTGACCAATTGCCTATAGGGGGTAGTACCTTTCCACCTGCAGATCCTTGCAGTAACATGAAAACTGTGGGCAAACATGCTAAGACCAAGGAATTACTGAAAGATCTGGATAGTAAAAAGAATACTTTGAAGCCTGGTGAAAGCATGCCACGGGAAAGAGGTCATTTTCTATCTATGAATGCAGATGGTACGGTAAATGAACATTATGTAGAAGGTGAAATGGGTAAATTAGAAATAGAAGTATCTCTTCCCAACGGAAAATATGATGCATATATTCATTCACATTTTAAAGGTGGATTATCTGTATTTTCAGTTTCGGATTTGGCGGTCTTAGCAGCGATGTACAAAAATGGATTTATACGCAATGTGAATACCTTTGTGATGGGGGTGGTTACTTCAAGTAATACCAAGTATATGATTACGATTAACAATGAAGCTCAATTTAGTACATTTGCTGCTACTTATTTGAGCACTAATAACCAATTTACAGAGAAAGATAAAAACAATCAGGAATTCTATTATGATTTATTAGGTATCTCACCTGAAAACAATAATGAAACCTTTGATATTAATGAACAGAAATTTCTGGCTTATTTAGAAACACAAAGTTCTGGTTTGACTATTTTTAAAAGTACAGATGATAACTTTGATAACTGGTTTGCCTTGGTACGAAATTCGAATGGTACAGTGCAAGCAAAACAATGTTCTAATTAATAAAAAACACAGTTATGAAAAATATTATAATTTTAGCAATAATACTATTGAGCACACATTCAGTAAAAGCGCAGAAAGGCGATTTAACTTTTGTGGAACCTCCACAACAATTTCCAGTGACTTGTGACGTATATAACCAGAAGCAACAACACGAAAAATTTACTGGTGTTTGGCAGGGTTCAGTCAATGATAAACTATTACGTATTGAATTAAAGAATGTTAAGATTCATCTTCCTACGGTATTTCCAAATGCTAATTTTCCCAATGAAGAATGTGTAGATGCAATTATTGGTTTTCATCAGTTTATAGATAATGGGGTGGAAAAGGAAAATTCTTTGCCTTATCATGATACCACTATGTACCAGAAGAAGTGGACTGTTTTGGGAGGAAACTATAATGCGAATATTCCAAATATAATCAAAGGAACATTAGAGCATCCATCAAAAAACAAGAGTGTAAAATTTGTGATTTCTTATATAGATGCTACACACATCAAATTGGAATCATTAGAAAATCTGCAGGGTACCAAACTTGCCCCATACGATTCCTCCATCAGTTTACCTCAGAATATCATTCTCACTAAGCAATAAACCCACAAAAGCACTGAGAAATCGGTGCTTTTTTTAGTTATAGGGGATTTCCAGATGAACCAGGGTTCCGGTCTCTGATCCGTCTGTTTCCAGATCGGTAATCCTCAGTGAATAGTCTTCTGCATAAAGCCGTTCCAGGCGCTTGCGAGATATTTTAAAACCCAGAGATTCTTTCTTGTTCTGATTTCGTTCGGCCAGCCGGCTCGCTTCCCGCAGGCCAATGCCGTTGTCCCGGATCTCTATCATTGCTTTTCGGTCATTCTTCCGGGAAACGGTGATGCTCAGCTTTTTTTCTCCTTCCTTCAGTGCCAGGCCATGCCACACCGCATTTTCTGCAAATACCTGAAGCAGAAAGGAGGGGATTTTTATGGTCTCGGTATCCAGTGCTTCATCTATTGTGATCGTGTACTGTATGGCGCCGCCAAACCGCATGTTTTCTATGGAAAGATAATTCTCTACATTCTCCAGCTCCTCTTTCAGATTGGTTTCCTTTTTCTGAATGCCGGTCAGAATATTCCGGAAGATCTTGGAGAATTTGTTCAGATAATATACCGATTGATGGGTGTCGTTTTTTACAATAAAGGCTTTTATGGAGTTCAGCGCATTAAAGATAAAATGCGGATTCATCTGCAGATTCAGGATGTCCTGCTCCATCTGCAGGAGTTTTTTCTGCTGCTTCAGTTCTTTTTGACGGGTGTAGAAGTAATAGAGACCCGCCAGAAAGGCCAGCAGTATGATGGCCGCCGTATAGAGTTGGGCATTGGTGCTCATCTGGTGCGCCATCTGTTCCTGTTGCAGCTGCAGCGCATTGATTTCATTTTTCCGCCGCTCCAGGGTGTACCGGTTTTTCAGATCGCTGATGCTCCGAAATGTGCTTTCATTGTGCAGCAATTCTTTTTCTTCGGCGTACTTTTTATAATAGGCCAGCGCAGAGTCCAGCTGATCCTGTTCCTGGTAAAGTTGCGACAATAAATCATAGGCCTCAATTTGGGAAGAGGTAAATCCTTTTCTTTCGGCAATACTCAAACCATGCTTGATGGTTTGCTCTGCCCGGGGATTCTTTTGTTGCATCTGCAGCCATCCGGTGTGGATGTAGGAAATAGAGATATAAAATTCGTCCTGTATTTTCTCAGATTCTGCGATGGTATGGGCCAGGTAGGGTGCGGCTTCTGCCGTTTCGCCTTTTTTGAGATAAATGCCGCCAATGCTGTTGTTGCAGATGATTTTTCCTAGGGCAGAGTTCAGTTCATGGTTGTAGTTCAGGGATTGCCGGTAGTTATAAAGCGCACCGTCCAGGTCATTTTGCTTTTCATAAATACCGCCTATATTGTGATAATTAATGGCCAATCCCAGCAGGTTGTTGATTTTTTTCTCTATTTCCAGTGACCGCTGAAAATACGTCATGGCATCTTCCAGTTGGTTCATGGTCAGATATACATTACCCAGACTGTTGCACGAGATGGCAATATTCCGCAGGATCGTTTCACTGGGTTGCGAGATGCTTTCTGCCATTTCCAGGGCTTTCTGGTGGTATTCTATAGCAGGTAAAATTTCGTCTTTTCGACGGTACACCACACCCAGCAGATTGGTAGAGATAATGATTTGTTCCCGGTGGTTGATTCTGGTGGCCAGATTCAGGGCTTTGCGGTGATAGAAATCTGCTTTGGCATACGTGGATTTATCCCGGAAATAGCTGCCGAGTTGATTCAGAAAAAATACCTCGGCGACTTCATTGTGGTTTTTACGGCTCAGTTTCAGGTAGGTATTGATGGCTGCCGTGTCTGCAGATATGGAGCGGTAGGTACTGTCCAGCTGCGCAAAGGTAACCGACCGGTTCCGGGTAAGATCCGGAAGGCTTTGTCCGCTGAAGAGGGCAGACAGCAGGAAACATATCAGGCATGCACAACTTTTCATGACTCAGAACTGATCCAGAAAACTGGATTTTTTTTGGCGGGATACCGGAATCCGGCTGTGATTGGTGAGCACCACATATGATTCACTTTTCAGATATTCCTGTACCTTATTCATATTGATGATGAAGGAATGATGCACTCGGAAGAAGTCTTCTGTGAGTTTTTCTTCCAGCTGTTTCAGTGGGGTAGACACCACGATTTTCTTTCCGTTTTCCAGAAATATAGTGGAGTAGTTGCCATCACTTTCGCAGTACAGAACTTCATCCGGCTTCAGAAACATCATTCTTCCGTCCGTACTGATGATGATTTTCTTCTGGCCTTCATTTCTGGCATTGCGCGAAAGTTTTTCTTCTATATAATCAATGAGATCGTGCTCTTTTTTGAACTTTTTTATTTTGTCAATGCATTCCCTTACGCTGTCTGAATCAGCGGGCTTTTGCAGAAAATCCAGGCATTGCTGTTTGATGGCCGGCAGTGCATACTCATGATAGGCCGTGGTAATGATAACAGCAAATTTGCGCTCCGGAAACTGCTGCAGGAAGTCAAATCCGCTCATTTCGGGCATTTCTACGTCTATGAAGACAGCGTCTACAAGGGTTCTGCTCAGAAACATCGTGGCTTTTTCTGCACTGGTAAATGCGTGCACCGCTATATGCTCTGGAATCAGATTTTCAAGTTCCCATTTCAGGCAGTCCAGGGCGTCCTGCTCATCGTCTAGTATTAATACAGTTATCATGATGCCGGATTTTATTCAAATATAGGTATTTTATCAGTTTCATGGAATGTTATGTTCATGAAACAGTTGAAGACCGAACCGGATAATGGTCCGGTGATTTTTACCTTGGGCCAGTGTCTTTTTCAGGTTTCATCTTGATGCATCTTTATCCGGCAGACCGGAAATTGGTATCCACCACAGCTTTTCGTAAGATAAAACCACTCTGCTGCCGGCTGTCTCGTCATGCTGTGTAGTGCATATTAATGCCAAAACAAAACCGGTTATACAGTTTTTATGACCACTTGTCCATATTCGCTAGCGAAAATCTACTAAAGTCTCTACATTTGAGTATCAAAAAAACGAAAACTAATAACCATTTTTTCTCTCAAAAGTCACCTCGCCGGGTGGCTTTTCTGATGCTATAGCTGCTGATGAAAACTTTCAGCGCATTGTCTGCATTTATCTGATAACAGCGTTTATGCATCCTTGCGCAAATCCTACCGGTTATACAGTTTTTTCTGCATTTTATCCAAAAACTTCTTTGGGAAACTGCAATCCTCCGTAAATTTAAATCATAAAACTAATAACCTTCTTTTTCTGCAGCCATTTCTCCGGGGAAATGGTTTTTTTTGAAAGTGCAGAAAGCAATGAATCCTTCTGTACAGGCTTTTGTTCATGCTTTTTACAGGGATCAGCATTTGCTGAAAAGAAAAAATGATGGTTCTGAAAATTTACATACCTTTGTAAAAAATATTTTTTAATTTTCTAAATGGATTCGGACATACTTAAGCTGCTCTTAGCTTTATTCTTAGTTTTACTAAATGGCTTCTTCGTAGCAGCAGAATTCTCAATTGTAAAAGTTCGTTACTCACAAATACAGCTCAAGGCTGCAGAGGGTGACTCTATGGCCAAGCAGGCAGAGCATATCATTAAACATCTGGATGAATATCTCTCGGCTACCCAGCTCGGGATTACCCTGGCCTCATTGGCATTGGGTTGGGTAGGAGAAAGCGCTTTGCATCATCTTATTGAAAAGATTTTCATCTATTTCCAGCTCGCTATGGATCAGGGCATGATCACCACCATTTCACTGGTGCTCAGTTTTCTCATCATCACCATCATGCATATTGTATTTGGTGAGCTGATTCCGAAATCCATTGCAATCCGCAAGGCAGAACCTACTACCATGGCCATTGCGGTGCCGCTTCGCGTTTTTTACACAGTGTTCAAACCGTTTATCTGGACCATGAATCAGATGTCCAATGCATTCCTCAGACTTATGAAAATTCATCCGGCCTCCGAGCATGAAATACATTCTACCGAGGAACTTCAGCTTCTTGTAAAACAATCTGCAGATTCGGGAGAAATTCAGGAAGAAAACTACGAAATCATTAAGAATGCATTCGATTTTACAGACCATTCGGCCAAGCAGATCATGGTGCCCAGACAGAACATTCTCTCTATAGACATAGAAGAACCGGTAGAAGACATCATTACCAAAATCATGGAAAGTGGTTACAGCCGGATTCCGGTGTACGAGGATTCCATTGACAAAATCATCGGAATTTTCTATACCAAGGAAATCATCCGCGAGTATGTGCGCAGTAAAGGTGCCCTTACCCATGAGGACGTGAAAAGGCTGATGCGTGAGGCATTCTTCGTGGTAGGCAGCAAGAAGATCTCTGACCTGATGAAGATTTTTCAGCAGAAAAAACAGCACCTCGCGGTGGTCATTGATGAATTTGGAGGTACCGAAGGCATCATCACCCTGGAGGATATTCTGGAGGAACTGGTAGGAGAGATTCAGGATGAAGAAGATGATGAAGATCAGATCGTAGTGCAGGTGGCCGAAAATGTATTCTGGGTACAGGCTACACAACCGCTGGATGAAATCAATGAATTTCTGCCGAAAACATTCCCTCTTTCAGAAGAAGGAGAATTCAACACGCTTGCGGGCTATATCCTGCATGATCTGGAAGATATTCCGGAAGAAAATCAGGAATTTGAAATGAACGATTATCATTTCAAAATTCTGAAGATGAATAACAAAAGCGTGGAAATGGTAGAACTGGTGTATGAAGAAAGAAATGTTATTGATGAAATATCCGAAGAACTTGGCGACATTTAATACCATACCCCAAAATGTGCCCGTTTACGGTTCCACCAATTACGATAATCCGGGCAGACAGTACGAGGAGGAAATCCTGCTGATGGAACAGGAAGACCAGCTCAATAAACTGGTGCTCTGGAATGATGATGTGAATACCTTTGACTTTGTCATAGAATGTCTGATTGAAATCTGCGGCCATACACCGGAGCAGGCAGAGCAATGTACCATTCTGGTGCATTACAAAGGAAAATGTACGGTGAAAACCGGCACGATGGATGTGCTGAAACCCATGCATGACAAACTGATTTCGCGGGGACTCACCAGCGAGATTGTATAATCCGCCTTCCCGGATATGAACCCGGAAGCAATCACGATGATGGTACGGGCTGATGATTCATATTGATATTATTGATGATCATGAAGCGCAAACCTGCGGAAAAATGTTCACCTTTGACAAAATTTTTGATTAAAGATTCTTATACATTATGGAACAAACGATATTTGACTGTGTTATTATAGGATCCGGACCTTCCGGATTTACCGCTGCCATCTATGCAGCACGTGCAGACCTGAAACCGCAACTCTATACCGGTCTGGAGCCGGGCGGCCAGCTGACCACCACTACAGAAGTAGATAATTTCCCGGGATATCCGGATGGTGTTACCGGTCCGCAGATGATGATGGACCTGCAAAAACAGGCAGAACGGTTTGATACCAAAGTCTATTACGAACTCATTACCAAAGCAGAATTTTCCACAGAAACGGGTGGTATTCACAAGCTGTGGGCCGGGAATAAGGAAATCCTGGCCAGGACCGTAATCATTTCTACCGGTGCCACGGCCAAATATCTGGGTCTGGAAGATGAAAAAACATATTCCGGAGGCGGCGTTTCTGCCTGCGCTACCTGCGACGGATTTTTCTACAAAGGAAAAGATGTTATTGTGGTGGGAGCCGGAGATACCGCTGCCGAAGAAGCCACCTACCTGGCTAAACTGACCAATAAAGTGACCATGCTGGTGCGTCGTGATGAATTCCGCGCGTCCAAAGCCATGATTCACCGGGTAGAAAACACACCGAATATCGAAGTGAAGTTCCACCACGAACTGATCGGCATCGAAGGAGAAAACGGCATGGTAGAAAGAGCCATAGTCATCAATAACCAAACCAAAGAGACCTCTGCCATAGATGTCCATGGTATTTTTATCGCCATCGGCCACCAGCCGAATACCGCAATCTTTGCCGGCCAGATCACGATGGACGAAAACGGATACCTCAAAACCATTCCCGGATCTACCAGAACCAATTTGCCGGGCGTTTTTGCCGCGGGAGACGTACAGGATCATATCTACAGACAGGCCATTACGGCTGCAGGAAGCGGGTGCATGGCGGCTATGGATGCAGAGAAATATCTGGCAGAACTGGCGTAATTTTTCACTCCGAAAACGGTCACTGTGAAACATCTGTTTCTTGTATTTCTGGGCGGCGGGGCGGGCAGCGTACTCCGGTATCTGTTGTCGGCTTACACCCAGAAACTCTGGACTATAGGCGTATTTCCGCTGGGTACCTTCCTGGTGAATCTGCTCGGTTGTCTGCTCATTGGTGCACTTTCTTCAGGGTTACTGAAAACTGACGAAACTTCGCGCCTGTTGCTCATCGTGGGCTTTTGCGGAGGCTTTACCACATTTTCAGCATTCTCGGCAGAGGGAATTCAGCTATGGCAAAGCGGACATTACCTGACCCTCACGGCCTATATCCTGCTGAGTGTGCTGTTGGGGATAACGGCGGTCTGGGCAGGAGCCAAACTCACCACATAAAACAAAAAATAAGCAATCCTTTCCGCAACAGGGGAGGATTTTCCGTTCCAGGTAAAAGGCAGCGGCTTTCTTATTGTTTTCAGGAGCACACGCTGGGTCCTCCGGCCGACTATACTTACCGGCTGCCCGCTATTACTCCTCCAGCTTGCCCACGGTTTTAACCGTGGGCAAGCTGTGCGGGGTAGCCGCTCGCATCCGGGCTATGTTCGCGCAGGGACTTTCTTTTGACGCACTAAATCAACCGCAAAATCCATCGGAGCGGTCTGTTAATAGAAATATTCAACCCACAATTCGGCAAGCTCCGTAGGAGCGAACTGTTTGTACAGAAAATTTAGCTCCTAATTTAGCGAGCTCCGCAGGAGCTTTCTGTTAGTAGAGAAGTGTTACCACCAATGTGTTAAGCTCCGTAGGAGCGAACTGTTCGTAGAGAAGATTTAGTTCCTAATTTAGCGAGCTCCGTAGGAGCGGCCTGTTAATAGAAAAATTCAACCCGCAATTTGGCAAGCTCCGTAGGAGCGGCCTGTTAATAGAAATATTCAACCAGCAATTTGACAAGCTCCGTAGGAGCGAACTGTTTGTAGAGAAAATTTAGCTCCTAATTTAGCGAGCTCCGTAGGAGCGTTCTTTTAGAGAAGTGTTACCACCGATGTGTTATGCTCCGTAGGAGCGGCCTGTTAATAGAAAAATTCAACCCGCAATTTGGCAAGCTCTGTAGGAGCGGCCTGTTATTAGATTCAGGGGAAATTACAACAACGGAGACACCAGCCTCACCGTCCTGTCCAGCAACTGCCGGTGAAGCGGTCGCTGGTTCCACGACTCCTCATCCACCCTCGAGGCATCCTCAAGGTCGGTATAAAATTGCTGCCTCAGTTCTTCCGCAGTTTCCCGGTCATAAATCATGGCATTCACCTCAAAATTCAGGTCAAAACTCCTGAAATCCATATTGGCCGTGCCCACTACAGCCAGATCTCCGTCTACTACGATGGTTTTTGCATGGACAAATCCCTTATGGTAGGTATAGATTTCTACACCGGCCTGCAGCAGTTCGGTGAAGTATGAATGATTGGCCACATTCACAAAATGCGAATCGGAGATGCCTGGAACCAGAAGTTTAACCTTCACACCACTGAGGGCAGTAATCAGAATGGTATCCAGAATATTCGGGTTGGGAATGAAGTAAGGATTGGTAATCAGCACTTCTTCGCGTGCCAGGCTGATGGCTTTCATGAGTGAGTGCAGAATAAACGGTGCATCAGAATCGGGGCCGCTGGCCACTACCTGACCAATTACATTTCCTTCACTGATGCGTTGGTTCAGCGGAAAAAAATTCCGGTCCGGGTACAGTTTCTGCCGGGAGCAGTAATTCCAGTCTACTATGAAGATGTATTGCAGTGAGTGCACCATGCTGCCACTGATCTGCAAATGGGTATCCCGCCAGTACCAGCGGTTCTTTGCCGGTCCGCCGTTGATGTATTTATCATTGACATTAATGCCGCCTACAAAAGCTGTTTTACCGTCTATAACGATGATTTTCCGGTGGTTTCGGTAATTGAGCCGGTTGGCAAAAAACAGAAATTTAATTTCATAAAAAGGGAAAACCTCTATGCCTGCACGGCGCATCCGCTTCAGGTGCCGCCGCATGATGCGCGATCCGAAGTCATCAAAAATAAACCGTACCTGTACACCTTCTGCCGCCTTTTGGATGAGCAAATCAATGAGCTGGGTGCCAATATGATCAGCATCGAAAATATAATATTCCAGATGAATATGATGCCGGGCTTTTTTTATCGCTTCAAAAACAGCGGGGAATTTTTCTTCACCGTTAATCAGAAGCCGGATTTCATTATCATCAGTAAGGGGCGAGTAATTCTGATTCAGCATCAGGTCTATAAGCCCGGTATATTTGCCAATCCGGGTGGAGTAGGTCGTAAAAATGCGGTCCCGGTTCTGCCGGATATAATCTACAACTTCTGTTTTCAGTTCGTCTGCAAAGAGATTTTTGGTATACAATTTTTTCTTGCGGTAATTCACGCCCACAGAAAAATAAATGAAAATACCCACCACCGGAATCAGCAGTACGAGGAGGATATAGGCCGAAGCCTTGCTTGTACTTCTCGTATCAAACACAATGCGCAGGCACACCCCGATGATGAGGAGAATATAGGCCAGCTCAGCCAGTAATACCCAGTTCATCTTGTACAGCATTAAAATTTTCATCGTCAAAACAAACCACGATGACCTCAAGAATGGTTGAATCGTGCCGGAGAAAATCCCGGATCGCCGCAACCGAAACTTTGGCAGCTTCATTTTTCGGATAGCCATAGACTCCCGTGCTGATGTTTGGAAAGGCAATCTTTTGGCAACCATTTTCTGCAGCGATTGACAGAGAATTGACATAGCAGTTTGCCAGCGTTCCGGCCTCATTCCGGTTTCCACCATTCCACACCGGACCCACGGTATGAATCACAAATTTTGCAGGCAGGTTTCCCGCCGTGGTGATCACGGCTTCACCGGGTTTGCATCCGCCCTGGCGCGCTACAATCTTACGGCATTCGTCCAGAATGGCACTGCCACCGGTCCGGTGAATGGCACCATCTACGCCGCCCCCTCCCAGCAGGGAAGAATTGGCTGCATTCACGATTGCATCTGCTGCAGTGGTGGTAATATCGCCTTTTATCACCTTAATTTTGCTCATATGGTCCTGGATTAATTGGGGTCTAAAAACAGTTGGTACTGCAATTTAGCAAAAATGACGCATCCGGCAATTGCACTGAATATGGAATGCTGAGGAAATTACGGAACCGGACTGCTGATTTTTACTGTATTTCCAGTTTTTTCAATGCTTCAGGCAGCGAATCTGTAAAGTGAACATGGCTTCCTTTGTTGCTTTCTTCTATGAATTGCCTCAGGCTTTCGCTCTCCACCGTGTGAAATGCGCCGATAATTACCAGTCGCATCTGGTATTGGGCGAATTTCTGAAGAATTTCACCGGCAAGACCGGTTCTGAGGTCAAAAAACCCGGGAATAATCTGATTCTGGTACAGAATCATCGCGTCATATCCTTTGTAGTAATGGTTACCGAGCAGTTCCAGTGCGTCGTCTGTAGTGCGGATAATGGTCTCGTCTGCGGTGAATTCGGCAACCATCATACCGTCTTTTTGGTGGGTTTCAATAGTCATGATATTTATTTTGGTGGGTAAGCCGGAACTTCCCTCATTAATCCGGGAATTCTGACCTTAAAAAAAAGGTTCAAATAATATGCCCGAAAGCGGCTCAGTGCTTTTTTAAACAGAAATGTCTTCTTCAGACCGGTGGTAAAAGCATACCAGGGCACCGTTTTGAAATGTTTTGGTGCGGTGCAGCTGAAAGGTTTTTCGCATATTAAAATGCTCAAAAAGATTTTGGCCTTTGCCGGCTATCACTGGATGAATGCACAACTGAAATTCATCAATAAGATCACGTTCCAGCAGTTGAATAATCAGGCTGCGGCTTCCCACCAGGATGTCGCCACCCGGAATTTTTTTTAGTTTCTTCACTTCTTCTTCCGGCGTGAGGGTGGCCAGCCGTGCTGTGTTCCAGTCTGTGTTGTGCAGGGTTGTGGAAAATACAATTTTCTGAATCCGGTCCATGACCGCTGCAAAATCATCCATTGATTGTTCTCCCGAAGGTTTTGCGGCAAGGGTTTTCCAGTATTCCATCAGCTGATAGGTAATTCTGCCGTACAGTATGGTGTCTGCATCGGTCAGCAACCGGGTATAATGGCGGTGCAGTTCGGCATCTGCAGTTACGGCATCATGATCAAAGATTCCATCAAGGGTCATATTGAGCGCTGCTGTAATTTTCCGCATTGTTTTTCAGATAAAAATTAATCTTCTTTCATAAATTTATCAACCTCGGAGAAGCTAAGCAAAAACGATTCTACTTTTCCTTTACCACATTTCCAATGTCCATCTTTTTGAGTTTTGCCAGCGATCCGGATGTACTGTTGGCGGCAGCATTCATGGTATAGGTGCGGGCTGGCGTGCGGGCAATTATTTTGCGGTCAGAAAGGGTATAAGTGGTTTGACGGTGGGTGAATGAGAGCGTATTGTTTTTAGCCGAATACCGGAATGTATCGTCATACATCAGTTCTATATGGTCACGGTCATCTGTAAAAACGTAAAACAACCGTTCATTATACAGGAAGATCCGCATGACTTTTTTATTCTCAAATGCGAATGACAGGACAAGATCTTCACTGATGTTTTCTGTGTCGAGCATCTGATATTGGGTTTTTACCATCTTGCCGTTTACCAGTTTTTCTTCGGAATAATTCCAGGTGATGCCGTTGGCACTCAGAGATTCCTCTACGATATGTATAGGGTAGGGAATGTTGTTTTTCACCTTAAATTCGGAATACTGATGCCAGCAGCAACCACTTTTGGTCATGGTGAATATAGACTGGTCCTCCGCAACTACGCTGAACATGCCGCAGTAATCCTGTGCCAGTTCTGTAAACTCCGGACTGTGATTGAACCCCTGAGCATCGGCCAGGTAAATCTGAAAGGAGGGACCATGATAGCAGCTGTTTTGTCCGTCCATCAGCGCAAAATCCTCTTGCCCGTCAAAGTTAAAGTCCGCATAGATAATAGAGCTCTGCTCGCCGTAGGGCAGTTGCTGCACATTGGCCCGTACTTTACCCTCGTGCAATGTAAAGGTAAGTTCCTCCGAATTAACCTTCAACAATTGTTTGTTGGTTTTTTTGTCAAAAACAGCCACCCATCCGGGACTGAAAACCTCGGCAGTATCGGCAATGTAAACTTTTCCGAAATAATCTTTAGAGAAATTATCTACCAGAAATGTGGTCTGGCCGGAAAGCGATTGGGCGCACAGAATAATCAGCAGGAATAGAAAGTGTTTCACAGTTATGGGGTTTAGCAGTTTCCAGAGGATATACAGGAATTGTGCCGCAGGCAGTGTGGGGTACGATAAATCAGTGCGTTTCATAAAATTCCGGCGGATAGACTACTGTACCGTGTACATGAGACATAGCGTTTTCTGATAATTCTATGAGCATGCAGTTTTCATCAGGAACATCAAACGGCAGTCTGATTCCATAATTGCGGGTCATTTCGTAACCAAATTTCGGGTAGTATTTTTCGTGACCCAACAGAATGACAGACCCAAACTGTAATTCCCGGGCGATGCGGTGGGCTTCACGTATCAGTTGGCCTCCAATTCCCTGCTGCCGGAAATCTTTATGTACGGCCACAGGTGCCAGTGCCAGGGAAGCGGTTTCCTGAGATTGTTCATCTACAATTTTAATCGGTGTGAGCAGGATATACCCCACAATCTGCCGGTCTGTTTCAGCCACCAAGGAGAGTTCCGGGATAAAAGCTTCAGACTGCCGCAGTCTTTCCACCAGAAATTGTTCCTGGTGATTGGTGTATAGTTCATCTTTGAAAGCATTTTCAATAAGCCGGAACACTTCAGGATAATCTTGTTTCTGTTCTTGCCGGATTTTCATGTGGAAAGGATTTTATGATGGTCTGCGGTGCAGGTAGGTGGTACCGTTTGTCAATGCTCATTTAAGTTCTGAAAGAATTAACTTTTTCTGTTTTAGTGTATTCTTCATTGCCTTTTCTCTCACTGCGGGGTCGGTACTGTTAATCAGTTCAAAATACTCCACGGGAACCACTTGCCAGGATAAGCCGTATTTGTCTTTGCACCAGCCGCAGGCACTTTCCTGCCCGCCGTTTTTCGTCAAGGCATCCCAATAATAATCGGTCTCGGCCTGGTCTTTTGTGTTAATCACCAAAGAAACGGACTCATTAAATTTTTGAAACGGACCGGCTGCTAAAATGCTGAGTTCCATGCCTGCAATTTCAATAACAGCTGTTTCAAATGTGCTGCCTCCTGCTTCCGGTGGGTTTGTGTATTGGTGATGTTCTATGAGTTTGCCGTCCTTAAATACGGAAAGATAATAATCGGCAACTTGTTTTGCGTCTGTGGTTTCCACCCAAATGGATGGGGTTATTTTTTGAGTCATCATTATTTATCAGTTTTATGGGTGTCATCTCCCAAAACAGGCAGACTTTTTTTGGTGGTTAATCAATCAAATGTAGCAATTTTCTGATAAAACCCAAAGCTACATACTCCGACGGTAATTTTTTAGTTCGGCAAAACCATCTCCTCAGAACCATCACATCTCGCGTATAAGCCCACCTGAAATCCCGAATAATTTTCCCACCGTAAATCAAAACCTCCCCAAGATCGCTTCTGAGGAGGTCATATTTCGTGCATTTTTGTCAATACTTCCAGAAAAGAGGGGTTGTGCAACGGCGACCAATGTTAGCGGCTGCCCTTTTCTGTCAGTTCCTTATTGTATATTATTTATGCTATTATTTTTTACGTCTCGGGATAGTACTTTCTTTTTAACCATAAACTTGCTCGAACTAAAATTATAAGTACAGGCACTTCAACCAATGGTCCGATAACGCCCACAAATGCTTGTGGCGAATGAATACCGAAAACCGCTATTGATACGGCTATCGCCAATTCAAAATTGTTTCCTGTGGCTGTAAATGCGATTGATGCGTTTTTGTCGTAAGGGACGTTCAAAGCTTTATTTACAAAGAAGCTCACGAAAAACATCAGTACAAAATAGATGATTAGCGGTATTGCTATCTTTATCACATCCATTGGCAATTCCAAAATCTTGTCGCCTTTCAGACTGAACATCAGTACAATGGTAAACAATAGTGCGTAAAGTGTAATGGGCGATATTTTGGGTACGAATTTCCTGTTATACCATTCAATGCCTTTTGATTTTACCAATGCGTAACGGCTTATAAAACCTGCGAAAAAGGGAATACCCAAGTATATCAAAACGCTTTCAGTTACATCTTTCATTGATACGCTTACATTGAAATTGGCTAATCCTAATTTATTTGGTAATACGTTGATGAAAAGCCAAACCAAAAAACTATAACTCAATATCTGGAAGATACTGTTTAACGCTACCAATAATGCCGTATATTCTCTGTTGGCTTTTGCCAAATCACTCCATACGATAACCATTGCGATACACCTTGCCAATCCTATCAAAATCAACCCTGCCATATAATCGGGTTCGTTCCTTAAAAACAGAACGGCTAACCCGAACATCAGCACGGTACCGATAACCCAATTCAGAATTAAGGATATGCCGATTACTTTTTTATCTTTAAATGCTTGAGGCAATAATGTATAATCTACCTTTGCCAAAGGCGGATACATCATCAGTATCAAACCTATTGCCAACGGAATATTGGTTGTACCAATGGACAGGCTGTCTGTTATATTGGAAATATTAGGAAAGAAATAGCCCAAGCCCACACCAAACGCCATTGCAAGGAATATCCATAGGGTTAGGTATCTGTCAAGAAATTTTAGTTTTGGTTGCATCAGTTATTTTTTAATCATTGAAAAAACATAAAACATTTCTGTTGCTATCTGCAAACTTCTTTCTGCATATACCTTTGTCTGTTCCGTTGTACCGTCTGAAATTTTAGGGTCGTCAAATGTTATAGGTATTCTTTTTTCCGCTCCTGCCATAAACGGACAGCCACCGTCTGCATGTGAACAGGTCATAATAGCTGTGAATGCCGATACAGGATTGAAAGGACTATCATATTTTTTTGAAAAACCGATTACAGGCAAAGCATTGTCGCTGTACTTTATGGCATATACAGAATTGTTAGTGTCTGCGATTTTGAAAATATTAAATCCCTGCTCTGTCAATGTTTCTGCGACTTTCGGGAACAGTGCGGTTTCTTCTGTACCGCCCGAATAGCAATGTACGTTTGGGATATTAAAATGTGCTGACGCTACCTGTGCCCAAACCTGCGACAAATGGCTTCTTCGGGAATTGTGAGTACAGATGAAGTTGATATTTATATCCTGCTTGTTGTTTACTTTTTGCTGTATAAAATCTATCAACGGCTGTAATATGATTTTACGTTCTTCGCTGATGCTGTGAACGTCTATTTTGTTGTGAATGACTTCGAGTAGTTTTTGATACATCACATTTTGTTTTTAGTGGTTAGCAACAGCCCGAATTTGGAGAACAAGAAGATGTTTGAGCCGTTTGCAATTCCGACAATTTTATTTTCTGTTTTTCTTGTGGTATCCCACATTTGTCTTGTGCTAAACAATTTGTTGTTTTATTTTGCAGAATAAAGTTTGTTCCATCAAACGCTAACGAATATTTTCCAATCGTATCGCTTTGATATTCCACTTCAATTTCAGCATCTTCAATGCCTAACTTCTCTTCCGAAAGTTGGATGATGTTCAAAAGTTTGGCTGGTTTTAGACGGTGTTCAAAATCGTCTGCATTCCAAAGTTGAAAACTCACTACTTTTTCGGTACGAATTACACCACCACAATCAATAAAGTTTTTAGTGATTTGTCCTACTTCCGTAACGTGAAAATGTTCGGGTACAAAAGTTCCGTTTTCTAATTTGAACGCAACATTGTCTAATGTCGGCAAAAGTGCTTTTACTTGTGAAAGTTTCATTTTTCTTTTTTTTGGTTTAACAACAATCGTTTTTCTTTTTCGTAAGTTTAGTTGAGATGTTACCGAAATAATTTTGTAGTTTTTCAATCGCTTTTTCGTCAATGCAGTAGCAAATGGCGTTGCCTTCAATGTTTCCTTTTATCAGTCCTGCATTTTTGAGTTCTTTCAAATGTTGCGAAACTGTCGGCTGTGCAAGAGGCAATTCGTTTACGATGTCGCCACAAATGCAACTGTCCACTTTCATTAAATACTCAATAATTGCCACTCTTGCAGGATGTCCGATTGCTTTAGCAAGTGTCGCAATTTGGTTTTGCTTGTCCGTGAAATGTTCTGTTTTGGTCGCTCCCATAATTCAGTCAAATTTAATATTGCAATATTACGATATGTAATTTTGTTGAGCAAATATTTTATTCATATTTTGTCAATTTGTTGTCGGTTGATGTTTGTACGTGTGGTCGGATAGAGTGACGCATAACAGAAAAAGTATTGGCGAAGTGCGGGCAAAATTGGACGAAAAGTTCAATTTAGACTAAACGTAGCCGATGCTTATTCAGATTGTTAAATTACACAAAAAAATAAGATGAAAAGCAGCGGCGGATAAATTTTTCGAATAGTTCAACTTTTCACTTCCTCCCGCCATTTTGCCAATACGATGTGCTTGTTGCACAACTCCCCCAAAGTTAAACTATTTTTTGATGGTGAAGGTTTTTTGTTGAAAATAATCGTGTAAAACATTGTTATCCAGTTGGTTATGGTAATGATTTATAGTGTTACCCGAAAAGTTCACCGAAATGCCCAAATTCTACCCGTACAGGGATGAATTTGTGGTTTTGCCAGAACCATCTCATCAGAACCGTCACAGCCCGCGTATAAGCCCACCTGAAATCCCGAATAATTTTCCCACCGTAAATAAAAACCTCCCCAAAATCGCTTCTGAAGAGGTCATATTTCGTGCATTTTTGCCAATACTTCCAGAAAATTGGGGTTGTGCAACGGCGACCCTTGTTGTACGCAGTATTTATTAATATAATGAGTCTGGATATTTTTCCTCTTCTAAAACTTCATTTTCAAACTCAGATAACTTTCGTTTTTCTTTTATTGCTAAAGTTTCATTGAACTCTTCCGCTTCAGGAATTGTAGAGAATTCTGCTTTAAACCCAAGCTCTTTTACTTTTTGTTCGATTTCTTCAAGTGTAACATTAAAAAATTCTTTTCTAAAGTTGAATAAATTAAGAGCTCTATCAGCAAATGCTTTGTGAAGTTCATATTCTAATGTTCTTGCCTCGTCACTATAAATCATTGCATGAACATCAAATTTAAAAGGAACTGACGCATCGCCTAATTCTCTAACTCTGTCTAACGGCTCTAAACGTCTAGTCATTCCAATTTTGTAGACGTTTTCACCAAACGAGCCAATGTTTGAAATTATATAAACGTTTCCTCGTTTTGTTTGTTGAGCCATAGAAAGTGCTCTCTCTTTTTTAAGTCTAGCTTCTTCTAAATCTTTCTCAAGTTCAGCTATTTTATTCTGTAATTCTTCTGGATTTCCAATTTGAGATTGATAGTCTTTTTTTACCTTTTCTAATATCTTTTGATAATATGCTTCTTCTTTTTCAGCTTCTTTTTGGGCTTTTTCGTATTCTCTTTTCGCTTTTTCTTCTTCTCTTAATTCTTCAGCTAAAGCTCTTTGTTCTTCTCTTTCTTGTTGCTTTTTTAATCTAAATTCATATTCAAGCAAAATTTCTTTAATTTTTAAGTCAAAGTATTCTTGTGTAATTTCAACAGTTTGACTTTTTCCTAATGCATTTAAGGTATTAAATGATTTATTTAATCTTTCTCTTATTTGATTAATATTATTCCACTTTACTTTTGTAATAAGTGCATCGGCTTCACCATTAAAAGCACGTAAGATTAGCTTTATAAATTTTTTAGTAGCAGCTCTTCCTTGAGCTTCACTACCATTTACTGTCCAAGTAGTATAGGAAATTGCAGCCTTTTCGTTTTGAATTAATTCTTTTTGTAAACTAATAATTCTATTTTGCTCATTTCGATAATCATCAGATTTTTCAAAATCATAAACAGGTTCGTATACTCCGAATTCTGCTAATTCTAAATTTGTTTCAAAAATAGAAACTTCATGCTTTAGATTTTTATATATTTCTTTAGCATTTTGGTATTTATTGTTTAATTCTTCAAACTCAAGTTTTTGAATTCTTATTTTTTCTGATAAGTTGGAAACTTCATTTTCAACATTTGTAATAGCCGAATATTTTTCAAGTCTATTTTCTAAATCTTTTTTTGAAGAATTACATTTCGCTAAATCATTATTTAAATTTTGAATTTGCGTTAATTCTTTTCTTTTTAAAAAGTCAAAAAGTCCCATATTTAAAAGAATTTGATTAGGTTACTATTATTGGAATATTGCGTACAACGGAACGGGGCTTTTCGAAGTGCGGGCTACTGCAACCGGAAGTGAAGAGGAGAACCGAACGCTAGCAAAAACTTTTTCCATTTTTTAAAATTACGAAAAAACAAAAAAATGGAAAAGTTTTTTTGCGGGTATTTCCTAGAATATTCTGAGATTTCCTTCAACCCCGCATCTTGCAAAACCCATGTTGAACTAAACCTTCGGTAGCTTTACCATTCGCATAAATCAGTTACTTTGTAAAGTTAATTAAAAAATCACTAGAATGGCAACAAAAAAAAGAGTTTAGAAGAGCTCAGAGAAAACAAAATCATCAATCAGGCAAAGCGCGAAGTGCCTGGTTTTACAAAACTTCTAGGCCGGTTCGAACGTACCGTTTCGGTGCCTGGAAGAAGCCAAAGTACGTTCAGTAATTACTCCAGACACGTGGCTGCGGTGTCGCTGCATTTCGGGAAAATCCCGACAGAATTGGATCCAGAGCAGATCCACGATTACCTTTTTTACCTTCAGAAAAAATCAAAATCACCCTCGCAATCGTATTTTAAACACACGGTTTACGGACTTCGTTTTCTGTTGAAATCAGAAGGATTGAGCTACGGTTTTCTAAGTCTTCCGGAAATTAAAAAAGAGAAAAAACTTCCTGTAGTGCTCAGTAAACAGGAGGTTTGGCAGATGTTGTCCTGCTGTAAACTTTTAAAACATAAAATCTTAATCGGGTTGCTTTACGGCTGCGGTTTGCGCTGTTTGGAAGTCAGAAATCTTCGTCTCTGTGATTTGTTCAGTTACAAAGATTACCGCCAGAAAGGCATCAGAAAGCAGATGGTTTTGAGCCATGAGGAGTTTATCCGCCGTTTTGCGATGCATATTTTGCCGAAAAGATTTGTAAAAATCCGCCATTATGGTTTTCTTAGCAGCACGTGGAAACGAATGAAGCTTAAAAATCTGCAACAGAATTTAGGCATTCAGTCCATGGAAAAACTTCCATCCAAAGCTTTTCAGCCGAAATGCAGTTGTTGCAAAGTTGGGAATCTGGTAACGATTGCAACGTTCGATTTGCGCGGTCCGCCAAGTTGGTTTTTGGAGATGAGCCAAAACTTTGAAAAGCCTAAAATCTAGCATTTTGGGTAAGGGATTTTATACCCAAAAGTGAAGGAAAACACGATAAAACCGTGAAAAAACACCAATATTAGTCACAAAAAAAGAGACTCTTCCCGAAGTCTCCTGTATCTCTTTAAAATCCTTCGTCGATAAACCCATAATGCTGAAAAAAGCTCCCGAAGCTGCAGCCTGTCCTGAGCTAGCCGAAGGGTTCAACAGGGTTTTCATTGTTCGTGCTTCGCACGCAACGAAAACTTAGCTATTACCAGCAGGTTTTCTTGTCGTCCGTTCTAATTGCAGTCCCATATTGTAATTATTGTGTCCGAATGTAAACTTTTAAAAACGTAGAACAGTGTCGCCAATTTGTTGCTGTCGTTAAAATCTTTTACTTCTTTTTGAGGCAGAACGTCTTGCCATAAATAGTCAATGTCAGAGTCGTCTTTTAAGTTATAGTAAAATGAGTTTTTGAATAGTTCTTCTCCTGTCGTTGTTGTCGCCAACGAGTTGTAATAAGGTCGTGAACCATAACCAATAAATTTACAGTAGTCACCGTCAGCACAAGGCCAACGCCAGTCCTGCCAAGTAACCAAATGTGGTGTTGTCTTTTCCAACTCTGTGGTCTTTTGATTTGCGATGTCGTCAATTTGTAACTCTGTCAACGATGGGTTTAAGTTCTTAAGTTGTCGTTTGAGTTCTGCAATGTCTCCGTCACAAGTAAATATATCTCTGTCACGTAACTGTCCGCTTGCTAAACAGTCGGGGCAAATAGAAGTGATGTCCTCGCCACCTAAAAATGCCTCAGCGTCAAAACATAGTTTTTCTTGTCCGCATGTGTCACAAGTTGTTACGCTGTCACGAAGTCCAGTGAAAATTTCAGGTCTGTCAAAATGCTTAAATGTCATATGCGGTGTCGTCTTTTAAACTTGCTGGTAACGGTTTGGGTATTGCCGAAGGAGGGGATTTTTAGCACAAAAGTTCAATAGAATTACTAATGTTGAACCTTGCACAAATGTCCAATCGAAGCCGTTCAGCCCCGCTTTTGGCAATACCTTGTTACCAGCAGTTTTTCTTTTGCGTTAATTATTATGTATGTTAAGTATGTTACTATAAAAATTGTCAAAGGAATTTGAAATGCTAAATAGTCGAACATTTCGAGAGGAACTTGAACTAATCTGCTAATTATTGGCGATAACATAAGTAAAAAACTTAGAATGGTCACAATTATGTTGGTTCTCCATTTCGTTAGGTTTAAAGTAATTCCTACAAGTCCAAATATTGCAAATAATTGGTTAATATTTCCAAAGTCAAAAGTTGTAAAAATTAACCATAGAATAAAAGGAAGTCCAATCATTTGTCCAGCCAAAATGATTAGCATATAAGAAATTATGGAAATTGTCCTAATTACATTTTTATCCTTGATGTACATTGATTTTTTCAACTATTTCATTTTCGTTAAAAGTTATTGTTAGTCTTCCTGTATTTATTCCCGTTCCTGTCATTCCTAAATAATAACTAAACTCTGAATTCGTTTGACTGTCAGGTTTTCCTAGAAGTTTTTCAATTTCAACCTTTTTCATTCCAACCAACTTATGATTTTTTCTTAAATCATTCATCATTTTCCATCTTAAATCCCAATTCTCTTCTGTGTTTAAATCCGAATTTTTCCATTTGTCTGAGTCGAATTTTGCGTGTGAAATTTGTCCACAAGAGCTGAGCAGAAGTCCAATGATTATTAAATAATTTAAAAATTTAGCTTTCATATTGCTTTGCGGTCGGTTTTTCAAAATTGCTGGTAACGGAAAAAGGCTTTGCGAAGTGCGGGAATTCGAAGAACTGAAAGTTCAAGAATTCAGAAACGAAGCAAATGCTTTTTCAGATTGTCTAATTTAGAGAAAAAAACAATATGAAAAGCAGTTGCGAATAATTTTGACGAAATTTCAATTAATGACTAGACCCCGCATTTTGCAAAACCTATGTTAGGCGACGTTTTTTATTCAAGTGTTTTTTCGAGTTCTAATTTATTTCCATCGAAGTGAGATATAAATTCAGATATATCTTCACTAATTTTTCTTATTCTGATTTCGGAATCGTGATTTAAATAGTAAACATTTGCTTTTCTATCTATCGCAATATAATTTCCATTTTCGAAATTTAATACTGTGTAATATTTATCGTTTTCGAATTCAATTTCGAAACAAAATTCTAATTCTAATTTTCTTTTGTCTTTCATATCAAAACTTTGCAATATTTTCTCTACAATTACCTTGTCTGGATTTTGTATTGCAATTGATTTAATATCTAATTTTTCAATTTGTATTTTGTTTATATCATATACTTTATGAAATTTTTCAGGGTTTTCAGTTCCTATAAAATTCAAATTATAGTTTGCGAATGAGCAAGGTATATTTTCAAATGATTTAGTCTTATTATTGAAAAATTTTATTCCGTTAATATTTAATATTTCATTGAAAGATTTTCTAATTTGAGTGTATCCATTTTTATCTTTAATTTCACGCATTAATGAAATTCCTTTTGGATTAATAGTAAAATAAATGTTTGTTATTTCAGAAATTTTTTTGGAATAAACAAACGCAAAATTTTCATCAAACTTATTAAGATTTTCAATAAGATGTTTTTCAATTTCTTTTACTTGTCTGATAGAAATTTTCTTTTGGAACAGTGTTTTCATAAAATGTCGCCTAACGGAAAACGCATTGGCGAAGTGGCGGATTAAATTGGACGAAAAGTTCAATTTAGCACGAAACGTAGCCGATGTGTTTTCGTGGAACTAAATTAACAAAAAAAGTGGAACGAAACACATTCGGCGGAATAAAAATCACAAAACTTCAATCTTGCACTTCACCCGCCATTTTGCCAATGCGATGTTAGCAGAAGTTCTTTTTAGATAATAGCATAGATTTCATCAGGATTATTATTAATTAACTCATTTATAAAATTTTCATTTCCTCCAATCACCGAAAATTGTAAATCTATATCTGTATTTATTGCCCAATTTTTATCAATACTATAAATTAGACTCGGTGTTTTTTCTGTGTCTTCATTTTCAATCAAGTTTATTAGTTCAGAAGTTTTTACTCGATACATTTTGTCTTCGTCCCAATTATTTGTTGCTAAAAATGTGTAATAAACTTCAAGATTTTCATCTCCAAAATATTTTAATCCTAGACCTGAAATTTCTAATAAATGTTTATTATCCATTATTCCTTCACCTGGATAAAGTTCATTATTCATCTGTTTAAAAGGGAATTTCCAATCAACACTATTTTCTACTGCATTTTTTAATTCAAAATCAGCATTTTTAAATTTATAAAAATTGCACCAAGAAATTGAATTATATTCATTCTCAGGAAATTCAGGTTCGGATTTTAGAATATCTTTTCCTTCTAGATTTAATCTTTTAATTTGGTTTTTAGTGAGATTAAATATCCAAAAAGAATGAAGAATAATAGCATATTTTTCAAAAATGTTTGGCAAAGTTAATTCTTGAAAATATTTAAGAATATTTGTATCCTTTAATATTTTGTTAACTTCAGGAGTATCACCAGTAACAGTTAAATATGGAGCAATCCAATTTTTAATTTCATCTGTATTTATACGTTCCATTTGTGTAGAATTTCTGCTAACGGAAAAAGTATTTGCGAAGGGCGGGCTTAATTTGAACGAAAGTTCAAGTTCAGACCAACCGAAGCGAATGCTTTTTTCGTGGAACTAAATTACAAAAATATTGTGGAACGAAAAAGCAGGCGCGACTAAATGCAACTGGTAGTTCTATTATTCCTTCAACCCCGCCTTTTGCAAATACTATGTTGAACTAAACCTCCGGTAGCTTTCCCATTCGCCGTTTTAGTAATTTTGTTTTTATTAAACCCTAAAAAACATATAAAATGGCTACAAAAAAAAATCTCCGGAGGAGTTAAGGACTA
>NZ_JAJEWK010000010.1 GCF_020687745.1 Chryseobacterium sp. MFBS3-17
ACATTAAAGGTATTTTAATAGATTTTTATTGTTAACGAAAAACAAAATACAAATATTGTGTTTCTTAAATTCCGTTAATATTTTTTCTTCGGTATGTTTTCTCAAAATCTCACATAACGGGCCGCGTATTGGCGATAGTGGCGGATTAGAAAGCCTAAACTTTCAATTTTGCACTAAGCTAAGCAACAGCCTTTTATTATTTTCTAAATTTATGAAAAAAGGAAATATAAAAGGCTGTTGCGACAAAAAAAGGAGAAAATTTCAATTTTTTCCTTAAACCGCCATTTCGCCAATACGATGTTGGCTGTAGTTTTTTATTCGTAATATTCTTTATATAAGTTGTTGTTTAGCCTGAAATAGATATTCCCATTGTCATAGTCAAGGATTATATTGAATTTGTTCAGAAACGCATTCCCAAAAAAACCTGCTAATTTGTCTGTTGCATCTATTCCTTCTGTTACATTAGAAAGTGCCGCAGGTATGCGATAGAGATGTTTCTTTGCAAATTCTACTTCTGGGAAAAGAACAATAGGCATTTCATATTCTACTCCATTAGAACCGAGAAATCTTGATGAACCAATTTTTGTAGCTTTATTGATGAAGTCGTTCTTTTTGGCGAAAGGGGAAGCAATAGTTAACACATTGTCTGCTCCCGTATCAAGACCAAAAAGACCTTTATACTTTTTACCTTTAATAATAATTGTACTTTTTATATAGCTAGGATAAATATCAGAAGAATATAGTTTTAATTTTGTGAACTCTGTATAATTTATGCTATTGTCATTTTTTATAAAAAAATTAAGTTTTAAATTGTGGTAGTCGATTTCAATAATATGTCCTTTCATTAAATCTGTTCCAAAAACTCCATCAAATTTATCTGTCTCAAAAGAGATTATAGTAAATGAAATATCCTTTTTTAGGATGTTTCCAATTTTTATTTTGTTACCAGAGCTACTCTCTACTTCATTTACGCCATTCGACCCTTGATTCAAGGATTTTCCATTGATATTAAGATTTAGTTTTTTTAATGATTGTTTATTGATAACAGAACCATTGGCTCCAGTGTCAAAGAGAAATTTTATACTATCTGTTTCATTTACTTTGCAGTAAAAGTAAATATGATTATTCTCTACTGTAAATGGTAAAGACGTAAAAGGTGTGGATTGTGCCCAAACAGATGCAGACACTAAAACCAATGAAATTACAAATATTCTTTTCATTATGGTGTTCAGTTAAAATTACAGCCAACGGTTTACGTATTGGCGATGGTGGGGCATTTGGAAAACGTCAGCCCAACATTTGCACAAATGCCCAATAGAATTACAAATGTTGAGTTTACAACTGTCAGCCCCACTATTGCCAATACGATGTTAGCGGCTGTTATATTCTCTGTCCTTATTTGTTCGCACATAATTTATTCAATGCTTGAAATGTCTAAATAATCTCCACTGTCATGTCCTGTGGCTACAAATAATTTGTCTTTGCTTGTCAAAAAGAGTTTCTTGTTGAGTTTCGTTCTGATAATTTCGTCAAGCGTCAACGCACAATAAGCAAGCGGTAAAATCCAGTCAAGGAATTCATAATTGTCTTCGTCTGTTTTTGCTATGTCGTCAATTTGTTGTAGCAATGGAGGTTGAGCATATCTATTCTCAGGGAAGTAAATAGGGTCGCAAGCCCAATCAATATCGTCTTTGTCATAATTGTCTGCACCAGCTAAATAAATTGCAGGAATTTCTTTGTCATTGTCGGCAAACTTTAAAATGCCAACCCAAAGTGCAACCACACTGTCAGGAAGAGGAGAAGCTGTTACAAGATGTTGAAGCCACTCTACAATATCAGCTTGCTCTTTGTCAATGTCTAACTGTCGCAGAGCAGTCCAGTAAGGTTTAGGCGTTGTCTGTTCGTGAAAGTCTATAAACTTGTTCCAGGCATCTTTGGCTGTCAGTTTAGAAGCAAAAATCATTGTCAAGCTGTCCCAAGATTTGTCGTGTTGAAATTCCATGTCGTTATTTTCTAATTAATTTTTGCTGTCTGTTTAAGGATTGCACTGTCGTCAAATAATAGCCGCTAACTCTTAAATATACGCAATAATACAACTTTTTTATCAAATTCAGTACAACATCTTTATAAAAAATCAACAAGCTGTTTATCAATCATTTAAGTGCATTATTACAATTGCGTAATTGGTATTGTTTCACCTCTGAAAAATTGCGCATATATAAATCTACAATACAAAACGCGCATTAGAGGTGCCCATCATTTTTTTATTCTTGAACCCTCTTAATCTCTCAAAGTCTGACCCGCACTCCCCTGTTCTGCCCTGAACCTCAATCTTCGGCTTCGCACGTGAAATTCCGTACAACAAGTCCCAACATGCCTTCCGGACACCCCGTTCCTGATGCATCCACACCCATAGCCCCGATTGCAGCGGCATCCTTTTCCGGTGACGGCGCGGAGACGCCGTCACCGGAAAAGATACAGCGGAAAGCGGGAATAAGCTCCTGATTTCCAGTGTGGATTTCCCAGTTCCAAAGTTTGTAGGGTCATCCCGTTTACTGCTCCGCAATTTCTTTTACTTTCTGGAGTGCCCTGGGGAATATTTCCGAAAAGTGCGCCAGGTATTCATCCGTGATGTTCAGTGTGGCCGTGAGCGAAACCCTGCCGTTGTCTTCGGTAAGGTCATAATGTTCAATCGCTTCTTCGCCATAGATGGCTTCCTGTTTTTCACCCGCCAGCACTTCGCCCAGATGCCGGAAGTGCGCATGGTGCAGCGGCACCACATCTTCTACTACCCCATACATCCCGTTTTCTCCCGGCGAGAGAAACCGGATTTCTGAACCGGGCTGCAGATCGGACTCATAGTAACTTCCCGGATAAAAAACTTCCGTCCATTCCCGGTAATGATCGTGGTTCCAGAGGGCATCCCACACCTGCTGGCGGGACGCCTCTATGTCTATGGTAAACTGTATTTTTCTCATGGCTTTATTTTAAACTATAAAATTACGCAAAAAGGGAATGTGATGGGAAATTACGCCCAATTTTCACCAACTTTTCAGTTTAATAAACCTTCATCTACGTTGTGAGGCAGCGTCACCTTCAGATTGGGTTCTGCTTCCATAGCCCGTTTGATGGCGAAAACAGCGCCTTCATTCCGTGCCCAGCTTCGGCGGGCAATGCCATTATTCACATCCCAGAACAGCATGGATTTCAGTCTGCGGTCTGCATCTGCCGAGCCATCCAGCAGCATTCCGAAACCACCGTTGATCACCTCGCCCCAGCCTACGCCGCCGCCATTGTGAATGCTCACCCAGGTGGCCCCCCGGAAACTGTCTCCTATCACATTCTGTATGGCCATATCTGCGGTAAACCGGGATCCGTCATAGATATTGGAGGTTTCACGGTACGGAGAATCGGTACCGGACACATCATGGTGATCACGACCCAGAACTACCGCACCAATTTCCCCTCTGCTGATGGCCAGGTTAAAGGCTGCCGCTATTTTCATACGGCCCTCGGCATCTGCATACAGAATTCTGGCCTGGGAACCCACCACAAGATTATTATCCTGCGCACCTTTGATCCATTGAATATTATCCTGCATCTGCTGTTGGATTTCTGCCGGCGACTCCCGCATCATTTCCTCCAGAACTGCACAAGCCAGATCATCGGTTTTCTTTAAATCTTCCGGCTTGCCACTGGTGCACACCCATCGGAACGGACCGAAACCATAATCAAAACACATGGGTCCCATAATGTCCTGTACATAAGACGGATATCTGAACTCACGCCCCGGCGTGGGGTGTTCTGCCATCACTGCTGCCCCTGCCCGGCCGGCTTCCAGCAGAAATGCATTTCCATAGTCAAAGAAATAGGTTCCCTGAGCAGTATGCCGGTTAATGGCTGCTGCATGTCTGCGCAGACTTTCCTGCACTTGTTCCCGGAAGCGTGCGGGCTCTTCGGCCATCATGCGGTTGGATTCTTCAAAGCTTTGTCCCGCAGGATAATAGCCGCCTGCCCACGGATTATGGAGCGAAGTCTGATCTGAGCCAATGTCAATTTTAAGGCCGGCTTCATAGAATTTCTCCCATACTTCCACCACATTTCCAAGATAGGCCAGTGAGACGGTTTCTTTACTCTGCTGAGCAGACCGCACCCTTTCCACCAGCGCATCGGAATTTTCAAAAATCTCATCTACCCATTTCTGCTCATGCCGGATCCGTGTGATTTTCGGGTTGACTTCTGCGCAAACCGTCACGCAGCCTGCAATATTTCCGGCCTTGGGCTGTGCGCCGCTCATGCCGCCAAGACCGGAGGTTACAAACAAGCCGCCCTGAGGTTCTTTCTTAATTTTGCGGAAGGCATTCAGCACCGTAATGGTGGTGCCGTGCACAATACCCTGCGGACCGATGTACATATAGCTCCCGGCCGTCATTTGCCCGTACTGGGTTACGCCCAGTGCATTAAACTTTTCCCAGTCATCCGGCTTGGAATAGTTCGGAATCATCATCCCGTTCGTCACCACTACCCTGGGCGCATCTTTATGAGACGGAAAAAGTCCCATGGGATGTCCGGAATACATGACCAGCGTCTGTTCATCGGTCATTTGGGAGAGGTATTTCATGGTGAGCAGGTACTGGGCCCAGTTGCTGAACACGGCGCCATTTCCACCATAGGTAATGAGCTCATGCGGATGCTGTGCCACGGCATAATCCAGGTTATTCTGAATCATCAACATAATAGCTTTGGCCTGCTCGGACTTGCCGGGATATTCTGAAATGGGTCTAGCCTTGATCTCGTAGTCCGGGCGGAACCGGTACATATAAATCCGGCCGTAGGTTTCCAGTTCATGGCGGAATTCCGGCAACAGTTCTGCATGAAATTCCGGATCGAAATAGCGCAGAGCGTTTCTCAGCGCGAGTTTTTTCTCTTCGTCCGTCAGAATTTCTTTACGCTTCGGGGCGTGGTTGATATGGGTTTCATAAGGTTTCGGCTGCGGAAGTGTGGCGGGTATTCCCTGCTGTATTTGTTCCTGGAATGTCATGGAGGTTAGCGTATTTCAGATTAATGATTATTTAAAAATAAAAGCGGGTTACTTGCTGGTGCTTCCCAGCATGGGCACAAATTTATAGGCACCAAATTCTTCTTTCTCAAATTCCTTGTCAGATTTTTTGGTAAAGCGGGTCAGAATCTGTTCATCTGTTTTGCCCAAAGGAATGACCATCATGCCCCCTATTTTCAGCTGATGAAGCAATTGTACCGGCAACATTTCTGCGCCGCAGGTCACCAGAATTTTATCAAACGGAGCGAAGGTAGGCAGTCCGGCAAAACCATCGCCAAAGACCTGAAATTTGGGACGCAAATGCAGTTCTTTCAGTTTTTCTGTGGAAAAATCATACAGATCCTTCTGCCGTTCGATGGTATAGACCAAAGCGTTCATGGCCACGAGCACAGCGGTCTGGTATCCGCTTCCGGTTCCTATTTCCAGGACTTTCTCTCCGGCACTCAGCTCCAGCAATTGGGTTTGTTCTGCCACAGTAGAGGGATGCGAAATGGTCTGCCGGGCCGCGATCGGAAATGCTCGGTCTTCATAGGCATAGTCCTCAAAAATACTTTCAATGAACAGATGACGGGGCACCTCGTTCATGGCTTTCAGCACATGCTCATCGGCAATACCTGCTTTCTCGCGAAGGTACGTTACCAGAATCTTTCTTTTTCCTTTGTGTAAAAATGAATCCTGCATCCCACAAAAATAGGAAATAGAATTGAGAGCCTCTTTAAATTTTCATCTAAAATCTATCAGCAAACTGCAAGCGGCACCTTTTCAGCAGGTTCAGATTCTTTAACTGCTTAAAATTAAAAATAAAAGCAGAAAATAAGCATCCCGAATAATACCGAAACAGCGCTCTGCCGGAGCCGTGCCGACCGAAATTTCAACCGATGCCGGGAACACCGGTGCTCCGGAAAATCAAAATTCTTATCTTTGGCAAAAGAAAAATTCTATGCTCAAAGCAGGTTTGGTAGGTGCCGGTCACTTAGGCAAAATTCATCTGAAATTATTAAATCAGTCAGAAAAATACAATTTAGTGGGCTTTTATGACCCCGATGCAGAAAACGGCAGAAAACTGGAAGCGGAATTCGGCTACCGGTATTTTGAAAATTTCAACGAACTGCTGGCAGAAATTGACATGCTGGATATTGTAACGCCCACACTGTATCATTACGATTATGCGCTGAAGGCCATTGAAAACCGCAAACATTTTTTCATTGAAAAACCGGTGACCCAAACCCTGGAACAGGCCGAAGAAATTCTGAGAAAGTGTCGTGAATTCGGCATAAAAGCGCAGGTAGGCCACGTAGAGCGGTACAACCCGGCATTTATAGGGTCAAAGGATTTCATTAAGAATCCCATGTTCATTGAAATTCACCGCCTGGCGGAGTTTAATCCCCGCGGCACCGATGTTTCCGTAGTGCTGGACCTGATGATCCATGATCTGGACATTCTGCTTTCCATAGTAAAATCACCGGTAAAAAACATCCATGCCTCCGGCGTATCCGTGGTTTCCAAATCTCCGGATATCTGCAATGCCCGCATCGAATTTGAAAACGGTTGCGTGGCCAATCTCACCACTTCACGAATTTCTATGAAAGCCATGAGAAAATCCAGATTTTTCCAGAAAGATGCTTATATCTCTGTGGATTTCCTCGAGAAAAAGTCAGAAGTGATCCGCATGAAGCCTGCTCCCGAACAACCCAGCGATTTCGACATGATTATTGAAAATGCGGAAGGCGAACGGAATCAGATTCTGTTTGAATATCCGGACATCCGGCCGAACAATGCCATTCTGGATGAACTGGAAAGCTTCGCCACCGCGGTACTGGAAGATAAAAATGTAGAAGTTTCCCTGGAAGACGGCACAGAAGCCCTGAAAGTAGCACTGGAAATTATGAAACTGATTACTGCCCAGCCCGTTGTGAATTCATGAAAAAACTGCTGCTGCTTTTCTTTCTCCTGATCGCCACCTCCGGATTTGCCCAAAGTCCATGGGACATCCGCTTTTATAACGAAGTAAAAGACGGCGTGGTGCACATCTATGCAGACAATCAGGAGCCCATGGAGATGTCTGCCCGCTTTGAATTTAAACTCCAGAATGTAACCTCGTCCCTGCCGAGCCGGGAAATAGTAGTGGTTCCTGCAGACACCCTGAAATTTCTGATTGCTACCCTGACGCCGGTTAAGAAGAATGCAGCCAACAAATTTTCATACACCAATACCTTTAATTTTGGCAATGCCCTGCAACAGGATTACGATCAGAATCACATCTATTCGCTGCCTTTTGAAAAAGGAAAAACCCAGCGGATCTATCAGGGTTATTACGGAAAATTCTCACACCAGAACGCCCAGGCGCTGGACTTCGACCTGCAAACAGGCGATGAAATTTTTGCCGCCCGGGAAGGAATTGTGGTAGAAACCGTGAGCCACCATCACCGCAACTGCCCCGACATTTCCTGTGCCAAATTCAATAACCGCATCCTGATTCAGCATGAAGACGGCACCTTCGCAGATTATGCCCACCTGAAACAAAACGGCGTCTCCGTAAAAAAAGGTGATTTTGTGAGCAGAGGTCAGCTGATCGGGTATAGTGGTAATACCGGATATTCCAATGGGCCACACCTGCATTTTTCGGTCTTCATCAACCGCATTGATGGCAGCCGCACCTACCTCCCTACTCTTTTTAAAACCTCTGAAAGCGAAGGTACTTTGCTGAAGGAAGGTCAAAAATATACCCGAAATTATGATTAAAAGATCCACTATACTCCTCATTTTGCTGCCTGTTCTCTTTTGGGCACAACAGATCAATAACAGCCTTACCGGCTACTATCAGCAAAAAGGGGATACAAGTTTCTACCCCTATTTTTCCTTCGATGGCAATGGCAAAGTAGATATTTCCGGATATGGGACCGAAGATTTCTTCGTGAAAAATGACAGCGTATTTATTTTTACAGATAAAACCGATGTCTTCATTTTTAAACTGAAAGGCAATCAGCTTACAGGCCTCGCTACCGGTTATGTGAAAGGAGAACGCTGGCAGAAAAAAGATTCTGCCGTGACCAACAACCGGCGGGATGATGCAGCTGCACAACGCACAGCCGTACTGCTGAATGAATATTATTTGCGCACGGCCAAAAACCGGGATTTCACCATGCTTTTTGACGAAGATGCAAACCATAAATATGCGGACACACTGAACGATTTGTGCGGAAAAGGTTTGATGAAAGCCTGCAAAGAATTTTTTGCCCTCAGGCTGATGAACTTGTCCGGCGGTGTATCTCAGTTGCTTTCCGGAAAGAAAACGAGCATAACAAAAAACCCCGAACTGGAAGGTTTGGCGCAAAAAATCATTCAATCCGGCGATGCAGATGGCTATCTGCTGATGGGCAGTTATTTACAAGCAACCGGAAAGGAGCAGGAAGCCCGGGAACAATTTGAGAAAGCCGCAGAGGAAGGCAGTACAAAAGCTGCTTTGTTGCTGTGGCAAATGGAAATTGCAGAAGAAGAATCAGAACTTTAAACACATCGCATGAAAAACCGTCTCTTATTTCTATTCACTCTGATGTTTGCCATTTTGCCGGCACAGAAATCAGCATTAAAAAAGACCATCAACCACATTACCGAAGGTAAAAATGCCACGGTAGCCGTTTCCGTAAAGGGAATTGACTTCCCTTTTGAGTGGCACAATGCGGATGGTGAAAAAAAACTCCCCATGCTCAGCGTGTTCAAATTCCACATAGCCCTTACGATACTGAACGAGGTAGATCAGGGAAAATTGAAACTGGACCAGCGCATATTCATAAAAAAATCGGATTTGCTGGAAAACACCTGGAGTCCGATCCGGGAAAAATATCCCGATGGAAATATGGAACTTCCTTTAAGTGAAATCATCAGGTACACCGTAGCGCTGAGTGACAATAACGGTTGCGATATCCTACTGCGGCTGCTGGGCGGCACCGAAAAGGTACAACAGTTTATGGATGAAAAAGGCGTGAAAAACTTTCAGATCAGATACAATGAAGAGTGGATGCACAAGGGCAAAGAATACCTGTACCCGAATTATACCACCACCCGCTCGCTGAACCATCTGTACAAAGATTTTTACCATCAGAAAATACTGTCGCCTGCTTCTACAAAATTTCTGATGAACGTGATGCTGAACACCACCACGGGCGGCAACAAACTGAAAGAACAGCTGCCTGCGGGAACACCCATCGCCCACAAAACCGGCTCGTCCGGCAAGGAAGGCCCGTTAACCATCGCCGAAAATGACTCCGGAATCATTACCCTTCCGGACGGTCAGCATTATGCCATCTCTGTTTTCGTGAGTGATTCATCTGAAACCGACGCGGTAAACAATAAAATGATTTCAGACATCTCCAAAGCCGTTTGGGATTACCTGAATGCACCACGGCAGGGATTTTTCTTTCACCGGAAATAAGGCTTTTCCGTGAAAAAATCGTAATTTTAGACCTTTATAAAAAATCAATTCAATACACATGAAGAACATTGTTGTTATCGGCGCCGGAACCATGGGAAACGGCATCGCACACACTTTTGCACAAACCAATTTTAAAGTCAATCTGGTGGATGTTTCGCAGGAAGCTCTGGACAAAGGCCTGAAAACCATCAGCACGAATCTGGACAGAATCATTGCCAAAGGCAATCTTACAGAAGAGCAGAAAAACGAAACGCTCGGCAACATCACCACCTTCACCCAGCTTTTTGATGCCTGCGGAAATGCAGATTTAATCGTGGAAGCGGCGACCGAGAATCAGGAATTAAAACTGAAAATCTTTACGCAGATGGACGAACTGGCTCCTGAAAACTGCATTCTGGCGACCAATACTTCTTCTATTTCCATAACCAAAATTGCTGCCGCCACCAAAAGACCTGAAAAAGTGATCGGAATGCACTTTATGAATCCCGTTCCGATCATGAAACTGGTAGAAATCATCAAGGGATATTCTACTTCAAAGGAAACTTTCGATGCGGTATACGAAATGTCGAAAACTTTAGGGAAAGTTCCGGTAGAAGTTAATGACTATCCTGGGTTTGTAGCCAACAGAATTCTGATGCCCATGATAAATGAAGCCATAGAAACCCTGTATAACGGTGTGGCCGGTGTAGAAGAAATAGATACCGTAATGAAACTGGGAATGGCACATCCTATGGGTCCGCTGCAGCTGGCAGATTTCATAGGTCTGGATGTGTGTCTGGCCATTCTGAATGTGATGTACGACGGTTTCAAAAACCCGAAATACGCCCCTAACCCACTATTGGTCAATATGGTAACTGCCGGAAAACTGGGAGTAAAATCCGGTGAAGGTTTCTATGATTATTCTGAAAGCCGAAAAGCCGAAAAAGTGGCGAAGATGTTTTTGAAATAATCTTTTTTTCTTATTAAATCTTTCTGAAATGAACGGTCTTTCCGGGATGAACAATAACAAAAAGGTGCAACGCGACCACTGGATCATTATTTCAGTGGTTGCGCTCACTATTGTCATGATTGTTCTCCGGATTTTCCTGAACGAAAAAGGTAGAATTTCTCCGGATTCTATACGATTTATGCGTTTTGCGAACGTGCTGCCCGTTATTGATAATACCACCACGCCGCTCGGTTATCCACTGATTTTAAAATTCTTTTCCTATTTCACCTTCAGTGAGTTTTGGAGCAGCAAAATTGTAGGCATTTTATCTTATCTTTCTATGGTTTGCTTTGCCTGGAAGAAGAATTTTTACTTCCGGGAAGTGGTTCTGACAGGCGGATTGTTCAGTTTTGTGTCCATTTTCGCAGCTACATTGAGCGAATCTTTCACCCTGCCTTTTGTTTTTCTTTTGCTGTATGTTTCGCAGGGCGTTATTCATCAGAAGTATAATTTCAGGAAAGGAACGCTTTTGTTAACTCTGGCATTACTCGCCATTTTCAATGTCCGCTACAGCGGCTTATTCATCATGGGAGCGAGTTTTCTTTTCGGACTTCTCAGTTTGAAAAAAAGTTATGGCAAACAATTTATCATCAGTTCACTCATAGGTTTTGCATTTATAGTTTTGTACAAATTTCTGTTCATTGATACGTTTAATGAAACCTATCTGGATGGTGCTTTGGAAATTGCCCACTATCCTACTTCTAAACTGATTCCTGAATTTTTTGCAGGTGTCGCCACTTCTTTTAATCCTTTTATTCACATGACGGATCCGGGTGGAAGTATCCTGAATATCGGCATTTATGGAATCGGTGCTTTCACAGTGCTGGTTCTGATTTATTTTATGATAAAGAAAAGGGGGACAAAACACGAAATGTTTTTCATCATCACCGGTGTTTCCGGAATTTTCTGTTCCTTTTTTATACAGTATTTTTATGTGGTTGATCCGATTAATTACCGGTTAATATCCATGTTTACTTTGCCTTTGTGGCTGTTCTTTTTCTCTAAAATAAAGCCAATTTTAGGAATGAAAACTTATCTGATAACCTTTTTAAGTATGGGAGTCGGTGTTGCTTTTATGTGGATGGCACGAGGAAATTATCTTGAAAACCGGGCTGAAGCGGCACGCTATCTGAAAGCGGAAAATCTGGAAGAAACTCCTTTGCTTTTCTATGCAGAAAATTATGAAGACGGAGAAGCCATTGATCTGGCAGAACTTTTTTCTACTGTACAGTCCAATCTTACCCTTACTTTCAAGAAAGAGGATACACTGAGGCGAAATACGTTAACAAAGCACAAAGTTTTGCAAAAAATTACTCTGGACGAAAACAAATACAGATAAATTATTTATCTTTGATGAGTTTTAAAACATTAGAAAATGAAAATACCAAAGTTTTTATTAGCCGATAATTCCGAGATGCCGGAAGATTTATTTGTAGTGCACACCGAGTATCCAAGGTTCATTCTGAACGTAGAAGAAGAAGAGGTAGAGTGGCTGGATGATCTGGAGGGTGATGATGAGGAAACGATGGCAGAAGAAGCAACCAAAGTTGTGGAACAGGCCTTCAAATGGTGCGATGAGGAACTCGCGAAATATGACGACGAAGAAGACGACGAAGAATAAAACAAAAGGAACTCTGAAAATGAGTTCCTTTTTATTTTACTGTACCTTGCTGAATTTCAACAGCAGTAATCCGTCCTTGTAAAGCTCCAGTGAATTGCCGCTTACCCGGTATTTATTGGCTTTCGGCAGCATTCCGAAAAATGCCTGCTCTGCGTCCATATTCGGACAGGCCATTTTGGTAGCCCCTATACTTCCTGCAGAGAAAGATCCGGTAGCCTCATCGGCTGCCAGGTTTCCGAAATAATTATTACAACCACCGTTTCCGGTTATTTTTCCGTTTTCAATATTCAGGGTAGGCGTTTTACCTTTCACCTGGTCTGCCAGTTGCCATTTGGTATTCACCAGTGACGGCTGCTTTCCGCCGTTTGTTCCCGTTCCGGTTACTCCGCAGGCAATGAGCAGTGCAGAGGCACATACGGTCATGATCAGCTTTTTCATAAAATTTTTAAATATTTAATTTTTCGTTTTCGTTTCTATAACGAAAATCGCAGGGTATTATTTTCAGAAACTATGCCAAAAAAATGTCGATATATTGCGCATCAGCCGCGAAGCTCTGCACCGAATTCTGAACGGAATTTTGTTACAAGACCATTCATTACTTCCGTAATTTCCTTTTCTTCCAGGGTTTTTTCTTCGTTCAGCAACTCAAAACTCATGGCATAAGATTTTTTGCCCGCCGGCAGTTTATCCCCTTCATACACATCAAAAAGATTGACTTTTTTCAGGAATTCTGACTTATTTTCCAATGCCGAAGCATAGAGGTCATTGTAGGAAATATGCTGATCTATCAGCAGTGCCAGGTCGCGGCGCAGCACATTGAACTTCGGAATATCACGGAATTTAAAACTTCCTTTCGGTCTGATTTCCTGTACATGGTCCACTTCTATTTCGGCGTAGAAACATTCCTGGTCCACATCAAATTCTTTCAGTAGTTGTGGCGCAACTTTCCCGAGTCTGGCAATGGTGTTGCGGCCGGAAACGATTTCAAGTCCGTCAGAAAAACGCTCATCTTCCAGCGGTTTTTCTTCGGTATTCAGATTCAGCAGACTCAGCAGCTGCATGACATATCCTTTCAGAAAGTAAAAATTAGTGGCCGATTTCGGGAGCAGCCAGTTCTCAGCCTTTTCCCTGCCGGTGACCAGCATGGCGAGTTGCTTTCTTTCGCGCGCATAACTTCCGCCGACATTGCGGTTTGGATTTTTATGATAAATATTTCCAAGTTCAAAGAACTTCAAATCCGGAGATTTGCGGTGAATATTATGCTCTGCATTATCCAGAAGACCTTCCAGTAAAGATGTTCTCATGAAAGCAAGTTCTTTACTCAGCGGATTCAGCAGTTTTACGGCATCCGTTTCATCCTTTACAGCAGTGAGCGAGTTGTTCATGACTTCATTGAAACCATTGCCTTTCAGCATAGACGACCAGGAATTCTCCAGCGCCTCGCGGCCGTCAAAATTCAGTTTTACGGGCGAGTATGATATTTTCTTTGGGGAATCCACTTTGTTATAGCCATATATTCTGAGTATTTCCTCAATGACATCTATTTCTCTGGTCACATCTGCACGGTATGCAGGAACCGAAATCTCCAGTCCGTTCGGAATATCATTCAGAATTTTGATTTCCAGTGCCTTCAGAATCTCTTTGATTTTCTCCATGTGGATTTTGATGCCCAGTATCTGTTCAATTTTTGAGAATCTTAAAATAATATAATGATCCTCTGCAGGGGTAGGATAATGCTCCAGTGGTGGTGCTACCAGCTTAGCACCGGCTATTTCTTCCAGCAATGCTACAGCATGTGTGAGTACAATGTGGGTGATGTGCGGATCTGCCCCCCGCTCGAAACGGAAAGAAGCATCGGTATTCAGACCATGATGTTTAGCCGCTTTGCGCACCGCCACCGGATTGAAGTATGCACTTTCCAAAAACACTTTGGTGGTGGCATCTGACACACCGGAATCCATTCCGCCAAACACGCCGGCAATACACAGTGGCTGGTGATTGCCGTCTTTAATCATGATTTCACTGCCATTCAGCTTGCGCTCCGTACCTTCCAGAGTAGTAAACGGGGTCCCGGCTTCCACTGTTCCTACAATAATTTTGTTGCCGCCAATTTTGCCTGCATCAAATGCATGCAGCGGTTGCCCGTAACTGTGCAGCATATAATTGGTCACGTCCACCACATTATTGATGGGTTGTACTCCTATGGCCAGCAGGCGGTTTTTCAGCCATGCAGGCGATTCGGCCACCGTGACATTGTGCAGTACGGCGCCAATATATCTGGGGCATAATTCTGAATCTTCAACTTCCAGCTGAAAATCTGTGGTACCCTCAGGATTCAGTGTGCGGGCACTTACTTTTTCGAATTCAGGTTTAATATTGTTAGTTACCAAAAAGGCATTCAGGTCTCTGGCTACCCCATAATGTGACATGGCGTCTGTACGGTTTGGCGTAAGACCTATTTCATATACCTCATCCTGTACCATACCAAAGTAAGTGGCCAGCGGCTCACCCACCACATATTTTTCATCATCCAGCACCATAATGCCCTCATGACTTTTGCCCAGACCGAGTTCGTCTTCGGCACAAATCATCCCCTGGGATTTTTCGCCCCGGATTTTTGCCTCTTTAATTTCAAACGAACCACCATCCGGCATATGAATAGTCGTTCCTACGGTGGCCACGGCTACGGTCTGCCCCGCCGCCACATTGGGCGCACCGCAAACAATGTCCAGCAAAGTCCCGGTTCCCACATCTACCGTAGTTTTGCTAAGGCGGTCAGCATTCGGATGTTTTTCACAGCTTATCACCTTGCCCACTACGATTCCCTGCAGACTTCCTTTGATACTTTCAAACGATTCAATTCCTTCTACTTCCAGACCGGTATCGGTAAGATATTCGGCGATTTTTTTGGGTTTTAAATCTGTTTTAATGTATTCCTGTAGCCAGTTGTTTGAAATTTTCATTCTAATTATTTTGATTGCGTACCGGGTCCCTGCACCTCCTGTAAACCGGAAAAACCAGCACCCGAAATTCTATTTTATTCAGCGTACAAATATCGTAAAATTTCGGCAGAGACGAAACAACCACACTCAGAAAGAATGTGGTGAACAGATGTAATTAACAAAAATATGATGATTTCTGAATGAAAATCACCGGGCAGTTAACCTCAGTTATTTTCTACATATTTATGAAAGTTATTCAGAATATTGTACCAGGTATTGCGCTGCATCTCCCGTGAATTCCTAAATTCCAGATCAAAAATCTGTCTTACCTGCGTGGTATTGTCGTCTATTTTATTAAAATACACTTCCACTTTGCGGCCATCAAATAACGTATATTGTACAAACTGATGGGGAATAATTTCATCATACACGCCTACGATGTCATAGCCGAAAGAGTGGTTTTTTGCCTCCATCCGGGCTTCAAACCTGCCCCCTACCCTGAAATCATTGCTAGCCCGGGGGCAATACCAGTTATCCTGAATAAAATTCCATTTGGTAATATGCTTCGGGTCATGCATATAGTTCCATACCTTTTCCAAAGGTTCCAGAATCACGATTTCAATATTAATGGGGTCCATAATTTTTTCTTTTAAATATACAACAATTCTTTAAATATACAAATAATATGATGACGAAGCATTGATTTCATTCAGACAAATTGAACAGTATTACAAAAACACTCCGAAAACCACATTCATACACCGCACTGAATTCACAACCGGAACGTGTTCTGAGCGTCAGACAAGAGACACCGGCTACTGCGGTTTGCCCAGAATTTCCTTGCGGATTCTGCTGAGGGAAGTATCGGTAATTCCTAAAAACGAAGCGATATGTTTCAGCGGTGCCTGGCGGACAATCTGAGGCTTTTCTGCCAGCAACTTCAAATACCTGGTCGATGCCGTTTCTGTAACCAGATCCAGTGAGCGCTGCTTCATGGCAAACACCTGATAGGCAAACCAGGCTCTGCCCCACTCCCGCAGGCCTTCCATCTGTTCAAAAAGTGCTTGAAAGGTTTCGTAATCAATCTTCCAGAGCATACAGTCTGTGACCGCCTGTACCGTTTCCTGTGACGGAATATGGTGGAATAGCGAAGCAGGAACGATCGCGATTTCATTCTCACAGAAAAACTCCGTGGTAATTTCCTGACCCTGTAATCCTGTGACAAACGCCCGCACGAGCCCTTCTTCTACAATATAATACTCCTTTGCTACCTGACCTGCAAGCAGCAACAATTCACCTTTGCCAACTTGTACAGGCTGGTGCGCTTTCACAATCGCTGTCACGTTCTCTTCACTGAGGAGAAAATGAGCATAGATGAGTCGCATGGCAGCACTTTCTGTGGGATTGATCATAAATCTTCAGTCAAAAAATAACCTTAAAGCAAAAACTTCAAGGTTATATACATGTGTTTTATGCTGTTATCCGGCAGCATTCAGCGCAGCAGAATAATCCGGTTCCTGTCCTATCTCCGGCACTTGCTCGGTATAGATTACCCGGTCATTTTCGTCGGCCACAATAACCGCGCGGCTCAGCAATCCCTTCAGTGGAGAATCGCTCAGCGTAACGCCGTAATCTTCGCCGAAACTACCTCTGAAATCGGACAGTGAATCTACATGATCCAGACCTTCGGCAGCGCAAAACCGCTTCAGCGCAAAAGGCAGATCGCGGGACACGTTAATGACCACTGTATTTTCCAGATTTCCGGCTTCTTCATTGAATTTTCTTGCCGATGCCGCACAGACTCCTGTATCAATACTCGGAAAAATATTGAAAATTTTCTTTTTTCCCTGATAGTCGCCTTTGGTTTTCTCGTTCAGATCTTCATCAATCAGTGAAAAATCCTTAAGCGTACTTCCGTTCTCGGGTAGATTTCCGATGCTGTGAATTGCATTTCCATGCAGTGTAATATTTGCCATAGTTTTGTGATTTTAGTGAGTTACCTCACAAAATTACGCAAAATTATGTGGTCTGGATTCAAGTGAATGGTTAAATAAATCTTAAATATGAAGCATAGCGGCGTCACACCGGACTTAAATGCTGCAAAAAAATCAGGTTACCGGATTCAGACCAAGCAGCTTCCCCTGCTCAATGACAAACGAACGTGCTTGCGCATGGTCGTTGGCTATTTCACCTTCCAGAATAGCCTCCTTCACTTTTTCTTTCAGGATTCCGATCTCGCGTCCGGGTTTCAGGCCAAACAGATCCATAATCTCCTCTCCCGTCACCGGCGGCTGGAAATTGCGAATCTGATCTTTCTCTTCCACCTCCTTTATTTTCGCCGCCACGTACTCAAAATTCTTTTTAAACTTCTCTTGTTTGCGTGCATTTTTGGTTGTAATATCTGCCTTGCAAAGGGTAAAAAGATCCTCCAGATCGTCGCCGGCATCAAATAGCAGTCTTCGCAAAGCCGCATCTGAGGTATCATCGGTAATCAGTGCAATGGGCCGGGAAGAAAGCTTCACCATCTTCTGTACATATTTCAGATCAGCTCCCAGCGGTAGTTTCAGCCGGTGAAATAATTTTTTCACCATTTTGGAACCCAGAAATTCATGTCCATGAAAAGTCCAGCCGGTTCCTTCCACAAATTTTTTGGTCGGTGCCTTGCCGATGTCATGCAGCAGGGCCGCCCAGCGCAGCCAGAGATTGTCAGTATTCAGTGCAATATTATCAACCACCTCCAGGGTGTGGTAAAAATTATCTTTATGCGTCTGGCCTTCCACTTCTTCTATTCCTTTTAAGGCCGTAAGCTCCGGAATAATCAGTTTCATTAACCCTGTTTTTTCCATCAGCATCAACCCTTCAGAAGGTCTGGCAGACATCATGATTTTATTAAATTCTACCATAATCCGCTCCATAGATACGATTATAATGCGGTGGGCTTCCGTTTTAATAGCTTCCAGCGAATCCTTTTCAATAGAAAAATTCAGCACAGAAGCAAAACGGATGGCGCGCATCATGCGCAACGGATCATCAGAATAAGTCTGGCGCGGCTCCAGTGGCGTGCGGATGATTTTTTCCTGAATATCCTCCTGCCCGTAAAACGGATCGATTAATGTTCCGAAATCATGCGCATTGAGGGATATGGCCAATGCGTTGATGGTAAAATCACGGCGCAACTGATCATCCTGCAGCGTGCCAGTTTCCACTTCGGGATTTCTGGAATTTTCCGCATAACTTTCTTTTCGGGCACCTACAAATTCTAGTTCCAGGTTCTGAAATCTGAACATGGCAGTTCCATAAGTTTTGAAAACCGAAACCTTAAGCTCCGGACTGATATGACGTGCAATGGCTTTGGCCAAATCTATCCCGCTGCCCTCTGTAACAAAGTCAATATCTGACGGCGCACCGCGTTTCATCAGCAAATCGCGCACGTAACCGCCCACGATGTACACGGACTGATGATTCATTTCCGCTACCTGAGAAATGGTTTTGAAAAGTTTAAAATTTTTATTCTGAATAAGGTTGATTTGCATCTTCTGATATGTAAAAAGGAATCAGCCGGAATCATCACCTGATGAAAATATGCTTCCCGGCTGTAAAATTTTGACAAAGATAATTATTACTCCCGTAACACCTTCACCCGGCCGTCCTGCCAGATGCGGATGACGGAGGAGCCACTGTATATGGATACGCGGTCACGGTGCTCCTCCACAGCATAATCTACTGCGGAAACCAGTTCTGAAGCAATATCCGAAAATTTCACCGGTGACGGATTGCCGCTGAAATTGGCAGAAGTGGATACCAGAGGTTTATTGAGTTTTGATATCAGTTTTCTCAGGAAATCGTCCTTTACCAGGCGGATTCCAATGCTTCCGTCTTCTGCAAGAAGCTCAGCCGGCAACCCCTGAGGATGGTCATAAACAATGGTCACAGGCTTTTCACTGAGGTCTATAATTTCCCAGGCCATTTCCGGCACTTCTACCAGTTCCTGCAGGCGCTTTTCGCTTTCCACCAGAATGATCATGGATTTAGACGGCTCTCTTTTTTTAATTTCAAATATTTTACGGATTGCCTCCGCATTTGTGGCATCACAACCAATTCCCCAGATCGTATCTGTGGGATAGAGAATGGTGCCGCCCGCTTTCAGAATCTGAATGATTTTATCCATAGAACATTATTAAAAAACCTTCAGGACCGTGCTTCGCTGAAGGTTTTGATGTTTTCATTATGCAAATGCACGTTCCAGATCTGCAATCAGATCTTCTATATCTTCTATGCCCACACTCAGACGCACCAGATCATCGGTAATGCCCAGTTCGGCCCGTTTCTCTGCCGGAATGGAAGCGTGGGTCATCATTGCAGGATGATTGGCCAGAGATTCCACGCCACCCAGGGATTCTGCAAGCGTGAAAACCTTCACCTGCTCCAGGAATTTTATTGCATCTTCCTTCTTGCCGGATTTAAAGGTAAAAGAAACCATTCCGCCAAAATCCTTCATCTGCCGCGTGGCCAGTTCGTACTGCGGATTGTCTTCCAGTCCCGGATAGAACACTTTATCTACCGAAGGATGCTGCTGAAGGTATTTTGCCACAGCCTTTCCGTTTTCAGAATGTCTCTGCACCCGCAAAGCCAGGGTTTTGATTCCCCTGAGCACCAGATAGGAATCATGCGGCCCCAGAATACCGCCGCTGGCGAACTGAATAAAATGCAGTTGCTCTCCCAGTTCTTCTGTTTTGGCTACCAATGCCCCGGCAATCACATCAGAATGCCCGCCCAGGTATTTTGTGGCAGAGTGCATCACGAGATCGGCTCCCAGATCAATGGGTCTTTGCAGATAAGGGGTAGCGAAGGTATTATCTACTGCCACCAGGATATTTTTACCTTTCACCAGGTCTGTCACGGCCTTGATGTCTACCAATTTCATCAGAGGATTGGTGGGCGTTTCAATCCAGATCAGTTTGGTGTTTTCGGTGATATGCTGTTCAATTTTTGAAACATCATCAAAATTAACGAAGGTGAACTTCAGTTGATATTTATCAAAAAGGCGTGTAAACATTCTGTAGGTTCCGCCGTAAAGATCATCTACCGCAATAATCTCATCGCCGGGACTCAGCAGTTTCAGCACGCAGTCTATAGCGGCAAGACCGGAACCAAATGCCAGTCCGCGGGCGCCGTTTTCAATGCTTGCCAGGCTGTCTTCCAATGCCTGACGGGTAGGATTGGCTCCCCGTGAATATTCGTATCCGTTTTTCAGTTCGCCGGGTGTTCTCTGCGCAAAGGTAGAAGTCAGAAAAACCGGCACGTTTACAGATCCGGTATGCGGTTCGTGCTGCTGACCGCCGTGTATTACTTTTGTATTAAAATTCATAATATCTTTAGGTTTGGTTGAAAATTATTAAATAACATTACATTCTGATGGCAGATTTTTTGGCAAATTCCTCAGCCATTTCTTCCATCCATGCGGCTACATCTTCCTCTCCGGTAGCGCGCTCGTAGGTATTGCCCAGCGAAATTAAGATCTGGTGAATGAACATTTTCATCTGATCTACCGGCATATCCTTGGTCCAGAGATCAATGCGCAGTGCTTCCATTGCAGCATCGTCCCACACCGAAATCATGGTGGCTTTGGTGGGTTGCTTTTCCACGCCGCCGTCCTGTGCGTTCCACATCATGGTTTCCGGAACGTGATTTTCATCCAGTTCCACATCTATTGTTATTTGGGTTTTTCTCATAGCTGTATCGGGTCCCGCTGTTGTTTGCGGGCTTTATTAAGGCTTATATTTTGACTGATTAAAAATATCCTGAGCGCTGGTTTTCAGGAAATCACTCAGTTTTGTTTCGGGATGTTCCTGATAATACTTCCGGCAGATGCGCCATCCGGTGAAAATCCCGACCTGCGGAGAAGAATCACGGTCTGCGTCTGTATAAAATTTGGAAAAAGGTCCTGCAGAGATAAATCTTTCGGTAAGGCGTGGATCGGGACTGAAAAGATAATCGTTTTCAATAAAATAATCCCAGATATTGCCTTCATTGGCTACACTCCACTCGTATTGTTTGGCAGTAGCATTCATTTTCAAATGATCCGGAAGGTGCGGAAGAAACGCATCCTGCAGGGTCATGATTTTCCCGAAATACACCATCTGATCCAGAAATTTCTGTGAAACCTCATCATAAGGGACAATGGAAATGGCGATTGCCTCAGAAACTTTGGGGATGATATTCTCCGGGTTCATGGACAATTTGAGATACTCTTCCAGCCCTTTATAATATTCATTTTTTTCGCCCATAAATCCGGAGATGTCAATAAACAAAAATCCGGCACCGGAATCAAAGATAACGGGATCTGCATACATCTGAGTACTGGATGAAAATGTGTAGACTGCGGGTGTTTTAAACGCCGGAAAATGATATTTCACTCTGGCAAAAAGCTGCCCCAGTTCCGTACCCAATTTCTTAAGATCAACTTTGGAGGCGGCTTCACGATATAATTTTGCTTCCTCATCGTTATTTTTTCTATTGGCAAAATCTTCGTCACTCACCGTTCCCTGAAACCAGGGATATTGTGCTTTAAACTCATCCAGACTTACCTGCGGATCAAAAAACATTTTTGAAATATCCGTAATCTGTACCTGCTCTGCCGGGCTCTCTACCTCCACATCCCAGATATTTTCCGGCTCCTTATTACAACTGACAGTCCCTAACAGGAAAACTGCTGAAAACAGTAAAAATCTAAAAAACTTCATTACTTTTACACCTGAATTTAAGTATGCAAAAATACTAAATTAATGCGGATAAAGCCATTTGAACCTGCAGGATTACAGATTCGGCTGCTGGACCAAGCAAATGCCACAGCTTACGGACTGTCCGGGTGAACTTCTGAAGCGCTTCCAGCAGCCTGTACATCCCTCAGAAACGGAAAATAAATCTGCAACTAACTTGTAAAAACACGGGAATTATGCAAACCCAACTCATTACTGAACATATTGTAGAATGGCTGAAAAACTATGCCGTCAATGCCAACGCCAAAGGTTACATCATCGGCGTTTCGGGGGGTGTGGACTCCGGAGTGGTTTCCACATTATGTGCCATGACAGGACTGAAACTGCTGGCCGTAGAAATGCCCATACGCCAGAAAGCCGACCAGAAGAGCCGTGCACTGGAACACCTGAAATTTCTGGAATCTGAATTTCCCAATGCAGAATGCCGTACCATAGACCTGAACGCTGCCTTTGAAGCCATTTATGAAACGTTTGATGCAGATGACGAAGTTTTTCCCGCAGAAAATCTGGCTTTTGCCAATACCCGTGCGCGCCTGCGTATGCTCACCCTCTACCATTACGGCCAGATTAACGGGCTGCTGGTGTGCGGTACCGGAAACAAAGTGGAAGATTTCGGCATCGGATTTTATACCAAATATGGCGACGGTGGTGTGGATGTATCGCCGATAGCCGACCTTTATAAAACCGAAGTCTATGAGCTGGCGAAGTATCTGAACTTGCCGGAATCCATTAAAAATGCCATCCCCACAGATGGATTGTGGGACGCCGAACGCACAGACGAGCAGCAAATAGGCGCCACCTATCCCGAACTGGAAAAAATTCAGAAAGAATGGGGCACGAGAACGGAAGCAGATTACAGCGGAAGAGATCTGGAAGTTTTCAGAATCTTCCAGCGCATGAACCGCGCCGCGCAGCATAAAATACAGCCGATTCCGGTCTGTGAAATCCCGGAAAATTGGCGGAAATAATGCCTGTTTTGTAACATCAACCCCCAATCTATTGTTTTAACATTCACCCATGAACAGACAAAAAATCAAACTCTTTCTGTACTTCATCATCGGAATGCTGAGCGCATTTCTGATCATGTACCTGATAGACCATTATGAAATCATCCGGAAAAATCCGGATAAGGAAACAGCAGCCATCGAAGCCCATGCTGAAAACTCAGGTTCTTTTCAACAAAATAAATCGCAAATTCCAGGCAATAACGCGCCACAGACTACTAAAAACTCCGGAATTGATGCCCTTACCGAAGAAAATCATGTCATTGATTATGTGAAGGCGCACAAAGCACTGCCGGATTATTATATGACCAAAAGTGAAGCCCGGAAAGGAGGCTGGGTAGCCTCTGAAGGTAATCTTTGTGAAGTATTGCCGGGAAGAGCTATTGGCGGAGATCACTTCAGTAACCGTGAAAAACGGTTGCCGCAGGGTGAAAAATACTTTGAAGCAGATGTGAATTACCAATGTGGACGGCGGAATGCAGACCGCATTGTTTTCACCCAAAAAGGTGACGTATGGCTCACCAAAAATCATTATAAAAGTTTCGAAAAAAGATAGATCATGAGCACCATCTATATAGACTTTGCCGACCTTGGCGATTATGAAGATTTCTACGCACAGCTGAAAGTAAAAATGGAACTTCCGGAATATTTCGGGGAGAATCTGGATGCTTTATACGATGTAATTACCGGTGATGTACAGCTTCCGTTGCACCTGGAATTTGTGAATATGAGTGTGGATCAGCTGGAAACTTTTGAGGATCTGCTCACCACGCTGGAGGATGCCGAAGTAGCACTGGAGGATTTCACCTTTGCTTATTATCTGGAGCAATATGAAGATGAAGATGATGAGCGCAGCACAGAATGATGCGGCCTTATGCCTTAAATTAATATTCAGTTAAAAGATAACTTTTATCTTTGTCAAAATATTTTTCCCAATGAAAAGAAGAGATTTCCTGAAAGGCGGCTCGCTGGCATTTGGCGGTTTGCTTTTCGCACCCATAGGCTCCAGGGCCAATACCATCAAAGAAGAATACGGCTCTAAAAAAGCCAAAAACATCATCTTCATGGTGAGCGATGGCATGAGTTCCGGCACCCTGATGATGGCCGACATCTATTCCAAAAGAAAATTCGGAAAGCCCAGCAGCTGGATTGCACTGTATGAAAATGACCTGCTGAACCGGGGCGTGATGGATATGGCATCTCTGAACTCCATTGTAACCGATTCTGCAGCAGCCAGCTCTTCCTGGGGAGGCGGCCACAGGGTGAATAACGGCAGTCTGAATGTAGGGCCCAACGGTGAAGAATACCTTCCTATTCTGCAAAAATTTCAGAAAGCCGGGAAGAAAGTCGGGGTAGTGACCACTGTTCCGGTAACCCACGCCACACCTGCCGGATTCTCTGTATATACCAAGAGCAGAGGCTCACAGGAAGAAATAGCCTCCATGTACCATGATCTCGGATTTGATGTCATCATGGGTGGCGGTCACAAATATTTTGACCCTGCACAGCGAAAGGATAAAAAAGATATGTACGCTGCATTCCGCAAAAAAGGCTATCATGTAGCCCGCAACAAATCAGAAATGAATGCGGCACCCCGAAATAAGCCGGTGCTGGCAACATTTGATGAAGACGGTCTGCCCTACTCCAAAGATCACCAGACCAGCAGCTTCATGAAAAGCAATATTCCCACCATTGCCGAAATGACAGCCAAAGCCATAGACCAGGTAAAAGACCACAGCAAAGGTTTCGTAATTCAGATTGAAGGCGGAAAAGTGGACTGGGCAGCACATGGCAATGACATCACCGGTTTATTGTACGACCAATTGGCCTTTGACGAAGCGGTAAAAGTGGCCATTGACTTTGCTAAAAAAGACGGAAACACGCTGGTAGTGGTCACTTCTGACCACGGAAACGCCAATCCGGGACTGATCTACGGGAAAAATGTAAATTCAGATTTCGACCGCATTCAGAATTTTACGCAGACCAATGAGTGGATTCTGCAGGGACTGAATGCTTCAGATTCCGTAACCACCGTGAAGAGCAGAATTGCCGGAGCCAATGCCGGAATTTCCATTACCGATGATCAGGCCAAAGAAATCCTGAGCTACTATTCCAAAGCAAAAATGGAAGACGGACTGTACAATCCACGCCACCTGCCGTTCAAATTACTGGCCGATATTCAGCAGGCGCACACCTCTGTAGGCTGGATCAGTATGGATCACTCCTCAGACTATACGGAACTGGCCATGTACGGTCCCGGCAGTGAGCAAATGAAACCCTTTATGAAAAATACGGAAATGCATCACTTCCTGCTGAAGGTGGCAGAAGTAGAAAATAAATTTTAAACAAAATCTGCTCTACAAGTAAAACGCTCCGGAAAGTCCGGAGCGTTTTTGTATCATTTACGAAGGCAGATTATTTACCACCACCCTCATTTTTCTCTACATTGGTCTTGGTATTCTCCTTTACTTTCTGATTGCCAAAACGCTTGGTCAGTGTAAAGGAAGCGCCATACCATGACGATTTGCTCACGGTGTGGAACACGCCCACCTGGCTGTAGGTCGTATTGTCAAACACCGGCTTTTTGAAGATATTGTTCAAACGGACACTGGCCTCCAGCCCCAGATCCTCGAAGATTCTGGTAACCGACAGGTTGTGATAGAAGTTAAAAGTATTGCCCTGTGTATTGCCGTTGTTCTGTTTGTACATTCCGCCCCAGCCGGAAAGGTTAATATTCCTGCCAAAGAGATTGGTGTATGAAAAATTAGCCGAACCACTGAAATTGGTCAGATAATCCCGGGTATTGATGCCGTTTTTTTCATTGAAATCACTGTTGTCTGTATAATTAAAACCCAGATTAAGGTTGACATTCAGTTTGTTCTGAAGAAAAGTCTGGTTGGTATTAAAATTAGCCGAATAGCGTTCAGACCTGCCGGGGAAATTAGACGGATAAGAAATCAGCCGGTCACCGTCCTGAATGTAATCGGTCCAGTAATCCTGATTGGTAAATCCGTAATTGAGTGACAAAAAATATTTTTTATACACACCAATTTTCATTGAAAACCGATGATTCGGATTGGGTTCCAGATCCATATTTCCGCGGTAGAAAGTACCATCGCCGGAAGGAAGTTCAAATGGATTAAATTCCGAGAACCAGGGCCGCCAGACACTGTAATTGTAAGAACCAGACACATTGAAATTGGGCGAAAAAGTATATTTTAAAAGCACATTAGGCATCAGTAATCCATAGGAATCTTTACGCTCTTCGCCGGTGGTTTCCTGCTTCAGTTTCAGCATCATATATTCATACCGGAGTCCTATGCGCACGTCCAGTTTATCTAAAAACTTACTGCTGTAATTGGCATAAACCGAGTTCAGATTATCCCGGTAGCGGAATCTGCTTTTCAGCACTTCTGTGCTGAATCCGTGATAATCTGTGGGGATTATATTATTGTTAAAATCGAATTTCATTCCGGCTTCAAAATTGCTTCCTGCTGAATCCAGCGGTTGCGAATAATCCAGTTTCAGATAGTAATTCCGCATCTGGCTGTGATTGGTCACCTGCGTGAGTTCCTCTGTTGGAGCAATGGTTTGGTTACGCAGAAAATTGCGTTCATTATCATGGGCATTGTAATTCACGCCCGTATTCACATCAAAGATCCTGTTTTTCTCTTTATCATAATATTTGTAAAAAACATTGGAATTCAGTACCAGGTAGCGCGAATCCTCATTCTGCCGAACGGTGTATTGATTGTAAGGCAGGTCATTCTGTAAGATCTCCCCTGTGGAACCGCCATCTGAACTGCTTCGGTTCTGGAAAAACTCACCGATGATGCCGATATTATTGCGGTCATTAAGCTCCAACTCTGATGTGGTGGAAAAAGACGGCATTCTGTTCCGGTACACATTTTGGGCTTCCACATGCCGGGTTTCATTGTTCTGGAAGAGCAGACTTTCGGACACTTCAGAATGTTCATTGGTCTGGTCTGCATAACTCCCGATGAGGGTTTGGGTAAAATTACCTTTATGGTAGTTCAGGTTTACGTTGCTGTACTGACTGTTTTTCTGATTCTGGGTACTTGTTGCAGATACACTGCCCTTTATGCCCTCGTCATCACGTTTTTTCAGGACAATATTGATGACCTGACCGCTGGTCTCATATCGGGAGGAAGGATTGGTAATCACTTCTATCTTCATCAGATTATCAGCAGGTATAGATTTCAGATATTCCTTCAGTTCCTTACCGGTAAAAACAGATTTCCGGTCGTTGATGTAAACGGTCACACTTTCGCCCTCAGATTTCACCACATCATTATTGTCAATGCTCACCAGCGGCGTCATTCTCAGGACATCCCAGGTGGTATTTCCGGCCAGAATGGAGGAATTTTCCACATTGAACACGGTACGGTCTACCTTAGATTCTACGGTAGGCTTTCTGGCGATGATGGTTACTGCCTCAATATCTTTTTGCCTGATGGTATCCTGAGCAGTCTGCGCAGAAACCACAGCACCAAGGCAAATGAGCGCAAGAGTAAAAGAAATCTTCATAAATTCAGTTCTATTTCAGATTAATAAGACTGCGTAGAACGGTTTTTGTTACACACGTGTGTGAATAGATCGAACTTTATACATCAATTACTGATTGACAGACGTGAAACAAATGGGATTTTTTCGGGCGGCGGCTTCGCCGCCGCCCGAAAAAAAATGAGCGCGGCCCTGCGGGCCGCGCTCAAAAAGCTTTATTTTAAATCCGAATCAGAACTTCAGATCTGCATTCACCTCTCTTACTGCTTTGGCAGCAGTAGCGAATTTTTCTTTTTCTGCGTCTGTAAGGGTAATGTCCACTATTTTTTCCACACCGTTTTTCCCGATGATTGCCGGAACTCCCAGGCAGATATCGCTTTCGCCGTACTCACCGTTCAGCATCAGGGAACATGGAATCATTTTCTTCTGATCACAAACAATAGACTGTACCAGAACAGATACAGCTGCTCCCGGCGCATACCATGCAGAAGTTCCCAGCAGTTTGGTAAGTGTAGCACCGCCTACTTTGGTTTCTTCTTCTACATAGGCTTGTTTTTCATCATTCAGAAACTCAGAAACCGGCACACCATTTCTGGTTGCTTTACTCATCAGCGGAAGCATCCCGGTGTCGCTATGGGCAGCGATTACCATACCGTCTACGTCTGAGATCGGGCAATCCAGTGCTTCTGCCAGTCTGTATTTGAAACGTGCAGAATCCAGCGCTCCACCCATCCCTATAATTCTTTCTTTTGGTAAGCCTGATGTTTTATGAACCAGATACGCCATGGTATCCATCGGATTAGACACCACAATGATGATGACATCCGGCGAATGTTTTACCAGATTTTCAGTTACATCTTTCACAATACCGGCGTTGATACCGATGAGTTCCTCTCTGGTCATTCCCGGTTTTCTTGGGATTCCGGAGGTGATAACAGCCACTTTGGATCCGGCTGTTTTACTGTAGTCACCGGTAGTCCCGGTAATTTTGGTATCAAAACCATTTAAGGAAGCAGTTTGCATCAAATCCATTGCTTTACCTTCGGCAAAACCTTCTTTGATATCTACTAAAACAACTTCTGATGAGAAGTTTTTCATGGCAATGTACTCTGCGCAACTTGCGCCTACTGCTCCGGCTCCAACTACGGTTACTTTCATAATTTAACTTTTAATTTATACTTATTTTTTATTGTTTGCGAAAATGCAGTTCAAATTTATGAAAACTAAAAAGTTCGGGCAATTTTTAAGGGATAAAATCCCGAAATTTATTCGCCGGGTTCTGCTTTATAGCGGTCACTGCTCAGCGTGCGGAGGAATGCGGCAAGATCTGAAATCTCCTCATCTGTAAGGTCCAGCCGTTTAATCATGTCAGATTTTTTAGGAAAGGCCGGATCTTTCTGTTGCCTGCGGGTCAGTGTTTCGGTGCCCATCCCTGCGTTATACATCATCAAAACATTGCGGATTTCCGGAAACTGCCCGTTGTGCATGTAGGGTGAAGTGAGGGTCAGCTCACGCAGCGAAGGTGTACGGAATTTCCGGCGGTCGGCTTCTTTTCCGGTCAACTCATACAAGCCCATATCTTCATCTTCGCTACTGAAAAAATCGAGCCCGATATTGTAGAATTTCTGGTCAGAAAACAAGGGTGTATTATGGCAGTTCACGCAGTTTGCTTTGGTGCGGAACAGGTGCAGACCGCGGACTTCCGCATTGGAAAATTCGTCCTTTTTACCTTCCACAAACAAATCAAATCTGGATTTCCCGCTTACCAAAGACCGTTCATAGGTGGCAATGGCCTGTGAAAGCCGGTGTGCTGTAATTTCGTCTGAACCAAAAACCTCTCTGAACTTCTGCCGATACTCCGGATTTTCTTTTACCCGTTCCAGTGCCAGATCCATGGTAAAATTCATCTCCCGCGGATCTTCCAGCGGGTGTTTCACCTGCGCCTCCAGCGTGGAAACACGACCATCCCAGAACAAGGTATGGAAGTATCCGGAATTGATTACGGTGAGTACATTTCGTAACCCCAACTGACCCTCATGACCGGCCGTGAGCATATTGTAATCGGCAAAGCCATAAGATGGCAGGTGACAGGCAGCACATGATATTTTCCCGGACTCCGAGAGCTGAGGATCAAAGAAAAGTTCTTTTCCCAGTTCTGCGCGGGCTTCAGACCAGGGATTATCTTCAGGAAAAACCATAGCGGGCAGCGGTCCGATGTCCTGAAAACCTTCGCGGGCGGCATTAAACAGAAATGGTCTGGGCCACAGTTCAGGTCTGCCACTGCCATAAAGTTCCCGCAACTCCTCTACCGTATAGTTATTTTCCCGGAGCGCGTAGCTGCACAGAAAAAGAATCAGTGACAAAATCAAAAATCCGGAAAAAAGAATACTTTTCAACTGCGGCTTCATAGCGGGTACAAAGTTAAGATATTCAGTGGGAACGGGTGAATCGTTTACTTTTCCTCCTCGTAATACAGGCGGTAGTACTTCCCTTTTTCATCTTGTCCGGTCTCAATCATCTTGCGGTCACCGTGCACATAGATATGGAAATTTTTGTCCAGTTTTATCACACTTTTAAATCCGCGGCTTTGCTTCTTTACGGCTGCTTCATTGATTGCAAAATCTTCAGAAATAGAGACCTGCATTTCCTGTTCGTAATCACTTTTAAAGTTTCCGAAACTTTCAATAACCTGCTGATCTTCAAGAACTTTTGAGGTAAACTCCTCAAAATCAAATTGTTCCCTGTCTTTAAAGAAATTAATGGATTTATTCAGAAAATCTGCCTGGTCTGCTTTGGATACTTCAAACTCCTGTGGCAGTTGCTTCGTCACGTACTCCTTATACACATTCAGGGTTTCCTGGGTATGAAAATACTCGTCATTGCGCTGGCGGATTTTCAGAAAATCTTCGAACCAATAATACATATCGCCATTCTTGTTATTGTCTACGGCCGATACTACAAATCCGGTGTCCTTGCTGTTGTTGTAAATCAGCGCTCCTTTATCCAGTTTCCCCAGAGAAATTCCGTAATCCCTTTCAATGTCAAAGGTATCTTCTTTTGGGAAAATTTTCAGAAAAGGATCTTTCTTTTCGGTTTTAAAAATTCCGATGGAGTCAATTTTGGCGCCGTCTGCCCCTTCTTCACCTTCAAAATAGATGATGAACACTTCACCGGCCTGCACGCGGGGATTCTCTGTAATATCATACAGATGATTGGCAATATTTTCAGCCTCAAACAAAAATTTGTCTTTATCCTCAAAAATTTCAGCTACCGAGGAATACACCGGATTGAGCGTAAGATAGGTATCGCTGTAAAACTGAAACTGTTCTTCAGACTTGAACGCTTTCAGGAAAAAATTCTCCAGCAATTCTTTCATATCATCCTCCAACTGGAGTTCTGCATCTGAGAGAAAAAGGGATTCCTGATTGATTTTATTACCAACTTTATGAACTACGATTTTAGAAAACATGCTGTAATGATATAGGTCTGCAAAGATATTCCAAATCATTGAAGCAGGAAATTTTTAGTGCCTTAATTCTGACTCTGCACCCATCATTAAACCAAAATGCCGGTGCAATGGTCTTCTGAACTCCCGGTGGACGAACTCAGTACATTTATTTCGTTATGAAGGCGGAGAATACCCATGAACGCAAAAATAAGGGCTTCTTTGTAATTAATGATTTCTGCTGAAGGAATGACCAGCGAACATTCTGTCTTTTTCCGAAGCTCTTCCATCAGAAAAGTATGATAAGCACCACCACCCGTCACCAGAAGATTTCTGATGCCGTACGCATTCAGCACTGCGGCAATCTGAACCGAAATATGCGCGGTAAAAGTAGCGAGCGCATCTGCCGGCTTCATCCTTTTCATCAGCGGCAATATTTCGGCATTCACCCATTCGGCACCGAGTGACTTCGGGGGTTTCCGGCGGTAGTATGACAATGCATTGAGTTTTGCCAGCACTTTTTGGTTTACGGTTCCTGTTCTGGCCAGGTTGCCACCATCGTCAAAAGGCAGTTTCAGTTTATTCGCAAAGAAATTCAGGACTCTGTTTACCGGACAAATATCAAAAGCAATTCGCCGGTCTTTTATTTCTATTGAAATATTGGAAAATCCGCCCAGATTCAGGCAGGCATCATATTCAGAAAACAACAGCTGATCGCCCACCGGTACCAGCGGTGCACCGTTTCCGCCGCGCAGCACATCGGCACTGCGGAAATCATAAACCACAGGGACATCATTCAACAGCCGGATCGCCCGGCCGTCACCAATCTGCACGGTATATTTTTTTTTCGGATTATGAAAAACCGTATGGCCATGAGATGCAATCACATCCAGCTTTTTAATCTTGTGTCTGCTGATGAAATGCTTTACGCTTTCACCCAGATAAAAACCATAAGACGCATTCAGTTCATAAAGTTCTTCGGCACTCATGCGCATGGCATCAGCCAGCTTCCGCTCCATGCGGCGCGGATAAGATTCGGTTTCACCGGCCAGAATTTCGAAATTCCAGATGCCGTTTTCATTTCGGGTAAAGGAAGCGTAGCAAAGATCCAAACCGTCCAGGCTGGTCCCGGACATCAGACCGATGGCATAAAAAGTCATTGATAATTTTTCTTAAAGATAATGATATCTGAGAAACTTCAGCAGAAATTATCTTTGCTGATCCGGAATTTTTTTGGCATTGATATCACCGGCATTGTTAAAGAAGGTATATTCCGAGAAATCATCTTTGGCCCACATTCCGTTGGAAGCCACGAGCGTAGATCCGTCCTTGTCTGTGACGTACACGGTATCCGAAGTATAAATTTCCTTTTTGGCCTGATCCCAGAAAACGGTTTGCATGGCAAATGTCTGCCCCTCACTGGTGAGTACTTTCACATTGCCCCGGGCTTCATAAAACTGTTTCATCTCCGTCATTTTTGCATATTTGGCGGTAATTCTGCCGGGATTCTTCGGGTTTTTTTTATCGAAATATTCTATATCAATGCCTTTATTGGCCACCACATAGGGGGTATCAATCAGCTCGTATTTTTCAATAAGCGGTGCTTTGGCGCGCATCTTCACAAACCCGGAATCACGCTGCACAATATGGGCATTGTATATAATCTGGGATGGAAAATCCACTTTTTTATTGGCCGCATTCACATTGGCCAGATCTTCTTCACAGGATACAAAAAATATAGCCAGACCCAGAAGGCAGGCTACATTCTTTAATTTTATGCTGAAAAGAAAGTTCATTTCTTAGTTGTACAAACGTTTCTGGAACCAGCGGTCTGCAAAGTTAAATCCTACTTTCACATTGATATAGTTCTGATTCACCAGATTATTTTTGAGGGTACCTCTTTTACCCAGTTCCACTCCTACATCCAGACCGGTCATGCGGTTCAGTGTGGTATTTTTGAAAGGCAAAGTAGCTCCGAATGTAATTCCGAAACGATTGATATCGGTATCATTGATCTGGAGATTTCCCTTTTCGTAGAAAGCACCATAGCGGTAAATAATTCTTTCAAAATAGTTTCTGAAGTTATTGGCATTGGGTAAAAACCATCCTCCGGCTGCTACCCTGTAGGAATCCTGATACTGGAAATCCTGACCTACGAACTGAATGGTTTCCCCCTTGCGGTAATCTACCTGCGCACCGGCAAACCAGCGAAGATTATGCCCGAATCCTGCTCCTACAGACGCTTCCAGCGGCAACAGATTGTTCCCGGAGGTATTGCGCTCTTCCACCACACTTACATAATTTTTTATCCCGTTGTTGTTATAAAAATAGGTACTGTTGGTAAAATAAGATTCCATTTCATTGGAGTTACCAAAAGTTGTGGTCGCCCCGATGGTCAGTTTTCTGTCGTTTTCGTATTTTTTCTGATAGGTAGTCCCCAAGGTGAAGTTATAATTTTTCACCCGGTTTCTGGTTTCATAGCCGTTTATAAGTTCTGCATCAGAATACATCAATTCATCAATATCATACAGGTTTCCAAAGTAGAAATTGGTACGCAGACCCAGGGCAAACTCCGGAGAAATCTGGTAAGAAATTGCGCCCTGCACGGTGCTCAGAGTTCCTTCTCCACGGAAATTATTGGCTTTGATGCTGCCATCACTCAGCGTTTCGGTTACCACCACATTATAATTTTTTGAGCTGTATGGCTGGTACCCCAATCCAAATTTCACTTTTTGGGAAACAGGAAACGCAATAGAGATATTGGAAAGGTAGGTAGAATGCTTGGTGACCTTATAATCGTTATGATCTGACTTGAAGAAATTATTCTCATTGGTCGCTTCCAGTTTAATGGAAGTGAGTTGCAAATTTTCGTTGGCTGCGGGGTTTTTAAAGTTAAAACTGCTGTTAAAATCGGTAACATAAGCTGTAGAAATACCGGCCATAGCCGCATTTTCTACGGTATTGTCATATTTCACATCTCCGATTCCGTAGGCGGCATACGGTGAGTTCCCGATGTTTTGGGCGTTCAGATAAATCCCTGCGGTTACGAATGTTATAGCGAAAATAAATTTCATTCTCTTTTTTTAAAATAATGCGCAAATATCTTAATTATTACTGAAATGAAGAAATTTACTTTGGTTAAAGTTTGTTAAGTGCTCATGCCTGAAAACCAAAGCCCAAGGTGTTTTGCAGCTTCAAAATCGGCTGCACACTATCGCTCCGAAGCCAAAATTTTATATCTTTGAAACATGGATTGGGATCATATTGCAGGTCAGCAAAAACTGAAAGAACAGCTTCAGAAAAGCATCACGGACAACCGCGTAAGTCACGCCCAGCTTTTTCTGGGAAAGGAAGGCCACGGTACACTGCCTCTGGCACTGGCCTATGCGCAGTCTATTCTGCGAAATGAAAATGAGGCGGCCAAATCCCGGGTAGAGAACCTGAACCATCTGGATTTGCATTTCAGTTTTCCGGTGTACAGCGAAAAGAGTAAATCCCAGAGCAGCCGGTTCTTTCCGCAGTTCCGGGAGATGATTCTGGAAAATCCCTACGCCGGTTTCGATGACTGGAGCAGCCTGCTGGAATCCGAAAACAAACAACTCTTCATCTCGGCAGATGAAGTAGATGAGCAAAACGAAAAGTTTCTGCTGAAAAGTTTTGAAGGCGGCACCAAAATTCTCATCATGTGGCGTGCCGATAAAATGAACGTATCGGCGTCCAACAAATTACTGAAGTTTCTGGAAGAACCACCGGCGAAAACCATTATCCTGCTCACAGCCGATACCGCAGATGATATGTTGCCCACCATTCTCTCCCGCACCCAGACCATAGAAGTTCCGGCGGTACAGGATGAAGACCTCGGCCGGTATCTGCATGAACAGCACGGTGCCCCCGAAGACCAACTGGAAGAAATTGTGCGCCGCTCCACCGGCAATGTGAATACGGCATTAAAGATTTTGCGGAATGAAGGTTCCGGCGAATTTGAGGAGTTGTTTATTCAATGGGTACGCGACGCATTTCAGGTGAAAAAGAAACCCGAATTTCTGAAAAACATCATCATGTGGGCCAGAAACATTGCCACCTGGAACCGGGAGAAGCAAAAAAGCTTTCTGGATTATTGCAGCGAAATGTTCCGCCTCGCCCTGCTGCAAAACTACGGTTTGAATCATATGATTTACCGCAAGATTGACCACTCGGGGTTCAACTGGGACAGCTTTACAAGATTCATTCACGGCGCCAATATTGAGAGTATCATGGAGGAAATCACCACTGCCGATTACCATTTGCAGCGGAATGCCAATGCAAAAATTGTGTGGACGGATTTGGGCATTAAATTATCACGCTACATCCACAAATCAGCGCAATAAAACCGGCATTCAAATTCCGGAATTTTTTTTAACCCACGGTCTGTTCATTTTCATCTTTCAGGATTTTACGTTCCTTGAGGGCTACCAGCATCCTTTCGGTTTTGTATTTTTCCCAGTCGAAACGTTCCAGGAACTCCAGACCGGCGCGGAAACCTTTATTAAAGAGTACGATTTTCTCCTGATCTTCCATAAAGAAATTCAGCCAGCTGCTGGGACTGCAATCTACCGATTGTATGCTGTGTTTATTGTAAAAACTGTACTTATTCAGAAACATTTTGTCATTATACCCCTTCAGCGTATCAAAAATATTGACCAGAAAGCTAAAAGGGGTTTTCAGAATCCGGCTGCTGCCCAGACCATTCTCTGCGCCCTGCTCGCTGCTGTCTGTAAGCCGTGCACCAAACACCGGAATCCTGGGGTAGAAAATATCGTTCTCATGAAAGATATCAATCGGGAAATTAGAGATGCTGCCGCCGTCTATGAAAACCGCTTCATCAAAAACTGCTTTAGGATCGGCATTCAGCCAGAACTTCCATGCATTCACAATTTCGGCTTCCGCCCGGTTTATCTGATGTACCATCGGCTCAAAAAAATAGGGCACAGACATGGACGCCCGCACAAATCTGGCGGGACTGATATTGCAGATATCATGACTGGTCCAGTACAGATCAGCCATTTTCGGAAATTCAACTTTAATTTTGGCATTGATATCCGTGGTGATGACGGTATAATCTGAACGCAAAAGCAGAAAGGGATTATCCTTATACATCTGGGTGCTTTCCATACTGGTCATGAAGTTGCGGTAACGGTTTTCGTCTATAGAGCCGGATTTTTCCTGATGAATTTTCCGGATCTGCGCCAGTGCGTGGTCATAATATTGGGATTCATTGCCCAACCGGTAGTTCAGTCCCAGATCCCGACCTTTCTTAATATAAGCTTGATTCAGTTCCTCTACGGTACGGATCCCAAATTCATCCAGCGCTTCTTTTAATTTCCGCTCGAAGGCATGCCCCGGATTAAGCCCGATGTTATTCTTCCTGAACAGACTGTAATAATCTCTGAAATGAAGCACCAGCGTCATAAAAATCAGGAAAGGAATCAGGTAAAACCAGGAGGAAATCCCCAGGGTAAGATTCAGAAAAGGAAACAGGAGAATGATAAAGAGCAGCACCGCCACCAGAAAAAGTGACCGCCGTATGTAGGTAGAGCTGCGCAAAATCTTCCCTGCCACGTTGCGCACCACAGGCTTTCCATCCATAAAATCCACAAAATTCCAGCGGAACAATATTTTTTTTATGGCACTGCTTTTATTGGCAGAACGGTCTCCCAGCGCCGCAATGAGCATGGTATTGATGGCCCCGGCACTGGTCCCGGCAATCCGCAGAAAACGCACCCCGAAGGACTCCAGCGCATAGAGATAGCCCACGAGTGCAGTACCCCACACACCGCCGCCTTCCTGCACAAAATTGACATATTGATTGCCCTGATCGTCCAGAATATCAGAAAATTCCTTGGCCGAAATCTTTTCATGCAGTGCTGTAAGCAGCATCCGGGAATCTTTGTCCAGAGTTTTATCCTGCAGCAATTGGTTTAAGTAATCCGTTTTCATACGTTGAGTTTTTATTGAGCCTCAACCGGGGAGGTTATCAGTTACTCAAATTTAAGAAAAAATGACGCTGGCCGGTGTCCCTCTGGTGAAAAAGGGTGTTTTTCCTGTATTACCAGTTGCGGCGGCGCATGTACAGGAAAATTACGAGAACCACCAAGCCCATAAAAGCCAGGGTAAGCCAGTAGCCATACGGGCTCTGCAGTTCGGGCATGTGGTGAAAGTTCATGCCGTACACCCCGGCAATAAAAGTGATGGGCAGAAAATAAGCAGAAAACTGGGTGAGCAGTTTCATCACTTTATTGGATTGCTGGTCGCTCATGGCCAGCAGCATGGTAATGAGACTGTTGACCTCAGCATTCAGGTGGTCGTAGTCTGCGGTGACATCATCATGTTTGTCTTTCAGGTCAGAGATTTGCAGCCTTTTCAGTTTCAGTCCGCTGAAATTGCTCACCCATTCTGCCGAAAGGTTCAGCAGGCGGGCATTGAGAGCGCTTTTACGCTTCACGAGGTACAGTTTCCTGATGAGTTTGGCAGTATCGGCATGGCGCAGAAAGATTTCTTTTTCCAGTTGATCCAGCGTTTCCAGCAATTTTACGGATTCATCGTTGAATGTTTTCAGCACTTTCAGGGCCAGCATCAGGGCAATTTCATCTGCGGTAAGCCTTTCGGATCCCCGGTGTTTCTGCAGTTCGCTGTACGTTTCGGTGACCGTGGTGGTTTCCAGGCGGTGTACGGTAATCAGGGTTTCATGGACCAGGAAAATACCAATTTTGGTAGAGACATCACTCACGCCGCCGGGATGTCGCTTTTCGGGATGATGGCTCTCGCGGGTCAGAAAAAATTTCACCTCATCAGCTTCCTCATATTTTGGCAGGTGATCACGGTCCACGGTGTCTTCCAGCAACATCATATCTATGCCCCAGGTCTGATGCAAGGCCTCCAGATCTTCGGTTGTGGGTGCTTGTACATCCACCCACAGGCAGTGTTCATTTTCAAAAAGAGTTTTGGCTGCCACAGGCAAAAGAGGATTTTTGAGGGTTAAAATTTATCAATAAAATGATACATTTGTCAAAATTACTAAAGTTATGGTAAAAAGCATCATAAAAGGTGCCGGACATTATGTACCGGAAAACACCGTGACCAATAACGACCTGGCGCAGCGCATGACGACCAGTGATGAATGGATTACCGAGCGTACCGGCATTAAAGAACGGCACCACCGGAAAAACAGAAACGACGCCGAGGAAACCACAGCCTTTCTGGGCTTTAAAGCGGCAGAAATGGCATTGAAAAACGCCGGAATGACTGCCCGGGATCTGGATTATATAGTCTTTGCCACCCTCTCTCCGGACTATTACTTCCCCGGTTGTGGTGTGCTGGTACAGGAGATGCTGGGTTGTGATACCATAGGCGCGCTGGATGTGCGCAACCAGTGTTCCGGGTTTGTGTATGCCATGAGCGTGGCCAATGCTTTCATAAAATCCGGGACATACCGGAATATTCTGGTCATTGGTGCTGAAATTCATTCGTTCGGGCTCGATTTTTCAGATGAAGGACGCGGCGTTTCTGTTATTTTTGGCGATGGTGCCGGAGCCGTTATCCTTTCTGCTACCAAGGACGAAACTGCCGGCGACATTCTTTCGGTGAATATGCATGCTGAAGGAAAATACGCAGATGACCTCTGCACCAAATTTCCCGGCTCCAAATACGGCTGGAGTGACCGCATGCGTCTGGAACCCGGGGCGGTAACCAATCACGAAGTGTACCCGGTGATGAATGGTAATTTTGTGTTCAAACATGCCGTGACGCGCTTCCCGGAAACCATGATGGAGGCACTGAATGCCGCCGGAAAAACCATAGATGATCTGGATTTGTTCATTCCCCACCAGGCCAATCTGCGGATTGCCCAGTTTGTACAGCAAAAGATGGGTCTGCCCGATGATAAAGTGTTCAACAATATTCAGAAATACGGCAATACTACGGCAGCTTCCATCCCACTGGCACTGAGCGAGGCTATAGCCGCCGGCAAAGTACAGCGAGGCGATCTGGTGCTGCTGTCTGCCTTTGGCAGCGGTTTTACCTGGGGCAGTGTGTTGTTTGAGTATTAAAAACAGATTTGCTGCGCACGGAAATTGAGCATCATCCTTAAAGGGAAACCATTTTATACAGGGCGAAATCCGAAGTACGGACTTCGCCCTTCTCATGGTTGTGAAATTCGGGTGGTTTTGTATCTTTGGTGAGGCGCGGTACAACAGTGGCGCAGTAATGTAATATATCAGATTATGAAAAAAGCTCTGTTAATTACCACGGTACTTTTATCCTTAAGTTTTTATGGTCAAACTAAAGAACAAAAAGTTGAATTTATTATTAATGAATTAGGGTATTTTAATTCAATTAAAGGTGCGATAATCGACTTTCATATTCCAAATTTGAAAAATTTTGGAAACAAAAACGATGTTAGAATTCAGGCACTTGAGGATCAGTTAAATGACTGGGAAATCATCAGAAGATTATCCAACGCTATTGATAAAACTTTTACTGAAAAAGAAATTTCAGAAATCTATAAATTCTACAATTCACAAACCGGCAAAAAACTGGTGCTTAGCCAGAATATTATTGACGAAAACATCAAGGATAATTTCATTGATATATTTGAAGAAATCAATACAATCCGGCAGGACAATGAAAATTTACAAAATAGACAGGCCGCTTATTTGATGGCCTTTTTTCAGGCAATACATGATAAAAAAGATGGGTTTTATCTTGTGAGCGAGAAAAAACGAAATAACAATGAAACGGAATTTGAAATAAGCGAGAAAGCTGCTTTTGAACCCAAAGATATTGAAGATATCAGATCCAGTTACAATGACCTAGGAAATCTGATCATTGATATTAAATTCAAAGAAAATGTAAAGTCAAAATTGCAGGAAATAACCGCTACCAATATCAATAAAGGAATGGCCATAATCGTCGATAAAAAAATTATTACAATGCCCATTATTTATTCTGAAATCGCTGATGGAAAATTACAGATTTCAGGACTTTTCTCTGTAGAGGAAATCAAAAATATAGTAAGCAAATTAAAAAAATAGACCAGTGAGAAACCGCCAAAAAAAACAGTCATGTAAAGTGGACTGTATAATAAATATTATTAAAAACACGAACTAAATAGCAATACAATATACAGCGGCGGTAAATTAAGTGTTGAATATACTAACGAACACAATGAATCGATAATCACCGAGATACCTACAAAAACGAAATGGGAGATAAATGTTGGCCCTGTGAAGAAAGGGTTTAATTCCAACGTAAAAGTAAGTGAGATCGGAAATAATTATGGAAAACTCACTTTAAGCGGTCAAATCTCTTCTACCAAAAACAACAGTCCATTCGCAATAAAAAAAGCAGACAACAGTAGTACCCCAAGGACTTCGCTACAGTTAAATTATACGATTGATTATTAGTAGACAGCACTGAGGCAATATTATTTTGTTTATGAAGATAACAAAGTAAAATTGTGGTCACCTTCTTTCCTTTTTTAAATCAAATTTTCGTTGCTCCTTCTTCCCACAAAAAATCCGCCTCTCACGAGACGGATCTTTCATATTTCCGGATCTGATGCTTAGCCCAGATAAGGATATTTGTAGTTCTTCGGTGGTACGAAGGTTTCCTTTACCGAACGTACGGACACCCAACGCAGCAGGTTCATTTTGGATCCCGCTTTGTCATTGGTTCCGGAGGCACGGGCACCGCCAAACGGCTGCTGACCCACTACCGCACCGGTAGGCTTGTCATTGATATAGAAGTTACCGGCTGCATTTTCCAGCGCGTTATAAGCTTCTTCTATCGCGTATCTGTCTTTGGAAAAGATGGATCCGGTAAGGGAATACGGTGAGGTTTCATCTACCAGCTTCAAAGTTTCTGCCCAGTTTTGATCTTCATACACATAAACAGACAGAATTGGACCGAAAATCTCCTCACAAACCGATTCATATTTCGGATTGGTGGTCTGAATCACGGTAGGCTCTACAAACCAACCTTTGGAATCATCACATTTTCCGCCGAAGATTACGGTAGCATCCGCAGCATTCTGCGCACGCTCTATGTATCCTTTGCACTTGTCAAATGAGTTCTGGTCAATCACCGCATTCACAAAGTTGGACGGATCTTCCGGGGAACCCATTTTCACCGTTTTCAGTTGTGCGCCCACAGATTCTTTAACCGCATCCCAAAGAGATTGCGGAATGTATGCGCGGGAAGCGGCAGAACATTTCTGTCCCTGATATTCGAACGCGCCCCGTACCATAGCCGTAGCCACTTCTTCGGCATTGGCAGACGGGTGCACCATGATGAAGTCCTTACCACCGGTTTCGCCTACAATTCTGGGGTATGTTTTGTATTGATGAATATTGTTCCCGATTTGCTTCCACATGCTCTGGAAAACACTCGTAGATCCGGTGAAGTGAAGTGCCGCAAAATCCGGATGTGCCAGCACTTTCTCTGCCGTTTCCTTGCCCGGAGTAAAAATCATATTGATCACGCCAGCAGGCAATCCGGCTTCTTCCAGAATGTCCATGATGATTTTGGCCGAAAGAATCTGTTTGTCGCTCGGCTTCCATACCACCACATTCCCCAGCATGGCCATACATGCAGGCAGGTTACCGGAAATTGCGGTAAAGTTAAACGGCGTCACGGCAAAACAGAAGCCTTCCAGCGGACGGTACTCGGAGCGGTTCCACATGCCGCTGTCTGAGATGGGCTGTTCACTGTACATTTCGGTCATGAATTCTACGTTGAAACGCAGGAAATCAATGAACTCACAGGCGGCATCAATCTCTGCCTGGTGCACATTTTTGGACTGGCCTATCATGGTGGCCGCATTCAGGCGGTCTCTGTACGGACCTGCAATCAGGTCTGCTGCTTTCAGGAAAATCGCTGCACGCTGCTCCCAGCCCAGTGCATTCCACTGCTTTCTGGCAGCCAGAGCGGCATTTATGGCATCTTCTACATGCTGCATATCTCCTTTATAGTAAAATCCGAAATCGTGCTGATGATCCTGCGGCGATTTCAGGTTTACTTTCTGATCGGTGGTGACTCTGGTACCGCCGATGACCATAGGAATTTCAAACTTTTCCTTCCACATTTCCTTATAAGTGGCGATGAGTGATTTCACTTCGGCAGAGCCGGGTTCGTAGCTTCTTACGGGCTCATTTACGGCGTAAGGCACCTGCGAAATAGCTTTTGACATATCAATTTAGTATTAGTGATTAATTCTGAGATTCGCACAAAGTTACGACTTTTACACCAACGGAAAAAATACTTTCCGGACCGAAATTCCCGAACCCAAATTTCGCCGTCCGGTTTTAAGCATCCTGAAATTCTCATTCTCAGATTCGTAATTTTTAACCCTTATAAATAATGATAATATTCAGTTTTAAGGATTTTTACCCAGGTACAAACAAAAATATTTCGTACTTTTGAGACAAAGCTATATTATGTTTACGAAAGAAATTCTGCAGAAAAGCAAAATTCCGCACCACACCCTCCGTAAAAAAGACATCCTCTTCCGCGAAGATCAGAGAGCCACTCAGCTCTTCTATCTGCTGGAGGGAGAAATCACCATCTATAACACGGATTCTGAGGGTAAAGAATTTCTCATCAACCGGGTAAACGACCATCATTTTCTGGGTGAACCGCCTTTTTTACTGGGCGAAAGATATCCTGCCAATGCCCTTATTACCAGTGAAACGGCCGTCATTTACAGCTTTACAGATGAATTGTTCAATACGTTTATGGTGAGCAACCCGGATCTGCTCATCCGTTTCACCCGCGAGATTGCCAAAAAAGCCTTTGAGAAAACCATTAAACTGAAATCCATCGTACACCAGTGCCCGCATGAGCGCATTTTGAATTTCCTGAAAAATCACAAGCGCAGCCTGGGCCTGGAACCGGAAACCAAAACCATCATAGAAGTCACCAGAAAAGAAATGGCCAATTCTATCGGCCTGGCCGTGGAAACCGTGATCCGCACCGTGAAGAAAATGGAGCGCGAACAGAAAATAGAACTCATCAATCATAAAATTTACTTCTGATGAAAAAAACCTTCTTGCTGAAGTTTTCCGTATTTAATTTCCTCATTGTGGCGCTGCTGGGCGTCATGATGCGCTATAAAATTGTATTCTCACTGCCGCTTCTGAACCAGAAATATGTGCAGGAAGCCCATTCGCATTTCGCTTTTTATGGCTGGACTACCCATGTGATCTATGTTTTGTTGCTGATTTATCTGGAGAAAAATAACCCTCAGATTACACTCAAAAAATATTACCGCCTCATCCTGATCAACCTGGCGGCGTCATTTGCCATGCTGGCCACCTTCCTCTACGGCGGCTATTTCTGGGGATCCATAGCAGCATCGGCAGTGGCTTTGCTGGTGAGTTTCGTCTTTGCCGGTTTCTATTACAGAGATTCGCGGTTCATCAGTGATCCGTCCAAAATCTGGTTCAGTGGCGGACTGGCTTTTGCCATCCTCTCGGCAGCGGGCGTGGCCGGACTGGCGTACACCTCCGGCAGCAAGGTTGTTTCTCAGGATTTATATCTGGCTTCACAGTATTATTATCTGCATTTTCAGTACAACGGATTTTTCATTTTCAGCTGCATCGGGTTCCTGCTGTATTCCATGAAGGAAGCCGGAGCCGCTATCAGTGCACGCCAGAACCGATTGATTTTCTGGCTCATGTGCGCCGGCTGCATCATCGGGTACGGATTATCTGTGCTGTGGCTGAAAATGCCGGCATCGGTCTTTGCCCTTATTGTACTGGCCACGGTGGCCCAGACGGTGGGTGCGGTGTTGCTGTACCGGTTTGTGAAGAAGAACTGGACGCCGCTGGTCCTGAAATGGTCGGCGATGCACCGATTTGTGCTGATCTTCGCCGGATTTGCCTTCGCTGCTAAAATTGCACTGCAACTGGGTTCCAATATTCCGGCTATCAGTCAGTTTGCCTTTGGCTTCCGGAATGTGGTCATTGCGTACCTGCATCTGGTATTGCTCATGTGCATTGCCACCTTCCTGCTCAATCAGGTGCTGGCCACCAATTATTTCACGGTGAGCAAACCACTCTTCACCGGACTGAAAATATTCCTGCTGGGCATTTTCCTGAATGAGTTTGTACTGGGGCTGATGGGGGTTTTCTCCATCAGATACATTGCGGTGCCGTATGCCAATCACATGCTGCTGTATATCTCAGCTTTGATTTTTGTGGGACTGTTGTGGCTGCTCCTCTCACTCCGAACTCGGAAAGCTTAACCCCGAAACGGTTTCATTGCTTTGAATTTTAAAGTTCCAAAACCGTTTGGAACAAGACTTTTACATCTGTACCGCATCTCCAATCCCTAAGTCTCTAATCTCTAAGTCTCTAATTTCTAAGTCTCTAATCTCCACTCTCCCATCTCTAATCTCTAATCTCTAATCTCTAAGTCTCTCATCTCCACTCTCCAAAAACGTGCAACCCCCGAAGTCTTCCGGAGGCTGCCACATTAAACAAAACACAAAAAACTATTCGGGGAGCAGCACCTCATCTATGGCATAGACAATGCCATTGGATGCCGGTACTGTGGCTACAATTTTCGCTTTACCGTTGATCACCGGTTTACCATCCTGCAGGGTAATGGTAATGCTTTTACCGTTGACCATCCCCAGGCGCAGGCCATCCGTCATCTGATCTTCCTTAATCACGCCCACGTAGGTATGATAGCTCAGAATTTCGTTCAGGTCATCGGCCTTATCCGGTTTTAGGAGTCCATCTACCGTACCGGCAGGCAGTTTGTCAAAGGCAGCATTGAGCGGTGCAAACACTGTAAAAGGTCCCGCATTGCTCAGGGAAGTAGCCAGGTTGGCAGTTTGCACGGCAGTAACCAGGGTAGAAAGGTCCGGATTTTTCACGGCCAGTTGCACGATATTGGGGTTGGAAACCTCGTCTACGATTCCGTCTTGCCCGTGGAGGGTTGCTTCTGCCACGTCACCGGAGGGTGCGGTGGGTTTGGATTCATTCTGGGAGCAGGAAAGCAAGGCGAAACCCAGCATTCCGAGGATTAAAACTGACTTGTTCATCGCTGTAAATTTTCAATAAACTTACCGCCTTTACCCCACCCTTCCGTATGACCCCGGTCATACTTAACCCCCTGAGGGAATGAGATTTGTCATGCAAACACTGCAAGATTTAAAGTGTGGGAGGGTTAGGTTTTGGAACTTAAAAGTTCAGCAAGTGTAACGGTGAAAGGTTTTGCAGAGGAGCGGTGGGTTTCGAATTTGGCAAGCTCCCGCAGATTAAATTTCAGACGGTCAAAATCAGATGCTGCTTCACCTTCAATTTCATAAACGAGATAGAACTCACCTTTTGGTTCCGGATAATCTTTACGGCGGAGATCATTAACTGAATAAACCTTAGCCCCTGCGGATTTCAATTTATAGATTCTGGAGGTCTCCAGTTCATTTTTACCATGCAAAACGAGATATTTCGCATCCATATTTTCTTTGGTAAGTGCAAATGATCCTTTGTCTGTTCCGCTTCTTAAATTGTAAAGATTGTGTTTTATGATCCAGTCCAGATGTTTCTGATCCTTCCACCCTTTAATATATTGGCTTCAGAAAGAATCAAAATTGGCGGATATTTTTTATTATCATGTATTAAATCATAGGTAGATGAATGTCTACCTACTTTTAAATCTGGATTTTCGTCAATATTCCTGACTGCTTTTAACAATTCTTCTCGTGTAAAATTCATGGTTTCGCTATTAGTTGGAGAATAATTATTCTAAATGAAAATATATCCTCTATCCCACAAAAATAACAATAATTTCCAGTTAAAAAACTAAATTGTAATGCTTGACCCCACAAAAAAACAGGCGCCGGGCACCTGTTCGTAAAATGGGATGCCGCGCTGCCGCTACAAATCCTTCTTATTGAATTTCAGCAGTGAATACACAAACGGAACGATGGCCCAGATCAGCAATATGGTGAGGGATATGCCCATGCCGCCGCCGGAGCCAAACACCTGCTGAAAAACCGCCCCGGAGTAGCCCAGCATGGCCGAAATATTGAGCTGCAGCAACACGAAAATACGGGATAACCCAATGGGATTAAGCCCCGCCAGCGTCGCCATTACGCCCTCTATGGGATAGTCTGCAAACTGGAACATGAGCACCAGCAAAATGCCGTCGTAAATGATGGCAAAGAACAACCATATGAAAATGGAAATCCCGATGCCCTTCGCCCGGTCCCGCGTAAGGATGGCCGCCAGCATGGCAAAAGAGGTGAAAATAACCGACAACAAAACGCCGCAAATAATGAGCGAAAAGCCCGTTTCTACAGACGCATACAGGAAAATGGGAATGCCGCAGCCCAGCAGAAAAGCCAGTACCAGCGCGGTAGAGAGTCCCAGAAAAATATTGAACCACACCCGGCTGCGCGCCACCGGCTGACTGAGCAGCAACTCTATGAACTGACCGCTGTTATACACATAAATGGTAGAAAAAATAATGCTCACCAGCGGCACCACCAGCAAAACCACATTCAGCAGGCTCAGCGTGGCCTTGGTATAATTGCTCTCCAGCCCCAGCACCGACCAGGAAATAATGAACAGCAACACGGTGTAGAAAATGACGATTTTGTTCTTTAAAATATCAAAAAGGATAAAACGGGCAATTTTGTTCATTTCTTCATTTCTTTTAAAATACTCACAATAGACTCAGAAATCCTGGCGGAATTGCGCTCAGACATCATATCTTCCACCGACTGCTGTACAATGATTTTTCCTTCGTTCATAAATACAATTTCACTCACAATATCATCCAGCTCACTCAGCAGATGCGAGGTAATGATGATGAGTTTTCCCTTATTTTTTTCTTTGATGATTTTGTTTTTCAGAATCTCAGACGCCAGCGGGTCCAGTCCGGCCGTGGGTTCATCCAGAATAATGATTTTCGGGTTGAACATAAACGCCAGCACCGCACTTACTTTCTGGGTGGTTCCGCCGGAAAGGGTTCCCATTTTCTTGGGGTACAGGGTTTCCAGCTCAAAATCCCGAAGCAGTTCGGTATCCAGTTCATCCTCCGGCACATTGCGGGTATCCTGAATCATTTTAATGGTCTGCTCAATGGTCATATTCTCCGGATAGCGACCTATTTGCGGCATATAGCCTATCTTTTCGCGGTAGCGGAAATGGTCCCGCACACTTTCGCCATCTACCATGATGTCGCCGGTTTCTATGACATTCAGCCCCAGAATGGCCTTGATGAGGGTGGTTTTCCCGCAACCGTTGGGACCAATCAGCGCTACGGATTTCCCATTGGTGAACGTCAGATTCATCCCGTCCAGTGCGGTGAATTTACCAAATTTCTTGGTTAAGTCTTTTACTTCTATCATATTTCTGGTCTTCTAATCCTTCCGGTTGTATTCAAAATAAAACTACAAATCTCCTGTCTCCAATCTCTCTGTCTCCTTTCTCTTGTCTCCAATCTCTCTGTCTCCTTTCTCTTATCTCCAATCTCTCTGTCTCCTTTCTCTTATCTCCAATCTCTCAGTCTCCCATCTCTTATCTCTCTGTCTCCAATCTCCACTCCACCCTTCTCATGAGCGGCTGTTCATCCACAAAATTTTCGGGGGTAAGGCTGGGCACTATTTTCTCGGTTTTATCCAGCAAATCCACAAAGAACGTACGGAAGAGCAGCATGACGGACGGATTGTTTTCTACCAGTGCTGAATAGAGGCTGAGCGGGTGATACGGCACATCGCCAATTTTATCTTTGTCCAGATCATAACCGCTGTACTTGTCCCAGTAATTCCGGCGGAAATCATTCATGGTCATGGTTCCGGTGGTGCTCACATCAAATACATTATTGACGAAATTATTATTCACAATCCGGTTTTCCATACAGTTGGAATTAATTTTCATAGCCCAGCCGTTGTCTTCCAGATTATTCCGGAAGAAATCTATTTTGGTAGCGCCGTCCATAAAGATGGCGGTGGTATTGTTCTGAAAACGGTTGTGTTTGATTTTGCTGAAAGAAATATCCTTCAGGAGCAGTCCGTAATTGGCATCGCCCCAGTTATTGATGAAACTGTTGCTCACCATGCCCACATTATTGCTGTACATCACCGCCACACCGGCATTGTTATTATCAAAGGTATTGCCCACGTACACATCATCATTAGACGACATGAAATGCAGGCCGTACCGCAGATTTTTCTTGGCATAGTTGCGGTAAATATAGGAGTTGATCACTTTTTCCAGGTAAATTCCGTCCCGCTGGCCTTCTATATAGTTGTTTTTAATCCAGATTTCATCACTCACCCAGGCGTGGATGCCGTCTCCGATCCGCTCCTGAGAGGTGGCCCGGTTAGAAATGATTCTGTTATTCTCAATCAGGCAACGGTAGCCGCGCTGGATGTAGATTCCGAAATAATTATTCTCAAAAATATTATTGGCAATGGTGGTAAACCTGCTGTTGTACAGGCGTATGGCGCCAATATTTTTAATCTGATCCTCGCCGGAGTTGATGATTTTAAACCCCTTTACCACGATGCGGTCTGCGCGCAGCGAGAGAATTTCGTATTTCATTTGGCCGTCCAGCACAGGTCTGCCCACCCCGATTAGAGACAGCGGATGGTTAATGCTGATATTGCCTTCGCGGTAAACACCGCTGTGCACCATAATACTGTCGCCACTTTTGGAAGCGGCAACCGCCTGGCTGATGGATTTGTACGGTTCATTTTTCCCGACTTTCAGCACGGCAGACGATGCCAGAAAAGGGAGGAATAAAAACAACAATCTGATCATGATAAATTTAGTTGATGATACTGGCGCCGGTGGCCGCTGCGGCAGCTTCGGCAGCACTCCTGTCTTTGAAGGCCTGGGTATTTCCGCCCATAGGAGACCGGATTTCGCCGCCTTTAATGAGGGTTGCCTGGTCTTTTTCCATAAACTGACCGGTGGGGAAATCGGCCACATAGGTTTTGCCGGCAGTGGCTTTGTCCGGGTTGGAACCTTCGTACATGGTCATGCAACTGATGTCATCAAAAATATAAACCCTGCCTTTGGAGGTGATGAGTTGCGTGGCATATTCCGGTGCGGTGATGGTCATTTTACAGTTTTCACACTGGTCTTTGCCCACAGTAATTTCCTTCGGACTGCTTTCGGTGCAGGACACCAGAGCCAGTGCAGCGGCGGCAGGAATCAGATTTCTGAAAATTTTCATAGTAGTATTTTTTTGTGTTAATGAATTTAAACCGCAACGGTACGGCGGCTGCGGTACTCTGTAAAGGCTAAGATAACCAAAATAACGGCAACGCCAAACATAATTCCGCCACCGATATTCGGCCAGGAATAGGCTTCAAAATTCAGGAGTTGCTTGAAGCCAATCAGTGGCGGTTGGTAAGTCATGCCCGGCACCTGTATGGCGGCCTGCGGATCCAGATTATGGCCATAATCATACTCCCAGAGCCAGAAATCTACCATAAACGCCACCCCGAAAATCATGAACAGCACGGTAAGGACATACAGCCAGGACTTTTTGTTGAGGTACGCGGTGAGCAATGCCAGCAGGGCAAAAAATGCCAGGATATACGGCAGCACGCGGAACTCCCAGAAATCCTCCTCATGAATGGTTTTCATGCCGATATAGTGATTCAATCCATTGATGATTTCATAGTCACCGGAGATTTTATGAGACCACAGATACATGGCCAGACCTTCCGGATACTGCGGTGCAACGAGGTAAATGGACCACAGCGGCACAAAAATAGAAACAATGAGGGCAATACCGCAGAAAATGAGCAGCGATCTGGTTATTTTTTTTAAAGATTTCGTTTTCATTGTTTTTTGAATTAAAAAGGGCAGATGAATCTGCCCTTTTATGAATGGTATTATACTATTTGGTTTCCCCTTCTTTAACAGGACTTTGAGCATTGTCCTTTTTATTATTCAGGTAATAAATAAGCGGCGTATTGCTGCCTGCCGGCGATACTCTTACGTATCCCTGCATTTCCTGGTGCAGTGCACTACAGAAGTCGGTACAGTACATGGGGTACATTCCCGGTTTCAGCGGAACCCACTTCAGTGTGCAGGTTTCACCCGGCATGATCAGCAGTTCTGCATTCTGTGCTCCTTTGATGGCAAATCCGTGCGGTAAATCCCAGTCCTGCTCCAGATTGGTCACGTGGAAGTAGACCTCATCTCCTACCCGGATTCCTTCTATATTATCTGGTGCAAAGTGCGAACGGATGGAAGTCATGTACACATGTACCTTGTTGCCTTCGCGTACTACTTTGGCTTCGGCCTCGCCTTTGGTCACATACGGGTGCTTATTATCTCCGATGTTAAAGAATTTCACCTGATTTTTGGAAATCATCTCGCCCGGCAGTGCCTGTGCGTAATGCGGTTCTCCGAAGGTAGGGAAATCCAGCAACAGTTTCATTTTATCACCACTGATGTCATAGAGCTGTGCCGACTGTGCCAGTTCGGGACCGGTAGGCAGGTATCTGTCTTTGGTAATTTTGTTATATGCTACGAGATACTTACCATAAGGTTTGGCAGAGTCACCACCAGGAATCATCAGGTGACCTACGGAGTAGAAAGTAGGCTGTCTGTCCAGCACGGTAAGGTCTTTCAGGTTCCATTTCACCACTTCAGAAGACACAAACATGGAGGTATAGGCATTACCCTGACCGTCAAACTCGGTGTGCAGAGGGCCTAATCCCGGCTTCTGAACTTCGCCGTGCAATGCTGCTTCATATTTCAATACAGTAACACCGTCATATTCCCCACTGAATTCTTTATTGGCAATGGCATTCTGAATTTTATCAAAACTGAACACCGGAATCAGTGCCGCCAGTTTCCCGGAACCCACGATGTACTCACCGGTAGGATCTACATCACAACCATGCGGAGATTTCGGACAAGGAATCAGGTACATGGCTTCCTTCATATCCTCCACAGACAGTACGATCACTTCTTTTTTCATGGTTGATGTAGCCATGTGGGTATGTTCATCATACGTATTATGCGCATAGTCGGTCACTACTTTTCTGCCTTTTCCGGCTTTCACCATTTCTTCGGCTTTTTTCCAGTTAACCGCCATAATGAAGTCTTTGTCATTCTGTGAAGCGTTCACCTCCAGCAATGTATTGGCTTTCTCTGAGTTGTAGCAGGAGAAGAAGAACCAGTCACCTGATTTTTTCTTGCCGGCATGTGAAAGGTCAAAGTTAATCCCAGGAGCTTCAATCTGGAAAGAAAGATCCATCGCACCGGTCTGCTGATCGATTCCGATGAATGACAGCACACCTTTGAAGGTTTCTTTAAAGGAATCAATAGGCACGTCACCATTTACATCATCTGTAGGAACGGCGAAACGGGTACCAGCCACCACATACTCTGTATTTTCTGTAAGGAAAGGCGAAGAGTGATTTCCTGCGGAGTTCGGCAGTTCCAGAATCTCCACTGTTTTAAAGGTTTTCAAATCAATTCTGGCTACGCGGGGCGTGTTGTTGGCATTGGCAAAGAGCCATCTTCCATCTACCTCACCTTTGGTTTGGGAAAGGGAAAGGTGGTGCTGGTCGTCCCAGGGGATAAATCCGTGAGAAGTTTCCAGCATAGGCTTGGTTTCTTCGCTGTATCCGTATCCGTTTTCGGGATTCTGAGAGAATACAGGAAGTACTTTCAGGAGTCTGCCGCTGGGTAATCCATAGACATTCACCTGCCCGTTGAAACCACCGCTCACAAAGTTGTAGAACTCGTCGTATTTCCCCGGTGCTACATACACGCGCTCTGCAGCATCACCACTCACTGCGGTTTCTGTACCTTTTGGTTTACAGCCCGTAAGGGCAGTTAAGGCCACAATGGTGCTGAGTCCAAATAATTTAAGACTTTTCATTATATTGATTTTAATTGGTTTTTAGTCCGTAGCGGCGGTGTTATTTAGCACCATCATTCTCTCTCATGAACTCCAGGATGGATCTGGCTTCATTATCTGCCAGTCCCTGGTTCGGCATTCTTACCAGACAAAGTTCCAGTTGTTTCTGCAGCTCAGGATCCACATCAATCATCGGATCGGGATTAGAAATGAAGTTCATAATCCACTCCGGGGTTTGTCTTTCGGTAACACCTTTCCAGCCAGGCCCTACCAGTCTTTCATCTGTAGTTTTGTGGCAGGACATACATTTTACATCGGCTACTTTTTTACCTTCAGCTGCAAGAGCAGGATCAAAAGTGCTGACGTCCACATTTTCGTGTTTACCAATTCCGCGTTTCGGATCATAGTCTGCAGGACCACTTTCAGCAGCAGGAGCTTCGGTAGCCGCAGCAGTACCGTCGGCGGTAGGAATGGTGTCTGTTTTTTTGTCTCCGCCACATGAAAATAACACGCTGGTGAGGAGAGCGCAAGCAAGAATTTTTAAGGTATTCATATCAATTTCTTTTTTTGTTAACCCAAAAGTATCAAGATTTGCCGGATGACGAGTATGACTACAGTCATACGCTTTATATGACATTTATCGTCATATTTGTGAGCATAAAGTCCCGGTAATTCGGTATTTTTGATCAAAATAAATTTAATATGAAACGATTGACAGCAATTTTAGCAGTATGCATACTTGCATCGTGTGGTAAAAACAATGTAGAACCTCAGACAGAAGTGAACCAGATGCTGGAAGAACCGGTAGCTGGTGCCGCAGAAGCAGACGCCAGACATCCGGGTCAGGCACTTGTGGAAGGTGCAGACTGCCTCACTTGCCATAAAGTAGACAGCAAACTGATTGGTCCCTCTTATCAGGACGTAGCCGCAAAATATACCGAGGCAGACATTGACCAGTTGGCCACCAAAATTATAGAAGGCAGTGTAGGCGTATGGGGCGAAATTCCCATGACCGCACACCCGGGCATGAGCCCCGAGAATGCCAAGAAAATGGTAGAATACATTCTGACTCTGAAACAATAATCCGGTTCGCAGCCCTATAACTATATATTGAATGAAGACTGTTATCAAAACGCTGCTGTCCTTCGCTCTGCTGGTCATGAGTTGTAAGGAAAACGGCAAAAAGCCGGTAGCAGAACACGCGGTACACACCGAAGAAAGCCTTGTACAGGAACCGAAAATCCTAAACAGTGAAAAAAACGGTGCACTTTCCCTTACTTATTTCGCTCTGGGTGAACAAGTAGCGGTTAAGCTGAAAAAAGAAAATGCACCGGAGCGTACTTTGCTTCCCTCCGGAACCAATACCAGCGGCAATCCGGTATTCACAGACGGGGAAACCCTGTGGGAAATGTTGCCCGATGGCCAATCCGGTATTTATACCAATGAAAACGGAATGGCAGAGACCTACCGGTAGATCTGCATGAAAACTATAAAAACTGGCACTCCAAAAACGGGGTGCTTTTTTCATAAATGCCAATTTGTCATAATTTTTTGCTTGGTATGCATTTGGAGAATGTCATGGCAAATCATTCTTTTTAACTAAAAAATAAAAAAAATACTATGAGTAAAATAATCGGAATCGATTTAGGAACAACCAATTCCTGTGTGGCCGTAATGGAGGGTAAAGACCCTGTTGTAATTCCTAACGCTGAAGGTAAAAGAACCACTCCGTCTATTGTAGCTTTTACAGAAGACGGTGAGAGAAAAGTAGGAGATCCTGCAAAAAGACAGGCGGTAACCAACCCTACCAAAACGGTATACTCCATCAAGAGATTCATTGGTACGCACTTTAAAGATGATGCCAATGAAGTAAACAGAGTACCGTACACCGTGGTAAGCGGACCCAATGATACGGTAAAAGTAAAAATAGACGACAGAGAATATACGCCGCAGGAAATTTCTGCCATGATTCTTCAGAAAATGAAGAAAACTGCAGAAGACTACCTGGGTCAGGAAGTGACCAGAGCGGTAATTACCGTACCGGCTTACTTTAACGATGCACAAAGACAAGCTACCAAAGAAGCCGGAGAAATTGCCGGACTTACGGTAGAAAGAATCATCAACGAACCTACGGCCGCAGCACTGGCCTACGGTCTGGATAAAAACCATAAAGATCAGAAAATCGCAGTATATGACCTGGGAGGTGGTACTTTTGACGTATCCATTCTGGATCTGGGCGATGGAGTTTTTGAAGTATTGTCTACCAACGGTGACACCCACCTGGGGGGTGACGACTTTGATGATGTGATCATCAACTGGATGGCAGATGAATTTAAAGCTGAAGAAGGGGTAGATTTAAAATCCGACGCAATCGCGTTGCAGAGATTGAAGGAAGCTGCGGAAAAAGCAAAAATCGAGTTGTCTTCTTCAAGCCAAACAGAGATCAACCTTCCGTACATCACTGCTACCGCTACAGGACCAAAACACTTGGTGAAAACCTTAACAAAAGCGAAATTCGAGCAATTGTCAGCAGATCTGGTTAGAAGATCAATGGAGCCTTGTAAAAAAGCATTGTCAGACGCTGGACTTTCCGTTTCAGATATTGACGAGGTAATCCTGGTAGGAGGTTCTACAAGAATCCCAATCATCCAAGAGGAAGTTGAGAAATTCTTCGGTAAAAAACCTTCAAAAGGAGTAAACCCGGATGAGGTTGTAGCAATTGGTGCAGCAATCCAAGGTGGTGTTTTAACTGGTGATGTGAAAGATGTTCTTTTATTAGACGTTACTCCACTTTCATTAGGTATTGAAACCATGGGATCGGTATTTACCAAACTTATTGAGGCCAATACCACCATTCCAACCAAGAAATCAGAGGTATTCTCTACAGCAAGTGACAACCAGCCTGCCGTATCCATCCGTGTTGGACAGGGAGAAAGACCGATGTTTAATGACAATAAGGAAATCGGAAGATTTGATCTGGCAGATATTCCGCCGGCACCGAGAGGCGTACCGCAAATTGAGGTAACATTTGATATTGATGCCAATGGTATTCTGCATGTTTCTGCTAAAGACAAAGGTACCGGAAAAGAGCAGTCTATCAAGATTCAGGCAAGCTCCGGTCTGTCTGATGAAGAGATTGACAGAATGAAGCGCGAAGCTGAAGAAAACGCAGCAGCAGACAGCAAGAAAAAAGAAGAAGTAGAAGTGTTCAATAAAGCTGACGGACTGATCTTCCAGACCGAGAAACAACTGAAGGAATTTGGCGACAAACTTTCTGCAGATAAAAAATCAGCCATTGAAACCGCTGCTGCCGAGCTGAAAACTGCTTTTGATGCCAAAGACATGGACAGCGTGAAAACCAAAACAGAAGCCCTGGATGCCGCCTGGATGGCTGCCTCCGAAGAGCTTTACGCTGCCGGTCAGCAGGGTCAGGATGCAGGTGCACAGCAACAGAATCCGAACGGCGGTACCGAAGATGTACAGGATGCCGATTTCGAAGAAGTGAAGTAATTGGTGATTCACATCACTTATTAATAAGCAACAAACCGCTGTAAACATTACGTTTACAGCGGTTTTTGATTTCTATACCTTTTAAATGAAGCATCAGAATTCTTGCCGGTGTTTGACAGGGGCAAACCATGCGGAAATCTGGTTCAGATTCAGACAAAAAAACCATCAAAAAATAAACTTGAAACCCATAAGCTTCTCAAGAAATTATTTCAAAAAATTTACGCCTATAGCTACACATAGCTATTTTTTTTGCAACTATAAAATTTACTTTTGTTAAAACAATTCACATTAAAAAATCTGATCATGAAAACAATTACAAAATCAGGATTGGCGGTAACCCTGTTTATGGCAACCGCAGTGTTCAACAGTGCTATGGCACAAAAATTTGAATTTAAAGCGACTTGGGTAAAAGGATCAAGCGGTTCTTATCAAGAAGTAGATCAAAAAGACAACAGTTTCTTCGTTATTGACTTTGATAATAAAAAGTTCGAAGGTCCGCAGGGAGAACTTTTAATTCTATCAGAAATTGTGACTCAAGATTACAGAACTCATTCAATACCGAAAGACAGGAGTTTTAGGTATTTATTTGCTGTAGGCGAGAAAACTGCAGCAGCCGAGATAATACTATCCATCAGGACCGATTCTGAACCTGACCAACTTTATATGTCAGATGGTGGTTCTTTTTCATTTAGATTTTCTGGCAAAGCAAGTGAAATACACCGATTCACAACCGAAAGACAAAATCCAGCCAGGAAGATGCTGATTTTTTACGGCAATGGCTGACTAAAAATGGAAAAGAAATAACTTATCTGCAGCAGATTTTACAAGAGATTGCTCATGCGCCTGCACCTACTCCAGCTTGGGTACCTGCACTTTGCATTGACTTAACAAGATATTTCTGAATAGCTTTATTATTTAGATTTTTTTCGATAACGGCAGTTCTGAAGTTGTTAATCCGAACTCAATGTGTCCTGATTCCATTTTAATGGATTTTGCCTGATATAACGGGCAATTCGATGGTATTCAAAATCATTCCTAATAATATGGTCGTGATAATTGGGTTGAAAAAAATGATTATTTCTGTTGTATTTAGGAATTTTCAGTTGGTATTCATCAATATAATCGTCAATTTTGCTGTTGACCGCAGATTTGAATCCGGCCATAAATGACGATATGGATTTTGGCAATCGTACCGGAAGGCCCGGACGGCCGTCTTGGTCAGCGATTGGGCCGTGCGGGTTGGAGTTTCCGGTAGATTGAATCGGACGGCTCGGTTGATACGAACGGTCGTTCATATCAACGATTGGGCCGTCCGGGTCAGCGACTGGGCCATGCGGGTTGGAGTTTCCGGTAGATTGAATCGGACGGCCGTCCGATTTTACCGGACCTGGATTGCGGATCTCTAAGATGGTATGCAAGTGATTGGGCATTATGATATATTCACACAAAAAAAGTTCATTGCGGATATCAAACGATCTCAAAAATTCGTCGTTCACAATCTTACCCATATCAGACAAGATCATTTCAGCATTGATGACCTTCCCTAAAATGCATTTTCTGTTTTGGGTGACAATGGTCAAAAAATACAATGCATTTGCCGAATAATCCCAATAGGGTTTTCGGTGTGAACCTATTCTGTATTTATTTTTGAATTTGGCCATAGCTCGTATAAAAATACAAAAAGCTGAATGAACAGCACGGTTATTTTAATATAATCAAATTATACGCAGCGTAAAAAAAGACTTCAATTGCATCAACCGCCTACAAAACAACTCAGCAACCAATTAATTATCAATACATTACATTTATTTTAATTTTCCCAGACTCATCTCAAAGAACATTGAAAGGAAGTAATTCACCTCATTATCCATGAAAAATCCCCCGGGTCTTGCAGACTTCCGGGGGATTTTATTGATATCAGTAACGATGGTAAACTCAGGAATACAGCGTTTCAATTTTATCTGTGAGGGCATTCATAAAATTCTGAAGTGGTTTTTCTACCATCATTTTCAGAAACGGATTGAATTTTCCCTCAAAAAACATCTGAGCTTCGGTACTGTTTTCTGAAACGGCATTCAGCACCGTAGATAATTCAAAGTCAAGACTGGAACTCGCCGACCTCAGCACTGCTTTCTGCTCACTGATTTCACCCAGTTTCAGGGCAATCTCCGGCATTCCTTTTAAAGAGAATTTAAACCCGTCTGCAATCGCCTCAAATTTCTGAAGTCCTTCCGGCATCAGCTGTTCATAGTTTTGCGGATCTTTCAGAAGCTCTACGATCTCTGCCACCGGTTTATTCAAGAAAATTTTTCTTCCTTCTAAATTCATTTTTCTATTTTTGTAGATTAAAGTCCTGCAAATGTATAAAGTTTTTGTGAACGAAAAAAAATTAACCCTCAGTAAGTATCCTGAAGAAGTAGAAAAAAAACTGCGTTACGAAGGCTTTGCTACGCTGGAAATAGCGATAGATCTGCTTCAGAATACCAGCTGCCCGGAACTGAATGTGTACTGCGAAAACCTGGAAGAGCTGTGGGAGGATTTTTCTCATATGTTTCGCGTCATAGAAGCGGCAGGCGGCATTGTAAGTAATGGCAATAAAGAAATTTTATTCATCAAGAGACTGAACCGCTGGGATCTGCCGAAGGGTAAAGTGGAAAAAGAAGAATCTCTGGAACAGGCTGCAGTACGGGAAGTAGAAGAAGAAACCGGACTGAAGGAACTGATTCTGGAAGAATTCGTGAACAATACCTTTCACATCTATACAGAACGCAACGGCGAACGCATTCTGAAAACGACCTATTGGTTCAAAATGAGTTATGTGGGCACCGGTACCGCTACCCCACAGCTGGAAGAAGGCATTACGGCAGTAGACTGGAAAAGCGATGCCCGCATTAAAACAGAAGTATTTCCGTCCACATTTCAGAACATCAAACTTATTCTGAACGAAGTCCGGGAACGGAACCCCTGATGCTCCATTCAGCTTTGAAATACATCCAGAATCCGCTCCAAAGCAATGCCCCGGGAGGCTTTCAGCAATATATTCTGACTCTGTAGTGGGTGTTCTGACAGGAAATCGCGCAGTTGCATCACATCATCAAAAGCCAGCACCGATTTTCCTGTCGCTTTGAAGTGTTTCCCTACCGTAATAACTGTATTAAAATTCATGTGCTCAGCTAAATCCAGGATTGCTACATGTTCTTTTTCGCTTTCTGGGCCCAGCTCCAGCATATCGCCCATAATCACCGTTTTGCTGCCGCCAAAAGTGCTGAAGTTCTTCAGTGATTCACTCATGGAACTCGGATTGGCATTGTAGGTATCCAATACCAGCGTAATGCCGTTTTTCACCACCACCTGTGAGCGCATATTGGTAGGCTTATAACTTTCGATGGCGGTTTTAATCTGACTGAAACCAACTCCGAAATGGAGTCCGATAGCGGCCGCTGCACTCAAATTGGAGAAATTATAACTTCCGGTCAGTTGACTCATGGCGGTCATCCCTTCATAGGTAAGACCTACAAAATGGTCTGTGTTAACCGCTTCAAAATGATAATCCGATGCAGCGGTACCGAAAGTGACAAGCGGTACATAGCCACTGGTTTTCTCTGCCTGAACGGGATCACTCTGATTGATGAAAATGGTTTTTTTATAAGCCATTAAATGCTGATACAGTTCAGATTTACCTGCGATGACTCCTTCAAAACCGCCGAATCCTTCCAGATGCGCTTTTCCAAAATTGGTCACATAGCCATAATCCGGCAGCGCCAGTGCGCACAGATGTTCAATTTCTTTCTGATGATTAGCGCCCATTTCCACAACAGCAATCTCATGTTCTTTCCGCACAGAGAGCAACGTGAGCGGTACACCTATATGATTATTCAGGTTACCTGTGGTACATTGAACATTGAACTTCTGAGACAGCACCGCATTGATGAGTTCCTTGGTAGTAGTTTTCCCATTGCTTCCGGTGAGGGCTATGACGGGAATATCGGTCTTTTTTCGGTGCAGTAATGCCAGATCCTGCAAAAACAGCAAGGTAGACGGGGTATAAAAAATATGATTGGCCAAATCTTCATACGCCTTCTGCTCTACGATGACCGCCAGAGCACCTGCCTCCCGTGCCGCAACAGCCAGCGTGGCAGCATTAAAATTCTCTCCGGAGAACGCAAAGAAAATATCGTTCGGAGCAATGTGACGGGAATCTATGGTAACCTTATTACACTGTAAAAAGTACGGATAAAACTGTTCTGCGTTCATGGGATCAAAAATAAAAAATCCTTCCGTTAAACGGAAGGATTCTATGATAATTATTTCACTTTATTATCTGCGCGTTCTGTTGTTGCCTGCATTTCTGGCATCCTGAGCTACACGGAATCCAATCCATCCGTAGCCACCACTTTCACGCTTATATCTTCTCTGACCCGGATCCAGCCAGTAAGCGGTATCCTGCCATGAGCCACCTTTCACCACCCGGATATCGTTTGATATTGCAGATGTTCTGAGTTGAGTGTCTTTTTCTACGATTACTCTGCCGTTTGCATCTACAAAGAAATTCTTTCTTGGTGCGTTATACATATTGAAGCTGGCAGCACTGTCTCCTTCTTCGCCACGGTAGTTCAGAGAAGACTGTCTGTCTCCGTCTCTGAAGTTACTGTAGTTGGCCACGGTTTCTCTCTGGTACTGTCCGGGCAGGTTTTTGTACAGCAATCTGCCGTCTGCCAGTGTATCGTACTGTATAGAACCATCATCTACTCTGGCATAGGTTCCGTCACCGTTTCTCAGAATTTTCTGAGGGGCGTTTCCTCTGTAGTAGTTGAAGTCATTGAAATCAGAATCAATAATCGGACGGTATACGTCTGCGGTCCATTCTGCTACGTTTCCGAACATTCCGTAAAGACCAAGGTCATTTGCAGGATATTTTTTCACATCGGCAGTTCTGGCAGAACCGTCATTTTCCCATCCCGGTACACCGGAGTAGTCACCCGTACCGTATTTGAAGTTCTCCAGGAACATTCCGGCGTTACGTCCTCTTTGTCCTCTGAGTCTTTCAATTTCCGGAGTTTTGCCCAGGATATTGTTATATTCTCTGTTTTTCTGAGTTCCCAGTGCGGCAAATTCCCATTCTACCTCTGTAGGAAGTCTGAATTTGGTCACCATATTGGCAGCAGGAGATCTGTTTGCCTGCAGCAATCTTTGGTTTGCCGTATTTCTCATCCCGGTAGTACGGGCAAGTCTCTGTTCGTTAATATAGGCCAGCATATCGGGATCATTCCCTTTGAATTTATCCATATTGAAAGCGGTACCGCCTACGTTATTGGATTCGTTGATGTAAAGATCTTTGGAGATGATTCCGGCATCCATTAATGCTTTTTCATTTGCACGGTCGGTCAGCCATTCGCAATATTTGCTGGCTTGTAACCAACTTACTCCTACCACCGGATAGTAATCAAATTCCGGAGATCTGAAATAAGTTTCAGCGAAATCATTTCTTGAAAGTTCGTTATCCCAAAGTAAGGTATCTGGCAGTGCGCCGTTGTATATCTCTCTATAGCTGGGATCGGATGGTGGAAATACGTATTTTAACCAGGTAAGGTATTCACGGTATTCATAATTGGTAATCTCAGTTTCTCCTAAGAAGAAGGAACTCACTTGCATTCTACGCGGTGAATTGTTCCAGTCATGCATCACATCATCCTTCACTAATCCCATTGTAAAAGTTCCGCCCTCTACATACACCATTCCCGGCCAGCCTTTTAATTTCTGCTGCTTTCCGGAGAAGAACCAACCTTTATTGTCATTTGGTTTCCATCCCGTTTTGCTCACAAAATTTTTAGTGCCGCCACCTTTTCCTGATCCACTACCGCCACAGCTGGTAAGTGCGAAAGCTGAACTTAATGCTATTAATGAAAACAACTTTAGTTTTTTCATAGTCAGTATAAATATTTATCAAAGTACAAAGAAATAATAATTTTATTAATTAATCAAGTAATGTTTTGATTTTTTTTAAACGATTGTAATTTTATTTTATTGTATCCTACCATTTCTTTAAAAATTTCAGTTAATTTGTATTCCTGAAATTTAATTCTATTTAGAAATGATACGAAACCTCTCCTTTCTCTTCTTGTTATGCTTTTCGGCTGTTATCTTCGGCCAAAAAATCACTCTGGACTGGGAAGGCCCGAAAGTCCGCGATCACGGCAACGTAAAACTGAATTTACCGTCCTTCAGCAATCCCGGTTTTTCATTTGACCAAAATAATATATTTATTCAAATAAAACAAAATGTTGGCGAAAAAGATATCAAAATTGGCAACTTGCAATGGGAAACCGTAAGCAACAAGGAGCTTTACGACCTTAATAAAGACCTATTGATCGCCCACGAGATCCGGGATGTGAGCTACCACCGTACAGAAAACGGACGCAGCGCCTTCATCCACGTCGCCCTTTTTAAAGCAGACAAAGGCAGAATCCTGAGACTGGCTTCGTTTGATGTAGAGTCCGCAGCTGCAAACACCCCGAACACTTCCGCACAAAAAGTGGGCACCACAGATAATCCGCTGGCTTCCGGCACCTTTTACAAAATTAAAGTAGACCAGTCCGGAGTCTTCAAGATTACCAAAGCATTTCTGCAGGCCAATGGTATGAACCCCGCCAACATTAACCCAAAAAACTTCAGAATCTACGGAAACGGTGGCATCATGCTGTCCGAATATAATCAAGATACGAAGTACGATGCCCTTCAGGAAAACGCCATTCAGGTGGTGGGCGAAGATGACGGCGTTTGGGATGATAATGACTATGCCCTGTTCTATGCGCAGGGGCCCAACGGCTACAACCTGCATGATCCCACAAACGGAAACGGCTTCAAAAGAACCGATATGCGTACCGACCGCAGCAATAATGTGAAGAATATTTATGAGGATTTTTCGTATTACTTCATCAACTTTGACAAAGGACCCGGCAAAAGAATACAGGATGAAGATGTACCGCTTACCGCCAATCCTATTACCCGCTATGACGACTATCAGGTCATCAATAACGATATGCGGAATCTGCTGAAACTCGGGAAAATATGGGTAGAAGAACCCGGTTTTATTGCTCCGAAGAGTTTCACCATCAACACAAAATCCCCGGCACAGGCCGGCGACCCCGTATTGTTCCGCACTCAAGTAGTGGCCTATAATTCTCAGGGAAACAGCATTTCATTTAACCTGAATAACCAGAACCAGGGCACCCAAACCGTACCTGCAGCCGGTCTGGAATATGTGCCGATGAGATTTCAGGGCACCCTGGCTCAGCCACAGGGCAACTCCTTTACATTCAACTTTGAACCCAATATTTCTGCCAATCCCAACGGATCTTTCTTTTTTGACTATCTGGAAATCCAGTACAAGGAAGCACTGACCTTTAACGGAACCCAAATGAACTTCCGGGACTTTTCTCTGGTCAGCGGCAGCGCACAGGCCTACAGCTTCAGTGTGGCCAATGCATCATCCCTGGAGCAAATCTGGGATGTGACCGACATTACCAATGCTACCAGAAAAGTGAACAGAGCTACCGGGGGCACCTTCAGTTTCGGTTATATTGCCGATGATCCCGATTTCAATAATGAATTTGTGGCCTTCCGCGCAGATGCAGCCTATCAGCCAGCGTACGTGGGGCCGGTAGAAAATCAGAATCTGCAGGCGCTTCAGAATATTGACTATCTCATCATTACTTCACCTCAGATGGCGGGACATGCCCAGCGGATGGCCAGTCACCACCAGTCCAAAAACAACTACACCACTGCCATCGTAGATGTCAATAAAATCTACAATGAATACAGCAGCGGCGGACAGGACCTTACGGCAATACGCCATTTCGTATCTCATCTGAATAATCCTGCAGGAGCACTGAAATATGTTTTGATTCTGGGGGATGCCACTTATGATTTCAAAAACAGAACTCCCAATAATTTTAATATTGTTCCGAGTTATCAGAGTGAGGAAAGCGGCAATTATGTCAGTTCCTATGTTACGGATGACTATATCGGGATGACCGCTCCACAAACTTCCACCTATCTTCCGGGGATTATTCCGGATGTTCCTGTAGGCCGCATACCGGCAGCCACCGTAGCAGAAGCCAAACTGATGGTGGATAAAACCCTGGCATATTACAATAACCTGCCGGGACAATCATCACCCTTCGGAATCTGGAGAATGAAACTGGATTTCGTGGCAGATGATGACAAGGACGGTGGTGTGCCGTTTCATACCATTATGAATGAGACCCTGGTTGATGTTTTTGAAACCGCTACAGACAAACCCGAATACAACGTGCGGAAATTATATCTGGATTCATTTCCGGCGGTCAATACTGCGGGCGGACAGCGATATCCGCAGGTAAACCAGGCCATTGCCAATGACATTGGAAACAGCCTGTATCTGTTCTATTTCGGGCACGGCGGAATCAATGGCTGGGCGCAGGAACGGGTGCTGAATGCAGAACTGGTACAGGGACTGAATAACTACTCTAATGTGTATAGCAGATTCCCGCTGGTTTCTACCATCACCTGTGAATTTACACTGTGGGATGAACCGAACACCTTTTCTACCGGTGAGCAAATGATGAAGCTGAACTCCGGAGGTGCGGCTACCATGATTACCTCCAGCCGGGCCATTGATGTGAACTACGGAATCCTGTTTACGGATGAATTCACGAAGAATATTTTTGAGCTGAACGGCGATACTTTTGACACGCTGGGCAATGCTTTTCTGGCGGCCAAGCTTAATTTCGGAGGAAACCCGAACCACCTGAAGGTCAACTACCTGGGAGATCCGGCCATGGTGCTAAGCAGACCCAAAAAACTCCTGGTAATAGACAATGTGGAAACACCGGTGCCGGGCCAAATACGGGCGCTGGACTTTGTAAAAATCACCGGACACATCAACAAACCCGACGGAACGGTAAATACCGCTTTTAACGGCCGGGTGGTCATCAACATTTATGACAAACGGGTCAATAAAAGTACCCTAAACAATGACGGCGGCCTGACTCCGATCCTTGACTACACCGAAGAAGGCAGCCCGATTGTGAAAGCGTCCGGAACGGTGGTAAACGGTATTTTCACCGTAGAATTCTATGTCCCAAATGACATTAATTATACCATGGGAACCGGCAGAATTCTGGCGTATGCTGATAATAATGTGGAAGATGTTTTCAATAATTCAGAGTACCAGATTGGCGGCATTAACCCGAACGGCATCAATGATAACGAACCCCCGAAGGTGAAACTGTACATGAACAATACCAATTTTGCAGACGGCGGCATTACCGATCAGAACCCCATGCTGCTGGCCTGTATTACAGATGATACCGGGATCAACTCTACCGGAGCAGGTGTAGGACATGATATTGTGACCTATCTGGACGGCGAAATCATCAATACTATAGTCCTGAATGACTTCTACAATTCCGGAGACGGAAACGGCTGTGTGAACCCCGGACTGGCAGATTACCAAAAAGGAAATGTGACCTATCCGTTCAGAAATCTGGCACCCGGAGAACATACTTTGACCTTCAAGGTGTGGGACATCAACAATAATTCTACTACCGAAACGTTAAGATTTGTAGTAAAAGATGAAGCAGATCAGAAACTGATCATTAACAGACCGCTGAACTGGCCGAATCCGTTTACCCATAAAACGTATATTCATTTTGAACATAACTGTGATGACATTCTGGATGTAAATGTGCAGATCTTCACCATTACCGGGAAGCTCGTCCGTACGCTGAGCCAGACGGTCATTGCAGAACCGTTCCTGCAGGGATACCGTACCCCGAGACAAGCCATAGAATGGGACGGCATGGATGATTTCGGAGATGCCGTAGGAAAAGGCACCTACATCTTCAAGATTTTTGCACGCAGCCAAAATCAGGAAAAATGCAAAGGTGGAGCCACAGCCGTAGAAAAAATGGTATTATTGCGTTAAAAACTTTAAAATTATTTATATATTTGGAAATTAAATAAAAACTATATGGATTTTACAAAAAGACTGCTTTTAGGATTAGGTTTAGGTGCAAGCATTACGGCTTTTGCACAGGATTTAAGTAAAATCAGGCCGGTACTTACCGGCGCGCCTTTCCTGAGAGTTGCACCGGACGCCCGTTCGGGAGGTATGGGAGATCAGGGTGTGGCTACCTCTGCTGATGTATTTTCACAGTTCTGGAACGCAGCAAAATATCCGTTCGCAAGAAACTTATCCGGACTAGGCATCAACTATACGCCTTATATGGGAAAACTAACCAATGATGTTTTCCTGCTTTATGGTTCTTACTACAAATTTGTGGGTCAGGAAGAGAGATCCACCATCGGAGCCAGTATCTATTACTTCAATATGGGATCTGTGGATCTTACCAGACTGGTAGATAACAATGCCATCGCTCATGAAGGAACCGCAAAACCCAATGAATTTGCCATTGACGTTTCCTATGCACTGAGACTTGCAGACACCTTCTCTGCTGCGGTAACCGGTCGTTTTATCCGTTCAGATTTATCCGGAGGGTTCAACACAGATACCACGCTGAAGGCGGCCAATTCTTTTGCACTGGACCTTTCCGCATACTACTCCACTCCACGTTTCTCCGGTATGGGAGGTATGGACAACAGAATCAATGCCGGTTTTGCTATTCAGAATCTGGGTCCCAAACTGGATTATACCGGTGATGAGGAATCCAGAACTTATCTGCCTACCATCGCCAGACTGGGTGCAGGTTATGATGTGTTCATTGATGATATGAACCGTGTGGGTCTGAGTGTGGAAGCATCCAAATTACTGGTGCCGGGTGCTGAAATTGTACGTGTAGATCCGCTTACTCAGCAACCGGTGTATGAAGTACCAAACGTAGGGGTCATGGAAGGCATCGGAAAATCCTTCAACAACCCGAAAAGTCTGATGTATTCCGGTGCGCTGGAATATGCCTATGACAATTCATTCTTTGTGCGTGGTGGTTATTTCCACGAAAGTGAAGAGCAGGGAGCCAGACAATTTGCAACTGCCGGTGTAGGCCTCAAGTACAACGCCTTCTCGCTGGATGTATCTTATCTGATCAATATGTCCAAACTGAATTCTGCACTGGACAACACGCTGAGATTTGGTCTTACATGGCACATAGGTGATGAGTCTATGAACGCCAACGATTATTAAACATAACGAAAACCGTATATTAAAAGACCTCTTTTCCGGGGTCTTTTTTTAGATTATAACCTTTACAAAACACCATGCCACGCTCAGTGAAAACCGTGAATTACACTTCAGAACTGAAAAAATTCGTCACCAGCCAATATATCTATTCGGGGGTACGGATTACTTTTGCCATTGTACTCCCGGGGATTATTCTGGCGTATTTCGGGCTGCTGAAAGACTATTTTCTCTTCCCGCTGGGCACCAGTTTTGTAGGACTTACCGATATGGCGGGGCCGTTCATACGGCGGCGCAATGCTTTGATTCTGGCCATTTTTTCCTTTGTGCTCGTCGCTGCGGCCGGCAGTCTTGCTGCTCCCTATACCGTGACGCCCTATATTCTGATCATCCTGTTCGGGATTTTCTTCTGCATGATCGGCGTTTACGGACAACGGCTGGCGGCTGTAGGAGGCCTTACCCTCGTCGTATTTTCGATTTTTGTGGATGCTTACCTGTCGTCCGGGAGTCTGGTGAAAGATTTGCTCATTTTTGCCGCCGGATGCGTCTGGTTTCTGATTGTTTTTCTGATTGTTTCCAAAATTCAGCCGTATAAGCTGGCCGGGCAGATGATTGGTGAAAATTATCTGCAACTGTCTGAATATTTACAGATTAAAGGCCGGTTTTATCAGCCGGGAGCACAGCTGGATACTTTATACCAGGAGGTAATTGCCAAGCAGGTCATCATTAAAAACCTGCAGGAAGAAACCCGTGAGGTGGTATTTAAAACCCGGACCATTGTAAACGAAAGCACCACTACCAGCAGGTTATTGATGCTGATGTTCCTCAATTCCATTGACTTTTACGAAAAGCTCATCACCAGTGACCAGGATTATCAGAAAATACAGGAACAATTTGCGGAAAATAGCATTTTAGCAAAAATCCACGACTTCCTCATTTTGCTTTCCGATGAGATTTCCAATATCGGAATTGCAATGCAAAGCGGCACCAAAACCGTTCCCCTGCGTGATTTCACCCATGAACTGGACCTGGTCTATGATGAATATTTTGAGCTCCGGAACCGCAGACTCACGCCAGACAACCTGGAGTATTTCATGTCCATGCGCCTCATTCTTTCGCGGATCAATGACGTGACACAGGATGTGAAAACCATTTACAAAGTATTTTCGCAGGATCTGAGCAATGCCAAAAGTCTCTCAATAGGGCTGGATCTGGATAAATTTGTGCCCAAACAGGAAAAACTCAATCTGCGTGTGCTCAGAATGAACCTCTCGCTGAAGTCCTCACACTTCCGGCATGCCATACGCATGACTCTGGCTCTGCTTACCGGCTACGGCATCTCGCAAATCGGGGTACTGAACATTGGCCATTCTTACTGGATTCTGATTACCATCATAGCCATTATGAGACCGGCATACAGCACTACCAAACACCGGAATCTGCTGCGACTGTACGGAACTGCAGCAGGAGCCATTGTGGGATACCTGCTGCTTACCTTTGTGGATCATCACACCATTTTACTCACCATTTTGTTTGCCGCAATGATTCTCTGCTTCTCACTTCTGCAGAAACAATATGCCTGGGCGGTGTTTTTCATGACGTTATACATTCTCATTACATTTAATTTTCTGAATCCCGGAAATGTCAATTTGATTTTTAAAGACCGGATTGTGGATACCGTGCTGGCAGGCGTCATTGCATTTCTGATTTCCTATTTTGTGCTTCCGGTGTGGGAACATACTCAGAATGTAAGTCTGATGGAGAAAACAGCAGCAGCCAATATTCATTATTTCGAAACGGTTATGGATAAACTGGAGCACAAACCGGTACAGGAAGAGTATTACCGCATGCGCCGGAAAGACAGCATCATCCATCTGGCCAATCTTTCCGATAATTTTCAGAAGATGCTTTCAGACCCCAAAAACCAGCGCAAAAAGATGGAAACCGTGCATCAGTTTGTCAATACTTCACACCTGATCACCGCCTACACCGCATCGCTGCACCAGTACACCACTTCCGGAAATCACTTCTCAGAAATAGATCTGAACGCCTGGAAACAGAAAATCACCGCAGAAATGCAGTGCACCATGAATCTGCTGCAAAACCATGACCCCAATGCGGATATACCGGGCATACAAATTCCGCTTCCCGAAGATAATCTGGTAGATGAATTAATGCTGAACCGCAAAAAGGAACTCACCGAGAAGGAAATCTATGATGTACGCGACCCCAACAAAATAACAAGGCTCACCGAACTCAACAACATCCGGGAAATCCTGGAACTGGTGTATGATGTAGCCCATGAGCAGCGCAAAGTCATTGAACATTACCGTGAAATCCGGAACGCAATGGGATAAACGGTGGAGATGTCGCCCTTCTAAATCCTGCATTTCTTATAAATGCATCTGGGGTCTAAAACACACTATTGGCCGAAATTTTATAATTGATCTGATGATTTTCTTCAATAATGGCGAAGTAAAAATCTTCAATTCTGGAAACCCGGGCAATGTAACGGTCCTCGAACTCATCATCAAAAACCCGACAACGGACGTTTGTAAGATGATCCAGCGAAAATTCTTCCACTTCATAGAATTTTTTCAGAGACCAGTATTTGCAGGGATGCAGTTTGTACAGGGCTTCCTTAATGACCCAGATGATGGTAAGGAAGTGTACTTCATGTTCATTTTCCGTCCAGGAGATTTCAGTATCGTGCAGGAATTTATGTTTGATGCGGACAATTTTGGGCATGATGCGCTCCAGATCAATCCCTACCCTCTTTTGTGATACAGCCAGTGCGGCAAACGGATACGAATGGGTGATGGAGATGAAGGCATCCTTCGGGAAAAGATACGGCTGACCAATGGTTTTGTAGAGGATTTTATGACCCGGTTTCAGCATTTTCAGCAGGCGGCGGATCATAAGGTACTCAATGAGTTTTTTAGGATGGTACTGCTCTACTTTTTTGTGGTTTTCGGGTTCTATGAGGTATTCATGATCGAACACATCTCCGTCCTCATATTTCCAAAAGAGAATACTGGCGTGCTCATCTGTAAAATCCTGATAAAAAGGCATGATGTGTAAACTACTTCTGAATCAGTTTTCGTAACTCTGCTATTTCATCATTCTTATCTATGATTTGCTTTTCAAGCCATTTTATTTTATCTTCATAAAGTTCTATCACCTTATCAGATAAATGATTGATGGTAATATGAGTATCTTGATGGGTATTGGTTTGAACAGCTGAAGCATTATCCTTATTTGTATTGATACTATTATCAGAATTCATAAAAAAATCTTCTAATTTCATCTCTAACTCTGTGCAAAGTTTTTCTATGTGATTTACCCACGAATTGGTTTCTCCTGATTCTATTCTGCTGTATGCAGAGCGCGAAATATGAAGTTTTTCTGCCCTTTCTTCCTGAGAAAGCCCCTTATTTTCCCGTAATCTTCGTATCCTTGTTCCAACTTGAGTATTCATTTTTTTGTTGTATTTTTACAAAAATACTATTTTATTTACAGTTCAAACACATCTATTGCTAAGATTAATGTGCAAAAAGAGGATATTGATTCCCGAAAACACAGCAATACTCTTTAGAATTTTTATTTAATATTGCTTTTGTAAATAAAAAATATACACAAATGAACAAAAATTATTATGCACAGTTGATTGCTGTTACAGTCCTGATGCTCTTCACATTCGTATCTTGTAGACAGGAAGCCTTGGTTTCGGATCACCAAACAAATGCAAAACAAGATGAATTCATCATCAATCTATTGACAGAAAGCGATTTTGAAAGGAAAAAATCATTGTTTAATAAGGTTAATGAATTGAAAGAAAAGAAGTTCAAAAATGATGATCTTTTCAAAAACACCACCATTCAAGATTCAATTCTGGAGGGCGCCATCATTGAAACCGACAAGATTATTGAAATAACAAATGGCGAAAAAGTAACCTATACATTTCCCGTATCAAGAACATTTCCCAACGATAAAGTAGAAAATCTTGTCCTAAAAAAGAATGCAGATAATACTTATTCAGGAGTTTTAATTCAATACACTTTAACTCCGCAAGAAAAGCAACAGATTTCCACAGGTCAATCTATAGATTTAACTTCAAAAGTAAAAGTTTTCGGAATAGACCAAATAAGTGTTGCAGCAAGAATACAAACAGATACGGTAGGATGTTTGGAAATTACTTGGGAGACTGGAACCTGTTCCGGAACAATGCATCATTCGTATGGAGATACCAGTTGCCCGCTAATTGGAGGGCCACATGAAGCACAACCGCCCTCAATTATTTCCATAGTTGACACCTGTGGTCCGGAAGATCAAACAACAGATATCACAGATGGATCTACCCCCTCAGGCGGTGGCAGCAGTGGTGGTGGCTCCACTTCTAACAACAATCCTACTAATCCATACAATACTTACATTTTCATGTCATTTGATGATCTGTATCTGATTTGTGAAACTAATGACACGCAATGTTTTCAGAATATCGCAGACAAACAAGTTACAGTTAATTTCTTTAGTTCCTTGGGTTTGCCGGGAATTACACTTGCCGGCTATACTCCAATTTTTGAATTGGTAAAAGGATATCTTATATCTGGTACACCATTAGATTTAGCCGAAAGAGTAACCTTGGTAGGGAACTGGATGAGACAACAAGATAATAGCACGGATGTAAAAAGATTATCAAACTTCAAAGTTGCTCATTGGGTTTTGCAAATTTTGATGGAAGACGATACAACAGATATTCAAAACTTTTTTAAGAGAGTTGATGCATTAGAATTGGCTTTAGAACAAAGCCCAAATTTGTTATTGGATATAGATTGCGGCCAGCTTCCATTTTGGCAGGACATCGCAACGCATCAAGTTCCTCAATCCGTCATCAATAAACTGCAAAATATTCCCAATCAAAATGGTTATTGGTCAGAATGGAATATTACTGATTTAGATGATGGAGCTGGAACTCGTGTTAATATGGATTTATTTCCTGTCAAGATTACATCACTTCCAAATAAACCCGGAACAAATCAAAAATACACTCCTGCGGAATTATTTGACTTCTTTAGAAAGAACATTAATCTTTTTGCAGATAAATTTATTCCAATAGAAGATAATTATTACAATATTCATGATACCGCCTTATGGAATTCTTCAAATCCTTTGGGTGCTTTAATTCATATAGAGATTACGCCTGACGATGGAACGGTTGTTTGTTCTGGATTTAGTACAAATGCCTGGATATTTTCAACTGTAAAGGCACCTTTAAGTTGGGCTTACGACGGAATACACCCTGTTTCAGGAAATAGAGCTTTTAGTTACTATACAGATCCAAATGATGGCTCAATAACAATTTACACTCGTGGTGTCGATCGATTATCTAACATATGGAATGATGATACAAAATTAATTAATTTTTTAATGGAATCATTTGGCTTTTCCAAAGCAGATCAATTGTGGAATGGCATGCAAACTAAACTTATGAGTTATGTCAATAATCATGGTGGCAGTTCCACAGTTATTCCTTCTGTAAAAAACAGACCAAACTATAATAAAATAAAAAAATATTTGAAAAATCAAATTCCAATAACTTCATTAGGTTGTAATTAAAATATTATGAGTACAAAGAAATTGTATAAAATTGTAATGATTGTTTTTCTTTCTGTATTACTTAAAAATATCCTTCAAATTTTATTTGGAACTTTATTTAAAACAGAAAATGAATTAAGCTTTTATAATTTAAGTGATGAAAATGTATACTCATTTAAGTTAATTCTTTTCTATATAATTTTATATGATTTTTTTCTCTTGTTCCCATTGTATGTAATAGCGTATTTTATCCTGCATTATATTGTTAAACTATTTAATAATAGAGTATGGATACACATCTTCTATATGCTGCTTATTTATGCATTCGGGATGTACATAAAAGAGCATGGTAACTTTTATATAGAATATGTTTTAATTTCAATAATGTTAGGTCTTTCAAATTGGTGGATGTTTAAAAAATGGATTAATTATGATAAGAATAATATTAAGATTTTATAGTTTTTGTTTGTATTTTGTTGCTTCATTTGCTTTCAGTCAACATAATAAAAATGACTGCCCAGAAGAACTATCTTATTTTGCATATAGTTTGCCTATGGATGGTATTGATTGGTTTGTTCCTATTAAATATCAGATTAACAAACCTTTCATCGATTTAAAGATTAAAAAGGAGAGTAAAGAAGAATTGTTTATCCGGTTTAAAATAATAGAAACACTAAAATGTGATTTTGAAGATATTAATAATTCGAATTTAAAATATACTGTTTTAATATACGATGAAGATACAGATACATTTGGAGAAAATCAATCCGAAATAGAGTTTAAATTTTCAAATGGTAAAGGAGTAATTTTTATTCGTCACCCAAGTTCTGTGGAAATTGTAAGTGAGGCGACCGTAATTCATTAATTTTTTATAGTAAATAAAGACTTTAGAAGGCACAAAAGGAAATTGTCTTAAACGCTAAAACTTGGACACTTTTTTCTACCTATTCATGAATTAAATTATCACAATTAACCCCTATTTTCTTTAGATATTTGAGTGGTGACAAATAACCCAATCCACCATGGATTCTTTCAAAGTTATAAAATTTTCTGAAACGATTCATTGTTGCTTTTAAATCTTTTAAATTTTCAAATTCAAATCTTTGACAAACAGCACTTTCCATGATGGAATGATAGCTTTCAATATGTGCATTTTGTTCCGGTGTGGCGGGCTTGGTAAACTCCTGACTTACCCCTTTTTCAACAAAATACTCTTGAACTATCGAATTGTAATCTTCCCCAAAAATCGAAACGAATATAAATATAGTTTTTAAATTTGGAAAGATGAAACAAAGCAAATTTACAGAGGTTCAGATTGTGAAGATTTTATCTGAGCAGAATCAGGAAAAAACGGTGAACGAGATTTGCCGTGATTATGGAATCAGCAGCCTACTTTCTATAAATGGAAAAGTAAATACGGCGGCATGGAGGCCCATCAATTGGCTCAACTCAAAGAATTAGAGAAGCAACTTTCTCAGTACAAAAAGATTGTTGCAGAACTCACTTTGGAAAACACCGTTTTGAAGGATGTTATCGAAAAAAAGCTTTAACGCCTTCCGAAAAGCGTGATTTAGTGGTGTATTCTAAAGAAGAGCACCAAGTGAGCATACGGAAGGCGTGTGGATATTTTGCGCTGAGTTATTCGGTCATGTATTACAAAAAGAGGATAAATTCACAAGACGATTTGATTCGGGAAGAATTAAGATCTTTAGCAGAAAACGAACAAACCTGGGGCTTTTGGCTGATGCGCCACCGCTTGAAGAACATGGGTTTTTGGTGGAACCATAAACGGATTTATCGCATCTACAAATCAATGAAACTCAACTTGCGAAGTAAACGTAAGAAACGACTTCCTGCAAGAGTTAAAGAGCCGCTTCTCAGACCCATTTATCCGAACGTCACCTGGAGCATGGACTTTATGCACAACACGTTGGAATGTGGTAAAAGCGTGAGAAGTCTAAACATTATTGACGATTTTAACAGAGAAATTTTGCAAGTGAGTATTGATACAAGTTTACCTTCGGCAAGAGTGATTTCAAGACTGGAAGAACTCATAGAATGGAGGGGGAAACCAGAGAAAATCCGAGTGGACAACGGACCGGAGTTCATTGCAGAAAAACTGAAAAACTGGTGCGCTTTTCACAAGATCGAGCTCCTTTTTATTCAGCCGGGAAAACCAACACAAAATTCACTCATCGAAAGATTTAACCGAACTTTTAGGACGGAATTTTTGGATGTCTATCTTTTTGAAAACCTCGTGCAGATGAGAAATTACGCTGAAATATGGATGTGGAAATACAACAATGAAAGACCGCATAGCGCACTGCAATACCTGACGCCAAGGGACTTTTTGTTGAAATATGGAAAAATCAGCCTCACTAATCCAGCAGATTTTCCCACATTCCAACAAAGTTTTTCTACAACACCAACAGAAATATTAACAAAAAACTCTACTTTTGAGTGTTACTAACCATGGGAAGATTACAACTGGAGAATTCCAAACTTGGGATGTAAAGGTTCATCATAATAATGAAATTATAGAAGATTATGTAATGTTTTATTTAGAAAATTCTGTAAAATCAGAGATAATTGATTTTGAAAGAAGTGTCTTTAATCATGGAAAATGTAGTGATTGGAATTTTATTGGTGAAAAAATAGAAATATCAAACTCAGAAAAATTTAATTTTTATAATCAAAAATTTATCGAAACAGATGATTTAATTAAACCACAATCTTTATTTTTGGATTTTTCTAAAATTGAGTTAGACCTTTTTAGAGTAAGTGATGTTCCTCTTATTTCAGGGCATTATTTTATTTCACAGAAAATGAAGGATAAAATAGAAGAAAAAAAATTTACAGGATTTTCATTTCAAGAAATAGAAGAAATGGATAAAAGAATCAAAACAAACTTTTGAAAAATGTGCTTATATTAACTTAAATATAGTTTTATGAAATTCAAATTTATCTTAATCACAATATTGCCATTTTTGCTTTTTTCCTGTACTACAATGAAGTCACAAAACAATATAGATATACTTTTTAAAAGATGGAAAATTGATCATGTAGAAATGGGTGGTCAAAAGATAGATCAAATTGCAGGTGAAAAAATTACGGAGGAAGGAGAGTTTGAATATGAATTTAGAAAAGATAATTCATATTCTGTTTTTTCTTTAGGAAAGATTGAGTCCAATGGAACTTGGGAATGGAACAATGATGAAAACTGTATTTATTTGAGAAATGAGTATGATGAAATTAATGGAAAAGTGGTTAGCATTGAGAAAAACAGTATCATATTAATTCCTACATCAGAAATTGGAAAATATCCTCATTTAGAAATAGTGAAATATTATTATGTTCCTAAATAAAAGGAAAAACAATAAATAGCAAATGTAAAGCAATATAATTTCATCTCATTTTCTATTTGAAAAACAAATATATGTATTCAATAATCAAGTTAGAATAGATTGTTTTTCCAAATGAGGATGCTGGCGTTTTCGTCTGTAAAGTCTTGATAAAAAGGCATATTTTGAGTTGCGGGAATTAGTTTGTAAATTTGCAAAAATATTTTTAATTAGATGGAAACAACAACACAATACGTTCCTTACAAAGTAAAGGACATCTCTCTTGCAGAATGGGGCCGCAAAGAAATTATGCTGGCAGAAGCAGAAATGCCGGGCCTGATGGCCATCCGAGAAGAATACGGACCCAGCCAGCCGCTGAAAGGCGCCAGAATTGCCGGATGCCTGCACATGACCATTCAGACTGCAGTGCTTATTGAGACCCTGGTTGCTTTGGGAGCTGACGTTACCTGGTCTTCCTGCAACATTTTCTCTACTCAGGATCATGCCGCAGCTGCCATTGCCGCCGCCGGAATCCCCGTGTATGCCTGGAAAGGCATGAATGAAGAAGAATTCGACTGGTGTATAGAGCAAACCTTATTTTTCGGTGAAGATAAAAAGCCTTTAAATATGATTCTGGACGATGGTGGTGACCTGACCAATATGGTTTTTGACCGCTACCCGGAACTGACCAAAGACATCAAAGGTCTTTCTGAAGAAACCACTACCGGTGTACACAGACTGTACGAAAGAATGCAGAACGGAACCCTGGTGATGCCGGCCATCAACGTTAATGACTCGGTTACCAAATCCAAGTTCGATAACAAATACGGATGTCGCGAATCTGCCGTAGATGCCGTGAGAAGAGCGACCGATGTGATGCTTGCCGGAAAACGCGTGGTTGTTTGTGGTTTCGGAGATGTGGGCAAAGGTACTGCCGCTTCTTTCCGTGGCGCAGGTTCCATAGTTACCGTAACCGAAATAGACCCGATCTGTGCACTGCAGGCAGCCATGGAAGGGTACGAAGTAAAAAAACTGGATACCGTGATTGAAAATGCCGATATCGTGATTACCACTACTGGGAACTTCAACATTGTAACGGGTGAGCACTTCAGGAAAATGAAAGATAAAACCATCGTTTGTAACATCGGTCACTTCGACAATGAAATTGATATGGCCTGGCTGAACAAAAACTATGGCAATACCAAGACTGAAATCAAACCTCAGGTGGATTTGTATAATGTAGATGGAAACGATATCATCGTGTTGGCAGAAGGTCGTTTGGTGAATCTGGGATGTGCCACTGGTCACCCGAGCTTTGTCATGTCCAATTCATTCTCTAACCAGACTCTGGCGCAGATTGAACTGTGGACCAACAGCGAAGCATACGAAAACAAAGTATATACACTGCCTAAGAAATTAGACGAAAAAGTGGCCATGCTGCACCTGAAAAAAATTGGTGTAGAACTGGAAACCCTGACTACTGAACAGGCCAAATATATTGGGGTCACCGTAGAAGGACCGTACAAACCGGAATACTACAGATACTAAACAAAATAAAAGCATATCGCTTACCAGTCCCCGGGATTTTTTCCGGGGATTTTTGTATGAATGAGATAATTAATAACTTTAACCGGAATTGTTCGCTCCTCAACTGCAAAAAAAACAAATGTCATGGTTAAAAAAATTTTACCCCTATTAATGCTGTGTCTGCTGTCTTCATGTACCATAACTGGCTTTACAGATGATTACAAAAAATTATATCCGGAGCAACAGCGTAGCATTGTTCCGCTGGAATCATTCGCCCATTCTGATCCGCAACATATTTATAAGATTAATGGTGTACAGTTGCGGGAAGAACTGAAGAAGCATCCGAAATCCATGGTGTATATCTTTACCAACGGCTGCCCATCCAAATACTGCCTGCCCATGTCCAGCTATGAAAAATATGCCCGCGAAAACGGCTACCGGCTATTTCTGGTCATGAGTGGCTACGGGAATCTGAAAGAAACCACCAAGCAGCGGTCTGAAGTATTTACAGCACCCCTCTACGCAATGGACTCTGACTATTACGGAAGCAAAATCAGAATGACCTACAATAAGCATTTTGAAAATGATCTGTTGGGACAGCCGCATAAAACCAAAAATGAGTGGCAAGGCAACCTGTACTTTTTTGAAAGAGATCAGTGGGTGAAAACAACTTTGGAACTGCCGGTACTTCCATGATTTTTTTTAAGGTAATCTGCAGCTTTTTCGTATCTTCATGGTATGAAATGGATTCTGCTGTTGCTGATGTTCTTTCCCTGGCTGACTACGGCACAGACAGAGGGATTTCATTTTCAAAACAGCAGCCGCAAAGAAGTCATTCCTTTTCAGCTCATTAACAATCTTATTCTTATTCCGGCTATTGTAAACGGGGCAGAACTTACTTTTTTGGTAGATACGGGCGTGGCCGAAACCCTGCTCTTCAGCCTGGAAGAAAAAGAAGTACAGTTGTATGAAGTAGAGAAGGTGAAGTTTTCCGGTTTGGGCGGAAGCCTTGAGATTGAGGGACTGAAATCCGTGAACAATATTGTACAGATAGGCCGTCATTATAAAGATTTCGGTCATACCATTTATGTCATTCTGAATGAAGATTTCAATTTTTCATCCCATGTAGGTGTTCCGGTGAATGGAATCATCGGCTATCATTTCTTTAAAAACCATCCGGTAAAAATTGATTACATCAACAAAAAAATAACGGTCTATCCTCCGGAGAAACCACCTGCCAGAGAACGCCGTATTTCTACCGCCATACCCATTTCACTGGAGCTGAATAAACCCTACCTGATGGCCGGCATAGAGCAAACAACTGACCGCAAAAAATCAAAACTGCTCATTGATCTGGGAAACAGTGACCCGCTGTGGCTTTTTCCGGGGCAGATTCCCGGATTCAACTATAGCACCCCACACATTGATGACTTTCTGGGCAGGGGTTTCAACGGTGACATCTATGGAAAAAGAAGCCGGATTCACAGGTTCTGGCTTGCTCACTTTAAGTTTGAAAAACCGCTGATGGCCATGCCCGATGAGGCTTCTATACAGCATCTGCGACTGGTGCCGGGCCGCAGAGGATCAGTGGGCAATGAAATCCTCCGAAGATTTGCACTTTTAATTGATTATCCTCAGGAAAAAATATATCTTCGTAAAAACAAAAACTATGATGATGCTTTTCACCTCAATATGAGCGGGCTGGACATTAAGCACGACGGCATGTTCTGGGATCAGGATCTGGTAAAAGTAAATAACCCCACGCCCCGCGAAGCGCAGAACGCTTCTACAGTAACCGTAAGCAATGAATTCCGCTACCGCTTTACACTCAAACCGGAATATTCCGTAGCCGGCACCAGAGCGGGATCACCGGCACATGAAGCCGGAGTGCGGAAAGGTGACAAAATTCAGCGCATTAACGGACACAAGGCAGCAGATTTAAAACTGGAAGATATCATGAGCCTGATGAAATCTGAAGAAAAAACCAAAATCACCCTGGAAGCAGAACGAAACGGCCAGCTTATGAAATTCATCTTCTACCTGGAAGATCCTGTACCCTATAAAGAATAATCATGAATACAGAAGAAAGCACACTGGATAAAATGCGGTCCAGGCCCCGGTTCAAAATGTACACCACCCTGACCCCGGAAGAGTACGAAGCCAATCTGAAAACTTTTCTCAAATCTCACCAGCACATTTTTGAAGGCAATATCAACCGGGAAATTGCCACCATCACCGTCATCACACCGGAGAACGAATACTGGAAACCCAATCTGGCGCTCCGTACCGAAACGGAGGACGGCAAGACGGCCATCCGCGGGGTATTTGGGCCCAGTTCTGCCGTATGGACGTTTTTTATGTTTCTGTATTTTCTCTTCGGCATCCTGTGGATGGTCTTCATCACCATGTGGTTTGTGGGCAAGCAACTGAATATTCCTGATTACGACTGGGCATTGCCCGCTTCTTTTGTTACCATTGCCCTGATGTTCCTCACCTACATCGGTTCCCGCTACGGACAAAGCCGTGCAAAAAAGCAGATGGATGAATTGCGGAAATTTGCCATTAAATCAACCCTTCCGTACGAACATTAGGATGACTTGTCCGCAGATGAAGCTGCAGCCCGTGCCGCTTCACGTTTGCTTCTCACCTCTTCAGAATTCTTTTGCTCCTTCAGGATTTCATCCAGATAGGGTACAAATATGCTGTTCATCTCCTCAATGGAAATATCATTGGCAGCAGGATCATGAAGTAGCTGCAGCCACGGTTTCGATTTAAAATCGGATTCCCCGAATACAATCACCGGCGTTCCCTTCGCATCCAGTTTCTGTCCGCCGCCGGACAACACCCACTGATCTGCCCAGTTGTACATCCAGAAGGCATCTTCTTCCAGCAGTCTGAGGCAGGAGTGCGAGGCATGGAATCCCGGCAGGTCATACTGATGCCAGCCAATTCCGGCGGTATTGTGTATATTAAAATTCCAGCGGAGTTTCCATTCCGAATTGGAAGTAGAGATGGCCAGTTCTTTTTTCCAGTTGGTAAACATAAGCCCCGTTTTGGTGGGCGTACCTTTCTTACCCATACTGGATGGTCCCCATTTCACAAGCGTTCCGTTTTCATACAAAGCATAGGCATGAATGGCGTACGAGAAAAATGCCATTTTCTTAACGGGTTTAAGGGAATCCAGCTGACGCGGAAAAGGCGCATATTTGAGGAAATCTTTCTCAATCTTTTGCGGAATGGCCAGCGTATCGGCCCGCCAGCTATTCTTCTGATCCAGACGGTTCAGTGCCAGAATAATATACTGTTCATCAGCATCATATTCCTTCCGGAAGAACGCCATTACCGAATCCTTTTTGTCCTTAGGAAAGACCAGCGCCGAAAATTGAATCCGCTCACGCGCCTTGCGAAGCGAATCTTCACGTTCCTGATCCCGTTTGCGCTGTTCTTCCTGCCTGGCCAGCTGGCCTGCATCATCCGGATGCTGTACCGGCTCCTCTTTACCACACCCCGCCATCATGGCGAATACTATTGCTACCATCACGGTATACACCAGCCTTCCGAAATTTACCCTCATAAAAAATTTTAAATATCCGCTCAATTTTAATACCAATCATCCACTTTACGAAATTATTGAAAATTGTTTGAAAATCATATAACACCACTACCGGAAAAGCACAAAGAGCTGCCCGGTCGTTGCCGGAAAACATTTCCGAATCCCCGTAAAAAAGAGTATTTTTACCCCCATGAAACGCAAAGTACTGTTAATTTACACCGGTGGCACCATCGGTATGGAGAAAAATTATGAAACCGGCGAACTAGTACCCTTTGATTTCTCCCATATTTTCAGCAAAATGCCTGAAATGAACCTTCTGGAGTGCGAAGTCAGCGTGCACCCTTTTTCGAAGCCGCTGGATTCTTCAGATGTAGGTCCGGAAGACTGGAAAAAAATTGCAGTGCTGATTCACCGGCATTATGACCAATACGATGGTTTCCTGATTCTGCATGGAACCGATACCATGTCTTATTCTGCATCGGCATTGAGTTTCATGCTGAAAGGGCTTCGCAAACCCGTGATTTTTACCGGTTCGCAGTTGCCCATAGGAGATCTGCGTACGGATGCCAAAGAAAATCTGCTCACCGGCCTGACCTACGCCAGTTGGTATGAAGGTGACGAGGCGGTCATTCAGGAAGTTGCCATTTACTTTGAATACAAACTGCTGCGCGGCAACCGGACCCTGAAATACTCAGCTGAATATTTTGATGCCTATCACAGTCCCAACTACCCGCTTCTGGGTCAATCCGGAGTTCATCTGAAAATTGAAACAGAAGATCTTTTCCGTCCGGAGCCCGATGAGGAATTCAGCATCGATACCCATATTTCCCGTGAAGTATTGTTCTGGCGTATTTTCCCGGGCATGACGCTGGAATATTTTTCGGAGATTCCTAAAATGAAAGTACTGATTCTGCAGGTTTTCGGGAGCGGAACCATATTTGGCACCGAAAAAACCGAGCAGGTACTGCGTAAAATCCGGGCCAACGGCACCGAAATCGTGGTGGTATCGCAGTGTATCTCGGGAGGCATCAGTTTTGGGAAATATGAAAACAGTAGTGTCTTTAACCGTGTGGGTGCCATCAGCGGCAAAGATCTGACGGCCGAAAGTGCAATCACCAAATGCATGCATCTGCTGGACAACCCCGGCTACAGCGGAACCTTCGCTGAAAACTTTGCCCTAAACCTCCGCGGCGAGGTGACGGAGTAAGAAATATCACCATACTACGAAAAAATCCCGGCCATTTACGACTGGGATTTTTGCAGAGAGGAAGGGATTCGAACCCTCGATACAGTTACCCGTATACTACCTTTCCAGGGTAGCTCCTTCAACCACTCGGACACCTCTCTAATTAGGTGTGCAAAAATAGTTTTATTTTTGATAAAAACAAAATTATTCGCTGCCGAATCTCGCAATATCTGTTTCTGAACGCAAACTTTCACCATATTCAATGTGCCGGAACAACTCCTCTGCAAAATAATTGCCATTCAGAAGGCCCCGGCCACCCAAACCATTCATCACAAACAGATTCCCGAAACGGAAATGTGCACCTAAAATAGGCCGCCGGTCCCGAACTGTAGGCCTGAATCCGTTCCGCACCTCTTCTACCGTATAATCACTGGCTAATTGACTCAGCCCCGATTCCAGTTCCGCAACCGCTTTCTCATCTACAGCAGCGCCTACACCATTGCGGTCGTAGGTTCCCCCATAATACCAATGCCCCTCATTCAATGGAAACAAAAAATGTTTTTTCTTCACCGTGCTCTTTGTAGATCCGGCCGGAAGTTTGACCAGAAGATGATGCCCTTTGTTCGGGGATACCGCAAGATCATGGAACCAGGGATTCTGTACCACGCCCATGCCTTCGCAAAAGACAACATGACGATACTTAAAATCCAGGTAAATGTTGTTTTCAGGCTCCAGCAGGTTGTAATCAAAAGCAGCACCGGCATCATGACCATTTGTATGCAGATAGCTGCTGAAATCATTAAAAAAAGCGGGTACATCTACCCTGCCCGACTGCAATACCTCACCACAGCCAAATGGGTTATGAATCTCATCAAAAAAAGTAAAATCTGTACTGAGAAACGGTCTCAGTTCATCTGTACCGGATTTCTTTAACCATAAATCACGCTCGGCTTCATCATGGAAAACACGAAATACGGGTTCGTATATCCAGTAGTTGCGGCCCGTATATGCAGACATCTCTTCCAGGGTTTTGTGCAAGGCGTCAATTTGCTCCTGTGCCAGCCAGAATGTGGTAAACTTTTTCAGGACTACAGGATTCACCACACCTGCAGAAACACCGGAAGCGCCAGTAATACCATCAGAAAAAAGCATGAATGACTTGCCTTCGCGGATTAAACGATGTGCCAAAAAATACGCAGCAAAACCGTCACCTACAATAATATAATCTATAATCTTCATCTTTCTAAAAGCAAAAAACCTGAGCAAATATACTCAGGTTTTTGTGATGATGTGTAAGAATTAGTAATTCCACATTTCGTTTTCCATCGCAAGAATCTGGCCTTTAATCCGGTTACTTTCCTCAATCTGCTCTTCAGCATTTCTCGGGATGTAATCTTTGATGGTTCCCTCTCCCAGACCGTTTGAAGACTTGTAAATGATCGAAGAAAATCTTCTGGCATTCAGTAAATCATCAAAGCTCAGGTCTGATGCGGTATTTTTCTTATTGTACACTTTATTGTTGGCCAATATTTGTCTGGCATCCGGATAGAAAATCCAGAACAGATCAATATAAGCGTCATCTCCGCCGATAGGCTGACCATCCGGACCAATCTGACCCGCTACAGCCGGATCCGGACCTAAAGCTGCAATACCCAGTGGTCTGTACTTCATTTGTCCGTCTCTCTTATCAATGAACCACATCCCCATAACTTTAATCATCTCAATTTTATCTGATGTAGTACGGATACGGTCGGTGTATCTTTCAATTTCCTCCGGAGTAGGATTTCTGCCGGAGTTATAGATTTCGATAAGGGCGTCATCTACTCTGGTAGATTCCAGTCTTTTCTGAATTCCTTCCGGACTCAATTTGGTCAGGAAATCCTCTTCTTCGTACACTTCCTGGATCTCACCGCTCAGGGCGCCATCCAGCAATACCTGATACAGGGATTTGGTCTGTGTACTGAAACCGGTTTCGGTATTATAGTAGAAAGGCTGGTTAATCTTATCATTCATGTCTATGATTTCCCAAACATAAACACTTTTTAAAATGTCCTTTTCATCAATATAACCATAAGATAAAGGCTCAATAATATTGCTTACCGCGCTGTCTCCCACAATCCGCATGTTATCATCGCGCAGCTGGCGAAATTCTTCAGGCGATTTAGCATTAAGGATAGTCTGGGAGAAAACAAGTCCCGAAACCAATACTAAACAACTGCAAATATATTTTTTCATGTTAATGAAGTTTTATATAATTTTTAAATTATTGAATGTTAATAACCACCGGTGAAATATTCTTAAGTCTCTGGTTGCCCAGTCCGCTGGCCGTAGCTTCAATGTCGAAGATCCAGGCAGCATCACCGGAACGAAGTGTTCTGGTCATACCTTCTACAGACTCCAGCCTGTTACCGGTAATATAAGTGGCTGCACGTCCGGCTACCTTAAACTTGAATCCTGTTACCGTAAACGATACCGGGAAATCGAAATCCGGAATAGTTGCCGTAACCAGCTGTTTAGAGATAGATGTTGCAGGCATACTTACCACCGGTCTGTCACGGATCTGTCCTTGCGGAGCAGGCACTCCTTTGATTCTGAAATCAAAAGTCTGCGAAGAGTTTCCTCTTGGTCCGGAACCAGACAGGGTCAATTTAATGCTGTTTCCTGTAGTTGGCGTTACAATCCACTTACCGGCTCCAGCACTCTTCACGTTTGCACCCGGTGCAGACAGTGAAAGTTTAGAGTTGTCCACTCCCAGAATCGCTCCTGAAATAGGGTTCTCCAGTCCACGGTATAATACATTCATTTTATCTGCTGAAATAGTAGCTCCGGTTTCATACTGAACTTCTTTCTGACCTGCAATTACATTATAAGTATGGGTGTATGGAATGCTTACCGGCTCTCCGTTTGCCATATCTACGGTAATGGTACCACTAATGGATTTTTCACCAAGACCGCTTGTATTAAGACTTACAATACCTTTTCCGTTTTCTGTACGGCTTACACCGGAAATCTTAATCTTATCACTGTTGGAATAAGACGCCAGATATACGGTAGCTTCTGTAGCAGTACCCTGTACTACATCTACAGGTGCTTTCACAATCGCATCATACTGGTTAAACTTAATGCTCGCATCTACTTTTTCCTGAAGCATCAGTGCCAACGCATCCGACTGGACGTTTCTGGCATCGTTCTGAATAATTTCCAGATTGGAGATGGCTGCAATCAATGGCTGATGATAAAATTTGGATTGTAGCCAGTTTTTATCTTCCAGTACATTGGTCTTCGAATACTCGGTTTTCAAAGCGTCATTTGCTCTGTCTACCAAAGATTTCAAATTTTCATTATTTCCAAAAGTGGTCGTGATATAATTTCTTACATCATCCATCTTTGATTTCAAAGCCTCAGCATTTTTGGATGCTTTGGTTTCGTCACCATCTGTAAAAAAGTATTGAGTAACCGCCACATTATTATTCAATGCCGTGTAGGTATCACTGATGTCTACAGGTTTCTTGGTTTTGGGATCGATCAGAAAGAATTCTGAATCTGTTTCCAATTTTCCCTTCACATCATCTACGTGACTTACCAGATCATCTATTTTGCCTTTCAGCACTTTGTATTGTTCCCACGGCTGCGCGTAGGTATCGGGTACGGTAGCCGCTTTCGCTTCCAGTGTTACCTCAAAGATATCCGTATTCTTGGCCTCTGTCAGTAATCTTGTAGCCTTCAGCGACTGCGTGGAATCGTAGTACGATCTGATGATTTCTGCATCAATGTTTAACGCCATCATTGCGATGAACACTAAATACATGAGGTTAATCATCTTCTGACGTGGAGTCTGTTTTCCTTGTGCCATTTCTTCTCTCTTTTTTTTCTTGTTAAGTTAAAAATGTACAGGAATTAAGACTTCATTGCCGTAAGCATACCTCCGTAAACTCTGTTCAGGTTGTTTAGATTAGAAGTTAAACCTTGTAGTTCTTCGTTAAACTTAGAAGATTGTTCTGCAGATTTTTCCAGATCAGCCACATACTTTTTGCTGAATTCAGATTGTTTCTGACCTTGCTCCAGTTGCATGGCATACAATTGGTTCATGCTTTCCATATGTGAAGCAGCTTTGTTCAGTTGTTCATTATACTTATGAGTAGATGCAGATACGTCTACAGTCTGATTAATCTGATCTACAGAGCTGGAGAATTTATCGATACCTGCTCTCAATCTTTCAAAAAGACCTACATCCAGCTTGGCATCTTCCAGCATTTTATCCAGTTTACCGGAAAGAGAGTTTTCCATTTCCAGCATAAATCCTTGTGAGCTGGCATCACCAACATTGGCGTGAAGCGGGTTTGGCTTAGCATGCTTATCCAGAAGTTCCGGATATACATTTTCCCATGCATAGTTCTCTTCGTTCTTTGGAGGGTCGAAGGCGAAAATACAGAAGATAAATGCTTCAGTAATAAGACCTACGGTTAGAGCCACGTTACCGGTAATAAAGCCTAAGTTAATATGGGTAATTTTCAACCACGCTCCCAGAATTACAATTGCAGCACCGAAGGAGTAGATAAAGTTGTAAATACCTTCTTTTGTTGAGAAAACTCTTCCTATCATTGTTTATAGATTTAAAATATTAAAATTTGGGTTAAATTATTAGTTTCTTCTTTTTGGTTTTACGGCAGCTTCCGGAATATCCTGTACCGTTCTGAAACCGATGTAACTTCTGGCAGAGTCTTTTCTTTCCCAATCTCTGGCACCCACCATCAGCATATAACCGATATCTTTCCACGAACCACCACGTACAGATTTTCTGGTATCCGGAGTTCCTTTAGTAGTAGGATTCAGTGAGTTAGAGAATCCATAAGATGAATTACTGAAATCTGAAACCGTCCATTCTGAAACGTTTCCGGCCATATCATATAGTCCATAACCGTTCTTTCTGAATTTTTTTACCGGTGCTGTATAGGTATAGGTTCCTAATTTTTCATCTTCAATATAGCTTCCTCTTTTTGGTTTAAAATTGGCCAGGTAGCAAGCTCTGTCGTCGGTCAGGTAAGGACCTCCCCAAGGATAAGTAGCGTTTTCCAGACCACCTCTTGCTGCATATTCCCATTCCTGTTCTGTAGGAAGACGGAATCTCATAGGGACTTGTTTTTTTCTTCTCAGGCTTTCATTGTAATCAGATTTCAGTTTGGATCTGAAGTCACAATAAGCTCTTGCCTGATCCCAGGTCACCCCTACTACAGGATAATCCTTGTAGGCATTGTGCCAGAAATATTGTTCAAACAACGGTTCATTATAAGAATAGTGGAAATCTTTTACCCAAACGGTGGTATCCGGATAGATGGCAAGGCTTTCTCTCTTCAGGAAATTTGCTCCTCTTTCGTTTGCTGCGATGGCAGAGTTATGATCTTCCCATACGTAAGAATACTGCAGTTTTGAGGCATCAATAATTCTTTGGTTAGCTCCTCTCTGAGATGCAGGCAGATACATAGACTCCAGTACTTCTGCATATTCTACATCCGGGTAGTTATTGGTATTCCAGTGCAATGGAATAGACCAGTCCAGTTTTCTGCTGGCATCGTAACCATCGCCACGACCACCCTGAGACTCCTGCCATTCCTGATACGGTGACATTTCTTCATCTTCCTGATATGCCATATAAGCATAATCACCAATACTCTGACCTCTTCCTGTTCCGTCTCCACCTTCACCGGCAGCTTCTGCCAATAATGTTCTGGCCACAGAATCTCTCACATAGTTAATGAATACGCGGTATTCTGCATTGGTGGTTTCAGTTTCATCCATAAAGAAAGAAGAAACAGTTACGGTTTTCAGCGGAGATCTTTCCGGCATATTGGTCATATCCTGATCTGCCAGACCTACTACGAAAGATCCGGATGGGATGGCTACCATACCGTAAGGTCTTTCTGCTACAAAACTTCTTGATTTCTCTCTTGGTATCAATTCTCCTTTTGTTCCGGGCTTTCCGACAGAGCTACTGCCTCCTGAACAAGATACCGTTACAGACACAACTGACGCTGATAATAATAAAAGAAATATCCTTTTCATGTTAATTTTTATAATTAAGCCGTAAATATATAATTTTTTTAAGAAACTTTTAAGATTATTTTTGAAAAACGAAAAAAATATTGAAATATTTTGTTCGCTCCCCTTTTTATTCCACGGTTACTGACTTGGCAAGGTTCCTCGGCTGATCCACATTTGCTCCTCTGTACACCGCAATGTAATAGGCCAGCAACTGTAGTGGTAAAGCCGCAATGATGGGTGAAAAACATTCGGAAGTTTCCGGAATTTCTATGACATAATCAGACATAGAGCTTACCTGAACATCTCCTTTGTTTACCACAGCAATCACTTTTCCTTTTCTTGCCTTGATTTCCTGAACATTGCTTACAATTTTGTCATAATGCCCTTTTTTCGGTGCGATAATCACAATAGGCATGTTTTCATCAATCAAAGCAATGGGCCCGTGTTTCATCTCTGCAGCAGGGTAACCTTCTGCATGGATGTATGAAATCTCTTTCAGTTTCAGGGCGCCTTCCAGTGCGGACGGGTAATTATAACCTCTTCCCAAATATAAGAAATTTTGACTATTCACAAAGTCTTTTGAAATTTCTTTTACAATTTCGTGTGTATTTTCCAGTGTTTCTTCAATCTTATTCGGCAGAGCATCCAGTTCACTGATCAAACTCATAAATTCTGCATTGCCCAAAGTACCGTTATGTTTGCCCAGTTTCAGTGCAATCATAGACAATACCGTAAGCTGTGCCGTAAAGGCCTTGGTAGAGGCCACACCAATCTCCGGACCGGCATGGGTATAGGATCCCGCATCGGTAATCCGGGCTATGGATGAATCTACCACATTACATATACCATATATAAAGGCTCCTCTTTCTTTGGCCAGTTTCAGAGCCGCCATAGTATCTGCCGTCTCACCGGACTGGGAAATCGCAATGACTACATCTTTTTCAGAAATAATCGGGTTTCTGTATCTGAATTCTGATGCATATTCTACTTCTACATTGATTCTGGCAAATTCTTCAATCAGATATTCGCCAATGAGTCCTGCATGCCAGGAGGTTCCGCAGGCAATAATGATGATGCGCCCGGCATTGTTGAACCGCTCCAGGTGATCAAAAATACCGGCCATCTTAATAATCCCGGTGTCCACCAGCAAACGTCCGCGCATGGTATCATGAACCGATTTCGGCTGCTCAAAGATTTCCTTCAGCATGAAATGCTCATAACCGCCTTTTTCAATCTGCTCCAGACTGAACTTCAGTTCCTGAATGGCAGGTTCTATTCTGGCATTATCGGCAATAGATCTGATGTCTACGCCGTGCTCCATAGAGATGGTGGCCATATGCCCTTCTTCCAGATAGATGGCTTCTTTGGTAAATTCTACAAATGGTGACGCATCAGAAGCAATGAAAAATTCATTTTCTCCCAGACCAATGGCCAGCGGAGAACCCAGACGGCCTACCACCAGAAGTCCGGGGAAATCATCATGCATTACCGTAATGGCATAGGCACCATAGACTTCATTCAGTGCGTAGCGTACTGCAGAAGGAAAATCCGTTTCGGGATTCAGATCCATAAAATATTGTATCAGGTTTACCAGAACTTCAGTATCTGTTTCAGACTGAAAGGTAAATCCTTTTTCGGTAAGCATGATTTTAATGGTATCATAATTTTCAATAATACCATTATGAACCAGAGCAATCTTTCCGTTATTGGAAAGGTGCGGATGCGAATTCCGGTCACTGGGCACCCCATGAGTGGCCCACCGGGTGTGTCCCATTCCTACGGTGGCTTTTCCTTTCATTTCTTCTGAAACCGCTACCAGGTCATCCACCTTCCCTTTGGTTTTGGCCATACTGAAAGCTCCTTGGCCATCCAGTACGATTCCTGCACTGTCATATCCTCTGTATTCTAACCTTCTCAACCCGTTAATCACCACCGAGTAGGCATCCTGAAATCCTGTATATCCAACAATTCCGCACATAATATATAGTGTATTATTTTGTTCCGTAACTAATTCTTAATTGTATTCTTTTATTGTTTGCAGCATCACTGCCCACCAGCACCACACGGTTTGGTGCAAAGGCCCGGCTGTCATACTGGTATCCCATGAGCTGGGAAGTGGTTTCACTGTATCTGAATCCGCCGATATGCGCCACAAAATCCTGATTCGGCGCCTCTGTTTCCACCACATCTTTCAATGATTTGGTAATGGTGAAATCGTAATAGGCAGGATTCTTGGTAAGGTCAAAAGCAGATACCAGACTGAAATTGGCCACTGCAGCAAGTACACTCATATCCGGCAGGTAACCGGTAGCATCTTTCTGCAGAAACACAAAAGTAGAAGGTTTATCATAACTGTTATTCCATACAGCTTCATCTGTGTACACTCTGATTTTGGCTCCTATGATTCCGATTTTGTCATTCTTAAATTTTTCCTTCAGCAGGGCAATTTCACTGTCCGGGATACGGATCCCGAAGCTAGGTCCGCCCATTCCCTGCGCATACAATTTCGCATCACCGGTGGTGGTGTTTATATTGCTCATAGCCACTGCTGCCGGAGTATCGGTTCTGTTATAAGTATATTGTCCGAAGCGGGCATTCAGATCACCCATGGGTAATTTAAACGTTGCCGGTGTACGGGTAATGGTTCCGTTCTCATCCTTATCATATTTATAATACATCACAATTTCTGTAGCAGAAGGCGTGAAACGGAAGATATAGCCGTCATTTTCATCTACTGCAATACGAACTCCACGAAAATAACGGATAAAGTTGGCTGCATCATTCAGGTCTGCAGATCCTTCCTGGTCTATAATTTTCTGCTGAAAGAACGCATTGGAAAGCGGAATTCTAAGGCTGGCATCATGGCTGTACAGGCTGTTGTTATCAGAATCTCTGGTAATTGCTGTAGAACTGATTTTACCATTAAAAACATAAGAACCCAGCTCGGTGCTGTACCCTACCGTTTTGTCAGAATAGGTTTTATCTGTAGAGGCACCCAGAAACTCGGTCACCTCGTGCACACGGATGGTCAGATCCTGATCTTCCTTACCGTATTTCAGGACCGGGTAAGTGGTCACCACTTTTTTGGCCGGGACATCTCCTACCGGGTAAATATAATCTTCATCTGTAACCACATCAGATTCTGAAGCATCATAGAGCGGCTTCATCACCAGTACCACAGAATCTATTTCAGGATTATCGCCAAATTCCGGGTCATAATTTGCCAGACGGACCTGCGACACATAAGCTGCTTTCTGCATACCGAAAACCCCTTCTGAAAACGCACCCAGCGCACCCACTGAAATCTCTGAGGCATCTGTACGGATGGTGTCATTATTGTCAATGTTATACGCAATCACGTCCACAGAATCCACATTCAGTTCAGATCCGGTAAAAAACTGCTCACCCAGATTATCTGTTTCGGGTTCACAGTTAAATAAAAAAACACTTCCGAAAACAATTACAGAAGCGATTTTGGTACATCTTTTAATATTAGCTGTCATTCAATATCTTTATTTAGTATAGTTTTTCAATGGATTCAGAATCCAGATATTCAGATTTTTCTGCAGCAGCGCCGGCGAAAGCAGTATTGAGGTCACCATCCAGGAACTCATCACCTTTTACAACCACGTCCACATATTTCAGACTCTCTGTCACCACATCTCTGAAGGCGGGATTTTCTTTGTGTGCCAGATCTTCAATATGATCAAACCGGAGCTTGTCATTCATATCTTTTTCCAGCAAAAGATTATCTTCATTATACAACGAAATAATCAGTTTGGTATTTTTGAAGTAATAGTCATTTTTATAGAACGTTTTCAGATAGATGGGAATCATGGCAGACATCCAGCCATTAAGGTGAATCACATCCGGCACCCAGTTCAGTTTTTTTATGGTTTCTATCACTCCTCTGGCGAAGAAAATGGCGCGTTCTCCATTGTCATCATACGCATTTCCGTCATCGTCTGTGTAATATGATTTTCTTTTGAAGTATTCTTCATTATCAATGAAATATACCTGAAGACGCTCTCCGGGCAGTGATGCTACTTTAATAATGAGGGGTTGATCCAGGTCATTGATAATGATGTTCATTCCTGAAAGGCGGATCACCTCATGAAGCTGGAACTTCCGCTCACTGATGATCCCAAAACGTGGCATAAAAACTCTGACATCATTTCCTGCTCCGTGCATGGTCAGAGCCATTTTGCTTACCATTGACGCCATACTGCTTTCCTCCTGATACGGGAACATTTCTGTCGTAATGTACAATATTTTCTGATTCGGCATAATTCTTCTGTACTCGTCTCTGATTTAGTCAGGACGCATTATTCTGCAAATTTACAAAATTTTGACCGAATCCACTTTAATTAACACATTTTAATACACTTCAGCAGGACATTTACAGAGAATTGCCTTAAATTTTCTCGCCCCCGATAAACTTCTTGCAATTATTTTTTAAATTTACTTCTCAAAAAAATAAACAATGGAAATTCTGAACAGCAGAAACAGCCTGGAGGCCTATGTGGAACGAAACAGGGAAATGGGCAAAATCATAGGCTTTGCACCCACTATGGGTGCACTTCACGCCGGGCATATCTCCCTCTACGAAGCCGCCAGTCATGACAATGATCTGATTATCTCTTCTATCTTTATAAACCCCACCCAGTTCAACAATGCAGAAGATCTGCTGAAATACCCCAAAACACTGGATCAGGATCTGCAGAAACTGAAGGATTCGGGATATGTGTCTGCCGTATATCTGCCCTCCGAAAAAGATCTTTATCCCAACGGAACCGCCAGTAAATCCTACGACTTCGGAGGGCTGGACCGCGAAATGGAAGGCGCATCGCGGCCGGGACACTTTGATGGCGTAGGCACAGTGGTGGAAGAATTGCTGCGACAGGTACAGCCGGACCATGCGTATTTCGGGGAAAAAGATTTTCAGCAACTGGCCATCATCCGCAATCTGGTGAAGCAAACCGGGATCCCGGTGAAAATTCATGCAGTCCCCACCATGCGCGAACCGGGCGGACTGGCCATGAGTTCCAGAAACCTGAGACTGACCCCTACCCAGCGGAAAGAAGCTGAAATCATACACCAGACCTTACTGCGGGCTAATGAATGGTTCCGGGTACTGACGGTGACAGAAATTAACGAGCGGGTAAAAGAAATTTTTGAAAATACCCGTCTGAAACTGGAATACTTCCGCATTGCAGATGAGGATACCCTGAAAGAAACAGATTTCTTTTACAAAGACCGGAACTACCGTGCTTTTATTGTAGCCCATGCCGGGAGTGTACGTCTGATAGACAATATGCATCTGGACTGAGCAGGTACAAAAAATCAGAAGCCCTCCGGATGGAAGGCTTCTGAACACCAAATCACAAAATATTATAATATGAAAAAAAACTTACCTTTCAGTAAATTCGTGACCCGGCTGGGATTCGAACCCAGGACCCATACATTAAAAGTGTATTGCTCTACCAGCTGAGCTACCGAGTCGGCCAATTTGGTGAAGTGCCTGCGACTGGACTCGAACCAGCACATCCTTAGGAAACCACCCCCTCAAGATGGCGTGTCTACCATTTCACCACGCAGGCAAAAAAAAACCGTAGTTAAAAATACGGGATTTTATTTGGAGTGACCCGGCTGGGATTCGAACCCAGGACCCATACATTAAAAGTGTATTGCTCTACCAGCTGAGCTACCGAGTCGGCCACTTCATCACAGTTATCCTGTTCAAAAAGTGGTGCAAAGATAGGGCTTTTTTTAATTTCTCAAAATTTTTTTACACATTTGTACAAATAAAAAATATGATGATTTCGCTGCTGGGATACATGGGATCTGGTAAGACCCATATTTCCAAACTCTTAAGTGAAAAGTTAGATGTGGATTTTTTTGAGACAGATTTTCTGATCGCTCAAAAAAACAAACTCAGTATTCCCGAAATATTTGAGAAAAAAGGTGAATTGTACTTCCGGAAACAGGAGCGCGAAGTGCTGGAAGAACTTCTGGCCACTCACCATAAAGGCGTCATCAGCCTGGGTGGCGGCACGCCTTGCTACTACAACAATATGGAACTCATCAACCATAATTCTGTGAGCATTCATCTGCGCACCACCATTCCGGTGCTCACAGAACGCCTGCTTCGGCAGAAAAACAAACGCCCGCTCATTTCCAGATTGGCAGATAAAGAAGTTCCGGAATTCATTGCCAAGCATCTTTTTGAAAGAAATGAATTCTACAACCGTGCACGCCATACGGTAGATACCACCGCCAAAACCCCCGAGGCCATCATCAGCGAAATTCTGGACTTGCTGGAGTATTAATCCTCACCATCATCATCCAAACCGGCAAAGAAATCATCCCATTCCGTATTTTCGGTATCTGACGGCTCTTCTGCAGTAAAATCATCAATACTTCTGCGGTCTTTTTTGGTTGGCCGGCCCTCTCCTTTGCTGCGGTAATAATTTTGTTCACTGCGTCTGAGTTTCAGCAGTTCGTACTCCTGCGCATCGGTCATGTCTTTAATATGGAGCGGAACAAGCTTGGCACCTATCCGGCTTTTGGGAATCTGAATGACTTTAATTTTGTAATTAATCTGATTTTTTCTGATTTTAATGACATCACCTTCGCGCACTTCCTTGGCAGATTTCACCGGATTCTCCCCTATGGACACCCGGTTTTTCTTGATTTCTTCGGCAGCTATATTTCTGGTTTTGTAAAAGCGGATACTCCACAAAAATTTATCAATTCTCATATTTTTGTTTACTTTTGCGTAAAATAAATTTTCAGCAATTTAATTATTAATTTAAAATGAGAAAAATATTCTTATACAGTACGGCCGCTTTTCTGGCTTTATCTTCCTGCCGGGAAGAGGAAAGCGTGATAGAAATAAAAGAGCCGGAAACGCTGGAATTGCAAAACTCGTATGACGACCAGGCAATTCAGAAGTACATGGCTGCCCATTACCTGGACACGCTTGGGAATATAAAACCCTTCAGCGATACAGATCCTGCAGATGACAATTATCTGTCCCTGCTGCAACTGAATCCTGTAACACTGCCCTCCGGAGTGATTTACATTATGAGAGACGGGGCCCAACCCAACCCGGGAACACCGATAGGTGAAACAGACATTATCCGTTTAATGACCAATGTAACTACTCAGGTAGCCGCAGACGTAGATGGCGAAGTAAAATTCACCTCAACCTTTACATTTAAAAATACCATCAGTGGTTCAGGAAATCCCGATGTGGATCCCCTGTATTACTATGCACCACAATCCGTGCTTGATGCCGGCACTACCGATGCGTCCAAGCAAAGAAGTTTTTATGAAATAGAGGGCTTCCGGGAGGCACTGCAATATTTTGAAGCCTATGACATTCCGGATTCCGAAAATTATACGCTTCAGGGGGTCATTATTGTTCCGTCTCGTGCTGCATTTGCCAGAGATGCCCACGCCAACTACACCGGCTACTCCATGAGAAACCGTACGTTAGTGTTCAACTTCCAGGTATATAAAACTACTCCAAGGCCGTAAAACAGCCTGCGCCCGGACTCACCGCAAGATATTTTGGCGGGGAGTGGGAATAATACAGATTTAAAAAAAAACAGGTTCCAAATCCGGAACCTGTTTCTTTATATATTTCATTTTGACTTAATGATGTTGTTTCACATTTCCAAGAATATCAGGGAAATACACATCAGAAAGATGCTCAAACTCATCTCCGCGCATAAACATACTGGCATCTACCTCTTCATAGGTACTTCTGCCCGCTGCGGCAATCAGTTCATTGCAGGTATGCAGTGTATTTTTGTGGAAATGGTATACTCTTTCAGATTTATCGGTTACATCCAAACCTTTAATCAGCATTTTATCCTGTGTGGCCACACCGGTAGGACATGCATTGGTGTTGCAACGCAATGCCTGAATGCAACCCAGCGCAAACATGAAACCACGAGCATTGTTACACATATCAGCACCCATGGCTATAGCGCGCAAAATGTCCAGACTGGTCAGTACCTTACCGCTAGCAATTACTTTCAGCTTATCTCTCAGGTTATAGTTATTCAGGGAACGGTTTACAAAGATAAGGGCAGGTTCCAGCGGCATTCCCACCCCATCAGAAAATTCCGGCGGAGCGGCTCCGGTACCTCCTTCGGCACCATCTATGGTAATAAAGTCCGGATAGATCTTCAGCACATTCATCTGTGCACAGATATCTTCAAACTCTTTCGTATCTCCGATACACAGTTTAAAGCCAATCGGTTTTCCTCCGGAAAGTTCACGCAACTGCTGAACGAATTTCAACAATCCTGCTGCATCAGAAAATGCAGAGTGTCCCGGTGGCGATATGATGGTCATACCGGCAGTGACGTGGCGTATTTTAGCAATCTCCGGTGTATTTTTTACTCCCGGAAGCACCCCGCCGTGACCCGGCTTCGCTCCCTGAGAGAGTTTAATCTCAATCATCTTTACATTTTCAATTCTGGACTTTTCGGCAAATAATTCAGGAGAAAATTTACCCTGTTCATCCCGACAACCGAAATATCCGGTTCCGATCTGCCAGCACAGGTCGCCACCCTGCATGTGGTATGGAGAGATCCCCCCCTCGCCGGTGTTATGATAAAACCTGCCTTTCTTTGCCCCTCTGTTCAGGGAAATCTGCGCCCGGTCACTCAGAGACCCGAAACTCATGGCAGAAATATTAAACAGGGACGCACTGTATGGCTGGCTGCACTGGTGGTTTCCTACCATCACACGCGGAAGTTCTTCATTAGGCGATTTGGCATAAATGGAATGCTTAATCCCCTCATATTTTCTGTGATTTACCTCCAGCTGTGTACCAAAAGCCACGGTATCACTTATATTTTTTGCCCGGCGGTAAACCGCAGACCTTTCATTTCTCGGGAACGGCTTTCCGTCTGTTTCCCGCTCTATGAAATACTGTTGCATTTCCGGAGAAATACTTTCAAAGAAATAGCGGAAATATCCTAAAACCGGAAAGTTTCGTAAAATAGCGTGTTTGCTTTGGGTAATATTGTAAATCCCCACACCGTACAGACAAATCAGCACCACCGGAATCCAGTAATACCCACCAATCAGTATGGATACGATGATGGTAGCCACTATAAGACCTGCACCCCAGTATAAAAACTTATCTCTCATTTTAAATGAATTAATTAAATGCTTAATAAAATATTATGGTTGAAATTTAAGAAATTTTCATGAACATTAAAAGTTCCTTCCAATAAATGATTTCTGAACTCATGCCCTGATTCAAGTTTGATGAATCTGCAGTTTCTTTGCTTATATGGTTCGCACCAGAAACTGCTCAAAGGAGGGCGAGACCGAAACCGTACCGTCTTCCTGGGTATTCTGTAAAGTCACCTGTTCTATCTGATTAACAAATGCGGGATCAAAAGGCTTTTTCACCCGGACATAGTTTTCTGTAAAGCCGTACATCATGCCGTCTTTTTCTTCATGCTCCCACAGTACGGGCAACGTTTTTCCCAGCTGGGATCTGTAAAATGCTTCTTTCTTTTTTTCTGAAAGAATTCTGAGCATCTTATTTCTTTTCTTTCTTTCTGCCGGCGGCACCACACCGGGCATGGCTGCTGCCTCTGTATTTTCACGTTCGGAATAGGTGAATACGTGCAGATATGAGATTGGAAGTTCATTCAGAAAATGATAGGTTTCCAGAAATTTCTCTTCAGTTTCACCGGGAAATCCTACAATGACATCTACCCCAATACAGGCATCGGGCATTACCTCCCGGATTTTGGCAATACGGTTACGGTAAAGTCCTGTAAGATACCGGCGCTTCATTTTCTTTAATAAATCATCACTACCCGACTGCAGCGGAATATGAAAATGCGGAACAAAACTTTTGCTGCCCGCCACCAGTTCTATGCTTTCGTCTTTCAGCAGATTGGGTTCTATAGACGAAATACGAATGCGCTCTATTCCTTCTACGGTATTGAGTTCTGAAATCAGCTCCAGAAAGGTGTGATCATGCTTTTTATTCCCGAATTCCCCTTTTCCGTAATCTCCTATATTGACACCGGTCAATACAATTTCCTTAATTCCCCGGGCCGCTATTTCCCGGGCATTCTGCACCACATTCTCAATGGTATCTGAGCGGGAAATCCCCCGGGCCAGCGGTATGGTACAGTAGGTACATTTGTAATCACAACCGTCCTGTACTTTGAGAAATGCACGCGTACGGTCGCCGATGGAATAACTGCCGATAAAAAAATCTGTTTCTTCTATCTCGCAGGAATGAACCCGGCCACGGTCTTCTGCTTTCTGTAAATCATTGATATAACTGAGGATATTGAATTTTTCTTTGGCACCCAACACCAGATCCACGCCTTCTATGGCAGAGATTTCCTCTGGTTTCAGCTGCGCATAGCAACCTACAATGACCATCAGTCCTTCCGGATTTGCTTTCATGGCGCGTTTCACATGAAATTTACATTCACGGTCGGCATTTTCGGTTACCGAACAGGTATTGATCACATATACGTCTGCTTTTTCGTCAAAATTAACTTTGGCGAAACCGGCATCGGTAAGCTGTCTTGCAATCGTAGAAGTCTCTGCAAAATTGAGTTTACATCCCAGCGTATGATAGGCAGCGGTTTTTTGGTGCATTGCTTTCTTCTCCTTTCAAATTAGAAAGTGCAAAGGTAATAAATTCTACACTTCTAAAAATACAATTTCGGGTACAGTTTTTTATGAATTATGAATCCGTTCTATATTCATCCCGAACCTCATCATCTTCGGCAAAACAAACCGGTGAAGAATGTTGTGGCAATGGATCTGTATCATGGCGCCGGAACATTTTTTCATTATAAGATCCGGACTCGTTCCGCGGAATAGAAAGGGATTTCCAGGAAGATTCCTTTTTCAGTTTCGCAATAAAAACCATTTGGCCCACGTGGTAGGCATAGTGGGCAATCTGCCGCAGCACTGCATCGGCCACCGTATGCGGCTCGCCACGAATTTCAATCCGCTGACACAGTTGTTCATCTGTGACGGCGTCCAGTGCCTCAAACAATACACCCCAGCCTTTTTCCCAGGCTTGGACCACTTCGTCTTTTGTGGTAAGATGTACTTCAAATTCATGATCCCGGTTGCGCCACGACTTCTCTCCGTCTTCGGTCTGAAACCGGGTCCAGCGCGAAACCATGTTTCCGGAAAGATGCTGTACAATCACCGCAATGCTGTTGCTTCCCGGATCATTCTGCCAAAAAACATCTTCTTCCGAAAGCTGCTCAAAGGTTTTATCACCCAGGCTTTTATAATATTGATAATATTTGATGAAAAGTTCTGTCATGCCCTGCCGTTTATCTCTCAAAGATACAAAACCGGCAGCAAATGACGCAGGATGAAATACCGGGATGGTTATTTAATATGGGTCATATTGCCACACAGATTTTCCAGATGGAGAATTTTATGAAACGGCGAACGCACCTTATGTAAACGCTCGGGATCCTGAATGAAAGTGTAGCGGGAGGCCAGTGAATTCATATCTGAAACAATGACCAGCCAGCATTCATCTACATCTGAATCGTAGTACGGAAATTTTTCATTTTTTTTGTGGATAAGATCAATGATTTTTCCGGCGTTCAGCGCATCAAACAGGCCTAGATTAAAATCGTGTGTAATGAATACATTTCTGCGATGGCCAGATTTGCGGATTTTCCTGATGAATCCGGATGCTTTCTGCTTCCTGATGCAGTTCCGGATGTTCTGAATTACCTCTTCCTGATTGGTCAGTAAATCGATTTTGGCCAGATTCCTAAATTCCAAAAAATAAACCCCGCGATATTTTGCCGTATTTTCTTCTTCCAGAATCCTTTCAGCCTGCCTGAAAATTTTATTCAGCTGGCTTTCAATTTTCTTTACTTCCAGATGATTAATGACTTCGGTAAGTTCGATTCCGATGGTCTTGCCATCTATTTTTGCAATAAAGTCTGGACTTTCACAGGTCAGGTTTTTAAAGATCACTTCAGGGAAATGGTGCAGAAAAGAGTTAAGAAGCAGAATTTCAGCCTTTTTGCGGTACTTCTCCCGGTGGTGCAGTCCGCTGCCGTCTATTTCCCGGTGATAACGCTCTATCGGCTTCTTTTTAAGATGCTGGTTCAGGTAATACAATGAGAGATTCTTGCCTAAATCTTCCTCCGAAAATACTTTTTTCATGACCTAATGTTTTTGAAATCAATATTTTATGAGCTAAATGTACACATTTTTTCCTTACCGGAAGCCATTTTCCGGAAAAATTAAGATACTGTTCACACTGAAAATCAACCTAATGCACAAAATCCCGTAAGCACTGTATTTTGTTATGATTCTTATGCAGCGCATTAGAAAAGCGTAAAATTTAATACACAGAATCAACCTGCGCATTTAAAATTTTTACCTTTGCAAATCACTAAATTGGAGAAAAATTAAATGGATTTTAAAAATTACACCATACCGTATAGCATCAACCCTGAATACCGCACCAGAACGGCTTATTTTTCTATGGAATTTGCCATAGACCAGGCTTTAAAAATATACTCCGGCGGGCTGGGTTTTCTGGCCGGCTCACACATGCGCAGTGCCTACAATCTGAAGCAGGATTTGGTAGGCATCGGGATTTTGTGGAAATTCGGTTATTATGACCAGGCCAGGAATCATGATCAGACGCTGCAGCCCACCTGGATACGGAAAATATACTCGTACCTGCAGGATACGGGCATCCGGTTTCAGATTGAGATACATGCCGCTCCGGTTTGGGTGAAGGTCTACTACCTGGATCCGGAAACCTTCGGGACTGCGCCTGTGTTTCTGTTGTCTACAGATGTTCCGGAAAACGACCATCTTTCCAAAACCATTTGCCACAAATTATATGATGCGAATGAGGCGACTAAACTGGCGCAGTATATCCTTTTGGGTAAAGGCGGTGCCAAATTGCTGGATCTTATGAACCTGGAGCGAGACATTTACCACCTGAATGAAGCCCACGCACTGCCCGCAGCGTTCTACCTCCTGAAAAAATACGGTGGTGATCTGCAAAAGCTTAAAGAAAAACTGGTATTTACCACCCATACACCGGAAGAGGCGGGAAATGAAAAACACCGTCTGGACCTGTGTCACGAAATGTCCTATTTCTCCGGATTGGAACCGGAAGAAATCAAACGAATTGAAAACGGACCCGAACCGGCATTGTTCAATCACTCTCTTTGTGCGCTGAAGATGGCTAAAATTGCCAACGGCGTTTCACAGCTGCACGGCCATGTATCGCGTGCCATGTGGGAAAAATATGACGGGATATGCAGCATTACTTCCATCACCAATGCGCAGGAATTTAAATACTGGTCAGATACACCGCTCTATGAGGCGCGGGATCATGAAGACAGCCTCACTTTTGATGCCCGCAAAAAATCGCTGAAGGCAAAATTATTTGAAACCGTGGCAGATCAGGCCGGTGATTTATTCAGTCCGGATGTTTTCACCATCGTATGGGCCAGAAGATTTGCGGGGTACAAACGTGCTGATTTATTATTGCACGACAAGGAAAGATTTGAAAGACTGCTGAACAATCCGAAATATCCTGTGCAGATTATCTGGGCCGGAAAACCCTACCCGATGGACTATTCTGCTATTGCCACCTTTAACTCGCTGGTAGAAGAAAGTAAATATTTCAAAAATATGGCCGTACTTACCGGTTATGAACTGGCTCTGAGCAAATTACTGAAGCAGGGATCGGACTTGTGGCTGAATAACCCAAGGGTGCCCCGGGAAGCCTCCGGAACTTCCGGAATGACCGCCGCTATGAATGGCTCCGTAAATCTTTCTACAGACGACGGCTGGATTCCCGAGTTTGCCAGACACGGAGAAAATTCATTTGTGGTTCCAAAAGCGGATTATGCCAATATGAGCGTATATGAGCAGGACAATTACGATTTGAACACATTATATGAGATTCTGGAGAACGAAATTCTGCCGATGTATTATGACCGTCCGGCTGAATGGCGCAGCGTGCAGCAAAATGCGATGACCGATGTACAAACGCAGTTCAACAGTGACCGTATGGCAGACGAGTATTATACAAAAATCTACAATTACGAAGTCTGAATCCATTGAAGACTTCACAAAAAAAACGGGCGATGATGATTTCATCGCCCGTTCTGTTTGGCTTCTGTGCTCTTTTATTTCAGCACACCAATTTCATAGACTTTCGTCTGTTTCAGGTATTTACTTCGTTCGCGGGAAGTAACGGATTCAAAATGATTATTTTTCAACACAATAATCGGATCTTCTGCAGTTTCGAACTCAGCATCTGTAATGTACTTTTCCTCAGGACTGTACTTCAGCATATCATGCTTGATTTTTTGCAGTTCATCTGCATATTGTTTAAAAGCAGGATCCCCGGAATGGATGAACTTGTATTCCGGACCAGCATCTGCCAGATAATGAAGTTTTTTATCCATCAATCCACCGGCATTGGTGAGCACCGGATTATCATTGCCATCTAAAAAACCCACTTCTACCAGCAAACCGCCATTTTCGGCGACATACTGTTCAGCATCACTATATTTGGCAAAGCCTACCAATAACTTTTTGTGATCTACATCGTAGGATTTCAGTTTTTCTGATTTGTAAGATTCCATAGTTTAATATTTAAGAGTTAGTGCAGGATAAAATCAACAATTAGTTTGCCATTGTCTATTTACCGGCGGGGATTCATGCTAATTTAATAAAATTACTATCTTTGGAAACTGATCAAAAAAGCATGAAAAAATTCTTTTTATCCCTTGCTGTTCTCGGTGCCGGATACCTGTTTGCGCAGGAAATAACACTGAACAAAATTTACTCCGGATATTACCGTGCCAAGGGCATAGCCGGAATTGCGTCCCTGAAAAACGGTGAAAGCTACGCGGTAATAGAAGCCGGCGGAATTGCCCGGTATTCTTATAAAACCTCACAGAAAGAAGGCCATATTGCAGAAGGCAGTTTCGAATCTTACCAGTTGAGCAATGACGAATCCAAAATCCTTTTGCAAAAAGAAAGTGAACCGGTTTACAGACATTCGTTTCTGGGCAAATTTGAGGTAAAAGACTTAAAATCAGGTCACACCATGTCACTCAATGACGGCAATTATGTCCAGGAACCCGCCTTCTCCCCGGACGGCAGTAAAGTAGCGTTTATAGCAGAGAATGACCTTTATTATCAGGATTTAAATTCAGGAACCATCACCCGGATTACCACAGACGGCAAGAAAAACAATATTCTGAACGGCCTGGCAGACTGGGTGTACGAAGAGGAATTCGGCCATGCCAGACAGTATGAATGGACCCGTAATTCTGATGCGATTGTATTTGTAAAATCAGATGAAAGCGACGTGCCGGAAATGTATATTCCTGTATATGCCAACCAACTTTATCCTTCTGAAATGCGTTTCAAATACCCGAAGGCCGGAGAGAAAAACTCGGTGGTATCGGCACATCTGTACCGCCTGGACACCGGCAAGGTAGGCGCTATAGACTTGTCCTCATTTAAGCATTATTATATCCCTAATGTCATTCAGACGGCGAAAAATGATGAAATCATTCTCATTACTTCCGAAAGAATTCAGAATGCATCTGATGTGCTGAAGGTCAATACCCGCACCGGTACCGTGACCAGACTCTTCACCGAAACCGACGAAAAATGGATTGATACCGACAATGTGACCATGGAATTCCTTGAGGACAACTCATTCATCTGGGCCTCAGAAAGAGACGGGCACCGCCATCTGTACTGGTATGATGCCTCCGGAAAACTGAAAAGACAAATTACAAAAGGCAACTGGGAAGTGACCGATTACTACGGTTACAATCCCAAAACCAAAGAAGTGCTGATCCAGACTACAGAAAAAGGAAGCATTAATAAAGTGGTGTCCAAGGTGAACATCCGCAACAGTAAATCTGCCCTGCTTTCCGGCGCCGAAGGGAATAACCGAGCCAACTTCAGCAAGAACTACGAATATTTCATAGAAACCTCCTCTACTGCCGCCAGACCTTTTACGTATGTACTGAAAGACGGCAACGGAAAAACAGTGAAGGAATTGCAGAATAACAATGAACAACTGCAGAAACTGCAGGCAGATCAGATGGTGGTCAAAGAATTTTTTACCATCCCGAATGAAGCAGGCGACCAGATGAATGCCTGGATTATGAAGCCAAAAGACTTTGACCCAAACAAAAAATACCCTCTGTTTATGTACCAGTATTCTGGGCCGGGCTCTCAGCAGGTATCCAATTCGTGGGATGCCGGAAACGGATTATGGTTTAATCATCTGGTTCAGCAAGGCTATATTGTGGCTTGTGTAGACGGACGCGGAACTGGTTATAAAGGCACCGCATTCAAAAAAGTCACCTATATGCAACTGGGAAAATATGAAATAGAAGACCAGATTGCAGCAGCAAAATGGTTCGGTAATCAAAGCTATATAGATGCCTCAAGAATCGGAATTTTCGGATGGAGTTTCGGCGGATATATGGCCAGTCTGGCACTTACAAAAGGTGCAGATGTTTTCAAAACAGGAATTGCAGTAGCTCCTGTAACCAACTGGCGCTATTATGACACGGTGTACACAGAGCGGTTTATGCGTACTCCGCAGGAAAACCCCTCCGGTTACGATGACAATTCCCCTACTACGCACGCCAAACTGCTGAAAGGCAAATTTCTGATGATTCATGGATCTGCAGATGACAATGTTCATTATCAGAACGTGATAGAGTTTGCCGAAGCACTCATTCAAAACAAAAAACAGTTCCAGTTCATGACCTATCCGGATAAGAACCATGGCATTTACGGCGGCAACACCAGACCGCAACTGTATCAGTATATGACTGATTTCTTACTTGAGAATTTATAAAAAACAAACAAATACTATGGCTACAAGCAACAACAAACACCCAAAAGGGCTGCCCTTTCTGTTTTTCACGGAAATGTGGGAGCGATTCGGTTATTATCTGATTTTAGGAATCTTCGTGCTGTACATGATTGACCCTACAGATACCGGCGGTATGAATTTTTTACCCAAAGACGCCTATGACATCTTCGGAACCTTTATCGCACTTACCTACCTCACCCCTTTTCTGGGCGGTTTTCTGGCAGACCGGGTTTTGGGATATGTAAAAGCCATTTATATAGGTGGCGTTTTAATGGCCGCAGGCTACATTGGTGTCGGACTTTTTCAGCAGCTGCCCTTGTTTTACCTGTCATTAGGACTGGTCATTCTGGGTAATGGTTTCTTTAAGCCCAGCATTTCCACTTTACTCGGAAACCTCTACAGCGAGGAACCGTATAAAGCCAATAAAGACGCCGGCTACAATATTTTCTATATGGGAATCAACATCGGGGCACTGATCTGTAATTTCGTGGCGGCATATATGCGCAACGAATACGGCTGGGGACCTGCATTTATCACAGCCGGTGTAGGAATGCTGATAGGTTTGGTGGTATTCACCATCGGGATGAAGCATCTGCGTGCGGCCAATGTCATGAAACCGGTACAGGAAGGTGACACCAAACTTTCCACGGTTTTGCTGCAAGTATTTCTCCCCGCCATCATTGCCGGACTCATCGGATGGTTCCTGCCGGGAATGATTCTGGGCGATACCATCTTCGGAAAACAAACTGATGATGCTTTCCTCTTTGCGTGTATTCCGGTGGTCTATTTCTATGTCAGCCTGTATTTCAAAGCAAACAGTGAAGATAAAAGACCAATCGGAGCATTGTTGGCAATCTTCGCGGTATGTCTGATGTTCTGGGCCATCTTCAAACAAAACGGAACCGCACTCACCAATTGGGCAGAAAACTATACAGACCGTACCGCACCGGCATTTCTGGAAGAACCACTGAAGGCATTCTCACTGGTAGAAACCAAAGAATACACCGACCAGGAAGTCCCTACTTACGATAACCAGTTTGTGGCGCTGAAGACCGAGGCCGGTGATCCGGTACGTGAAACAGGGAAGGATATTTATTTCCGGAATATCAGCGAGGAACAGCGCACTACACTGGAAACATCTCCGGACAAGAGTGTTTATCTGTTTAACACAGAATTGTTCCAGTCGGTCAATCCGTTTTGGGTCATTGTGCTCACCCCGGTGGTGGTGGGGATCTTCATGTTCCTGAGAAGACGCGGTAAAGAGCCGTCCACCCCTTCCAAAATTGTCATCGGCTTATTTATTTCTGCCCTGTCCTGTCTGGTAATGGTAGGCGCCGTTGCGGCCGGCGGAAACGGCCTGGAAAAAGTATCCTCCTGGTGGCTGATTGCAGCCTACGGGGTCATTACCGTAGGAGAACTTTGTCTTTCGCCGATGGGACTGTCACTGGTTTCCAAACTGTCACCGCCAAGAATTACCGCGCTCATGATGGGCGGATTTTTCCTTTCTACTTCCATCGGGAATAAACTGTCGGGCGTACTGGCCAGTATGTGGTACAGTTATGATGATAAAGCCAATTTCTTCTGGGTAAACTTCGGCTTGCTTCTGGTGGCGACACTCATAGGGTTATCCATATTGAAACAACTCAATAAAGTGATGAAAGAAAAAGGCGTGAACTAATTTTTCCAGATATTTACGATTCAAAATCGCAGCCCGGCGCTGCGATTTTTTTAATGCTTAAACTTGCCCGATAGCCAAAAAAAAGTATATTTGTGGGTCTTAACAATAATTAACATTAAACAATATGGATACAGCAAAGCCTACACAAGGGCATCCTAAGGGACTTTATTCCCTGTTTTTCACAGAAATGTGGGAGCGCTTCTCTTACTACGGAATGCGGGCATTATTAACCATTTTTCTTACGGCAGAATTAGCTACCGGCGGTTTCGGACTGGACCGTGCAGAATCTCTTTCCGTGTACGGAGTGTTTACCGCACTGGTATATCTGACTCCAATTCTGGGTGGATGGTTTGCCGATAAAATTCTGGGACAACGAAAATCCATCCTTATCGGTGGACTGGTCATGGCCATCGGTCAGTTTATGCTGGCAGCAAGTGCTTCTGTAGATTTGCTGGGCGATCTGGAATCCAGAAAGAATTTCTTTTATCTGGGATTAGGCGTTCTGATTTTGGGTAATGGATTCTTTAAACCCAATATTTCCACCATTGTAGGAGACCTGTATGATAATGATGACCCCAGAAAAGATGGCGCTTTTACCATTTTTTACATGGGAATCAATATTGGAGCATTCCTCTCCCCGTTTGTAGCCGGAACTTTAGGTGAAAAAGTAGGCTGGCCTTACGGTTATCTGGCAGCAGGTATCGGTATGCTGATCGGTGTACTCTGGTTCTACGGGCGAAGAGAAACACTGGAAGATAAAGGGTTGCCACCGGGATACACCGAAAAAGGAATTACAAAATTATTACCGAAAGACTGGCGGGATGTTTTCCTGTACACCATTGCCAATGTAGCATTTGTGTTTTTGGTGATGTTCATCTGGAACAATACTTCAGACCTCATTCATACCATTATGATCTGGGTACTGGGAATTGCCGGTGCTTTGTTCATAGGACTTTCCATCTTCAAAGGAACCAATGGCTCTACCGAGTGGACGCGCGTATTTGTAATCCTGATTCTGGCGTTCTTTAATATCGTTTTCTGGGCCGGTTTCGAGCAGGCTGGTGGTACTTTTAACCTTTTTGCACAGGAAAATACCAACCGTGTAGTGGGCGGATTTGAGGTTCCGACCACCTGGTTCCAGAATATCAATCCGATTGCCATTGTTACTTTGGCACCTCTGTTCTCTCTGCTGTGGATTAAACTGGCGGCCAAAAGAATGAACCCAAGAACACCGGTAAAATTTGCAATGGCCATGTTCATTGGTGCGATCGCATTCTTCATTATGACCCAGGCACAAAACAGTGCAGACACCGGAGCGCTGGTAAGCCCCATGTGGCTGGTAGTCGTGTATGTATTATTGACGGTGGGCGAACTGATGCTTTCACCGATTGGATTGTCAATGGTGACCAAACTGTCTCCGGGAAAAATCACTTCCATTATGATGGGCGTGTGGATGGCGAGTTTCGCATTGGGTAATTACCTGGCGGCCACGCTGGAGCAGATTCTGACTACGTATAACTTCGATCTGTATCCCTTTATCACCTATCTGATGTTGGCTTCAGGGGTTTGCCTGCTGGCACTTTCTCCGCTGCTCAATAAATTCATGAAAGGAATTCATTAACATTTCTTAAAAAATGAAATAGTTAAAAACCATCGTTCTGCGGTGGTTTTTTTTGTACTTTCGTTCTTCTAAAATAAAAAAAATGACTCAGACCTTAGAACAAATCCAGAATTTCAAAGGTAAATACCCAAAACAAATCTGGTCCCTCTTTTTCTCCGAAATGTGGGAACGTTTCTGTTTCTATGGCATGCGCGGTATGCTGGTGTTCTTCATGATTTCACAGCTGAACCTGCAGGAAGAACAAGCCAATCTGCAGTACGGTGCCACGCAGGCATTTGTATATGCCTTCACCTTTGTAGGCGGTTTATTCGCAGACAAAATCCTGGGATTCCGCAAATCACTGTTCTGGGGAGGTTTGCTGATGATTGCCGGGAGTTTGATTCTGGCTACCGATCCACACAAATTTTTCTTTCTGGGCATCGCCTTTACGGTAGTGGGAACCGGGTTCTTCAAACCAAATATTTCCTCTATGGTAGGACAACTGTACAAACCTAATGATTCCCGTGCAGATGCAGGATTTTCGCTTTTTTACGCCGGCATTAACCTGGGTGCCCTGTTGGGAGGCTACCTGTGTATTGCCATCGGAAAAGGGGAACTGCTGGCCGGCGTTATTCCGGAAGAATTGCGCTGGAATATCGCTTTCGGGCTGGCTGCAGTGGTGATGTGCATCAGTCTCATCAATTTTGTGCTCACCCAGAAAAGTCTGGGAACCATAGGGCTTCAACCGGGACATCCGCTGGCCGAGGTGCAGACTGCAGCCATTACGAAATGGAAAGAATACGGCGTGTACTTCTTGTCATTGCTTTTTATCCCGGTGATCATGATAATGGTGGCAAAAACAGAATACACAGACTATTTTATGTACACCATAGGTCCCCTCACCCTGATTTATCTCTTTTATGAAATGTCCAGAGTTACGGCTGCAGAAAGAAAAAAATTGTGGGCAGCATTGATTTTCATCCTGTTTTCCATTCTGTTCTGGGGGATTTATGAGCAAAGCGGAGGTTCACTGAGTATTTTTGCCGCTAAGAATCTCAATAATGACTTATTGGGTCTGGATCCGAACGGCGTCAATAACTCGGGAGGCGCTTTCTTTATCATCTTCCTGGCTCCGCTACTGGGACTGTTGTGGATCTGGCTGAGCAAGCGGAAAATGGAACCCAATACCATCATAAAATTTGGTCTGGGCTTTATTTTTCTGGGTCTGGGCTTTTATACCTTGTTTGCGACTAAATTTTTCGCAGGGCCAGACGGGGTCACTTCATTGCGCTTTTTCACCATTGCATTGCTCATCATTACCTTCGGAGAGCTGTGTCTCTCGCCCATCGGATTGTCTATTATGACCAAACTCTCTACCAAAAATCTGCAGGGAATGATGATGGGACTGTGGTTCCTGGCGTCAGCGTACGGACAATACGTAGCGGGAATTATTGGTGCCAATATGGCTACTGCCAAATCGGGCACCTCTAATCTGGACGCACTCATTACCTATGCCGAAGGCTACAAACAACTGTCGGTATATGCCATCGTAGCCGGGATTATTCTCATCATCATTTCCCCTCTTCTAAAGAAACTGATGCAGGAAGTAAGATAATATGTTTAACTTCGCAACCCATTCATTATCCAACTTTTTATGAAAAAGATTCTTCTATTCCTCTCCGTACTGTTGTGTACTGCCGGTTTTGCGCAGGTAAAATGGTACACGCTGGAGGAAGCGTTACGGTTACAGAAACAAAATCCAAAAAAAATATTGATTGATTTTTATGCAGACTGGTGCGGTCCGTGTAAAGTGATGGAGAAAAAAACCTACAATCACCCGGAAATAGCCCCATTTCTGAATGAAAAGTATTATCCTGTAAAATTTGATGCAGAAGGAAACAGCACCGTGGAAATCTACGGTAGAACATTCAGGAATCCGGATTTTGCCAATAAAAGAAAGCGCAATGCCATGCATCAGTTTACCCAGTACCTGAATGTAGTAGCAGTACCCAGCATTGTATTTCTGGATGAGCAAAGCAATCCCATTACCATACTGCAGGGAGCGCTTACTGCCCCGGAACTGGAGCCTTACCTCTATTTTTTTGAAGGCGACCAGCACAAAAAAGTAAAAACCCGAGAGGATTGGGAAAACTATCAGAAAAAATTCAAATCAAAAATTAAAGATTAAAATTCTACCTACCAGAAGACTTCCGGCACTTGGAAGTCTTTTTATTTTTCCCGAAATTCGCTGAACCTTTTTTGCGGATTTTTATCCGAAGAAACTATTTACCGTGGATCTGGACACCCCCATAGAATTCCTGAAGGGCATAGGCCCCGAGCGTTCAAAACTCATCAAGAATGTTTTGGACAGCAGCACTGTGGAAGATTTTCTGAACTTCTTCCCCATCCGGTATCTGGACAAAAGTAAAATTTACAAAATCAGCAACCTGAAGGAAGACCTGCCGGATGTTCAATTGCTGGGAAGCATCATTGACCTCAAAGAAATTGGTGAAGGCCGTGCCAAAAGGCTTTCTGCAAAATTCCAGGATGAAACCGGCACCATGGATCTGGTCTGGTTTAAGTACAGCAAGTGGCTGAAAGAACAGATTCCACTCAATCAGAAAGTATATATTTTCGGGAAAGTTACGTTGTTTAACCGGCAGTTTTCCATGACGCATCCGGAGATTGAGCTGGAAGAACATAAAGACCGCTCCGCAAGACTTATTCCGGTATATCCCGGTTCAGAAAAGCTGTCCAAACGCGGTCTGAACCAGAAATTTTTCCAGAAAATACTGAGAGCCATATGCGCACAGATACCGCAACTGATTGCAGAAAACCTTCCGGCTTATCTCATGGATCAGGAACGGCTTATCTCCCGACAACAGGCTTACCTCAACATCCATTTCCCGGCAGATGTGGCCCATTATGAAATGGCAGACCGGCGGATAAAATATGAGGAGGCGTTTTACTTTCAGCTGGCTCATGCACTGAAGAAACAGCATCACCACACCCATGCTGTGGGACATCCCTTCGAAATTGTAGGCGATTTTTTCACAGATTTTTATCAGCATCACCTGCCTTTTGAACTGACCGGCGCCCAGAAGAGAGTCATCAAAGAAATCCGTACAGACATGCGCCGGCCTGTACAGATGAACCGGTTGCTGCAGGGAGATGTAGGTTCCGGCAAAACCATGGTAGCCCTTTTGGCCATGCTGATTGCCATCGACAATGGTTTTCAGAGTTGTATGATGGCGCCTACGGAAATACTGGCCCAGCAACATTTCAATTCCATACAGGATTTACTAAAAAACACCCCTGTTCAGGTAAAACTGCTCACCGGTTCCACCAAAACGGCAGAAAGAAAGATAATCCATGAACAGCTTCAGAACGGTGAACTCAGCATTCTGGTAGGCACCCACGCAGTGCTGGAGGATGTGGTTCAGTTTAAAAATCTGGGACTGGCCATCATAGATGAGCAACACCGGTTTGGTGTAGCACAGCGCGCCAGATTATGGGCAAAAAACAGAATTCCGCCGCATATTCTGATTATGACCGCCACGCCTATACCCCGCACGCTGGCCATGAGTTTTTACAGTGATCTGGATGTTTCCGTAATAGACGAGATGCCCTTAGGCAGAAAACCCATCATCACAGCTCACCGCCGGGAGAAAGACCGCCTCACGGTATTCCGGTTTGCCAAAGAAGAAATAGACAAAGGCCGCCAGGTGTATTTCGTGTATCCGCTCATTGAAGAATCTGAAACCCTGGATTATAAAAATTTAACCGAAAATTACGCTCATATTGCAGATTTTTTTGAAGGATATAATGTCACCATGCTGCACGGCAAGATGAAACCGGCAGAAAAAGATGAAGCCATGCAGTATTTTGCATCGGGAAAAGCCCATGTGATGGTGGCCACCACCGTGATAGAAGTTGGGGTGAATGTGCCGAATGCCTCGGTGATGATTATAGAAAGTGCCGAACGTTTCGGCTTGTCACAGCTGCACCAGTTGCGAGGACGGGTGGGCAGAGGTGCTGAACAAAGCTACTGCATCCTGCTGACCTCGGACAAGCTCTCTGCAGACAGCCGCACCCGGATTAAAACCATGACCGAAACCAACGACGGTTTTAAAATTTCTGAAGTAGATATGCAACTGCGCGGACCCGGAGATATTCTGGGCACTCAGCAAAGCGGCTTGCTGGATTTTAAAAGGCTGGATCTGGTACAGGACGGAAAACTGATACGCGCCACTAAAGACACCGCCGAAAACCTGCTGCAGAAAGATCCTTTTCTGAATCATGAAGACCACCGCATTCTGAAGAAATACTATATGGAAAACTACAGAGGCAAGAACCGCTGGAGCAAGATATCATAAAAAAGAGGCCGCAATGACTGCAGCCCCCGTATAAATAAGTGATTTGGTCTTATTTACGGTTCCCACCGCGGGCAAGCAAGGCAATGATTACAATAAGAACCAGCGCTCCGATAACCCACACCAGCGGATTAGACATCCAGTCGCCTCCCATGGTATCGGTTCCTTTGTCTACGTCCACATCGATTTTCAGATCAGGGTTACTCTCCTGTGCGTAGGTCATTACAGACAAGAAAAACATGTACAGTGCGGCCTGCATTCTGGTTAAAAAATTAAATTTTGTCATGATAGGGTGTTTTAAGGTTAAGTGCTTATTCAGGTGTTATCTTGTATAATCCTTGGTCAGTTTCAGCAGCAATACCAGCACAGCAAAGAGGAAGGTCAAATGAAAAAATCCGTCTATATTAAATATCATAAATCCAATCATCCAACCAAAAAATAACGCTGCAGCCAGTATATACAATACATTGTCTCTCATTTCTAGAATCTTGTTCAATGCAAATTTCATGTATTCGTACTTTTTTCTAGTTATAAGATTAGATTTTATGTTTACAGAGTTTTCAGATGATTCCCGGCACACAAATGGCCAAGAAAGTATCTGAGCGCTGCAAACATAAAATCCTGATCAGATGGTAAAGATGAGGGAATTATGGCTTAAAGTTCTTATAAAATTATGTCGTGAACTTATAATATTCCGCTACAGAAGGCAGCGATTAGCCGGCCGGCAGGTAGACGGTGAACACAGCGCCCTGGCCGGGAACACCTTTGGCAAAAATAAATCCACTGTGGTTCTCCACCACTTTTCTGCAGATGGCAAGGCCGATACCTGTTCCCTCATATTCCAGCTTGCCGTGCAGGCGGCTGAAGAGGGTAAAAATACGCTCGGTATATTGCTGCTCAAAGCCGATTCCGTTATCGGTAAATACCATTTTGTGAAACCAAAGTTCCTTTTGCGGTGCCAGCAGCGGTTCATCATCAGAAAGTACAGTGGACACTTCAATAATGATTCTGGGCGGAATATCTTCCCGGGAATATTTGATAGAATTACCTATGAGGTTGATGAATAACTGCTGAATCTGAAACGGAATCACATTCATGACCGGCATGGAATCTGCCTGAATCATTGCTTTTTTCTCTTCTATGGGATCATGCAACTCATCCAGCGCGTTCAGCAGCAACTGATTAAGGTCTGCCTGCTCAAAAACCTGTTCGGCACTGGTGGTGCGGGAAAACTGCAACAAATCTTTGATCAGGCTCCGCATCCTTCCGGATGAAAACTGAATGCGCTCCAGATACTGCTTTCCGGCATCAGAGAGATGCTCGTAATCTTTGTCTACGAGTCGGGAAATAAAGGTCTGAATCTTACGCAGCGGCTCTTGAAGATCGTGGCTGGCAAAATAATTGAAGGCCTGCAGTTCGGCATTTTTAGCTTCCAGAATCCGGTTTTGCTCCTCAATGGCTGTTTTTGCCAGGACTTCATCTGTAGCATCCTGAAGGATGAAAAGGTAATAATCTTCCCCGTTATTGCTCTGGATAATTTTGCAGTTTACATCTATATAGAGCAGTTTATTGTCTGTATTTCTGAAAATACGGAACGTAAATGGCGAAATATCCTGCAACTCTGCGATGGCTGTAATTTTGTCCAGCACGATCTGTAAATCCTGCGGATGAACCGTTTTTTCAAATGAGGTGGGATGGTGCTCAAAGTTGTTCGGATCAAAGCCAAACAGACGAATCAGATTATCCGAAAACACAAACCGCTCCTCATGCATAATCCACTGCAGGGTACCGAAAAGGCCTATTTTTTCTGCTTCTTCAAATGTTTTATTGGCCAGATTCAGCGTCCGGTTTTTGTCGGTAATCAGAGTGTTTACTTCTTCCAGTTTTATCTGATTCTCAATCTCGGAAGTTACATCCATGGTAATGCCCAGAATCCTCAGGTTTTCATCTGGTGAATGTACAGTTTTGCCCACCACATGGAAATAGCGTATGCTTTGATCTTCCTTTAGAATCCGGTACCTGAAAGGAGCCAGACTGCCGGTCTGAATCATTTTCAGGAATTTCCCTTTCACAAACTCCAGATCTTCGGGATGCACATTTTTAAAAAACGCCTGTTCGCCGAGTTCCGGTTCGGGTTTCTCAAATCCGAGAAGCCGGTACTGGTTATCAGAAAAATGATACTGTCTGGTTTCCAGATCGAGCATCCAGATGCCGTATACTCCTACTTTCTCGGCCAGTTGTGCTGTATCCAGTGCAACTTTCAGATCATTATTGATTTTCTTCTGAATGCGCACATCTTTGTTTATGCGGTAAAAAATAAAGACGAACAGCCCCAGCGAAAACAGAGATATGATGTAAATATAAACGGGGGTAGATTTCTGGCTGAACAAATAAAGTGCTTTGCGCTCATCCAGCAGTTTCTTTTCCGCACTCAGCATCTCATCCATTTTATCATGAATACTGTCCATTACATTTCTGCCGGCCAGCAGTGAATGCTTCATACTATCGGCATCATCAAATGAAAAATTGGCTTCCAGGCTATTGTTTACAATATTGTATTTATAATGCACCATCATTTCCAGTGCATCCAGATGAGCGAGCTGGTCCGGGCGGTCATGCAGCAAATTATTGAGTTCTGCCAGCAGGTAGGAGGTTTCGTCCATTTTGGCCTTAATCCGCGGGCGGGAATTGCCCATGTCATTCAGAATGATATTCCGTCTTTCGGTTTCTATATCCTTCAGATTGGAGTAGAGTTTCTCCAGTTTCAGGGATACCTCGTAAGACACTGTCACCTCGCCGGAATTTTCGGTCTGTCGTTCCAGGTGTTTATAGGTAATGGCCATCAGGAAAAACATGATGGCCATCGTTACTATAAAAATGACGTTGATGAGGAATGACGCTTTGTCCCGGAAAATTGTATTCATTCTGCAGAGCCTGTTTCAGTTAAATCAGCTGAATCTTCCGGGAACTAAATCCGCAGGAGAAAATTATCCTTATTGAGTCCGGAAGTCTGGTACTGCCAGTTGATGGTGACCACATCTGACAATACTTTCTTCAGGGTAGTAAAATCACTGGGCTTTTTAATGTAAATATTGGCTCCGTTTACGAAAGTTTCTTCTATATGTTCTTCTGAGGAAGAGGTAGAATAAATGGCTATAGCAATATCAGACAGTTTGGGATTGTTTTTAATCTCATGCAGACACTCCAGACCATTTTTCTTGGGCATATTCAAATCCAGAAACAGGATTTCGGGCAAAATGGCCTCGTCACTGTTCAGATAATCCATGAGTGCCGCACCATCGTTATAGGTTTTTACTTTCGTGCTGATTTTTAGTTCATCAAAGGCATCTGTAAAAAATAGTCTGTCATCTTCATCATCATCTGCCAGTATGATATTCATATATTCTTTGGTCATAAACTTCTTGTTTTTTATTTCATATTAGCGATTTCCCTTCTTTTGGCCACAATTTTCTGAAATTGTGAAGGGGTAATGCCGGTCGTATTTTTAAACTGGGTACTGAGGTGTGCCACGCTGGAATAATTGAGGCGGTAAGCAATTTCGGTGAGGGTGAGCTTATCATTGACAATTAATTGTTTGGCATGTTCAATTTTTTGCAGGATAATATAATTTTCTATGGACGTATAGGTCACTTCAGAAAAAAGATTGGAGAGGTATCCGTAGCTGTGATTCAGTTGTTCTGCCAGGTACACCGAAGCTTTCACATTGACATCCTTTTCAGAAGACACCATGTCAAAAATCACGTCTTTTACCTTCTGCACCAGTGCCGATTTTTGATTTTCTATGATTTCTATACCATATGTACCCAGTGATGCCGTAATTTCTTCCATTTCTTTTTTGGATACCGCATCCAGAAATTCTACCTCACCGAAACTGGCAATGCGGTAGCGGATATTTCTGCCACCCAGCAGATCATCCAGAATGGCCTTACCCAGCGTATTAAAATCAAATTTTAGATATAGTTTCATAAGAACAATGATAATGTTTTAAGAAGTAAAGATACAGAAAAGATCCATAAACTATTATGTTTAAAATTTCATTAACCAAAAAAAGGCATTCCAACAAATATTTCTGAATAAATCCGGTAAGTGTAGAGATTATTTATTTCCAGCAGAAATATGAAACTCCATCAGATAATCATCCATAACAAACCCACTGCCAATGTCAAACACCCCTTCATCATATACCTGAAATCCCTGGGATTGGTAAAACGCGAGGGCCGGATTCCCCTTATTGACATTCAGGATAATTCTCTGATCTCCCAGTTGGGCAACTTCTTTCTTCAGAAAATCCATAGTTTGTTTTCCAAAACCCCGGCCTTTGCATTCCTTCAGCAGATAAATGCGGTGCAGCTTGGTAGTCCCCGGCTCGTAATGATGCTCAAAACCCAGCAACCCCACATTTTTACCATCTTCCGGCTGTATGATATAATATTCATAATCCGGATTACTGAAATGTGCTGTAAGTGCTGCATTACCATACATCTGCGCCAGCATATAATCCATTTGTGCTGTACTCAGAATCCCCTCATAATTGGCACGCCAGGACTCTTCTGCAATTTTCTGCAACAAGGGAATATCGGCTTCAGATGCTTTTATCAGAACCATCTGTGCCTTAAATGTTTTTCATTTCTGCCTTAATTTTATCATGCAGACCTGCTGAGGCCGGAATGAGTGGCAAACGCAGATAATTCTTCACAATACCCATTTCTGCCAGTACTGCTTTGATTCCGCATGGATTTCCTTCCACAAAAATAAGCCTCGTAATCTCTACCAACTTATTATGAATTTCATACGCTTCCTTTACCTTGCCCTGCATAGCGAGTTGCACCATAGATGAAAATTCTTTGGGATAAGCCTGCCCGATTACAGAAATCACGCCGTCACCACCCGCCAGGGTTACCGGCAGCGTGAACTCATCATCACCGGACAAGAGTGAAAAACCTTCCGGTTTCTTGCGGATAATGTCAAAATATTGAAGAATATTGGGTGCAGCCTCCTTTATAATGCATAAGTTCGGAAATTCTGAAGCCAGCCTCAGCGTGGTTGCTGCTTCCAGATTCTGCCCGGTACGGGACGGCACGTTATAAATGATAATTTTTCTACCGGTAGCGGCCAATGCTTTATAGTGCTGATAAAGCCCCTCCTGATTAGGCTTGTTATAATACGGAGAAACAGAGAGAACGGCATCGAAGGCAGAAAGATCTGTTGTTTCAATCTGCTGCTTCACTTCCAGCGTATTATTTCCGCCGATTCCCAGTACGAGTGGCAGTCTTCCATTATTCACCTTCACCACATGATCTACCACTTCCTGTTTTTCCGCCGCTGTGAGGGTGGCTGCTTCTGCAGTGGTTCCCAGCACCACTAAAAAATTGATCCCATTGTCAATATTAAACTCAATCAGCCTGGACAGCGAATTGAAATCTACTGATAAATCTTCATTAAAAGGTGTGATTAATGCCACACCTACCCCTTTTAGTTTGCTCATTATAATTCTTTTAAGTTTCAAATGTACACCTTTTCGGGAATAATTTTTGTTAAAAAAAGTGAAAATTTGCTTTCAAATCTTATATTTGTAGGTAATATCAAGACGTATGAAATACAGAAGCATCAGCACCCTGCTGTTATTGGTTTTTCTGGCCTCGTGCAGAGCTCCCCTCGCCATGAACCGTGTAGAGACCGGGAAGAATATTTCCCTGACTCAGGATTTGCCGGAAGACCAGAATTTCCTGCAGATTATTGCGCCTTATAAAAAGGAACTGGAAAGCATTATGAACACCAAAATCTCTTATACAGACACAGATCTGAATAAGCAGGGAGACAACAGTAATCTAGGCAACCTGCTGGCAGATTTTGTGTATGAAGGAGCCAATGAGTGGGCCGCACAGAACAAGATGCCCGAAGTAGACGGCGCAGTCATTAATATCGGCGGAATCCGCACCAGTATTGGCGTAGGCGACATTCTCACCAAACACATTTATCAGGTGATGCCTTTTGAAAATGAAGTAGTCATTGTAAAACTGACCGGTGAACAGATGCAGGGTCTGTTTGATTACTACCTGAGCACCCAGAAAAACAACCCGGTTTCCCATCTGCTGATTGAAACCGAACGCGGACAAACCCTTACACGCATGCTCATTAACGGCAAGCCTGCAGACAAGACCAAAACCTACCACATAGCCACCTCAGACTATCTGGCACTGGGTGGCGACAGCATGAATTTCTTTTCGAAAGGTGAAATGACCGCTACCGGAATCAAAATGCGCGATTTATTCCTGGAAAAATTTAAAGCCAATCCGGTGATTAAGGCACCCTCAGATTTACGTTTGATTTTCAAAAACAAACCCAACAAGTAAGCAATGGACAGAAAAAAATTCATACAAACAGCAGGTGCAGGTTCACTGGCCATGACGCTGATGCCATCCGGACTCTGGGCAGCAGGACAATCCCTAACCGCCGGCAGCAAAGCCCGGAAACTCACCATCTTGCACACCAATGATCAACACAGCCAGATTGAACCCTTTGACGCCAGCAATGCCCGGAATCCGAACCAGGGCGGATTTGCACGCCGGGCATCACTCATAGAAAGCATCAGAAAAACAGAAAACAATGTATTGCTACTGGATTCGGGGGATATTTTTCAGGGAACCCCTTACTTTAACTTTTTCGGTGGCGAGCTGGAATTCAAACTGATGTCCATGATGCGTTATGATGCCGCAACTATGGGCAATCACGATTTCGACAATGGCTTGGAAGGATTCAAAAAGGCTCTTCCCCAGGCAAAATTTCCCTTTATCTGCTCCAATTACGATTTCAGCAACACTATGCTGGACGGTCTTACCATTCCCTATAAAATATTCAACAAAAACGGAATCCGGGTCGGCATTTTCGGGCTCGGCGTACAGCTGAAGGGACTGGTGGGCAAAAAGCAATATCAGGAAACAGAATACCTGAATCCCATAGAAATGGCACAACACTATTCTACAATTCTGAAAACAGATCAAAAATGTGATCTGGTCATTTGCCTTTCTCACCTGGGCTATGATTATACCGGTGAACCCGATAAAATTTCGGACAAAGACCTCGTAAAAAACACCGAAAATATAGATCTTGTTCTGGGCGGGCACACCCACACTTTCCTGAAAGAGCCACAAACTTTAGCCAACCGTGCAGGCAAAAATGTACTGATTAATCAGGTAGGTTTTGCCGGACTCCTGCTGGGACGCATTGAATACTACTTCAGCAAGGACAAAAAAATTGAGAACATCGCCTGGAAAAACCAGTGGATTGATGACCAAATCATTGCATAACCCGAAACTCATGAAAAAATTACTGCAATTTTCCTTTATCATACTAAGCGGCGCTCTGGCGTTCGGACAAAATATTTCCTCTAAAAAGTGGACCGATCTTTTTTCTTACAACAATGTGCTGGCTATTAAAGAAAATAACGGAAAACTGATGGCTGCCACAGAAAACGGAATATTCTATTACAATCTCAGCGGTGGCGAAATTACCAAACTTTCTAAAGCCAACGGGCTGCACGAAGTGAAAATATCTGCCTTCGATTATAATGAGCAGACCCAGACCGGACTCGTAGGATACGTAAACGGTTCCATGGATATCATTACCCCGCAGGGCATTACATACGTGGTAGACATCCCCATAGCCACAGGTTTCAACGGGGATAAATCCATTAACCATATTTCCATTAACGGAGACCGTGCTGTGATTTCCGTGGATTACGGAGTGTCCATTTTTGATCTGACCCGTAAAGAGTTTGCCCAGTCTGCTTTTTTCGTAAACGGCTCCACATTTGAAGCCGCTAATGAAGCGGCCATTCTGGACAATAAAGTCTATGCAGCCACCGCGACCGGGCTGAAAATGCACGAGATTGACGTGACCTTTCCTGTGTATTCCACATGGAGCACCGTGGCTTCCGGGGATTTTATCCATGCCGACTCCGAAGGGACGATAGCGGTAGCTACCGCCAATAACGTATATTACGGTACCGGAGGCACGTTCAGTCAGTTACCCCAGGCCTTCGGAAGCATTACCGATGTGGTGGTTACAGCACAGCACATTACAGTGACCGATACTGAACGGATCTATGTTTTCAATACCGGCGGCTCATCTGTAACCAGCGGCGGAATGGGACAACATTGTAATACGGGAACGTATATTGGCGGAGCCATTTACGCTGGTACCATAACCTCAGGAATAATAGATGTAGCTAAAAATGTGATAAAACCCGATGGGCCCTACAATAACCGTTCTTACAAACTGCAATTGCTTAATGGGCAGATATGGGTATCCAGCGGAGCAAGGAAAGACCGGTATAACGGTGGTTTACCGGATCCTCAAAATCTGGGCTTCTACTATTTTAACGGGATGGAATGGATTTATCCCATGATGTTTCAGGAAAATACCACGACCACTTTTAATGTGCTGGATGTGGTAGCCAATCCTTCTGACCCCGCAGAAGTATTTTTCACGAATTATACAGAGCAGGCAGGACAAGGAATTTACAAAATGCGTTATGATGGTGGAAATAAAAATTTCGCGCTCGAAAAATTTTACAACTCCAATGACGCAGGCGAGCACCCCGCTTTCAACAGACCTACAGGCCTTACATTTGATTCGCAAAATAATTTAATGGGAACCATCAGTGCTTTACTGAGTCCCACTGGCACTTTTTCTGCAGGAGTGATGGCCTACGACCGCAACGCAGATAAGTTTCTGTACCGCAATTTACCTTTGGGACAGACCGCCCAGAAACCCGTGATGTACGAGGGTAAAATGTGGGTTCCGATCCCCAGATCATCCCATTTAATTGCTTACGATTATAAAAACTCACCTACCAACCTTTCAGATGATGTATCGTACACCCTTTCCAAACAAAATGGTTTTCCTTCCAATTCAGAAGGGGTCATATCTGTAGCTTTTGATAAAAATGACGACGCTTGGATTGGCACCGATACCGGACTGCGAATTTTACCATCTGCGTCTTCAGAAGTCATGATGGATCCCCAGGTAGAATCTGTAGTCATTACCCAAAGCGGAATTCCAGAAGAACTCTTCAGAGACAGTTCCATCCTCCAGATTGAGGTAGATACCGGAAACTTTAAGTGGGTATCTGTAGAAGGCGGAGGTGCTTATATGATGAGCGCCAATGGTGAGCAGACCCTCAAACATTTCACCCGAGAAAACTCACCGCTTCCCACCAACAGTGTGACCGATATTAAAGTAGATCACAAAACAGGAAAAGTCTATTTTTCCACCTTTGACGGGATTGTAGTATACCAGGGAGACGTGGCCGATGTAACTTCCAATTTCGGAAATGTACTGGTTTACCCTAATCCTGTAGTCTATGCCAACTTCAAAGGTGTGGTCACCATCCGCGGTCTGGCCGAGAAAACCAACATCCGCATTGCAGATGCCGCTGGAAACCTGGTACATCAGGCTGTAGCCAGAGGCGGTTATTATGAATGGAACCTCAATAATCAGCGGGGCAAACGTGTAGCATCCGGCGTGTATTTTGTCCTGATGACCAATGAAGACGGAACCGATAAAGCTACTGCAAAAATTGCTGTAGTGAACTAGAAATGCGGTTGCTGAACGGGTTTTTACTCTCATATCTGAAATACGGAGATCAGGACTGCATCCTGCACTGCTTCACTCTGGAGCAGGGTTTCCAGAGTTTCTTTGTGCACAGAATCTACGCCAAAAGCAATAAAAGCAAAGCTTTTCTGACGCCGCTGAACGCATTATCCTTCACGGTTTCACCCAAGATAAAAACCGGGGGCATACTGACATGCAGCAAAATAGAGCTACTGAACAGATCATCTGCTCCAGACAGCATGAAGTACAACGCCGTGGTATTTTTTGTGGCAGATTTTCTGAACCAGGTACTCCGGAATGAGTCTGAAAATCATAAAATTTACAATGAAATTACAGGTTTTCTAGCAGAATTAGAACAGGAGAATTACAGGGCTCATCTTATATTTCTGATGAGATTTCTCGACATTTCTGGGGTACTGCCTTTAGCTGAACAAGGATTATTTCTGGATCCGGAAACAGGAAATTTTGGCGCAACACAAGTCCATTCCATTTTTGATGAAACCCTGTCTGCTCTCTGGAAAGAAATCATTTGCAGTACCCGACCTTACGACACCCCTGTTCCTGCGGCATTACGAAAACCATTCCTGGACAGTCTGATGGTGTACTATTATTATCATTTCACAGACTTCCGGATACCGGGATCACTGGAGGTGGTTCAGGAACTGTTTTAAGACCGAGGAGATTCAATTCTTTGTTTGATAAACCGTTCATAGATGAACAATGAAATCAGCGCATACTGCACCCATTCAAAATCAAGTTTGAAGCGCATATTGGCTGCATGCCCAATCATGTATGGTGCGGTGAATCCAGCAAAAAGCAGCAGAGACACCCAAAACAACCTGCGATATGACCGGTAGAGTCCAGAAAGTGCCCACAGCGTCAGCACATTGATTAACAATACATATAATTTTCTGCCAAAAACAGCAGTTAGTGGGTCATGAAAATAGCGAGAAGGCACATACCACAGCAGTACAGCATTCTGCAAAGCTTTCTTTATATAAACCTCTTCATTGCCGTCCAGCACCCGCTGTACCTCCGCCTGATAGACCTTTTCCATTTCAAATTCTGAAATGCTTTTTTTCAGTTGAAACGTATATCGTTCATGCTCATTAGAAATCAGCATTACCTCTGGGCAGACATTCACGCCCGGAACGAAACTAAAATAAATATTCTGCCAGAAAGGTGTTTTTGTCAGGATTATTTTATCAAAAACCACATAATTCCGGATAATCCATGGTGAGTACACCAAAGCACCCACAGCAATCAGCAATACAAGGCCTGAAAATCTGATTTTCTTCAGAATAAATAAGGTCAGCAGCAATATCCCGACCAGCGGAACCACAATCACTTGTGTCAAAAACAAAACGCCGGTAACCACTGCCAGAACAATCAGATCTTTTCTATGAATGACATTTGCTGTAAATATCCTGAGATACTGATAAATCCAAAAAAGAAATACAGGCACAAATACATTGGTAATCTCCAGCACATTGGAATAATAAAAATAAGCAGGCGAGAAAATCAGCATGTAACCGGCCAGAATACCAGCCTTTTGTTTCCCGAAAAGACTGAAAATTTTAATGAGCAGAAAGGGACAGACAAAAAATAACAGATGCTGTGCGAGCACAGTTGCCTCCCGGGCATACTCCGGGAAAAACTTCACAAAAAAACTGATAAAGACCGGATATATAGGTAACTTGTAAGCAGTGGGTCCCACGTCCATATACTGAGCATATACCCCGTGCTGTGCAAGGTTTACTGCTATTTGCCAATCCTCAAAAACGCCACCCGGAAACCCGGTGATGAAACTGTACGTTACTTTGGCTGCAAAAATAAAGATGCAAAAAACCGAAAAGATCCGGATATTCAGTAATTTGCCCACAAATTTTATGATTTTTTCCATTTCTGGTCTGATTTGGTAATACTTACCGCGTTTATACTCTTACGCGGTATACATCCGTCTGATTGCGCCGGATGTTCTGTACGAAAAATCCACCTTCCTCTGCAATCATCTCCTGCAAATCAAATTGCTTGCAATCTGCAGGAAGTCCCTCAAAAATCAAGGTAAACCAATAATCCCGGAAGGGCGGCACTTCTGTCCACATGGGTGTAAAGGAAATATTTTCGGCATGCACCAGCCGGCTTCTGCTTCCGGATACTTCATCAACAAGAAAAGTGGACGGCCAGATTCTGATCAGGCTGCCCAGTGCCGCTTCTGCAGGGAAACAGCAATGAATGATGACCTGTTTTTCCTCCACCGGAAGTATCCGAAGTTCTTCCACAATTTCGGGGGCAATTACCGGAGCGGGTTTTTGAATAGTGCTCATGGCCGGGAGATTCAATAAGGATTAGTTAAGTTTTGCGGTGAGTTTTGAAAACTGATTTTCGGCACTTTTTTCTTCGTACAGGATATTGTAAATGGTGTCAATAATCGGCGTTTTAATTTTTTTGTCCTTTGCAGTGGCATACACAGAAGCCGCAGCATAATACCCCTCTGCCACCATGTTCATAGACTGAATAGCAGATTTCACGGTGTATCCTTTTCCAATTAAATTGCCCAGATTCCGGTTCCGGGAGAACAGTGAATAGGCCGTTACCAGCAAATCGCCCAGATAGGCACTCTCATTGACATCCCGCGGCGCCTCGTAGATGGCTTCCAGGAAAGTTTCCATTTCCCGGATGGCATTAGACACAAAAACAGCAATGAAGTTATCTCCATACCCCAGCCCACTGGCAATCCCAGCACCGATGGCGTAGATGTTTTTCAGAATAGCACTGTACTCATTCCCCAATATATCTGTACTGGGATTTACTTTGATGAAAGATGAAGAAAATATCTGATCCAGCTGCTTCGCCACATCCTCTTCTACCGTGGCAATGGTCAGGTAGGAAAGTCTTTCCATACCCACTTCTTCTGCATGGCAGGGTCCGGCAATGACCGCCTGATTGCGGAAGCCTATTTCAAAATCGTTGCGTAAATAATGGGCTACCACGTCATTGGCTTTGGGCACAATTCCCTTAATGGCAGAAACAAAAATTTTATTCCTGTAATCTACGGTGAGCCGGTCCATGGCATCAGACAAATAAATAGACGGCGTGGCCAGCACCACAATATCACTGGCGGCCACCATTTCATTAATATCTGTAGTAATATTAAGACTGCGCAGGTTAAAACTCACAGAAGTAAGGTAAGTGGGATTGTGACCCCTTAATTCTATGGCCCCTTTTACAAACTCGTTCCGTACGCACCAGTTTACCACTTCACAGTTTTCTACCAGCATCTTCACAATAGCGGTAGCGAAACTTCCGCTTCCCAGTACACCTACTTTAATTTCTGATTTCACTTTCTTTGCTGTGCCTTTTTTGTCCTTCGTCGTTTTCTTTATCATTTCTTAACATCAATGTGCAAAGATAGCGAAATATGCACAGCCCCGAATTGCGAAGTTCACATAAAAAGAATCATGAAATGGCACAATTTTACTGTAAAATCTCCGTTATTTCATTTTATTATTAAAATTTTGTTAATTTTTCTCTTTCAGCACGGTTTTTTATATAAATTTGCCGACTTCTGATATAATAGAGAGAAAGTTTGGATTATTATGAAAAAGAAATTAAGAAATAAGAAAAAAGTAAATGTACTCTTAGGCGGCTTTCTGGCTGTAATTTTCGGACAAGGTATTCTGATTTCCAAATTGTGGAATGAGCGGGATGACAAAACTTACGAAGTAAATCTCGTGAAAATCAATACGCAAAAAGACAGCATAGACTATGCGAAAATGAAAAATGATTTGCTGGTGATGGACAAAACGATACGGGACATCAACTCATTTTTGAGCATAAAAAAAATCTCCAATACCAAAATTGAAGCATTAGAGAAAGACAGTCTTTCCAGTGCTGTTTATCTGGCCCGGCAGTCCAACCGCTACAGCCAGTACCTGATGGATTTGCAGAACAAACTGATGCAGGTACCACTGGGACTGCCCAGCGACGGATACATTTCATCTAATTTTGGCAAAAGAACCAACCCGATTCCCTACAGAACCATGCTGGCGTCTGTAAGAAGCACTCCGGCCGCCAAAACATCTGCCATAGCTTCAGCTCCGGCCACCAATACCATCAGAAAAGTGGTTTCGGTAAAAGTAGTGGAAGAAAAAGACAGTACCGGAGCGGTGGTCAAGAAAACCATTCCGGTGTATGAAACCGTCACCGTTCCTGCCACTGCGCAGCAAGCAAACATCAGTACCCCTGGAGGCACTACAAAAGTAGCGGTAAGAGAGATGAACAATCCGCCGGCAGAGCCGGATCAGATTCAGTTTCATAAAGGCATGGACATTGCGGTTGCACCGGGCACCGATGTGAGAACGACCGCTGAAGGCAGGGTGATTTTTTCCGGACAGAAAGGAGGCTACGGAAACTGTGTCATTGTATCTCATGGCAACGGCCTCGCCACGCTCTACGCACACTTGTCCAAACTATTAGTGAAAACAAATGATCAGGTGAAGGTCAATCAGGTCATCGCCAAATCGGGCAATACAGGAAGATCTACCGGTCCGCACCTTCATTACGAAGTACACCAGAACAATACACCGGTGAATCCGAAGTTATTTATGAATTTTTAAGGGAAACCCCTCCTCAATGATCAAAGCCGTCTCATACCAAAAAGGAGACGGCTTTTTTATATCAGTACCTTACATTTGATAATACCGAAAATAATATAAACGTAATGATCCATTGCCAAAAACACTAAATGATCATCATATTGTTCACAGCAAAAAAAAACTGGGCTTGTTTTCAGATAAGAAAATCGATATTACGAGCACACCATTATAAAAAAACCACTTACAATTCTGCAAGTGGTTGATTTCCAATGTGGCCCAGCCTGGGCTCGAACCAGGGACTTGCTGATTATGAGTCTACATTATTTTATCCTTAATATTTTGAATTTCAAAGTGTTATATAATTTCAATTTATTTCTTTTTTTATGATTTGTGCTAAGTTTATCTCTCTATGGAAAATAATCGTGCAATAATATTTCTACAAAATAAGGCTTTGACAACAATAGATTAACAGGATTACGAGATATAGGACAAAATAAAGAACAGTTGTGTATTTTGTACTTTTCCAAAACCTTTTGATCTAGGAAATAAACTGAAATTTGAAATTTATCTTCAAGATTTAAACCGTGTTTTCTTAAATTCTTTTTCGCGTGTTCTCTACCATAATTTTTTTTGATCCGAAGAAAGCCTTGATACAAAACCCCAAAAAAAATGCAAAAAATCCCATTAGGATAATGCATAATTTTCTAACATCATCAATTAGAACACCAATATGTTTTTTATCTCCTATAAAGATATTATAAGTATTAATAGTAGTGGAGAGGTTTCACTTTCAGAACATTATGAAGACAACCAAAAACTTTTAATTGAATCTCCTTCCGAAGCTCATTTATTTTGGGTTTCGTAGGGAATCGTTGTGGAAAACCTATTAAAATCAATTTTCATAAAACACCAAGTTTTAAGAATCGAAAAAAATGAAGCCATTATCAAAGTAGAACCATCAGCGCCAAAAAAATTTCAAGACATTTATTCCTACGTAACTTCAATTGGTATTTCGGCATCTTCGAACTTATGGCTTCAAACAGAATTTGATAGATTGGACATTAATAATCCGTTAGAAATCAAAACTAACACATTATGGAATTTATGTACAATTGAACTCAAAGACATGTTGAATCTTTCTAAAATTACTCAGACGTAATATGACGAAATATATAACTCTATGAATGTTTTGAGGTTAATGCGTCGTAATATTGACGCACACTCATTTTTAAAAAGTCGTGTAGTGGGTAGTATAAATGGAGATTTGGAAAACATTTATGTCCCAATGATAGATTTATTGATAAAAATTTACAATAGATGAAAGTTGTAAAAATTCTTCAGGAACAAAGTGGAAGACTTCAGATTGAAAGTAATTGCTCGACTAATAACGAACTTTTAGAATTATTATCATCTTGCATCACAAGTCTAAAAAACATTTCTCATCAATTAGGATTTGTTGAATTCAAGATGAAAACTGCGAGGGATTGTTACGCCACTACTCTAAGGAGAAATGCGATACCGTTAGAAACTATTTCAGAGTTGTTAGGACATTCCAACACAATGGTGACAAGACATTACATTGGTTCAATGGACTTGGAAACTATAACTAAAGCAAATGAATGCTTGATCTAATTTAATAAGAATACGACCTAAAACAAAGGTCACTACAAACGGTACTCCCGTTTCCAAAACCAAACTGTAATCCATATGAAATCAAGAAATTTAAAACGTAGTCTGAGATTTGGCGTGCCTTGATGAGTTTTTTTCTAAAAAAACTAATGCCAATAATTTAATTTTTAATAACAAAATAATTTTTATGAAACATTTTCATATAATCGCGCAGCTTAATGCGCTTGATACACAAAAAATAAAAGAAAATCAACACCTATTAGACAATGTGCAATACGAAAGGTGGGAAGCAGAACGTATTCTACCAATAAATGAAAATGATCTACCTTACGGTTATAACGGTCTCTTAGGTTTTACCGCAGATGTAGTTCCTGTATACCATATACTTACAATTATTGATCTTATGCATACTTCAGGTATTAATGGAGACCCTCAGTTCAGGAAATGGCCAATATTGGAAAGATATAAAGATGTATGGGAAGGGTTTGCTGAAATGAAAGAAGATGGCTTCTATGATAACATTAGGATAGTTTATGATCCTGAACAGGAACAGCAGAGGCAAGAGTATTTTCGAAGTCAATTTTAATAACTAACAGGTCAATTGACCTGTTTTTTTATTAACATTTCTTGCCTCGCAGGTTGAAATTTATTATTTTTAAGGTTTGCATTGATTTATGTTTCAAAAAACTATTGTTTCCAAATATTTAAAAACTCAAAACCAAGAAGAACTCCATCAGAAATGGACTTTGTTCTGCAATCATTTCAAAAATCCTACGGTTCAGGAAAACATCAGAAACTCCAAGGAGGAACAGTATCAGGAAGGATTTTTGAGGGATCTGTTTGTTGATGTTTTTGGTTATACGCTCAATCCAACTGTTGGTTTCAACCTTACCACAGAACTTCGGAATATCAAAGACACCAAAAAAGCGGATGGCGGAATCATTATTGATGAAAAAGTGGTTGGAGTAATAGAACTGAAGGGAACGAATACCACTGATCTTGGAAAAATTGAACAACAGGCATTCAACTATAAGAACAATCAGATTGGTTGCATTTATGTGATAACATCCAACTTTGAGAAACTGAGGTTCTATGTGGAAGATACTATTCATTTTCAGGAGTTTAATCTGTTTGATCTTTCTCAGGAAGATTTCAACCTGTTATACCTCTTTCTGAATTTCGATAATCTGCAAAATAATGTTCCTAAGAAAATCAAAGACGAATCAGTTTCTCAGGAAGATGTGATCACTAAAAAACTGTACAAGGATTATTCAGTTTTCAAAAGGGAACTTTTTCAGAATTTTGTACAGCAAAACCCCGATCACAACCAACTTGAACTTTTCAAGAAGACACAGAAATTACTTGACAGACTCCTGTTCCTGTTCTTTGGCGAAGACCGTGGACTTTTGCCTCCCAACTCAGTAAGACAAATTCTTGAACAGTGGAATAAACTCAACGATTTGGATGAATATGTTCCACTTTATAACCGATTCAAAAAATATTTCGGATATCTGAATACAGGATTCAAGGGGAAAAATCATGATGTTTTTGCATACAACGGTGGTCTCTTCAAACCTGATGAGATTTTGGATGTGATTTATATTGATGATGATTTACTGTACAAACACACCCTGAAACTTTCCGAATACGATTTTGCTTCGGAAGTGGATGTGAATATTCTCGGTCACATTTTTGAAAATTCCCTGAATGAGATTGACGAAATAAAATCTCAGTTGGAAGGGAAAGAGGTTGATAAATCCAAAACCAAACGCAAGAAGGACGGTGTTTTTTATACTCCAAAATACATTACCAAGTATATTGTAGAAAATACGGTGGGTAAGTTATGTGAAGAGAAAAAGACCGAATTCGGAATTGTGGAAGAGGATTATTCCAATGATAAAAAAAGGCAACAGAAGACCAAGGAAAATCTTTTGCAGAAACTTGACGAGTACCGCAAATGGTTATTGCAGATCACCATTGTGGATCCTGCCTGCGGAAGTGGGGCGTTCCTGAATGAAGCACTCAATTTCCTGATCGAAGAACACCGTTACATTGATGAAATGGAATCCAAATTAACAGGATCTTCCATTTCTTTCAGTTATCATTCTGAAAGTATTTTGGAAAATAACCTCTTTGGGGTTGATTTGAACGAGGAATCGGTAGAAATCGCCAAACTTTCTTTATGGTTAAGAACCGCAGAACCCAACCGAAAACTTAATAACCTGAATAACAACATCAAATGTGGCAATTCATTAATTGACGATCGTGAAGTGGCGGGCGACAAAGCGTTCAGTTGGGAAAAGGAATTTCCTCAAGTGTTTGAAAAAGGCGGTTTTGATGTGGTGATTGGGAATCCGCCGTACGGCGTTAAATTTAGTGATCAGGAAAAAAAATATTTGGGAAATTTTGATGTTTTAGTCCCTGATTTCGAAATATATATATTCTTCATTTCACTACATAAAAAGATATTAAGAAAAGGTGGAGTTTTGTCTTATATTTTTCCAAATACATTTTTATCAATTATGTACGGACAGAAATATAGAGAAGAAATATTTAGCACCACTGTAGTTTATGAGATTGTAGATTTGTCTACAGATGTAACTTTTGTTGACGCAAATGTCAGAACTTGTATATTTTCTTTTTCCAAAAACGACAATGATTATCAATGTGTTCTCTCAAGGTTGAATAATAAAGAATTCTCATTCATTGAAGTTTGTTCACGTTCGCAATTAATTGAAAATTCAGAGAATATACTCAGTCTTTTCTCCCAAAATTCAGAAGAAAAAAAAATAATTACAAAAGTTCTAAAATTTCCGAAGTTAAAGTCATTTCTCACCGTATCGCAAGGATACATACCTTATAGAAGAAGTGATTTAATAAAGAAATATGGTGAAGAGGAGGGGAACAAAATTGTTGATAACCGACTATGGCATTCCACTATGAAGTTTGACGAAACATGGAAAAGAGAAATTCTTGGTAAAGATCTTAAAAGATATCATTACGAAATATCTGATGGTTTTATTAAATATGGTAAAGATGTGGCATCTTATGTCGATCCCAAATTTTTTGAAACAGAAAGGATCATAGTGAGAGAAATAACGTCAGATAAATTGTATTGTAGTATTATTGAGGAAGAAGCGTACAATAATCCCTCCATCATAAATATTATTGATGAACAAAATGTTCTTAATTTAAGATATGTTCTATCATTACTAAATTCAAGTTTGATAGGATGGTTTCACAAAAAAATGTCACCAAAAGCAAACAAGGGATTGTTTCCAAAAATTTTGATCAATGATATAAGAAATCTACCCTTAATTGATTTAGAAAAACAAGACCAACAGACATACGTGCTTAAATCTAATGAAATGATTTCTTTGAACAAAGATTTACACGAAGTTTCCAACAGGTTTCAAAGAACACTCACACGCAAATTTGAAGGAATTTCTTTATCCAAAAAAATGCAGGATTGGTACAGTTTATCCTATCCCGAATTCATCAAAGAACTTTCAAAACAGAAAATAAAACTTTCTCTTTCAGAAGAAGCAGAATGGGAAGATTATTTTTCTCAGGAGAAACAAAAGGCCTTGGACATTAAAAACACCATTGACGCAACCGATAAAGAAATAGACCAAATGGTTTATGAACTGTATGGTTTGACGGAGGAAGAGATTGAGATTGTTGAAAATAGTTGATATTATGGCTAAATTTTATAAATACAAGGGTAATGTTAATATCAGTGATGACAATGGGAGAAAGTTATTTGAAAGAGATTTAGATTTTATCGAAAATAACAAAATTTGGTTGTCAAACATAAATCAACTCAACGATCAAAATGAGGGAATTCACAACCTTGATAATTTTAAAACAAGTTTAAAGGCAGGAATGAAAATGGCGGGTTTTCTTGGTTTGAAAAAATATGATGAAAAAACCAATTTGAATTACGCCAATTCCATATATAATTTTATCAGAGTTATGAAAGAAAATGTAGGTATATACTCGTTAACTACAGATTTTTCTAATAGATTAATGTGGTCACACTATGGAAATAGTAATATGGGATACTGTATCGAATATGATTTTGATTCCATTACTGATTTACAATTGCAGCATATCAATGGATGGCATCCGAGCCATAATGACAGGTTTGAGCAAGTTAAATATCAAAAGCAGGTATATTCCCCTGTGAGTTTAAATTTTAAAATTGAAGATTTCTTCAAAATTGTCTCTCATAAGACAGAAGAATGGAATTATGAAAAAGAATGGAGGATCTTAACAAGTATTTCAGGTGGTTACTCGCATAAAAATAACATTGTAACATCAATTATTTTTGGAAGTAGGGCTGCAAGTGAAGTGAAGGAGGAAATAATAAATGCGTTGCAGAAGAAGAATATCAAGTTTTATCAACTTGAAAGAGTTAAGGAAAATAAATTAGTATTTGCTAAAAAATTGATCAGATAAGCAAAAAAAATTTGCAACACATCCCCTCAATTTATATTTTAAAGAAATGATACCTTACCAACAATCAACAATAAAACAAAAATAACATTCCCTAAAATTTGAATGCAAAAATATATGAATTTTAAAGAATTTGTTGAATCTACTCCTGTTCAGGAAGTAAACGACTTTTGGAACAGCATAGATGATGTTCCGCAAACCGCAATAGACCGTAATTGGAAATACTCTTTCAAAAGAGACGGAAATTTAGTACCCGTAAAATGGTTTATAAAAGAGTTGGCAAAAAGTAAGAATATCGAAGTAGATTTCAGTTCAGATGACAATAACAGGGATCTCTTTTCTGAAAAGTTTGGTTTTGAGATTCACGAAGACTTGAAGTTCGACCAACAGGATCTAAAACGTTTTAAGAAATTTTACGAAACCTATGTACAGGATAAGTCGTTATTCCAATTTTTTGTAAATCATTCATTTAACGTACTGAAAGAATGTAATATTGATCCTTACCGTGTAAGAATGGCAATTACGCAAAGTAATGAAGCGATGATTATTGTTGGGATGAGGGCGGTAATATCGTATAAAAATGACAGACTTGGTTTCATCATCAGATCAGAAGATTTACCTGAGATTCAGGAACGTTATAATGTTGAAAAGGATTATGATTTTAAAGGTGGAGATGATGTGTCGTATGTGTATACTCCAAATTTTAAAGTCCCTGATAATTCTCTCAATTATCTGCTTCAAGTTAATCTCGAAACAATTAAGGCTGAATATAAAAAAATCTATAATCAGAAAATTTCAAGGTGGAATGCAGGTGCAAATACCACAAGTCAGACCTTACACAAAATTTTATTTGAAGGGGATAATGTGGAGGAATTTTTTAAAAATAATAATGAATTTAGAATGGAATACTTTGATTTGAATGGTTTGAAAAGGTATCCGCAATTGATAAATGAAAATTACGATCCCAATTCAGATGCGGCAAAGATTTTCAATGATACCAAAACAAAACTCAACTATCTTGCTGAACTATTTTCCGAGAGATTTGGAATAAAATTAAAAAATAACTATAACGAGAAGATTAATAAACAGGCAGGAAGAGGCGCAAATTTTCAAAGATTTAAAGACTATGTCTTAGTAGGTTACATTCCAAGTCAGTTTTCCGATGTTGGAAATAATATTTTCATCAAACTATCTTTCGGATTTTGGGATGGTGTACCTAAATTTCACTATCAAATTGATGTTAATTTTAAAAAGGACAATAACCCTTACAACTCAGATCGGGACTATCTTTTGAAGTTAGATCCATATTGGTTAACTGTAAATGAAAATTTCCCTCAAAGTTGGGATGAATTATTGCAGAGAACGGGAAACCAATTTAAGAAGGTTTTGGAGAAATTAGAGGCATACTTACACCATAAATATGACTTTGATTATAATTTTTTGAAAAATTTTGAAAAATGGTATAATCAGAAATATGGTGAACTCTCCGAAGTCAAGCGAGTGATGTGTTTTGGGTTTTTGTATCAGATAGAAACCCAAAAAAAAGTATTGACGAAGGAGCAAATTGACAAATATGACCAAGAATCTTTATTAATAATTAAAAGTGAGATTCCGAATTTTAACTATGAAGGAATAGATGTTTTTGGATTATATGTAGATGAACTACTAAATAAATTAACTACCATGAATAAAAAATCTCCATTAAACCAAATCCTTTTCGGAGCACCCGGCACGGGAAAAACCTTTTCAACCAAGAAACTTTCTGTTGAAATTATTGACGGGAAACCATATGGTAATTCAAAGGAAGAACGAGCAGAAATCATCCGTAAGTACGAAGATTACACCAAACAACAACTGATCAAGTTTACTACTTTCCATCAAAGTTTGAGTTATGAGGATTTTATTGAAGGGATAAAACCGATTATGAGTGATGAAGAGTCTTCATCAAGTAAGATTGATTATAAAATTGTCTCAGGAATTTTCAAGAATGCGTGTGCCGTTGCATCTTATTATTGTTACAGGGAGCAACCCAAAGAAAAAACTATTGAAAAACAATACGATTTTGATGAATTGTACGATTCATTTTTGGACTATAACCGAAATCTGCCCGAACCCAAAGTGTATTACTCCATTTCAGGAAAACCCATGGAGATATTCGAAATCAATAAGAATGATTCCATACGTGCAAGGTCTCAAGGTTCAAACTCCATTCATGTTGCACCTCTAACAAGGGAAAATTTGTTGAAATTATATGATGAATTTTCTGATCCAAAAGAGATCATTAATCTTCAACAAATAAAAGATGTGGTTGGAATTACGCCAAGGCTAACAGAATTTTATGGAATTTTTAAGGGTCTGAAAGAATTTGAAAAAGACTATTTTAAACCCACTGATAAAGAAGAATCTGAAAAAACGGAAATAAATTTCGGTCAGGATGAAATTATTAAAAAGTTTGAAGCAGGCGTTTTCAAAAATGCGGTGAAAAATACGGTGGAACAGGGAGTCACTCCCGTTGTATTGATTTGCGATGAAATAAATAGAGGAAATGTTTCTTCAATATTTGGTGAACTGATTACGCTATTAGAAGAAGATAAACGAATGGGTAACAATGAAGCGATTGAAGTTACTTTACCTTACAGTAAATCAGAATTTTCTGTTCCCCACAACCTGTATATCATCGGAACAATGAATACTGCCGATCGAAGTGTAGAAGCCTTGGATACCGCATTAAGAAGGAGATTTTCATTTACAGAAATGAAATCTGATCCACATGTTTTGGAAAATTATCATTTGACAGGAGGACAAATTGAGGGCGGAATTGATTTAATTAAATTGCTTACATCCATAAATCAGAGAATAGAAATCCTGATCGATAAGGACCATCAGATTGGCCATTCCTATTTTATCAATGTAAATGACCTTTCACAACTCCAACACACTTTCAAAAACAAGATCATTCCACTGTTGGAAGAGTATTTTTATGGTGATTTTGGTAAAATTGGTTTGGTGTTGGGTGATAATTTTGTGGGATACAATGAACCGAAGCAAAATAAAGATATCCTCTTTAAATTCAAAGGTTACGATGATGTGGAGTTCCTCACAGACAAAAAAATATTCTTTGTGAAAGATATGAGTGAAGTTTCCGCATCAGACTTCATTTCTATTTATAGCGGTTCATTATTGAATTCAAATGAGTCATAAAAATTTCATACAGGTTTTTGAATATCAGAAACTGAGGATTGGTGAAGATGGTTTCAAAGAAAATCATCTCAATTCACTCGTGAAATTCAATGAAAAGAACGGAAATAAGTATTTTACCCCGATTTACAATGGCGTTCAGTTCGGTTCATATGTTGGAGTAATACAGGTTGGTGGTTTAACCATTGAAATCCTTCCCAAAGCAGACAGGGATACTTCAAATTCTAAAGAAAACAAAAATCTTTGGCAGGGAGTCCTCCTGAATATGCTGAGAGTATGCAAACATATTCAAGTAGACAATGTTTCAGAGACAGGTTTAAAAAAGAAATACAATTCCATCCTCGAAGTTTATTATGAGATCTTCCTGAATGAGGTAGAACAGTTGGTAAAGAAAGGACTGATTAAGAAATACCGCAGGATCGAAAACAACCAACTTTCTCTAAAAGGGAAATTGGTTTTTTCAAGGGATATTGAGAGGAATTTAGTTCATAAGGAGCGGTTTTTTTGCGAACATCAGGTTTATGATAAAGACCATGTAATTCATCAGATTCTATTTCAGGCACTGAGAATTCTTGATGATTTGGTTTCCAATAATCTTCGCGATAAAGTAAAAAGACTCCTGTTTGAGTTCAACGATTTCACCTGTTCAGATTTCAATGCCAAACATTTTGAAAAACTGAAACTCGACCGAAAGTCTCAGCCGTATCAAAAATCATTGGACATTGCAAAAATGTTGATCCTAAATTATTCTCCAAATCTCAATTCGGGACAGGATCAAATGTTGACGCTCTTGTTCGATATGAATAAACTTTGGGAAGAATACATTTACAGGGTTTTGCAAAGGCACGCAGATAATTCTGATTACAGTGTTTCGGCACAGGAAACTCAGAATTTTTGGGAGCATAAGACGATACGACCCGATATCGTTGTAACCAATAACCATAATCAGGAAAAGATCATCATAGATACCAAGTGGAAAATTGTTGATAACAATAATCCTTCGGACGATGATTTGAAACAGATGTTTACGTATAACCTGCATTGGGGCGCAAGTAAATCTATTCTCCTGTATCCGCAAATCGAGCAAAAAGACTCCGCATTTGGACGATATCGTCATGAGCCATACAGGAACATGGGCGAAGAGTGGAAGTCCGTAAAGAACACCTGCAAAATAGGTTTCATATCAATATTAAATGAAAATATGATCAGGAATAGTAACGAGATATGGCAGGAAATAATTGCTAAAATGTAAATCCTTTCTTACAGTTGAGGAAATTGTAAATATAAAATTGACTTTTTTATCCTCTTCATATTTGTGCAAACCTTATCTTTTTATAGAATTACATGGGAAATGTTGGGAAAAGATTATTAATGAAACGAACTATCGGGCGAAAATCGGGCAAAAATTGGGCAAGTGTTTTATCCCATAAATAAAAATCGCCACCTACATTCCGTAAGTGGCTGATTTTAAGAGTGGCCCAGCCTGGGCTCGAACCAGGGACTTGCTGATTATGAGTCAGCTACTCTAACCAACTGAGTTACAAGGCCTGCTTTTATCAAATGAATATAAGTTTCAATTGGGTTTGCAAAAATAACGTTTTTTTGAAGATTTCAAAACTTTATTTAAGATTTTTCCATGCAAAGTTCTACCAGAACCCCATTCGTAGATTTGGGATGCAGAAAAACCACCAGCTTATTGTCTGCCCCTTCCCTGGGTTCTTCGGAGATAAACATAAAACCCTCGCCCTTCAAACGCTCTATTTCTGCATAAATATCCACTACCCCGAAAGCAATATGGTGAATGCCCTCGCCTTTCTTTTCTATAAATTTGGCAATGGGACTCTCAGCATTACTGGCTTCCAAAAGCTCTATCTTGCTCTCACCAGCTTTATAGAAAGAGGTAGTCACCCCCTCCCGCTCCACAGATTCTCGTTTGTAGGAAGCTTTTCCCATGAGCCTGGCAAACAAATTATCCGACGTTTCCAAAGATCTTACGGCGATACCCAAATGTTCAATTTTCATAGTGATATTTAAAATTTCATTACTGTTTCTGCCTTGTTTACAGATGCTTTCGCAGGCAGGGTTTATTTCAAACAAAAGTAGTAAATTTGCGCCATGAACGAAAGCAACAGACAAAGAAAAGTTTCTCAGATTATACAGGAAGATTTCGCCGAACTTTTCCGCAAGCAGTCTTCAGAAAGTAATCAGAATTTTCTGGTTACGGTTTCAGATGTAAAAGTGACTGCCGATCTGAGTATTGCTAAAATTTACCTGAGCATCTTTCCACAGGAGTTCAGAAAGCCGATAATGAAAGAAATAGAGGAAAACAAATCCCAGTACCGCAACTTCCTCGGCCAGAAAATGGCAAAACAGGTGCGCATCATCCCCGAACTGCAATTCTACCTGGACACGACCCTGGATGATGTAGAAAAAATTGAAAAAGAACTTCGCGGTGAAGGCGACAACCCTGTTCTCTGATTAATCTGTGGCTCATACTGCTTTTTATATTGCCAAACGATACCTGATTGCCAAAAAAGGCAGTACAGCGGTAACCTTTATTACCTGGCTGGCCGCCATTGCCATGATGGTAGCGGTAGCTGCCATGTTCATCATCATCTCTGTATTTTCCGGCCTTGAAGACATGAACCGTACCCTCATTGCGAATCTGCATGCAGATATCACCATTAAAAGCAACCAGGGAAAAGCCCTGAAAAATGTAGGTAAAATTCAGAGTACCTTATCTGCTCATCAGGAAATCAGCAGTTTTTCCAAAGCCATAGAAGAAAAAGTGTATATAGAATATGGCGGCAAAGGAGATATCGCGTTCCTGCGTGCCGTAGATTCTTCCTATATTTCTGTGAACCCCATTAACAACAGTGTTTTCTACGGAACCTACCCCACTTTTGAGTTTCACAATGAAGTCATTATGGAAAACCAACTGGGCAACCGTTTATCTATGCCGGTGGGCAACGATGCTGAATTCGGTACCATTTTCATGCCCCGGGCCGGTACAGGACTCATTAACAAAGAAGAAGACATCTTTAATAAAGAAGCCATTTATGTAACCGGGGTTTTCTCGGGAAATGACCAACTGAACAACTACATTATTGCTCCTATAGAACTGGGTCAGCAACTGCTGAATCTGCCTGAAGGTTCGGCATATCAGATTTTGATTAAACTCAAAAATACAGAAAATACTGAATCAGTGCGTGCAAATCTGCGTTCTGTATTGGGCAAAGACTATGTACTGACTACCAAAAAGGAAGAAAATGCTGCGTTCTGGAAGATGATCAATATCGAAAAACTCTTCATTTATTTCATCTTCGTACTGGTGATTTTAATCACCACCTTTAATCTGGCCGGAGCCATCATTATTTTGCAGCTGGATAAAAAAGAACAGGCCCGTGCACTGCTGGCACTGGGACTGCCCATTGCGACCCTGCGCAGAACATACTTCTACACCGGAATTCTGATTGTAACCACCGGCATTGTAGTGGGTCTGATTATTGGCACCGCCGTTTGTCTGCTCCAGCTGGAAACCGGCTTTTTCAAGGCAAATGCCGCTATAGACCTGCCCTTCCCGGTGCGGATTCTACCGGAAAATTATCTGATAACGGCTGCCACTGCCGCTGTATTCGGTTTTCTGATCTCGTGGATTTTCTCCAAGGTCAACAAAAACCATCTGATTAAGAGTTAATTCGTCAATACAATATTTTGTTGTAATTTTACACCCTTGAATTTTATTGTTTTCCGAACATGAAAAAAACATCTATATTGCTCATTTTGAGCTTATTTACCTCAATGCTTTCGGCTCAGTATGACCCGCCGGCCAATTATTATAACGCCGCAGCCGGTCTTACCGGGGCTCCGCTGAAGTCTGCACTGAAAACCATCATCACAAACGGACACAGTGATCAGGGTTATGGCGGATTGTGGACCGCATACGGAACCACAGACCGTGATTATTTTTATGATAATGACGGGAAAATACTGGATATCTATTCCGAAAACCCGACCGGTCCGGATCCGTATAATTTCAACTACGGTACCAATGACCAGTGCGGAAATTATTCTAATGAAGGCGACTGCTATAACCGGGAGCATATTGTGCCACAAAGCCTCTTTAACGAAGCTTCACCCATGAAAAATGATGTGCACCATGTACGTGCCACAGATGGCAAGGTAAACGGTATGCGCGGCAACTTCCCGTTCGGGATGGTGGGTTCGGCAAGTTATACTTCGGCCAATGGTTCTAAAGTAGGAAGCTCGGTATCTGCGGGTTATTCCGGAACTGTATTTGAGCCTATTGATGAATTTAAAGGAGATGTAGCGCGCATGATTTTTTACTTCGTGACCCGCTACGAAACACAACTGAGCGGTTTCTCTTCGGGCAATATGCTGGGAAATACCGCCTACCCTGGACTTCAGCCATGGATGCTTCAGCAATTGCTGTTGTGGCACGCCCAGGATCCGGTTTCCACCGCAGAGCTGGCAAGAAACCAGGCATCCTACGCCTTTCAGGGAAACAGAAACCCATTCATTGACAATCCTTCATACGTCAACTCTATCTGGGGACCCCAGGATACAATTGCGCCTACTGCACCTTCTAATCTGACAGCTTCTGCGCCCACAACCAATTCAGTACAACTGGACTGGACTGCAGCAACAGACAATACCGGTGTGGTGGCTTATCAGATTTACGTAAACGGTGTACTGCACAGTACGGTAAGCGGCACAACCCTGAGCACCGTAGTGGGCGGACTGAACCCTAATACGACCTATAATTTTTATGTGATTGCCAAAGATCAGGCCGGCAACAGCTCGCCTGCAAGCAATACCGTATCTGAAACCACACTGGACGGAGGCGGAACTCCCGGCGGAAGTTGCGGAACCGAAGATTTCGAAAACATTCCAGCCGGAAGCAGTGGCAGCTACACAAACAGAACGTGGACCAACAACGGAATTACCTGGAATGCCACAGATGCCCGTACAGACCAGACCATCACCAACAAAGCGATTACCATCAGAAACGGTTCGCTTACTTCTTCTACAGTGAGCGGCGGCATCAGCAGTCTAACCGTTACCACACAACTGAAATTCAGCGGAAGTGCAGGAAGTTTCAACCTACGTGTAAACGGGAATATTGTGGGAACCATTCCGTACAGTGGCACTGCGAACACCTCGATAACCACCACCATCAACAATATTAATGTCACGGGCAATGCCATCATCAGCATTACAGACAACACCTCTACCGGAAACAGAGTAGCTTTTGATGACCTTACCTGGACCTGCTACACGCTGGACACCCGCGAAACTGCGGAAATACAGACCATTTCCATATACCCAAATCCGGTGGTAAACGGCGAACTGTTTGTAAAAGGTAATGATCTGAAGAAAATTCAGAAGGCAGAAATCTACACCACAGAAGGCAGAATGATTCAGAAAGAGCAACAGCCATTCAAAAATTCAAATAAAATCAATTTGAAACCCATGAAAACGGGCATGTATATCCTGAAACTGGATCAGCAATCTTTTAAATTTCTGGTTCGCTGATCGCCCTACAAATAAATCATACACCGACCGGAGTTCGCTCCGGTCTTTTTTGTAATTTTGACAGATGAATGCTGCATTAAAATTTGGCTTAATCGGTAAAGATATCGCCTACTCTTTCTCCAAAAAATATTTTCAGGACAAATTTCAGAGGCTCATGCTTCATGATCATTCTTATGAAATCTACGACCTGAAAAACATAGAAAAGGTGCTGCCGATTTTGCAAACCCCAGATCTCCGGGGACTAAATGTGACCATTCCCTATAAAGAAGCAATCATTCCTTACCTGGATGCGCTGAGTTCAGAAGCTGAAAAAATTGGTGCGGTGAACACCATTGTCATAAAAGACGGAAAAAAAACCGGCTACAATACGGATGCACCCGGATTTGAAAAGTGTTTTCTGAAATTCCGGAAGCAGAGGCATCAGTCGGCACTTATTTTAGGCAACGGCGGCGCTGCAAAAGCGGTACAATATGTTTTTCAACAATCAGGCATTCCCTATAAAACCGTATACCGCAAAGGCGAAATCACCTTTGAAAATCTGAGCCCGGAAGACGTTTCCAAACATTTAGTTGTGATTCAATGTACACCTGTAGGAACATTTCCCGGCGTTACAGACTGCGTACCTTTTCCGTTTGAAGCGCTGACTCCGGAGCATCTCGTTATTGATTTGATTTACAATCCTGCGGAAACACAATTCATCAAAAACGCCTACAGCCGCGGTGCAAAGACCTATAACGGCCTGTTCATGCTGGAAAATCAGGCGGAAAAAGCCTGGGAACTCTGGCAAAAATAAACCGGAAGCCTTGCCATAATGAGATATGCCAGCGAATTTTTCAGCTCAATTTTCTGTTAAAAAAATTTTTGATTATATTTAATGCGAAATTTACGGGCTTCACCGCGAATCCCGCTAACCAGGAACTATCATCTAAAAAAGATTGGCTATGACACCGGATCATCACAACACGGAGCACGAAAATGTAAACCCTTCAGCAGAAGAAATTACAAACGGTACAGAACAAAACCCGCACACGGAAGATGTAAAATCTGAAAGCATTTTGCAGGAACAGGATGCACCCGTGAAAGACAGTGGTCCGCAGATAACCGAACCTGAAACAGACCACACTTCCTCTGAAGTTGCAGCAACTCCGGACACAACAGCTGACGCAGCCACCACTGAACCTGCTGATGATGCAGGTAAACATGAGGACGATGCCGATGCAGAACATCATTCCCTGGAAGAGGAACTGAAAGGCCTGAGTCTGCCGCAGTTGTTTGACAGAATGGAGAAAATCATCAACAGCAAAAATGCCGGTGCAGAATACCGCATGTTCAATCTTTTGCGCGATGAAGCATCCAGACATATTACGGACGAAACAGAAGAGAAGAAGCAGGAATTTACCGATGCCGGAAACCCCGCAGAAGATTTCAGCTATGAACACCCTTCCAAAGCCAAACTGTCTGGTCTGCTTTCCATTTATAAGGAAAAACATGACGAATACCACAAAGCGCAGGAACTGGAGCACAGTAAAAATCTGGAAGAGCGTCAGTCCATTATAGAACGACTGAAAAATCTGTACACCAATTCTGAAGCCGGCACCAATTTCTTCAGGGAAATCCGCGAAATAAAGGAAGCATGGACCCATGCCGGACAAGTAGCGAAAGCAGAATTCAAACTTTTAAACAACAATTATTTCCACCATCTGAATCAGTTTTACCAGATGCTGGATATGAATAAAGAGTACCTGGAGCAGGAATATTCCCATAATCTGGAAAAAAGAGAACACATTATAGCCAGAGCCCGCGAGCTGGAAAATGAACCTTCTGTACAGAAAGCCCTGAACGAACTGCAGTATCTGCACAAACTATGGCGCGAGGAAGCAGAACCTGTGGCTGAAGAATTCCGTGAGAAAACATGGCAGGAGTTCCGGGAAATCTCCAATAAAATACACGAAAGAAAAGCCGAACTCAATGCGCAGATAGAAGCAGAACAAGCCGTAAATCTGGAAAAGAAAAATACCATCATTGAGGAAATTAAGAAACTGACGACACCGGATAAAGATCCTAACCATAATTACTGGCAAAACGCCATTAAAAAAGTAGAAGAACTGCGTCTGGATTTTCTGAAAACCGGAAGCGTTCCGCGCAAAATATCCAATCAGAACTGGAATGAGTTCAAGCAGATCCTGAAAGCCTTTAACAATAAGAAAAATGAGTTTTACAAAGGACTGAAAAACAGTCACCAGCATAATCTGGAAGAAAAAATGAAACTCATTGCAACGGCTAAAGACAATATGCTTTCTGAAGACTGGGAAACCGCCGTGCCGCTCTTCAAAAAAATGCAGGAGGACTGGAAAAAAATCGGACATGTACCCAGAAGCATGACCAACAAAATATGGGATGAATTCCGTGAAGCATGCAATACTTTTTTCAACAATTACCGCCAGAAAAATGACGTCGCTACAGATAACTGGAAAGAGAATTACAAACAAAAAAGAGCATTGCTTGATGAGCTGAACCAGGTAACAGACGAAGCCGGAAGCGTAGAAAAAATAGAACAGATCAAAACCGCATGGAACAACATTGGTAAAGTTCCGAGGGATAAAATCAGCATCAATTCAGAATTCAACAAATCTCTGAGAGAAAAAATGAAACTGAATAAAATCCATGATTATGAACTGAAGGAAGAAGGACTTTCTGAAGACCAGATTACCGATAAAGCCAGAAAAATCAAAAATCAGATCAGCGATCTAGAGGCCGAAATCGTGAAGCTGGAAAATAATTTAGGCTTCTTCCACAATCCTACGCGCGAAAATCCGTTATTGAAAGATACCTATACCACCATAGATGATAAAAAAGCACAGCTGGATGCTATGAAACAAAGCCTGCACAAAATCATCGCCGGTGAATAAACATCAAAATATAAAATATGATTAAGAAAATAGCAACTACCGTTTTATTGTCTGCAGCGTTTTTTGCGTTTGCACAAGATGTGGAAAACCGCATTGAATACCCTCAGGAATTTGAACTTGCCGGCAAATCATTCAAACTGACAAAATCTGATATATCTTCGCAGGAAATTGTCGTACAAGAATACGTGGCCAAAGATGAGAGCACTGCAAAATCCGGCTCAAAGCATAAAGCACAAAGCAAAATTACCATTACCCGCTATCCCAAAGTGATGGAAAAAGAGATCATAGAGCATCAAATGGCGGAGCTGCAAGAGCATAATAAAGCAAAAAACATGGAAGCCTCAGAAGTTGGAGATCATTTGTACATGGTAAGTTATGACGCTCCGAACGCTTCCGGAAAGACTGAAAAGCAAGAAATTTATTTTAAAATCGTCAGCGCACCGGATGGTGATGTATCAAGCGCATATAAATTTGTACAAACCGGTGCAGCGCAGGATGAGGAATTCAGAACCCAATTTAGAAAATTTGCAGAAGTATTCCCGAATCAATAAGCAGTTAAACATACCGAACACACACGCTCAACCCCGGTTGAGTGTTTTTTTTAACAATGAATCACGAAATCTACATCAGGAGATGCATTGAACTGGCTCAAAATGCCCTGGGACAGACCTACCCCAACCCTATGGTGGGAAGCGTAATCGTTCATAATGGGAAAATCATAGGCGAAGGTTACCACCGCAACGCCGGCGGCCCTCATGCAGAAATCAATGCCATCAATTCGGTGGAAAATCCGGAACTGCTGCCGGAGTCTACTATTTACGTGTCACTGGAGCCTTGTGCTCACTTTGGCAGAACGCCACCATGCGCCCACAAAATCATCGAAACAGGCTTCAAAAAAGTGGTGATTGGTGCACGGGATTCCCATGAAAAAGTGAACGGCAGGGGAATACAACTGCTTCAGGATGCTGGCATAGAAGTCATGTCGGGAGTTCTGGAAGAAGAATGCAAAGCGCTGAATAAAAGATTTTTTACTTTTCATCAAAAGAAAAGACCCTATATCGTTTTGAAATGGGCGGAATCTGCAGACGGATTTATTGACCATGATTTCAAACCGGTATCCATCGGAAATTCCCTTAGCAAACAATTGGTACATACAATGCGCCGGCAGGAACACGCCATCATGGTAGGTACCCAAACAGCACTGAATGACAATCCGTCCCTTACCACCCGGGAAATCTACGGAAGAAACCCCGTGAGAATCCTCACAGATTTTGATTTAAAGGTACCCTCAACCTTCAGCATATTCAATGACCAAGCCGAAACGCTCATCATCAACAGCATTAAGAATTCATCGGAGGGCAACCTGCACTGGATTCAAACCGGTAAAAATGATTTTCTGACCCATCTTATGCAGGCACTTTATGAGAGACAAATCCAGTCTGTGCTGGTAGAAGGCGGAAGTTTCACGCTACAACAATTCATAGATGCCGGTCTTTGGGATGAGATACTGGTCATTAAAAACCCGGAGCTGACCCTGAAAAACGGAACCCGTGCACCACAATTGTCTGCAGAAGTTTCAGAAATTCAGCAACTCAGAGCTAATATTTTACATTTTTACCGGCGTCATGAAGCTTAAATGAGTTCAAAAAATTGATCATATTCATTTCTATTATTAATTTTGACCTCAGATATGAATTCCATCTATTCACTCCAAACCATAAAGGCACCGGTAGAAGACACCTTACTGAAGGAAAAAGGCAGCAAGTTCCTTGGATTTGCATTTCCGCTGGAGCAAGAACAAGACATCCGCCGGTTTTTGGATCAGGTACGGGAGGCGCATCCCAAGGCTACCCATCACTGTTACGCTTTCCGGTATGGCCTTCAGGGTGAAAACTACCGTGCGAACGATGACGGAGAACCCTCCGGAAGTGCAGGACTGCCCATTTACAACCAATTGCTGGCACATGATCTCACCAATATCCTGCTGATTGTGGTCCGTTATTACGGCGGCACAAAACTGGGCGTTTCCGGACTGGTAAAAGCCTATAAAGAATCTGCAAAAATAACGCTGGAAGCATCAGTAATCATCACCCGTGAACTGGAATCATCTCTCCGGGTACAGTTTAATTTTGAACAACAAAATGTCATCTTTACCATACTCAATAAATACAACGGCAAAATTCAGGACTTTTTGACCGATGAACAATGTACCATTCTGGCAAAAGTAAAAACAGCAGACCGCGAAATAATCGCGGAACAACTTTCAGAAATGCAGCATGTCACATTTGAGTTTGACTAAAACGCATCAAAAAAAACCCCGGAAAAACCGGGGCTGTCATATCATCAGTTCGTCATTTAATCTCTTCTTCCCATCAGCAGTGATGCCCAATACAGCAACTGTGCCAGGGAGCCGATGGCGGCCACCACATAGGTTCTGGCTGCCCATTTCAGAGAATCCTTCACACCCACAAACTCTTCTGCAGTCACGGTTCCGGTATCTTTCAGCCATTTCATAGCTCTGTTACTGGCGTCATACTCCACAGGCAGAGTCACAAATGCAAACAATGTAGTCATGGCAAACATGGCCACGCCTATGGCTAAAACCGTAGTATTTCCGTTTGGATTTTCGATGGTCTGGGTTGCCCCCATCAGCACAATACCTGCAATCAGCACAAACTGCATCAGATTGGAACTGATCTGTACCACAGGGACCAGCTTGGAGCGCATCTGCAGCATGGAATACCCCACTGCATGCTGTACCGCGTGCCCGCACTCATGAGCAGCCACCGCAGCCGCAGCCGCATTTCTCTGCATATAAACCGCTTCAGAAAGATTCACTGTTTTATTCACAGGATTGTAGTGGTCTGTCAACTGACCCGGCACAGAAATCACCTGTACATCATGAATTCCACTGTCGCGCAGCATTTTTTCTGCGACTTCTTTTCCGGACATTCCGTTTCGCAGGTGAACTTTTGAATAGTGAGCAAATTTAGACTTCAGTCTTGCAGACACAAGCCAACTCACCAACATGGATAAACCAATAATTAAATAATAACCTCCCATTATAACTTGTTAATTTTATTTTTCTTGATCAAGACTATAGAAGCTATAAAAAGTATGCCAAATACTCCCTTCTATTCCGCTTTTTACCCTATATTTGCCCCACTAGAAACAGCGCATTCCATGTCTGAAATTACTGTTATTGAAGTTAAAACACCAAAGCAAATGATGGATTTCATTCGGTTTCCGATGTGGCTTTACAAAAATAACAAAAATTTCGTTCCGCCTCTCATCAGAAATGAAAAAGACTATTGGAATCCCTCCTTAAACCCCGCTCTTTCACATGCAGAGACACAATTATTTCTGGCCTTTAAAAACAACAAAATTGTCGGCAGGATTGCCGTCATGCTGAACCATCTGGAACTGAAAGAAACCGGAGAAAGTAAAGTACGGTTCGGGTGGATTGATTTTATTGATGACAAAGCCGTCTCTGCTGCACTCATGGAAACTGCAGAAAATTTCGCACGGAGGCACGGCATTTCCAAAATTGAGGGCCCCATGGGATTTACCAACCTGGATAAAGCAGGCGTGCTGACACTGGGATTTGACAAACCGGCTACCATGATTGGTATTTACAATGCAGAATACTATGCTGTCCATTTTGAAAATCTGGGTCTGACAAAGGAAAAAGAGTGGGTGGAATACGAGTTGATTTTCCCGGATGAACTTCCGGAGAAAGTCACCAGATTCAACACTCTCATTAAAGAAAAATATGGTTTGAAGGTTATGAATTTTAAATCTAAAAAAGATTTTCTGCAGCTGGCAGATGCCATGTTTATTCTGCTGGATGAAACTTACAAACACCTGTCTACCTATACGCCGCTTACCGAGGCGCAGATTAAAACTTACAAAGAGAAATATTTCCCGCTTCTGGACAAGGACTTTGTGATTTGCATTGCCGATGCCCAAAATCAGCTCATTGCCTTTGCCGTAACCATGCCATCTTACTCTGATGCCCTGCGGAAAGCCAATGGTAAACTGTTTCCTCTTGGGTGGTGGCACCTGCTGAATGCCGCTAAAAATAACGACCGGGCCAATTTTTATCTCATCGGCATCCATCCGGAATATCAGAAACGAGGCGTGACTTCCATCATTTTCAAAGAAATGTTTGAGGTCTTCAAAAAGAAAGGAATCCGGTACCTGGAAACCAATCCGGAACTGGAAGACAACAAGGCCATACAATTGCTGTGGCAAGACTACCACCCGGTGAATCACAAACGAAGAAGAACTTACTCCAAAACTCTTACCCTATGAAAAATCAACTCCTGATTTACGCTTTTTTGGTCAGCATCTTCGTTATCTACAATTTATTTTTCGCGGTTGCAGATGAACGTACACATAATCTGATCAACATCCTTTTTTCCAGCTTTCTTTTTCTATACATTGCCTATCTTGCTTTTTTAGCCATCAGAAAAATAAAAAAAGTATCAAAAAAGCAATAAATTCACAACAATTTGGAATTATTCTAAATTACCAGCAATACAATTCCTGACAGGGGTATTTTCGGCTGATAAATTTCGTCTGTTACCTATAATTACCTAAATTTGCACATTAAGTGTATTTTGAACACTGTAGTGCATGGTGACGCCATTTGAAAACGGCTGATGTCACAACATAGTTAAATAAATAATTGACATGAATTTACCTGAAAATTACATACCGATATTGATACAGGCTGCTGTGGGAATTGGTTTTGTACTGTTATCCCTGGCGGGAACCCACCTGTTGGGTCCCAAACAAAAAAAGGGAGACCATATTAAAAATCAAAGTTTTGAGTGTGGTGTGGAAGTAGAGGGCAATGCCCGTACACCATTTTCTGTAAAATATTTCCTTACCGCTGTTCTCTTTGTACTTTTTGATATAGAAATTGTTTTCTTTTATCCGTATGCTGTGAACTTCCGCGAATTTGGCATGGAAGGATTCCTGGCAGTGCTGGCATTTGTATCCGTATTCTTTCTGGCATTTATGTATGTCTGGAAACGCGGTGCCCTGGACTGGGACCGGTAGGGTAAACTGAACTCGCAAATCACTATTCAAATTTTAAAAAACAAAAAATTATGTCAGATAATAAACCGGTTGTAAGAATGGATGCCCAGCCACCGGCCGGGTACGAAGGTGAAGGTTTTTTTGCTACCAAACTGAGCAGTGTCATTGGTTTGGCAAGAAGCTACTCCCTTTGGCCATTACCGTTCGCAACCTCATGCTGTGGAATTGAATACATGGCATTTCTGAACCCGACGTATGACGGCTCCCGCTTCGGCATGGAGCGTAATTCCTTCTCACCGCGCCATGCAGATATGCTGATGGTATGCGGAACTATTTCCAAAAAACTGGGACCTGTGCTGAAACAGGTCTATACCCAGATGGCAGAACCCAGATGGGTGGTTGCCGTAGGTGCATGTGCTTCCAGCGGAGGTATTTTTGATACCTATTCTGTACTTCAGGGAATAGACAGAATCATCCCTGTAGATGTGTACGTGCCGGGATGTCCGCCAAGACCGGAACAGATTATAGAAGGCGTGATGCAGGTGCAGGCTCTGGCGCAGAGCGAAAGCATTCGCCGGAGAGACACTCCGGAATATCAGCAATTACTGGAATCTTACGGAATAAAATAATTTTTAGCTTCGTGCAGAAGACCAAAAAAACCTGCACCAGAAGCCTGAAATAAAAATACTATGACAAACGAATTTGTTTTGGACGCCATAAAACGGGAATTTCCGGACAGTGTGATTGCTGCCGCTGAACCGTACGGCATGCTGACGCTGGAAGTAAAAAAAGATGACGTAAAGAAAGTCATTCATCACCTCAGAGATTCGTCTCTGGGATTTAATTTCCTTACAGATGTGTGTGGAATTCACTATCCGGATGATGCCGAAAAAGAACTGGGTGTGATTTATCACCTTCAGAATATGGAAGCCAACATCCGCATCCGCCTGAAAGCTTTCACACAAAAGGAAGGTGCAGAATTTGACACTTTGACCGATCTTTTTGCAGGTGCCAACTGGATGGAAAGAGAAACCTTTGATTTTTACGGAATAAAATTTAAAGGGCATCCGGATCTGAGGGTCATTCTGAATATGGAAGATCTGGGCTATCACCCTATGCTGAAGGAATACCGACTGGAAGATGGTACCCGCGAAGACAAAGATGACACCATGTTCGGAAGATAAACAGCGATTACTGCTTATTGCCTAACGCAAATAATTATGAAAGACAACGCATTATCCAATCTTATCAATCAATACGGATCTCAGGAACAGATAGACGGGCAACTGTATACCCTGAACCTGGGGCCCACCCACCCTGCCACGCATGGAATTTTCGAAAACGTTCTGACTATGGACGGCGAGAGAATTCTGCACTCAGAGCAAACAGTGGGTTATATACACCGTGCCTTCGAGAAAATTTCTGAAAGAAGAAATTTCGCACAGATTACTACCCTTACGGACCGGATGAACTATTGCTCTGCTCCTATCAACAACATAGGGTGGCATATGACGGTAGAAAAACTCATCGGGTGTGAAGTACCGAAAAGAGTAGATTATATGAGGGTCATCATGATGGAACTTGCCCGTATTGCAGACCATATGGTGTGTAATGGGGTCACCGCCATGGATGCAGGAGCCATTACAGGACTCACCTATCTTTTCAGAGAAAGAGAAGCCATCTATGAAATATATGAGCAGATCTGCGGAGCCAGAATGACCACCAATATGGGCCGGATTGGCGGTTTTGAACGGGATTTTACTCCCAAATTTCATGAACTGCTGCAAACCTGGCTGAAGAAATTCCCTAAAATATGGGGTGAATTCTGCGCGCTGAATGAGCGAAACAGAATCTTCATGGACCGTACCATTAAAGTGGGTGGGATTTCTGCAGAACGTGCGCTGAGCTACGGATTCACCGGTCCCAATCTGCGGGCTGCAGGTGTGGACTATGATGTGCGCGTAGCCAATCCTTATTCTTCCTATAATGATTTTGACTTCATTATCCCCATCGGAACTTCCGGGGACACCTATGACCGGTTCATGGTACGCCAGCAGGAAGTGTGGGAAAGTCTGAAAATCATAGAACAAGCTTATAAAAATCTGCCGGAAGGACCTTTCCATGCAGATGTTCCGGAGTTTTATCTTCCGGAGAAAGCTGATGTCTATAATAATATGGAAGCCCTGATTTATCATTTCAAAATTGTAATGGGCGAAACAGAAGTACCGAAAGGTGAAGTATACCATGCCGTGGAAGGAGGAAACGGGGAACTCGGATTCTATTTGGTAAGCGACGGCGGCAGAAGCCCGTACAGGCTTCATTTCAGAAGACCATGTTTCATCTATTACCAGGCCTATCCGGAAATGATTAAGGGATCCATGATATCAGATGCCATTGTCACCATGTGTTCCATGAACGTGATTGCCGGCGAACTGGACGCATAAGATTAAATAACAAAATTGAATCGTGTACACCGGTACACCTTTTAAGAATTAAAAAAGTTAATAAAGTGAGCGAAAATATTGCTTTTAAACCTGAAACATTAGAACAGGTTCACAAAATAATCGCAAGATATCCGGCCGGACGTCAGAAATCTGCACTCATTCCCGTTCTGCATATTGCGCAGAAAGAATTTGGGGGCTGGCTGGATGTTCCGGTAATGGACTATGTAGCCACCGTTCTGGAAATTAAACCCATAGAAGTTTACGAAGTAGCCACGTTCTATACCATGTTCAATATGCAGCCTGTAGGAAAATACGTACTGGAAGTATGCCGTACAGGACCCTGCATGACCCGTGGCAGTGAGCATATTCTGAACCACATTCGTAAAACACTGAATATAAAAGATGGTGAAACTACGGAAGACGGGATGTTCACCCTGAAACCTGCCGAATGTCTGGGTGCCTGTGGTTATGCACCTATGATGCAGATTGGCAAATTTTATCACGAGCACCTCACCACAGAAAAAGTAGATGAAATCCTGGAACTTTGTCGCCAGGGAGCGCTCGCACTGGACTAAAACTAATTTTGGAATTCAGAAAAAATTGTAATTTCAAATCATGTATAATGACTGCAAGCCATTTGCAATAAGTATATTAAAAAATGAGTAAAAAACTTTTACTTAAAGACGCCCATATAGAAGGAATCCGCTATTTTGATGTGTACAGAAAGCAGGGCGGATATGCCGCTGTGGAAAAAGCACTGAAGATGCAACCCGAAGAAATCGTGGAAGAAGTAAAAACTTCCGGACTCAGAGGGCGCGGAGGAGCCGGATTCCCTACGGGCATGAAGTGGAGCTTCCTGGCTAAACCAGAAGGAGTGCCCAGATATCTGGTCGTGAATGCGGATGAATCTGAACCGGGAACATTCAAAGACCGGTATTTAATGGAATTTCTTCCCCATCTGCTGATAGAAGGGATGATTGTTTCCTCCTTTGCACTGGGGGCAAACACTTCCTACATCTATATCCGCGGAGAATATTCCTGGATTCCGGACATTCTGGAAGAAGCGATAGAAGAAGCCAAAAAGAACGGTTTCCTCGGTAAAAATATTCTGGGTACAGGCTATGACCTGGAAATATATGTGCAGCGTGGTGCCGGAGCCTATATCTGTGGTGAAGAAACAGCCCTGCTGGAATCCCTGGAAGGCAAAAGAGGAAACCCACGTCTGAAACCACCGTTCCCTGCGGTAAAAGGATTGTGGGAATGTCCAACTGTGGTGAATAATGTAGAAACCATCGCTGCGGTGGTTCCTATTATGAATATTACAGGTGCCGAATACGCCAAAATCGGCGTGGGCCGTTCTACCGGAACCAAACTGATTTCTGCCTGCGGAAACATTAACAAACCCGGCGTGTATGAAATAGACATGACCATTACCGTAGAAGAATTTATATATTCTGATGAATACTGTGGCGGAATTCCCAATGGCAAGCGACTGAAAGCCTGTATTCCGGGCGGAAGCTCTGTACCGGTGGTACCGGCAAATCTGCTGCTGAAAACCATCAACGGCGAACCCAGACTCATGAACTACGAATCCCTGGCGGACGGTGGTTTTGCTACCGGAACCATGATGGGATCCGGAGGTTTCGAAGTACTGGATGAAGATCAGTGTATCGTAGAGCATACCATGTCACTGGCCAGATTCTATGCACACGAAAGTTGCGGACAATGTACGCCGTGCCGCGAGGGAACTCCATGGATGTACAAAATCCTGAAAAAAATAAATGACGGCGAAGGGACTATGGCAGACATCGATTTACTGTGGGACATCCAAAGAAAAATTGAAGGAAACACCATATGCCCTCTGGGAGATGCTGCGGCATGGCCTGTGGCAGCCGCCATCCGCCATTTCCGGGATGAATTTGAATGGCATATCAATAATCCGGAAGCACTGACGCGGAATTATGGCCTGGCCAATTATGCAGATCCCATTCCGGTTCCTCAGGAAAATGCCTGATGCCGGCAGATGTAACCTGTATTTGCATCTGACAAAATAAGTTTTTAATAATTCATTTTTGAATTTACAGATAATGAGCGACGAGATTAAAAAATTTAAAGTAACCATAGACGGACAGACCACAGAGGTCCTGCCCGGAACTTCCATACTGGAAGCAGCCAGACAAATTGGCGGCAAATCCGTGCCACCGGCCATGTGTTACTACAAGCCTCTGGAAACCAGCGGAGGACGATGCAGAACCTGCCTGGTAGAAGTATCCAAAGGATCTGAAGCAGATCCGAGACCTATGCCAAAACTGGTAGCAAGCTGCAGAACAGGCGTAATGGACGGTATGGAAATTAAAAACCTGACCTCCGAAAGAACCCAGGAAGCCCGAAAAGCGGTGACCGAATTCCTGCTGGTAAACCACCCGCTGGATTGTCCCATCTGTGACCAGGCCGGGGAATGCCACCTGCAGGATCTGGGTTACGAACACGGTGTGGAACAAACCAGAACCGAGTTTGAAAGAAGAACCTTCGAGCCGGAAGATATCGGTCCGTACATCAAACTGCATATGAACAGATGTATTCTGTGTGCCCGCTGTGTACTGGCGGCCAATCAGCTTACCGAAAAAAGAGAACACGGAATTCTGTTCCGCGGAGATCATGCAGAAATTTCAACTTATCTGAACAAAGCGCTGGACAATGACTTCATCGGGAATGTAATAGACGTTTGTCCGGTAGGAGCATTAACAGACAGAACCTCCCGTTTTGCTAGCCGCGTATGGTTTACCAAACCCATGGATGCCACCTGCTCCTGTGACAAATGCTCCGGGAAAGCTGTACTGTGGATGAAGGGCGAAGAAATCATCCGCGTGACGGCCCGCAAAGATCAGTATGACGAAGTGCAGGACTGGATTTGCAACACCTGCCGTTTTGAGCGCAAAGAATTGAAACACTGGACCATAGAAGGTCCAAGACATATAGACAGACATTCGGTAATCTCTCTGAACCACTATCAGAAAGCGGCAGATGAACATACTTTGCTTGACAATGCCGGTGCCAAAGAAATCAGTCACCAGGACGAGCAGCAGGCAGAACAACTGTAAAACCTGAATAAAAATAAGATTATTGTCTTTTCTTTTGAACATTATTTATGGAACTTATTACATTTAAAATCATTCTGGTAGTAGCCCTTTTTGCGGTTTCTCTGGGCATTGCTGCCTACTCTACCTGGGGCGAGCGCAAGCTGGCTGCAGTCCTGCAGGACAGAATCGGACCCAACCGTGCGGGACCTTTCGGGTTACTGCAACCCCTGGCAGACGGCGGTAAACTTTTCTTTAAAGAAGGATTTATTCCGGCCAATGCAGAAAAATTCTTGTTCATTCTGGGGCCGTCTATTACCATGTTTATTGCCCTGGTTACCGGTGCGGTTATTCCCTGGGGACAAACTTTAAATATCGGCGGTGAATCCTTCAGCCTTCAGGTGGCCAATATTGATGTGGGCGTTTTATTCCTGATTGGTATGGTATCCATAGGCGTGTACGGAATGATGATCGGAGGTTGGGCTTCCAACAATAAATATTCACTCATTGGTGCCATCCGTGCCTCCTCACAAATGATTTCCTATGAACTGGCCATGGGTCTCTCTCTGCTGTCCATCATCATGATGAGCGGAAGTCTGGATCTGAACAAAATTGTGACCGATCAGGGTTCCGGTATGCTGTGGGGTCTGATTCCGGCAGATGGCTTTAACTGGAATATTTTTTATCAGCCACTGGCATTCATTATATTTCTGGTAGCGGCAATGGCAGAAACCAACCGTCACCCGTTTGATTTGCCGGAGTGTGAGTCTGAACTGGTAAACGGATATATGACCGAATATTCATCTATGAATTTTGGGATGTATATGTTCGGCGAGTATGTGAATATGTTCATCTCTAATGCACTGATTGCTACCTTGTTTTTCGGTGGATTTAGCTATCCGGGAATCGGATGGGTTACCGAGAACTGGGGAGAAAACATCGCCGGAATTCTGAGCATTGTGTCCATTTTGGCCAAATCCATCATCGGAATTATGATTTTCATGTGGATTCGCTGGACAATACCAAGATTCAGATATGACCAGCTGATGCACCTGGGATGGAAAACCCTGATCCCGCTTGCATTACTGAACCTGGTGATTACCGGTGCTGTAATCCTGCTATTTGGAAACTAATGTGAAAATTTGATTTTCAGCTATTAATAAAGAAATTTAGTTAAATGAAACTTACAAACAGGTCAAAAGTTGTCTCAAATAAGGAAATGACCTTTATGGAAAAGCTTTACCTTCCGGAGATTGTGAAGGGTATGGCCATTACCTTAAGACATGCGCTGGAAGGTCCGAAAGGAAAAGTGTTTTCTTATCCGGAAGTACAAAAACCCCGGGCCAAAGTATGGCGCGGACACCACGTACTAAAGCGGGATGAAGAAGGACGCGAAAGATGTACTGCCTGTGGCCTTTGTGCCGTGGCGTGCCCTGCAGAAGCCATTACCATGACCGCTGCCGAGAGAACCAAAGAAGAAAAACACCTTTACAGAGAAGAAAAATATGCTTCCGTATATGAAATCAATATGCTGAGATGTATTTTCTGCGGCATGTGTGAAGAAGCTTGTCCGAAATCTGCCATTTACCTGACCGACCGTCTGGTAGATGTAGAAGAAAACAGAGGTTCTTTTATCTATGGAAAAGATAAACTGGTAGAGGATGTGAATAACCGCATAGACATTACAGACAGACAGTCTGAGAAACAAAAAAAAGCAGTGAAATAATATGGAACAGTTTTTATTTTTCTTCGTCGCTTTTTTAGCTATCGTAAGTGCTGCATATTTTGTTTTTTCCAGAAATCCGATGTATGCCCTGCTTTCCCTCATTGTCACCATGTTTTCCATAGCGGGCATGTACATTCTGCTCAATGCTCAGTTTCTGGGCATCGTTCAGATTATTGTGTACGCCGGTGCCATTATGGTCCTCTTCCTGTATATTTTGATGATGCTGAACCTGAACAAGGCAGATGAAAGTAAAAAGCAAAATACGCTGAAATTCATCGGGGTGTTCAGTGCCGGTATTTTACTCATCGGGATGCTGGGTGCCTTCCGCGGAGTAAAGCAGAATATTCTGGCAGAAGACGGAATTGATTTTTCTGTGGGCCTTACCAAAAACCTGGGAAGACTTTTGTTTAACGAATATGTAGTGCCGTTTGAGCTGGCCTCCATCCTTATTTTAGCTGGGATTGTAGGCGCAGTACTCATCGGGAAGAAAGATTTATAGTATTATGGGAGAAGTAAATAGTTTTATACAGACTATACCGCTGAATTATTTTGTGATTCTGTGTACGGTTTTGTTCTGTCTGGGTGTATTGGGCGTGCTTTTGCGCAAAAATGCCATCATCATCCTGGGGTGTGTAGAGTTAATGCTGAATTCCGTAAATCTTTTGCTGGCCGCATTTGCAAGCTATATGGGCGATGGCCACGGACAGATTCTGGTATTCTTCATCATGGTAGTGGCAGCGGCAGAAGTAGCCGTGGGACTCGCCATCATCTCCATGATGTACCGAAATACCCGCTCGGTAGATGTCGGAATTTTTAACAAACTAAGAGGATAAGGAGCATGGAAAATTTAATATTTACAATTATACTTCTGCCATTGGTCGGGTTCCTTATCAATGGACTTTTCGGGAAAAAAATGCCGAAAAATCTGGTCGGGGGAATTGCCACTCTGGTCGTCTTTGCGGCATTCTGTATTACCTTTTACTTATTTCTGAATTTTGACAAAGATTCACAGCCGTACATCGTACGTGCCTTTGAGTGGTTCCGGGTAAACGGCATGCAGGTGAACTTCAGCTTCCATATCGATCAGCTTTCACTTATGATGATGATGATCATTACCGGAATCGGATCCCTGATTCATCTCTACTCCATCGGTTACATGCATACAGACTCCGGGTTTCACAGATTTTTCGCTTACCTGAACCTCTTCATCTTCATGATGTTGCTGCTGGTTATGGGAAGCAACTATGTGATTCTGTTTATCGGCTGGGAAGGTGTAGGACTTTGCTCCTATCTTCTTATCGGATTCTGGTATAAGAATAAAGAATACGGAAAAGCGGCAAGAAAAGCGTTCATCATGAACCGTATTGGTGACCTGGGTCTGCTGATGGGAATTTTCATGATTGCTTTTCATACCAATGCGCTGGATTATCTTTCTGTAGCGCAGAACGTAACCCGATTTGAAGCAGATGGTTCTACCATCATTTTCATCTGTGCCTCTTTATTCATAGGAGCTGTGGGAAAATCTGCTCAGGTTCCGCTTTATACCTGGTTACCGGATGCGATGGCCGGTCCTACTCCTGTATCGGCACTTATACACGCCGCTACCATGGTAACGGCCGGGGTGTATCTGGTTTTCCGTTCCAACTTTTTGTTCACGCTGGCTCCTACGGTGATGGACGGCATCTTGCTGGTAGGATTGCTTACCGCACTGCTGGCTGCATTCTATGCGCTGAGACAAAACGACATCAAAAAAGTGCTGGCCTACTCTACCGTGTCCCAACTGGGTTTTATGTTTGTGGCACTGGGCGTGGGCGCTTATACCGCAGCCATGTTCCATCTGATGACACATGCGTTCTTCAAGGCGTTGTTGTTCCTGGGCTCCGGATCTGTGATCCATGCCATGAGCGGTGAGCAGGATATGCGCATGATGGGTGGCCTGAAAGACAAAATTAAAATTACCCACATTACCTTCCTCATAGGTACCTTTGCCATTGCAGGCATGCCGTTTTTCTCCGGAATGATTTCCAAAGATGAAATACTGATTGCAGCCTGGGCAAAATCGCCGGTATTCTGGGTCATTCTGTTCATCATTGCAGCCATGACGGCTACTTATATGTTCAGACTGTATTACCTGACCTTCCACGGGACCTTCCGCGGAACCGAGGAGCAAAAACATCATCTGCATGAAAGTCCGTCAAATATGACCCTGCCTCTTGTTGTACTGGCAATTTTATCAGTCATTGGTGGATTCATCAATCTTCCGCACATCATAGCGCACGGAGATTATTCAAAACTTCAGCAGTGGCTCAGTCCGCTGCTTTCAGAGAATATTAAAAATGAAATGCAGGCCGGACTGTCGGGTATTTCACTCACCACAGAACTGATTTTGCTAGCCCTCACGGTGCTGATGTTCTTTGTAGTTTGGTTCATTTCCCGGAATAAATATGCGGTGAAAAAGGCCGTTCCCGTTGCCGAAGAACACTTTACCGGCTGGGAAAAACTATCTGCCAAAAAACTGTACATTGATGAACTGTACAATGCTCTTTTCGTGAAAACAGCAGAAGGCCTGGGCCGTGGCGGAAAAATGTTCGATACCAACATACTGGACAAAGCCGTGGACTTTATAGGCGAAGGCGCCGAAGACAGCGGCAAATCCATGAAACGCCTCCAAAACGGAAACGTAGAAAATTATGTTCTGGTGATGTCTCTGGCTATCGGAATTATATTGATTGTTAACTTTTTATTACAATAATAATGTCGTACCATTTATTAGCATTATTACTTTTACCTTTATTAGGATCGGGGTTGCTGTTTGCCATCAAAGGCAAGGCAGGTAAGCAACTGGCATTCGGTGTATCATTAATCCAGATGCTGATCACGTTCTGCATACTGTACGGATTCAACAGTGGTCCTACGGTAGACAGCGTACTGCAGCACGAAATTAATTATCCGTGGTCACAGTTTCTGAAGTCATCTCTGCACTTTGGGATTGACGGCATGAGCATGCTGATGCTTTTGCTGACCAATATTCTGGTGCCCCTCATTGTGTATTCATCTTTTAATGAAAAGGTACCGTACAGAAATTCGTTCTACGCACTGATTCTGCTGATGCAGTTTGGTCTTGTAGGTGTTTTCACTGCTCTGGACGGGCTTCTGTTCTACATTTTCTGGGAAATCACCCTGATTCCGATCTGGTTTATTGCCGGTCTGTGGGGCCAGGAAAATAAAAGATTTGAATTTACGACCAAGTTTTTTGTATACACCTTTGTAGGTTCACTCTTCATGCTGGCGGCATTTATCTATGTCTATAACTATTCTGCCTCTTTTGCAGTGACCGACATGTATAATGCAAACCTCAACCTCACCCAGCAAACGGTAGTGTTCTGGTTTATATTCTTTGCCTTTGCGGTAAAACTACCGGTGTTCCCGTTCCACACCTGGCAGCCGGACACCTATACCTATTCGCCTACACAGGGAAGTATGCTCCTTTCCGGCATCATGCTGAAAATGGCCGTTTACGGAATTCTGCGCTACCTGCTTCCGGTAACTCCGGATGCTATTGCCGGCGTATCCGGGTCCATCGTCATTATGCTGGCCATCATCGGGGTGCTGCATGGCGCACTGATTGCCCTGATTCAGAACGACGCCAAAAGAATCCTGGCGTACTCCTCTTTTTCGCACGTAGGACTGATGGTGGCGGGAATTTTTGCCTCGGCCATGCTTGTAATGAACGGAACCTTTACCATAGAAGGTGGAGAGGGGGCCATGGTACAGTCTTTCGCACACGGAATCAATATTGTAGCGTTGTTCTATTGTGCAGATATTCTGTATAAGAGATTCAAGAGCAGGGATATCCGTGAAATGGGCGGCCTGGCAAGAGTAGCTCCCCGTTTTGCAGTGCTTTTTATGATTGTTCTGCTTGGATCTGTAGGCTTGCCACTTACCAATGGATTCATTGGTGAATTTATTTTGCTGAAATCAGTATTTGATTATAATATCCTTGCAGCCATCATCGCCGGGATTACCATCATCCTTGCCGCCGCGTATCTGTTCAGGTTTTATGGCAAAGCCATGTTCAATACCGGAAAAGAAGAAGTTCTGGCCAGTGTTAATGACCTCACCCACGTAGAATTTGCGGTAATGGCAAGTTTAGCCGGTCTGGTGATTCTGTTTGGTGTTTTCCCGCAGCCTGTTATTGAGCTGGTGAGTAGTTCGTTGAAGTTCATCTACCAGTCTATGGTAAGTTAATTTGATATTAGAGAAATGAGTGTTATAGTTATCATATTCGTTACGGCGGTCCTGGCTTTATTTTCAGGAGTTTATAACCATGGAAGGTTTGCAAGATACATTGGTATTGCAGGACTTCTGGTAGCCTTGTATGCAGCCTTTCTGCCGGAACCGCAGTTCTTTCATCAGTATCATTCCATGCTGGAATTCGGCACCAACAGTGCGTTGTTTGCCAAAATATCCATCGTGACCACCCTGCTGATTTTCTTCATAGCCGGATTCGCATTCAGCAATCACAGAACTCATCAGTCTGAACTGTATGCGCTGATGCTCTTTGCGCTGTGCGGTGCAGTGGTTCTCTTCAGCTACCAGAATCTGGTGACGCTGTTTTTAGGAATCGAAATTCTGTCCATACCCTTATATGTAATGGCCGGAGCCAATAAAACCAATCTGAGATCCAATGAAGCCGCTGTAAAATATTTTCTGATGGGGTGTTTTGCCACCGGTTTCCTACTGTTTGGTATCGCACTGATTTACGGTACTGCGGGCTCGTTTGATCTGACTGCCATTCATGCCTATGCAGAAGAATTCCCGAAAGATCTGATGCTGATTATGGGCATGATTCTGATGGTAGCCGCCATGGCTTTTAAAGTGGCTCTGGCTCCGTTCCATATGTGGAGCCCCGATGTGTATCAGGGTTCACCGTCACTGATTACCACTTTTATGATGAGCGTGGTAAAAATTGCCGGTTTCTACGCATTCTTTAAGTTAATGACATTTGCATTCTCCGGTTTATATAGTGAATGGTTCAATATCGTAGGGGTGCTGGCCATCATTACTTTATTTCTGGCCAATGTGATGGGTCTGGCGCAGACCAATGCCAAAAGAATGCTCGCTTATTCATCCGTATCTCACGCAGGGTATATCACACTGATTTTTTACGGGATGAACAACCTTTCCACTTACAATCTGGCCTTCTATCTCTTCGCCTATGCACTGGCATCTGTGGGTGTGATGATGAGTCTGATCTGGGTAGAGAAACTGAAAAGGGAAACCTCCTACCAGGCCTTCAAAGGTCTGGCAAAATCTGAACCCCTTCTGGCTGCAGCCGCCTCTGTGTCAATGTTGTCCATGGCGGGAATTCCGCTAACAGCGGGTTTCATGGGTAAATTTGCGCTCTTTGCACAGGCTATGAACGGTGCCGCATTTCTGGTACTGATTGCCGTGCTGGGTTCTGCCATTTCCATTGCGTATTATCTGAGACTGATTATCGCGATGTTCTTCTTCAAAGAAAGCAGTTTTAAAACCTCGGAAAAAGTATCACTTACCTATAACATTGTCGCTGCATTCATTATTGTAGCCATCATAGCACTGGGGGTTTATCCGGATTTATTTGCAAAACAATTCGGCGTGTAACACCACAAGCATCATCAAAGCGCAACTTCCCGGTTGCGCTTTTTTCTTTGCTCAAAATCAGGTTTCTTATCGTCCGGCAAATGGTTAACTTTGTCTGATGGAAGAACTGCAACACCTTACCGATTTCCGTACTTCACCGGAACTGCTGGAACAACTGAATCAATATGGCGTACAGAAAGAATTTAAGGCCGGCGAAACCATTCTGGAAGAACATGCGTACATACGCTCTGTTCCCATCGTCATGAGCGGCAGCCTGAAGGTGATCCGTACAGAAGAAGACGGACGGGAAATCCTGCTGTACTACATCAAGGCCGGCGAAAGTTGCATCATGTCCTTTCTGGGAGGTTTGCATAACGAAACCAGCAAAGTACGGGCAGAAGTAGAAGATGATGCCTCCATTTTATTTCTTCCGGTAGAAAAGGTAAGCCTGTTCATAAAAGATTATCCGCAATGGCTGGACTATATCTTCCGGCTGTACCACAAACGCTTTGAGGAACTGCTGGATATGGTCAATGCCATCTCTTTTAAGAAGACAGATGAGCGACTGCTCACGCTGCTGGAGAAAAAACAAGCCCTTACCGGAAGTTCCGTTCTGAACATCACCCATGAGCAGCTGGCCAACGAACTGGGAACTGCACGCGTGGTGGTCTCACGGCTGCTGAAACAACTGGAAGAACTGGGAAAAGTACGGCTGGGGAGAAACAAAATTGAACTTTTGTAACAAAAGTAACGTGGGGACCGGAATTATTTGACCAACTTTACCCTATCAAATTGAAAATGAAAGCACATGAAAGCATTTATTCATAAGAACATCCTCACCATTACCGGTGTGCTGGTGGGTGCGCTGGCAGGATTTCTGTACTGGAAATTCGTGGGTTGCCACTCCGGCAACTGCGCTATTACGTCGGATCCCACAAACAGTACTGTGTACGGCGCCGTAATGGGCGGGTTATTTTTATCTGTATTCAAAAAAGAAAATACAAAAAGCAATGACATTTCAGGAAGTAATTCAGCAGAATAAGCCGGTGCTGGTAGATTTTTTTGCCGAATGGTGTGGTCCGTGCAAAATGATGGCTCCCATACTGGAGGAAGTAAAAGCCACCCTGCCAGACTCTGCCTCAATAATAAAAATTGATGTGGACAAAAACCCGCAGGCTGCATTGGTTTTTCAGGTGCGCAGTGTACCCACGCTTATCTTATTCAGAAATGGCAAGGCCATCTGGAGACACGGCGGGGTGGTGAGTGCCTCCGAACTGATTCAACTGATCCGGGAAAATCTCTGACAGACATTAAAAAAGACTCAGTTCCCCGTCCGCGCTGCGGCTGGGGAATCTTGTTTTCTATTCCGTGAACTGAGTCTTTTTTCTGCCTGATATAACAAAAATAATCCATCAAAAGAAGCAAAGCTAATAGATTAAATCAATATCAACCAAATGCGGTTTTAGCAATATTTAACACGGTTTATTTTTTATATACTCAAATAATATGGTAATTTTATACAAAATATTTAAACAGATACATTATGAGTTCAAAAGTTTATGACAGAGTACCATTAAAAGAAAAGTACGATAACTACATTAATGGGCAGTGGACACCCCCTGCCAACGGGAAATACTTTGATGTCATTACCCCGCTTGACGGGACCGTGATGGCCAAAGCAGCACACTCTAACGAGCAGGATCTGGATAAGGCCGTAAATGCTGCAGAAGAAGCTTTCAAAACATGGGGTAAAACCTCTGTAACCGAGCGGAGTATCATCCTGAACAAGATTGCAGACCGTATGGAAGCGAATCTTGAGAATATTGCCGTAGTAGAAACTATGGACAACGGTAAGCCGGTACGTGAAACCCTGAATGCAGATATTCCGCTGGCTATAGACCATTTCCGTTATTTTGCGGGTGTTATCCGCGCAGAAGAAGGATCCCTGATGGAACTGGACAATAATACCGTTTCGCTTATTGTAAATGAACCAATAGGTGTGGTAGCCCAGATTATTCCGTGGAACTTCCCTATTCTGATGGCCGTATGGAAACTGGCACCTGCTCTGGCAGCCGGTAACACTGTGATTCTGAAACCTGCAGAAAACACCCCCATTTCGATCCTTTATCTGGTAGAACTGATTGGCGACCTGCTGCCACCGGGCGTACTGAACGTAGTGAACGGATTTGGTGCTGAACTGGGACATGCCCTGGTCACCAACAAGAAAGTACAGAAAGCAGCCTTCACCGGTTCTACTGCAACAGGCCGTATGGTAATGCAATATGCTACGGAAAACATTATTCCGGTTACCCTGGAGCTGGGTGGTAAATCTCCGAACGTTTTCTTTGAAAGTGTGATGGATGAAGATGATGCATTCCTGGATAAAGCCATTGAAGGCGCCGTTCTCTTTGCTCTGAACCAGGGTGAAATTTGCACCTGTCCGTCCAGACTGCTGATTCAGGAAAGCATCTATGACCAATTTATAGAAAAGGTCGTAGAACGTGTAAACGCCATCAAACCGGGCAACCCACTGGATACTTCTACCATGATCGGTGCTCAGGCATCCAAAATTCAGTATGATAAAATTCTGAGCTACATTAACCTGGGCAAAGAAGAAGGTGCTGAAGTCCTTACCGGTGGCGATGCCAACAAACTGGAAGGTGACCTGGCTAACGGATACTATATACAGCCCACCCTGCTGAAAGGGCATAACAAAATGCGGGTGTTCCAAGAGGAAATTTTCGGGCCGGTACTTGCGGTGACTACCTTTAAGGATGAAGCAGAAGCGCTGGAGATTGCCAACGATACCATATACGGACTGGGTGCCGGAGTATGGACCAGAGATGCACACCAGCTGTATCAGATTCCGAGAGCGATACAGGCCGGCCGTGTTTGGGTAAACCAATACCACAGCTATCCTGCAGGCGCGCCTTTCGGAGGATATAAGCAATCCGGTATCGGCAGAGAGAACCACAAAATGATGTTGGATCACTACAGACAGACCAAAAACATGCTGATTTCTTATGACAAGAATAAATTAGGATTCTTCTAAGAAATACCGTAGTACAAAGGATGTTACGCAACTTTCGGATTAAAGGTTTTCCTGCCACCGGGATTTTGTCCGGTGCGGGAGAACCTTTTTCAATAAACAGACCTCACAAACTCTTAGCCCAGATCGCAGCGGTTACCCCGCACAGATGGAGCACGGTTTTAACCGTGGGGAATCTGGAGGAGTATGAGCGAAGAGCTGGTGAGACCCCTACTGAGCACTGACCGAACGTGATGCTCCTAAAAAAAAGAAAAAAATGGAAAAAATAAAAAGGCTTTCTGCCACAGACAAAGCGATGGAACTGATCCGGCAACTGCATGAGGAATATGGTGAACTGATGTTTTACCAGGCCGGCGGCTGCTGCGAGGGCACACAGCCCCAGTGTTTCAGGAAGGGACATTTCTACCCCAGAACCAAAGACGTAAGCATAGGAACGATCCTGGGATTTCATTTCTGGGTGGATCATGATTTATTTGAATACTGGCAATACAGCCATTTTGAACTGGATGTGACCGACGGATTCGGGGCGGGAGGTTTCTCACTGGAGACTCCGAAAAACAAAACCTTCAAAGTCAATTACCGGGTGTTCACAAAAGAGGAACTGGACCAGCTGGAAGAGACCCTGCCCTATCATCAGTACATGCAGCAGGAAAAGGAAAAACAGCAGACTGTTTAATACCACGGTGCTGTGAGGCGGTGTGTTTTTATGTGTCAAAATTTGAATTTTCTGCAGCTATCTGAGAATTTCCAGTTGAAGCAAGTCAATTTCAGCACGTTATGACCATCTGCGCAGGAATATGCCAGTGCTGCGAATACGTCTTTCCAGCCGGGCAATGATGTCCCTGTGATGCAAGAGCCAACCGGCAACAAGACCTATGAGACTCCCGATGATGGTATCTGCCAGACGGGCTTCCATCATGGTATTGATGTCAAAGTCCAGTCCGCCCGCAGTTTCTGCCAGGAGAATGGTGAGCGGCGAAATAAAAATGGCAGCGAGTCCATAATTCCGCACAATAAGCAACTCTATCACGAATTGTAAAAGGGTGATGACTACCACCAGCGCCAGGCCATGAATGCCCAGCCCGAAAATGATCCAGGTAAGTCCGATACCGATAAAAGTCCCGAATATTCTGTGGAAATTCCGCTGGCGGGTATGAATCAGATCCCGTCCCTGCAGCACTGCCAGAGCGGAAACTGCAATCCAGTACGGTGTATGGAGCTTAAAAACATAACCCACGGCCAGTGAAAGAGCCATGGCTGCTCCTATGATGATGCTCTCTACAATCTTGGTATATGCTTTAGGTCGAAAACTTGGTCTCACGGGGAGCGGCACCACCTTTTTGGCAATGAATACCGAATAGAAAAATGCCAGCAGCACCGAGAGCATGGCACCCATGCCTACCAATCCTACTCTGGACGGTAATAATTCCACATCAAACGGTACCGATCCGGCCACGGCAGCCAGCATCACGAAAAAGAAATTGCCCGGCGGCGGCACCTTAAAGTAAGAGGTGACCAGGTGCGCCAGAAATCCGATAAAACCCACTGATGCCGCACTGACCCAGGGATTAAAACTGAATACCAGCCCGAACATAAAGGAAAAAACCATTCCGAAGGCACAGACCATGAGGTGAATCATCCGGCTGGCCAGCGCAGAATGTGTAAAGTACAATATGGTAGTGCGCCCATGTTGGACAGATTGCCGTATAGCGGCCGGTCAAAAAACCAGCCCACAAGCAGACATAACCCCACACAAATCCCTGCCAGCAATGGAAAATGCCAGGTTCGCTCGGTCTTTCGTATTTCCAGGAAAGACTTGAAACCGTGTTGAAACTTATATTGCATATACTTTCTTTAGCGGCTTTTCAGCGGGAGCATGGTCTTATTGTTTAAAAAAATGCGGTAAGGTTAAGGCAACTTCTTTGCTTCTTCCCACAGCAGATCCATTTCTTCCAGAGAGAGGTCTTCCACTCTCAGGCTGCGGTCTGCGGCAAGTTGCTCCATTTTTTGAAATCGCGAAATAAATTTGGCATTGGTCCGCTCCAGTGCAGAATCGGGATTTATGCCGGAGATCCTTGCATAATTGATGAGCGAAAAAAACACGTCGCCCAGCTCTTCCTCCTTTTTCACGGGATCGGTTTCAGCATGAAATTCAGCAAGCTCTTCGTCCACTTTTTTCCAGGCATCTCCGGCATCGTGAAACTCAAACCCGATGCCGCGCACTTTATCCTGAATGCGGTAGGCCTTGATTATGCTGGGCGTTCCTTTGGCAACCCCTGACAGCACGGAGCGGTTTCCTTCTTTCAGTTTCAGTTTTTCCCAGTTCTGCTTCACCTCATCTTCACCGCTTACCTCGGTATCTCCATAAATGTGCGGGTGGCGGAAAATCAGTTTTTCATTAAGAGCATTGATGACGTCTGCGATATCAAAGCTTTGATTTTCGGAACCTATTTTGGCATAAAAAACCAGATGCAAAAGCACATCACCCAGTTCCTTTTTGATTTCGGGAAGATCCTCCTGCAGCAGAGCATCAGATAGCTCATAGACTTCCTCCAGCGTAAGATGCCGCAGGGATTGCAGCGTCTGCTTTTTATCCCACGGACATTTCTCCCGCAGATCATCCATGATATCGAGCAGCCTGCCGAATGCTTCCAGTTTTTCCTCTCTGCTGTTCATGGATTTTTATTTCAGTTCCACCATTTCGGTTACCTCTACGTCATAACCGCCTACTACAGGTTTTACATCCGGACTTTGGGTAATGACGCGGAATTTATTGATGCCTAAATTTTTCAGAATCTGCGTTCCGATGCCATAATCGCGGAAATTATAAGCCAGTGTAGGCCGCTGCTCGGCTCCGTCCTGGTAATCCAGAAACTGCTGAAGTTTTCTCTGGGTATTCTCGGTATTAGATACATTGTTAATAAAAATCAGCACTCCTTTTCCTTCTTCATTAATCATGCTGGTTACTTTTTCCAGCAAAGGTTTTTCGCCGGTAATAAAACGGCTGAGCACATCAAAATAGGAATTAGACGCCTGAACCCGGACCAGTACCGGTTCATCTTCGGTCCAGTTTCCTTTGGTAAAAGCAAAATGCATCTGCTCTGTACTGCTCTCTCTGAATGCATAAAAATCAAAATCACCATAGAAGGTCTTTACTTTACGCTCCTCTATGCGTTCAATGAGATCCCCTTTTTTCAGTTGATAATGAATCAGATCTTCAATGGACACAATTTTCAGGTCGAGTTTTTTTGCCAGTTCCATCAGCTGCGGAAGCCGCGCCATAGAACCGTCCTCATTCATAATTTCACAGATGACTCCACCTTCCTTCAGGCCGGCAAGTTTGGTAAGATCGGTAGCCGCCTCAGTATGACCGGCACGTTTCAGCACACCGCCTTTCTTCGCTCTGAGCGGGAATATATGTCCGGGACGCATGAAATCAGAAGGTTTGGTTTTTTCGTCCATCAGTGCCAGAATCGTCTTGGCACGGTCACTGGCAGAAATTCCGGTAGAAACCCCTTCGCCCAGCAAATCTACCGAAACCGTAAAAGCAGTTTCCTTGGGATCACTGCTGCGGGTCACCATAATATCCAGACCCAGTTCATCACATCTCTTTTCCGGAAGTGGCGTACAGATAAGCCCTCTGCCGTGTATGGTCATGAAATTGATAATTTCAGGGGTGGTCAGTTCTGCTGCCGAAAGAAAATCGCCTTCATTTTCGCGGTTTTCATCGTCTACAACTATGATTACTTTACCATTTCTCAGATCTTCTATCGCCTCCGGAATGGTATTGAGTTTTATATCGGACATTTTTTTGTTATTTGACGCAAAGGTAAGCATTTATCAAGCGAACAACAATTTTTGACTCCATTAACAGCCACCGGAATTCCACTGTAAATCTGTACCGATTACAGGTCTTTTTCCAGCAGAACAATGGAAAAACTACTGTCCAACACCACGGTATGATCTGTGCCCACCACTGTCCTAACGCCACTGTACGCATCTCTGATTCTGGTTCCCGGCGCAAAGTAGCCGCACACATCAACGCGTTTCTCACCTGCTGGCTGGTCCAGTCCGATTACTACTTTATCGTTCCTGTAGGTTCTGCCAAACCAGTAAGGTTCATTGGCAATCATTTGATGAATTCCCGCTCCCACAGCCGGATGATTTGCCCTGAACTTCCCGAGTTTCTGATAATGCTTCAGCAGATTTCGGGTAGCTTCATGGACTTCAAGATCGTCCCAGTTCATATTGCTTCGCAGCGTGGCATCTCCTTCTGCACCGTCTATAATAAGCGAACGTGCTGTTTCATCTCCGTAATAAATCTGTGAAATACCGGGGGCAAGCAGCAATTTTACGGCAGCTTCAAAGGTTCGCTTCCGGTATTTATCAAACGGTGAACCGTCATCATGTGAAGTCAGGTAATTCATGACGGTTTTCCCGTCCATTTCATTGGCCAACATACGGGAATAAGAGGAGAAAATTTCTTCATAAGATCTGTGTGCATCGCCTTTGAAGTCAAAATTAATGAGGGACTGAAACCCATTCTTGAAATAATTCACTTTTTTATCTCCAAAATCATAGAGTTGTTTTTGACTGATGCCGTATCCGTACACCTCGCCCACCATAAAAAATGGCTGATCATCCAGCACCTTTGCCTGATTATTCGCTTTATAACGGTCAAACGCTTCCTGACAGACCTTTTGAAAATCTGCCCAAACATCTTCATTGGTATGTTTTACGGTATCTACCCGGTAGCCGTCTATCCCGAATTGTTCCACATAATCTGCCAGCCATTTCATGATATAATATTTGGGCGCCCGGGGGTAGCCGGTACGGGTGAAGAATTCATCCAGCGATTTCATTTCCGCATCATATCGGCCTTCTTTCTTCCATTTTTCCACAAGAGATGCGGGGAGTGGTGCCGGCGCATCAGATTCGGTAAGGACATCCGGGAGATTGGCTACCAATGTGCATGCCGTGGTATTCAGATAGCTGTCATAAGTACACTGCGGTGAAGTGCGCACCCAACTGTGGGAGAAAACCGCATCTTTCGGGGTCACCGGACCGGTATGGTTAATGACAGCATCCAGCACAATCCGGATTCCTCTTTTGTGGGCTTTGTCTACCAGTTCACGAAGATCAGCCGCAGTGCCAAAATTCGGATCCAGAGCCGTCCAGTCTTTGGTCCAGTATCCATGAAAACCGTAGGTATTACCGGTTCCTTCATCAGTAGCACCGTGAATTTGCTCTACCACGGGAGTCATCCAGATGGCATTTACACCCAGTTCAGTGAAGTATCCACTGTCTATTTTCTGGATAATCCCGCGCAGGTCTCCTCCTTCAAAACCGCGGAGTACTGCAGTTTTTTCGGTTCGGTTAAAATTGACATCATTAGCAGCATCACCATTATGGAAACGGTCTGTGAGCAGGAAATATACATTGGCTCCTTCCCAGACAAACGGCTGCCCGGAGGTTTTCTGAAGTGAGGAACAGGAAACCGCACTCACAAGTAAAAATGCGGCCACGAAAAAGGCTATATTTTTCATTGGATCTATGACTAAAAACCTCAAATTTAGTAAAAATGGCGGAAGCACAGGATTTTTTAAAAAACTTTGACCCAAATATTGCTTTAACAAAACTTAACATATTTTTCTATCTTTGCTTTCCCATTAGAATCATCATGACCACCACTGCTGAAAACTCCGTCTATTTTTCGTACTTCACATCCGGTAAAGACCTGCTGTTATGAGTGTTGTTGCAAGACAAGGCTTTAAATATACCATCATAGGCTACCTGGGATTTGTGCTGGGCGCACTCTCCACCTATTTTGTGTTTCCGCATGATTTTACATTTTACGGAAAACTGAGTTATATTCTTTCTACAGCAGAAATTCTGGTTCCCATTGTAGTTTTCGGGCTGTCCTATGCCAATGTGAAATTTTTTCATCAGACACAGAAGGATTCCAAGCATCAGAATATTCTTTCATTATCTTTATTAGGAATCGCCATAAATTTTCTGGTTTTCACGGGTTTATTTTTGCTTATTCATTATCTGTTTCCCGACCTCAAAAACATGAAATGGTGGGAACTGAAATTCATTATTTTGCCTTTGGTGCTGGTGCTTTCTATTTCGCATTGTCTGAACCGCTACATTTCCAATTACAAAAGAATTGTAGTTCCCAATATTTTTGAGAACATCATGCCCAAACTGGCCAACGTGGGTGCATTTTGTCTTTTCATTTTCCTGGGCATTTCTCAGGTTACGGCATTTGGATTTTTCTTCGGTATGTTCACACTGTCCACTCTTGGATACTTTATCTATGCCAACCGGCTGGAGCCTTTGAAACCTGATTTCAGCACAGGTTACATTAAAAAAGATGCGTTGTGGAAAGACATTTTCAGTTACAGTCTGTTTAGTTTTCTGGGAAACATCGGAAATTATATTGCCATTAAGATTGATAAAATCATGATTGGTGATGCGCTGGGCGATGAGGAACTCGGAATTTACTCCGTGCTTTTTGCCATGATTTCTTTGATTTCCATTCCACAACTCGGGATTTTTAATATTTCGGCACCCATCATCAATAAAGCCATTGCAGAAAATGACCTGGAAGAACTGGACCGCTTTCATAAGAAAACTTCACTGAGTTTGTTTTTCATCGGGTCTGTGCTGTTTTCCTGTATTCTGGCGGGCTTTCCGTTTCTCATTGGTTTTATAAAAAACGGCACCATGCTCCTGGAATCGGAACCAGTGATCTGGATTCTGGGGTCTGCTATTTTGTTTGATCTGGCAACAGGTTTCAACGGCAATATCATTTCATTGTCCCGGTACTACCGCTATAACATTGTATTCATGCTGTTTCTGGCAGCGCTCACCATCCTGCTGAATTATTATTTCCTGGAAAATACCCGTCTCGGAATTGTGGGCGTGGCACTGGCTACCGCCATTTCGCTGTCCACCTATAACATCATTAAAATTACCTTTAACTATATCAAATTTAAGGTCAATCCATTGTCTATCGAGATGATTTTTGCGTCCATTATCTCTACGCTGGCCATCACTGTAGCCATTGTACTGCCCAATTTTTCAAATAATTTTCTGAATCTCCTGTACAAACCTGCCGTGGTTCTGATCCTGATTTATATCGGCAATCACTTCCTGAAAATTTTCCCGATGGAGGATTATATTTCGAAGAAATTCATCCGCAGCATATTCAGATTCGGCAAATAGAATTATGTTGTTTTAAGACTTAAGTAAAGAATTCAGTACATTTTCCAGTGCAGACCGCACCGAAGTGACTTCATATGAATCAGTTTTAAAATCCGAAAAAGCATCCGGATTCAGGATGAACTGACGCATATCTTCCGGCTCCCGAATGATAAACGAATGCAACTGCGCCGGATATTCGGCCGGAAACACTGCTGTTTTTCCATATTTAATGGCATCGCCTACATTTCCGCTCATTTTCGAGATGCCGTATATTTCTTTTTCGCTGAAAAATTCAGTTTCACTGCGCACCGGACACCAGAGAAAAGATGCTTTGCGCATCCATTTATCAAAAGTGTGCTGGTCGATTTTTTCTGTAAAATATTGCAGACTGATGTTTTCTGAAACGGAGTTTTCAAGCTTCCTCAATTGTGCCAGTTCCCGGCCTTCTGCTCTTCCGGCAAAAACAAACTGTACTTTGGAAGAGCCGGATTCCATATTTTGAATCACCTCAAAAACTCTGGCATAGTCGCGGCGGCTTTGAGAAACGGATCCGGGAATAACCACGGTTGGAATTTGCGGGACCTCATCTTTATATTTCCTGTAAAAAACCGGTAAAAACCGCATGGAAATTCGCTCCAGATACGAATCCAGAACAAGCCGGTGATTTACGCTGTTGTAAAAATCCGGTGCTGTGAGCAAACCTTCCTTCAGCAAAAGCTTCAGCCGGTACAACCGATCTTTGCACAGTACTTTTCGCAACAAATCAAATCTGGAAAGGAACGTAAAATTCTGATTATGTACAATCACCGCCGTATTATAACGCGCTGCGATGGCTTTAAAAACATTAAAATAACGGTGTGCAGTTCCGATGATGACCAGATCATACGATTTTTTTTGAAGCAACGGCAGCACATCTGCACTTTCCACCATAAATACCTGCTTTCTGTTGCCGCCCGTTTGCCTGTAAACTTTGCCGGACACGTAATAATCCGTATCAAATACGGCAGAATCCTGCATCAGCTCCATAAAGTTGAGTGCAATTTCCGCATGGGTATCCAGTTCTATGTAGGCGATTTTTTTCAAAAATTAAAAATTTAGTGGATGTATCCGGCTACTGGTGCAGCAAGCCGGCGTGCGAAATCCTCGTAATACTGCTGGTTATAATACACCCGATTGCCACTGCTGAAAGTCTCCAATACGACGGTTTCCGGAATCCTGGCCTCTTCTACAGCCATGATATTCTGACTAATGATGACAAAATCTGCAGATTTACCTACCTCCAGACTGCCCAGTTCATTTTCCTGAAAGGCTGCGCGCGCTGCCCAGATGGTTATTCCCCGAAGAGCCTGCTCTCGGGTGAGGGCATTCTCTTTCTGAAAGCCGCCGGCCGGATAAAGATGTTCATCCTGGCGGGCCACTGCTGCGAAAAAGGTTTTCAGGGGATTGATTTCTTCTACCGGGAAATCTGTTCCCAGTGGCAGCCACTTATTCTGCTGTAGCAAATCCTGATAAGCATAAGCGGTTTTCGTACGTGCAGCACCCAGCCGGCTTTCTGCCCAGTACATGTCTGATGTAGCGTGCGTAGGCTGTACAGACGGTATAATGGAATACAGTCCGAAAAGTTCCCGATCCTTTTCTGTAACAATTTGTGCATGTTCTATGCGCCATCTGCGGTCATTTTTACCGCCCAGAACTTCACCGTACACATTCAGAATGGTGCGGTTTGCGGAATCACCAATGGCATGCGTACACATTTGCAGGTCTGAATTTTTCAGTTTGCGGGCCAGTGTTCTGAAATGCTCCTCCTCACCGAGCAGGAACCCTCTTCTACCCGGCTGGTCTTCATAATCATGCAACAGGCACGCTCCACGTGAGCCCAGTGCCCCGTCTGAATACACTTTAAAACCACCTACGGTAATATTTCCATTCCGGTATCGGCCTTTCCGGATCCACTTCCCGTAGTAAGCAGGATCATCATTCAGCAGGGCGAATACTTTCATTTTTAAAGTTCCCTGCCGCTGGGACTGTTCAAGTTGTGAGAGGGTATGCTCCGAAATTCCGCAGTCGTGAACTGAGGTCAGTCCAAGAGAAAAGCAGGTTTCCTGTAGTTGAGTAAAGTACTTCAATGCAGTTTCGTCATTGATTTCGGGAATATGTTTTTCTATCAGGAATTTGGCATTGTCCAGCAGGATTCCGGTAAGTTGACCATTTTTCACTTCTATTTCGCCACCCTGCACTTTGGTATTCACCGTTATTCCTGCAATATCCAGAGCTTTCTGATTGGCTACTACCGCATGGCCATCTATTCTTTTCAGATAAACCGGGCGGTTTGGAAAGAGTTCATCCAGGCGCTGTTTATCCGGAAAATCTTTTACCGGCCAGTCATTCTGATCCCAGCTGCGGCCATAAAGCCACTCCTGAGGTGCTGTTTTGGAATAGATCACCATGCGCTGCACCACTTCTTCCCAGGATTGGGTTCCCCACAGTTCACATTTCCAGAGGTCTTTGGCATAACCGGTAAAATGACAATGGGCATCAATCAGACCCGGCAAAACAGTTCGGCCTGCCACATCCTGCTTGTTTTGGGATTGGTAAGATTTAAGAATCGCTTCATTATTGCCAATGGCTGCAATTTTACCTTTGGAAACTGCCATTGCCTCCGCGGTAGAAAACCGGGCGTCTGCTGTATAAATTTTTGCGTTGTAAATAATAAGATCTGCATCTTTTTTCTGACTGTATATTAAGCCACAACATAAAAGCAGCAGTGGAATCAATTTATTCATAGGTTTATTTTTTACCAAACATCTGTTGCCACCGCAGTTTCCTGATATAATTTATTTCTTCCCGGCTTAATTCACGCGCGCTGTTCTGCTTCAGGAAAGTGCGCATGGTGACGAAAAACTCTCCGGGAGACTTGCTCTTCCAGGAAGATTTGGCGGATGAGATTAATGCCAAAGGTAAACTGAGTCCGATATTATAAAAATACTCACCCAGCTTTTCTGCTTTCTGGCTTTTATATTTGAAGGCGGTGGGCCGCAAATGCTTGACCCAGATATTTTTAATGGTGAGCACCTCCCATCCGTGCATGCGCGCCAGCATGACATCAATATTATCCCAGCCCAGCACGGGTCGCAGACCGTTCATCTGTTCAAAACATTCCCGGCGGTATGACTTTATGGGACCCCGTACATGATTTTTAGACGAAAGATTCTCAAATATCCATTGTTTTTTTTCATCAGCAAAATCATAGGCCAGTGCTTTCTCAAATACCGTTTTGCGGATGCGGACCAATCCGGAAACCATCCCAGCTTTGGGATTTTCCCGGTACACCTGTGCCACTTTTTCCAGATAATCCTGCGGAAAGATAATGTCGGCATCAAATTTACAAATGACCTGGAATGCTGTAAGATCTTCTCCGTCCAGACCTTTATTGAACGTCCGGACTACTTTTGCTCCCGGCTCATGACCGGATTTTCCCAGATTTTTCACAGAAAATCTCCGGTCCTGATTTGCAAATTCTGCGGCAATCTGTGGCGTTCGGTCCTCAGATCCGTCATTCACTACCACCACCCGGAAATCCCCGAAGCTCTGCTGCTTCAGGGAACCCAGGGCGAAACCGATGTTTTTTTCCTCGTTATGAGCGGGGATAATGATGAGGAACTTCATGTTCCTGATATATTTAATGAGGTTGAATCATATTTTTGGGATCCAGAATATCATCCAGTTGTTCTTTGGTAAGAATTCCCTGCTCCAGCACCAGATTGTACACACTTTTTCCGGTTTCCAGCGCTTCTTTGGCAATCGCGGAAGAATTTTTGTATCCGATGTGCGGATTCAGAGCGGTCACAATCCCGATGCTGTGTTTCACCATATTCAGGCACACCTCTCTGTTAGCAGTGATTCCCACCACACATTTCTCGCGCAGCGTATCCAGCGCATTGCACAGAAACTGAATATTTTCCATGATGGAATGGGACAATACCGGCTCCATTACATTCAGCTGAAGTTGTCCTGCTTCTGCCGCGAAAGTTACGGTAAGGTCATTTCCGATGACTTTATAGCACACCTGATTGACCACTTCCGGAATTACCGGATTTACTTTGCCCGGCATAATGGATGAGCCCGGCTGCATGGGCGGAAGATTGATTTCAAAGAGTCCTGCGCGCGGCCCTGACGACAGCAAGCGGAGATCGTTACAGATTTTAGACAATTTCACAGCCAGTCTTTTCATGGCAGAGGAATAAATCACGTAAGAACCGGTATCCGGCGTAGCCTCTACCAGATTGGGAGCAGAAACCACCGGATATCCTGTTATTTGAGCCAGATTTTTTGCGCAGAGGGTGGCGTAGCCCAGTGGGGCATTCAGTCCGGTACCGATGGCAGTGGCTCCCATATTGACTTCCACAAAAAGTTTGGCATTATTGTTCAGTTTTTCCACATCCTCTTCCAGGTTTGCGGCAAAGGCTTCAAATTCCTGACCCAGCGTCATGGGCACGGCATCCTGAAGTTGCGTACGACCCATTTTCAAGACATCATGAAATTCAGCACCCTTTTCACGGAATGCATACACAATCTGCTGCAGTTTCTGCACCAGTTTATAATTCATCTGCAGGAGTGCCATTTTAATCCCGGTAGGGTATGCATCATTGGTAGACTGTGAAAGATTGACATGGTCATTTGGCGAACAATACTGATAATCGCCCCGTTCTTTACCTAATTTCTCCAGTGCACGGTTGGCAATCACTTCGTTCACATTCATATTCACAGATGTTCCCGCGCCTCCCTGTATCATATCAATGGGAAACTGATCATGTAAGTGCCCGGCCAGCAGTTCATCACACGCCTCTGCGATTTTAAAATAAATCTGCTCTTCCAGCAGACCCAGTTCATAGTTGGTTTTAGCGGCTGCTTTCTTCACAAAGGCCAGCCCGCGGATAAACTCGGGGTAGGAAGATAAAGTTTGTCCGGAGATTTTAAAATTCTCTACCGCACGCTGTGTCTGCACACCATAATATGCATTTGCCGGCACATTCAGTTCGCCCAACAAATCGCTTTCTTTTCTGTAACTATCCATGAAGAAATACTAAATTTTAATGGGGGAAAGTTAAGGCTTTTTTCAGAATAAAAAAACGCGTTTTCTTATGAAAAATGCGCTTCAGCTGATGTTGACAAAGGATTACTTCTGCGGGTATTTCTGGATGAGTGCCTGCAGAATGGCCCAGGTTTCCGCATCGATGATGCCATCGTAATTCTCTGGCCGGAAATGATATTGAAAAGCCTCAACTACCTTTGTGTTTTCCTTGGTCCATGCTCCGGTTGGGTTGATATCATACCCAAATTCTTTCAGGGCGCGCTGCACGGTATATATAAAGGTAGATGAATTGCGTTCGGTCATGAACAGTTCCGGATTCAACTGAGCGAGATACCGCTGCTTATCCGCATCATTATACCACATTCCGATCTGGTACTCATCATAAAGTTTTTTCCAGGGAAACAGTGGGCCGGGATCCTGCTTCCGGGTGGGCGCTACATCCGAATGGGCCAGAATATTGGTTGGCGGAATCTGATAGCGGTCTGCTATATCCTTCACCAGCGCAGCCACTTTCTGCATCTGCTTCGCATCAAACGGAGCAAAAACCTTTTTACCGATAGAGTCATTCACATATCCCGTGTTCACAATCTCAATTCCTATGGAAGTATCATTAAGGTTGATATCCTTTCTCCATGCACTGATTCCGGCGTGATAGGCTCTTTTATTTTCGTCTACAAGCTGGTAGATTTCGTTATCGCCCAGATTGTTTACCAGATAGTGTGCACTCACCGACTGCTCAGTAAGCACACGGAGAGAGCGGTCTTCATCCAGCGCTGTATAATGAAGAATAAGGTATTTCTGTCTGAAGTTCTGCCCTACGGCCGGGAAATAACGTTTGACCACCCTGAAACCCTGTGGGCTGGCGGTAACAATGGAACCATGGCTGATGGTATTGTCATTTTTTGAAATATCGCCGATGTTCTGCTTATAAAATTCAACGCCCTGAAATGTTACCAGACCGGTCTGCTGACTACCTGCCGGGACAGGGTTGGGATTCTGAGTTACGGCCTGTTTCGGAGGCTGGGCAGTACTTGCGGAGGATTTTGCTGGCGTATTCTGAGCAGCACAGGAAACCATAAGCGTGCTTAATCCTATGATATATAATATTTTAGACATAAATTCGAATTTAGACTGATTAGATATTTCAAAATTACAAAAATTTTTAAGTATTTTTTTTTGGTTCATAATGAAATCTGTGTTATATTTGCACTCGCAATTACGGAACAGAAGATCTTAAAAATATTGCAAAGGAGGGTTGCCGGAGTGGTTAACGGAGCAGTTTGCTAAACTGTCGACCCGCAAGGGTCGCGTGGGTTCGAATCCCACACCCTCCGCAACCTTTGGAAAAAAATTCGGGGCGTAGCGTAGTCCGGTCATCGCGCCTGGTTTGGGACCAGGAGGTCGCAGGTTCGAATCCTGCCGCCCCGACAATTTTTAAAATTCCTTCGGGAATTTTTTTTTTCGGCAAATCTTCGGAAATTTTTCTGAGCACCGCCGGAAAACACCGCTCAACAGTTCCAGAATTGCAAATGGGTGCGTAGCTCAGCTGGATAGAGCATCTGCCTTCTAAGCAGACGGTCCCAGGTTCGAATCCTGGCGCGCTCACTAAACCTCGCAGATTTGCGGGGTTTTTTTGTGCCCGGATGTTAAAAGGAGCATTATTTGCTGCAAATAAAATCAACATTAGATCCTTGAGTTATGGCTAATGACAATTATTCAAAAATAGAAAAACTGGAGGCATTGAAAAAACAGGGACAAATTTCGGAGGAAGAGTTTCAGCAGCGTAAAGCCAAAATTCTGGGCTACGAACCCCTGAACCTGAAAGCCCAGTCGCGCCGCGGACAAAATAAAGGTTGTGCCCGCACCATTGCCCTGCTCATCATTGCAGTCATCGTATTTTATTTTGCAGTCCTGAAGTGTGGCGCTGATGGCGAAAAACCCAGAGAAGAAACCGAAACAACCATTGGAATGCTTGCCGCACAACCATAATTCATGAAAAAATTAGCCATCATAGGAACGGTATTTCCGGAACCAAACTCTACCGCTGCAGGAAGCCGCATGCTGCAGCTCATTGGCCTCTTTCATTTACTAAATTATGAAATTTCCTTTCTGTCTACTGCCGAAAAAACCGGTTTCAGCGCTGATCTGAGCAACTGGCAGGTCCACTCACAGCAAATTATCCTGAACCACAGTTCTTTTGATGAATATATCTCGCAATTACAGCCGGATGTGGTGCTTTTTGACCGGTTCATGACCGAAGAACAGTTCGGGTGGCGTGTGGCAGAACAGTGCCCAAACGCCCTGCGCATCTTGGATACAGAAGATCTTCATTTCCTGAGAAAAGCCAGAGAAACCGCCTTTAAACAAAACCGGAAACCGGAAGAATCTGACCTGCACAACGATACTTTCAAGCGCGAAATGGCCGCCATCTTGCGCTCCGATCTATCACTGATTATTTCTGAATATGAATACCAACTCTTGACCGATACTTTTCAGACCGATGAAAGCCTCCTCCTCTACCTGCCTCTTTTCAGTGAACCCAACCTTCCGTTCACAGAATTCAGTGAAAGGAAAAACTTCATCAGCATCGGCAATTTCCTGCACGAACCCAACTGGCACACGGTTTTGAAGATCAAAAAGTTATGGCCCGATATCAAATCTCATATTCCGGAAGCTGAAATACATATTTATGGTGCTTACGCGTCTCAGAAAGCATTCCAGCTGCACCATGAAAAAGATGGCTTTCTGGTGAAAGGCCGTGCTGAAAGCGTACCTGTTGTTTTTGAACAGGCCAGAGTATTGCTGGCACCCATTCCTTTCGGAGCAGGAATTAAGGGCAAACTCCTCAACGCCATGGAACATGGCCTGCCCAGCGTGACCTCCTCCACAGGTGCAGAAGGCATGCACGGAGACCTCCCGTGGAACGGCTTCATATGCGATTCGGACAAGGATTTTATTGAAAAGGCAATCGCACTATATTCCAGTGAAACCCTCTGGAATAACGCACAGCAGAACGGGATTACCCTCATTAAAAACAGGTTTACAAAGGAAGCGTTTACCGCAACGTTTGCAAACCGGATAAGTGACAATCAAAACTCACTGACAGACCACCGCCGGCGGAATTTCCTGGGTCAAATCCTGCAGCATCATACGGTACAAAGCACCAAATACCTCAGCAAATGGATTGAGGAAAAAAATAAAAAATAAAATTGTATTGTATTTGTATTGCAGAGCTACGATACCGGTTTTTGCAACAGCAAGGACATCCACTCCTCGCGCTGCTGCCGGTTCTGCAGGACAAGCCCCTGCTCAGTGCAGACTTCCATAATATCGGCTTCATCAAAAAAGCACAATCCGGAAAGCAGCAGCAGACCTCCTTCATTCAGTACAGCAACATAGGCCGGAATATCTGAAATGAGAATATTCCGGTTGATATTCGCCAGAATAATGTCAAAATTCTCTGCGCCCAGATGCTCTGCAGTACCCTGTGAAATTTCCAGCTCTACATTATTCCGGCGGGCATTTTCAATGGAGTTTTCTACCGACCATTCATCAATGTCAATAGCCACCGTTTTTCCCGCACCTTGCTGTTTGGCAAAAATAGCCAGCACGGAGGTACCACAGCCCATATCCAGCACTGTTTTTTCTGCAAAATCCATCTCCAGCATCTGCTGAATCATCAGATGTGTGGTAGGATGATGTCCGGTCCCGAATGACATTTTGGGCTGGATTACAATTTCATGAAGTTGCGGATTGGGAGCGTGAAACTCGGCGCGGATCAGCACTTTACCGGCCACATGAATCGGGTCAAAATTCTTTTCCCATTCTTCATTCCAGTTGATATTGGGCATTTCCTGAAAGGTATAGGAAATTTTCACTTCATCATTATTCAGCACTGAAACCGATGAAAGTTCATTTTCATCAAAAACATCCTTCGGAATATAGCCTAAAATACCGTGAAGTTCTTCGGTAAAACTATCAAAACCAATCTCAATCAGTTCGGCCATCAAAATTTCGTTCCACGGCTGCAGAGGTTCTATGCTAAAGTTAAATTCCAGATAATTTTGCATGATGAAATATTTTTGCAAAAGTACATTTATTAAGATTGACCGCCAAGTTCCCGTAAATTTTCATAATCCTTCTTCCCTCTTTCCAAAATGATTATTTTTGCTCTAAATAATTCGCAATGTCCCACAATATTCAGGAAAAAATAGAGCACTTACGCAGGGAAATCAATCGTCACAATGATCAATACTATCTTCTGGATCAGCCGGATATCTCTGATATGGAATTTGATATGATGCTGAAGGAGCTGCAGGATCTGGAAGCACAGTATCCGGAATATTACGATGACAACTCCCCTACCATGCGGGTAGGCGGCGGAATCACGAAAATCTTCCCCACTACAGCGCATCAGTTCAGAATGTACTCACTGGATAACTCCTATGACTTTAATGATCTGGAGGACTGGGAAAAACGAATCATCAAAACCATCAGCGATCCGGTAGAATTTGTTGCAGAACTGAAATATGACGGCGCCTCCATCTCGCTGCTTTACGAAAACGGAAAGCTGGTTCAGGCAGTGACCCGTGGCGACGGATTTCAGGGTGACGAAATCACGGCAAATGTCCGCACCATTGCAGATGTACCGCTGACCCTGACCGGTGATTTCCCCAAGCGTTTTTTTATGCGCGGTGAAATATTCCTGACCCGGAAAAACTTTGACAAAATCAATAAAACGCGAACAGATGAAGGCCTGGATCCATTCATGAATCCGCGGAATACCGCCAGCGGCAGCCTGAAAATGCAGGACAGCAGCGAGGTGCGCAAAAGGAGACTCTCTGCAGTGCTGTATCAGTTTGTAGGTGAAGAAACCCCTGCCACATCGCACTGGGAATTGCTTCAGAAAGCAGCAGGCTGGGGTTTTAAAATCTCGGATCAAGCCGCATTGTGCAGAAATATAGACGAAGTAAAAGAATTCATCAATTACTGGGACACCCAGCGGCATCATCTGCCTTTTGAAATAGACGGTATTGTAGTGAAAGTCAATCATCTGCAGCAACAAAAGCAACTGGGCTATACCGCCAAATCTCCGCGCTGGGCCATGGCCTATAAATTCAAAGCGGAAAAAGCAGAAACCCGACTGGACAAGGTCACCTATCAGGTCGGCCGCACCGGCGCCATCACTCCCGTAGCCAATCTGCAACCGGTATTGCTGGCGGGCACCGTGGTGAAAAGAGCGAGTCTGCACAATGAAGACATCATCAAAAAACTGGGACTTCACGAAAACGACTATGTCTATGTGGAGAAAGGCGGTGAAATCATTCCCAAAATTGTAGGGGTAAACGAAGAAAAAAGGACTGCAGACAGCCGCGAAATTGAATACATCAAAACGTGCCCGGAATGCGGAACCGAACTGATAAAAACAGAAGATCAAGCCATTCATTTTTGCCCGAATGACCTTCATTGTCCGCCACAGGTTGTGGGACGCATGATTCATTATGTTTCCCGAAAAGCCCTGAATATTGAAAATCTGGGCAGTGAAACGATCGAGCAACTCTACCGGGAAAAACTGGTGGAAAATCCTGCCGATTTTTATGCATTAACCAAAGAACAACTCCTTCCGCTGGAGCGGATGGCCGAAAAATCTGCCCAAAACATTATAGACGGCATTAAAAAATCAAAGGAAATACCCTTTGAGAAAGTGCTGTTCGGGATCGGAATCAAACATGTGGGCGAAACTGTGGCAAAGAAACTGGTTAAAAACTTTGCAAGCATTGACGAACTGAAAATTGCCACAACCGAAGAACTGATACAGGTGGAGGACATTGGCGAAAAAATTGCCGAAAGCATTACAGAATTTTTCAACAACCCGGAAAATATACTGATGCTGGAGCGGCTGAAATCCTATGGCGTACAGTTGGAAAAAGGAGCCTCTGACAACGAAGTGCTCAGTACAGTACTGGAGGGAAAAACCTTCCTGTTTACCGGTAAACTTTCGCTCTTCACCCGCGATGCCGCCGAAGAAATGGTAGAAAAACACGGCGGCAAGAATATCTCGGCAGTATCCAAAAATCTGAATTATCTGGTGGTGGGAGAAAAAGCGGGCAGTAAACTGAAAAAAGCACAGGACATAGGCACCATAAACATTCTGGACGAACAGCAGTTTCTGGATTTGATTGGAGAACCGGTATAAGAAATTGTGCGGGGCAGACAACTTTCAGGGTGTTTTTTAATGTATGCTGATGGCGGATTGCGGAACGGGCTGAACCCGCCAATAATTCTTAAATCACGTTAAGTTTGGTTAAACTTATGCAGCTGAATCTCAAAGTTTGATACTTTTAACAAAAAATAATCCGTGAGAACATCATTTATCCTTTTGCTGTGCCTGTTTTTTACAGTGTACAGTCAGGCTCAGACCGCTTCCGGTACCGTGCATTCCGAATTTGGGAATGTCATGCCCGGTGTCATGGTCATCAACATGAAGACCCTGGAAAAAGTACTGACCAATAGCGCAGGAAACTTCAGCATCCCGGCTGCCCCATCAGACGAACTGCGGTTTCTGCGCGAGGGATATGACCGGCAGTCTGTGATTGTTTCTGATGCAAATGCATCATCCATTGAAATCATCATGAACAAGACCCCTTATCTGATTCCCGAGGTGGAAATCGCTTTTACCCCCACAGGAATCCTGGAAAAAGATGTAAAAGCACTGGCCCAACCGCAGAAAACAGAAGATTTGAACAAAGATATGCGGATATACGCCCGGACCTCACCTACCACAATGGCACCCAGTCTGCGCACACCCTCCGCCTTTGCACTCCCAGATTTCAGTGCCGGACAGGTAGATGTGATTAAACTGGGAATGGCAGCTGCAGGACTGATTGCCAAAGCAACTAAAAAACCACTCACCACAGCCAATTATGCGGAAACCCAGGAATTTTACCGTCGCATTAAATCTACCATGGACCTCAGTTTTTACACCAGCCAGGGTTGGGACGAGGAAGAAATAGACCGTTTTCTGGTATATGCGGATCAGACCCGGCAACTGGCCAGGAGATTTCGCAGGGAATTTGACGCCGGCCAGATTTCTTCTGAAATGAAAATGGCCTATATAGAATATATTAAAACCCATAAAATTAAATCATAAGACCTGTATTTTGCAGAAATATCCGTACTTTTAGGCAAATTTTTAAGAAAATCAACGATTTTGAAAATCAGTCTAATAACAACTTATGATTAACAGAAGAAAAATATGGCTGGCGGCGGTTTTGATTCCTGCTGCTATGGCATTCGGGCAACAGTACGGGGGAATGTGGATTCCTACCGAGCTGAATGAAAAGGAAATGAAAGAAATGGGGATGAAAATTTCTGCAAAGCAGATTTTTGACCCTTCCAAACCCAGCATCAAAGATGCCGTAGTTCAGTTTAACGGCGGGTGCACCGCAGAAATCATCTCACCACAGGGACTGTTGCTTACCAATCACCACTGTGGCTACGGACAGATTCAGAAGCACTCTTCTGTGCAGAATGATTACCTGAGCGAGGGATTCTGGGCGCAGAATACCAAAGGTGAACTGCCGAATCCGGGCGTTACCGTGGACTTCATTGCAGACATAAAAGAAGTGACCAAAGACGTGCTGGCCGGAACCCAGAACCAGGACGATGCCGCGGCACAAAACCTCATCGACAGAAATATAGAAACCGTAAAACAGGGATTCAAACTGGAGCCCTGGCAGAAAGTGGTCATCAAACCCGCCTATTACGGAAATAAATATTATGCCTACGTCATAGAAACCTATAAAGATGTACGTCTGGTAGGTGCACCTCCAAGTTCCATAGGAAAATTCGGTTCGGATACCGATAACTGGGTTTGGCCCAGACATACCGGCGACTTTGCCATGTTCAGAATCTATGCAGATAAAAACAATAAACCGGCAGAATATTCCGAAGACAACGTTCCTTACAAACCAAAATATTTCCTTCCGGTATCCATAAAAGACAAGCAGGAAGACGATTTCACGTTCGTGTTCGGATTCCCGGGCAGAACAACCGAATACCTGCCTGCCATTGCCGTGGAAAAGGTCATGAACGAAACAGATCCCGCTATGATTTCCGTACGTGAAGTTGCCCTGAAAACTTTGGACGAAAAAATGCGTGCAGATAATGAAACCCGCATTAAATATGCTTCCAAGTTCGCTTCTATAGCCAATTACTGGAAGAAATGGATCGGAGAAGTAGAAGGTCTGAAAAAATCTGATGCCGTGGGTAAGAAGCAGCAATATGAACAGATGCTGATTTCCAAAAACTCCCAGATTAAACCTACCATCGACGGCCTGAACCGGCTGTATACAGAACAAGGACCGTATGCGCTGAACAGAGCGTACTACACGGAAACTGTGAGAAATGCAGAGACTTTGACCCTGGCAAATCTGTTTACCAACTACATACAGTCTTATGAAGCCGGAAAAATAGACTCCAAAACCCTGGAAAGTCTGAAATCACGCCTGTCCGGATTCTATATGAACTATGATGCAGTGCTGGATGCAAAGGTAACGGCACAATTGATAGCCCTGTATGCAGACAAAACTGCTCCTCAGTTTCTGCCTAAAGGCTGGGAACAATATCAGGATGAAGCCAAAAACATCGCACTGATTGAAAACATGTCCAAAAACTCAGTCATTACAGGAAGAGCAGCACTGAAAGGCGCTACCGTGTACAGTGATATTGATAAGGTTTTTGAAGATCAGAATGCACTGGTTAAAAATCTGAAGAAAGATCCGCTGATGAAGCTGTTTTCTGAGTTGAGAGAAACGTACATCCGTACCACAGACGGAAAGGTGAATGCGCTGCAGTCTGAGATTGATGCGCTGCAGAAAAAATACATGGCTCAGCAAATGGAAACCGATAAGGACAGAAAATTCTTCCCGGATGCCAACTCTACCCTGCGGGTGACCTACGGTAAAGTAAAAGGTTCCAACCCCAGAGATGCGGTATATTATGGCTACCAGACGCACGTAGCGGGTATTATGGAAAAATATGTTCCCGGAGATTATGAATTTGATGTACCCAGAAAGCTGATTGATCTGTACAATAATAAAGATTTCGGAATTTATAAAGACAAAACCGGCGATGTTCCTGTAAACTTCACGGCAACCAATCACACCACAGGCGGAAACTCCGGAAGCCCGGCGCTGGACGCTCATGGAAACCTGATTGGTCTGAACTTCGACCGTCAGTGGGAAGGCACCATGAGTGACATTAACTTTGACCCGCGTTTCAGCCGGAACATTATGGTAGATACGAAGTATATTCTGTTTATCATCGATAAATATGCGGATGCCAAATGGCTGCTGAACGAAATGAAGATCGTAAAGTAGTCGCAATCGACCTTGATATAAAATCCTGCCAATGTGCAGGATTTTTTTTGCAAACATTTCAAATGTTTAAAAATTTCCGTACTTTTAAAATCAGTCATTTCGCATCAAATTAATTGGACGCTGTTTACATAAAGCCATCTGTAAAAATTCTGGTACGCACTTATCTGAAAGCATACCTCCTGTTCTCGCCACTGATTTTTCTGATGATATTTTTACCGGACGGACGGCAGACAATGGGCGTTTTGCTACTATTATACTACTTGCCGGTAACCGCACTTTTTTTGTGGGAACTGATTCAGAATGACAAAAAAATAATCCTGGAGCTCCATGATGAAGGCCTGCAGATTATGGCCAAAGACCGTTACCGCTGGGAGGAAATTCAGGAACTGCGTCTGGTAGAAAAGCGCATCCGGACCCGCACCGCCCGCCGCGGAACACAGGTCACCGTAAAAACACTTCTGCGCATAAATGGTCACGATTACGATTTCAACCACCGGTGTCTGCAGTTCTCTCCCGAAAACCTGATGGAAATTATTTCCATGTACCTGAACAGAACACCTGCTGGAAGAATAGAACACGGAAACGAAAATTCAGATTCCCATGAACACTAAAGGTTTTAGTATTATGGTCTTTATTCTGCTGCTGGGTTGCTCTCAGAAGGAAACTTCTCCCGCGCCGGAGTCACCGGTGTTCACCCGAAGCTGGAAGGTGGAACGCTATCCGTATTCCAACGCGATGCTTACGATTTCACCCGATTACCGGTTTACTTATTATGAAACCGGCCATACCTCGGAAAGTTTTTCAGGGGGAATTTGGAAGCAGACAGATGACACCCTTATTTTAACATCCACCAGACCGGCTGAATGCCTTATTGTAGATGATTTTGCATTGAAAGACAACATCTCACCGGATTCCCTGAAAACCACCATAAAAGATTGTGTGCCTGCTGTAAGCACCTCATTTTTCACTGATTTCAGAAGTTACCGGTTCATCATCCGGGGCGATTCACTTATTTTTCTGGACCTCAATCCGGAATACCAAAGGATGTACGGCAACTATAAAATTTACTGAAGCGGAGTGTACTGACGTCCTGCTTTGCATTTTTAAGCGGCTTAGGTCCGGAAATCGCCGGTGAAACCCTATCTTTGACTCATGAATTTCAGGCAACGGATTATGCGAAATATGGCATTGATTCTGGGCGGCGGATCGGTAAAAGATTTCCCCCTGCCTTACTGTATCCCGCTGTATCATACGGTATCTGATGAACATTTGCCCCACCTGAAGCACCTCTACGATTACCGCAACACGCAACAGTTCGAAAAAGACCTCGATTTCATGGCGCGGCATTTTAATTTCATATCCTACCGCGAATTTGCAGAGAGGCTGTCTCAGGATAAGAAAGGTGCTAAACCGGCTGCACTGCTTACTTTTGATGATGGTTTTTCTGAATTTAAAGACATTATTATCCCTATTCTGGAAAGAAAAGGCATCTATGCCATCAATTTCATCAATCCCGCCTTCACCGGTCAGACCGATCTGATGTTCCGGTGCAAGGCCAGCGTGATTCTGGATATGGTAATAAACAAGGGATTCAGTCTGAAAAAAATAAATGAAATGACCGGATTGCGGCTTGCCAACTCCGGGCAGCTGAAACAATACTTGCTCCATATCTCCTATGGCAAACGCTCTGTTCTGGACCGGCTGGCCACCGGACTGGGTATTGATTTTCGGGAATTCATCAGAAATCACCGGCCCTATATGGATTTAGACGACCTGAAATTGGCAGAAACCCGGGGATTTGGCATTGGCGCTCACAGTTGGGATCATCCTTATTATGCGTCACTCGGTCCGGAGCAACAATTTGAGACGACCGAAAAAAGCCTGCAGTATCTGAAAGAAAATCACATCGGCGAGGAAGCATTTGCTTTTCCCTTCACGGATTTTGGCGTGAAAAAGCAATTTTTTGAGCGTCTCTACTCCCGTAATCCGGAGCTCATCAGCTTTGGAACGGCAGGCATCAAGACCGACAGTTTCCCGCGCAATCTTCAGCGGATTCCCATGGAAAGAACAGATGCCGCATCCATCATCAAAGGAGAAATTGCCTATTACCAGTTCAAGGAACGCTTGGGTAAAAATAAAATAGAGCGGGGGTAAAACTTCCCGCTCAATTTTCATGGTTTATGCCATCAATACCCAAAAACCTCCTCCAGAGAAAGTTCAGTGAAGGTTCCCATTTTCGCTACAGCCTCCTGATCCACATTTTCCCGCTTACCCAACAGCGCCACATTAAACTGTACGTCCCGGATGCGTTGGTTGTAAAATGCTGCCAAATCTGCAAAGGTCAGTTCTGAAACTTCCTGGTACAAATCCTTACGCAAATCGTGGTGAACCCCAAGTTTTTTAAGCCGTAAATGGTTGAAGAAAATATTCGTGCGGGTAATCCTGCCCGATGCCAGCTGTTTCAGAGTATTATTCCGGGCATTTTCAAACTGAGCCTGATATTCCGGCAAATCGGTCATCAGTTCGTTCATTGACGCGATGGCCACATCCAGCTTGTCGGGCTGGGTTCCGATATAGGTTACCACATAATCGTGCCGGCTCAGCTCATTATTGGCCTGATAGGCCACATAAGCAGAATAGGCAAGACTCTTCGACTCCCGAAGTTCCTGGAAAACGATTGATGAGAGGCCACTGCCAAAGTATTCATTAAAGACATTAACCCTTCCGAAAATCTCCGTATCTACCAGTTTACCCTTCCCTATTTTGCTCATTTCCATCTGTACCATATCGTAATTCACAAAGTACACCATGCCATCTGTAGCCGGCTCTGGATATATTTTGCGGGGAGGAACAACTCCTGTTTCCGCTCTGAAATATTGGCTTACCGCAGCGGTAAGAGCCACACGTTCTTCGGCATAAATAAACACCTGATACGGAAAATCAAATAAAGTTTTAAGTTTATCGGTAAGTTCACCACAGGAAATTTCAGCCAGTCGCGCTGCAGAAATCACATCCCGGTGCTTGCTGTCGCGCCCAAATTTCGCATAACTCTGTAATGCCTGCATGATTCTTTGTTTGTCCTTTTTGGCAGCATTACGGCTTTCCAGAATTGTTTTCACATACTCATCATACACCTGCTGATCCGGCACCACCTGCTGCAGCCAGTGCTGCAGCAGCGCTATGCCCTCCGGCAGCATTTCCTTCAGCCCGGTAAGAGAAATCATATACTGATCCGGAGTGCTTTTGAAATCATGGGTAATGCCGAGTTTATAAAATTCCTTTTTCAGGTCGTCTGCAGAAAACCGGTCGGTTCCCAGATACTGTAAAACCTGTCCGGCCAGTGAAAGCTCCTTATCGTGGTCACTGCCAAACGGGAAAATATAGTGAATCTGCGCCAGCCTGTTATGCTTATTTTTAACAAAGCTCACCATTTTCCCATTAATATTCTCCGCGTGAATTTCTTTTTTATAGTCAATGAAATGTGGTGCTGCCGGCTCTGATTTTTCAGCCAATAAGGCGGTTAAAAATTCCGACTGTGCATCGCGGTTCAGCTTTACAGGTGTTATTCCGGGGTTTTCTACGCGGATCAGATTTTCATTTTCGCCCTGTTCCTTGTACACCGCCACGTAATTATCTTTAAAAAAGTTCCGGGCAAAACGAACCACATCTTCTTTCGTAAACTGACGGTACCGGTCCATTTCCTCCAGTTCATCCTGCCAGGTTTGCTTGCGGATGTAGGTCTGATATAGATTGGTTGCCAGACCGTCTGCGGTTTCCAGTCCGCGCAGCCGCTGCACTTCGAAATCATTCACAACTGCGGTAAGCATCCAGTCCGGGAAGTCACCTTCTTTTATTTTTTCTATTTCAGTCAGAATCAGATCCCGTGCTTCATCCAGCGTCTGATCTTCTTTGGGCACAATCACGGCAGAGCAATAGCCATAATGGTTAAATCCCATGGAGAAAGCGGACGAATAAAGGGCTTTCTGAGCATTGTTAATATTCAGATCCAGCAATCCGCATTCGCCGCGGTTGCTCAGAAGATTGGCAGTGAGATCCGCCAGCAGCGATTCATCAGTACCGTAACTGTCCGTGCGCCAGGCCATATGAAGTCTGGGAATAGAAGGACTTTTCACCGTTCTGACCTGAATGGTGCTCAATGGCTGTTCCTCTCTTTGGGTTTTGAGCGGAAGCTCCCGATAGGCAAAAGAACCAAAATAGCGGTTAACCAGTTCAATGGTTTCATCAAACTGCAAATCACCTACAAGAACCATTGCGTAATTATTTGGCACATAAAACTCATCAAAATACTGATGAATTGCCACCATAGACGGATTTTTCAGATGCTCAGCTTTTCCCAGGGTGGTTTGCTGGCCATTCTGGTGGGTGGGAAACAGCAGTTCCATAAGCGTGTTATTGACCAGGCGCCCATCGTTGTCCTGCGCCCGGTTGAACTCTTCGTACACCGACTCCAGTTCAGTGTGGAATAACCGAAGCGCCAGTTCAGAGAAGCGTTCTTTTTCGATCTTGAGCCACTTCTCCAGTTCGTGTGCCGGAATATTATTTTTGTACACGGTTTCATCCAGCCAGGTGTGCGCATTGGTACCAGTGGCGCCTAAAGAAGAAATACATTTGTCATATTCATTGGCAATAGCAAACTGACTTGCTTCCTGAGAAACACGGTCTATTTCTTTGTAGATTTCTTTCTTTTTTTGCGGATCATTTTCTGCCTTATGCTGTTCAAAAAGTTGCGATATCCGATCTAAAAGTTGCGACTCTTTTTCCCAGTCTGCAGTTCCGATTTTTGAGGTTCCCTTGAACATCATATGCTCCAGATAATGGGCAAGACCGGTGTTGTCTTCCGGGTCATTATTACTCCCGGTACGCACGGGTATATAGGTCTGAATTCTGGGGGCATCAAAGTTCTGCGCAAGGTACACTTTGAGGCCGTTTTTCAGGGTGTATATCCGCACCCCGTTTTCATCTCCGACAACTTCATCATAACGAAATCCATTTTGATCTGTAAGATTTTCTGTATGGTATTTTATATCTGTTTTTAACATCTGTTTAATTTTTTTTTATCATCTTCATCTTATTTCTTCAGTGAAGTTCTTCAATGGGCAGTAAAAATACGATCACTGTTGTGAAAATCTAAACAAAAAACAAGTAATTAAAGCATTGGTTTAAATGAACCCGTCTTTAACATTTGATTTTTAATGGAATATAATTATTATTTAAATTTAAATTGAACTCATTCAAAATAAGGTTTTGGGCATTTTCATGCGCTACTTTCTTATTTTGCAATTCAAAATGCTTCTTTTCATCAACCCTACATTTATATAGTCCTTATTTCAGAGCAATAGGAAAACCGACTTGTTTAATTTTTCAACCCTTAACAATTATCGTTAATAGGGTTCCCAATTGGCCTACCATTTTAAAACCTCTCCTCTTCCATTTCAGCTAAAATCAGCATGCTTCACCGTTGAAAACAAAGCAGTAAAAATAAGAAAAAATAACGCCAAATCCGCATAAAGGAACACCATAAAACCGATTACTTTCATTGACAAAATCAAACCAAAAAAATACCCGGAAAATCATCCGGGCACTGCAATAAAATCATTGGTTATATCTCATGGTTTTCCATATCGTCATGCCAGTCTTTGATGGTGTACCGAACCAACCCTTCCAGCACAAACGGATCCTGCTGAACGAATTGCTCTGCACTTTCCCGGTCTTTAAAAATACCCATAGCCCCTTCGCCGGGAATGGCAAACGGACCAATACCGATGACCCTGCCTGCGGCTACAAAAGTTCGTTCCACTTCTTCATGCTTTGGAAACACCAGCATTATTTCTTCCATGCCGATGCCTGGATTATTTTCATAAAAAACGACTGCTTTCATACGCTATTTTTTTGTCGGTTCATATTAATGTGCTTCCAGCCAGTTCTGTCCGGCACCCGCTTCCACCAGCAGCGGAACTCTGGTTTCCAGAGCAGATTCCATTTCGGTGCGGATGAGCTGTGTTGCGGCTTCCACTTCTTCGTCGGGTGCTTCAAAAAGCAATTCATCATGCACCTGCAGCAGCATTTTGGTGCTGAATGCCTGATCTTTGAGCTTACGGTCAATATTGATCATGGCTATTTTGATGATGTCTGCTGCTGAACCCTGAATGGGAGCATTCACCGCATTTCTTTCGGCATGAGCCTTCACTACAAAATTAGCAGAATTGATATCCTTTAAATGCCGTTTACGTTTCAGAATCGTTTCCACATAACCCAGATCCCGGGCTTTCTGCACCTGAGCAGCCATCCATTCCTTCAGCTTCGGATAGGTTTTATAATATTCGTCTATCATCTGCTTTGCTTCCGTTCTGGAGAGCCCTGTCTGCTCTGCCAACCCGAACGCTCCCTGGCCATAGATAATCCCGAAATTCACGGTTTTTGCCTGAGAACGCTGGGTTTTGGACACCTCTTCCAGCGGCACCTTAAATAATTTCGACGCCGTGGATGCATGGATATCTTCACCATTGAGGAATGCCTCAATCATATGATCCTCACCCGCAATATCGGCAATCAGTCTGAGTTCAATCTGGGAGTAATCCGCAGAGATGATTTTGTAACCTTCAGCCGCCACAAAAGCCCCACGGATCTGCTGCCCGCGCTCGGTACGGATGGGAATATTCTGCAGATTGGGATTCACAGATGCCAATCTTCCGGTGGCTGCCGTGGTCTGCGAGAATGTGGTGTGCACCCGGTTATCCGCAGGATCAATCTGAGACGGAAGCGCATCCACATAGGTGGATTTCAGTTTCTGCAGCGTGCGGTAGTCCAGAATAAGCGGAATAATTTCGTGTTTGGAAGCGAGTTTCTGCAGGACATCTTCTGAGGTAGCGTACTGGCCGGTTTTGGTCTTTTTGGCCTTGGGATCCAACTGAAGTTTCTCAAATAAAATTTCGCCCAGTTGCCGCGGTGAGTTCATATTAAATTCTGCATCTGCCAGTTCAAATATTCTGGTTTCCAGACCTCTCAGGTCATTTTCCAGATCCATACTCTCCTGCTTCAGCCAGTTTTCATCCAGCGAAACGCCGGCGAGTTCCATATTTGCCAGAACCTGAACCAGAGGCATTTCAACCTTGTAAAACAAGTCTTCCAGGTTTTCCTTAATGAGCTGAGGCGCAAAAATTTCATACAGACGGAAGGTCACATCTGCATCTTCGGCAGCATAATTGGTCTGGGTGAGCAAGTCTGCATCTCTGAAACTGCCCTGCTTTTTGCCCTTTTTGCCAATAATGGTCTCTATTGCTACCGGTTTATACTGCAGATACATTTCAGCCAGATAATCCATGCCGTGTCTGCCATCAGGATTCAGCAGATAATGCGCAATCATGGTATCAAACATATTCCCCTGAACAGAGATACCGTACCGGGTCAGAATTTTGTAGTCAAATTTCAGATTGTGCGCGATTTTCAGTATATCTTCTCTCTCAAAAAACGGCCGGAAAATTTCTAATGTCGCCAGAGCCGCCGTGCGGTCTTCAGACAGCGGAATATAGTAAGCCAGTCCGCTTCTGTAGGAAAAACTCATCCCCACCAGTTCAGCCTCCATCTCATTGAGGGACGTGGTTTCCGTATCGAAACTCACGGCACGCTGCTTCAGCAAATTTTCAACCAGAATCCGCTGCCCTTTCGGGGTGTCCACAAACTGGTACAGCTGATCATTTTCTGCAAAGGTAGCTTTGGTAGTGGTGGCCTGCTCCAACTCTTCGAAACTGGCAAATAAATCCAGTTGCATCGGTCCACTGGCAGGATTTGCACTTGTCATCGCACCTGTGCCGTTCGAAGTTTGTTCCGGAGCAAAGGCCCGGTATAAATTTTCATAAAGGCGGCGAAACTCGATTTCATCAAAGATTTCCTTAACTTTTTCAAAATCCGGGGTTTCCAGATTGTATTGTTCTTCATGAAACTCCACCGGTGCATCACAGATAATGGTGGCCAGTTTTTTAGATAAAATCCCCCGTTCGGCACTTGCTTCCACTTTTTCCTTCAGTTTACCTTTCAGATCGCCGGTATTGGCCAGCAGATTCTCAATACTTCCGTATTCCTTCAGAAATTTCATGGCCGTTTTCATTCCCACGCCTTCCAGTCCGGGAATATTATCCACCGCATCGCCCATCATCGCCAAAAAATCGATGACCTGTTTGGGGTCTTCAATTTCATATTTGGCTTTCACTTCTTCCACGCCAATGATTTCAAACTCGGCGCCCTTCAGTCCTGGTTTGTAGATTTTGATATTTTCTGTCACCAACTGTGCAAAATCTTTATCGGGTGTCACCATATAGGTGAGATACCCGGCTTTTTCTGCTTTGCAGGCAATCGTTCCGATGACGTCATCTGCTTCATAGCCTTCCACCCCCAGAATGGGAATATGCATGGCATTCAGAATACGGTGCAGGTAGGGAATTGCATTGGTGATGGCTTCCGGTGTTTCACTTCGGTTGGCTTTATAATCAGAAAAATCTGCCGTACGCACATTTTCCTTCCCCACATCAAAAACCACTGCCAGGTGGCTTGGTTTTTCCCGTCGGATGAGTTCTATAAGCGAGTTGGTAAATCCAAAAATTGCAGAAGTATCCAGCCCGGTGGAAGTACGTCGCGGACTGCGGATCAGCGCATAGTAGCCCCGGAAAATCATCGCATAGGCATCGATGAGGAAAAGTCTTTTATCGTTGTTTTGTGACATAGCCACAAAGATAGTTTTTTTACCTGTAAATTTTTCAGGTGGGTAACCTTCTCATTTTTGTTTCTCAGTGAGTTTACAATATTTATCTGGCGGTACTTTTCAAAATACTCAATGTAGCATGAACTCAGTGAAAGTACTGAATCAAAATAAAAAATACCTAATTTTGCCGGATATGAGTACCACGATTCCGCGCACGGTAACGGTGATGCGCTACATTCTGCCGCTTCGGGAAGGAGGCAGTTTGCCCGCCCTGGCAGAAGCTGATGATGATTTTAAATATGTCCTGAAATTCAGAGGTGCCGGCCATGGTGTCAAAATGCTGATTTCTGAACTGCTGGGCGGTAAGATTGCTGAAAAACTTGGACTGCAGATTCCGGAACTGGTTTTTGCACAACTGGATGTGGATTTTGGCCGCACGGAAGCCGATGAAGAAATTCAGGATCTGCTGAAATTTTCTGAAGGTCTGAATCTGGGCCTGCATTTCCTTTCCGGAGCCATCGCCTATGATTCCAGCATCAAAACAGACCCGCTGCTGGCTTCAAAAATTGTATGGCTGGATGCATTCATTACCAATATAGACCGCACCTTTAAAAATACCAATCTGCTCTGGTGGCACAAGGAATTGTGGGTCATAGACAACGGGGCTTCTTTTTACTTTCATCATTCCTGGCAAAATTTTGATACGGCAGCGAAGACGCCTTTTAAATATATTAAAGATCATGTACTCCTGGCCCAGGCCTCTGAACTGGATAAAGCCGATGCTTTTGCGAAAACCATCCTGAACGAGGACTTCTTCCGTGATATTGTGAATATGATTCCGGATGAATGGCTGCAGTGGCGCGATACCGAGGAAACTCCGGATGAAATCCGCCAGATTTACTTTAATTTTCTGAACACCAGATTAGCCCATTCTGAAATCTTTTTAAACGAAGCCAAAAATGCAAGAGGATAAAATTTACGAATACGCCGTCATCCGTCTGGTACCGAAAGTGGAGCGCGAGGAGTTCTTCAATATTGGTCTGGTGATGTTTTCAAAAAAAGAAAAATTCATCCGGGTAGAATTTCATCTGTGCCCGGACAAATTTGAGCTGATGCATTCTAAACTTGACTACGATGAAGTGCAAAAAAATCTGGAAAACTTCAGCCATGTAGCACACGGCCACAAAGAAGGCGGTGAAATAGCACAATACGATATTCCGGAACGATTCCGGTGGCTCACGGCAGTACGCAGCTCGGTGATTCAGACCTCCAGACCGCATCCGGGAAAAACCAAAGATCTGAATGCCACTTTTAACAGACTTTTTGAGGAACTGGTGAAGTAATGGGCGGGTGAATTCAGAGTGGCTGAAACCTAATGTGTGAAACCAGAGGTCACACGATAACCAACCCTGTCTCAAATCTCACGTCTCATGTCTCACATCTCACGTCTCCTGTCTCAAATCTTCGTGAGTTTGGCAAATTTCAGAATCAGATTTTTTTCGCCTTCGTGCTGAAATTTCACTTTGGCTTTAATATTTTGCGGGTCGGTACCATCCAGAAAAAGCACTTCGCCAATGCCGAAGCGGTCATGCCGAACCTGATCTCCCACTTCTATATCCTGTGATGAATTTCCACTGGGATTAATGATGCGGGCCGTAGCCACCGGCTTCAGATTCCTGGATACAGGCGCAAGAGGTTCACTTCGTTGCAAGGTTTTCTTGTCTTCTTTCTTCCGGAAACTTCTGGATTCCGAAGGTTCGTCATCAAAAATACTGGACTTCAGTCCGGAATGATTCACAAAACGGCGCTCCACTGCCGGGTTTACAAATTCCAGAAACTCAGCATCTACCTCACTTAAAAAACGGGAAGGCTCGGCATCGGTAATTTTGCCCCACTGAAAACGCGAAACGGCATACGAAAAAACAGCTTGTTTCTCAGCCCTCGTCAGTGCTACATAGAACAATCTTCGTTCTTCTTCCAGCTCCTCCCGGGTGGAAGAGCTCATGAAACTCGGAAAGAGATTCTCTTCCAATCCCACCAGATGGACCACCGGGAACTCCAGACCTTTGGAAAGGTGAATGGTCATGAGGGACACTTTATCGGTATCGTCATCATCTTTGGTCTGGGTATCTGCGGACAGGGCAATATTTTCCAGAAAGTTTGCCAGTGAAGGATCTCCCTCTTCCAACTGCTGCTGCTCTTCTATGAATCCCTGCATGGAATTCATGAGTTCCTGCACGTTTTCTACACGCGAAATACCTTCGGGGGTCTGATCGTCTTTCAGAAATTTAATCAATCCGCTGCGCTTGGCCACTTCCATGGATACATTGTACACATTTTCGGTTTTCAGCATGACCTGGAATGCCTTAATCATCGACCAGAAATCGGCCAGTTTGGTCAGAATTCCGTTATTCAGACCCAGCTCCGGTGCAAAATGTCCCAGATTACTGAGGACCTCTGCTACGGATATATTTTTTTTATCGGCAAAAACAATCAGTTTATTCTGGGTGGTTTCGCCAATACCCCGTGCCGGGTAATTGATGATGCGGGTCAAAGCCTCACCGTCATTTTCATTGATCAGCAAGCGCAAATAGGCCAGCAGATCTTTTACTTCTTTTCTCTGGTAAAAGCTGAGTCCGCCATACACCCGATAGGGAATATTTTTCTTGCGCAGCGCATCTTCAAAAGCTCGGGTCTGCGAATTGGTACGGTACAAAATAGCAAAATCGGTAAACCTGCGCTGTTCGGAGTTGTGCAGTTCCCAGATATTGCCTGCTACAAAACTCGCTTCATCTGCATCCGAAAGGGCGCGGTACACTTTAATTTTTTCGCCTTCCTCATTATCGCTGAACACATTTTTCTTAAACTGCTGTACGTTTTTAGAAATTACAACATTAGCCGCATTCACAATATTCTGGGTAGAGCGGTAATTCTGTTCCAGGGAAACCGTTTTGGCATCCGGATAATCCTTTTTAAAGTTGAGAATATTATAGATGTTGGCTCCGCGGAAGGAATAGATGGATTGTGCATCATCTCCCACCACACAAATATTTTCAAACTTGGAAGCCAGTGCTTTTACGATAAGGTACTGCGAATGATTGGTATCCTGATACTCATCTACCAGAATATACCGGAACCGGTCCTGATATTTGGCCAATACTTCCGGAAACCGTGTCAGTAATTCATTGGTCTTCAACAATAAATCATCAAAATCCATTGCGCCATTCCGGAAACACACTTCTACGTATTTCTGATAAATCATGCCCATATGCTTCATATTGGCACGTTCATCTGCCTCCATGAGTTCGGGATTATTATAATAAGCCTTTACCGTAATCAGGTTGTTCTTATAAGATGAAATTCTGGCCTGCACTTTTTTCGGTTTGTAAAGATCTGCATCAATATTCAGTTCTTTCAGCACCTTCCGGAGCACATTCAGGGAATCCTGAGCATCATAAATGGTAAAATTGGAGGGATACCCCAGATGTCCGGCTTCACTTCGCAGGATTCTGGCAAATACGGAGTGGAAAGTTCCCATCCACAAGGCGCGCGCTTCACTGTCGCCCACCACTTTGGCAATACGCTCTTTCATTTCCTTTGCCGCTTTGTTGGTAAAGGTAAGCGCGAGGATATTAAAAGGATCTACCAGATTATTAATGAGGTGCGCTATACGCATGGTAAGTACACGCGTCTTGCCGGAACCTGCTCCTGCAAGTACCATAAGAGGGCCTTCCAGAGTGGTTACGGCTTCGTATTGCGCTTCATTGAGTCCTTTCAGATAATCCATTTCATTGCTTGTTTTGGGGGAACAAATTTAGTGAAATATATACGGAAGTCAAAGCCAATGATTTTCTGAACAAAGGGGTACAAAAATCATCATCAGCCACCGGAAAAAGCCGTAATATTTCAGAATACACACTTCGGCAACCAAAAAAAACTCCGGAAAAAAACCGGAGCTGCTGTATTATTTTAATGGGATTTACTTTATCAGTTTAATATTGACTGCAGAAAATCCTTTTGGTGATTTTTCTTTTTCAAAAGATACCCGGTTTCCTTTTTTCAGTTCAATATCACAGTTGTTTTCGTGGAAAAAGATGCTTTCTTTGGTACTGTTTTCGGTGATAAAACCATAGCCTTTGTCACTCATAAATGAAACAATACCGGTTTTAATAACATCTTCTGCTTCTATAGGAGCTGCACCCAGTTGTATGTCATCAATGTCTATCTCCACCCGTTCCTGCTCGTCCGGCGGGGTTTCAGTCAGTTGCCCGTTGGCATCTACATAGAGGAACATTTCATCCAGTCCTTTTCCTTTGTTGTTATTGGTCTTCCGTTCCTCGCGCTTTTGCGCCTTTTCTTTTTGTTTCTGAAGTTTTTTCTTGAAATTTTCTTTTTTTGAGAAAGAATCTGCCATAAATTCGTTTGCTATTGTTTAGTTAATAATATTTACACTGAGACAGCCGGAAACTCTAAAAGGAAAACATTTGTCTTCCGGAGGTTCTGCTCAGAACACAATTCCGCTGTTCCATAAACAGGCAGCTGATCCGGCGAAAACTGAGAGAGAAGAATAATACGATTATAAAACTTTAGCAGAATAGGCAAGGGCTGTTACCCGTTTACATTTCTCGCAAAGATACGAAAATATTTTTAAGAATATTTTATTAATCATTCTGAAAAACAAATGCACTTTTTATTCAACCTCCAGAAAAGAGTCCTCTGCCTCACTCCCGTTGAAATAGCGCCACACTACTCCTCCTTTTGCTTTGCCCAGAATTTCTTCCAGTACCGGCCGGGGCGCCTCTTTGATGCGTTTCACAGATTTCAGACGGGCAAACAATAATTCTATGGATTTCTGTCCGACCCCGGGAATCTCTTCCAGTTCGCTTTTTATGGTGGAGTTTTTCCTGCGCGTGCGGTGGTGCTTCACGCCAAACCGGTGGGCCTCGTCCCGTACCCGCTGCAATATCTTCAGTGTTTCAGATTTTTTATCCAGATAAAGGGGAATTGGATCTTCGGGGAAAAATATTTCCTCCAGCCTTTTGGCAATTCCTACCACCGTAATTTTGCCGTACAGCCCCAGCAGCCTGAGGCTTTTCACTGCAGATGACAACTGCCCTTTCCCACCGTCTATCAGAATGAGTTGCGGAAGGTTTTCTCCCTCATCCAGAAGCCTTTTGTACCGCCGGTAGATCACTTCTTCCATGGTGGCAAAATCATTGGCTCCTTCCACCGTTTTCGGGTGAAAAATACGGTAATCTGCCTTGCTCGGCTTTCCATCTTTAAACACCACACAGGCGGATACCGGATTGGTTCCCTGTATATTGGAATTATCAAAACCTTCTATATGCCGCGGTTCTGCAGGCATGCGCAAAAGTTTTTGCATCTCTGCCATAATGCGGTTGGTATGCCGTTCCGGATCTACAATCTGTACCTGCTTCAACTTTTCTATGCGGTATTCTTTGGCATTTTTTTCAGAAAGTTCTACAATCCGTTTCTTATCTCCCACTTTCGGAACCATGAATTTCACGCCGGGAATCTCAAAATTCAAGTGGAAGGGTAAAAGTATTTCCCGGGACTCAGAACTGAATTTATTCCGGATTTCGATCAGGGCTTCTTCCAGAATTTCCTCATCACTTTCCTCCAGCATTTTTTTGATTTCTGTGGTATAACTCTGGATGATGTTGCCGTTCTGGATTTTAAAATAATTCACATAGGCCGCAGTTTCATCACTGGTCATTCCAAAAACATCCACATCATCAATATTGGGATTGACCACCGTATGTTTGGCCTGATAATCCTCCAGCATATCCAGTTTTTCTTTCACCATCTGCGCAGATTCAAATTCCAGATTCTCTGCAAAGGAAGTCATCTCTTCTATCAGAAAATCCTTGGCAAGCCGGAATTCGCCTTTAATAATGCCCCGAATCGCATTGATTTTCCGGTCATAATCTTCCATTGTTTCCAATCCTTCGCACGGACCTTTGCAGTTTTTGATGTGGTATTCCAGACATACTTTATATTTTCCGTCTGCAATTTTCTGCGGACTCAGATCCAGGTTGCAGGTTCGGATTTTGTAGATGTTTTTCACCGTATCCAGCAGTACTTTGGCGGGTCTTACCTTGGCATAGGGACCGAAATATTCGCTGCCGTCTTTAATAAGTGTTCTGGTAAGGAAAACCCTGGGGAAGTTTTCGTTTTTGATGCAAATCCAAGGATAGGTTTTATCATCCTTCATCATCACATTATAAAACGGCTGATGTTCTTTAATGAGATTATTTTCCAGCAAAAGCGCATCATACTCACTTGGGACGATGGTAGTTTCCAGCCTGTGAATTTTCCCCACCATAATTTTGGTGCGGTAGCCGGACAAGGTTTTATTAAAGTAAGAAAGGACTCTTTTTTTCAGATTTTTAGCCTTCCCCACGTACAGCAACTGCCCGTTTTTATCATAATAGCGGTACACTCCCGGATCGGAAGACAGCGTTTTGAGTTGTAATTCTAACTGCGGATTCACCCTCCAAAATTACGCAAAACAATTTCAAATTTGAGGAATGCTGAAATTTCCGTAATTTTAAGACCTAATTTTTTACGACTTATGATATATGGTGTAGACAGTTTTTCGTTCCACGATATTTTAACCATCGCCGGGAATCCGAAAGCTGCGCAACTCAATGAACAATCCAGAAAACAAATCCTGGCTTCACAGGAAAATGTTCAGAAAATAGTTTCCTCTAACCGCACGGTCTACGGTATTAATACCGGTTTCGGACCATTGTGTGATGTGAAGATTTCTGAGGAAGAAACGGCGCTGCTTCAGCACAATCTCATTATTTCTCATGCTGTTGGTGTGGGCAAAATGATTGATAAGGAATATTCTAAAATCATGATGATTGCCAAAGTACATGCACTCTCCCGCGGGTTTTCCGGGGTTACACTACAGGTGATAGAAAGGCTGATTCTGATGCTGGAAAAAGACATCATTCCCTGCGTTCCGGAACAAGGAAGCGTAGGCGCATCCGGAGATCTGGCACCGCTGGCGCACATGGTGCTACCGCTGCTGGGTCTGGGGCAGGTCTGGGAAAACGACAAACCTACTGCCACAGCAGAAGTATTGCAAAAACATGACCTACAACCGCTGAAACTGGGTCCGAAGGAAGGCCTGGGACTGATCAACGGCACCCAGTTTATCCTGGCACACGCCATCAAAGGTCTGGAGAAAATGGAATACCTGCTGGATTTGGCAGACCTTACTGCAGCTATGTCGCTGGAAGCGTACCGCGGGTCTGCAAGCCCCTTCAAAAAAGAACTTCATGAAATCCGCCCGTTTGCAGGCAGTAAAACAGTTGCTGCCCGAATGCTGAAATTTCTGGAAAATTCTGAAAACCTGAAAGCACATGAATTTTGTGACCGTGTACAGGACCCTTATTCCTTCCGGTGTGTCCCGCAGGTACATGGTGCCAGCCGAAATGCCTATGAACACCTGAAGGAACTTGCAGAAACCGAACTGAACTCGGTAACCGATAACCCCATTGTACTGAGTGCCGAAGAAACCATTTCCGGGGGCAACTTCCATGGACAATTAATGGCGCTTCCCATTGATTATGCAGCACTGGCGGCTGCTGAGCTGGGAAATATTTCGGACCGCCGGAGTTATCTGCTTCTGGAAGGAAAATTTGGCTTACCCAGACTGCTCGCAGAAAGTTCCGGGCTCAATTCCGGATTTATGATTCCACAGTACACTTCTGCGGCACTGGTATCAGAAAACAAGTCGCTTTGTTTCCCGGCATCTGCAGATTCTATCCCTACCAGTCTGGGGCAGGAAGACCATGTGTCTATGGGCAGCATTTCCGGGCGGAAACTGAACCGCATTCTGGACAACCTGGTGCATATTCTGGCTGTGGAACTGATGTTTGCCGCACAGGGTCTGGAATTTCGAAGACCGGCAAAATGCTCGGACATTATTGAAGAAAACTACCGCATCATACGCAGTAAAGTAGCCAAACTGGAAGATGACCGGCTGATTGGCGAAGACATGCTGGCCATCGCAGAAATGATTCAAAACCGACAGTTTGTTGTTTCCGGGTCTTAATCTTGTGTAAAAACCAGTCAATATTGTAACAATCTTTAACAAAATTATACCTATTACACATATAAATAAAATAACTTATTTTTCATGAAAAAAAGAATACTTTCCGCTGCTGCCGTGGCTTTTGTGAGCTTAATGCTTAATGCGCAGCAAATTAAATTTGAAGAATACAAGCTTCCGAACGGACTTCATGTGATTCTTCACCAGGATAACAGTGCTCCGGTAGTGACTACCGGCGTGATGTATCATGTAGGATCCAAGGATGAAGATCCTGGAAGATCCGGTTTCGCTCACTTCTTTGAGCACCTTCTTTTTGAGGGTACCAAGAACATCAACCGTGGCGACTGGTTCAAAATTGTATCTGCAAACGGTGGAACCAATAATGCGAACACTACCAGTGACAGAACGTATTACTACGAAACATTCCCGTCTAACAACGCTCAACTTGGACTGTGGATGGAAGCTGAAAGACTGCGCAGTGGTGTGGTAAACCAGATTGGCGTAGACACCCAGAGAGAAGTTGTGAAAGAAGAAAAGAGAATGAGAATGGACAACCAGCCTTATGGGAACCTGTTCAATTCCATTCTGGAAAACACCTTTACCAAGCATCCGTACCACTGGTCTGTAATCGGATCCATCGAAGATCTGAATGCTGCTAAACTGGATGAGTTTCAGGCCTTCTACAAAAAATATTATGTTCCTAATAATGCAGTACTGGTCGTAGCAGGAGACATAAACCCGGATCAGACCAAAAAATGGATTGAAGAATACTATGGTTCTATCCCGAAGGGAACGGTAACTCCGAAAAACTTCCCGATGGATCCGCCTATTACCCAGGAAAAAGAAGTGACGGTTACGGATCCGAACATTCAGATTCCTGCGTACATTTACTCGTACAGAACCCCTTCTAACAAGCACAGAGACTCCAAAATTCTGGATATGATCTCAGCATATCTGAGCGGTGGTAAATCCTCTGTACTGTACAAGAAACTCGTAGATGAGCAGAAAAAAGCGCTTCAGGTATCTGCCAACAGTATTGGTTTTGAAGATGCAGGGATTTTCGCATTCTTTGCTTTGCCTATGGGAACTACGCCGAAAGCTGATATGCAAAAGGTCATAGATGAGGAAATTAAAAAAATTCAGACGACACTGATTTCGGAAGAAGATTACCAAAAACTTCAGAATCAGTTTGAGAATCAGTTTGTCAATTCCAACTCCAGCATTCAGGGTATTGCCGGCTCACTGGCGACCAACTACATGCTGATGGGCGATACCAACCTCATTAACAAAGAAATAGATATTTACCGCTCTATCACCCGCCAGGACATTATGGATGCGGCAAAAAAATACCTGAACAGCAACCAAAGAGTAATCATCAACTACGTACCTGAAAAAAAGTAATCTTACAATGAAACATAATTTTAAATATATAGCAGCAGCATTTTTGATTTCGGGTGCTGTTCATGCCCAAAAAATTGACATCAACAAAATGCCGGTTCCGGGACCTACGCCTACCATTAATATTGCCACGCCGAAAACCTTCACCATGAAGAATGGTCTTACGGTGATGGTGGTAGAAAACCATAAGTTACCGCGCGTAAATGTAACGCTGAGCATGGACCGCCCGCCGTTTTACGAAGGTAATATTGTAGGGGTAAGCCAGGTAATGGCAGACCAGCTGGGGAACGGGACGACCAAAATGAGCAAAGATGATTTTAACAAAAGAGTAGACTATCTGGGCGCGAGCATCAACTTCTCCGCATCAGGTGCTTTTTCTAATTCGCTCTCTAAATATTTCCCTGAAGTACTGGGACTGATGTCTGATGCCATTATCAATCCTAAATTTACCGGCGAAGAAGTAGAGAAAACCAAAGACCGGATGATTGAAGGACTGAAGGCAAGTGAAAAAAGTGCAGACGCTATTGCCTCCAGAGTATCCAACGCCTTGATTTACGGCAAGAATACCTCCCGCGGGGAATTTGAAACAGAAGCCAGCATCAAAGCCATCAAACTGGCAGATGTGCAGAATCTGTACAGCAAGCATTTCATTCCGAACAATGCACACCTGGTCATTGTAGGTGATGTAAAATTCGACGAAGTAAAAAAACTGGTTGAAAAGAACCTGAATAACTGGAAAAAATCCAACACGACTTATGCTCCGCTGGAGCCGGCTGCAAATGTGGCCAAAACTGAAATCAACATCGTAGATGTTCCGAACGCCGTGCAATCTGTAATCAGCGTAGGAAACATTCACGACCTGAAAATGAATGACCCGAAATATTTTGCAGCCACTATGGCCAATTATATCCTGGGTGGCGGCGGAGAAGCCAGACTTTTCATGAACCTGAGAGAGAAAAACGCATTCACCTATGGTGCGTACTCTTCCCTCTCTACCTATAAATACGGACCTTCTTTTTCTGCAGAAGCCAGTGTAAGAAATGAAGTAACCGATAAGGCCGTACAGGAATTCATGAATGAACTGAAAGGTATTTCCACCGTAAAAACTGAAGAGCTTACAAATGCAAAAGCCAAACTGAAGGGAGATTTCATCCGTTCGCTGGAAAGACCTGAAACCATTGCCCGTTTTGCGGTGAACCAGAAAACACAGAATCTGCCGGCAGATTTTTATACCAATTATCTGAAATCTATAGACAAAGTAACGGCCGGAGATATCTCCAATGCGGTAAAAGCGACCATTATGCCGGAAAAATCCAGAATTTTCATTGCCGGTAAAGCATCTGAAATTGCAGATAACTTAGAGAAACTGGGTTATCCTGTGAAATATTATGACGACCAGGCAAATCCGGTTGCAAAACCAGTAGCCCAGAAAGCAGACGCCAGCGTAACGCCCTCTGCAGTGGCAGACAAGTATATTGCAGCCATAGGCGGTGCTGCCAATGTGCAAAAACTGAACTCCATCACCACGAACGCCACCGGAAAAATCCAGGGAATGGACATCAACATGAAACTCATTCAGCAAAAAGGCGGGAAAATGATGATGGATATGCAGATGATGGGACAAACCATGCAGAAGGTAGTATTTGACGGAAAGCAAGGCTATATGGAAGCACAGGGACAGAAAATGCCGCTTCCGGAGGATGCCGTAAAGGAACTGGCTGAAAACAAAGAACTGTTCCCTGAACTGGCATTCGGAAAATCCGAGGAGTTCAAAGTAACCGGTATTGAAAAGAATAACGGAGAAGATGCTTATGTGGTAAAAGGTAAGGACATTACTTATTTTTACAGCACCAAAACCGGGCTGAAGACCGGCGAAACTAGAAGCCAGGGCGGACAAACGGTACCTTCTACCTACTCTGATTACAAAGATGTATCCGGCGTGAAGATGCCCTACAAAATCACCCAGAATCTGGGCGGCATGGATGTAGAGTTCAACGTGACCGCTTATGAGGTAAACCAGGCAAAAGATACAGACTTTAAATAATTGATTCATGAATCATCTGATAAACGGCAGCGAAAGTTGCCGTTTATTTTTCTGATTTAAAGGGTGTAGAAACGGAAGTATTCCGCTCACTATTTTGTAGTTCGGCAAAAAAAAGTTAATTTTGCGAACTTAAAAAACTCTTAAAATACATAATGGGTACAATATTTACATTATTCATGGTGCTGATCATGATCGCTTGTGTTCTTCTGATTATTATTATTATGGCACAAAACCCTAAGGGCGGAGGTCTCTCTTCGACCTTCGGAGGGGCATCTTCTGCACAGTTTGGAGTGCAAAGAACCAATGACTTTATGGAGAAAGCCACCTGGACGATCGGAATCACGATTGTTGTGCTTTCCATTTTAAGCGTGGTGCTTACTGCAAAACCAAAAATGAAGATGGCTCCTCAGGCTCCGGCTGCTACCGAAGCTCCTGTACAGAGTGCTCCGGCCACACAACCTGCTCCTGCTCCACAACAGGTTCCTGCAGGACAATAAGAAATCAACAATTTAAAAAAATAAAGTACGGTTCAGGAATTCTGATCCGTATTTTTTTGTGAAAACCAATAGTTCCTCTGATCCTCAAAAAAAACACCGTTCAACCAGGAATCAAGCGACATCATTTGCAGGGTTTCCTCCGGAATACTGACCGTTTTTGAGGCTAAAAAGCTTTGCGGAATCTCGGGTTGCTCCCGGTTTGTAATAAGAATATTTTGCGGATGATAGAACGGATAATTTTTAATATCCTCATTGAAAGTAATCAGTTTCTTGCCCAATGCCATCACTTCAAAAGTCCTCATGGTAAGTCCGTTCTGAAAAGGTTTATTGATGTCCAGAACCGCTTTTGTCTTCTGGTAATATCGGGAAATTTCAGAATGGGAAAGCTTTTTGAAACTGGCTTTCCGGAGATCAAAATCTTTAAAATTTCTATCGAAAATTCTTTTCAGAACCAGCACAGTTTTCCCCGGCGCATAATAATAAAAAAAAGTACTCAACCCGGCTTTTTCACACGCTTTTCTTACTTTTTCGCCAATGCGATACCGGTCTGTATGTGCACTTCCAATAAAAGTAACGTCAACTTCCGGCCGAGAATGAGAATGCGACTTCCTGTATTGATCAAGGAAAAAAAGCGGCCTGAAACCCATGTTATTATTCAAAGCATCAGCTCTGTCGAACGTTATACTTTTATCAAAATACGGAATAAAATCTGCAAACCTGGGATGTTCATGAAGAGCGTCGTAGGTATAAGCGATCATTTTCATGCCGGGATTTTCCTTTTTTATTTTTTTGATGAAGGACAACGGAATCGCTTCGCCTTTGATCAACAAGAAATAATCATACTTTCTATTTTCCGTTTTTTTGAAAACAGAACGATAGTATTTTTGAATCTGAAAAGCCAAAACGCTACGAAACACCCGGATGATTCCCTTTTGCAAAACAGAATTGGAAGGACGGTCATCAAAAAAATCGACTGTAGCACCCAGTTCCTGCAACCGTTCGACAATGGCTTTTTCATACCCGAAAAAACGGACCGAGATCAACAGTATTTTTTTTCCTTTAACATCCATTCTGATCAGAAAAGCATTTTTCTGGAAGTCATTTCTGCCAGAGAACGTTCGAACTGATTATCCTTAATCTCCTGATTCTGCACCCACTTACAAAATCTTTTAAGTCCTTCTTCAAAGGATACCTTCGCTTTAAATCCCAACTGATGTTCCGCCTTAGTGGTGTCAGCAAAATTGTGGCGGATGTCTCCGATTCTGAACTGGCCTGTCACCTGAACCGGAACCTCAGAACGGTAATTTTTAATTAATTGTTGCGCCACTTCAAGCACCGTTACCGGAATTCCCGTACCGATATTTACCGCTTCATTTTTCAAAATAGTATTTTCAATGGCCAAAATAAAAGACCGAACAGCATCATCAATATGAATAAAATCGCGGGATTCTTTTCCGTCTTCAAATACGCGCACCGGTTTTCCGGAGAGAATCTGATTAGAAAAAACCGACAAAATACCGGTATACGGATTAATGAGCGACTGCCCTTCTCCGTACACATTCTGAAAGCGCAAAGCAACGGCAGGAATTCCCAGAACTTTGGTTACAGAAAGCAGCATTTCTTCCTGATATTGTTTGGTCATTCCGTACACGGAAACCGGATGAATGCGGGAAGATTCATCTGTCGGCAATACTTTCAGCGGCTCTAAATCTTCCAGAACGACCTCAAAATTTCCTTTCTTCATTTCTTCAGGATTCCGCTGCGATGGATAAACATTGCCCAAAACCGGATGAAGATATTTTCCTTCACCATACATCGCACGGGATGAGGCTACAATTACTTTTTTAACGCTGTGATCATCATTAACGAGAGCATCGAGAAGATGTGCGGTACCGGAAACATTTACTTCAGCATACCGGTGAATGCTGTACATAGACTGTCCTGTTCCCGTTTCGGCAGCAAGATGAACGACCACTTCCTGATCACGCAGCGCTTTATTCCAGTCGTTTCGTTGGGTAACATCTCCTTTTATAAATGTAACATGCGGAATAATGCTTTGGTACAGAAAAGAATCCTGTTCGGGATTATCACCATGAACCTGCGGCAAAAGATGATCCAGTACAGTAACCGTGCAACCCTGCTTTACCAAAGCCAGCGCGAGATGACTTCCTATGAAACCAGCACCGCCTGTAATAAGAATATTTTTAAAATTCATTCTTTCCATTTTTCCCATTTTTGGGTGTCCGGATTATACTTTTTAACAATTCTTGCCGGCGCACCTACGATGACGCAGAAATCCGGAAATGTTCCGCGCACCACTGCGTTGGCCCCTACAACACATTGTTTGCCCAGAATAGTACCCGCCATGATGGCTGCTCCCATTCCGATGTAACAGTTTTCGCCGATGGCCGTTTCTTTTACATGGTATTTTTGTTTCACCACATGCTGGCCAATGGTTTGGTAATCGTGGTCAATATTAGTAATAAATACGTTGGCAAGAATCAGTGAACTTTTTCCGATGCGCAGATTTCCGGCGGAAGTGATGTGCACATTCTGAGAAATGATGACATCATCCTCAATATAAATTGATCCTTTCTGATGTGTTTCCATTCTGAGATGCGGGAAAATCCTGACTTTTTTTCCAACGAAAACCCGCTTTAAACCCATTAAAAAAAGAGGTCTGCCTAAATAGGAAGGCATTCCCATTTTTCCGAAAAAAGGGCTGTACAATAATGCTCTGATGGTCCAAAAGAATTTCGTTAACATTTATCTGAAAGGTCTTATTGCATATTTTAACTTCGAAACTGTATAATAAAAAAGGAATTCTACGAATGTAATCCGGCCTGAGTGGTACATTTCCCTGTTATTTTTCTGAATTCCTCTTTCCATTTCTTTCAGGTTTGCGGACAAGCCGGAAACACCAAAGGATTTTTTCCCTCCGCCTGCCAACACCAAACGTTCGGGCAGCAGCATCATGTTATAATGTTCCGTAACCCGCATCCAGAAATTCGCATCTTCGGAATATTTCTGTTTTTCATCAAAATAGCCGGTTTTGCGGAGTACTTCTTTTCTAAAAATGGCCGTTGAGGTCTGTCCGGTAATTTTCAGCAACAGTTGTCTTAAACCCACTTTCACAAGGCCGGTTTTTCTGTCTTTAAAATAAGGAAAAGTTACCCGTTCATTATTCCATAACGACACCATGAAATCAATCTTCAGATCCGGATTCATTAAATATTTCATTTGTTTCTCCGTTTTTTCCGGCATCCATTCGTCATCCGCATCTAATAGCGCAATAAAATTTCCTCCGGCTTCTTTCATGCCCACATTTCTTGCTTTGGACACTCCGGAATTGACCTGTTCAATTAACCTGATATTCAAATTTTTATTCTCCTGAATATAGCTATTTACCATTTGAGCACTGTGATCCGTGGATCCGTCATTTACAATAATAATTTCAAAACCTCCTTTGTAAATCTGGTTCTTTACCGAATCCAGCGCACGACAGATGGTGGCTTCTGCATTATACATAGGAATGATTACCGAAATTGTTTCCATAGTTTGGATTAATCTGCTTCGTTATACGGCACGCGGTTCTGAATAGAACGCCCCAGTGAGATCTCATCTGCAAATTCCAGCTCATCTCCTACCGAGATGCCCCGCGAAATGGTAGAGAAGGTCACCCCCCGGTGGCGGAACTTTTTAAAAATGTAATACGCCGTGGTATCCCCTTCCATCGTAGCGCTGAGTGCAAAAATCAATTCCTTCACCACGCCTGTTTCCAGTTTTCTGTCTATGGAAGTAATATGGAGTTGGCCGGGACCAATGCCTTCCATAGGCGAAATTTTACCGCCCAGCACCAGATATTTCCCGTGAAATTTACCGGTATTTTCTATCGCCATCACATCCCGCACATCTTCTACAATGCACAACACTTCTTCATTGCGTTTCGCATTGGCACAGATATCACATACCTCCGTATCCGAAAAATTATGGCATTCTCTGCAATACTGAATAAGCTGAACCAGATTTTTCAGTGCATCACCCAATGCGATTGCCTGACTCTCCGGTTGTTTCAGAAGATGCAATGCCAGTCTCAGTGCAGATTTCTTACCGATTCCCGGCAACCCTGAAATTTCATCTACGGCTTTAGCCAAAACTTTACTTGGAAAATCCATCCCACAAAAATACAATATTTTCAGGAGCGGTGCATGCAGGGAAACCTGTCTCGTCATCAGCAAAACACATTTATTATCTGCCAATGGTTTTCTTAAGGCATTAATTATTCTTAAATTTGATCAAAATTTAATCTATGGATCTTACACAGATAGAACCCCGGGTACTCTGGAAAAACTTTTCGGCGCTGAATGCCGTTCCGAGACCTTCTAAGAAAGAAGAAAAAGTAATAGAATTTATTAAAACTTTTGGTGAAAATCTTAATCTGCCCACCACAGTAGATGAAGTGGGCAATGTCATCATCCGCAAACCGGCCACTTCGGGAATGGAAGACCGTAAAACGGTTGTTTTGCAGTCCCACCTGGACATGGTACATCAGAAAAACAGTGATGTACTCTTTGATTTTGAAACCCAGGGAATCCAGATGGAAATAGACGGCGACTGGGTAAAAGCCAAGGGAACTACCCTGGGTGCGGACAACGGCCTGGGCGTAGCTGCCATGATGAGCGTGCTGGAGAGCACCGATATAGCACACCCCGCCCTTGAAGCTTTATTCACCATTGATGAAGAAACAGGAATGACCGGAGCCATCGGACTGAAACCGGGCACCCTTACCGGTGACATTCTGCTGAACCTGGATACAGAAGAAGATGATGAAATAGACATAGGCTGCGCCGGCGGTATAGATGTCACTGCATCACAGACCTATAACCTGATCAAACCTGATGGCCAGATTATGATGATTTCTGTGAAGGGACTGCAGGGCGGTCACTCCGGAATGGATATTCATAAAGGCTTCGGCAATGCCAACATCATCTTGGGCAGACTGCTGTACACCGGTCTCCAAAATCAAAACCTGGAGTTGATTTCCATAGATGCAGGTGGCCTGCGAAATGCCATTCCGCGGGAAGCAACCGCCGTATTTTCCGTACGCCATTCAGCAGAATTCACCGCAGATGCCATTGCCCTGAAAAAGGAAATTATGGAAGAATTTGCGTCCGTGGAGAAAGACCTGAACATTTCTATAGAAAATTACAGCTCCCACGAAAAAGGAATCAGTGCAGAAGATTCAGCGAAAATTATTCTGGCGCTGAAAGCTGCTCACAATGGTGTCTACCGAATGAGTCCGGATGTTGCGGACCTGGTAGAAGCCTCCAATAATGTGGCAAGAGTAGAACTGAAAGATGGTTCACTGAAAATAATGAATCTGAGCCGTTCCTCTGTAGAATCCAGCAAATATGCGGTGGCAGAACAGCTGAAATCGGTTTTTGAGCTGGCAGGCATGAAGGTAGAGTTCAGCGGTTCCTATCCGGGCTGGAAACCAAAACCAGGTTCAGACATTGTAAAAGTAATGGAATCCATTTACGAAAAGGAATTTGGAAGCAAACCGGCAGTCGTGGCCTGTCACGCAGGACTGGAGTGTGGAATTATTGGATCCAATTACCCGGAAATGGATATGGTAAGTTTCGGACCCACCATCAGAGGGGCACATTCACCAGACGAAAGAGCTAATATTCCCTCCGCCCAGAAGTTCTGGAAATTCCTACAGGAAATTCTGAAAAACATCCCTAAAAAATAATCACACATTGATCCGGACTGAATTCCTTCGCTCCGGATTTTTTTTGCAATATGACCCAAATTCAGAAAAAAACAATTCACCAGTGTGTGTACATTTTATTATTGCGTACATTAGTAGAGCAAATTTTAAATCCTTAACAATGAGAAAACACAAACGCTTCCCGACTTTCGGCATGCTGGTCGCACTGACTGTTGCAGTATTGCTGATCCTGGCCTGTGATACGCAGAAAAATGCCGGCTCAGACCACAACGCAAAAACCTCACTGGATTACGACGGTATTTACCGTGGTACACTGCCCTGTGCAGACTGCGAAGGCATTAAAACTACCGTATATCTGAACCGCAACAACACTTACAAACAGGTACAGCAATATCTGGGTAAAGATGGAAACAGTTTTGAATCAGCCGGTACTTTTGAATGGTCCAAAGATGGCAGTACTGTGATACTGAGGGATAAAAAAGACAAAATACAATACTTTGTAGGAGAAAACACGCTGACCCTTCTGGATCAATCCGGGAATAAAATCACGGGCAATCTGGCCAGTCATTATATCTTATCCAAAGACAATTACAAAATTCTTCACCGGAAATGGAGACTCACAGAACTGATGCAAAAACCGGTACAGTATGGTGCAAATACCCCGGAAATGTACATTCAGTTTTCTGATGAAGACCAGACCTATGTAGCCACTGCCGGCTGTAATATTCTGCGGGGAAGTTTCAGTACAGAAGCTCACAACCGCCTGAAATTAAGCCAGGGAATCAGTACTATGAAAGCCTGTGCTGATATGCAGATGGAGGATCAACTGAAGCAGGTGCTGAATACCGCAGATTCTTTCATCATTAACGGAGATGAACTGCAGCTCATCAAAGCGCGCATGGCACCCCTTGCAAAATTTACAGCTCCGGTAAACTAGTACCTGATGCTTTTATACAAAAAACCTCTTTTAACGACTGATTAAAAGAGGTTTTTTTGTTTGGAGAGAATCCGGACAGATTTATTTCTGCCGGAAGTACACTTCAATAGGCACTCCCGTGAAACCAAACTGCTTACGCAACTGATTTTCGGTGAAACGCTTATAAGGCTCTTTCACATATTGCGGCAGGTTGCAGAAGAAAACAAACTGCGGACTCGGTGTGGGCAGCTGCACACAATATTTAATTTTAATGTATTTCCCTTTGATGGCCGGTGGCGGCGTTTGTTCAAAAACAGGGAGCATCACCTCATTCAGCTTAGACGTCTTTATTTTCTTCGCCCGGTTCTGGTAAACTTCCATGGCAACCTCCACAGCTTTCAGAATTCTTTGCTTGGTTAATGCCGACACAAAAAGGATCGGAATATCGGTAAACTGTCCGATTTTGGATTTAATCTGATTTTCAAAATCCCGGGTCGTATTGGTCTCTTTTTCCACCAAGTCCCATTTGTTCACCAGGATTACAATACCTTTTCTGTTTTTCTGAGCCAGGCCAAAGATGTTCATGTCCTGAGACTCCCAGCCCAGCGTGGCATCTACCATAATAATGACCACGTCTGAATATTCTATAGACCGTATGGAACGCATGACGGAATAGAATTCCAGGTCCTCTTTCACTTTGGCTTTACGACGCATACCGGCAGTATCTACCAGCACAAATTCGTGACCAAATTTATTGTACAGCGTTTCTATGGAATCCCTGGTAGTGCCTGCAATATCAGTCACAATATTTCTTTCCACATCCAGCAGTGCATTGGTCAGGGTTGATTTCCCTACGTTCGGTCTCCCGGCGATGGTAATTTTGGGAAGTCCTTCGAAGGGGTCTTGATAATCACTGGTAGGAAATTCATTCACCACATCATCCAGTAACTCACCGGTTCCGGATCCTGAAGCAGAAGAAATGGTATAATATTTTTCAATTCCCAGCTGGTAAAATTCTGTGGCGTGAAGTTCGTCTTTGGCAGAATCTACTTTATTAACCACAATATAGAATGGCTTATTGGCTCTGCGCAGCATTTCAAAAATTTCGCGGTCCGTATCGGTAAGACCTTCTGCCACATTCACCATAAAAATAATGGAGGTGGCTTCATCTATGGCCAGCTGTACCTGTTTGGAAATTTCTTCCTGAAAAACATCTTCGGTATTTACTTCATATCCGCCGGTATCAATCACGGTAAAGTCTACACCGTTCCAGTCAGATTTGCCGTAATGGCGGTCACGGGTTACTCCCGCAGTGGAATCTACAATGGCCTCCCTTCTCTCCAGCAAGCGGTTAAACAGAGTGGATTTGCCTACGTTGGGACGTCCAACGATTGCTACAATATTGCTCATAAAAATTTGTTTCTTTTGCGGGAAAAACTCGGATTATCCTTCCAAAAAATGTTTTTCTGCCCGCTGTTAAAAAAGAATGGGTTACTCCAACCTTTGAAGCCCAAAAATTTTTTGCAAAGATAACGTAAAATGTAAGAACCCAATACGATATACCTTTCTTTATTTGTGAAAGTGCTGGACATTTTGCAGCAGCTTGCACTCCATTCCGTCATTTTTTGTAAATTCACCTGCACAAAATTTGAAGAGCTATGAAAAAACTTCTGATTGTCCTGCTGGTTTGCTTCGTAATTATTCAGTTTTTCAGAATAGACCAGACCAATCCGCCGGTAAACAAAGGCATGGATTTTCTCCAGATTAAAGATACGCCTGAAAGCACTGCCACAATCATCCGCAACAGTTGCTACGATTGTCACAGTAATGAAACAAGATATCCCTGGTATACCCACATACAGCCTGTGGCCTGGTTTATGCAGTCGCATATAGAGGAAGGCAGAAAGAACCTGAACTTTTCACTGTTTTCCACCTATGAACCAAAGAGACAGATCCGGAAACTTCAGGAAGCTGCAGAACTTACTGAAACAGCAAAAATGCCACTCCAGTCTTATGTCCTGGGACATCCGGAAGCCCAGCTTTCTGATGAAGAAAGGCAAGAACTGGCTCAGTATTTCAGACAGATAGAAGAAGACACCAGAATGATGAATAATCTGCAAGATTATCAATAAAATGAATATACAGACAGACCCTGGAAAATATTACGTGTTGTACGACGGCGAATGCGGATTCTGCAACTACTGGGTACAGTGGATTCTGGCCCGGGACAGGAAGGATCAGTTTTTGTTTGCCTCCCTTCAGTCGGACTTCGGACAGCAATTTCTGTCCGAACGGGGACTGAACCAGAAACAGTTCAACACGCTTTACCTGTGGAAACCACAGGGATTTTATATGGTAAAATCAAAAGCAGTTATACACATCGCAAAAATACTGGGAGGCACCTACAGGCTGGCCACAATTTTAGGAATATTTCCAACGTTTTTTTCAGATAAAATTTATGATCTGGTTGCCGCAAACCGTCAGAAACTCTCTGGTGGAACCTGCGAAATCCCAAGTGAAGCACAAAGGCGTAAAATCATTTCATAACATGGATTTATTGTACCGCAATCACTTCAACTGAACGCAAAATCCTATATTTGCAATTATGGAATACAATACACAGAGAAACCCATTGCATATGCCGGAATATGGCCGCATGATCCAGCAACTGGTAGAGCGCTGCAAGGAAATTACAGATAAAACAGAACGCGATGAAATGGCCGCAGCCATCGTGGATTTCATGGGGCAGAGAAACCCGCAGCTCCGGGACGAGGATAATTATAAGCATAAACTGTGGGATCACTTATTCATCCTTTCCGGATATGATCTGGATGTAAGTTCACCCTACCCATTTCCCACCCGCGAACAGATTAAGGAAAAACCCATGAAAATGGAATACCCCAAACTGCAGGGCGAATTTAAATTCTATGGCAAAAGTATTCTTCAGCTTATAGAAAAAGCCATTGAACTGGAGGAAGGCGATGAAAAACTGGCGCTGATAGAAGTCATTGCCAATAACATGAAGAAGTCCTATAATATTTACAATAAAGAACACGTGACAGATGATGTCATCTTCCGCCACCTGAAAGAACTCAGTGAAGACCGCCTGGATCTGACCAATCTGGACAGTCTGGAAAAAAGCAAACTGTATTTCACCGGAAACCGGAATAAAAATCAAAAAAACCAACACCAAAAAAATCAGAACAGACACCGGAGTCAGCAAAACCAAAACAGAAGAAAATAATGAGCGGAACATTTGAGATTATTGGGGGTAAAGAATTGCGGGGAGATATTACACCGCAAGGTGCAAAGAATGAAGCTTTACAGATACTATGTGCCGTTTTGCTTACCGATGAAGAGGTCAGAATTAATAATATCCCCGATATACATGATGTAAACAGACTGATTGACATTCTGAAAGACCTGGGGGTAAAAGTGACCAGACACGCTCACGGAGATTTCAGTTTTAAAGCAGATGAAATCAATTTCGATTATTTCAAATCTGAAGAATTCAAAAAAGACGGCGCCAGACTGCGGGGTTCCGTAATGTTGCTGGGTCCCATGCTCACCCGGTTTGGTGAAGCATACATGCCCACACCCGGTGGTGATAAAATAGGCAGAAGACGTCTCGATACGCATTTTCAAGGTTTTGTGGAACTGGGCGCAGAATTCTTTTATGATGACAAAGAATATTTTTACAGCCTGAAAGCCAAAGAACTGACGGGAAAATTCATGTTGCTGGAGGAAGCCTCTGTTACCGGTACAGCCAATATCATTATGGCCGCTGTACTGGCTAAAGGCAAAACCAGAATTTACAACGCTGCCTGCGAACCTTATCTGCAGCAACTCTGCAAAATGCTGAACCGGATGGGCGCCCAAATCAGTGGTATAGGCTCCAATCTCCTCACTATAGAAGGCGTGAGCCGCTTGAATGGTACCGAACATACGCTGCTGCCGGACATGGTTGAAATTGGATCCTGGATTGGACTGGCCGCCATGACCCGGTCAGAAATCACCATTAAAAACGTACAGTGGAACCACCTGGGCGTTATTCCGCTTACCTTCCGGAAACTGGGCATACAATTGGAACAAAGAGGCGATGATATGATCATTCCGGCTCAGGAAAATTATAAAATCCAGAAATTTATAGACGGCTCCATCCTTACCATTTCAGACGCGCCGTGGCCCGGATTCACACCGGATCTGTTGTCCATCATTCTGGTAGTGGCCACACAGGCCAAAGGAACACTGCTCGTTCATCAGAAAATGTTTGAATCCCGTTTATTCTTCGTGGATAAACTGATTGACATGGGTGCACAGATTATACTGTGTGACCCCCACCGTGCTACAGTAGTTGGGATGAATCATGAATCGCCACTGCGCGGAACTACCATGATTTCCCCGGATATCCGTGCAGGAAATGCCCTGCTGATTGCCGCCCTCTCTGCCGAAGGAAAATCCACCATCCACAATATCGAGCAGATAGACCGCGGCTACGAAAACATAGACGGCCGCCTGAAGGCACTGGGAGCCGACATCAGAAGAATCTAACCCGAAGATGATGCAGCGGTTTCGCTGCATTTTTTTATACATGCGATGACTACTGACCAAGACAAATCCCTAAACACCGGAAACTCCGTACTGATTACCAAGCTGACCGCATTGTGGGCCGTAAGCGAAAGCGGCCTGGGCGGAATCTTTCACGCCATGAAACTCCCGTTTACCGGACTCATTCTGGGAAGCTTTGCGGTAATGATCGTCACCTTCATGGCTCTCAATACCAGAAATAAGTTCCGTACCATTCTGCAGGCTACCCTGATTGTGGTACTGGTGAAAGCCATTGCCAGTCCTCACTCACCATTCACCGCCTATATTGCCGTACTTTTTCAGGGTATGGTGGGTGCACTGATTTATGCGCTTTTTCCCACCAACAGGTTTTCAGCCATTCTTTACGGTGTTATTGCCTTAATGGAAAGTGCTTTGCAGAAATTATTGATGCTGGTTCTGATTTTCGGGCAAAACATCTGGGATGCTTTCCAGGAATTTTTCGAAGCGCTGTCTAAACAGTTCCATATAGAAAGTCTGGCCATGTTCCCCATGGCCGTAGTGGGCATTTATTGTTGCATGTACTTCATCGGTGGTATCCTGGCCGGTAATTTTGCCATTATGCTGCCGGAAGCCATTCGCAGAAAAGCAGATGCGCTGCCTTCACTGGCGGAGCCTTTAGAAAACGATACGGGTCCCCGCAAAAAAAAGGGAAAAACCACCAGACTGCTCACTTTGCTGATGATTTCCATGTTTATAGCATCGGTATTCCTGTTTACAGGATCGGTAAACAAAGCGCTTTGGTCACTGGCACGGACTTTTGCGGCCATCGGGCTTCTGTTCTTCATCATCAATCCGTTATTTAAATATTTCATGGAACGCTGGAAAAAATCGCGCCGGCATCATACTGCAGTCACCGCTGTTCTGGATTATGTACCCCAATTCCGGAGCCATGCCGCCCAAGCCCGGCTCCTAGCGGAACAGGAAAAATCTGCCTTTCGCAAATTCAGAACATTCCTGCTCACCTGGATGGCCCTTGCGCTTTATACCGGTGATGAAACCGGCAATCATCATCAAGACTGATCTTTTCTGCTCAGATTCTTTATCTTTAACCCATGAGCAGATCAGTACAAATTCACATTATTTCCGGGAAAATAGGCAGTGGCAAGACAACTTTGCTTCAAAACTGGCTGCCCCCGGGGGCATGCGGTATTCTTTCGCCTAAAATCAATGGCAAAAGAGTTTTTCAGAATATTGAATCCGGCGAACAAATGGCCATGGAAAACGCTGCGGGCACCCTGGAAACCGGTCGCTACCGCTTTGATGCAACGTCATTCGTATGGGCGCAGGATGTGGTGCTGAATGCATGGTTGCGCAAGCCGGAATGGCTGATCATTGACGAAATCGGTCCGCTGGAAATCCGGAAAAACCAGGGCTTCCACGAATTATTGGTGAAAATTTTCAGTGAACAATCTTCATCTGACACAAAAATTCTGATTGTTGTACGGGACTTTATGGTGCAGGAGTTTTGCGAAAAGTACGGACTTCAGCATGCTGTTATTCTGCCCGAAACCTATTTCAGAACCGGGAGTTTGCGTCCACTCACCGGTGTAGTCCTCTGTGGCGGTGAAAGTTCGCGCATGAAGCAGGATAAAGCATTGATCCGGTATGATGAGTTGCCACAATGGAAAAAAGTCCGCAACCTGCTGCAACCTTTTTGTGATGAGGTAGTAGTTTCGGTTAATGAGCATCAGTGGCATACGTGGGCAAATGAGGAAGAAGGCACATTCATCACTGACCATCCACAATTTGCCGGTAACGGACCGCTCACAGGGCTGCTTACGGTTGCCACACAGAAGGCTGGCCGTGGACTTTTTGTAATAGCCATTGATTATCCGATGCTGAAAATGGAAAACCTCATCTCCCTTTTCAATGAAAGAACTGAAACTGCGGAGGCGGTCTGTTTCCTGAACGGAGAACGTATGGAACCCCTGATTTCCATCATTGAAAAAGAGGCCCTGCACAAACTCACAGAATACCACAAAACTGGCGGAAATTCTGTAAACCGCTTTCTGCAAAGCATTCATACCATAAAAGTACCTGCAGATTCCGGCGATTTTTTAACCAACATCAATTCCCGGGAAGAATTTCTTAACTTTAATACGGATTTTGAGCACTGAAAGCCATCCGCTGAAACATGATAAAAAAAGTTGACATCCAAAAAATAAAAGAATCAGATCTGTTTACTACTGAGGATTTGCTCGCTGTGGAAGAACCGCTGGAGATTTCCCTGAAAACCGCATCCGGTACTTCTACCGTTTCTGTCACCATGCGTACCCCGGGGAATGATGAGGAGCTGGCTGTTGGGTTTTTATTTACCGAAGGGATTATTTTTTCGGCTAAAAATTTAGGAACACCTGCATCCTGGTCTGCATCAGAAAACCGGATTACTATCATCCTTCATCCTGATTTTGAGCCGGGACTGGAAAAGCTGAAAAGAAATTTCTATACCACCAGCAGTTGCGGCGTTTGTGGCAAAGACAGTATTGACGCCATCAAACAGGTGTGCCGGACGCCGGAAATCACCAAAGAAATCGCCGTAAAAATGGAAGAAATCTTTACATTTCCGGAAAAATTACGGCAGGCACAGCAGACCTTTGAAGCCACCGGTGGTATTCATGCTTCGGCATTTTTTGATGCCGCAGGCAATCTGCTGACTTTGCGCGAGGATGTAGGACGGCACAACGCCCTGGACAAACTCATCGGCGCGGCACTGCTGCAATCTGATGAAGAGCCTTTCTTTGTGCAGGAAAAAATTGTACTTTTGAGCGGAAGAGCAAGTTTTGAACTGATTCAAAAAGCTGCGATGGCCGGCGTGCAAATAGTTTGCGCCATAGGAGCACCCAGTTCGCTGGCTGTAGAGACCGCCGAGGATTTCGGCATGACTCTCATCGGTTTCCTGAAAAACGGAAAAGCCAATGTGTACTGCGGTGCAGACCGGATTAAATTTTAACTAAAAAACTGAACAATGAAAATCAGAATAAAGGGCAACAGCATCCGCCTGAGACTGACCAAAACTGACATTAAGAACCTGACCGAAATACAAAGCGTAGAAGAGACAACGGATCTGGGAAACGGAATAATCTTCAGGTACTCTCTTGCTCTGAATGCAGAAACTGAACATATCTACGCAAATTTCTCTGATGGCAAAATTTCTGTATTCCTGAACCAGTCTGCTTACGATACCCTTACTGCAACGGACGAAATCACCGTACACCATACTGCTGAGAATGGCACATCAGGCGGATTGTTTCTTCTGATTGAAAAAGATTTAAAATGTCTGGACACCACTTTTGAAGATCAGTCCGACATGTACGAAAATCCAAAAACCCACTGCTAAATGGTGGTCACTTTTTAAGTTGTAACTCGTAGAGTGAAATCCACTGCTGCGGCGTCATCTTCTGAACGAGTTCTGCCAGTAATAGGAACGGAATCTCTTCCGGTTTTTTAAAACGGATACAGGACTTTCCCATATCCGGCTTTCTTTTGGAATGCCCGGGAAACTCCGCCAAAAACCAGTTCAGCAAATTTTCATCAGCATAGATTCCCATGTGATAAAGTGCTATAAAGTTCTTTTGTGACGCCACAGACAGAAATGGAAGCGGACTACCGGGCGTACAGTGATACCCATCGGGATACATGCTTAAAGGCACCTGCCAGTGCAGCATTCCGGAGCTGAAACTTTCTTCAAAACCGGATGGCAGATTTTGCGAAATGGTATGGTATAACTTTTTTGCAGGCTCACGGCGGTCTTCCGGCATACCGGAAATAAAATCACTGATAAGGTCGGAATCCAGTTTCATTGCTCAAATATTAATTTCACTCAAAAGTAAAGAAAAACTCCGCAAAAAAGCGGAGTTCCTTATGATTTTTCAGCAGATTATTTTAATCTATAATTTCAGCATCAGACACATTTTGCATCCCGGCAACATGTCCGGCTTCCCAAAGCAGAAAACGGTCTACCTCTTTCAGTAATTTAGGCAAAGCCAGCGATAAAACAGCAAGGTCATCTGCTACCCCCAGGACGGGTATGGCTATCTCCGGAAGCAGGTCTATGGGTGAAATCACGTAGATTAAACCCAGCACCGGCAACAGAAGATCCAGGGTATTGACCGGATATTTGCCCTTTCGCCAGTAATTGAGCATGCGCACAATATCCGGAATTTTTTTGATGAATCCTTTGTGTTTAATGGCCTGTCTGGCCAGCTCCAGTTTAGAATATTTCATTTTTGTGTTTGATGTTTTTTGGTTTACGGATGTCTATAAAACAATTTACCTGCCAAAATCATTAACTTTAACCAAAAGCCTCTGCACTAAGGTTTTACGGTATCAATAAACTGATGTACGGCGGGCGTATTCCAGTCTTTGGTAGCAGTTTCCTTCATCAGGATGCGTCCGCCGGGATCCAGCACAAATGTGGTGGGGAACACTTTTGGCAAAATTTTGCCGTTGATGGGACTTTCAGCAATATAAACCGGTACCGTATAATTGTTCTCCTGCAGGAATTTGCGCACTGCTTCCTCCTCGTCCAGCATTGCAATCAGTACGAAATCCATATCATCTTTACGTTCATCATACAGACTTTGAATAGAGGGCCATTCCTCGCGGCATGGTTTGCACCAGGTACCCCAGAAATTCAGGAATACCAGATTTTTTCCTTTAAAATTTTTGAAATTGGTGCTGGTGGTATTGATTCCTTTCAGCTGAATATCGTAATCGGCATCATCCACCTGAACGGCTTGTTCTACCGTGGCTACCGGAAAGAATTGTTTCTGAAGATAAGTTCTGATATCCGGTACCAGTATCACTACAGCAATCAGTGCCAATACAATAAGATAAATAATGTTTTTCTTGATAAATTTCATTTTTAAATCAGATTTAAAATTTCGTCTATGGCGTCCCGGCCTTTATTTTTGGCATAATACACCTGCAAATCATTATAAAATTCCTCCTGAGTATAACTTTCAGGATTTTCTTTGTATTTCCTGAGCATTTCATTTCCAGCAGCAGGCCGTGGTCCCCATGTGGCACGCAGCGTAAAATCGTGATTCAGCACCAGCACCTTCGGAATGGATTGGGTACCGTTGGTCTGAAACTGATCTATTAATGATACGTCACTGTCGCGCAAAAATATCCGCACTTCATTGTCCGGCTCAAAGAATCTTACAAGCGCCGGTACGGTAGCACTGGCATCTCCGCACCACGCTTCAGAGATAATCAAAATTTTACCGTCAAAATTTTTCTTTTTCAGAACTTCTGCCTGCTGTTCATCTGTTTTAAAAGTTTTCAGTGCGCGTTCCATTCGCTGCAGTCCCAGTTCATAATAAGGTTTGAATTCCCGGTCAGCATCAGTGGCCGGATTTTGTACCCGTTGTTCTGCAATGCGCAGGTATTCGTCAAAAGTGATGGTATGATCCCAGTATTTTTTCATGATCAGTTTTATTTATGGTTACAATATGATTTACTTAATATCTAATTTTCTGATTTGGTTAATGAGCATTAAATCTGCCAGCACAAACGCAGCCAGATTTTCCACTACCGGCACTGCCCGCGGCAGCACACACGCATCATGTCTTCCTTTGCCCTCCAGAAGAATACGGTTTCCGTGGCGGTCTACACTTTCCTGCTTTTGAAGCAGTGTGGCCACCGGTTTGAAGGCGACCCGGAAATAAACATCCATTCCGTTACTGATTCCCCCCTGAATTCCGCCTGAGAGATTGGTACGGGTAGAAAAGTCTTCATTAAAAACATCGTTATGTTCACTACCGGTCATGCGTGCGCCACAAAATCCGCTCCCGTATTCAAATCCTTTGGCGGCATTAATATTCATCATGGCTTTGGCCAGTTCAGCCTGCAGTTTCCCAAATACGGGTTCGCCAATTCCGACCGGCAGATTTCTGATGACACAGGTGATGGTTCCGCCAATCGTATTGCCGGCCTTTTTAATTTCTTTGATTCTCAAGGCCATGCGTTCTGCAGTTTCCGGATCCGGGCAACGCACATCGCTGGCTTCGGTTAATGAAAAATCGAGATCCTGATAAGGTTTTTCACAAAAAACATCACCGACAGACGACACATACGCGTTAATCTGCACCTCATCAGGAAGCAACTGAGCGGCCAGTGCACCCGCAACGACCCAGTTTACGGTTTCTCTGGCCGATGACTTGCCACCACCACGGTAATCCCGGTGACCGAATTTCTGGTCATAGGTAAAATCTGCATGGCTGGGCCGGTACGCATCTTTCAGATGATCATAATCCCGTGATTTCTGATTTTCATTCTCTATAAAAAATCCGATGGGTGTGCCGGTAGTTATTCCTTCAAAAATCCCGGAAAGAAATTTCACAGTATCGCTTTCCTTTCTCTGGGTTACCAATGTACTCTGGCCGGGTTTGCGTCGATCCAGCTGCTGCTGAATACATTCTGCATCTACCTTAAGGCCTGCAGGGAAATTGGTCAGGATGCCTCCGTAGCCGACACCATGACTTTCGCCAAACGTAGAAAGTGTAAGAAAGTTTCCTAAAGTGAACATGTGACAAAGTTAGTGAAATTGTATGAGGTGAAAATATGATTTTGCAACGGCTTATTGGCGTATTGAGTCTTCATGCAGGCGGATGATTTCTTTTAAATATTGCTGTTCTTCGGCAGTCATTTTCCGCCAGACAAATCCTTCCCGGATTTCTTTACCTTTCAGTTGGGGAAAAATACCGGCTTCACTGTATTCTGCCAAAAAAGCGGGCGAAATGGCTGGCAAAGCGGTATCATAATTGAAGAGATAGCCATAAACCACGTTAAACTCCAGATTTCCGATTACGTAGGTTTTGTATTTGTTGAAGCGGTAATCTGCCGGTTTCAGCAGTTGCATGCGGTCCCAGCCCCGCATTGCCACGCCCAGTCTGAACGTGGGAATATACTGAGTGACAATTTTCGGGGTAATGAAAAATGCGCTTGTGATGATGGCCAATACCGCAAATCCCGACCAGGCAAGTTCTTTACGGATTAACCCACTGAACATCACAAAGATGATAACAAAAAATACATCGAGAAAGAATCGGTACTGCGCAGAAAAAACCATCACAAGAATTACTTTGACCATAACAGCCAAATAAATAAGCCACACCATCTTGTCTCTCCTAAAAACAGTGAAAAATGTGAAAGCAGCCAGGCCAACGAAAAAGGCAATATGCACACCGGACTTCATTCCGCTCAGCAAAAACCAATTGGCTATTCTTTCCGTAAAACTGAAGTTGCGGATTTCGTCATAACGGTACTGCATATCGTACGTCTTTTCTGTAGCAAGCCGGGCAGAAGTTTCCAGAATTTCAGCATTAGGTTTCCAGCTGAGGCCCAGGTCCGCAATCTGCACCGGAAAGACAGGAAAACCAAAAGTCCAGATATTTTTAACCAAAAAGAGACCCAAAATAAAAACTCCCGGCCACAATACGCTGACCCGTTGCTTCTGAATCATAAAAGCATACATGAATGCGAGCAGGGGCAGCCACAGCACGGTGGGTTTCATGGCAAAAATCCAGACTGAAAAAGCAAAGATCAACAAAATATTTTTGTTTCCGGACAGGATTTCATTCAGCAAAATCAAAGCAAATGCAATGACCGGAAGATCGGGAGCGGGCGATTGCAGAAACGGAAAAAGCAATGGAATAAACAGCAGATGCAGCCACGATTTCTTTTCGGTGGCATAAATCAGATAAATCAGTAAAGCCGGTAAATTGAGACGCAGATACGGATCACCGATTCCCGAAAACACAGCCTGCAACGCATGCCAGAACGACATCTGACCCAGAATCAGATCCAGACCGGCAATTCCTTTTACCAGACCTGCCTCGCGGAACCACTTTACGGTGGGCACATAATATCCGTAATGATCCAGAATAAACGGTGCAAAAGTGGCAAAAAACACCACCACCAGCGCTGCCGGAATCACCAAATGGTTATTTTTAAAAAAATCAAAAAAAGAACGGTACCCTTTCAGCAATAAAAAGGACAGCAAACCCAATCCCAGCACGATGACTTCCACCGGTGTACCCAGAGGCAACAGCCAGGAGGTTAATACCGCCATAATGCTGACAATAAAAATTCCCGATAAAAGTGTGCCCGAAACACCAGTAAAAATCTTGCCACCGAAAGTCTGAAACAGCCGTCCCCAGCCCCAGAAAACGGGCAACAGCAAGATACAGGTGAGGATTAAAAGTAACATAAAAAAAGACTGCTTAAAAATAAGCAATCTTTTTCAAGTATATTGATTATGATTGGGTGTTATTGTACTCTTCCTTGTTTTTTATCTACGGATCTACCGATGGTATAACCGGTAGCACCACCTATGATACCGCCTACTACCGCACCACCACCACGGTTTTTCTTATTCAGCAATGCACCTGCAGCTGCACCGGTGGCTGCACCTACGATGGTTCCTTTAGCCGTATGGCTCATCCCCTGTTTCTGAGGAGCTTGCTGCGCGACTCCGCTATTACTACCGGAGTTGGAACTGCTGGGCGTATTGTTTACATACACAGTACGCGTTTCACGAACCACGTTGCTTTTGGAGGAAGCAGCAGCCACACGTTTGGCTTCCTGAACCTCGGCGATACTGTCAGCTTTTTTCTGTGCTTCGTAGGCCATACGTTCTTTCTCTATGGCGAGCTTTTGCTTTTCAATTTCCAGTTGACGCTGCTGAAACTCTATTTTTTGTTGTTCCAGAGATTTCTCAGCAATTTTTTCTTCTTTGTTACAGGCTGTCAATAAAAAAACGGACAATGCACCTGCCATTACTATATTTTTCATAATTCTAATTTTATATTCAACATCATTTTTGTCACTGTCTATTCACAGTCACCATCATCATGCCAAAAATGAAACCAAACAAGTGTTAAAGAAACGTTAAAGTCACCGAGAGCAGTGGAATAAAAAAAGCAAGTTTCTGAAAATCAGAAACTTGCTATGGAGGTACCTAGCGGATTCGAACCGCTGTAGATGGTGTTGCAGACCACTGCCTAACCACTCGGCCAAAGTACCATTTGGGTGTGCAAATATAGCAATTTTTCTTTTTATCAAAAGTAAATCCGCTAAATTTATTTTGCACCTATGGTCTGGATATCGTTTTCAAGATTTCGGGCGTTCTCGTATGCTTTCTTTTTCACCACTCTGGTGTCTGACCAGGAGTCGTGCCAGCCATTAGTGCCGAGAAATGAAAGTCCGTCAAAAGGCACAATCCGGGAAAAGTTTCGCCGAAGCAAATCGGCAGTGGTCAATGCTGTACCATCTGTTTTAACCACAACAGTTCCGGTAATCAACTTTCCCGGACTTCTCCCATTGGTTAATTTTTCCATCCCAAAGAGAATAAGGACATAAAGCAAAGCAGTACCCAGCCGGTCCAGCAACGGATCTACATTTTCCAGCTCATATGCAGTAACCTCCATGGGGATGTCTGTCAAAACATATTTCAGGAAAACATACAGAAAGAGTAAAATATAAATGAGCAGCATTACCGCACAAAAATCAATAATGTAATTCAAAAACCTGAACAAGCGTTCTGCTTTATGCTGCTCTGCGAGTCTGAATTTTTTTTTCATATGTATGTGTTTAATCAAAGATTTTGTATCAACAATCTCAATTGCGCTTCTGTATCAATGATGGCCGTAATTCCGGAAGGTTGCAAAATAATTTTTGAAGGCTTGAGGCCTGTCAGCTTTCCGCTCAGTTTAAGTCCTTTATAATATTCTGTATTGAAGGCCTGTACAATGCTTTTGCGAGAAGAATCTTCAAGCTCTGCGGTGGGGATCCCATACTCGTCACGGATGATTTTCACAATTCTGCTTTCAAAAAGTGCTGCTGCTGTTTTGTGAAGTATATTTTTTGTTTTCAGTTTAAAATCTACATCTTCCAGCACAATTTTGCGCTGCTGTTCATCATAAAACGGAACACCGGAAATATAAGAGGTCCCGCTGACCATCCCTTCCGTCTGCGCTTCCAGCACAATTCTGTAATCATCACCATATACTTTTATCCCCGTGATTTTTATGCCCGGTTTACCCTCCCTAAAATCGAATTCCTTGCCCAAAAATTGTTGTTCTGCAAGGCGCGTGGCCTCCGTAAACGGAATATTAGCAGTAGTCTGAAGCAAAAACTTGTTGGGGGCGTTCTGAATAAAACGAAAATCCGGCACGTGCGAGGCCGGCCGTACGGCAGGCGGCTTTTTACCGGTGAAGGTTTCAGAATAGGTATCCACTGAAAGTTGTAAGTCGATGGCATTGGCATAAAAAACCAAAGGCGTAACCTGTACCGCTGTGGGCGTAATCTTCAGCCAGGTATTATACTCTTCTGAGATATGAAAAGGCTGCGCAAACTGATTCCACGCCATGACCGCATACGGACGAAGGTCCAGTTGCTTCTTCATCATTTCATCCATCGTAAGACTAAATTCGGCCTGTTGTTTCTTCAGACTTTTTTCTACAAGACCGGTTACCGGAATCTTCACCCGCCCGAAATCTAGGACAGGTTTTGTGACCCACCGGAATCCATTGGGTTTCGTCTCAGTAGAAATAGTCCAGTTGGGAGCCAGATTAATTTTGGTGCTGAAATACATGACGGTTTCAAAAGTAGTGCTCTGGTACGTATATACCCCCAAAGTCCCGATTCCTTTTTCTGCCCATATTTTCAGGGGAACTTCAATCAGCAGATTTTGCTCTGTGCCACCTATCAGACGGATGGGCCTTGTGCGCCAGACTTTTACTTTGAACTGATCATTATCATTATCCGTATAGGAATCATCTTCAAAGATTAAATCCTGAACCGAGCTGTTTACTACATTTGATATTTCAGACAGCGGTATCCGCACCGGCACCGTGACTGATGATTTAATTTTAGGAAAGTCATATGCTAAGGGCTGCTGACCGAGAAGCGTTTTCCCACAGCACAACAGTACGACCAACAAAAATAAGCATCTGTTCATCTGCGAAAAATCCGGTTAAGCGATTTTCTTCTCAACTTCCACACTTACGCCCCTCATTTCTCCGGGCATAGGCGGACTGGTTTTGGTGAGCTTGATTTTTGCCGCGGTAATCTGCGGAAATGTAGCCTCCAGCCGACTGATGATTCTGCCGATGACCCGCTCCAGCAATTTGGACGGAATTTCCATTTCTTCATGAATAATATCATTCACCAAAGCATAGTTAATGGTATCCTCCAGCAAATCGGACTCAGTAGCCCGGGAAAAATCTGCTGTAATCTCAGCATTTACAATATAAAAAGTTCCGATTATTTTTTCTTCGGGAAGAACGCCGTGGTAGGCAAAAATCCGGATATCTTCCAGCAAAATTTTAGTGGTCATAGCTCTGGATTATGGTGAAAAGAAACCTTGCCGTCAACAAACTGCGGCAAGGTTCAGTAATTTATTTGATGGTCTTGGAAAGTTCCAGCATCTCTTCGATGGGCTTCAGCGCTTTCAGCCTTAATTCTTCCTCAATGATGATTTCCGGGAGCTCATATTTCATACACAGATAAAGCTTTTCCATTGTATTGCGCTTCATATAGAAACATTCTGAACAGTTACAGGTATCATCAAACACCAGCGCGGGAATCAATTCTTTGTGCGGCGCCCGTTTTTTCATTTCGTGAAGAATCCCCTCTTCAGTGGCAATGATAAACTTCTGACTGTCGTCTTTTTCCACAAAATTCAGCAATGCCGAAGTAGATCCCACGAAATGTGCCAGATCCAGCACCGCTGACTCACTTTCAGGATGGGCAATCAGCTTCGCATCGGGATGCTCCGCAAGTTGCTGAGCAATACGCTCCATAGAGAAGGCCTCATGCACAATACAACTGCCGTCCCACAAAATCATATCGCGTCCTGTTTTTTTAGACAGGAACCGCCCCAGATTCTTATCGGGAGCAAAAATGATGGGTCTGTCGGCAGGCAGCGATTTAATGATGGTTTCCGCATTAGAACTCGTCACAATAATATCTGATTCTGCTTTGGTTTCTGCATTACAATTGATGTAGGTGGCAATAAGGGCATCGGGATGCTGTTCACGCATTTTTCGCAGACCTTCTCCGCTACACCCGTCTGCCAGAGAGCAGCCTGCCTGGGTATCCGGCAGAACTACTTTCTTGGTAGGATTGAGTATTTTAGCGGCCTCGGCCATGAAATGAACGCCACAAAATGCAATCATATCTGCATCTGTATCCCGCGCCTGGCGGGCCAGCTGCAAGGAATCGCCCAAGAAATCTGCGATATCCTGAATGGCGGGTGGCTGATAGTAATGGGCCAGAATTACGGCATTTTTCTCTTTCTTAAGGTCCAGAATTGCCTGTACCAACTCTTCTCCCTGCGGAATGAGTAGGTCATCTACTTTTAAAAAACCTCTTACGGGCAGGTTTGCTTTGGCAATATCTAATGTTTCTGTACTCATATTTTTTATTTCTGATATGAACTATGAAGTTACTATTTTTTAATGAAACCGGCAATAAGCTGTTGCACCTGTTGTTGTGCTGTATGCAAATCATCATTGACCAGAATCTCGTCAAACTCAGTCTGAAAAGTCATTTCGTAGGCGGCTTTGGCGACGCGGGTTTTAATCGTTTCCTCATCATCCGTACCACGGGATATCAATCTCCGTTCCAACTCTTCTATAGAGGGAGGCATAATGAAAATAGAAAGGGCTTTCTCCCGGAAATATTTCTTCAGATTGATCCCTCCGACGACATCCACATCAAAAATAACCGTTTTCCCGGCATTCCAGATTCGTTCAACCTCAGACTTCAGCGTTCCGTAATATTTATCGGTATAGACTTCTTCAAACTCCACAAAGGCATCTTCGGTAATCTTTGCACGGAATTCATCCGGCGAAATAAAATGATAATCCACCCCGTTCTGCTCTGCTCCGCGGGGACTTCTGGTGGTACAGGATACTGAAAACTGTAACTCCGGAAATGTTTCCAAACAATGCTTGACCAATGTGGTTTTGCCACTGCCCGAAGGCGCTGAAAATATGACAACTTTATTCATTGAAAACCTTCCTTATAATACATTAAGCGTTTGCTCTTTTATTTTCTCCAAATCATCTTTCATCATGACCACCAGCTTCTGAATATCGGCATGATTAGCCTTGGAACCCAGCGTATTGATTTCCCTTCCAATTTCCTGTGCAATGAATCCTAGTTTTTTACCGTTCAGATCCTCATCGGTCATCACCTCCAGATAATATTTCAAGTGCTGCGTGAGCCGCACTTTCTCTTCAGAAATATCCAGTTTTTCTGTAAAATAAGCCATTTCCTGATAGAAACGGGTTTCATCTACATTGTCAAATTCTGACAAAACTTTGCGGTAACGCTCTTTTACCACATCCAGCCGTGCCTCCTCAAAAGGAATGACCTGCTGCAGATATTCCTCTATATTGCCGATATTCCGGGCTAGTTCATCCTGCAGAATATTCCCTTCCGTCCTGCGGAAATTTTCGAATTTCACCAATGCACTTTCCACCAGTTCCAGCAAAAAAGTCCATTCCGTTTCCTGCAATTCATCCGGCATGCTGGATATGGCATCCGGCATTCTTACGGCCATTTTCAGGTATTCAAAATCAGGTCCGTCTGCGGCAATTTTCTGAAGTTCAGAAATATAGGATTTTACCAGATCGTGGTTAATGGTTACATCATTTACATCATTCAGCGTTTCCACATTAATGTAGCAATCTGCCTTACCCCGCACCATACGGTCATTGAGCAATTTGCGAACATCAAACTCTTTTTCTTTATACCTTAATGGTAACTTGATGCTGAGATCAAAAGATTTGCTGTTCAGAGACTTGATATCAACCGTAATTTTCTTTCCTTCAAAAACACCTTCGCTTCTCCCGAAGCCGGTCATGGATAAAATCATAGATTTTTGTGTATTAGGGAGCAAAGATAAAAATTCCTGAACGATTTTTGTTCATGTACCTTCAGCCCAATACTTGAGATTCTGAAAAAAAATAGTGAAATTCGCAGTGTGAAAACTTTAATCTCGGTTTCCGGAACTACCGGCATTGGCAAAACCAAACTGGCAATTGATCTGGCCAGACATCTGGGCACTGAAATTATTTCCTGTGATTCCCGGCAGTTTTTCAATGAAATGCCCATTGGCACCGCAGCACCTTCGCACGAGGAACTGAATGCAGCACCTCATCATTTTATCGGCCATCGGTCGGTACTGGATCATTACTCCATAGGCCAATATGAAAAAGAGGCACTGGCCAGAATTGAAGAACTCTTCAGCAACCATCATGCACTGATCCTCACCGGCGGCAGTATGATGTATGAGAAAGCCGTCATTACCGGCCTGAACGACCTGCCCGAAGCAGATACCATCCATCAGGAAAAGCTATCCGCGATCATGCAAAAAGACGGAATCACAGCACTTCAGGACCTCCTGCACCAGCTGGATCCGGAATATTTTGCCATCGTAGACCGCCAAAACCCCCGCCGACTGATGCGCGCCATAGACGTCATCTGGCAAACCGGAAAATCCTATACCCAGAATATTTCATCTCAGGTACAACAAAGAAATTTCCGCGTGATCCGCATTGGCCTCACCGCCCCGCGGGACATCATATACGACCGGATTAATCTGCGGGTAGAACAAATGATACAAGCCGGACTGCTGCAGGAAGCCGAAGCACTGCTCCCCCACCGCAACCTCCCTGCACTACAAACCGTAGGATACACTGAACTCTTTCGGTATATGGACGGCGAGTGGCCGCTGGAAACAGCCATAGAAGAAATTAAAAAAAACTCAAGACGATTTGCCAAACGCCAACTCACGTGGTACCGGAAAGAAAATGATATACACCTCGTGAATTACGACAATGCTCTTCAGGAATCCTTATCTTTGCTCAAAGATTTTAACCTTTAAATAAAAATTACCCATATGGCCAATACACCTTCCAATATGCTGGAACTGGGAACAAAAGCTCCCTATTTTGAACTTCCAAATCCTTCTCACAGCAACGAATTGCAGTCCCTGAACGACCTGAAAGGAGCAAAAGGAACTCTGGTGATTTTCATGTGCAACCACTGCCCTTTTGTGCTGCATATCATTGAAAAACTGGCAGAACTGTACGAAGATTATCAGGAGAAAGGCATTGAATTTATTGCCATCAACGCCAACGATGCTGAGAAATATCCGGCAGATGCGCCAGACAAAATGATTGAATTCCAAATCGAAAGAAAATTTGAATTCCCTTATCTGTATGATGAAAGCCAGGCCGTAGCCAAAGCCTATGATGCAGCCTGCACTCCCGATTTCTATTTCTTTGATGAAAAACTGGACCTGATATACCGCGGACAAATGGACGATTCGCGACCGGGGAATAATAAGGAAGTCACCGGTGAAGACCTGATTATTGCATTTGAAAATTTGCTGGCCGGTGCACCCCAGGAGGAGATGCAGATGCCAAGCATGGGCTGTAATATTAAGTGGAAATAGGATGGCACAACTTTGTCAAAGTTTCTCTGAAGTGCGCATAAAACTTTGACAAAGTTTCCCCTTCTTACTTAAAGAAAGGATTATACTCCTTTTCAAAACCAATAGTGGTAGCATTTCCGTGACCACTGTACACACGGGTATCGCCGTCCAGAACAAGCAGTTTTGATCTGATCCCCTCTATCAACAAGTCATGATTCCCTTTGAACAGGTCCGTACGGCCTATGCTTCCCTGAAACAACACATCGCCGGAAATCATGAATTTCTGTTTTTCATGATGATAAACAATACTCCCGGGTGAATGACCCGGCACATGCAAAATGCTGAAATCTTCATCACCCAAATGTATGGATTCACCTTCTTTCAGGTATTGAATTGCACCTTCAAAAGGCTTAAAAAAGAAACCAAACTGACGGGCAGACATGGGATTTCTCTCCAGTACCTCGCGGTCTTCTTCGTGCATCAGTACCGGAACCTGATATTGATCATAGATGCCCTGCAGGCCCAGAACGTGGTCAATATGCGCATGGGTGAGCAGAATGTGCTGTACTGAAAGTTCATTTTCACTGATAAAAGTATTCAGCATTGCGGTTTCGGCTTCATTAAAATTGCCCGGATCAATGATGAAAGCCTCTTTCTGCTCTGTATATACAATATAGGTGTTTTCTGAAAAGGGATTGAAAACAAAGGATTTTACCTGAATCATGGTTCATGTCATTTTAGATGCCCAAAAATACGTTTTTCCCATTGAATAATTCCCTGTGGTTTTCTGATGGCGTAATTTTCGTTATCTTCGTAGGGATGAAATATTTACTCTTTATCTGCATACTATGGGGCACGCTGATTTCTGCTCAGGACATCAGAAGCATACAACTTTTTAATCCCCAAACCAATGACCATACTGCGGTTATCGGCTTTAATGAGAAACTCATTCTTCGCTTTGATGATCTGGCTAATTCCGGAAGAGACTTCCGGTACACCATAAAGCATAAGGACCGCAACTGGAAAGACGACGGATTATTTTTTACGGAATTTGCAAATGGCAGTCTTAACGGTCAGATTACCGATTTCAGATATTCCTTCAATACCTTACAAAAATACACCAATTACACCCTCACATTTCCGAATGAAAGGATGCAACCGAAGATTTCCGGAAACTACGAACTGATTGTATATACGGAATCTGCCAGCCGGCCGCTATTCACAAAGCGATTTTCGGTCATGGAAGAGGGAGCTGCGGTGGGTGTTACGGTAAGCCGCACTCAGGACGCGCGGAATCCGATGATCAATCAGCGGGTAGAAGTTCAGGCTGCAGCGGTGAACAGTTCCATCATTCAGAATGTGAATTCCATCAGTCTGAATGTCATTCAGAACAACAACCAGAATATGGCACTGATGAATCTGAAACCAACTTCAACGCTGGGAAACCGGATTGTTTTTCAGCAAATGAATTTGGCATTTCCCGGAAATATGGAATTTTATCATTTTGACAATAAAATCATGGGGCAGCCCACGGACATGGTGTCGGGAGGTGAAATTATTGAAGGAACCAATTACACCTATCTGTACCCGGTCTGGGCTTATCCGCTGAATTATCAGTTTCAGCCGGATGTAAACGGAGCCTTCTATTTCCGCCGGAATGACCTGGGGACCGAGCGACCGGCAGACAATGAAGCAGATTATTCCTGGGTACATTTCACGCTGGAATCGGATGAGTTCGACAAGAATATTTATGTACTGGGCGGCTTTAATGATTTCGTGCCATCTGCAGAAAACCACATGCAATATGATGCCTCACGGCGGATGTACGTGGCCAAAATCTTTCTGAAACAAGGTTTTTACAATTACATTCTGGCTACGGGAACCCCGGGACAACCTTTAAATTTCGGTGAAATAAACGGAAACTTCTGGCAAACGGAAAATCTGTATCAGGCTTATTTGTATTACACGCCTTTTGGCCGAAACTATGACGGATTACTGGGCTATGGCGAGTTCAGGACGCCCGTACGGTAGCCATTAAAAAAGCCGTTTCATTAGGTCATGAAACAGCTTTGTTCTTTTTAGCATTTTGATCATTAAACCAGATAAAAATTCTCCAGTTCTTCTGCGCAAAGGATTTTCACCACATCAATCCAGCGGTCTTCATCATTCAGACAAGGAATATAGTGAAACTGCTCACCGCCTGCATGAAGAAACTCCTCGCGGCCTTCTACCGAAATCTCTTCCAGTGTTTCCAGACAATCTGAAACGAAAGCCGGACACACAACAGCCAGATTTTTCACACCTTTTTTAGGCAAATTCTCCAGAGTTTCGTCTGTATAAGGTTCAATCCACTTATCATTGCCAAGACGTGACTGGAAAGATACAACTGCCTTCTCCTTGGGAATATTCAATTTTCCGATGACCAGCTCGGTAGTCTTGAAACACTGATGCCGGTAGCAAAAGCTGTGGCTGGGATTGCTTTCCCGGGAGCAGCAATCGTTCAGGTTGCAGGTTTTGGTAGGATCTGTTTTATAGAGATGTCTTTCCGGAACACCATGATAGGAGAACTGAAGGGCATCAAAGTTTGTCGGAAGCTTCTCGCGGATGCTGTCTGCCAGGCATTCTATATAAATATCCCGGTTATAAAAAGGCTGTACGTAATTGATTTTCACCTCAGGGAAAAATCTCTCGCGCACTTCTTCTGCTTTCATCACGACTGTTTCTGTAGTACTCATGGCGTACTGAGGATAGAGCGGAAAAAGCACAATCTCTGTTACACCCTGATCTGCGAGCTTTTGAATGCCCGTTTTGATACTGGGTTCTGCATAGCGCATCCCGATTTCCACCGGAACATCTACCTGTTTCTGTAACTTTTTCTGAATTTTTTCCGTAATGACAATTAACGGTGATCCTTCATCAGTCCATACCGTTTTGTAGGCGGCAGCAGACTTTGGCGGGCGGGTGCGCAGGATAATCCCGCGTACCAGCAGCGACCGGAAAAACCAGCGGTAGTCTATGACCCGCGGATCCATTAAAAATTCGTCCAGATATTCCTTTACATCTTCTACTTCTGTAGATTTTGGCGAACCCAGATTCACCAGTAGTATTCCTTTCTTTGACATTCGGCGTTCTTCCTGCAATATTTTTACTTCGGTATAATGGAATCTCTTATCCGTTTACCGCTTCTACATGTTCTACCAGTTCCGGTACAAACTGTTTCAGAATATTTTCTATACCTCCCTTCAGCGTAGCGGTAGAACTGGGACACCCGGAGCAGGCACCCTGAAGCAGCATTTTAGCAGTTCTGCTGGCTTCATCATATTCAATGAGGGAGATTTTGCCCCCATCACCTTCTACTGCCGGCGCCACATATTCGTTCAGGATATCAGAGATTTTCTGTTCATCATCTGTATAATCACGGTTAATGATTTTCTCTACCGGACTTTCATGTTTCTGAGGTTCCAGATTTGAAATTTCGCCGCCGTTCTGAAGATATTCAGCCACGAAAGCTCTTACCGGCACCATGACCTCATGCCATTCTACAGAATTATCTTTGGTAATCGCCACAAAATTATCTGATACGAAAATTTCTTTTGCAAAAACAAATTCATTAAAAATCGCCTTAGCAAGTGGCACATCACCCGCCTCTTCCCGGGACTTCACCTCCACGAAACCATCTAGCAGCAGTCGGTTTGACACGAACTTCATCACCATCGGATTGGGAGTCATCTCTGCATAAATCTGATACATTTCCCGTTTCTTTTGCACATAAATACGTGGATTGGCCAGCAATTCATCTTCAATCACATTTTTCAGACTTTCTGCCACTACTTCCCATTCTACAGTATCTTGTTTGGCTACCGCAATAAAATTAGCAGTAATAAAAACTCGTTCTACAAACGGGTAATTCAGTAATTCCTGAGCCACAGGTATTTCAGAGATATCTGAACTGCGGTCCAGCTCCAGCGACCCGGGAATCAGTGTGTAGTCTGCTACAAACTTCATCACTTTTGGGTTTTCTGTAGGTTCTATAATGATCTGTCTCATTTTATTTCATTAATTTTGAATTGCAAAAATACGGATTTAAAACCGGCTTTCAGAATCTCATTTTAGATATTCTCAATCCCGTAAAAATCATTTATCAATAATAAAAATCTCTATGGCACTTATTAAAGAACTCCTTGGAAAAACACCGGAAACAGGAGAAAACACTTACCTGGCAGAAACTGCTACTATCATTGGCGACGTAAAAATGGGTAAAGAATGCAGCATCTGGTTCAATGCGGTGATCCGCGGTGATGTACACTCCATCAGACTGGGCGACAAAGTAAATGTACAGGACAATGCCATGCTGCACTGCACATATGAAAAATACCCTCTGAATATCGGCAACAACGTGTCCATAGGTCACAACGCCATTGTTCACGGCTGTACCATTAAGGACAACGTACTTATCGGAATGGGTTCCATTGTCATGGATGATTGTCTCATAGAAAGCAATTCCATTGTAGGAGCAGGTTCTGTAGTAACGCAGGGCACCCATATAAAATCCGGTGAAGTATGGGGTGGAATCCCCGCCAGAAAAATCAAAGATATTTCTTCTGAATTACTGGAAGGAGAAGTGAACCGCATTGCCAATAACTATGTGAAATACTCCGGATGGTATAAAGATTAATATAAACGATGGTCCTTCAAAGATGAATTTCCCGGAACTCCAGACAGAACGGCTTATACTGAACCAACCCCGGGAATCAGACCGGGAAAGCCTGATGTCTTGTCTGAATGCAGATCAGGTATATGCTGAAAACACCCTCAATATTCCGTTTCCTTACCAGAAAAAGGATGCTGATTTTTTCCTGAAGGACATGGTGGCGAAAGGTTTTGAACAGCAGTCACAGATTATCTTTGCCATTCGGAAGATTACAGATGACACCATGACCGGATCAGTAGGACTGCACCTTGCACCGGGGCACCGCCGTGCGGAACTGGGATATTGGCTGGCCAGAGGAGATTGGAATAAAGGATACGTAACCGAGGCGGTAAATGCTGTAATTGAATTCGGATTCACAGAGCTGGATCTCAATAAAATTATTGCCATTTATTACACCACCAATCCGGCATCCGGCAGGATTCTGGAGAAGTGCGGATTTAAATTGGAAGCCCTCCTCCGGCAGGAGTATATGAAAAATGGAAGCCCCAAAGATGCGAACCGGTACGCGATTCTAAGGGAAGATTACAGAGCCACTCACTCAGCGGCTTCGGCGCCATTGTAAAGAAGTACCGCTTTTCCGCCTTCACATTGAATTCCGGACGGCTGCGGTTCTATGGCACAATCTGAAAAGAGGTTTCTTCTTTGATTATACCGGGCAATACGCCTTGTAAACTCCTGAATTTTAGGAATCAGTTCGGTTTCATTGTCCTTATGGTAGGCAATATAGGTCGCCGGTCCGCCACAAGGCTTGGATCCAAGCGGCGAGATGCGCCAGTCTTCTACATCTGTACAGACTTTAGAGCCGGAAATAGAATCTATGGCAGCCCGCAGTCTGCGCAGTCCTTCTGCCTCTTTCTCCAGATCTTCTTCGGCTTCACCGTTTCCGCCGGAAGGACGTTCTGGTTTCAGCGCCACATCTTTGGGCAAGGTTTCGGGGTCTGCAATAGTCTTTGTGGACTTACACCCGGATAAGACAGCGAGGCAAAACAGGATTACGGCGGTTCTTTTCATACTGATAAAACGTGTTGTAGCGAAAATAATTTCAAAATTAATGAAAAATACACGAAGAAGAGCCAACAGATTTCTGCAGAGATAAATTTTACCTAATTTTACGGAATGAATCAGCAATTATTTGAACTTGCAGAACATACCAACCGGAGCATTTTTCTTACAGGCAAGGCAGGCACAGGAAAAACGACATTCCTGAATGATTTCGTGCGAAAAACCCATAAGAAACACATTGTGGTAGCACCTACGGGAATTGCCGCCATCAATGCAGGCGGGGTTACTATCCATTCCATGTTCGGCCTGCCGCTGCGCACTTTTTTGCCCACTACAGAACGGATAGATGGTACTTATGCCAATAATATTGCCGATCTTATGCATCATTTCAAGTACCGGAAAGATAAAATAAAATTACTCCGGGAGATTGAAATTATTATTATTGATGAGGTTTCCATGCTGCGTGCAGATGTGCTGGATATGATGGACTTCTCCCTGCGCCACGTACGCAGGAATCAGCAGAAATTCGGCGGGGTGCAGATGCTTTTTATTGGCGACCTGTATCAGCTGCCACCCGTAGTACGGGATGAAAACCTGCTGAGGCAATATTATGATTCGCCCTTCTTTTTTGACAGTTATGCGCTGAAGGAATTGCCGCTCATCACTCTGGAACTCACCACCGTTTACCGGCAGAAGGATGAAAAATTCCTGGAAATACTCAATGAAATACGCGATGGCGAAATACGCGACATAGACTTCGACGCCCTGAACGAACGGTACATTCCGGATTTCGAACCTACCGATGAGGCGTATGTCTATCTCACCTCTCATAACCGGATGGCAGACGACATCAATCAAAAAAAACTCACTGCCCTTACCGGTAAATCTTACTCCTATAAAGCCGATATTATAGGCGATTTTAATGAAAATCAGTATCCGAATGATGAAACCATTGAACTGAAAACGGGCGCACAGATCATGTTCATCCGCAATGATGCGAGCCAGGAAAAAAAATACTTTAATGGTAAACTGGCAGAAGTGATTGACCTCACTGAAAAAGAAATTACCGTACTCATTGACGGCGATCCTGAACCCTATACCCTGAAAAAAGAAATCTGGGAGCAGAAACGCTACACCCTAAAGCCGGATAAAACCATTGAAGAAGAAATACTGGGCAGTTTCCGCCAATTTCCGGTGCGGCTGGCCTGGGCGGTGACCATTCACAAATCACAGGGACTCACTTTTGACCGGTTAATTATTGACGCCGGAAAATCCTTTGCAGCAGGACAAGTCTATGTAGCACTCTCCCGCTGCCGTACGCTGGAAGGAATCGTTTTGAAATCCAGAATTACACCCGATGTCATTTTTGCGAACCGCACCGTGTCCAGATTTCAGGATGAAACCCATGCCAACCATCGGGTGCAGGAAATCCTTAACGCAGAAAAATATGACTACAGCATTGAAAAAATCATCCAAAAACTGCATTGTCCGTGGATACTGCCGGCTCTGAACTCATGGCACAAAACTGCCGTAGCAAGCAGAGTGGCCGATACTGAAAAGGCTCAGTTCCTGTACAGTGCCATCAAACCTGAAACAGAAAACCTGACCGCTATTTTTGAAAAATTTGAAAAAATCATCCGGCAGAAAACACATAAATTCGTGTCCGGAGAGGAAGAGTGGAGTGCCGTAGAAGACAAAGCAAAGGGCGCTGTAAATTTTTTCTTTACCGCAATCTCAGCAAAGATTTTTCAGCCTTTGCTCAGTTTTTATGCGGAAACCAAAGGGGTAAAAGGCGCCAAACAATACAATGAGGATTTCCGTGTTTTTCTGGATGATCTGGAAGATTACCTGAAGGATCTGAAAACCCTCCGTCTGCTGGACACCGCACTTTTTGATAAAAATAATGAAGTGGAAATCACCACAAAAGTCGCAAAGGTTCCCTCACACATTCTTACCTTTCAGTTATTTGAAGAAGGCAAAACCATTCCAGAAATTGCCCGTGAACGGGGTCTGGTGCCGGAAACCATCTATGGGCATCTGGCAAAATTTGCCTCTCAGGGCCTGCTGGATCTGGACCGGGTCATCGCCCGGGAGAAAATGGAAGCTTTTCGTCAGGAATTTGAAAACGGAACCGGACACGACAATCTGAACAGCTGGAAACAGGCATTGCCACTGCCATTTGAGTTCTATGAAATCCGGATTCTACTGAACCATTACACCTTTTTAAAAGAAAAAAATGAAACCGTTTGATATTTCAGTGCTGGATCTGGCACCGGTAAAGATGAACCGCACCATCCACGAGACCTTTCAGGAAAGTCTGGACCTGGCACGCTTTTCCGAATCCCTCAACTATAAAAGATTCTGGCTGGCAGAACACCACAATATGGAAAGCATTGCCAGTTCTGCCACTTCTGTACTCATCAGTTATATTGCCAATGGTACTTCCAGAATCCGAGTAGGTTCGGGTGGTGTAATGCTGCCCAATCACAGTTCACTGGTAATTGCCGAACAGTTCGGAACGCTGGAGACTCTTTTCCCCGGCAGAATAGATCTGGGTGTGGGCAGAGCGCCGGGCACAGACGGACTCACTGCGAAAGCGCTGGGCCGAAACCCGATGATCATCAACGAACAATTTCCCAGACAGATCCGGGAATTACAGCGCTATTTTTCTGCAGAAAATTCCGGAAGTGCCGTAAGAGCCATCCCGGGCGAAGGCTGCGACATCCCTCTTTACGTATTGGGATCCAGTACAGACAGTGCCTGGCTGGCTGCGGATTTTGGACTTCCATATGCATTTGCAGGACACTTTGCACCAGAAATGATGATGCAGGCATTTCAGATTTACAAAGAGAATTACCAGCCCAGCGAGGGATTTCCAGAGCCTTTTATCATAGTCTGTGTGAATGGAATTGCTGCAGATACGGACGACGAGGCTCAGCGCCTGGCCACTACTCTGTATCAGGCCTTTGTGAATCTCATCAGAAATGACCGCAAACCCTATGCACCGCCGGTAGATGATATGGACGACATCTGGAATCCGATGGAGAAAGCGGGGGTGTTGCAGAAACTGCGCTACAGTTTTATAGGCAGCGAAGAAACCGTGAAAAATCAGATGCAAAAATTCCAGGAAAGGTTTGGGGTAGATGAAATCATGTTCACCGCTCACATCTATGAGCATGAAGCCAGAAAAAAATCCTATGAGATACTGAAAAACGCAGCGAATGCACTGCCTTTTGGTTAATAGTAATTAGTATTGTTAATGATATTCTGATAGTTGGATTCGGAGAGCAGACCTCTCTGATAATAACCTTTCAAAATATTTTTGAAACCCATCAGGTTATTGTCCCGGGTTTGCTCAAAGGTCACCGAAATTTGTTCGCCGCTTTTCAGCTTCACAATAAATTCATTGCCAATTCCTTTGGAAACGTGTCCGCGAAAATCTCCTTTGACATCATTCCCGATAAATCTCATTCTTTCCAGTTCGTCCAATCGTAAAGTCTGATCATTTACCACAATTTCATTTTCACGGATTTCCAGCATGCCGGCCAGGCTTGCTTTCTTTTTTCCTTTAAACAGAATATAATTAAGTGCCGATAACAAAAACAGGGCTATTAAAACCATATTCAGCGTAAAAGTAGTTTCCAGAAAAGTGTCCTTCTGTCTGTAGAACTGAGGAAACAAAGCAAGAATCAGCAATCCTGCGATGGCTAAAACATCCAGAATAATAAAAAAGAACAATATTTTGCCGAGGGTAAAGTTTGTTTTTTTGATACCCTGAAAGGTTCTGAACATCAGCTTAATATTTTAATGTATGATTAATGGATTATATAAAGTGGAAATCAAACATTTCATGAAATACCGGGTTTTTCCTTCCAGACAAATCAAGGAAAATCGTTATGCTTTCTTCACAAATTCAGATTTCAGCGCCATAGATCCGAAGCCGTCAATCTTGCAATCAATATTATGGTCTGAATCCGGACGCAGTCTGATGTTTTTCACTTTGGTTCCCGCTTTCACAGGCTTGGGAGCACCTTTCACCGGCAAATCTTTTATCACTACTACACTGTCGCCATTCTGAAGCACATTCCCATTGCTGTCTATCACAGCATCTTCATCTGTGATTTCTGCCGGATCCCATTCATGGAAACACTGCGAACAAACCTGCAAATTATCCTGTTCATAGGTGAATTCCGAATTACATTTAGGGCACAAAACTGTATCACTCATTGCGTTAATTTTTTTGATGCACAAAGATAGTGCTTTATTCGGAAACGGAACTGAATATTTGCTTCCGGTGGCCTGTCTCTCATTTAAAAACAGTACTTTTGAGGTACTGAAATTTGATTTTCAAAAGTCAAGCATTTATGAAATATTTACTACCGGCACTTATCTCCGGGCTTCTGCTCAGCATTTCGTGGCCCACTTTCGGCATCCCTTTTTTCATTTTCTTCGCACTGGTCCCCCTTCTGATGGCAGAACACAGTTTAACCAGATTTTCAGGGATCAAAAGGAAAGGCTGGGCGGTTTTCGGGATGTCGTACCTTACCTTTCTGATCTGGAATATCGTGACCACCGGCTGGCTTTACGGCTCCAAAAATCCGGACGGTTCCCATTCCATCGCAGCAGTAGTAATCCCCGTTCTGGCCAACTCCCTGTTGTATTCCCTGGTTTTCATCCTGTATCACTGGTACAAAAGAGCACAGGGAACCTATTGGGGTCTGGCGTTTTTTGTGGCCATCTGGATGTCTTTTGAAAAATTCCATCTGGGCTGGGAACTTACCTGGCCGTGGCTGAATCTGGGCAATGTATTTTCCGATTACCCGAAACTCATACAGTGGTACGATACCCTGGGTGCTACCGGTGGCAGTTTCTGGATTTTACTGATTAATGTGTACATTTTTTATACCGTAAGAACTTGGGAGGCAGGCCGTGTGAGGAAAGATCTTATCAAAAATCTCTCCGTCATTGCAGCCGGCATTCTGATTCCGTTTGGGATTTCACTGGCAAAATACTATTCGTTTAACGAAAAACCATCGGGACAAATCAGTGTACTGCTGCTGCAGCCGGAACTGGATCCCTATACCGAAAAATACAGCAAAGACAGTACTCAGATCCTGAATGAACTGCTTACGTTAGCCACAGAACATTCAAAAAACGGACACATAGACTACTTCATTGGCCCGGAAACCTCCCTGCCTGGCTATGGTTCAATTTCTGAAACGGGCATGAACCAAAGCAGCCTGCTGAATGCTGTACGGGATTTTATGCGAGCCAAACCGGGATCTATTTTCGCAACGGGCATCTCCTCTCATCAGTTTTTTGCAGAAGGAACCAACATTCCAAAAAATGCCTACCAGATTGGAAGCGGCACATGGGTTGAAAGCTACAATACCGCCATACAGATTGAACCTGACCGCCCTATACAGGTCTATCACAAGGGAAAACTGGTACCCGGGGTTGAAATTTTTCCGTACATCAACACGCTGAAACCTGTTCTGGGCGATGCCATGATTAATCTGGGAGGCACGGTAGCATCTCTGGGAACAGACGAAGAGCGTAAAGTTTTTGGCAATAATTTCAATCCGGGAAAACTGGCACCCATCATTTGTTATGAAAGTATTTATGGAGAATTTACAGCAGAATTTGTGAAAAACGGAGCCAATTTTCTTGCAATCATGACCAATGACAGTTGGTGGGGCGTCACCCAGGGACACAAACAACTGCTGTCTTATGCAAAACTGCGGGCTATTGAAACCCGCCGGGAAATTGCACGGTCAGCCAACAGCGGGATTTCAGCACACATCAATGCACAAGGGGAAACAGAAGCAGACACCTTATACGGAGACCAGACGGCACTCTATGCCAAAATAAACCTGTACGACGGTGAAACATTCTATGTCCGTACCGGCGATTTGCTTTCGCGATTCAGTATTTTCGCGCTTGGATTTCTGGTGTTTTATACCCTCATCAGTAAAATCCGGGAGAAGAAAAAATGAAAACCTTCTTTCTGAAATACAAATATCCGGTCACCTTTCTGCTGTATATATTCCTGATTACCTATCTGAGCCGGAATGCAGAACTTGTATTTGAATGGGTGATCATCATGCGGGATTTTGACATCCATGGAGACTATTACTATTACGGAAAACCCACCGCACATATGCCACCGCTGTATCCTTATTATTTACTGGTGGTTCAGAGCATAAGCCCAGCAGATTACTGGACCGTGGTATCCTGTATTATTCAATCGGTCATTTATTTCTTTTCGGTGAAATTCCTCACGCAGACCTTTGAGAAGCTGACCCCAAAAGCAGGGAACTTCTATCCGGCATTTGCCGCATTACTGTTTTTTCCGCCCATTCTTACAGGACTTACCAAAATAAGTTCATTTGCACTTACCGTGTCCATATTCTGCATATTCATTGGGTTGATTGTGAGAGTCAACAGCTGTTTCAGCAGAAGAACAGTAATCTTCACCGCAGTCATCTCTGTTTTGGGAATGTACATCCGGTATGAGTTTATTTTTTTAATGCTTTTTTCTGCCATGCTGCTGGCTGCTCATCAGAAAATCAAAATCCGGCAGGCAATTCTGGTTTTGCCGTTCGTTTTTCTTGTTTATCTGCCGTGGTGCATCCGGAACTATCAAAAAATTGGTGTCTTTCATTACTCCACTTCTTTAAATTACAATTTTGCCAAAGGCAATCATGTGCGATACAATGTCTTATCCAGTGCCAACCTGCCCTACGACCCTCAGAAAGACCTAGTTCCTACAGATGATTACTTACGGGAACACTTTCACAGCGAAAAGGAGATTGATGCCTATATGGAATCCCTGGGCAAACAATTTACATCAGAACACCGGTCACTGTTTCTCGTAAATTCCCTTAAAAAAATTGGGATAAACTTTACCAACTATTACCCTGGCAATTATAATTTTTCCGGCTCCGTAATCAGTTGGTTGTATGCGGGATTTCTTACTGCTTTCAACTTGCTTTTTCTGTTTGCTCTTGCAATACGGCTGAGGGAAAAATCATTCATAACCATTTTTACAGGCGTACTGTTCTTGTTCTTTCTGATTTTCTATTCTGTGGCACCACTTCCCCGGTACTACCTGCTCTATTTCCCTGTCTTTTTCCTGTTTGTCTATCAGCACGTTAGTCTGCACCGGCACGTAAGGATCCTGAATAAAAATTCATGAAAAATAATTCATAAAAGTTTGCCTATAACAAAAATTCTTCGTTATTTTGCACTCTCAAATATTTAGTAGTTAAAAAGAACATCGAGATATGTCAAGAATTTGCCAAATAACAGGAAAGCGTGCGATGGTAGGAAACAATGTTTCTCACGCTAATAACAAAACGAAGCGTCGTTTTGAAATTAACTTATTGGAGAAGAAGTTTTACCTTCCGGAGCAGGAAAAGTCTGTAACGCTGAAAGTTTCTGCACACGGATTGAGAATCATCAACAGGATTGGTATTGAAGAAGCAATAGAAAGAGCAACAAGAAACGGTTTTATTAAATAATAAGCAATCATGGCAAAAAAAGGAAACAGAGTACAGGTAATCCTGGAATGTACAGAGCATAAGGAAACTGGTGTTGCCGGAATGAGCAGATACATCACGACCAAAAATAAAAAGAACACGACCGAAAGAATGGAATTGAAAAAATACAATCCTATTCTGAAGAAATACACGGTTCACAAAGAAATTAAATAATCCAGATAAAGATATTTTACCATGGCAAAGAAAGTTGTAGCAACACTGAAAGACGGATCATCCAAGAAGATGACCAAAGTGGTGAAAATGATCAAATCTCCTAAGACAGGAGCCTACATTTTCGAAGAAAAAGTAATGAACGCTGATGATGTAGATGCTTTCTTAAAGAAATAACACATCTAAACGTAAGGATATAAAACTACTCAATTTTTGGGTAGTTTTTTTGTTATCTTTGTTTCCGCATGCAGCAGACCTCACCATCAGCACAGTATCCTGCATTCCCATTAAAAATCTAACAACACCTTATGAGTTGGTTTAAAAAAATATTTAATAAAGAAGAAAAAGAAACCCTGGATCAGGGTCTGGAAAAATCTAACCGTGGATTTTTTGAAAAAATATCCAAAGCGGTTGTCGGAAAATCCAAAGTAGATGATGAAGTTCTGGATGACCTGGAAGAAATTCTGATCAGCTCTGATGTAGGAGCGGCTACCACCATTAAAATCATAGAACGCATAGAAGAACGCGTGGCCCGGGACAAATATGTAGGAACTGACGAACTGGACAAAATCCTGCGCGAGGAAATCACCGGACTGCTTCTGCAAAACCCGCATGCCGGCACCGGAAATATAGACCACAGCAAAAAACCATATGTCATTATGGTGGTGGGCGTCAATGGCGTAGGAAAGACCACAACAATAGGGAAACTGGCTCATCAGTTTAAAAGTGAAGGAAAATCTGTAGTACTGGGTGCCGCAGATACCTTCCGGGCGGCTGCCGTAGACCAACTGGTGATCTGGAGTGAGCGCGTGGGCGTGCCTGTTGTAAAACAGGGAATGGGCTCAGACCCCGCTTCCGTAGCCTTTGACACCGTACAAAGTGCGGTGGCCAATCAGGCCGATGTAGTCATTATAGACACCGCAGGGAGACTCCATAATAAAGTAAACCTCATGAACGAGCTGACCAAAATAAAACGGGTCATGCAAAAAGTAATTCCCGATGCTCCCCACGAGATCCTTCTGGTACTGGACGGCTCTACCGGCCAGAATGCTTTTGAGCAGGCAAAACAGTTTACCGCAGCTACCGAAGTCAGCGCACTGGCCGTAACCAAACTGGACGGAACAGCCAAGGGCGGCGTGGTAATAGGAATATCTGATCAGTTTCAGATTCCGGTAAAATATATAGGTGTAGGAGAAAAAATGACGGATCTGCAACTCTTTAACGGGGAACAATTCGTAGATTCTTTCTTCACAAGAAAGTGATTTTTAAAATTTCTCCATTTTCTTATAAGATTTCAATTAAATATTTTAGGATTAAAAAAAAGGCCTAACTTTAGCTTACTAAAATCACAAAATATTACTAACATTTAAAAATTTAAAATTATGGGAATTTTCACTTGGATTATCTTCGGATTGATTGCAGGGGCTTTAGCCAAATTAATTATGCCAGGAAACCAGAACATGGGTTGGCTGATGACCATTATCCTCGGAATTATAGGTGCTTATGTAGGCGCTTTTGTAGGCCAGCTGCTGGGAATGGGAGACGTCACCGGATTTAATTTCGGAAGCATGGCGCTGGCCGTGGTCGGGGCACTGATTATATTATGGATATACGGACTGGCCACCAAACGGAGTTAGTATTTCCAATCTAAAAGTTAAAAATCCTCTCTGCACATTTGCAAAGAGGATTTTTTTGTAAGCCATACCGGAAGGGTTTACTGCAGTTTGATCTGATAAGGCATGCCCATCATGACAACGCTTTGTAATTTAGGATCGGTTACCCGCTCGAACAATTCATAATTCTCCTTCCCTATTTTTCTACTGATAATTCTGGCAGCAACTTCATTTTCCTCAAAATCTTTCAGAAATATCTCGAACTGCGATCTCTTTTTCGGGAATGCAGATACGTTATAATCTGACACCTTCGCTTGCTTGGCTGCATAAGCGATGGCATCATTCAGTGTACCCAGTTCATCTACCAGCCCCAGTTCTTTTGCGCGGGTACCGGACCATACACGGCCGCCGCCAACTTCATCTATCTGCTGGAAACTTTTCTTTCTGTTTTGAGTAACAAAATGCACAAACCGGTTATAGGTGCCTTCCACACTTTGGGTCAGAATACTCACCGTACCCGGAGAAAGACCATTAATCATGGAAATATGATTGGAATTGGCATTCGTAGTGACTGCGTGGGTATAAATCCCATTTTTATTGGCCGCTTCTTTCAAATAAGGAATCATTCCAAACACCCCAATGGAACCTGTGAGCGTATTCTTTTCTGAATAGATTTTATCTGCAGCCATGGCAATATAATACCCGCCAGATGCCGCATAATCTCCAAATGAAACCACCACCGGTTTTTTCTTTTTCAGTTTTTGCATTTCAAATAAAATCTCATCTGAAGCGTTGGCACTTCCGCCCGGCGAATTGATGCGCAGCACGACTGCTTTTACATTCTTATCCTCGGCAAGACTCTGAATTTCTTTTACAAAATTTTCCGCATAGATACCGTCATACCCTTCACCCCCATAGATGGCTCCGGATGCATAAAGAACCGCTACCTGGTTATCTTTTTTACCTTTATCACTAAAGGAGCTGATGTATTTTGAAATGGAAATTCTGTTCAGATCCTTATCCTCTTTCACTTTAAGTTTCTGTTTCAGCAAATCATTATATTCAGATTTCTGAACCAGCTTGTCTGCCAGTTTATGCTTGATACTGAGTTCGGGAATCACACCATACAGACTATCCACTACAGTTTTGAAATCATTCTGATGGATTTTTCGGGAAGCTGAAATTTTGGAGGCAGTATCACTCCAGATATCATTGAGGATAGTGGACAACTGCTCGCGGTTTTCCGGTGACATATCATCCCGCATATAAGGTTCTACTGCAGATTTGTACTTTCCGTGGCGGATAATCTCCAGCCCGATGCCATACTTCTCTGCAAAACTCTTCATATACATGACCTCTGCAGAAAGACCTTTCAGTTCTATGCCGCCTGCCGGATGCAGGTAATACTGGTCTGCCACAGATCCCAGATAATAGGCAGCCTGAGACACATTATTGCCATATGCAGTTACAAACTTTCCGGATTTTTTAAAATCTTCCAGTGCGGCACGCACATCATCCAGCTGGGTGATTCCTGCACTGATGAAATCTGTTTCTATGCTGATTCCTTTAATTTTATCATCAGATTTAGCTTTCTTAATTGCTTCTACCACATCATAAACCATGACATTATTATTCTTGCTCTGAAAAGAAAATATGCCTGCCTGCCCATCATTAGGACCATCTACAATACTCGTATGATAATCCAGTGTGAGCACCGAATCTTTCTTCACATGTGCCTTTTTATTGCCGGTGGCAGCACTCATGAGCATCAGAACTGTAAAAAAAATAAAGAAAATACCGCCCAAGAGCAAGATTGCCACGATATTTGCTGCTACATTTCGAATAAAATTTTTCATTATATTTAATTGATTTCAACATATGTCGCAACAAACAGCCATTTTGTTACTCGGAAGTAATTTGGGTGACGTTAAAAAAAACATAGATACTGCGGTTCAGCAAATTGAAAACAGCGGATGTGTTATATTAAATAAAAGTAAATATCTTATAAATAAACCCGTTGAATTTGACAGTATTAATTATTTTTGTAATATTGCAATATCAATAAATACGCAGCATTCGCCCATGCAGCTACTTTCAAAATTAAAGAAAATTGAGCAGGATATGGGCAGAATAAGCGATTCTGCTGCGTCCGGACACTATACAGACCGTATCATCGACATTGATATAGTTTCCATAAACAAATTGACTTTTTCTTGTGAAAAACTTAAAATCCCTCATCACAAGCATTTGTATGAGCGTAAGTTTTCCAGAGAGTTGATTGAAGAATTGGGTATGTAACCAAAAAACATAACGTATGAAATTAATTTTATTAGCCTTAGTATCTTTGCCTATAGGGATGTATGCACAAGATAGTATAGCTTTAGCGCAGACTGAATACCCAAACACGTATTCATCTGGATCGGCTTACGTTCAAAAGTTTGATAATTCCGCCAGAAGATTTAATGACTGGTCTGTATCTGTAGGGGGTGGCGCTGCCTTTTTGCCTCATGCGGATCTCACCTCATTCTATGACGGAAAAGTAAACTGGGGCTGGACTGCTTATGCCGGCCTGAACAAGCAAATCACCCATACTTTCGGCATGGGATTGCAGTATCAGGTAGGCCAGACCAACCAGCAGGGAATGCTGAGCGGCCAGGAAGGAGTTCTGGCTGGCGTAGCAGATGCCTGGACAAAGTTTCATCAGATCTCTCTGATGGGCGATGTAAATTTCTCTAATTTACTAAGACGCGTAGACAATCATTCACCTTACAGATGGGCCTTTCACGGCTATGCCGGGATTGGTTTTCAGAAGTACAAAACCTTGCTGATTGATCAGAATGCATCCAGATGGAATGACCACCCGCCCCGGGTACCAATTGAAATTGATCAGGATTTTGCAGTCGGGTCATTGTTCTTTCAGGGAGGCCTGGGCGTAAAATACAAAGTATCTAAACTGATTGACATAGAAGCGCGCACCATGTACATCATTACCGGCGATGAAGAATTTGACGGTGGTGGATGGACCAGAGAGCAGGCTCCTATCGTTAATTATAATATGCTGAATGATTCTTTTTCAGACAATATGTGGACGGCAACCCTTGGCCTGAACTTCAAGCTGGGGAACAAACTTTCTCATCTGGCATGGCATGACCCACTGCAGGAAGCATACGGCAGAATCAATACCTTGGAAAACATTCCGGTGGAATTTGAAGTTTGTGAAAGCGGCGACGGCGATAATGACGGCGTTTGCGATGACTGGGACAGACAACTGGATACACCAGCAGGAGCCAGAGTTGACGGCGCAGGTGTGGCCCTGGATATGGACCTGGACGGTGTCATAGATCTTTACGACAAATGTGTAACCGTACCCGGACCCGTAGAAAACGACGGATGTCCTACAAATCAATAATTACCACTACAAACATTAAATAAAATATAACATTATGAAAATTATTAAAACAATTGTGGCATTAGCTTTCACAATTCCTGTAGCTGCACTTGCACAGGACTCGATAGCTGTGACAACAGATGAGTACCCTAATACCTTCTCTTCCGGATCTGCGAATGTTTATCCTTTTACGCAGCAAAGCAAGAGATTTAATGACTGGTCCATCTCTGCGGGTGCAGGTGTACCCTTGGTTCAGTCTGCAGATTTAACTTCACTGAAAAATGGTAATGGTTCCGGGAAAGATATTTTCGGATACTCTGCTTATTTCAGTGTAGACAAAGCCATAACGCACGCATTCGGTCTGAAATTGCAATATGACCGTGGCGAAACCAGACAAGGCTGGTTCAACACCAAAAAAGAAGATCCTACATCTACGGGATTTCAGGAAGTGGGTGCCAGAACGCAATATGATGCAATTTCATTAATGGGAGACATCAACTTCTCTAATTTACTGAGAAGAGTAGATAACAAATCTCCGTACAGATGGGCACTACACGGGTATGCCGGTATCGGTACCCTGGCCTACAGAGCTTATCTGGAAGATCTGAACGGACAAAAGATGATGAAAGAAGTAAAACCTTTCTCCATGAGTTCCCTGTTCGGGCAAGCCGGTGGGGGTCTGAAATACAAAGCAAGCCGCAGAGTAGATATTGAAGGTAGAGTCATGTATGTAGTGACCGGTGATGATCAATTTGATGGTGGTGGCGCACAGTACAGCAGCATCAACAGAAGAGAAGATCAGGTTTCTGATAACTTCATCAATGCTCAACTGGGACTTACCGTAAAACTGGGCAAGCACCAATCTCACCTGTTCTGGCATGATCCGCTGCAGGAAATCTACTACAAACTGGATGTACTGGCAGAAAAAAACAGAGATGTTGAAGTGTGTAAAGCCGGAGATAATGATAACGACGGTGTATGCGATGATTGGGACAGAGAACTGGATACCCCTGCAGGTGCAAGAGTTGACGGTGCAGGTGTAGCACTAGATACAGACCTGGATGGTGTCATAGATCTGTACGATAAGTGTGTAACCGTTCCCGGACCTGTGGAGAATGACGGATGTCCTACTACCACTACCGGAATCATTACTGATGATACCAGAACACTTGAAGGTATTGAGTTTGATCTGGATTCTGACAGAATCCTGCCGTCCAACACTCCTATTCTGAACAATGCAGTAAATTACATTAACTCTACTCAGGGATCTTACAGAGTAGTAGGTGCTACAGATACCAGAGCTTCTGACGCTTACAACCAGAGACTATCTGAAAGAAGAGCCAACAATGTGAAGAACTATCTGATTCAGAACGGTGTAGAAAGCGGCAAACTGGAAGCAGTAGGAAGAGGTGAAAAAGACCTGAAATACCCTGAATGTAACCCTGCTACCAAATGTCCTGAATGGAAAAACAGAGCAAACAGAAGAGTTTATTTCGAAGCGAAATAAATCCGGAAAACTATTGATAAAAAAGGTCACGCAATTGCGTGACCTTTTTATTATCCCCATATATTTTAGTAATTTTATCACATGGTAACGCCCAATGATCTGAAACAACTTAAAACACTGACCCTCAGCCATTTCTGGGGGCATGACGCCTTCAGGGAAAATCAGGAGGCCATCATTGATGCAGTGATCGCAGGCCATGATACCGTAGCGCTTCTGCCTACCGGGGCAGGAAAGTCATTGTGTTACCAGTTACCCGCCCTGATTCTGGAAGGAACCTGTATCGTCATCTCTCCGCTGCTTGCTTTAATGCGGGATCAGGTCATGCAGCTGCGGAACAGAGGCATAGAAGCAGAATTTATCTCTTCGGACATGGATGAATTTGAACTTGAAAACGTATTCTCCAAATGCAAAGAAGGCCTGACGAAACTGCTGTATGTATCGCCCGAAAGACTCACCAATCCGCAGTTTCTGCAAAATATGCAGGAGGTACAGGTTTCATTCATTGCCGTAGATGAGGCGCACTGTATCTCGGAATGGGGACAGGATTTCAGACCCAGCTATCAGAACATTAAAAATTTCAGAACAGATCATTCCGGATTGGCCTGTCTGGCACTTACGGCGACCGCTACACCAAAAGTTTTGCAGGAAATCATTCAGAAACTGGAGTTCCGGCAGCCCAAAATTTTTCAGAAAAGTTTCAAAAGAGATAATATTAAAATCTACATTGATCAGGTAGGCGATAAATACCAAAGAATTTTTGATCTGCTCCGGTACAATAAAAACACAGGCATCATCTACACCCGAACCCGCAAAGAAGCCGAAGATCTGACCCGATTTCTGAAACAAAACCGTCTGGAGAACGTAGATTACTTTCATGCCGGCCTTACTACCGCAGAAAAAAAACAGCGACAGAAAAAATGGATTTCCGGTAATGACCAGGTACTGGTGGCCACCAACGCTTTCGGAATGGGTATCGATAAAGACAATGTGAGGCTGATCATTCATTATTCCGTACCGGCCAGTCTGGAGAACTATTACCAGGAAATAGGCCGCGCGGGCCGAGACGGTGCCCTCAGCTATGCGTTTATGCTTTGGAACGAGCAGGAACTGGATCAGTATAACCAACTCCTGCAATATCAGATTCCGAACCGAAAAGAATTTTGTGATGTAATCACTTATCTCTATTCTGTTTTTCAGATTGCAGACGCAGACCTTCCGGAAAAAACGTTTCAGTTGCAGATTGAAAAGCTGACCCGGCTAAGCAGAACCTCATCCGGAAAAGTAAAAAACATCCTGAACTTCCTTCATAACCAGGAACTGGTTTATGTGAATAATAATAAAAGTCTCTCTGCCCTGCAATTGAACATCAAACCAGAAGAAATGGATCTGCTGCCGAAAAAGGACAGTTATTTCATAGAACTTTTGCTCAGAAATCTTCCCGGAATTGCCATCCACAGGGTACTCTTCAGTGAGCACAACCTCGGATTAAAAATCGGGGCAGATGCCCTGCTTCTGAAAGAGAGAATCCGGGAATTGCAGGCACAGGGACATCTGGAATATACAGACGGCGCCCTGGCCAGCATCAATTTTCTGAAACCCCGGGATGACCGCTCTGTAAAAGGCCGTTATTGGCAACTTTTTCAGCAAATCCAGCAGAATAAACTGCAGAAATGGGAGGAAATGAAATTCTTTGTACACCAAAAAACCCATTGTAGAATGAGGCTTATCTTGGCTTACTTCGGCGAGAAAAATTCCAAAAACTGTGGTCAGTGTAATACCTGTGAGGCCAGAACCCCTGCTGCGCCGGCAAGTATTCCGGACGAAATTCTGAATATTTTGCGAAACGGTGCAGGAACAGCAGATGAAATTTCAATTCAGCTGAATTTCATTCCGAGGGAAAAAGTTCTGGAAAACCTTATCCTTCTCCTGGATGCCGGAAAAGTAAAAATGCTGAATTTCAGAACCTATGCACTGGCCTGATCAATAAACGAAAACACCTAATAAAACCGTATAATTTTTTGAATGAAACCACTTAAAGTAATTTTCTTCGGAACACCGGAGTTTGCCAGGACAGCATTACAGGCCATTCATGAGTCGCACCATGAAATAGCAGCCGTAGTCACGGTAGCAGACAAAGCCAGCGGCCGGGGCCAAAAAATAAACCAGTCGCCCGTAAAAATGTATGCAGAAGAACAGCACTTGCGGGTATTGCAGCCGGAGAAACTCAGAAATCCTGAATTCTTAGAAGAAATAAAGGCACTGAATGCAGATGTATTTGTAGTAGTAGCCTTCCGGATGATGCCCAAAGTCCTGTTTGAGATCCCGCCGCTCGGAACGTTCAATCTTCATGCATCATTACTGCCGGATTACCGGGGTGCGGCACCCATTAACTACGCCATCATTAACGGAGAAACCAAAACCGGTGCAACCACCTTTTTCATTAATGAAAAAATAGACGAAGGCCATATGCTTCTGCAGACCGAGGTGGAAATTCTGCCGGACGAAAATGCCGGCCAATTACATGATAAACTGATGACCACCGGTGCTGCACTTATTGTAAAAACGCTGGATGGACTGGCCGCAAACAGCCTTACCACTACACCGCAGCCACATACAGAGAAGCCGAAAAATGCTTTTAAAATCTTCAAAGAGGATACGCGCATCAACTGGAATCAGAAGTCTGAGACCGTTCATAATTTCATCCGCGGCATGTCTCCGTACCCTGCTGCTTTTACCACGATTAAAATGGGAGACGAAGAGAAATTTCTTAAAATTTACACCGGAAAGTATGAAATCACAGACGCACATACAATTCCCGGCACTGTGAAAGCAGATAAAAACAGCATCAGAATACACACGGCAGACGGATTCTACTGCCCGCTGGAAGTTCAGCTGGAAGGCAAAAAGAAGATGCCTGTAAAGGATTTTCTGAACGGACTGCGCAGTTTTGATGACCTCAGTATCGCATAAAAAAGCTCTGTCACCTCACCTGGTGACAGAGCTTTTTGCTTAAACAAAAAACCTTACTTTATTAGCCTTGTTTTCTGTGTGTGGACTTCGGTGCTGACTTGGCAGCAGAAGTGGCTGCTTTGGCCTTTGGCGCTGCAGATTTTTTTGCTTTCGCTTCGGCAGGCTTTGGTGCTTCTGTTTTTACTTCTGCGGCTTCTTCGGTGTTCTGTTCAGGTTTTACGAAGCTTTCTTCTGTAATGTATCCCGCAGCGTGCAGGATATTGTACCACTGAGCCAGTTTTTTGATGTCTGAAACATATACCCGTTCTGTATCATAATTGGGTAAAGCCACATCCATAAAAGTTCTCAGTTCTGCTTCGTCTGATTTGTGAGATACCGTAGCCTGATACCCGTTATCTTTAGCAATATTTTCAAAAACATCAAACAACGGAACTTCCTGGTCAAATGTGAACATGGCAATATTGTCTAACAGGCTTACCTGGCTAGAATTTCCTATACTTAGTTTTTTCTTAGAGGTAATATCCTCAATGATAAATCCGTTTCTTAATTGTGATACCAGTTTAAAGAGACCTGGTTTTCCCGAAATTGAAATAATTTTCTCTAACTCCATAAATATAACTTTTATAGTGCCACGCCCCGCATGGCTGTTTTATCTTTATTTTCTAAATTCTATCTGAATGGTTATTTAGGAAACCGCATCGTGTAATTCACGTTCACATCACCATTCATAATTTTGTTCAGTTTCCCTTTTACCAGTTTTTTCTTGAGCGATGAGAGATGATCTGTAAACAAAATTCCTTCTATATGATCATACTCATGCTGAATAACGCGGGCACGAATATCGGAAAAAGTTTCGGTATGCTTCACAAAATTCTCATCAAAATACTCAATCAGAATGGTTTCTTTGCGTTTCACATCTTCGCGTACATCCGGAATAGAAAGGCAACCCTCATTAAATTTCCACTCTTCACCACTTTCTTCCAGGATTCTGGCATTGATGAATACTTTCTTAAAATCCTTCAGGTCTTCTGCAATATCAGCGTAGTCTTCGTCTTCTGCCAGGGGCGAAACATCTACACAAAACAGACGGATATCCAGTCCTACCTGTGGTGCCGCCAGGCCTATACCATTGGCAGACTCCATGGTTTCGTACATATTTGCAATCAATTCCTTTAGGTTTGGATAATCCGGGCCTATGTCCTGCCCTACTTTCCTTAAAACCGGGTCTCCGAAAGACCGAATTGGTAAAATCATTTCTTTATCTTTTCTAAAAAATTCTGTAATATAATCGTGGCACTTACCTTATCAATCAGCCCTTTGTTTTGCCTTTCCTTTTTGGATTTTCCGCTCTGCGAAATAAAAAAAGATGCCATTTTTGAGGTAAACCGTTCATCTAAACGGTGCACCGTGATGCCGGGATACTGCTCACTGAAAGTTGCAATAAATTTCAGGATATCTGCTTCTACCTCAGAGAGATTCCCCTTCAGATCTGTGGGAAGTCCTACTACTACCTGTTCCACTTCATTTCCGCGGAAATATCGTGCAAGAAAGTCAAAGAGTTTCACCGTTTCCACCGTATCCAGACCACTTGCAATCATCTGTAAATCATCTGTTACAGCAATTCCGGTCCTCTTCTTTCCATAATCAATGGCCATGATTTGCCCCATAAGGTGCAAATTTAAACATTTTTAGCGGTTCTTTTGGTTGATGTTGATGTTCTGCATGCGTAAAATCAAAAATTATTTATAATTTTATTTCCCCAAATCCAAAAAACATATGAAAAGACTTATCCTTGTTCGCCATGCCAAAAGTGACTGGCCGGAACACACCGAAGATTTCGACCGCCCCCTTGCGGAACGCGGTCTGCACGATGCGGCCAGGATGTCGCAGTTTTTGAAAAACCAGCAGATTTCCATAGACCGGCTCATTTCCAGCCCTGCCGTGCGTGCCTTCACTACTTCCGAAATTTTTCATCAGACGCTGCAAACGCCTATGTTTACAGATGAAAAACTATACCAGCCTACAGAGCGCAATCTGCTCTCCGTCATTCACGATATAGAAGACAGCATCAGTTCGGTAGCGCTCTTTTCACACAATAACGGGATTTCCAATTTTGCGAATACCATGACGGAAGATGTATTTCTGTTCCCTACCTGTGGTGTAGCGGGTTTCGAAATCAACTGTACCTCCTGGTCAGAATTTGAAGGGGCAGAAAAGAAACTGGTATTTTTTTACGAGCCCAAACACCTTTAGTCCTCTGCTGCAGTTTCTTCTGCTTTGAACAGCGAGAAACTTACATTTCCATATTTCCTGGTTTCTGAAAGCCGGGAATCATCTGGCGCGTTTTTCGTTTGATGTTCTACCACCAGCAGCCCGTTTTCTTTCACGTAATTATTATTGAGTATCAACGCAATCAGTTCCTGGTATTTTTTAGCATCCAGATCAAAAGGCGGATCTGCAAAGACAATATCGTATTGTTTTCTGCCGCGGTTTTTCTTCAGCCATTCGAACACATCTCCGCGCTGAATATTCATCTGTATGGCCATATCCAGGTCACCGGCCGTACTGTTGATGAATGCACAATGCTTCGGGTTCATCTCTACTGAAGTAACATCCGGACAATACCTTGAGGCAAACTCCAGCGAAATAGAACCGATGCCGGCAAACAAATCCAGCACTGCCACAGATTCCAGATCAAAACGATGCTCCAGAATGCTGAACAAGGCTTCTTTGGCAAAATCTGTGGTAGGTCTTACATCAAAATTTTTGGGTGCTGCAATTTTCTTTGCTTTCCATTTTCCGGCGATAATTCTGTACATATAGGAGAAGATTCTGATGTTTAATTGTTGATAAGGAATTTTTTCTTCGGTAGATTGTCATAAACAATTTTCAGTTGCTTTACAAATTTCTGCAATTCTGAAATGAATGTTTCGTTTTCGGAAGTCTCACCATAGACGTAAAAACGGGTTTCATTAATGCCAAAATCTATTTTACTGAGGCTGAACATAATGAAATACAGAAAATCCACTTCCGAAGTCATATCCAGATTGTTATAAAGCTTAATTTTCTTGCCGTTCAGAGCAAAAAACTCACACTGGTTATGATGCAGGTTGATGTGGATCTCTTTTCCGCTGCGGGGCGAAATTGAACTCAGGAACTTTTCTCCGGAAAAATTAAAGTTGACCGGGATATTTTTACCTTTCAGCCTATGATAGAGATCTTTCGGAAAAGTATAGTAAAACTGTACGCCGTATTTTTTGTTCACGGCAAGCATCAGTTCCTCCTTATCTGCATCTATTCCGGCATTCAGGGCAATCAGGTCATAGCCGGCATCGTGCTGGCTGAATCCTTCCGGAACCATGGTAAAATGATTCAGGGCAGAAATGACGGTAATCCGGTCTGTTTTCTTTTCCAGAACCGCATTCAGTTTTTCCAGTACGGAATCCTGCAGAACTTCATCATCCGGAGTAAAAGATGATTCTTCCTTTACGCTTTTACTGCGCATGAACTGATAAAACACCGAATCTTTGGTAAAGAGTAAATTTAATTTTTCCATCGTTGAAGACAGCAAATTTATTAAATAATTCCCGGCCTGAAAAATATCATGTCCGGAAGCGGCAAATCTTTGGTCAGACCCGGATATTGAAAGGATAATATGCTTACATTTATACTGTTTAAAAATACCGTTATGAAAAAGTTAATTCTGTTTTTGTCCCTTTGCGTTTCTGTAGTGATGTTTGCGCAAAAAAAAATCACCAACCAGGTTGTAGAGGCTTCCTGTGGCATGTGTCAGTTTAATCAAAAATCGGACAAAGGTTGTTTTCTGAATGTGAAAATAGACCAGAAAATATACGAGGTAGTGGGAACCACCATCAATGATCACGGTAATGCCCATGCAGATGATGGTTTCTGTAATAAAGTACGGAAGGCGAAAGTGACCGGCGTGATTAAAAAAAATCAGTTTGTAGCCTCTAGTTTCACCCTGCTTCCGGAGAAGAAATAATCAACGGAACAGCACCGATACCGAACCCGACTGGTGGCGCAGGATTTCATTGTGGTGAAAATCCAGGTTGATCTGGCTTTCCAGTACATCCAGCACCATATTCTGCAGCGTTCCGTCTCCGATGCCGTGGATGATTTCCAGACGTTTCAGGTTATTTCTGCGGCAAAAGTCCAAAGTTTCCTGCAACTTTTCCTTCTGAATGAATAAACGTTCAAAACTGCTGTATGCAGCCGGATCATCCACTAAGTTTTCAAAGTGAAGATCCAGAATCAGCGGTTTTTTATTGTGCTTTTTTGAGACCGGTTTATCCGTTTCCTTTTTCCGGACCACCGGTGTGGCTTCATACAGATCTTTTTGGTGCATCACCAGGTTCTTCCGGTGATACTCGTGGGTAAAACCGTGTTCATCCTTCAGCACCACGGTTTCTCCTTTCACAGAAGTCACGATTCCGGAAAGATTCTCATCCAGCACAGATACTTTGTCTCCTATTTTCATGTTCTTGATCCCAGTTCTATCACTTCCAGATTTTTAATCTCCTTTCCTTCTATTTCAAAACGCATCATGGTGCGCACTTTGTGCCAGCCGGATTTGCCGCAGGCGCCGGGATTCAGATGCAGCAAGTCATACTTTTCATCATACATAGCTTTCAAAATATGAGAATGTCCGGAGATAAACAACCCGGGAGATTTCGCTTGAATTTCTTTCCTGGCCAGTGGCGTATATTTTCCCGGATAGCCGCCTATGTGAATCATGAGCACTTCTACTTCTTCGCAAAAGAAACGGTTTACTTCCGGCACAGATTTGCGCACATCTGCACCGTCTATATTGCCGTACACTCCTTTCATGGGTTTGATGGCAGCCAGTTCATCCAGAACCTCCACCGTACCAAAATCACCGCAATGCCAGATTTCATCAACCTGCGAAGCATAATCTCTGATACGGTCGTCCAGATGGGAATGAGTGTCCGAAAGGAGCAGGATTTTTTTCATTGCACAAAATTAGGCAATTTAAGCAGACCGAAACAATGGTAAAATGACCCGCTGTTCTCCTGAAAATTTCCTTAAATTTGCATAAATTATTTTTACAATGCCAAAGATTTCAAAAAGGGCTCAGGAAATGCCCGCTTCACCGGTACGAAAACTGGTTCCCTATGCCCTGAAAGCCAAGGAAAGAGGAATAAAAGTGTATCACCTGAACATTGGTCAGCCCGATATTGAAACCCCGCAAACTGCGATAGACGCATTAAAAAATATAGACCTGAAAGTGCTGGAATACGCCCTGTCTGAAGGTAATCTGGAGTACAGAACCGCGCTGCGGGATTACTACCACCGGCTGGGATTTACAGATCTTACTACCAATAATTTTATTGTCACCAACGGCGGATCTGAAGCCCTGAACTTTGCGCTCTCTACGCTTTGTGATGACGGAGACGAAGTCATCATTCCCGAACCGTACTATGCCAACTATAACGGCTTTACCAACGCACTGAATGTGAATGTGGTTGCCATACCCTCTACCATAGACAGTGGTTTTGCCCTGCCGCCGATGGAAGAATTTGAAAAGAAAATCACCGCGAAGACCAAAGCGATCATCATTTGTAATCCGGGGAATCCTACCGGATACCTGTACACCCGCGAGGAACTGCAAAAACTGGCAGATATCGCCCTGAAACATGACATCGTGATTATTTCTGACGAAGTGTACCGGGAATATGTGTATGACGGGAAACAGCAGGTTTCTATCTTTGATTTCCCGGAGCTGGCCGAACACGCCATCATCATCGACTCTGAATCCAAGCGGTATTCCATGTGTGGTGCGCGCATTGGTTGTCTGATTACCCGCTCAAAAAGGATTCATGATGCCGCCATGCTCTTTGCACAGGCACGTTTGTCGCCGGTACTCCTGGGTCAGATTGCGGCCGCTGCGGCACACGAAAATGACACCGCTTACATCATGAGTGTTCGCGAAGAATACACCAAAAGAAGAAATTTACTGGTAGATTTACTGAACGGAATTCCCGGAGTCATTTGCCCCAAGCCGAAAGGCGCTTTCTACTGCGGCGTAGAACTTCCGATAGACGATTCTGACAAGTTTGCGCAGTGGCTGCTGGAAAAATATTCTCATCATAACGAAACCGTGATGGTAGCGCCAATGAGCGGTTTTTACAGCAATCCGGAACTGGGCAAAAAGCAAGTTCGCATCGCCTACGTACTGAAGGAAGAAGACCTCAGAAGAAGTGTAGAACTGCTGAACGATGCCCTGCAGAAATACAGAGCAGAATTTAATCTCTAAAAACTGAACAAATTATCACAAAAAAACGGGTTACAGCCCGTTTTCTGATTTTGAACCGCTTCATTAACCAACGGAAATACCCATGATTCAGGAAAATGTTTCTTTAAAAAATTACAATACGTTCGGCGTAGATGTCAATGCACAATTCTTTGCTGAAATCACCAATCTGCAAGAACTGCAGCAGGTTTTAGATTTTGCCCGCACCGCATCCCTCGAACTGCTTTTTTTGGGTGGCGGCAGCAATGTTTTGTTGACGTGTGACTTTGCAGGTTTGGTGATTCAATTGAATTTAAAGGGGATTTCCGTAGCCGAAGAAACTGAAGGACATGTCCTGGTGACCGCTCAGGCAGGAGAAAACTGGCATCAGTTTGTTCAGTTTTGCCTCAGCCATCAGTACGGCGGACTGGAGAATCTGTCGCTGATTCCCGGTAATGTGGGCACATCTCCCATGCAGAACATCGGTGCATACGGTACTGAAATCAAGGACTGCTTCGTACATTGCCTGGTGCTGAATCTGGAAACCGGCAATACAAAAGTTTTCAATCATGAACAATGCCGGTTCGGATACCGTGACTCCGTTTTCAAGCAGGAAGGCAAAGGAAAATATGTGATTCTGGAAGTGACCTTCAGGCTGACCACCAAAAACCACAGGATTCGTATAGAATACGGCGCTATACAATCTGAGCTGACCAATGCTGGAATCGTGAATCCCACCATTCAGGATGTTTCCCGTGCCGTCATCGCCATCCGCCGCAGTAAACTGCCCGATCCGGAAATCATGGGTAATGCCGGCAGTTTTTTTAAAAACCCTTCCATTCCTGCAGCACAGTATGATACATTAAAACAAACATTTCCGCAAATACCGGGTTATCCCGGCGGACAGCTCGTGAAAGTACCTGCCGGCTGGCTGATTGAGCAATGCGGATGGAAAGGAAAACAAATTGGAAATGTGGCCACTCATGAACTGCAGGCTTTGGTCATCATCAATAAAACCGGAAAGGCCACCGGGCAGGAAATCTATGATTTCTCCGCCATGATTATAGAATCCGTACAGGAGAAATTCGGTATTACGCTGGAGCGCGAAGTAAATATAATCTGATTTCTGCAGAGCATCTTCCCATTAAATCCTTATTTTTGCAGCGTGTGATTTTTTGCACGCTTTTAATTTTTAAACATCTATTATGGAACTCATACACAGAAACTTACTGATCGGAATTCACGATGCCCTGCAGGAAACCTTCTTTCAGGATAAAAAATATGCAGACAAAGTCATCGAACGCCTGCTGAAGTCCCACAAAAAATGGGGCAGCGAAGACCGCAAAGTGGTTTCAGAGATATTTTACAACATCATTCGCTGGAAAAAACGGCTGGAATACTATATGGGCGAAGGCGTAAAGCCCAATAATGTCTATAAGCTCATCCTCGCCTATCTGCTTTGGAGCAAAACCCACTACAAAAAATTTGAAGAGTTTGACGGAATAAAAATCGCAGACATCCTTAATAAATTAAAGAAAGGGACGGTCCCCACAAAAGCGATTGAACACTCCATTCCCGATTGGCTGGCCGAAACCCTGGAGAAGGAACTGGGTCCCAACTGGGAGCGCGAAATGAATGCTTTAAACGAACAGGCGCCTACCGTTCTGCGTGCCAACACGCTGAAGACCTCTGCCAGAGAACTGGTCTCTGACCTGAAACATGAAAATGTGGAAAGCTTTCAGATTCGTGACTATCCGGATGCTGTGCAACTGGAGGAGAAGAAAAATGTGTTCCTGACCACAGCTTTCAAAGAGGGGCTTTTTGAAGTTCAGGATGCCTCTTCACAAAAAATAGGAAAACTATTGGATGTTCAGGAAGGCATGCGCGTGGTCGATGCCTGTGCCGGTGCAGGTGGCAAAACGCTGCATCTGGCCGCTCTGATGAACAATAAAGGACAAATCATTGCGCTGGATATTTACGAATGGAAACTCGCTGAACTGAAACGCCGTGCCAAAAGAGCCGGTGCCCATAACATAGAAAACCGCCTGATTACCGATAACAAAGTGATCAAAAGATTACACGGCACCGCAGACCGCCTGCTGATTGATGCCCCGTGCTCCGGACTGGGCGTTTTAAAAAGAAACCCCGACAGCAAATGGAAAATTGACGCCGATTTTATAGCGCGTATTAAAAATGAACAGCAGCAGATTCTTCAGGACTACTCCAAAATGCTGAAAAAAGGCGGAAAAATGATTTACGCCACCTGTTCCATTCTGCCTTCTGAAAACAATGAGCAGGCTGCACTCTTCCTGAAAAACAATCCGGAATTCTCACTGCTGAAAGAAGAAAAAATAATGCCGAGCGAAGGCTATGACGGTTTCTATATGGCTCTGATGCAACGCAACGCCTGATGTAAAACCCAACAAATATTATCGTTTACAATCCGCCGAGGTAACTCCTTTGTACCCGCTTTTTGAGATACCGGAGCGACCCGCAATGAATACAAATGTACAAACATAAAAAATCCGCCCTTTAAAAAAAGGCGGATTTAATTTTTCCCGGTTGGGAATTATTTTTTAAGAATCTCCAGGAACTCGTCATGAGAGATCTTGGTTTCCTTTTTAGTGGCTTTTTCCAGAATGACATCTTTAAGTTTTGCCATGGCCACTTCAGATGAAATCTGACGAACCTGTTCTTCTTCTTTCAGCATTTCTACTGCATACTTCTGAATTTCTTCATCCGGCAAATGGTGAATACCATAGATCGCCAGCTGATTTCTTACCAGTTGTTCTGCCTGTGCCAGTACATCTGCATAGTCCAGTTTAATCTCATTATCGTTCATCAGTTTCCCTTCAATAATCTGGTGTTTGATGGCCGCTTTTTCATTTTCCAGAACTTCTGCTGCCTGCTCTTCAGTCTGAATACCTTCATTGCTGAACATCAGCCATTTTTTCAGGAATGTTTCCGGAAGCTGAATTTCTTCTTTCTCTGTAATCTGCTCCAGAACATTATTTACGAAATAAATATCTGCGTTCTGCTGGAAATACTCATCCAGTTCAGTTTTCACTTTTGCTTTCAGTTCTTCCTCACTGTTTACCGTTCCGGCACCATAAACTTTATCAAAAAGCTCCTGGTTCAGTTCGTGATTATTCAATCCGTAGAAATCTTTCACAGAAACTTCCACTTCATCATGGTGCAGGTGCTCCACATCTGCCTTGCTGAAGCCCAGTTCTTTTGCCAGATCCTCATCTGCCAGCAGCGTTTCTTTGGTCACCTTTACAGATTCATCCATTTTCAGGGACTTTACCAATTTGAAAGCCGCTTTGTTCTCTGCGTTGATGGTTACATTTTTTGCCGGATGGTGGTGTTCTCCTTCTGCATCTTCTTCCACTACCTGCGCCACCTCCAGTGCCACATAACTGTCCTTACCTATCTTCTCCTGTGGTACCTGCTCTGCAAAACGCTTCTGCATGTTTTCAACAGATTGTGTAATTTCTTTATCAGACGCTTCTACCTTGTAATGAGGAGCTTCATATTTAGCAAGGTCTATGGTTACAGCAGGTTCATACCCTACTTCAAAAGCTACAGAAAGCTGCTCTGCATTGTGATCAAAATCATCTACAGGCTGCGGAACCGGCTGGCCCACCATTCTAAGGTTATTTTCTGTAATATAGTTGTTCAGACCTTCATTGACCAGTTTATTGATTTCTTCAAAGGCTACGGGCGCTTCGTACTGACGTCTCACCATGCCCATAGGCACTTTTCCTTTTCTGAAACCCGGAACCTGCGCATTTTTTGCGTAGTTGTGAAGTTGCTTTTCTACTTTGTCCTTATAATCTGCTCTGTCTACCGTTACGGTAAGTAAAGCGCTAACCTCATCGTGGTTTTTTGCTGATACATTCATTGTTCTATCGAAATTTTAAGAGATGCAAAAGTATGCATTTTTTTTAAATTTATATGCCTGAATAATGGTAAAAAATCCTTAAAATCAGTCAGTAATATCAAAAAAGGCAACGGCATCTGTCTCACCACCCGTCACGCTGCCCCAGGCGGTTCCGTTCTGTCCCTCATCTACCGTTACCGGATCATGATAAAGCGTCAGTTCCAGCCTCGCATCTGTGGTGGCAATCTGATTAACCGTCCATTGCACCGCAATCCCCAGGCGTTTCCCGTCATTGCGGATTTCTGCATCTGTACGGACCAGACTGATCTCTGCATTTTTAAAGTCATAAATCAGAAAATGCTCGTCCCGTTCCTCTATAATTTCCTGTGTAATGTCTTCTGAACCATTCCGGAAGATGACCTGCACATCGTAGATTTTGCCCGTTTCCAGATGCAGATGCGGATAATGAGCGGCATTGGCCACATACGTATAGCTCTGTACCACACCGGTTCCCTGCTCCTCTACTGCCAGGATTACAGAGGATACCTCTTCCTGAGCCAGCACATCGGCATTTTCATCGGCACGGCTGCATCCCTGTATCATGAGAAGGGTAAAGGCCAAAAAAAGTGATTTTATAATAGTATTCTTCATGAGTTGGTTTAAAATTGAAAGGTAAGGTTAAAGATCATGTTACGGCCGGACTCATCAGCAAAATAGCGCATCCGGTTCAGATAATCCCGGTAACGGGTGTCAAAAATATTATGCAGCGTAAGCCCTGCCGACCAGTTCCGGGAAATCTGTACCCCGGCCTGCACATTCCACAGCGAATACCCGGCAGGCGGCGTAGAAAGATCCAGTTCGCGGGCTACATCCTGATGGTTCTCATGCGTCCAAAGCACCGGATTGTAAAGCGGATACCGGTTCTGACTCAGGAAGGTCTGATTCCAAAGCCTCAGAAAAAGTTTATTTCTTTCCGGATTTCTGAATTCCAGCGCATTTACAAAATTGGCAGGTTGCATCAGCATCAGCGGCTGATTGTGGGAACGGTCGGTACCGTGTACATACGCGAAATTTCCTTTATAACTCCATTTATCAGTAACCTGCAGTGCCAAATCTACATCTACTCCCCACATCGTTGCTTTAATCTGCTCATACGTCCACACCGGGAAAATGCCGCGGATGGTATTCTGAATGCCGGTGGGCACCTGATTGATAAAATGGTCGGAATGGAGATAATACGGATTTACCGACACGCTGAGACCTTCCAAAACATCAAATTTGGAGGCAACTTCAAGGTTGACCTGGTGGCTGACTTCATTCTGCAGCATCAGATCTCCCTTCTCTATCACCGCTGCGGAATGATGCAGACCGTCTGAAAACAATTCTGCAATATTGGGCGTTCTGGAAGAGCGGGTGTAGTTCAGTTTCACATCCAGATGATTGCCCGGATTATAGTTAAGTCCGGCATTGTAAGACAAATTATCAAAATTCAGCTTCGGAATGGTGAATACCCTTCCGCCCTCAGTTTCATACTGAAAAAACTCCGGGAAAAATTCACCGTAGCCATGCTCCCAGTCGTGATGATCATACCACATTTTTACGGTATAATGCGTTCGGTCATACCGCAAACCTGCTTCGGCACGCAATTCCGGCAAAACGTGATATTTAAAAACCGAAAACAGGCCGCCGGAATATTTGTGATAATTGGGCACCAGCCGGCGTGCCATAGTTTCGGCCGATGAATAATTGTACTGATACGCCAGGTCTGCTCCACTTTCAAGATTCCACAAGGTTCTCTCCAGCAGATGATTCAGGTGAAACTGATTGGTAAAAAGTTCCAGATCCAGCACCGGAAGCCCGGAATAACTTTCCCTGCGGATGTCATATTCTTTTCGTTGATTGTACTGAAAACTGTATTCAGCAGAAATTTTTCCGGCTTTTTCAAACCTTTTGTACCAGCTGGCTTTGGCAAGATGGTGACTGACCTCTTGTTTCGGGTGGTCTATATCATAGCTGAAATCCCGCACATACACAGGTTTTCCGGAAGCCATGACCTGCTCAAAATCTTCCAGATTCCCGATGTGCGAACCTCTGAAAATCCCCGCTTCCTGCTGAGTAAGCGCATAATACAGCTGAAATCCCTGCATAAAATCGCTTTTTCCGGTCCGGAAGCTGAAAGCATGGGATTCTGCGCCGGTATTCCAGAGGTAGTAATCCGGAGTGCGCAAGTCTCCGAGTTTTTTATAACTGCCCTGAGCCGAAAGATACCAGCTGTTTTCCCAAGTGCGGGTCAGCTGAGCATCCATAGCAGCACCACGGCCGTTTGAGATACCGGCAAGGTTGATGCGCCCTTTCAGCGTATCTGTTTTCCTGAAGGTTTCCGGTTGCAGCAAAATGACTCCGCCGGCAGATTCTGCACCGTATTTCAGGGCAGAAGCCCCTTTGATGACATCTACGTGATCAAAAGCGGTGACATCTACATTGGGCGCATGCTCCACTCCCCATTCCTGTTCGGCCATTTTTGCGCCGTTGTTCAGAATAGAAATCCGGCTGCCGTATAAACCATGTATAATGGGTTTAGCCACATTATTTCCGGTTTTCAGTGTACCCACACCCGATAAAGAGGACAGAATATTTCCCAGATTTTCTGTGGCATTCCTTTGAATTTCGTCCTGCTCCAGTGTGCGCACCACCACAGAACCGGTGCTTTGGTGGCCACCGTGCAATACCACCTCCTGAATTTCGTCATAATGATGCTCCAGGTTAATGGTTAAAAACAAATCGCGGTTTACCTGTACTTCCCTGCGGAAGGGTTCACATTCGGGATGTGTCACCTGCAAACCGTAGGTTCCGGCAGGCACATGGGCTAAGTTAAAACTACCGTCTGCAGCAGAGACAGCCTGTACATTTCCCAGTTGAATCTGTGCGTTGGCCAGGGGACTGCGGTCATGAAAATCGTACACAATACCTTTCACCTGAAAAGTTTGTGCCGGTATAATGATGAAGCCGCAAAGCATCATCAATATCGAAAAGATGGATTTCATTTAAAAAATTGGATTTTCGTAAAACAATAAACCCGGGAAACTGAACAGCAGCATCCCAGACTAAAAAAAGTGAACTTTGTTTAAACGAAAAAGGCCGGCGGACCGCGCAGGTAAAAGGCGTGAAATACCACTCCGGCAAAGCGCTGTTCCCATGAGAACACCTGCTGAGTAAAAATCACATCGCCAAAAAAATGATAGCTGAACTCCTGAGGAACCAGTACCTTGGCCTGATGCAGGAGATGACAGGAAAGACAGTCTGTAAAATCTGAGGCATGCTCATCTGTCGCCTGCAGAGACTGCTCTGCTTTCTGAAACTGAAAATCCTTAAAAACCGAACCACTGCTGTGGCGGTGCATATTGAACGCAAAAAAAGCCATGAAGAGGTAGATCCCCGTAAGGAGTACTGCTGCGCGGCTTTTATTTTTTGCAGAAATTTTCACGATTCAAAGGTACGAATTTATTCTTCCAGTTTCAGGGCGAGCTCCTCCCACAAATCCATGGTCTCCTGCAATTCGGTCTTCAGTTGCTCATACTGAGCGAGTTCTTCGGCAGTAGGGTTGGTTTTGCCAAAATAATCTTCCAGCTTCTGAATTTCGTCCTCGTAACTGCTGATTTTCTCTTCTGCTTTCTTTATTTTACCCTGAATTTGCTTTTGCTCTTTAGAGACAAACTGATTTGCGGTGGCAGGTTGCGGAAGTGATTCTGCAGCCGGTTCAGTTTTTTTTATTTCTTCCGGTTTCTGATCCAGTTTGGCTTTCTCTGCAGAAATCTCGCGCAAACTTTCTTTCTCGCGGTATTCCAGATATTCATCTACCGTTCCCAGAAATTCCTTCATGCGGCCATCGCGGAATTCGAAAATTTTATCAGCAAGTCCCTGCAGAAACTCCCGGTCGTGAGAGATCACAATCAGCGTTCCCTGAAATTTCTGAAGGGCAATTTTTATAATTTCTTTAGACTGAATGTCCAGGTGGTTGGTCGGTTCGTCCATAATGAGGGTATTGAACGGACGCAACAACAGTTTACACAATGCCAGACGGTTTCTTTCGCCTCCGGACAGAACCTGCGTTTTCTTTTCTACATCTTCACCGGAGAAGAGGAAACTTCCCAGCAAGTCGCGGACCCGTGGTCTGGTTTCTTCGGTAGCGGCATCTTCTGCTTCCTGCAATACGGTTTTGTTGGGAGTCAGCACTTCTTCCTGATTCTGCGCAAAGTAGCCGATGTTCACATTATGACCCAGCTTCCAGCTTCCGGAATAATCTGTAATGCTTCCGGAGAGAATCTTGGCCAGCGTCGTTTTACCCTGTCCGTTTTGTCCCAGTAAGGCAATCCGGTCACCACGCTCCACAAAGAAATCCACCTCATCAAAAATCTGTTTGCTGCCATACGCTTTTCCCAGATTTTCTGCTTCAAAAATCACTTTACCGGGCACCACCGACTGTACAAAGCGGATGTTAAATTTGGAAACATCTTCATTATCCAGCTCTATGCGTTCTATTTTTTCCAGTTTCTTGATCAGTGACTGGGCAAAAGAAGCCTTGGTAGCAGACGCGCGGAATTTGTTGATGTTGTCTTCCATCTGCTTGATTTCTGCGTCCTGATTCTTCTTAGCCTGCTCCAGTTTTTCGCGGCGTTCCCTTCTCAGTTCCAGGTATTTGCTGTAATTGGCTTTATAGTCGTCAATTTTACGGTTATTCACATCAAAAGTACGGTTGCAGACTGCGGTCATGAACTGCTTATCGTGACTTACCAGGACTATGGCACCGCTGTAATCCTTCAGGAAATTCTCCAGCCAGATGATGCTTTCCATATCCAGGTGGTTGGTAGGCTCATCCAGCAACAGCAAGTCATTATTCTGCAACAGCAGTTTGGCCAGTTCAATCCGCATGCGCCATCCCCCGGAAAATTCATCGGTGAGCCGCTGAAAATCATCCGCCTTAAAACCCAGACCCAGCAATACTTTTTCCATATCGCCTTCCAGGTTGTACGCATCATGATGGTGCAGAATATCATTCAGATCCGTCATGCGGTGAATCAGGTTGCTGTACTCGTCAGATTCATAATCCTCACGGGTGGCCAGCTGGTGATTGACCTCTTCCAGTTCTGTTTTCCAGAGATTAATCTGCTCAAACGCCTGCAGGGTTTCCTGCCATACGGTGCGGCCTTTCACAAAGTCCAGATCCTGCTTCAGAAAGCCGATGGTAATATTTCCTTCCGGCACTACATTTCCTTCATAGAAGGTAATTTCATTGGACAGAATTTTGAGCAAAGTAGATTTCCCGGCACCGTTTTTTCCTACGAGGCCAATTTTATCGGCCCGTTTGATGGTGAAATTGACGTCGCGGAACAAGTAATTTCCTGAGTGATGAAGGCCTAGACCCTGAACTGACAGCATAATTTGCAGTGAATTTGTTTGTGTGAATTTTTCCGCTGCAAAAGTAGTGATTTTTTTGGTTGAAGAATTGAAACGGCAAAGTTTGAAAATCCGGACGTTTTAGCGGTCCCTCATCTCAATTTTCTTTCCCGAATCAGAAATGGTGGCCGGATTCTCCAGAAGGAAATTTTTAGAACTCAGGAGTTCGGTCAGGAGTGTGCGCATCTGCTCTGCAGCAACCTCAGGAAGATGGGATTTCCGGGCTGCCTCTATGACCTGCTGCTTGCTGTTGTGCTGTATTTTAGCCAGATCTTCCTTGCTGAAGAGATTAAAGAACTGCTCTTCTATATTATAATATTTGTAATCGGTTTCGGTAGAAAGGATTTCGGGTGCGGGAAAATCTACCAGTTTTACGGTTTTGTGCAGTTCGTCTATTTCCCATTTCAGCTTTTCAAAATCATAGCCCACCAGCACTTTGGCCTGAACGATGACCAGTGCTTTCTTTTTCTGAGGAATAAATTTCAGCAGCTTGCTGGTTTCCTCGTAATTATAAATTTCCTGAAAATGACCTTCGGCAGAGACAATTTTAAAAACTTTGCGCATGCTTTCGGCAATGGTGTGGGAACTTTCTGTAACCACCGGCGGCTCAGACTTCAGTTTGCCTGAAGCCAGAAAAGCAATCACACCGCCCAGCACAAGTCCCAGCAGCAGCATGAGAACAATAAGGAGTGCATTGCCGGATTCTGCCGTGGCCAGCTGGTACAGGAACAACCCTAAAATCCCGACTGTTACCATTCCCAAAATCCACAACACCGTTTTTATTTTTCCGGATTTCATCTGTTAAATTTTTGTAAAGATAAACATTTTGAAGAGGCCGTAAAACGGGCATTTCTTTTTCATCTTATAATAATCTATCCCTTAAAAATTTCATTTTTTCAGTTAAAATGTTAAATTTGATACACATTAAAAAACAAACGAGCTTATGACAAAGAAATTAGCAGCCGAATTTTTCGGCACGTTTTGGTTGGTTTTCGGTGGTTGCGGAAGCGCAGTTTTCGCGGCCGGAGTTCCGGATATCGGCATCGGACTGGTGGGCGTTTCACTGGCCTTTGGTCTTACCGTTCTTACCATGGCTTACGCTGTGGGGCACATTTCCGGCGGGCACTTTAACCCTGCCGTATCCTTTGGTCTGCTGGCCGGCGGAAGATTCAGCGCCAAAGATTTAATTCCCTACATTGTAGCGCAGGTAGCAGGTGCCGCCGCCGCAGCGGCGTGTCTGTACACCATTCTGAATGGTGCCGGCGCCTTTTCTGCAGAAGGTCCGGGTGCATTTGCCACCAACTTCTATGATATGCCGGGCTATCATGACCGAAGTTACTCCATGGGAGCCGCTTTCCTGGCCGAGTTTTTACTTACCGCATTCTTTCTGGTCATCATTATGGGCGCTACGGACAAATGGGCGAATGGTAAATTTGCCGGCATTGCCATCGGTCTGGCGCTGACTCTGATTCACCTGATTTCTATTCCGATTACCAATACTTCGGTAAATCCTGCCAGATCTACTTCACAGGCAATCTTCGTGCAGGGCGCAGCGCTCTCTCAGTTGTGGCTGTTCTGGGTAGCACCGGTTCTGGGCGGTATTGCGGGCGGATTGATCTACAAATTCCTGCTGCAGAGAAACGAAGCGGAGGCGTAATGAGCACAGTCTATTTCACATGAATCCTCTTTCTCTCATTAAAACGATTTCTTTTTTATCGCTGTTTCAGGACAGAGGGGGCACACTGAAAATCCATCGCAATTGCGGTGGATTTTGTGTTTTATCCGCTCAAAGTCACAGACTTTGCGCAGCGGGGGGGTAGATAAATCTACTTACTCCAAAATTGAAAAAGGATTAAGAGAACTTACGGTTTCGGAACTTAGTAAAATGGCTAAACTTTTTAATCTTACCACAGATCAGATTATCAATTACAATGAAAATATAATTCCTAAAGAGATTGTAATTGAAGATAAATCTACTCTTGAACAAATGGAACTCATTCAGCAGCTCGACGAAGAAGATAAAAGCACGGTCTTTAAAATGATTGACACCTTCATCAACCAGAAAAAATTCAAGGATTTCGTAAAACAAAATGTAGCACTATAAAATTACAAAGCCACTCATCGAGTGGCTTTATTATTTTTGTTTAATAAAAGAAATTAGCAGGTTTGAAACATGCCCCGAATTATCGATACAACTTTTCTATAACAGCTTGACTGTTTTTTTTATAGATTACGTAATATAACCAATGCTTTCCATCGTCATCATTTTTAGAAAAACGACTTTCTTTATTATTCTGAAAATTATTCCAATCATTGGTAACTTCTTTCACTAATCCATCACTAAAAATATCACAATGACCAGAATTTGCATTGCCGGTTTTTGTGTTATAAGTAAACATACATTTTCTTAAATCCCTGCCTCTTACGGAATTGAAAATAATAAAATCAGTTTCTTCAATGTTGTTCAATGAGTCTAATGACTTTTGGGTGTAATCTGAAAATTCAAAAAAGAAAGCATTAATATCTTTACAAGCTTTACTTTTATTTTCTAAAAGGTTAAAGTCATCAATTTTTAAACATTTACTATAACTTTCATTATATTCATTTTCAAAGTATTTCCTTGTTTCTTGACTAGCGCAAGAGTGGGTTAAGAAGAACGCTAAAAAACAGCATAAAACGCGTTGAAGAAATATTTGCATCTTTATTATAATTAAAACGGTTAGAGAGATTATACTTCGAACTATTTTCTTTAAATGAACTCAGCATTAAGTTTAAAGTTTTTCCATCTCCGTATTTTAAATTCATCTTCTCATTTTTATCAAAATATCTACTGTTTCCATGTTTATCAGCAACAAGAGATAAATCATCCCATCCAGTTCCTGTATTTGTATATTTATTTCTCAAGGAAAGTCCCCATTCACTTCTCAATTTATTTTCAACATGGGTAGCAAATATTTCTCCAGTTGTAGCAGGAGGGTTTACATAAGTAAGCCAATTTAAAGAAATACTGGAAGGATCCATCCCATGAGCCATCTCATGACCTAAGTTAATAAATGTAGGACTAATGCTAGAAGTATCTCCCATGTCAAGGTAAGCCGTCCCACTCTGATAATAACTTCCATCGGTTGTTTCCATGATTTTGATATTATTTTGAGCATTATCAAAATGATTTATCATTCCACCTCCAGTTCCACCTCCCGTTTCAAGCATAAACAGTGACGCGACTACACTTACAGCAAAATCTGATAATTGTACGCTTTGATCAATATTTACCCATTCTCCCTCTACTTGATGCTGTGTTGCTCCATTATGGTATCTATACTCCTTATCGCCATCCCAAAATGTAATCCACATTCCGTTAGGATCGATAAACATGATTGGATTGTTTCCTGCGTAATTGTAAGGAGACATTTCTGTGTAAAGTTCTGCAACAGGATCCACAACTCCCCACCGTCCGATATCCGCCATGTACATTCTTGCTCCGTAGTCGTACATTCCCGTTTCTTGGAGTTCCTTACCGTTGTACTTATAATTCTGGTAAGATCCCACACCAAAAACGGCTTCTTCTTCTTCGTTTCTCACAAAGCTCATCCCGAAAGGGTAATAGTCATTACTATCTGTTACCTGCGGGTTTTGGTAGCCATCATCTTTATAGCTTAGCCGCACATTTCCCAGGTGGTCTTTGTATTGGTAAATATATTCATTATTTTTGAAATCATAAAAGCCTTCGGCAGTAGGGAAAAACATCAGCTCATCGGTCAGGTTTTGCTCATTGACAAAACTGATAAATGCTTCCATCTCATAGGCTTGCCCGCCTGCTTCTGAAAACAATTCCCAAAGCTCCTCATCTCCCACAGAAGAGGTGTAATGAAAACCATCTATATATTCCGTGGAAGTAGAAAACATTTGTCCACCCGGGCCTGTAGATACATAATTCTTTTTCAGCTTTGTTCCATCTGCCCGGTAAAGGTAGTTCATCCCGATGCTGGAGCCGTCAATGTCAAAATTCACCGGCAGGTTCAGATGGTTGTACTGTATCTCCTCTATTGATTTATCCAGAAGTGCGGTCATATTTCCGTTATCATCGTAGGAAATAACGTTCCCCCCGCCTTCATACCCTGTGGGGTTTCCGCTGTAATCGGTAATGGAGATTAATCTGTTACCGGTGTAGGTGTAAGACAGATCATCAATCAACTCGGGATAGTTGTTATAAAATGAGGGGGCATTTCTTTTCAGGCTGGTAATATTCCCATTGAGGTCATAGAATATATCTTCATTGTAGAATTCAGTAGAAGGAAGGGTCACATTGGGCTCAGAGAAGTATGCATTGGTAAGCCGGTTCAGAGAGTCGTAAGAGTAGCTATACCGTCTGATGGTGGGTTCATTATAGCCTGTGGCTTTTGCCCAGTCTACCTCGGCAATATTTCCGTTAAACCGTGCAGTGGCTTCTTCATGAGGTTGGTATTTCATAACCAAATCCTATTCCTACATCATTTAAATTTTCGTTAATCATATCAAAAGATGATTTTAGTGATAACATTAGAAATCTATGGTCTTTAAAATGATTGACACGTTTATCAACCAGAAAAAATTTAAAGATTTCTTTAATAAAAATGTGGCTGCTTTATAAAACAAAAACCCCTCGCAATTGCGAGGGGTTTGTTTTTATCTGCTCAAAGTCGGGAGACTTTTCGCAGCGGGAGCTAAGATTTTGGTCTGTTAGAGGGAGCTGGGAGCCTTGTAACACAACCCGATCAAATTTGGAGTACTGTATATATTATCCATGCCTCTATCTCTGCATATCTCTGTTTGCTCATCAAATTTAATACAATCTGGCACAAACTCTAAAGGACTTCCTGTTTTTACGTTTTTAGGTATATAGTCTTCAGGTTTGATTATTCTTTCGAGATTAAAGTAACTATACTGATCTCCTTGTTTAATTATTTCACATTTAGTTGTTAATTCTTTTTTTGAAATAACTTTATAATTCTTCTCTTTAAAATTTAAATAAATCAGATAGTAATTGTTAATTGAATCAATTTTATACACGGTATAATTTTCCTTGTTGCTTATTTCTGTATTTACAATTGCATTGTTGGCAATACAACTAACCTGCAATCCCAAGAAACAAAAAATAAATAAATGAGGAATGTACTTTTTAATATGGTGTAAATGTTCCATCTGGATATTTTGTAAAAATTATTCTACCACTTGACATAAATTGAGCTTTTTGAACATTTGTACCCGAAGTCCCCGTAGTAAGTCCTGTTGGGTTTTTAAAAATTAATCCATCATTTGTCATGTAGTAAATTTCAAGACTTCCTCCTGGTTGTTTAACGGCTGCGTTATGGGCTCGAGAATAAACACTTGTGGGATCTAGTGCATCACTTTGGGTAGCAGGTCCGACAAAATTACTTTCAGTTCTAGATATCAAGCTTCCTTCGTATGCCTCTGAAACTTCATGCAATACACCTTCTCCTGGCTTGCTGGCAAAATCACCCATTCTTCCCAATATTTCTGGATTAATTGCTTGTTCCGCAGTAACAATTCCTGTGGAAGAGTCTAATGAGTTACCTAAAAAAGCTCCTCCATTATGAGTAGCACCACTACTAGTAGTAAGTGTGTTTTCAGCCGCCACATTAACTAAAACCGAATGATCATTAATAATTTTTGCCACTTCTGATGCATTACCCGATAAAGCTCCTGTAGTGTTTTGGGTGTAAGTAACATTTCCTGTCGTAGCGTCTCGTGAAAGTGTAATATCAGTACCCGCAGATTTTTGTAATTCCGCTAGTGCCTTATCGGAAGCTCCACCATTTATCCTAATATCAGCAACACCACGACCATCCGGATCTATAAATCTAATAGGATTATTTACTACGTAATTATATGGACTATGACGTCTGTAAATTTCCGCCAGTGGATCCACCACACCCCACCTTCCAATATCTGGCATATAGAATCTCGCACCATAGTCATACATTCCACTGTCTGATTGATATTCCTTGGAGTTGTATTGGTATTGGTAGCTTCTGTTTCCTGCATATCCTGATTCGTTTACATAATGGCTAAGCCCAAATGGATAGTACTGATTGTCTTTAATGATCTCTGCGCCGCCATTACCGGAATAATACGTAATTCGTACATTTCCCAGGTGGTCTTTATACTGGTAAATGTACGTATTATTTTCAAAATTGTAGTAGCCTTCCGCGGTGGGTACAAATTGTAAACCTTGGGGAAATATTGAACCGGGGTCACCACCTGTGGTGTGTGAGTACTGAAAGCCATCCAGATAGTCGGTGGTTTCTATAGTGTCATATCCTTGTAATTGTCCGGTAAAAAACAAATGTTTCTTTTGCAACTTAGTACCATCTGCACGATAGGTATAATCTGTGGTTTTATTAACCCCATAGCTTCTGCCACCACTGTCTCCACCACCTCTCATTACAAAATCATTGAAAATGAGGTGAGTTGGCAAATTCAGAAAATTGTAACTGATATTCAGAATTCCTTTATCCTCATGTTGGGTCATATTGCCATTGGCATCATAGGTCATTGGGATTCCGGAGGTATCAGGATAGCCCTGGTAATTGGCAGATGCATCTGTAACCGTGTTCAGCCTGTTGCCGGTGTAGGTGTAGGAAAGATTGTCTATCTGTTCTGCCATAACCACGCGAAGGGATTGACACAGTCGAATTTTATTTCGCGGGAGCGGTGACTACCAACAATCTTTAAAAAAAGAATAATTAGCTCTTAAATCTCTTGCAAGATTTCCTTCTTCATCGTAATAATACTCACTTTTACCATCTTTTTTTATAATCCAAGCTTTTAAACTAAAATCCGCATAAACTGTATCGTTGCCTTTCGAGTTAGGTATTAAAAAACAATAGTTATGATCTTTAAATGATTTGGAATTAGACTTAAGTAGATTACTAACTCTAGCCCTAATATCAATTGCATGCTGGTACATATAAGCATGCTCATCTTCGTACGCCCAAAACATTTTTTCCCCATAATCAGCAGCATGATCTCTTGAATACATAAATTTAATAACTTTTGTATCAGTATTTTGTGAATCAGCAGACTTTGTATTAAATATAATGATTGGTAAAATAGTGACAAGAATTGCGGTAATCAGTTTTTTCATTTTACTTGGATTTTATAATATTTGAGGTAGGACTAGTTACAGGAACGGGATATGCACGGTGATTCTTCCGTATAATGATATTTGGATAGACTTTTTTCAGATTCATATCTATTTGTTGAGATATACCATTTACTCTTTTCTCTTCAGCATTTCTAAAATATGGTGAACCTTTTCGAGTAGAAAGATCGTTCTGTCTCACCGCATGTTCACTAGGATTGGTAGCATGACCATAAGCATGGCCAATTTCATGGCCTAATGCATGAAGTGGAGTTGCAACTTTTAAACCTTTTAAATCGTTCTTTTCATATTTTGCTTTCAAATCCTCATAATTTAAATCATTTTTATCATCAAACAATACTCCCATTCTAGATTTAAAATTAAGAGCTCCAATATGTGTTGATGGTTCAAATTTTCCATCCTTTGTTTTTCCCCAACCGAAATCAGTAAATGTCTTATCGTTATGATTATCGAATATAGAAAGTTCCCTTGGGTTTTCAATTAAACTTTGAATTAGATTAACATCCTTACCATCGATATTTATATTTGATGCTTCATAAAGAGCATCTAAAACTTTATAAGTATCTGTCAAATAATCTGGCATATTTAATTTCGAATAGTCTCTGTCCTTTTGATATGTATAATCAGAACTATGCTGATTATTAGTCCCATAATAAATTCGAATATAATTTCCATCAGGATCGATATAACGTATAGGATTATTTATGGCATAATTATACCCGCTATTGTTTGTGTATTTTTCAGCATACGCATCTACCACGCCCCATCTTCCAATATCCGGCATATAGAACCTTGCGCCATAATCATACATTCCCGTCTCTTGCAGTTCTTTGCCATTGTACTTATAATTCTGGTAAGATCCCACACCAAAAACGGCTTCTTCTTCTTCGTTTCTTATAAAATTCATCCCGAAAGGATAAAAATCATTACTATCTGTTACCTGCGGGTTTTGGTAGCCATCATCTTTATAGCTTAGCCGCACCGAGCTTCGCTCCCAATCTTCGCCCAAAGTTGCACTTTGTTCTCGCTTGTCAAAATGGTCTTTGCCTCTCTGTTTTTTATTATTTTTAATGGAATCGGCGAACCTCCTTCGTCGGTTTGTATTGGTAAATATATTCATTATTTTTGAAATCATAAAAGCCTTCGGCGGTAGGGAAAAACTGCAGAATCAGGATTTTGCAGTACTCTAAAAACGTTCAGAATCTCCGGATTCCGGAGCTTTATTTACGACACCAGCAAACTGCAGCCGCGGATGTCTGAATGATCAATGCGCCCCACCACCGAAAAAGCCGGATGTATGCTGTGCGCAAGGTCTGTGTGATGCAAAATTCCCAGATCCTGAGTGGCAATAAATGCGCAAGAGTGGAGATTGGCGAGGTCTATGATGTTAATGGCACCCGTACGGTCCGCCGGCATATAAGCAAACGGATCCTCCGTGTTGCGGATCAATATCCGCATCCAATCGGGCGAATAGTAGATATTTTCGCCGGTAGAATAGGCCTGAGACAGCAATTCAGTCATGGAATATTCAGAAAAAATGCGTTCACTGCGGAAGCCTTTTTGCAGTATACTGAGCAGCTGGTCTTTCGTCATTTCCTCTTTCCTTCCTTTCATGCCGCCGGTTTCTATAATGGTCAGTTGTGGATTCTGCGGAAGTTCCACATGGTTTTCTGTACAGTAATCCAGGAAATCCAACAGGGCAAATGACACGCCGAAGAGCAACACTTTCTGATGCCGCAGCGAGGCGAGCAAATCCCGCAATTCCCCATGGTTGTATAAATAGTAACCGTTCTCCGGTTTCCCGGATTTTTTCATCAGAAAATCTACCATATAGATGAGGGAAGCGTGCGGATTCTCGGAATAATTGGGCAGCAAGCCCAGAAAAACATAATCTTCCGGCGGACCTATAAACTGTGAAAAACTCTTCCCGATGCTTTGTTCATATAAATCAAAATCTGCAAGATAATGCCGGGATCGTACCGTCTGTGTCGTTCCGGAGCTTTGAAAAAAATGCTTCGGACTGAATTTCTCATCCAGAACTTGATGGTTTTTAAACATTTCAATGGGCAGAAACGGAATTTTTTCAATGGAATCCATCTTCATTGGATCTGTGTGGAGGTAATCACAAAATCTGCGGTAAATTTCCACATGCTGGTACTGATACCTGAACACCGCAAGGCATTGTTCCCGGAATGCTGCTTGGGATGATATGTTAAAAATGTTTTTCAATGCTTTTTTGTCTGTAAGTGCGGTATATTTTCGGCAGAAAAGACTGTCCTATATTGTTTTTTGGGGGGCAACGAAAGTTTTCAGTTCAAAAGTTTCTCCGGCAAATTCACCATAGGTAAAATAGGAAATCCAATCGCCCAGGTTGATGTATTTGGCGTGATGTTCTCCTTCCTGCAGATCCAGCATCATGGGCAGGTGGCGGTGTCCGTAAATGAAAAAATCTATTTTCTCTGTCCTGAGTTTGGCTTTGGAATAGATGATGAGATACTCTTTGTCTTCTCCCAAAAAAGCTTTGTCCTCTTCACCGGAAATCATTTTGTTTTTGGTGGAAAGGTATATGGCCACCTTCATGGCAATATCCGGATGCAGCCAGCGGAATGCCCACTGCGCCAGCGGATTGGTAAAAAGTTTTTTCATCCGCTTATAGCCTTTATCGCCGGGACCCAGTCCGTCTCCGTGCGCCAGCAAAAACCGCTTGCCATTGATTTCAAAAAACTGCTTGTCGAAGAAAACCGTACATCCTATTTCATCCTCGAAATAATTTTTCATCCACAGATCATGGTTCCCCACAAACATATACAGTTCAATCCCGGAATCTTTCAGTTCTGCCAGTTTTCCGAGTACGCGCACATAGCCTTTGGGGATTACATGGTGCCACTCATGCCAGAAATCAAACAAATCACCCATCAGGAAAAGCACCTGTGCATCTTTTTTAATCTCATCCAGCCAGCGGATGAATTTCTCTTCCCGCACCTTGCTTTCCCGAGGTGTAGGCGCGCCAAAGTGCTGGTCTGAGGCGAAATAAACTTTTTTATGAGGTTCCAGGGTAATCTTCATGAAGCGATATGGTATAGAAAATCAGCGGATTATGAGATTGGATTGTCTTCTGCAAACCATTCCCCGTAGGAATTTTCTGTTTCGTGCAGTTTCAGATAAGCCAGTTCTACATGCTCGGGCAGTCTGGCCCGGACCTTATCTGCAATATCATACAGCATATTCTCGCAGGTAGGCTGGTAAGGGCAATAAATCACCTTGTGACCTCTGGATTCCAGATCCTGTCCCAGTTCCAGATGTGGCGAGTTGCTGTTAATGAGCACCGCATGATCCCAGAGACTGATGATTTCTGACTTCACAATTTCTTTGATGTCCCCAAAATCCACCACCATTCCGTTTTTCGGATTCTGCAGGTCATTTACGGGAATGCCCTTTACCGTAACAAATAGTTTATAGGAATGTCCGTGCATGTTTTTGCATTTCCCGTCATAATTATACAGGACGTGCGCCGTTTCGAAGGTGAAAATTTTGGTAATGCGTATCATTTTGCAAAGATATACAAAGTTGAGAGACGAAACACGCCGGCCTTTGACCTCCCGTAACCTGCGTGAGCGATTGCAGTGGAAATCCCGCAGGAAGCGCCGGACTGAGCTGTGGACCGAGGAATTGCAACGGAAAGCGCGGTCTTTTGCGCAGGCCGCAGCCCGGTGAAGACACGCCCAAGTAAAAGAAAATCGCAGCTACGGGATTTTTATGGCTAAAAATTTTAACTTTAACCTATGATTCTGGATCTGCTTTTTCCCAACAGATGTCTGCATTGCCACCGGATTATAGAGGGCAGTGAGCTGGTGTGCGGACTGTGTTTTGACCAGATTTATTTCACCCACCATCGATTTGATGAAGAAAATGTGCTGAAACAGCGGTGCCAGTTGCTTTTTCCTGTGGAGTATGCCGCAGCGCTGATGCAGTTTGAAGCCGAAAATCTGAGCCGGAAAATTGTCCATCAGCTGAAATACGGCAGCCGGGAGCGCATCGGGAAGAAACTGGCCGAATGGACTGCAGACCGGATCACCATGCCTGCTGAACCGCCGGATCTGATGGTGACCGTTCCGCTGCATCCCCGGAAACTGAAGGAGCGCGGCTACAACCAGCTTCATCTTTTCGCAGAAACACTGGCTTCGCAGTACGGCATTCCGCATGATGCTGCAGTGGTGAAGCGTAATTTTTATAAAAAAGCCCAGGCAAAAAAGAAAAAAGCCCAGAGAAGCACCACATCTAATCTGTTTTCGCTGGCAGAGAATTTACAGAATACGCATGTGCTGCTGATTGATGATGTCTATACCACCGGCAATACCATGAGTTCTGTTGCATGGGAGATTCTGAAGAATCCGGGCAATAAAGTATCGGTTCTGGTGATTGCGGTAGATGTCTGATGGAAGTATTTTTGTAATTTCGGCAGTATGAAAAATATTATTCTGCTGCATGGTGCGCTGGGTCACACCAGCCATTTTGAGGCGTATGTACCGGAAACCGGCGCCGGCCACAAAGTTTTTACACCCTTATTTTCAGGGCATGGCGGCTTGCCTTTGCCCACCGAACCCCTGACCATTCATCACTATATTGATGAACTATCCGCACTCATAGAACGTGAACAGTTGGACCGAGTCCATTTGTTCGGGCACAGCATGGGCGGTTACGTGGCGCTGAATTATGCCCTGCGAAACCCGGAAAAGGTAGATTCTGTCATCACACTGGGCACCAAATTACACTGGACTCCGGAAATTGCTGCCGCTGAAGAAAAGATGCTGGATCCGGAACGTATGGAAGAGAAGATTCCGAAGTTTGCTGCAATGCTGGAGCAACTTCATGGACATGCATGGAAAAATCTGGTACGGTCTGTGGCAGTCCTGATGAGGGATTTGGGCAATCATCCGCCACTTACCCCACAAACACTGTCTTCGGTTGCGGTACCGGTGAAAATCATGCTCGGTTCACTGGATCATATGGTCACCAGCGAGGAAAGCGAAGCCGCTGCCCGCGCCATTTCCGGCGGCGTTTTCAAATTACTGCCGGACTTGAAACACCCGCTGGAAGCAGCAGATCCTGCAGTGATTCTTCAGGAAATGGATGAATTCTGGGGATTTCAGAAATCAGCGCTGTAATTTTTCGCCGTAGGACAAATCGCCGGCATCCCCCAGTCCCGGGGTAATATAACCCTTAGACGTAAGGCTTTCATCTACCACGCCCACCCAGATTCTGGCTTCCGGATAAGCATTCTGAATGGTTTCCAGCCCCTGGCGGGAAGCGATGGCCGCTACAATATGCAGCTGTGAAGGGCGGCCGTGGTTCAGCAAATCCTTAATGGCCTCTATAAGGCTGGCACCGGTTGCGAGCATGGGATCTGCCACAATAAGCGGTCTTCCGTCTATATTCGGGCAGGTGAGGTAATCCTGTTTGATGGAGAAATAATCATTGGCATCATGCTTTCTGTACGCAGCCACAAAACCACAGTCTGCCTGATCCAGATAATTCAGAATTCCCTGAAACAGCGGTACCCCTGCACGCAGAATCGTGGTGATGACCGGTTGCACCGCAATTTCACGCACGGTAATTTTATCCAGAGGAGTGGTAATTTCTGTTTCTTTCTGCTCCAGACCTTTCGAAATCTCAAAGGCCGCAATTTCACCAATCCGTTCCATATTGCGGCGGAACCTCATGCGGTCGGTCTGAATTTCGGTATTGCGGAGTTCATTGATCCAGGAATTAACCAGCGAAAACTGATCAGATAAAACGGTAATCATAGTTGTACAAGGCTTTATGGAGACAAAAGTACATATTTTCCGGCAATGCCGGGTGCATAGAATTTCTGAAGATTCGTGCAACAAAAAAATGAAATTCATTATTTTTGATGATAAATAAAGAAAATGAGTACACCTGATTTTACACCGGAAGATTTACTGATGATCCTTGAAAAAAGATTCAATGCGAACCAGGAGCGCCATCCCGCAATTTTATGGGAAGATGTCCTGACCAGACTGAATGCAAAACCCGACGCCCTGAAAACGCTGTCGGCCATGGAAGCCAGCGGCGGCGAGCCTGATGTAGTGGATTTTGACGCCAAAAATAACGAGTTCCTTTTTGTGGATTGCGCTGCCGAAAGTCCGAAAGGACGGCGCAGTTTGTGCTATGATCGCGCGGCATGGGAAAAACGCAAGGAACACAAGCCGGCCAGTTCTGCCATGGAAACTGCAGCGGAAATGGGAATAGAATTGCTGAGTGAAAAAGACTACCGTGCGCTACAGGAACTGGGAACTTTTGATCAGAAAACGTCCAGCTGGCTCCGGACTCCGGCGGGCATCCGTAAGGCCGGCGGAGCTATTTTCGGGGACTTCCGGTATGGAACGGTGTTCATTTACCACAATGGTGCAGAGTCTTATTATGCTGCACGGGGTTTCCGGGGAAAATTCCGAGTGTAGTTTTTTCCGTTTGTAATTGTAATGCGCATTTATTTTCCGGGCTGGCCATATGGGTCGGTCCGGAAAGGCTGTTCTTACCATACATCAAGGGTTCCGGATGTAGAATTGAATAACTTTGCCTTAAAATCTAAAAAAAGTACCTTATGAAAGTGAATATATGGAGCGACATCCGTTGTCCTTTTTGTTTTGTGGGCAAGAAAAAATTTGAAAAAGCCCTGGCACAGTTTCCCCACGCGGCTGAAGTAGAAGTAGAATGGCACAGCTTCCAGCTGGATCCCTCTCTGAAGACCCGGGAAGATGAAAATTTTTATGATTATTTCGGCAAATCCAAGGGCGTTTCCCGTGCTCAGACCGATCAGATGTTCAGCCATGTGCGGAATGCCGGAAAAGAGGTGGATATAGAATTTGATTTTGAAAATCAAAAAGTAGCCAATTCCCTGAAAGGACACATCCTCATTCAGCTGGCTAAAACCAAAAATAAATCAAGCGAAATAGAAGAAGCCTTATTCAAAGCACAACTTGTGGAAGGCAAAAATATAGATGATGTGACCGTTCTGACTGAAATTGCAGAAACTCACGGCATCACTACAGAAGAACTGACTGCAGCGCTGAACTCCGATGAAATGGCGTATCTCGTGAATCAGGACATGCAAATGGCGGCCAAACTGGGCATTAACGCTGTTCCGTTTTTTGTGTTTAATGATAAATATGGTGCATCCGGCGCACAGCAACCCGAGTTATTCCTGGAAATTCTGGAGAAAGCATGGGCCGAATATAAAGCCGGCGACAAAGGCCTGCAGATTATTGAAGGGGATGCCTGCGACACAGACGGAAACTGCAACTAATTTTAAGAAAAGATCATTTCTTATCCTACATCAATCCGCAACCGGTGCTGCCGTACTAACTTTGCATCATCAAACAGAAACAATAAAAAATAATTCATCCAAAATTTAAACCAATGAAAAAAGTATTATCATTCCTTATGCTTACCCTGTTTACTGTAAGCGTTTTTGCACAAAAAGTCCTGGTAAATGACCCGGCGCACTCCAGAATCCAGTTTTCTGTAATTCACCTTACAGTAGCAGACATTACGGGTAACTTTGACACTGCAAATTTAACCATCAATGTAGATGAGAAGAACTTTGTAAACTCTACCCTGCAGTTTGAAGTAGATGTAAACTCCATCAACACGCACATTGAAGCCAGAGACAATCACCTGAGAAGTGCAGATTTCTTTGATGTAGCCACGTATCCGAAAATGACGTTCACCTCTACCTCTATTGCCAAAGGGAATCAGAAAAACTATTATAATGTGAAAGGAAACCTGACCATGCACGGTGTTACCAAACCCGTATCTGTGGTACTGGTATACAGAGGTTCCACCATCAACCAGATGAACAAAAAACAAACACACGGATACCAGGTACTTGCTACCATCAACAGATCCGACTTCAATGTAGGTCCTAATTTCCCGGAAGCCATGATCAGCGATCAGGTAAGAATCAAAGGAGATTTTGAGCTGACAGAAAAATAATTTTCCTATCATTTATCATCACGAAGCAGAACCGGAACACTTTCGGTTCTGCTTTTTTTATTGATTTATTTCTGACCCCATTCGGATTTTTACCGAACAATATTATATATTTGATTTTTAAAAAATTTTGAAGAAAATACCGGGAATCTTATTGTTTTTGCTCCATTTTGTGCTGATTCCGGCACAGCAGGATAGTATTTACGTGCAAGCCCGGCTTGCCGAAGACCGCCGCACCCTGCACATTTCCCAGGAAATCATTTACCACAACAAGACTGCAACGCCTCTTTCGCAGACCACCCTGCTGAACTGGACGGCCGCTTACCAGAACCGCGACACCGGTCTCTATCACCGGAAAATTGAAGACCGGAACAAGAATCTGCATTTTGCAGCACCTGAAGATCTGGGCGCACTTCACAATCTCAGCATAACCGTAAACGGTCAGCCTGCCGCAGATCCGTTCAACACAAAATCTGAAAACCTGCCCGTCCGTTTTCCGGAAGACCTGCAACCCGGTCACCGTGCCATTCTTCAGGTGGATTACACCCTGCAACTGCCGCTGGCCAACTTCACCGGATACGGAACCTCGGAGAAAAACATCACACTGAAATACTTTTTCCCGGTACCGGATGGCTTTGCCACCTCCGGAAACTCCGCCAGAAAGTATCTGGACATTGAAGAAACCGGCAGCCACAGTATTTACTGGACCATCAATCTGGATTTACCGGCAAACTATTACTCCAAAAGTAATCTCATACAACAGCAACCCAATTATTTCTCCGGAGTACTAAAAGGAGATCCCGAATTACTTATTTCTGCACAGAATTATTCCCGGATTGTGGTCAATGTGGATGCTGCGCCGGTTCTGGTAGACTTCGGCTATCACATCTCGCCGGAAGAGCGGACCCATCTGGAATTTTATCTTCCTCTGCATCTGGATTTTATTTACCGCCGAACAGGCCTGAGGCCGGCCAAAATTTTCATTTCGGAGAAATTCCGGAAGAAGGAGGATTTTTTCGGGAATGATGATATTGAATTCTGGAAGTTCAGATTTCCCCTGTTCACAGCGGCCGAAAATACGGATCTGAATTATTTCAGCATCATCTCCAAAAAAGTGGTGGAGCAGGAAATGATAAGCCATAAAGAGGAAGATCACTGGTTTAAAAACGGTATCAAAACCTATCTGGAACTCCAGTATCTGAAGAAAAATTACGGAGATTACAAACTTTTGGGGCAGCTTACCGAAGCAAGGATTTTCGGGGTCAGACCGCTGAAACTTTTCCATGCATCGCGCCTGAAACTGGCAGAACGATACGGCATCGCCTATCAATACATGATGACTCAGAATCTGGATCAGAAAATTGATGGCGACTTTAAAGACCTCAGCAATTTCAACCAGATGATCATCAGTAATTTTGAGACCGGGAGTTTATTCAATTTCGTGGCCGAGAAAATGGGCACGGATGCATTTGAAAATTTCCTGACCGCATACATCAGAAAAAATCAAAACCAGCAGATTGATACCGGAGATTTCCTGGATCAGCTGGCCATAAACTCGCAGTACTCGTCCCTGTTTCTGGAAAAAATGATTGCCCGGAAACACCGGGTGAATTTCAATGTGAAAAAATTTAAGCGCGAAGACGGCAATCTGCTGGTAAAAGTGAAGAAAAACACGGCAGACCCGGTGCCCTTCAAACTGGAAACCATTTCACCGCAAGGCGAAACCCGCACCCATTGGTTTGGCACTCCGGAGCGGCCGTCTGCAGATTTTTATGTGGTACCCGAAGCCGATGCACAGAAAATTGTCATCAACAGTGGTCATTTCTTTCCGGAGAAAAATTACCGTGATAATTACCTGTACACGCGCGGAGTATTCTCCAACACAAAAAAAATCAGATTCAAGCTCATTAAGGATATTCCGAATTATGAATACAATGAAATCTACCTGAATCCGCGACTGAGCTTTAATGCTTATGACAATGTGCTGCTGGGACTCAATTTCCGGAACGAATCGCTTTTCAGCCACAAATTTGCCTATTCCCTCACACCTTATTACAGCACGGGAACCGGGAAACTTACCGGATCGGGCGGGGTTACCTACTCCATCATGCCTGCTGAGAGCTTTTTTCAGAGTCTGGACATCGGGCTTTCCGGTTCGTACTTCCATTATGACCACCATCTGAGCTACCGTAAATTTGGAACCAGCGCGGTCATGCATTTCGCCAAAAATCCGCGCAGTGCCGTGAGCAGACGGGTGGGAATTTCGCTGAATCATTACGACAAGGATGTGACTCCGGAAATGGTGCTGAACCGGGAATATGACACCTATAATCTGTGGAGTGCAAACTACGGATATACCAACAACCAGCTGATTCATGAACGCAGTTTCGGAGCGTACATCCAGGGCATGCAGGATTTCACCAAAATTGCTGCAGAAGCCTCCTACCGCTATGAATATGCACCCAATAAGAAGATTGCCTTCAGACTATTCGGCGGGTATTTCCTGAATAACGACACGCGGAATGATATCTTTGACTTCGGGATTTCTAGGGTTTCCAATTATTCATTTTCCTACGGTCTTATCGGGCAAAGTGCCACCACCGGATTGCTTTCGCAGCAGTTTATTCTGGCTGATGGCGGATTTAAATCCAGGATAGACGGTACGGCCAACCAATGGATTACCGCACTGAATGCAGATTCTCACGTTTGGAAAATGTTCAATATTTATGCAGATGCGGGTGTGTACAAAAACAAGAATACCGATCCGAAATTCATCTGGGACAGTGGTGTAAAAGTGCGCATTATCCCCGATTTTCTGGAAGTCTATCTCCCGGTGTATTCCAGTCTGGGTTTTGAACCTGCTGCCAGAAATTATGCAGAGCGCATCCGCTTCACCCTGGTTCTGAACCTGAATGCGGTGATTAATACGCTGCGCCGCGGCTGGTATTGATGCAAGGGAACAATGTAACAATGTAACAATGTAACAATAAAGCAATCCAACAATGGAACAATGGAACAATGGAGCAATGGAGCAATGAAGCAATGCTGCGGGATTCTGTTCAGACCTGCCCCTTTACCATTGAATTTTAAGGCCGACATCAGCTGCTTGAACAATGCCTGATCACCGTTAAACCTCAACAGTCCAATAACCCGTGCCCACCAATACCTGATTTCAACCCACAAAAAAAGCTGCTCATTTCTGAACAGCCTTGTACTCATCTTTGAGATGAATTATTTTTTAAGGATTTTCTGAGATACTGCTTTTCCTTCTACAGTTCCTGTAACAATGTACATACCTGGAGTCAGGTCAGAAGCGTCAAGAGCTGCACGATCAGATACGTTAGCTGTTTTCACAACCTGTCCGTTCATGTTGTAGATTTTAACATCTGCTTTAGAACCGAAATGAATGAAATCTGTTACCTGAGTGTTTTTCACGAAGTTAGACTTAACCGCAGTAATATCTGTAACTGATAATGTTGAGCCATTAGCAGACCATTGTACATCATCAATTGTAACTTGCTTATTACCAGTAGAAGTTCCGGTAGGATATGAAATTCTGATAGTCACAGGACCCGCTTGATTTACTGAAGTCACCAAAGTGTGAACGGTTGGATCTGCACCAGCAGCACCAAAATTAGCAGTTGCAGGACCTTCTACACCATTAACGAATACAGCTAAAACTCTATTATTAGTTCCTCCTGTAAAAGCTTTTCTGTAATTAAATGAAAACTGACCTACTCCATTAGGAATAACAAACTCCACAAAACTTTGTTCGTCTACTCTACGAAGCATAATCCCTTTACCATTAATAGAATAATCGTCCGAGGTACCAAGACCTTCATCTCTACTGTGTTGAAAGTTTACTGTTACACCAGCGGTTTCACCAGTAAAAGTCCCATTAGCATAACTTGAGGTTAAAGTTGTCTGAGAGGTAAAGGTTTCCGAACCTTGCGCACTTACTGCTACTACCATAGCAGCTACTCCTAAAATTGTAAAAATCTTTTTCATAATATGAAAGGGTTTAAATTATTTTCGTTGAAATATCTTTTGCAAAAATACAAAATTTAAAATCACCCGGGCAATTTTTGCACTTTAAATTATTGTTAATAAAAACCACAATTATGAAGCACCAAGCCCACCCGCTGGCATTACCACAACATGATAAAAATCAGTAATTTAACCAGTAAAAGGTAGGTATTATAATGAAAATACCGTGCCAATACATTTACATAATTCGTAAGAAATATTATGCAATGATGAATATTTTTTATCAAAAATCAGAGCTTTTTGCGCTTTTAGCCACTATTGATTCATTAATGAAAGAGAGAAATAATTGATTTATATTTTCGTTACATTTACACCCTCATTTTATTGTATTGCACGGTGTTCCGCTATTTTCTTTTTTTCCTGATGCTTACAGGCTTTGCCACAGTCAATGCCCAGATTTTCACCTGGAAAAACCCGAATTTGCCGGCAGATTCACTCCGCGAACAAAAAAAAGATTCCATCCTTGCTTCTAAGCTGGAACATGATATTTTCACGAAAGACACCCTGGACTTTATCCGCACCCAGAACCGCATCGTGATAGACGAAGCCGTGCTGGTAAAAAACGACCGCCAGAAATTTCTGGGCGAACTCAATTCCAAAGGTTCCATTATTCGCGGGGTCACATTCGGGAACAATCAGGGTTCTTCTGTACAATCTTCCATGGATTTACAGATTTCCGGAAAACTGGCGCCTGAGGTCACGGTTCTTGCCAGCATATCAGACCACAACCTGCCCATACAAGCCGACGGCTATACGCAGACGCTGGAGGAATTTGATAAAATCTATATGCAGCTCAACATCAAAGAGCGCAATATTCTGCGGGCCGGACATCTGGATCAGGTGGACGAAAGCACGTACTTTGGCAGGTATCAGCGCCGGAGCATGGGTCTGCAGTTTGAAACCATTTTCGGCCAGGAAAACAAAACCTTCCTGAATGTGGCCGGCGGCGTGGCCCGCAGTGAATTTCACCGCATCCGGTTTCAGGGAATAGAAGGCAACCAGGGACCATACCGGCTTACCGGGAAGAACGGCGAGAATTTCATCACCGTCATTTCCGGCTCCGAGCAGGTTTTCATAGACGGCATTCTGATGAAACGTGGGGAAAATCAGGATTATACCGTAAACTACAATACCGGCGAAATCACCTTCACCAGTTTCCGGCCTATTTTCAGACAGAATTTCATCACCATCTCCTATAATTACACCAACCGGAATTACTCCCGCTACCTGTTCACCGGATCTATACGCCATGAAAGAGAGCGGTTCCGCACCGGACTGAACTGGTTTCTGGAGCAGGACAACAAAAATGCGCCTCTGGCTTTGAACCTCAGCGAGGAAGACCAGCAGGTTCTCGTGAATGCCGGAAATAATCCCGATCTGATGTACGCCCCATCCGGTGTGATTACGGAATATGATGTGAATAAAATCCTCTACCGGCTGGTACCCGATCCCAACGGCAATTATTACGAATTTTCCACAGACGAAACCCAAACCCTTTATCAGGTAGCCTTTACTTACTTTGGCACTAATCTGGGCGACTATACCCTGGCGCAGACCACCAACAACGGCCGTGTTTTCCAGTATATGGGTCCGAATATGGGTGAGTACCGGGCGGTCCGCAAACTGCCTTCGCCACAGAAAGCCCAGGTATTTTCTTACCACGCAGAATACCTGCTGAGGGATGGAAAAATAGGCACCGACGTCTCGCTGAGTAATTATGACATCAACCTTTTCTCGTCTAAAGATTCCCGGGAAAACACCGGTTATGCCGCCCGAATTTATGGAAACAAAACCTTTAGCCGCAATCAGTGGCAGGGAACTCCGGCCTTTGAATATCAGCACATCAATGCCCGCTTTCATATTCTGGACCGGATTAATGATGTGGAATTTTCACGGGATTTTAACCTCGTCAATGAATTCAACCACCGTACCCAGAACCGCTTTATTGCCAGCTTCCTGAACCGCTGGAACAACCGCTCTTTCCTGAATTACCGGGCCAATTTTCTGGATGAAAAAGACTTCTACAAAGGTTTTAAAAACGATCTGGATTTTGGCTGGATTAAAGGTAAATTTGACACCAAAGGAAATTTTTCATACCTGGACACCAAAGCTGAAGTACAGGATACCAAATTCATCCGCAGCGCTGTAGTGTCCGAATATACCGGTGAAAAAGGCAGTTGGGCTGTAGGGGGAAGCCTGGAACACAATGTGAAAAAGTTTAATGCAACCGGCTTGTTTGATGTCACCAGTTTCAGCTGGAAGGAAGTTTTTGCGCAGAAAAGAATCGGCGATTCCACCAGAACTAAACTTTCGGCCAAAATATATTTCCGGGATAATGACTCCATTCGCAACGAACGTCTGGAAGACATGAACCACATTCTGGGCGCCGTGCTGGAAAGTCAGCTCATCAAAACCGAGCGCACCACCCTGAATGCACTGGTGCACTATCGGAAATTCCACTATCAGAATCAGGATTTACTGGCACAGCTGAACAACGATTTCGTCATCGGTAACATCCTGTACAATCAGCAACTCTTCAACAACGGAATGCGGCTTCAAGCCTTCTACGAACTGGGCAACGGGCAGGAAGCGCAACGGGAGTTCCAGTACATTAAGGTGACCGACGGGCAGGGCATCTACAAATGGACCGACTACAACGGCGACGGCGTACAGCAGCTGGATGAGTTCGAAGTGGCAGAATATGCAGATCTGGCACAGTACATCCGGATTTACACCAATTCTGTAAACTATATTCCCTCCAACAAAAACAAACTGCAACTGGCACTGTTTGTGAATCCCAGCGTGGTATTCAACTCAGAAAACGCTTTCCTGAAAAGATGGAATTTCAATATTTCCCTTAATTCTCAGAATTCTTATTTAAAAGAAGATCAGGTTCTGGTGCTGAGTCCGTTCCGGAAAGATGACCTTCAGATTCTTAAAAATCAAAATTTCCTGGCCTCTGCACAGTTCAATCCCACAGATGCATCCGGCTGGAACGGCAGTTACCGGTTTATTGCCAATGACAATCTGGTGAATGCCAACTTCAGCAATGAAGAACGGGAGCAGACTTCCCATTTCCTGAATATAGGCTACTGGATTACCAAAAATTTCCGTTTTGACTGGGAAAACTCCCTTCATCAAATTGAAAATGCTTCGCAGATGTTTGATACCCGGGATTATATGCTGAAAAATTTTGAAACCAAGCCAAAGGCCACCTACAAATTTTCAGACAGCATGGAAGCTGAACTTTCGGCAGCCTTACGGGAAAAGAACAGAACCGATGGTGCCGAACATCTGAAAACATTTGATCTCACCGGATCCTTGCAGTGGGAAAAGGCAAAAACATCCATCCGCGGAAACTTTTCTTTCATCAACAATACCTTTGAGGGCAACAGTTTTACCATTGTGGGCAACCAGATGCTGGACGGTCTGAAACCGGGCAAAAACCAACTGTGGAGTCTTTACCTTCAGCAGGCTATCAATTCCTTTATCACGCTGGATGTGAATTACGAAGGCCGGAACTCCGGAGACCGGACCATCCACATTGGCAGCATGCAGCTGAAGGCCAGTTTTTAACTTTTATTTTAATGACATCCTTTGAGTGGCATCAGAATCCTGACCGCGAAAAATATCTTCAATAATCCAGGGATGATTTTGGTAACTGCCCACGGGCATTATCATAAAATGCAGGATAGAAAAATTAAAAGAATTATCTTTGCAAAATGGTAAAAATCGGCAATATAGAACTCCCGGAATTTCCGCTGCTGCTTGCGCCCATGGAGGATGTGAGTGACCCGCCCTTCCGCAGGCTGTGCAAGATGCATGGTGCGGATCTGATGTATTCGGAATTTATTTCGTCTGAAGGACTGATCCGGGATGCCATTAAATCCAGAAAAAAACTGGATATATTTGATTATGAACGACCTGTGGGCATTCAGATTTTCGGTGGCGACGAAGAAGCAATGGCCATGTCGGCAAGAATTGTAGAGACGGTAAATCCGGATCTGGTGGACATCAATTTTGGCTGTCCGGTAAAAAAAGTGGTCTGCAAAGGAGCAGGAGCCGGTGTTTTGAAAGACATTGACCTGATGGTTCGTCTTACCAAAGCCGTGGTACAGTCTACCCACCTGCCGGTCACGGTGAAAACCCGCCTGGGCTGGGACACTGAGAGCATTAATATAGACGAAGTAGCCGAAAAACTGCAGGAAACAGGCATCAAAGCCCTCACCATCCATGCCAGAACCCGCGCTCAGATGTACAAGGGCGAGGCAGACTGGGAGCATATTTCACGCATTAAGAACAACCCGAATATTGAAATTCCCATATTCGGAAACGGCGATATTGATTCACCGCGCAAAGCTCTGGAGTATAAAGAGAAATTTGATTGTGACGGAATCATGATTGGTCGTGGTGCGATAGGGTATCCGTGGATTTTCAACGAAATCAAGCATTTTTTTGCGACCGGCGAAATCCTTCCGGAACCCACCATAGAAGACCGGCTTACCGCCGTGCGTCAGCATGCAGAATGGAGCGCAGAGTGGAAAGGCGAACGCCTGGGACTTATAGAAATGCGACAACATTACAGCAATTATTTCCGCGGAATTCCGCATTTCAAGGAGTGGCGCCGCAAGTTTCTGGAAATTTTCACACTGGAAGAAATGGACGTACTCATCAGTGAAGCCAGACAATTCTATCAGGAAAATACTTTTGCATAAAAAATTCCGGAGCAATTGTACTCCGGAATTTTTATATCGTTCTTGCCCTGATTAATAACCGCCTCCCGATTCCTCATTGCGCAGCAGGGCTACTGCAGATGAAGTCCCGATGCGCTTCACACCCAGTTGAATCATTTTTTCTGCATCCTCCGGCGTACGCACACCGCCTGCAGCTTTCACCGGTAATTTCCCCGAATTTTGCAGCATAATGGCAATCCCCTCAAAGGTGGCGCCGTTTGGCTTTCCGCCTTCCGTCTGATAAAAGCCCGTAGAAGATTTCACAAATACCATTTCTTCCTGTCCCGGAAATTCTGTGGTGATCCAGTGGGAAATATTTCGGGTAATTTCTGAAATCTCTTCATCGGTAAGCGCTGCGATTTCAATAATCCATTTGGCAATTTTACCATGTTTCAGACAGAGACGCGTGCAGGAAATCACCTCATCTTTTACCAGATCCATCTGGCGGTTTTTAAATGCTTCGTAATTCAGCACAAAATCCAGTTCATCTGCCCCTGCAGCAATGGCTTTCTCTGCTTCCTGCAATTTGGTGCCGGTAGCATTAGTTCCCTCATGAAAGCCAATGACGGTGCCCACTTTCACATCTGTATTCTTTGTGGCGAGGTAATCCTTCACCTGTTTCACATAATCCGGGCGGATCATGACCGCAAAAATATGGTGTGCTATGGCTTCATCTGTAAGTTGCAAAACAACGTTCAGGGTTTCTGCTTCAGACAACCCGGACTGAGCAGGGGTCTTCAGATAAGTAGAATCCAGATATAGGTTAATGTTCATAAAATCAATTTTGATGATGCAAAAGTACGTTAAAGATTTAAAAGTACCGGTTACCGCATGACGTGAGAAATAGTACAGCAGAAAAAATCATCAGTTGTGGCTGATGATTTGTTAAATATAATTGTGATACAGGAATATTATACCTTTAACTGTCGGTTAATGCTTTGCTCCAGGGAGATAAATGTTTCGGTGCGGGTTACCCCTTTCAGTTTCTGCATTTTGCCCAGCAATTGCATCAAATGATCATTGTCCCTGCACAGTACTTTCAGAAAAATGGTATAATTTCCTGTAGTATAATGCGCTTCTACCACTTCGTTTACTTCTTTCAGGGATTTAATTGCATCTGCATAATGCCCGGGTTGCTCCAGATCTACGCCAATGAAAGAAACCACCTTGTAACCAATCTTACGCGGATTCAGGAAAGAGACAGAATTTTCTATGACTCCTGCATGTTCCAGTTTTTTGATTCTTTGATGCACTGCTGTAGTAGAAATACCCACATTTTTTGCGATGTGTGCCAGGGAAGTTTTGGCATTATCCATCAGCATATGAATAATTTTTTTGTCTACAGCGTCAAGTTCGTACCCTATGGTTGTAGCTTGTTTCATTTTTAAGTTTTCGTTTTTTACTTCAGTTTTACTTCTAGATATATTATATTTACTTCCATTCATATTTTTGTAAAATGTACATACACCGGGAAATGATCACTGTATCCTCCCAGATACCGGGTGCCGGCATACGTGCGAAACGGTCTGTCCGAGAACTTCCGGTCCCAGCTTTTCAGTTTATAATGGCTGAAAACGCCCGCCTGCTGAAACCGTAAAGCTGCTGTACCACCGAAAAAATCTTTGGACAACAACATCTGATCAAACAGCAAACCGGATCTCTGGTGAAAGGTGGAATATTGCTGCTGCTGAAAAAGCGCCTGAAAAGGATTTCGGATTCCGATGGCCAGATCGTTATTATTCAGGAGAATTTTTACATTATCTTCATCCGGATTTTCGTTAAAATCACCCATAATCAGAACCGCTTCGTCAGTTTCCGTTCTTATTTTCCGGATGCGTTCATTTATTTCTTTGATGATCAGTTTCCGCTTGGGGTGATTCACATCTTTTTCTCTTTTAGACGGCAAATGAAACACAAAGACATGCATGACCATATCCTGATACCGCAGTTTGACCTGCAATACATCACGGGTCGTATCAAACCGGTCCGATTCCTTATCTTCGTCTATGGCAAAGAAAAAACTCACCGGCTCTGCACTGATGATTTCAATCTTCAGCCGGTCATAGATCAGTGCCACATCCACGCCGCGCTCGTCCATCGATTCAAAATGCACCATTCCGAACCGCCCGCCAAATACCGGTTCATCCATCAGTTTTTCCACTACAAGTTTTCCCTGCACCTCGGAGAGTCCTGCCATCATGGGCAAAACCCCAAAATCCTCCTTCATTAGTTCAAACACATGAGCCACCTTCTTCAGTTTATTCTCAAAACGGGCAGGGTTCCAGTTTTTCAATCCTGAAGGTGCCGGATTCAGCCGGTGGCGGCTTTTGGGATCCGGACTGTAGAAGTTCTCTGTATTATAGAAAACGGCCAGCTCAGTATGTTCGGGTTGCACATCCATACCTATAATATTATTTTAAAAATAATAACTCATTATGATTAAGAATTATTAAATATAAAAATATGAGAAAAACAGCTTAAACTTAACATCCAAATTCATCCGGAATTCTGAAAAAACGATTCCGGTTTGAATCATCTCCGCACAAAAATACATTTAAATCCTTATCTTATTGCAATTTTTGAACTTGCTATTTTAAAAAAATATTCTATGGATCAGCACCATAAGGAAAATTTCTGTTAACAACAGCAACTATCGCGTATGTATTTGTAAAACGCCCATCTGCTGACCCACAGTACTTTACTTGTTTATTTAAAGTAAAAATCTAAAGAGGCATCATTGCAATTCCCACGCATGTGATTTTTGCTAAAAAAACTGTTTTTTTTCGCTTCGCTTACGAAACTGTCAAAATACATCCTGTATTTTATAGCTCACGCCTGGGAAATAAAAATCCGTCTCAGCGGGAGACGGATCAGTATTTTTTTTTCTAAAACCTTACGGATATGGTGCAATCTCTACTTCCAGGCCGTCCAGTTCCGGGACGATATGAATCTGGCAACCCAGTCTGGAATTATCCTGTACATGGAATGCTTCGGCCAGCATCGCATCTTCTTCATCACCCATTTCCGGGAGTCCTTCTACTTCGTTGATTACATATACCTGGCAAGATGCACACATGGCCATACCACCGCAAACGCCAATGGTTCCTTCTTCTGCCAGTTCATAAGAACGAATCACCTCCATCAGGTTCATGGACATATCTGTGGGGGCAGCCACCTGGTGCACTTCTCCGTTGCGGTCTTTTATTTTCAGGCTTATATCTAAAGACATGCTTTTATTACTTACAGGTCAGGTTAATCTATCTTTTTCACTACTGCTTTCTCGGCTTCTTTCCGGCTTCCGTCGAAACCGTCTACACCGCTTACGGTAGTATACTTCAGCACATATTTTTTACCGGGATTCATCCGGTTGTACACGCTCTGGCACATGAGTGTCGCTTCGTGAAAACCGCACAGAATCAGTTTGAGTTTTCCGGGATAGGTATTGATGTCACCTATGGCATATACGCCTTCTATATTGGTCTGATAATCTAATGCATTATTTACTTTAATGGCATTTTTCTCAATTTCCAGACCCCAGTCTGCTATTTCTCCCAACTTCGGCGTCAGACCAAACAACGGAATGAAATAATCGGTTTCTATATCCATACTTTCACCTTCCACATCTACGGTAATTCCCTGCAGATGGTCATCACCTTTCAGCGCGGTAACCTCTGCAGGAGTGATGAGTTTCAGTTTTCCGGCATTCTTCAGCTCCTGTACTTTCTCCACCGAATCCAGTGCACCGCGGAACTCATTTCTTCGGTGAATCAGGGTCACTTCACTCGCCACATTGGCCAGGAAAATACTCCAGTCCAGTGCAGAATCTCCACCACCGGCGATCACCACTTTTTTATCCCTGAAATGTTCCGGTTCCTTCACGAAATATTCCACCCCATTTTCCTCAAATTTCGCCAGATTCTCCAGATGCTCAGGTTTTCTGGGCGAAAAAGTACCAAGTCCCCCGGCGATGGCTACCGCGCGGGCCCGGTGTACAGTTCCTTTATTGGTCACCACTTCAAACCAGTCGTCATCCACTTTTGTAAGCGATACTGCTGTTTCGGCCAGTGTAAATCCTGGCTGAAACTGTTTGATCTGCTCCATCAGATTATCTACCAACTCTCCGGCATTCACTGTAGGATAACCCGGGATATCAAAAATAGGCTTCTTGGGATACAGTTCCTGCAACTGACCGCCGGGTTGCGGCAAGGCATCAATAATGTGGCATTTAATCTTCAGTAAACCTGCTTCGAAAACGGCAAATAAGCCTGTAGGGCCTGCGCCTATGATAAGTAAATCGGTAGTAATCATTAATGTATTATTATTCAATTGGTCAAAAAACAGTGCAAAAATACGAAATAATTGCGTAGGTCTTTTCATGAGCAGCCGCGTAATTTGGGCTGGGAGAACTGATAATTATCGTGTTTTCTGCACTGAAAGTACTCCTAAGACCCCGTTTCTGACCTTAAGGATGCTTGAATTGGTCTCAGCAAAAAACTTCCTGCAGCTATCTGTCATTGTGGTAAAGGCTAAAGCGTTTATCTTTGTGGCAGAGAATTTGCAAAACTCAATCCATGAGAAATATTATTTCACTTTTTCTGATATTTTTTTGTATGACCGTTTCGGGTCAAAGGCTGGACAAGATCAACTCCGGTGAGTCCCTCACCTACCGCATCCATTACGGACTGCTTACTGCCGGCAATGCCAATCTCACTGCCGTTAAAACAACTTATAAAGGACAACCTCATCTATATGTCAAAGGTACGGGAAAAACTACAGGTGCCGTGCGGGCTTTTTTCCGGGTAGATGACTTGTATGAAAGTTTCATTAATTACGAAACCGGATTGCCCAGTTTTTATGTAAGAAACGTAAAAGAAGGTGGTTACAGCCAGCATCTGGAAACGGTATTTAACCATCAGAACAACACCCTGATTTTAACCGACAAGAAAACTCCGGCCAATGGCTCTAAAGTACTGAAATCTGTGAAAGGCGTGCAGGATATGCTTTCTGCCTTTTATCATCTGCGCGCCATGGAGCAGTCTGAACTGAAAGTAGGAACCGTAAAGAATATGAATATCTGGATTGACGATGAGATGTTTCCTTTTCAGCTGCGCGTGGTGGGCGTGGAAACCATCAATACTAAATTCGGGCGCATAGAATGTCTGAAAATCATCCCGCTGGTACAAAGCGGAAGAGTGTTTAAAGCCAAGGAAGGCGTAACGCTGTGGGTAACCAATGACCAGAATCACGTGCCAGTATCGGTAAAAGCTGAACTGGCTGTAGGCTCTCTGAAGGCCGATCTGGACCAATACAAAAACGTCAGATATCCTCTGGCATTCAGAAAATAAAAAACGGCGGCTTCAGAAGAAGCCGCCGTATACTTTCTAAACCATTCTGAACTGATCCAGCATCCGTTTATCATTCTCAAAAAACATCCGGATGTCGCCAATCTGGTACAGCAGCATCACAATGCGTTCTATACCCATACCGAAGGCATACCCGGAATATTTGTCAGGGTCTATATTTACATTTTTCAGTACCGCCGGATCTACCATTCCGCAGCCCATAATTTCCAACCAGCCGGTTCCCTTGGTGATGCGGTAATCGGTTTCAGAATTCAGTCCCCAGTACACGTCTACCTCTGCGCTGGGCTCGGTAAACGGAAAATACGAAGGCCGCATTCTGATTTTGGATTTCCCGAAAAGTTCTGTGGTAAAAAACTGAATCGTTTGTTTAAGATCTGCGAAACTTACATTTTCATCAATATACAATCCTTCTATCTGGTGAAAAATACAGTGCGAACGGGACGAAATAGCCTCATTACGAAACACACGGCCCGGCGCCAGAATTCTGATGGGCGGCTCATTTTTCTCCATGTGGCGGATTTGTACGGTAGAAGTATGAGTCCGCAGCAGGACATCCGGGTTCTGCTCTATGAAAAAAGTATCCTGCATATCTCTGGCCGGGTGGTATTCTGGCATATTGAGTGCCGAGAAATTATGCCAGTCATCCTCAATTTCCGGTCCTTCGGCTACCTCAAAACCAATGGAGCGAAAAATTTCATTGATTTTATTTTTGACCAAAGTAATGGGATGCGTGGTACCGGCTTCCAGCGGAAATCCCGGTCTGCTCAGATCCTCTTTCGCCACAGTCCCTTCCGTTTCAGAAGCAGATTTCAGTGCTTCCAGTTTTTCTGCGACGGCCTGTTTCAAGGTATTGATACGCTGTCCGTATTCTTTTTTCTGTTCGTTTGGCACCTGCTTAAACTGATCAAAAAGATCATTAAGAATTCCTTTTTTACCATTAAATTTCAGGCGAAACTGTTCGGTTTCATCCTTTCCCGTACCGTTAAAACTGCTGACTTCCTGCAGCAATTCCTCAATCTTATCGAACATGAGCTATTATTTGTGAAGTGCAAATTTACAACATTCACCACAAACAAAAAAGGACAGGTTTATTGCATGCACCTGTCCTGATATTTGAAAGAAACAAAATCCTACTTCTGCTCCATGGCTTTAATGTACACCTGAACATTGACCTCTTCTTTTATAAGGCCGTTCTGTACCGGCAGTTGAAATTTCACGCCGAAATCTTCGCGGTTGATGTCTTTCGGTTCTGTAGCAATGCTCACTTCACCATTATTTACGGATACATTGGCATTAAACTGCACCGGTTTGGTAATGCCTTTTATGGTAAGATTGCCATCCAGTACGGTATTGTAATCGCCGGCTGTAGCCTGGGTCACTTTGGTAATCTCGTAAGACGCTGCTGGGAAACGTTCGGTTTCAAAAAAGTCTCCGGACTTCAGATGGCCTTCCAGCTTAGCTTTATTTTCTGCATCATCCTTCAAATCCACCACTTCCAGCGTCGTCATATCAATTACAAATTTACCACTCTCCAGAGCTCCGTCTTTCACGGTGACATCTCCCCCTTCAAATTTAAGGGTTCCGAAATGGCTGGTATTATCTGTTTTAAAGACTTTAAAGCCTTTCCATTCCGTTTTACTGTTCAGGGTATCCAGCACAAACACGCTGCCGTGCCGGGTAGTGGTGACCTGGTCTGCTTCACTGGTTACAGGTTTGTCTTTGCCACAGGAAACTGCAGCAACCGCCAGCATAAGGGATGCCGCAAAAGGAATCAATAGCTTTCTTTTCATCGGGTTCATTTTTTATATTTGAAAAGCGAAACTAAGAAATATAATTCAGAATTTCTTTAATAATTTCCCGAAAATTTTACATCCCGGCAGCACAGCACCGGGGACTTTCACCAAGTTTGCGCCGGGTATTTCGTGTACATTTCATATCGCATGTATCCCGAAAAAAGCTATTTTTGCATCAATGCTTCTGGAAATACACAATCTGCATTTTTCATACTCCGCAGAAAAGAAACTTTTCAATAACCTCCACCTTGCCGTAGAGGAAGGAAAAATCATTGCTCTGGCTGGCGAGAGCGGCTGCGGCAAATCTACATTGCTGAGCCTGATTTACGGATTACTTGACTGGCAGGAGGGCGAGATTATTTTTGAGGGCAGAAAACTCCTCGGTCCCAAAGGCAATATTGTCCCGGGTGAGCACGAAATGAAATTTGTAGCCCAGAATTATGACCTGATGCCTTACTCCACGGTGTATGACAATGTAGGGAAATTCCTCTCCAACATTAACCTGCAGAAAAAACGTGAACAGGTAGAAGAACTCCTGCGGGTAGTGGGCATGGAAGAGTTTGCGGGCGTGAAACCCCAGTTTCTGAGTGGCGGGCAGCAGCAGCGGGTGGCCATTGCCCGGTCACTTTCGGTACTGCCGAAACTGCTTTTGCTGGATGAACCTTTCAGCAATCTCGATTTTCCCCGGAAAATAGAACTCCGCGAGAAACTCTTTAATTATGTCAAAGAAAAAAAAATCAGTCTGATTATATCTACCCACGAAATTCAGGAAGTAATGCCGTGGCTGGACCGGATTATTGTACTGAAAGAAGGACGCCTGATCCAGAACGACAGTCCGCAGGAAACCTACCACCATCCTTATAATGATTATGTAGCGCGGCTTTTCGGGGAGGTCAATGTGATTTCTGACGAACAAAAAAACAAACTTAATCTTCATAAAAGCCTCTGGTATCCGCATGAAATCATTGTGGATCATACGGGAACAGATGCGGTGATTACAGAAAGCCGATTTGCCGGAAGTCATTACTGGAACCGAATGCTTATAATGGATATTCCATTTGTCGTGTACAGCAAAACAGCCCTCTCCGGCACACAAAAAATCAGGTTTGTACAACCTGATTCCCCAATTATTTAATTCTTACCGCCAATTTTTATAAACTGGCAAGGTAGGCATTCCAGCCTGCAATTTTGTAGTTCAGCGCCGCCGTTTCCGGATTGTCTGCTTTATAAATTCCACGTCCCACAATCATGAAGTCTGTTTTTATTTTACTAAAAACATGCTCTGGGGTGTTGTATTGTTGTCCTTTTCCGTCTCCGGCATCTGCCAGATTCACGCCCGGTGTAAAAAGCAAAAGTTCTTCCGGCACTTCGTGCTGAGAAACTCCACCGATGACATTGGGATGAGAAACCGCCACTTTCAGTGCTTCTTCCTGGTAATTTTTATCGGTCAGTGTACCTTTGGAAGACATACTTACAATGGCGACTACCCCTACATTCCGGAAACAATCCAGAGAATCATAACCGCCAATAACGTGCGAAGTTACGAAGTCTGCCCAGTTCGAAATCTTGTAGCTGCCATAGGTAAACTGCAGTTCCTGGGTATTTCCGATGTCTGCAAACTTCCGGTCTTCCATGAGCAGGAAGTTGTGTTTTGCAGCCAGATCTTTGAGCGGAAGAATGGTAGCATCCGGGTCAAAGTCGGTCAGAATATCGATATGCGTTTTCAGTGCCACAATGTGCGGACCTACCTCATCTGCCAGCTTCAGCAGTTCGGCGGTGGTCATCACATCTGCAGATGCAATGAGGTTTGAATTTTTCTCAATGGCAATTTCCAGAAGTCTGGTTTTCACAGAGTGATCAGAGCATTCCAGTTTCTGCTCATAAGATAGTCTTTTTTCTTCTTTAAACTGAACCACATTTCCGTTCAGAAAATCCTGAATCCGCTTTACTTCCTCATCATCCAGATAGCCCTCTTCCTTCAATATTACACAAACTTCAGAAATGGTAAACAGTGTATGCACGCGGTACCCTTTGTTTTCCAGCATTTCCCTGCCGCCCTGCTGCCTGTCCAGCACCACCACGATGTCAGAAACGGTAATTCCTTCATTTTCCACTTCGGGAATGGTTTCCAGCAGGGATTTTCCACTGGTAATCACATCCTCTACCAGCAGGCAGTTCTGGCCTTTGGTAAAGATTCCCTCAATCATTTTTTTGGTACCGTACTCTTTGGCTTCTTTTCTTTTGATGATAAGAGGCAGATAACTTTCCAGTGACATGGCAGTAGCCATGGGCAGCGCCGCATAAGGCACCCCGCAGATCAGATCAAAATTATCCAGCGGAAGCATTTCCAGCAAATAATTGGCGAGATGCTTTAAAATTTTAGGGTCTGATGCCAGAGGCCGTAAGTCCACATAAAAGGGACTTTCAATACCACTTTTCAGGGTGAATTTACCAAATTTAATGATGCCGAGTTCATAGCACTCCAGAAAAAACGCTCTCTTACTTTCCATTTACTTTTTACTTTGCACAAAGTTACATTTTTAAGCGTAATTCTTACCAATACGAATATTCAAAAGTATAAACGGTGGTCTTTTTTCCGGTGGTTTTTTCTATTTTCTCATATAATCCGTTTTCCTGATACCGGAATGTCCAGCGAGTGGTCTTGTGGTTTCGCATATCCTGAAACTCGCGGGATTCCAGTGTACCATTCACGTATTTAAAGACCGTAGTATAATGGAGCTTTCCGTTTACAAAAGTGTGATGTTCTATCCTTTTGCGGTCTTTATTATAGCCAAAAACGTCTTCGAAACCTTTTCTTGTCCTGCGGATGAGCAATCCATCCTGATATTCATTTTCTACACCTGCCGAGGGCATTGACAGGTAATAACCGCTCTCCCGCTTTTCTCTTTCGGTTTGTACAGAATCCACTTTGGAAGACTTGTTTTTTATTCTGGAAGACACCAGGCGGGGACGTTCTTTACGCAGTCTGATGATTTGTTTATGCTGTAACATGGCCGAGCTGTCTTTAATGTGCTTCACCTGTTTCAGATAAGAATTCCGGCCATAATCATCCGGATGCGGCGCTGGATTGGCATTGATAAAGTCTTTTACCGAATAATCGGTACTGATATTCCGGTTCACCATAAATCCGCTGCCGGAAGTAGCCAGGAAAACTGTCACGGTATCTCCTTTTCGGATAAAATATCGTGCTTCAAATTCATTCGGCTTATGCACTGCGGCCTGGTAATAAAAAGAAGTGACACCTTCTGGGGTGCACTGCCTCCGGCCACTTTCCCTACCGTCCTGCAGCAGCCGGACTTCCTTCAGTCCCGGAGTATCACGGCAAGAGGCCATCAGCGAAAACAAATGAGATCCTTGCTGAGCCATACCCGGCGCCCAAGAAAGCATCATTAAAAAGCATAAAAAATAATCCCGTACAATTTTCATAAGTTGCGTTTTAAAAATTTGAATCACTTCATCACCACCAGGCATAATCAAATTGCAGCACCGTTTTCTTTCTGCCTTCCGTTTTTTCAATTCTCTGGAATCTTCCGTCTGGATGATATGTGAAATTCCAGCTGACTCTTTTTTTGTTCTGCACATTCTGAAACTCGCGGTATGCCGGCAGACCGTTTTCATACCTGATGCTTGTAGCATAATGAAGTTTGTCGCCGGAATAGGAATTCAGTTCAATCAGTTTTCCGTCGCCGTTATAACCATATAAATTATCGTAACTGCCGTTTTCAAAACGAATCAGTTTATCATCTTTGTATTCCCTGTTAAATCCAGCGCTGGAACCATCAGTGCGGGTCAGCCCGGTCTTCCGGGGACTGCTTCCTTCCGCTGTTCCAAAACCCCACAAGGATCCATCTTTAAACTGGTAGGACTGCACTGTTCCGCCGGGCTTTTTAAGATCAGACTGGATTAAAGCAGGAGTAAGTGCAAGGGTTTTCCGAACATCTTTATGGTTGATGAGCGATGAACTGTCCCGCAGGTGACGAACCTTTTTCAGCATGGCATTGCGGCTCAATTCTGAATGCGGAACCTGCGAGTAATAATTGTGATAATATTTTACCATATTCGGAGTTTCCACAACGCGAACCACTAAAAATCCGGCGCGGGATGATGCGGAAATATGCCGTACCGTATCACCCGACGGGGCAGTGTAAGCGGCCTGGAAATCTTCACCGTCGTTAATTTTATCATGATAGTAAAAGCGCAGGCTGCCATCTTTATCGCACTGCCAGAGTCCGTGCAGCACACCATCTTTTAATATTTTCACTTCCCGGATTTCTCCACTGCATCTGGGGACAACAGACCAATGGTGAAGCGATTTCTGGGCAAACACACCCGCATGGATTGTCAGAAATACGGCCATCCCACATCTGAAAAAAATATTTTTATTCATCCTAAATTATAAAATAAATAATATCATTCTGATCACCGATTTTGGGGAGAAGAAGCGTTTTCATAAAAATGCTTACTCAGGAACAACCGGCGAAGAAACATAATAGCTGTTTCATCAAAGTTAACCTTTTCATTATCTTTGAGAAAATTTTTTTATATGAAACATAAGTTTTCCTTCTTGCTGATTCTTTTCTCGGTGTTTACTTTTGCCCAGATTGACGAAAAGAAACTGGATAATTTGATTCTGAACACCCTCAAGACCTTTGATGTTCCAGGCATGTCCGTTGGAATTCTGAAAGATGGCAAAACGGTGTATTCAAAAGGATTTGGCACCGCATCGCTCACCACAAAGCGTGGTATGGACAGTGAAACGCTGGTAGGCATCGCATCCAATTCCAAAGGGTTTACCGCGGTGGCACTGGCGATTCTGGCAGATGAAGGCAAACTGAACTGGGACGATAAGGTTACAAAATTCATCCCCGAATTCAAAATGTATGATGCCTATGCCTCCCAGGAAGTGACAGTGAAGGATCTCATTACCCACCGCGCAGGTCTGGGTCTGGGGCAGGGCGATCTGATGTTCTTTCCCGAAGGCGGCACCCTCACCATTCAGGATATCGTACATCATGTGCGCTATCTGAAACCAGAAAACAGTTTCAGGAACACCATGGATTATAACAATATCATGTTCATTGTGGCCGGTGAAGTCATCACCCGTATTTCCGGACTGAGCTGGGCAGAATTCATTGAACAGAAAATCATGAAACCCGTAGGGATGACCCGCAGTTTTGGCAGCTACAACCGTGCAAAAGCAGCGGGCGTTACCAATATAATAGATGCCCACGCACCGGCAGAAGGGAAAATTGTACAAATTCCTCATGACTGGAATGAAACTGCCAATGCAGCCGGCGGCATCATCTCCAACATTAGCGATATGCTGATCTGGGCAGACTGTCTCATGAACGGTTTCACTACCAAAGACGGCAAAAAACTAGTCTCCGATAAGCAAATTCAGCAGCTGTGGCAAATTCAGCAGCCGGCGCCGGTGGCCCTGAAAAATCCGTTTGACACTCAGCATTACGGGTATGGACTCGGATGGTTCATCAGTGATGTGAAGGGACATAAACAAGTGCAGCATTCCGGTGGATTACTGGGAACCGTGACGCTGTTTACGCTGATTCCGGATCTGAAACTGGGCATTGTGGTGCTCACCAATCAGCAGAGCGGGGCAGCGTTCAGCACCATTACCAATACGGTAAAAGATGCCTATCTGGGCATTGCTGACCGCAACTGGCTGAAAACCTACAGCGAACGGATGGCCAAACTGCATTCAGATTATGACCAGGAAAAGAAAGATGTCTATGAAAAAGCTGCGAACTTTGCCAAAAATAAAGCGATGCATCCGCGCGCGGAGCAGTTCACCGGGATTTACAAAGATGCCTGGTTTGGGGAAGTGGAAATCTCTGAACAGGGAAAAAACTACCGCATATTCTGCAAAACATCACCCAGACTTCGGGGGACCCTCATTCCCTATTCGCACAACACTTTCATTGCCAAATGGGATGACCGCAGCTATGATGCTGATGCGTTTGTTGTTTTCCAATATGATGAAACGGGACAAGCCACTTCGGCTACTATGAAACCCATTTCCGGCATCACCGACTTCAGCTTTGACTTTGATGATCTGGATCTGAGAAAAACGAAGCCATAAAAAATCACGCTGCAGTGCTTCCCCAATCAAAAACAGGCTTCCATTAAACCAAATTCAGTTCAGCATTTCTGTTTAAAAGCCATACCATTCATTCTTCTACTAAAAAACAAATACGATGCAAGTTACCGTAAGACCCCTGAGAATTGAAGACTACGAAGACCTTAAAGTTTCCATGATAGAAGCCTATGACGGCATGGGCGGCGTATGGCGCAAAGCGAATATACAAAAGCTTTTACAACTCTTTCCTGAAGGCCAGCTTTGTGTGGTGGTAGATGACCGTGTGGTAGCCTGCGCATTATCCCTGATTGTAGAATATAAACTCTTCGGAGATGAACATACCTACGAAGAAATCACGGGCAACTATACCTTTGACACCCATAATGATGATGGCAATGTACTTTACGGCATTGAGGTTTTTGTGCATCCCGATTATCGCACTTTGCGGCTTGCTCGCAGGCTGTATGATGCCCGCAAAGAGCTATGCGAACGCCTGAACTTGAAAGAAATAAAAGTAGGTGGCCGCATACCCAACTATCACCTGTACAGTGATGAACTGAGTCCGCGTGAGTACATTAACAAAGTTAAAAGCAAGGAAATCTATGATCCTGTCCTCACGTTTCAGTTGTCCAACGATTTTCACGTGGTGAAGGTTCTCACCAATTACCTAATAGGAGATACCGAGTCACAGGAATTCGCCGTACTTCTGGAGTGGAGCAATATCTATTATTCGCGCAAAAGAAATGCAATGCGGGACAGCATCATCCGGCTGGGACTGGTACAATGGCAAATGCGGCATTTTAAAAACCTGGAGGATTTCTACGCACAGATCGAATTTTTTGTGGATACGCTCAGCGCCTATCAGTCTGACTTTGCACTCTTCCCCGAGTTTTTCAACTCGCCGCTCCTTGCAGAATACAATCATCTGGACACGCGCGAAGCGATGCGGAGCCTGGCTGTGAAAACAGATGAAATTGTACGCAAAATCTCTGAACTGGCCATTGCCTACAATGTGAATATCATTGCCGGAACGCTCCCGGTGGTAGAAGATGAACTGCTGTACAACGTGTCCTACCTTTGCCATCGTGACGGCCGCACGAGTGAGTTCAGAAAAATACACATCACGCCCAACGAAACACGGTATTATGGCATGACAGGTGGCGATAAAATAGCGGTCATCAATACCGACTGCGGCAAAATCGGGATTCTGGTATGTTATGATGTAGAATTCCCGGAACTCTCAAGGCTACTGGCTTTGGAAGGGATGAAAATTTTGTTTGTACCCTACCTTACCGATACACAAAATGCTTATACGCGGGTGCGCAACTGCTCCATGGCGCGTGCCATAGAAAATGAATGTTATGTGGCCATTGCGGGCTGTGTGGGCAATCTGCCGGGCGTTAATAATATGGACATTCAGTTCGGGCAGGCGGCAGTTTTCACTCCCTCAGACTTTGCATTTCCTACCAATGCTGTAAAAGCAGAAGCCACGCCCAATACCGAGATGACGCTGATTGTGGATGTGGACCTGACCATGCTGAAAGAACTGCATCATTACGGGTCGGTACGCATCATGAAAGACCGCCGTACCGATTTGTATGAGGTGCGGAAACTGCGGTAACTAAGAGCGGCATATATTATACTTTTGCCCATGATTATGCTCTGACCCCTACACGAGTGGGCAGAGCAGGGTAAAAAATGCACTGTTGTAAAATCCTCTAACATCCCGTCTAAAGCCATCTTAGTTAACTTATACCATCATTATTTATTCAACGTTTAATGACTTTAATTAAATTTTTCATACTTTTTAATCAACATATTTAGAAAATACATAACTTTGCACAGCAATGCATAGTACGTATGCAAATTCAGGGCTTTGAATATCACAGGCGCCAACTTGAGTGAAAGAAATTGGCCATAAAAGGTTCTTTCACAAAACCTAAAAACTAAATAACCACCAAAACCCATCACAATGCCCGATTTGTCTAAATCAGCAATGGATTTGTTACAGAATCTGGATATGGAATCTGCGCAACGAATCCGGCCAAAGCATCTGGAATCCCTCATTGACACACTGCAAAAATCCTACATTCCCGAGAAAAATACTGCGCCGCTTATTATAAAAAGCGATGGAGACAATGCCAGAATGCGCAATATACTGAAACTTCGTAAACTCCGGGAAATACCACTCTCCCAGGCTCCAGTCCCGGAATTTGAGGTAGAAACAAAAATCCAGCAAGGTTCCCTTCTTACTTCCCTTGCAGATCTGAATGCGCGCTTTACCCTTCCCGAAAAAACCATTGGTCCGTTCAGCAATTTGGACGGTCTGGACGTTGTGTATAATTTCTACCGGTATATTGACGATTTCAAAATACTTTTTCCCGGTGAAACACAAGCGGCCATGCTGATACCGGTACGCCTGCAACGCATTGTGATGCCCAACTCCCGGCTCAGCACCCTTACCCTCATTAAGGGAAACGTATGGTTACGTGCTGACCTGTTGGATCCCGCTGCACCCAAAGAAAAATACGTTGGCTTGCGAATTAACGGAGGCAGTATAAAACTGGGCGGCAGCTTTACATCAGCCGGCAATTCCGTACAAATTCCCAAAAATTCGGTTCTGGAATGTGATTTCCAGGCAGACAATACTTACCAGCCGGAAAATACGGAACCGCTGGGCAAAGACGGAAAAAACTCAATTTTCACCCCTACTCCTTTTCTGAAACTGAAATCTGTGAACTCCCGGCTCCGGGTCACCGGAACCGGAGACTTTTATGGGAAAACTTTAGAACAGGAAATACAGCTCAGTTCCCGCGACACAACTTTTGACTGGGATTCGGGAAACGCGCAGATGGAGCTGGTACTCAGTACTGCCACCCAAAATTTCTCGGTGAGAAATTCTGAATCAGAATTATATACGCTGCAAGGACACTGCCGGATTCTGAGCACGCGCTGGTTACTGCCCAGCCGTACCCTGCAGCAAAACAAAAGTGTGGAAGTAGCCGCAAACGGCGCGTTGGGAATAAAACTCAGTACGGGACTGTTGTGCACATGGGATGGAATTCGCAGTGCAGAATTCCCCGTAGAAATCAATGAATGTGGACTGCTTTTTATGACCGGGATGCTGCTGATCCGTGCTCAGGGAGCAGACCTGCAAATGATGCACGACCATCTGAAACTTTGGCAGAAATCTGCCGAGCGACCAGACTTTATGGAGCTACAGGCGAGTTTTGGCGAGTACGGTGCACTGGTAATTACCTCCCAGACCAACGTTGCGGATATGGTGACTGCCCATGCTGATACAAAATTTTTTATTGACAAGCCTTTGCGTGCAGACAACCGCCCCGTGCACCCGGAAACCAAAAAAAGTGTTTATGCAAAAGGACATTCGCAATCCGGAAAAATAATCATGATAGCAGACAGTGATCTGCTTACAGAAGACCAGATTCCCGGAGCGAATCAGCCGCTCAGAAAATTACAGTTTGCTCTGGAGAATGCATACATCACCACTACAGAAGAAAAGGCGCTGCTGCTGAACGCAAAATACAATGATCAGAACCTGATTTACGATGGCTCGCTGCTTTTGCAGTATGGCATTTACCATGTGCTGCCCACCCTTCCGCATCCATACACTTCAAATCGTTATCTGCACGAAAGAAACAGAGCGCAACATCCTTCCGGCACGTTCCAGGCCATTATATCCTGGAGCACCGGCAATGACCTCACCCTTGCTCAGGTAGTTTTTAAGATGAACAAGCTGTTCAGTGATGAAAGTCTGATGGTAAATACCGAAAATACATCTCAGAGCAAAAGACATCGGGCACTCCAGATGAGCAACCGGTTTATGTTATTTGATGTAAGCACCGAATCTGATCACTGGGGTGTAGCCTTCTCCTTTGAGAACCGTGAAATTATGCGAAAACTCTATGCAGACGATGTGAACGTTACCGGTGAAAATGTAGTCACCATTAATAAAAATTACCTGCAAACTCCCATGGGTTTCATGCACGGACTTACGCTGCCACACATCAGCTGGGAGCCAGTACTGAACATTACGCCACCGGCAGTTCCCGTAGATCCGCCACTGGGCATTCTGCAGCAAAATAATAACAATATCCCTACGGTATTCTCTCAGCTGTACAATAAGGTGGTACGGATTCATCCGCAAGATTTTATGCAAAATTTCCGGTTCAGCCTGAAGACTCCCAGTGAAGAAACCAAGCAGCTGCAATCTAAAATTTTATTTACGCTGCCGAATGGAAAACTCTCAGTAGTCTCCCTGAATCCCTACCAGCAGGAGCAGATGCATCAAAAAAATCACCTGGAGTTCATCATGCCAAAATTTGAACACCAAAATCAAAGTATTCAGGGCAGTATTCAGTTCAGGATAGCCGCTTATAAAGACAACAACCCCGACAAACCGCCACGGTTGCGGGGCAGAACCGAACAACTCCGCAATCTCACAGATTTTGACAACATCAGTATTCTGGGTGAAACCGTGACCAATATTTTTAATAATGTCTTCGGCCAGCAAAATGAAGTGGATGTGGGAGTTCCCATTACGCATATTGATTTTTCGGGATATGGAGCCAGTACTTTCAGCAACTGGAAAAACCCAACGGCAAAATTCGCCACCATAGCACAAGCAAAATTTGATGTGTTAAAAGGACGTACCGCACACGAACTGGTACAAGCAGTAAGCGTCATTTACCCATGGGGCATCTGTACCACCAGAACAGTGACTTTTCTGCGCAATAATAATGCGGTCATCTTCCGCGAAGACAGCGGCTGGGTAGCCAAGAGCGACGGATTGTTTGATTTCAGTTTTCACTGGCCCAATAACAATACCACAGATTTCTACCAAAACCTTTATGACATCTATCCGGGGCTTGTGCAGGGATTACATGATGTGACCAACATCCGGGAAGATTATAATGATCTCATCAAAGGCAGCTACACCCGGCAAAACGGAGATTACTATGTGAATAAAAATAACAATAACAGTCTGGAGACGAATACTGCGGGAACCACAGCGTATGAATTTGTGGCGGTATATTTTGATGCGAATGTAAAGCTGGACCCTCTGGATAAAGAAGTCACCGGCAAGCGGTTCAAAGGGTATTTACAAGTAAAACCCGAAGGTGTGCCCGTACCTGCAAGAATACTGAAGGACATTTTGAACAAAAGCCAAAACCCGGTAAGCGGAGACATAGACACCCTGCTGCCGGTGGAAAGAAGCCTGCAGAAATTTAAAAGCAACGCAGTGGAAGTCAATGCTTCTTACCAGAATGACAGTACTGCAGCCATTACATTCGTAGCCTCTGTGAAAGGTTCTGTGATCCTGCCTCCGGATGGAAGCTGGAGTGTAGTTGAAGTAGATAAAGGCAGCGGCACGGTACAAAATCTGAAAACCGGAACTACGGTAGGATTGGTAAAGGACGGCTTGAGACCAAAAAATCATGGAAATCCTTTCACATTAAATACTACCAAGACCTTACTCGCTTTCCCAGATGGCCTCAAGAATTCCGCGAGCAGTTTCAGTAAAACCTATGGCCTGCTTCAAAACACCGAGACGCAGAAATTATTACTGAATGCAGTACAATATGTGAAAGGACAACCGGAAAAATACACTTCGGATCCTGCTTTGCTGGCAGATAGTTTCAGATTGCTCAACTCTAAGGGACCTTTCCCGAACCTGAGCGAAGCGATTACCATAGACAATGCAGCACAAACGGTAATGGATCTTTTGCCGGAAGGAGATGTAAGCGCAGGTATAAAGAAAATATTCAGTTACGAAGTTCCTCCAGAATTCTTCTACGATATAGTGGGAGAAAAAGGAGATGCATTTCGGATTTATATTAAGTATACTGCGATTGACGAAAACGGAGATTCCACTGAAAAATCCATCATTAAATATGTAACTGATTCTGCCTCAGAGGACCGGTGGAGCAATCAGATGCATCACCTCACTGTAGGAGTAGACCTGGTTTTCGCACCCATTATGTTTATCTCCGGAGACTTTGGCAATGGTAAAAAAATCAGTGCAGGTCTGAATTCGGGAAGCAGTCCCCAACTGAAACTCTGCAAGGAACTTCAGACCATTTACGATATTCTGGAATTTCTAAATAATCTGGATCCTACACAACCCTCCGAAGCCGTAAAGAAAGCGCTAAAAATTGTGATGAGCAATTCGGCAGACAGTTGGGAATACAAGTTTAAAGCAGATAAAGAGATTCCGCTGGTTAAATTTCCATTTGATCCGGTAAATTATAATTCGCCCACCACTCCGCTGAAACTGGATGCTTTTTTCCGACTGGGTGTTTATTTTAACCAACCCATCAAGATTCCAAATACCATAGACCAGATTAAACCCTCTGTAGGCGCCTATCTGGAGCTGGGTGCAGACTTAAGGGTGATGTGCATGAGTGTAGCGGCAGCCACGATTTACGCCGTGGGCCGTGCAGAAGTTGGGCTGGCAGCAGATCTCAATACACCACCCACCCTTTATTTCAAATTTGGATTCGGGGTTGAGCTGGCGGTAGGACTTCCCGTCATCGGCTCGGTGGCCGTGATGTTCATGGTAGGTGTGGATATTAAAATCAACAATATCGATGTAATAGTAGGCGCATTCATTTACTTCCGGGGACGGGTAGAAATTTTTGGAGGCATTGTCACCATTACCATTTCCATAGAAGCGGCCGGACAAATACATAAGAAAACTGATCCCAACCAGCCCACCAATTGTATCGCCCGGTGTACATTTGCTCTGGACATTTCCATTGCATTTGTGATCAACATCAACTTTACCGAAACCTGGGAAGAAACCAGACAAATCAGTTAACCCTCCTAAAAACCGAAAATCATGGAACCTCTGTACAGCATACTTACTTTTCCACAGGAATATACCGCGGGCCAGCTTTATTTTAATATCATGGTCTTACCCCGAAATATCAATTTACTGAAGGAAATAAGCCCGGATATTCCCGCCTTTGCGGACATCAGTTTTCAAATGGAGACCAAAATCATCAGTGAAGCAGACGGACTTCCCATTTTTTCTGCAGCAAATGTGACGCAAACACCCGAAATACTTTCTGCCGCATCAGATAAAAGAGCCGTCCTGACTGAAATCATACAGCAGGTGCAACAAAATGATGGTTTACAAGTTACTGAAGACAAAATCCTGAATAAAGACCAGGGTGCAGCACAACAAATACAGCAATTCGCTGCAAAAAATGTCTCTATCAAAAAATATTTGCCTGAATCTTATCGGAGTTCATTCAATTTCACCAGTCCCAGAACCCGTTTTGCCATTACAGATGATGAATATGAATGCATCATTAAAAACAAAAACAAAAAAAATACCGACCCACTTACAGACCGCAATTATATTTCCTGGGGAAAACTGATGGCCTTCATCCTGCGGAATCCTCTCTTGGCAGAAAAGGCCGGTTTAATTCTGAAAGCTCGTGCTGCTGTAGAAGAATCAGATATGGAAAAAGGAAGTTGGATTTTTCACAATTTTGCTGCGGAAACCAGTTATGAAAACATCCATACAGCAATCTACGCAGCACGGCTTCCCGCATTGAAGGAGGACCGTAAACTCTTTGCGCCGGTTTTGTTTCCGGTGCGGGAAAACCCTTTGAACAATATGACCTATGATGCCGTCATGCAGGAGTCTATTTTGTATAACGACGGATTTGCCAAGATTGTACATGCCAACCAGCCGGTAAATCAGGATTTGCTTCAGGAAAAAGATGCGTCTAATCCGCCGGTAATGGACATCGGGCTGAGACTCGGCTGGGACGATGAGCAACTGATTATCTGGGGAAACAGGCAGCTGCGGCAGAAAGATGAACTGACCGAGCAGCAAATTGATGCACCTCTGGGTGTTTTCGGATATAAAACAGATATCCGCAAAAGCGGAGATACCCGCTGGTTTTCACAAAATCAGATTATCGCCAATCAGAATATGATGATAGCCGGGGAAACCATGGTCCCGGCAGGCACTCCTTTCGAACTGCCCACGGAAGTGCACCCTACGTCACATGGAAACACGCTGGAAGAAGGCTTTTGGCTCCCCATGTACTTTGCATCGTGGAATGGTAAATGTATGGTAATTCCGGACAAAGACTCAGAAGAAATCTATCATCTGACCAGATCCAGAATTCCCGTTCAAAAAGCAGGACCCGGGAACGCTATAAACATTCGCCCGAAAACCACATTTCATCCTTACCGGCAGGATGAAAATCATCAGATGAAATTGTTATATGGTACCGATTACCAATTCCGAATCCGCCTGACGGACCTCTCAGGAGGCGGCCCCGGTTTTGAAGACAATCCTTTGAACGGCGGCCAGCGACCAATAGCTGATGTGCATTTCCGAAGAAATGTGAAAGCAGGCAAACTTCTGATTGATAATATCACCCGATTTCACAATTTGCAAAACATTTCACTGGTGAGGGATCCCGGAAGGCTGGAAAATATTCTTGGAAATTCGGAAGTTTTAAAAATTAAACGACCGCTGCTTACGTACCCGGCAGTAGCCTATACCGGAAAATACAGCAATGCTGCAGATTTACTGAAACAAAAGATTGACAATCTTCCCCAGCCGGAAAATTCAGAAAGCAGAACTCAGCACACCGTAGGACTCCCCGATCCGGATGTGAAAAGTTTTAAAGTGCTGGTAGAAGTGAAATCACTGGAAATGGATAATGTCCGCTCCCAAAACGGAAGAGAATCCTATTTTCCGTGGAAAGAAAAAATATTTGCCATTCCATTTGATGCTGCTACTGAAAATTACGACCTGGCGGCTGAAATACATATTATTTATCAGGACATCGCTATTCTGACGCCGTCAGATGATGATGGTGAAGCCGACCTGATTCTGCCCACTTCCCGGGAATGCCGTCTGACTTTTACCCCTCTGGTAGAAGGCGCAGATACACATGCAGATTACGCAGCACCATTTGTAAGAGAAGGCATGTCTCTGCAGCTCACCTCATTCAAGGCTGCTTCTGATGAAAGAAATCTGCTCTCACCCATCAGCGGGGGACTTCGTGCATTCTATCTTCAGCCGGAATATCAACCAGAACTATCGGCAATCGCCAAGCATAAACTTGATATCGTAAAAGTTTCTGTTGCATCCACTTCAGTAGAACTGCAAAGACTGAGTGACGCGCTGAATTTAACGGTGCACAACCTGACCCTGGCGGGACAAAAAGGCCAAAGAGTACAGTTCGGCGTGAGTCACGAAATAAGGCATTCTTTGGCACCGGATTCCGGCTCAGTGACATTGTCCAGTACAAAAGAGTTATTCAATCGCTGGTTGGTCGCTATAGATTTCAGTTTGCTGCGGGACTGGAGTTGGAACGCTCTGCAAGAGGACAGTTTTACAATTTTCAGAACCATAAACCTGCCCGGAGAGAAGGAACAGGAAGCAGGAAGCATCAGCATCAAAGATGTCGCTGCTATTCCTATGCTTCAGAATCCGGACCGCCAGCAGAGCAGAATATTATTTCTGGACAGCATAGATCCTGATAAATATATGCAGAACCACCCACGGGAATTATCTGCAACCTATAGAATTGAAGTGCATTTCAAGTCAGATTTCGAATCTACAGTCAGGGATCAGTACGAAACCATGCAGATAGATCTGCCGGTTACCAACATACCCCATCAGATTCCTAAAATGGTTTCTGCCGGCGTTGCTATGAGTCCATACCAATATGACGAGGAACATTACCGGTTTTCTGAAGAAAGACAAAAATACATCTGGTTTGAATTTGATGAACCACCAAAAGATCCTGATGATACCTACTATGCACGGGTTCTTGCGTATGCACCAGATCCCTACCTGTGCCGTGTAGATGCAGAATTACTCACAAAAATAAGCGAAGACCTTCCCTGGAGGCTTAATCCGGAAAAGATACGCGAAATCATACCGGGCATGACCAATGATTTTGCCGGCATGGGAATCATGCAGGAACTGATACCTGAAAGCAAATCGAAAACCAGAACCTACCTTCTTCCACTACCTGAAGGACTGCACGCAGACAGTGATGAACTTACCGGATTCTTTACATACGAAATACGTATCGGTCATAAAAAAGAAATATGGAGCACAGCACAGGGACGTTATGGCCGGCCACTCAGGGTAAACGGAGTCCAGCATCCAACCCCCGAACTGGTATGCAATGCGTACCGTACAGAAACCGAAGCGCCCGCCAAAAAAAAGCATATTCTTATAACGGCAACGCATGCCAATGCCGTTCTGAACGGGGAAAACATCACGGCGTTTCCTCCCAATACCTCCCTTTGGTATCTGCTCTACACCCAAGTCATGCAAGCCGACGGTTTATCATTCCGAAATGTACTGATTGATTCGGGACCAATGTTCTTTAAGCCAAAAAAATCTATTAATCAGAATATTGTGAAAAGAGATGGGGACCGTATAGGCATTGCTGAACTTTCCATTAAGGATATCGGTGATAAGCTACAGGAAATGGGTTTGCCCAGAAATAACAATTTAAGTGTTGTTGCAGTGGAGATGTTTCCGCTGACCAACAGTTGGCAGATGGACATCCGGCAAAGGAAAAATCCGGATGCAGAGCTGCTGGAAGAATATATAAAGAACCGGAACATAGTCAATCCGCTTACAGACTTGCTGGGACAATACAGAATCTACCGAAGTTCTAAACTGGTTCCAGTTTCAGAAGTATGCTGCGAAGATTGTTGACACCAGGACAGATGCGAATACTACACGAAGGATGAGTCATCCTCAAAAAGTAATAGTATATATCCTTTCCATTGTACAGAAACAAAAAACTGGCGGCTCCCGATAGCTATCGGGACTGCTCTCCCGCTTTTCAGTATCTGAAGCTTTGGGATGAGGATACTGCGGTTTATATGTGGCATCGCAATGGAAAAGTACACAGGCTCTGCTACTGAATTAATGCTTCGCCATGCTTGCAATGTATAGAAACAAAAAAAAATCCTTATCAAATGAATGATAAGGATTTTTAAAAAAACTGGCGGCGACCTACTCTCCCGCGTTAGCAGTACCATCGGCGCTAGAGGGCTTAACTT
>NZ_JAJEWK010000002.1 GCF_020687745.1 Chryseobacterium sp. MFBS3-17
TAGTCCTTAACTCCTCCGGAGATTTTTTTTTGTAGCCATTTTATATGTTTTTTAGGGTTTAATAAAAACAAAATTACTAAAACGGCGAATGGGAAAGCTACCGGAGGTTTAGTTCAACAGTGTATTTGCAAAAAACGGGGTGAAGTTTTCCTTTGAGAATTTATTTTTAATATCCGCAAAAATGCTTTTCATCTTTCTTTTTTTTCTTAATTTAGAAATCTGAAAAAGCATTTTGCTCCAGGCGGTATTCTTTCCACTTTTGGTTTGCAGTAGCCCGTTCTTCGCAAATACTTTTTCGTTAGCCGTAATACAATTCAAGACACATAGAATATCAAAATAATAAACGCTGATTCCTTTTTGAAATCAGCGTTTATTTAAATACTTTAAAATCACATTAGGATTTGATTGGTTTTTAACCACAATCCATTGACTTTAAACTATAATTAAATTCTTCTTACTTTAACAGCCGCCAAGCCTTTCTGACCTTGTTCTGTATGGAAAGAAACTTTATCACCTTCTCTGATATCATCTATCAAATTTGAAGTATGAACAAAAATTTCTTTACCTGTTTCTTGAATTGTAATAAATCCAAAACCTTTTGAATCATTAAAAAATTTCACTGTACCTTCTTGCATAATAATTACTTTTATAAGAGAATTTATTATTTTAAACTCTCATATTCTTATCAACTTAACGTGTGATATTTAACGTTTAATAAAATGAGACTAAAATCAATAATAAATTGAATATATTGAAAGTAAAAATCAAAAGGGGGTAAAATACAGTAATTTAAGAAGTGTTTGGCTTGGCACCAAAAATTTAAAAATAAAGTAAATCAAACACTCTAGTTTGTAACTTATAATATATCATCTCTGATATTAGTGCAAATATACTAAAATAAAATTACTCTTGCAAATAAATTAAATAAAGGTTGTTTATCATTAAAAATCAATTTGTACTACAGCTAACAATGGTCGCCGTTGCACAACCCCAATTTTCTGCAAATAATGGCCAAAATGTGTAAAATATGACCTCTTCAGAAGCGATTTTGGGGAGGTTTTGATTTACGGTGGGAAAATTATTCGGGATTTCAGGTGGGCTTATACGCGGGCTGTAACGGTTCTGATGAGATGGTTCTGGCAAAACCACAAATTCATCCCTGGTACGGGTAGAATTTGGGCATTTCGGTGAACTTTTCGGGTAATACAATAAATCATTACCATAACCAACTGGATAACAATGTTTTACACGATTATTTTCAACAAAAACCCGTCGCCATCAAAAAATTAGTTTAACTTTGGAAAAGGAGTTGTGCAACAAGCACAAGGGTTTGGCGTCATGCGGGGTTCAGTGGTTAAATTCAAGTTCAGTTCTTCGATTGAACTTTTGTGCAAAACTGAACATTTGTGCTTCGATTTCCGCTCCTTCGCCAAGCTGCCGAACCGTTAGCTGCAACCTTATCAAAACTGCGACCAACAAAGATAGAATGGAAAATATTGACATTGAGAAAGTAGCAATAAATGACATTGACCAATTACAAAAAATTGGACGACAAACTTTTTACGAAACATTTTCTGAAAGTAACACCGAAGAAAATATGGAAAGTTATTTAGAAAATGGTTTTTCGACTGACAAATTAAAAACTGAACTTAATGACAAAAACGCAGAATTTTATTTTGCGAAAATTGACGAAAAAATAATTGGATATTTAAAACTGAACTTCGGACAATCTCAAACCGAACTAAAAGACGACAAAGCTCTTGAAATTGAGAGAATTTATGTGCTTAAAGAGTTTCACGGAAAAAAAGTTGGACAAGTGCTGTATGAGAAAGCAATGCAGATTGCCGAAGATAGAAAAGTGAATTATGTATGGCTGGGAGTTTGGGAAGAAAACCCAAGAGCCATCCGCTTTTATCAGAAAAATGGATTTGTAGAATTTGACAAACACATTTTTAGATTAGGAGATGATGAACAGACTGATATAATGATGAAAAAGTTTTTGTAAAAAACTATTTATAGGAGTTGCGGATGCAATAGGTGCAGCCGCTGGTGCTGTCGCAGGTTCTGCTACAGTTATAGGTGGTATAGCGGGTGGAATTGTTGGTGGAAGTGCTGCTAGTGCAGGATTTGCAAAAGCATGGGATTTGTTTGCAGAATAAATTATTCTTATGAAAATATTTAGTTGCATCCTATTGTTTATAGTTTGTCATAGTTCATTACATTCACAGACTACAGAAGATTGGAATTCTATTTCATCAGGAAAATGGGCCTTTGAAGTGAATCCTAGTTTGTTTGTGCTAAATTACAAATTGGATTTTTTTCTTTCATCTGATGATAAAAAATATTCAATAAATGAAATTTTGAAAAGTAAAAATTTAGATGTTGATGAGGGAAATGCACAAAAATTTAAACATGGTGATACTTTTTATTTAGTTACTAATTTTAAGAAAAAGTATAGAATATTTAGGATATTAAAAGAAAGGGATCGATATTATTTATTGTGCAGTGAGGATGAAAAAATATGTGATTGCAAGCAAAATAGTTTTATTTATTTTAAAAATAAGAATATTTTGCAAAGAGTCGAAAAACCTTTTTCATTTTCACTAAAAAATAATTTGATGGATAGATTACAAACGCAAAATATCCAGATACCTAGTAATACCGACACAATGTCTTATTGTGAAGTTTTAGAGTCTCTTTAGTATTCAAATATAAAAGAGTGTATTAAATGAGCACGACTTGATCGTGCTTTTTTTCCAAAGTTAAAGTTAATACTCCAATTTTAACCTGTCTGAAAAAAGCAGCCATGTACCGACTTCTAACTGGACTGGAATCTGCACAATATGGAAACGTAATAGTGACGTTAATCTCTGCAGTACTCCTTTCATTAGTCGTGACACCGCTGATAATGAAAATTATAAAACCGGCGACTGGATAGAAGTAATGCTTCCCGGTTTTTCAAACCGGCTTTTAACAACGATTCGCCAAAATATCCTATTTTTGTGTAGCTCGCCCAGAAGCAGCGCCGCTAAAGCAGTTTATGTCCCGCATTTTATTTTTAACCACCGCACACCAGTATGACGACGACCGGATTTTTTATCATCAGGCGCAGGAACTGCACGCCCGCGGTCATCAGGTGAAAATATGTAGCCTATCTTCTGTGTTTACTGGAACTCTGGCCGGCATTGAAATTGAATCCCGGGAGATGCTCCATTTGCCGGTACAGGAAAAAATATCAATTTTGCGCGAAATCTGTGCTGATTTTATGCCGCAATGCATCATCTGCTCAGAGCCTCTGGCAGTCGTGGCTGCCCGTCAGTTCGCCCGAAAGCATACCGCCACCGTCATCTATGACATTACAGAATGGTATCCCTCTCAGCGCATGCTACAGCGTTATCCGCACCCTGCGAAAATCTTCCACTTCTTCCGCTTCTTCCTGATTCATCTCTATGCCGGAGCCGTGAGCAACCGGCTGATTTTTGGCGAAAAATACAAGCAGTTCCCCCTGAAACAGTTGTTTCTCTGGAAGAAAAGTTTGCGTTCCACTTATTATCCGGATCAGAAGTATATTTCACCCGCAGTAAAACCGCTTACGCCCGGCGAAATCACCCTGGCCTATACCGGTTCCTTCAGTCGGGAGAAAGGCATTGAACAGTTTTTTGAAGCGGCAGATGTCTTCAGGAAAAACCGTCCGGACATCCGGACCCAATTATTACTGGTGGGATTCCGGGAGAAGGGCGGGGATTATTTTGAAGCGCTTCTGGGTAAGTACAAATGGGAATCCCTCATTATAAAACCACCGGCGGCATTCGAAGATTTTACGGATTCGTACGCAGAAGCGGATCTCTGTTTTGATCTGAGACCGGCAACTTTTGAAAATCACCATTGCCTGCCCATCAAATTGTTTTATTACCTGGGTTCCGGCAAACCGGTGATTTACAGTGATTTGAAGGCGATTAGAAAGGAAGCGCCTGTGCATCAGTTCGGATTTCTGGCAGATCCTGGAAATGCTGAGGAAATTGCGGCGAAAATTGCGTGGTATGTAGATCATCCGGATCAGTATCTGGCACACGCTCGTGCCGCTCGTCAGCTGTTCCTGGAAAAGTTTCACCGGGGAATCCTGCACAAGGATTTTGTGGAATTTGTAGAACAGGCAATTCCGTAACCTATGAGCAGGACTTTTATACACACCTTTCTGGCGCGGGCACTGATCATTGTCCTCAGCTTTGCCATCATCATCTGCACCACCAATATCTGGGGCAGCGAAGGCAAAGGCATTATTTCAATGCTGATTGCAGATCTGGCCATCATCGGGTTTGTGAGCAATGTTTTCGTGGGCGGCAGCATGACGTATTTTGCATCCCGCCACCGTACAGAGCAGATTGTTCTGTATGCGTATCTGTGGTCGGCAGTAGTGGGACTGGCGGTTCCGGTGGTATTTCACACTCTCATTCATGAAGTGTATGACCTCACGTATTTGATGGTACTTTCGGTGCTTTTTGCGCTATTTACGGCCAATATCAACCTCTTTATTGGTCAGCAGAAAATCCGGTGGTTTAATGTCTATTCCATTCTTCAACAGGCCGGGCACCTGCTCTTCATGCTTTTTTTGGTTTTTGGGCTGCAGATTCGTGAGGTGGATGCCTATTTTCAGTCGCTGGTGCTCTGTTATGCGCTTTTGTTTGTGCTGAGTTCCGTTCAGTTGCTCAGGAAGATGAAGTTTTCTGCCCTCAGTTTTTCGGGTAAAATCATCGCCAGTATGTTTTCATACGGCTGGAAATCCCAATTGAGTGCCTTTATGCAGTTTCTCAATTACCGGCTCTCTTTTTATTTCCTTGAATTTTTCCGGGGAATGGGCAGCGTGGGGGTGTTTTCTGTAGGTGTAGCGCTTTCTGAGGCCATCTGGGCGGTGAGCAGAAGTTTATCCCTGATTTTATATGCAAAAGTGGTCAATAGCGAAGACGAAAAGGAATCCCTGAAACAAACCAGAATTTCCCTGAAACTGAGTTTTGTGATTACCTTATTTTTTATCCTGATTATTTTCCTGATTCCGGCGCAGGTGTATACCTTAATTTTCGGTGCGGAATTCCATGAGGCCAAAATGATTTTTATGCTGCTGTCTCCCGGGATTCTGGCCATTGCGGTGAGTAACATCATTGGACATTATTTTGCGGGTATCAATGCGCTGGGCATTCTGAATGTGAAATCTCTCGCCGGCCTGGCGGTTACGGCGGTGGCCTCTTATTTTATGATTCCGCGGTGGGGCGTAGCGGGTGCATGTGTGGCAACCACGTTATCGTACTGCGTGTCATCCGGCATTTTATTGTTTAAATTTTACCGCATCACACATTTCAGTGTGAGAGATTTTGTACTTACCCGCGCAGAATGGCGGCTGGTGATAAGAAAATTCCGCCGTCATTAACGCAGGAAATGCCGGATATTTGATGGCCGAAAGGTTCAATTTTCTATCTTTGTTTCATGAAAAATCTTTTTTTCTCCTTCCTCGTACTGGGAACAGCCGTTCTTTCCTGCCGTCAGGATACAGATGAACTGCAGCGCATAGATCAGGTGGTACATCTTTATATAGATTCACTGGGTCAGGACATGCTGAATTCCAAAATTCCGGGATCATACTTCTCGGTAACCATGAACGATGTGGATGGCCAGACCGATAATGCTCCGGTAGCAGTGAGTTTAAGAAAAAATGAAGATACCCTGACCTATATTCAGTATACTGCCGGAGCAACCCGCATATTGACCGATTCTGTGAGTCCGGAACAGAAAACCTACCGCTCCCGCATTGCCCTGAACATGACCCGGCGCATTAATGACAGTACCACCGCGCTGACCAGTGATACGCTGGTACTGAATTACTTGTATACCGCTCAGGTTTTTCAACTTTCATCTGCCTTATACAATAATGTACAGGTCTTTACCAAAGCAGACGGCCAGCCAAATGTGATTCAAATCCATAAATAGGCGTTTCGGCAAGCAGAAAAATTGTAAATTTGCACGAATGGTGAAAAATAGTGCCTTTGCCTGATTTTCTGCAGGTCACGGGCTGTTATTCCCTATAATAATCACTCATCAATACGATTTTAGATGTTACAGGTTAATTTTTTGCGCGATAATAAAGAGCGCATTTCCGAAGGTTTAGTTAAAAGAAACTTCAAAGAGCTGCATTTGGTAGACGATGCCATTGCTGCTGATGATGAACGAAAAAAGTATCAGTTCGGGCTGGATCAGAATCTGGCAGAGATGAATAAAATCTCGAAAGAAATCGGGATGCTGATGAAGGAGGGCAAAAGAGAAGAAGCAGAAGCTGCCAAGGCAAAAACGGCTGAGTACAAGGAAAATTCACAACAACTGCAGCAGAAACTGAAAGAAACCGAATCCAGACTTCAGGAAATTTTGTACCTGATTCCCAATATTCCCCACAGCAAAGTAGTAGCAGGAACCGCTGCAGAAGATAATGAAGTGGTGTACCAGTCTCATGATGTGGAAGGTCTGGGCGAAGGTGCCATCCCACACTGGGAACTGGCAAAGAAATACAACCTGATTGACTTTGAACTGGGCGTGAAAATTGCCGGAGCTGGTTTTCCGGTCTATCTGGGTAAAGGCGCGCGTCTGCAAAGAGCACTGGTGCAGTATTTTCTTGATAAAAACACCGACGCGGGATATCTGGAAGTGAATCCGCCGCATGTGGTGAATGAAGCGTCAGGATACGGAACCGGACAGCTGCCGGATAAGGAAGGACAAATGTATTTTGTGAATGAAGACAATCTCTATCTTATTCCTACCGCTGAAGTACCTGTGACCAATATTTACCGTGATGTGATTCTGGACGAAAAGGATCTTCCGGTTAAAAATACGGCATTCTCACAATGTTACCGTCGGGAAGCAGGCAGCTACGGGGCGCACGTTCGTGGCCTGAATCGTCTGCATCAGTTTGAAAAAGTGGAAATTGTACGCATAGAACATCCGGAAAAATCTTATGAAGCTCTGGAAGAAATGGTGCAGCACGTGAAAGGAATTCTGGAAGATCTGGAATTGCCGTTCCGCATCCTCAGACTTTGTGGTGGTGATATGGGCTTTACCTCTGCCATGACCTATGATTTTGAAGTGTGGAGCGCCGCTCAGGAGAAATGGCTGGAAGTAAGTTCTGTGTCCAATTTTGAAACCTTCCAGGCCAACCGTCTGAAATGCCGGTACAAAGGCAGTGAAGGCAAGGCACAACTGGTACACACCCTGAACGGATCTGCTATGGCACTGCCAAGGATTATGGCCGCGTTGCTGGAAAATAATCAAACGGAAAACGGCATTAAAATTCCTGCAAAAGTGGCAGAATATGCCCGCTTTGATATGATCAGCTGATTGACGATTATTTGATCTATACTATATAATCCACCGCTTCAGCGGTGGATTTTTTTTTATTTTGATAACGAACGGTCTCGTATGACTTGATCTATTTGGTGTGCACCACAATTTTTTTGTCTTTATTCTTTAGTTTTTTATCCTCATCCCAGAGATCTGCAGTTCTTACGTTGACCCGAATAGTACGGTCATCCAGCTGTTCTACAAAGTCATGTTTCCCTACAATTTTCTGAATTGGCCGCTGGAATTTAAGGGTGTGCGTGAAGTTTCCATTCACCATTTTCATCAGATTAAGCATCCCGTCTGCCATTTGTCTGCCATAGGCTTCTACGGAGTCTGATTTCGTTTTGGGTTTGGGCAAGGGAGTACGTTCCGGCTTCTGCAGGTCGTAAAGGGTTTCCGCTATCTGAAATTTTTCGGTGTCTATTTCCAGTTTGCTGCCGTTCCACTGGGCAATATCCTGCAGCGGAATACTTTTCAGTTCCTTTTTATGGGCGAATAGTTCTGCAATTTCTTCAGGCTGCAGTTTATCGGATTTCAGTGAAATGCCCAGAATTTCACCTTTGTTTTTGTTCAGTTTTACAAACATTTTCTTCAGCGCACCCACTTCCTTTTCATTCAGCACGACTTTGCCGTCCTTCTGCATATCGTACAGACTCTTCCATTCCGTTGTAATCTGTTGCAGATCCGGCACAGCGTGAACTGTCTGGTCTTCTGTGCCCAGCATTTTCAGCATGCCCATCATACCCTGATCAATCAGGATACTGGATTCCATGCTGGTCGCCGCATCTTTATAGTACGTGGTTTCGGTGTTTACAGAACAGGATTGCAGCAGGATGAGTATGCCGGCTGCGAGCCATAGTCCGGATTTCTTGAGCATTTCTTTGATTTTTTCAAATGTATGATTCAAATAAAATGCCGAAGTTAAAGCAAATGTTCTCGGGTGATTTGAAGTGAAAAGACAATCTCAGATAAACCTGCGAATCTCATTGAACAAGATATTAATGACAGGTGGAATGATCTCCGTGATGATGCTCCGCAGAGTCATTGTGGATGACCTGCATGGCTTCTTCTTTTGGGGAAACAAGTGGGATGCCCAGTTCCATACCACGCAGTACAAATAATCCGCCGAGGATGAGCATGACTATAGGAACAATCTTCAGGACTTTCAGCCGGAATGCGGAACTCATCATACTTCCGAAGAAGACCACTGCAAACATAAAGGGAAAAGTACCCAGCCCAAAAGTGGCCATGTACAAAGCGCCCTGCCATATTCCGCCTGCTGCCAGAGATGCGGTGAGCGCCATATAGACCATGCCGCAAGGCAGAAATCCATTCAGCAATCCTGTAATGAACCGGGACGAATAGCCCGGACGCTGCAGGTATTTGCCGAGATTCATTTTTACAGACAATAAAAACTTTGACAGGAAGGGAATTTTTGAGGCAAAATCTTTTCCGCCGAATGAAAATACGGCCATAATCATCAGCAAAAGGCCTACTCCTATGGTGAGGTAGCGCTGAATGCCCGCCACGTGAAATCCTTCGCCTACAATGCCCAGTAAAGCACCCAGCAAAGCGTAGGTACATATTCTGCCCAGGTTGTAAGTGATATTTTGCAGTTGAAAGTTCAGTGCCTGTTCACGGGTGAGACCCATAGACAAGGCTATGGGGCCGCACATTCCTATGCAGTGAAATCCAGAAGCAAATCCCAGAATCAGTGCCGAAAGCAAGAGACCGGTTTCCATATTACCATTCTAAATCGTAATCCAACTGATAGTTTTTCTGATCTTTTACCCAGTGCATCCGCAGAACATAATGCCCGTTAACCATCACGTTTGCCGGTACAAAGATGCTGTTTCTGTTGTCCAGTTTCATATCCCGGATGATGTCCAGCCGCTGATCATCTGCGCGGTGCAGGTCTATGCGGAAGGTGCTGTTATTATTATTGATGGCTGCCGGGAAAACAATACGGATTCCTTCTTCGTTCTGTATATACTCAGGTTTTTCTGGAAGCTGTTCTGCCAGTGTTTTGGCATCAATTACTTTTTGATATTCAAGTTCTTCTTCGTAATAATTTTCGGTGATGAGTTCAGAATTGCTCATGGTACTGGTGAAATAGAAAATAAGTCCCAGTATAAATAGCATAAATGTTCCCAATGCGATTGCAACGCCGTGTCCCCACGATATTTTCTTCAACATATTTTTTTATTAAAACTGTAATTTAAACGGCCCTTCGAAATAGGTTTCATAATCATCAATAAGTTTACCATTTTCATCGTAAATACCAATGACAATGTTTTGCTTGGCACGGGTAATCTCCTTTTCCGGGAAACTCACAGAAACAGAACCTTTGGCCATTTCGTCTTTGTTTACATGAATGGATTTCTGGCCTATGGCTCTGACCTCGCCATGTGCCGGGCTGATGACTTTGATGGTGATTTCGCGGTCGTTGTTGGTTTTATTCAGCAAGGTGTAATTGTACGTATTATAGATGTAGCCGTCCCGTACCACGTATGAAGTTCCTACGGGTTTAATGAATTTTGCTTCCATTTCTGCACGGTTATACAGCAGGAATCCCAGGAATCCGATGAGCAGCATCAGCACTACACTGTAGGCTTTCATCCGGTTGGTAAATCTGAATGGTTTTTCCGATTCTATTTCATCTTCGGTCGCATACCGAATGAGGCCTTTTGGCAGACCTACTTTCACCATCACTTCATCACAGGCGTCTATACAGGCGGTGCAGTTTACACACTCCAGTTGTTGTCCGTCGCGGATGTCAATTCCTGTAGGGCATACTACCACGCACTGGTGGCAGTCTATACAGTCTCCTTTTCCTGCCGCTTTCCGGTCTTCATTTTTTCTCCATTTCGCACGGTTCTCGCCGCGTTTGTAATCGTAGAATACATTAATGGTCTGTTTGTCTATCAGTACCCCCTGCAGTCTTCCGTATGGACAAACCAGGGTGCAAACCTGCTCACGGAACCACGCAAATACAAAGTAAAACGCACCGGTAAAGAGAATCATGACCAGAAAATTGGTAGGGTGGGCGAAGGGACCTTCTGCCATAATTTGCAGTACCTGCTCGTAACCTACAATATACATGAACATGAAATGGGTAATGATGAGGGAAATGAGTGCAAAGATGAACCATTTCAATCCCTTTTTCCAGATCTTCTCAGTATTCCAGGGCTGTTTATCCAGTCGCATCTGCTTGTTTCTGTCGCCTTCTATGGCATATTCCACTTTGCGGAAAATCATTTCCAGAAATATAGTCTGAGGGCAGATCCACCCGCAGAATATTCTCCCGAAAACTACCGTAAACAGTAATATGAACACAATAGAAGCGATAGCGCCAAGTGCCAGGATAAAGAAATCCTGAGGATAGAACGGCTGCCCCATAATGTAAAACTCACGATCCAGCACATTAATGAGTAGCATTGGATTTCCGTTTATTTTGATAAATGGAATTCCAAAATAGATGATGAGTAAAACTACAGATACCAGGTACCTGTAATTGGTATATTTTCCTTTTGGTTTGCGGGGAAACACCCACTTTCGTTTTCCGGTTTGATCCATAGTTCCCACGGAATCGCGGAATGTTTCCGGATTTAAAACCTGTCCTTGCCCTCCTTTGTAGTTGGTATCTTCTGACATTATCTTTAGCAATTATTTTAAAAGAAAAAACATAATTCGCTACCTCTTCACTTGTGAATTAATAACGAATTATGTTTTCTATATTTTTCAAAGTTTCTTATTCTTTTTCCCAGTTGGCCGGGTCTCCTTGCGGAGCAGCCCCTCCTTCAGCCACAGTTATTGGTTGTTTTTCCTGGTTAATATGATAAATATAGGCAGCCACATTCTGGATGTCAAATCCTGTAAGTACCCCGTTTTTTCCGAATGCCTGCATGGTAGGGTTGTTCTGGGAACCGTTTTCAACCATGTGGAAAACCGTTTTGAAAAGCGTGGATTCCGGCTGGTTAATCCAGTAGTTATCTGTAAGGTTGGGCCCAATTCCTCCTTTACCATTGTCCATATGACAGGACACACAGTTGGTTTTAAAAACCTCTTCACCTGCAGCAATATTATCTGCAGAATATACTGCATTTTCTATAGTTGGTGGCGGCGTTTCTTCCATCCATTTAGCAATACTCGCAATCTGCTCTTTGTGCTCTATTTCATATTCCTTAATAGGATCTGCAAAATCCGTAAGGAAGAAAGAGGCCATGTACAGAACACAATATGCTACGCCGAAGTAGAAGAGTCCCAGCCACCATTTCGGCAACTGATTGTCCAGCTCCATAATCCCGTCAAACCCGTGGTCGATAAGGATATCTTTTTCTTCAGTATTAGACTGCTTCTTGAATGCTCCCTTGTACAGCCCTACGAAGTAGTTTTCTTTCTTCAGTTCCAGATACTGAGCCTTCTCTTCTGGAGATAATTTTTTAAAACGGTCGTTTTCTATAAGGTCACCAATGGCGTGGTGAATAAATGACATAATGATACCGATTACTACCGTTCCCCAAAAATAAGGCGAGGAGAAGAATGCTGTGCTTTGCACAAACATATAATAAACGATGAATAACAATACCAGTACAATAATAATGTTAATGTAAACCGGGGTTCTCTGTTTCATGATGGTTAATTATTTGAATTAAATGGTTGGTCATCGTCCAAAGGGGCACGCTCTTCATCACGATAATATTTTTTTGGCCTGCTGAATACATAAAATATCAGTCCCAGAAAAAATATCAGTAGTGCCAGCAGGGAGAATATCTGCAGTAATGATGCATAATCTCCGTTCGCCATTATATCCTTTAAACTTTGAGGTATCATAATCTTATTTACTGATGATTAATCGATACTTGCGGTTTGAATTTCGGTCGTTTTAATGTCTGTTCCCAATCTTTGCAGATAAGCAATCAGTGCAATAATCTCCTTTTTCTCCAGTTCGCCTGCCGGTCTTGTAGCGTATGCTGCTTTCAAATCCGGTGCTTCCGCATAAATATCTTTTACAATCTTGGCAGCCTGGTTATCTGCCCACTGGTCGGCACTGTCTATCTCTGCTTTGGTGTATGGAACATCAAACGTGGTTTTGAGACGATTCAGTTTTGCAGTCATAGTAGATCTGTCCAGGTCTTTGGCAATCAGCCATGGATATCTTGGCATAATGGAACCTGCAGAGGTAGATCTCGGGTTGTACATATGCTTGTAATGCCATGAACTTGGGTTCTTGCCTCCCTGTCTGTGCAAATCTGGACCGGTTCTCTTAGATCCCCAAAGGAACGGGCGGTCATATACAAACTCACCTGCTTTGGAGTATTGTCCGTTTTTACCGTTAAAACGTACCACTTCATCACGGAACGGACGAATCATCTGCGAGTGACAGGAGTTACAGCCTTCACGGATATACAGGTCTCTTCCTTCCAGTTCCAGTGGTGAGTAAGGTTTTACCGCCGAAATGGTTGGAACGTTTTCCTTGATGGTCAGCGTAGGAATAATCTGAACAGCACCACCTATCGCAACTGCCACGAAAGCGAGAATGGACAGCAATACCGGCATTCTTTCCAGCCAAAGGTGTTTACCTTCTCCTTCTTTACGTTCATTACTGATTTTGGCCAGTGCAGGTGCTTCTGCAGGAACTTCTTTCTGGAAAGAACCTGATCTTACAGTAGCAACAACGTTAATACACATCAGGATTGCTCCGGAGATATACAGGAATCCTCCTACAAATCTCATGATATAATAAGGAATAATCGCCGTTACAGTATCCAGCCACTGCTTATAAACCAGCGTTCCGTCCGGATTAAATTGTTTCCACATCAGTCCCTGAGTGAATCCGGCGATATATAATGGAACGGCGTAGAATATAATACCTAAAGTTCCAAGCCAGAAGTGCCAGTTGGCCAGTTTTACAGACCAAAGTTTGGTTCTCCACATAATCGGCAGCAGGTAGTAAATCATACCAAATGCCATGAATCCGTTCCAGCCCAGTGCACCTACGTGTACGTGACCGATTACCCAGTCTGTGTAGTGACCGATTTTATTTAAAGTTTTTGTAGCCAGCAAAGGACCTTCGAAGGTGGCCATACCATAACAGGTTACCGCAACCACGAAGAATTTCAATACCGGATTTTCTCTTACTTTATCCCAGGCTCCACGCAGGGTAAGAAGTCCGTTCAGCATCCCTCCCCAGGACGGAGCGATCAGCATGATGGAGAATCCGGTGGCCAGAGCTTGTGCCCAGCCTGGAAGCGCCGTGTACTGTAAGTGGTGAGGACCGGCCCAGATGTATACGAAAATCAGTGACCAGAAGTGGATGATGGATAATTTATAGGAGAAAACCGGGCGGTCCGCTGCTTTTGGCAGGAAATAATACATGAGCCCCAGAATAGGAGTCGTCAGTACAAAAGCTACTGCATTATGCCCATACCACCATTGTACCAATGCATCCTTCACACCTGAATAAGCGGAATACGATTTCCAGCCGGCAAAAGATACCGGAACTTCCAGGTTATTGAAGATGTGCAGCATGGCAATAGCAATCCACGTGCCCAGGTAGAACCAGATCGCTACATACAGGTGGCGCACTCTTCTTCTGGCAATGGTTCCGAACATATTGATTCCGAAAATCACCCAGATTACCGTAATCAAAATGTCTATCGGCCATTCATGTTCTGCATATTCCTTGGAGGTATTGATCCCCATGAAGAAAGTAATTACTACCGCTACAATCATTAACTGCCAGCCCCAGAAGTGAATCCACGAAAGGGTGTCACTGTACATTCTTGTTTTCAGTAAACGCTGCATAGAATAATATGCACCGGCAAAGAATCCGTTACAGACAAAGGCGAAAATCACGGCACTTGTGTGCAACATCCGGATTCTTCCGAAGCCAAATGCACCCTGGGAGTTGATCAATCCCTGAATGTTGCCGGCTGCAAGACTTTTGATGGTGTCATCATCAGTACCGAGGAAAAATTCCGGTAATTCGGGATAGAACAGCATGAGGGCTGCCGTAAGTCCGAACAGGAATCCTACCACACCAAAGACAACCGTCGCGTACAGGAATGCCCGGACAATACTATTGTCATAACTAAACTTTTGTGTTTCCATATCAATTAATCACTTTTTTCTTCTGATTTATTTGCAGATTTATTTTGGTCATCTTCGTGTCGGTCAGCAGGATTGTCACGGTCCAGCAACATCCTGATCGCGGGCGATTCATCATCTTCAAACTGCCCTTTTCTTGCATTGTAGATGAAGATAATCAGGAATACTACTCCTACAGAGACGCTGCAAATGATCATCAAGTAGAGTATATCCATATTGTAAGGCAAATTTAGTAATATATGAAAGCCCAAATTTAAAGAAAAATAATGATATTAATCAGTAAACACCAAAATCAATTAATTTAAAATGTTTCTAAATAAGACCAAAAATTCTTATTTAAAAAGGCTTCCCAAAGTACTTAAAACTTCTGATCCAGGTGGTTGCGCTCGTAAAAATCACCACACTGATGGAGCTGATGGGCATCAGTATGGCTGCAACCAGCGGTGACATATATCCCAGAACGGCAATGGTAAGGCCAATGACGTTATACGTAAGGCTCAGAGCGAAGGTACATTTTACAATGGTGATGGCATCCCGGGTAAGATCCAGGTACTGATCCAATACGGTGACTTTGTCCCCATGCATAATCACATCAGATGAGGGGGTGAAAGAGTGGGTGTCATCTGCCACTGCGATTCCCACATTACTCTGTTTCAGTGCACCGGCATCATTCAGTCCATCGCCCAGCATCGCCACTTTCTGACCTTGTTCCTGAAGTTCACGGATGAAATTCAGTTTGCTTTCCGGATCCTGGTTGAAACTCATTTTTTCTGCCTGCGGAATCATTGTCCGCAGATGTGTTTCCTCTGATGCATTGTCCCCGCTCAGTACATGGATGTGGAACCTGCGCAGTCTGCCGAATAATGCCTTCAGATTCGGGCGGTACTCATTCTTAAAGATAAACCGGCCCAGGTATTCATCATCTTTGCTGATGTACACCGCTGTTTCCAGATTCTGGAACGGCTGTCCGTTGTAGCCTGCCGAACCTATTTTGTAGACGTGGCCACGTACCTTTGCACTATAACCTTTAGAAGGAATATCCGTGAAATCTTCGGCAGGGAAATATTCATCTTCGGTTTTGATGTTTTCGTAAAGCGTTTTGGACAGCGGGTGATTGGAGTTTTTCAGCAGTGATTTGATGTTTTTTAAATCTGCTTCTGCAATTTCTGTCCCGGTATAGGTGATGTTTGATTTTTTACTTTGGGTAATGGTTCCGGTTTTGTCAAAGACCAAAGTGCGGATTTTCGAGAGTTTCTCGATGGTTAAAGTATCCTTTACATAGAATTTATTTCGGCCCAGAATCCGCATAATGTGCCCAAAGGTAAACGGCGCCGAAAGTGCCAGCGCACAAGGGCAGGCTACAATCAGAATGGCAGAAACTACCTGCCACATTTTTTCGGTATCAATCTGATACCAATAGATTCCGGCGGCCAGGGTAATGCCCAGAATGATGATGGTGAAATACTTGCTGATGGTATTGGTGAGGGTGTCCAGACCGGTTTCGTGCTTTTTGAAGGCTTCTTTGTTCCAGAGCTGGGTCAGGTAACTTTGATCTACATTTTTTATAGCTTCCAGTTCCAGTACAGATCCCATTTGCTTGCCACCGGCAAATATCTTATCGCCCGGTTTCTTGGTCACCGTTGCACTTTCACCCGTGATAAAACTGTTGTCTATATTGCCTTCGCCACTGATCAGGATGGCATCTACCGGAATAATTTCCTGATTGCGTACCATAATCCGGTCCCCGATTTTCAGCTCAGAAAGCATGATGTTGTTTTGCTTGCCTTCAAAATCGACCTTGGTTACGGCAATGGGGTAGAAAGATTTATAATCCCGGTCATAGGAAAGGGCGCTGTAGGTTCTGCGCTGGAAAACCTTGCCCAATAGCATGAAGAATAACAGTCCGCAGAGGGTGTCAAAGTAGCCAGGGCCATAGTCTGTAATCATTTCATAGATGCTGCGTCCATATAATACCAGTATTCCCAGAACGATGGGCACATCTATATTGATGACTTTATTTTTCAGTCCGTACCATGCCGACTGGAAATAGCCGGAAGCAGAGTAGAATACCACCGGTGTAGACAGCAGGAACAGGATATAGCGGAAGAGATGCTTGTATTTATCAAACCAGAAATCTGAGGAACCCAGGATTTCGCCGGCATATTCCGGGTAAGAGAAAAACATTCCGTTTCCGAAGGCAAATCCGGCAATGCCGAGTTTAATCAGTAAGCTTTTGTCCCAGTTTTCAGGGTTTTTATCTGCCGTTTCCAGATTAATGACCGGTTTGTATCCCAGATTGGTGAGGAATTTTGCCAGTTCACTGAGGGGTAATTTCTGGTGATTAAAGGAAATCTGAACGGTTTTCCGGGTGAAATTGACATGCGAATATTTAATGTCCGGATGCAGCGTGTGCAGACTTTCCAGCAGCCAGATGCATGATGAACAATGGATAACAGGAATTTTGAAAGTCACCAGCGTGGTTTCACCTTCAGAAAAATCGGTTACGGCATCAAAAATCTCCCGGGTGTCCAGATAATCAAATTCCTGTGTGTTTTTGTCCGGACGGATGCCGGAACTTTTATTGAGTTCATAAAAATTCTGCAGTCCGTTCAGGTTTAATATTTCGTATACAGATTTGCAACCGGTGCAGCAAAATACCTTGCCGTCCAGTGTTATGCGCTCTGTATCTGCAAGTTGTCCGCAATGAAAACAATTATCCGCCACTCTTCTTTTTTATTGAATGTACAAAATTAGGGTAAAAAACTTTGTGCCTCCGTTTAAAAAGCCCTATTTTTGCTGATAAATATCATAAAAATGTCTCAGGAAAAACAGATGATGCTGGAGAAGCTGATTCGGGATGTATTCAGTGCGGAAGAACTGCAAAAACGACTCTCTGCCGAAGATTTTAAAAAGTATCAGCATACTACAGAAAATGTGAAGTACCGCAAAGGTGAAATGCTTTTTGATGAACAGGAACTTCCTCAGAATGTGTATCTTATAAAGAAAGGAACCGCAAAGCTTGCCAAGCAGGGCTCCTATGGCAAAGAGCAGATTCTTCGTTTTATTAAAGAAGATGATCTCATAGGCTACCGTTCTATTCTTTGTGGTGAAAATTTCCAAGCCCGGGCAGAAGCCATGACCGATATTGAGGCAGTGAAAATTCCGGCAGAATTTTTCATGTATCTTTTGGAAAACGATGGTAAACTTTCTTTTGTCATGCTTCAGAAGACCGCTTTTGAACTTGGCGAAAGTGCCAATACCGTAACATTCCTCGCTCAGAAAACCGTACGCGAAAGACTGGCAGAAATTCTGCTTTTACTGGAGCAAAAACTGGGAACAGACCCTGAAGGTTTTATCAATATCTCACTTACCCGAGAGGAAATTGCCAACCTCATCGGAACGGCTACTGAAAGTGCCATACGGCTCATTTCGGAGTTCAAACAGGATAAACTGATTGAAACTGAAGGCAGAGCCATTAAAATTCTGAATCACGACAAGCTCATTAAATTAGGACACGTTATCATTTAATTTTATACAGCCAGCAATCAGCAGCCGGCTGTTCTTTTATTCTATTTTCTGCATTGCTGATGGCAGAAAACCAAATACCAGACTGCGCTATGTCCGTTCACTCTGAATTAAAGAAAATTACGACAGAAACTTTGCGAAAAATGAAATTCGACAAAGAAAAGATAACCATGCTTACGGCTTATGATTTTACTACTGCAAAAATGGTGGATGCCGGCGGGGTAGATTCCATACTGGTGGGTGATTCTGCGGCCAATGTGATGGCCGGGCATGAAACAACGCTTCCCATCACCCTGGATCAGATGATTTACCATACGCAATGCGTAGTACGGGGTGTAGACCGTGCGCTGGTGGTGGCAGATCTTCCTTTTGGGACTTACCAGAGCAACCCGGAGAAAGCGCTGGAATCTGCGGTAAGAATGATGAAGGAAGGAGGTGCGCACGCCATTAAAATAGAGGGCGGTGCAGAAATAGAAGATTCCATCCGCAAGATTGTGAATGCAGGAATACCGGTGATGGCACACCTGGGACTTACGCCACAGTCCATCTATCAGTTCGGTACCTATAAAGTCCGGGCCAAGGAAGATGCCGAGGCAGAAAAATTACTCAGTGATGCGCGCCTGGTGGAAGAACTGGGATGTTTCGCTCTGGTACTGGAGAAAATTCCGGCCGGTCTGGCCAAAAAAGTAACCGAAAGCATCTCTATTCCTACCATAGGAATAGGTGCAGGGGCAGATTGTGACGGACAGGTGCTGGTGTATCATGATATGGTGGGGATGAACAAAGGATTTTCGCCAAAATTTCTGAGAAGATACCTCGATTTGCATTCCGAAATTACCGGAGCAGTTTCACGGTATGTAAGTGATGTGAAAACCGCTGATTTTCCTAATCAAAACGAAAGTTATTAATGAAAAATTTACAAATGATACAGGGGATTCTTTCCCTGGCAGCAATATTTTGTCTGGTGGCGGGTTGGATGAATCTGTTTTCGCCGGAAATCAATGATTTTCTGTACCGGAAGGTGTTTTTTGTGCTCATAGGGGCCAGTTTTTTATTCATGGCGCCTGTAATCTCCAATAAAAATTTCATCTATCCTATGTATATTGCCGGTGTGCTTTGCATAGCCGGTTCTTTTATACCGGAAGAAAACCGTTTTGCCGCTATTAAAACAATCGGGTTGTTTGCGGGTGTCATTATTTCCCTGTTTAACAGACCTAAAGTGCAGCGTGATCAGTCATGACCCGTCATCACAAGAACTTTGACGCATCGCAGATTGTTTTTGAAGACAACCATCTGCTGATTATTAACAAAAAAGCCGGCCAGCTGGTACAGGGAGATAAAACCGGTGACGTTTCATTGCTTGACTTCATCAAGGATTTTATTAAAGAAAGAGATCAGAAACCCGGAAATGTGTTCCTGGGTCTGGTGCATCGTATAGACCGGCCTACCTCGGGTCTTGTGATTTATGCCAAGACATCAAAAGCACTCACCCGCCTCACCGTGATGGTAAAAAACCGGGAGATCAGGAAAATCTACTGGGCAGTGGTGGCCAAAGAAATGATTCCGCAGCAAGGTCGTTTGATTCATTATCTGCAGAAGAATGAGAAAACCAATAAAGCCACGGTCTTTACAAAGCCTACGGAGAAAGCAAAAGAAGCCATCCTGAATTACGAAATTATTAAAGTTCTGGATAATTTTCAGTTGCTGGAGGTGGATCTGGAGACCGGTCGTCATCATCAGATTCGTGCACAGTTATCTCGACTTGGGGTGCCTGTGAAAGGTGACCTGAAGTACGGCTCGCCGCGTTCCAATCCAGATGGGGGCATTCATTTGCATGCCCGCCGGCTGGAATTTGTGCATCCTGTGACCAAAGAATCAATGGTCATTACTGCGCCGGTGCCGGCTCGTGATGCGTTGTGGGCCGCTTGTGAATAAGGTGCTACTTCTCCCCGTATGATGTGTTTGATGATACTAAAGTAAAAAAATCCTTCAAAGCTTGGCTCTGAAGGATTTTTAATAGTTTGGAAGATCCGTTTAGTTCTCCATTTGCTTAATCAGGTTCAGTGCAGAACCGGCCTTAAACCAGTCAATTTGCTGAGCATTGTAGGTGTGATTGGCAATAATCGTGTCCTGAGTACCATCTGCATGGGTAAATACCAGGGTCAGTGGTTTGCCGGGAGCAAACTGATCCAGATCCGTGAAATCTACCGTATCGTCTTCCTGAATTTTATCATAGTCCGCTTTGTCTGCAAAAGTCAGACCCAGCATACCCTGTTTTTTCAGATTGGTTTCGTGAATTCTCGCAAAGGATTTTACCAGTACTGCTTTCACGCCCAGATGTCTTGGCTCCATGGCCGCATGTTCTCTGGAGGAGCCTTCACCGTAGTTTTCGTCTCCTACTACGATAGACGGGATGCCGGCAGCTTTATACGTTCTCTGCACCGCCGGTACTTCACCATACTCGCCGGTCAGTTGGCTTTTTACATGGTTGGTTTCCATATTGTAAGCGTTTACGGCACCAATCAGCATATTATTGGAAATATTGTCCAGGTGACCTCTGTATTTCAGCCATGGTCCTGCCATTGAAATATGGTCTGTGGTACATTTTCCGAATGCTTTGATAAGTACCTTCGCACCGGTAATGTTTTGTCCGTCCCATGCCGGGAATTCCTCCAGCAACTGAAGTCTGTCTGAGGTCGGGCTCACATTCACCACTACAGAAGAACCGTCTTCAGACGGCGCCTGGTAACCATTGTCGTCCACATCAAAACCTCTTGGAGGCAGTTCATATCCTTTTGGTTCGTCCAGTCTTACCTGTTCTCCGGCTTCATTGGTCAGGGTATCGGTAATCGGGTTGAAATCCAGTCTTCCGGAAATAGCCACTGCTGCAACCATTTCAGGGGAAGCTACGAAAGCATGGGTGTTCGGGTTTCCGTCTGCTCTTTTGGCAAAGTTCCGGTTAAAAGAGTGGATGATGGAGTTTTTCTCTCCTTTTTCAGCACCTTCTCTGTCCCATTGGCCAATACATGGTCCACAGGCATTGGTAAAGATTCTGGCAGATTCAAATTTTCTGAAGGAATCCAGGAAACCGTCTCTTTCTGCGGTGTATTTTACCTGTTCGGAACCAGGGTTGATTCCCAGGATTGCTTTTGGTTTTACGCCTTTAGCAAAAGCGTCTTCAACGATGGAAGCTGCTCTGGAAAGGTCTTCGTAGGAAGAGTTGGTACAAGAGCCGATCAGTGCCCATTCTACCTCCAGCGGCCATCCGTTGGTTTCTGCTTTTTCTCTGAATTCTGCTACCGGTGTAGCCAGATCCGGAGTGAACGGTCCGTTCAGGTGGGGAGTCAGTTCAGAAAGGTTGATTTCAATTACCTGATCGAAATATTGTTCAGGGTTGGCATATACTTCTGCATCACCGGTAAGGTGTTCTGCAATCTGGTCTGCTGCATCTACCACATCCTGTCTTCCGGTAGCGGCCAGATATCTTCTCATAGAATCGTCATATCCGAAAGTGGAAGTAGTCGCTCCGATCTCTGCACCCATGTTACAGATGGTTCCTTTTCCGGTAGCGGACAGAGATTCTGCTCCCTCACCGAAATACTCCACGATGCATCCGGTTCCGCCTTTTACAGTCAGAATTCCGGCTACTTTCAGGATCACGTCTTTGGCAGCGGTCCATCCGGACATTTTGCCGGTCAGTTTTACCCCGATTAGTTTTGGCATTTTCAGTTCCCATGCCATCCCTGCCATTACGTCTACGGCATCAGCGCCACCTACTCCGATGGCTACCATGCCCAGACCTCCGGCATTTACAGTATGAGAGTCTGTTCCAATCATCATTCCGCCCGGGAAGGCATAGTTTTCCAGAACTACCTGGTGTATAATTCCGGCACCCGGTTTCCAGAAACCGATTCCGTATTTGTCACAAACAGAACTCAGAAAGTTGAATACTTCAGAGTTTTTGTTAATCCCTTCCTGCAAATCTGCCTCGGCGCCTACTCTGGCCTGGATCAGGTGATCTGCATGTGCCGTAGAGGGTACTGCCACTTTTGCTTTGCCTGCCTGCATGAACTGCAATAATGCCATCTGTGCTGTTGCATCCTGCATCGCCACGCGGTCTGGTGCGAAATCTACATAGGAATTTCCGCGCTCATAATTCTGAGTCGGATTTCCTTCCCAAAGGTGGGTGTAAAGAATTTTTTCTGAAAGGGTAAGCGGTTTTCCCACAACTTCTCTTGCCTTGGCAATGCGCTCCGGGTAACGTTCGTACACCTTTTTAATCATATCAATGTCGAATGTCATATCTGTATAATTTTGATTAATTTTTTAAGGACTTCAAAAATACGAAATTTTTAAGTGGAAATCGGGAATATGATATTTAGAATAAGTATAAATATGATGCAGAAATTCTATTTTTTATTATATTTACACAAACAATCAATAATGGAAAACACACATCAAAACATGGGAAATCAGGGTAACTTTGGTGCACAGCCGCCTAAGAACTGGCTGGTAGAGTCTATTCTGGTCACTTTATTCTGCTGTCTGCCACTGGGAGTAGTAGGCATTGTGTATGCCGCCGGGGTAGAGGGTAAATTTGCCCGCGGTGATGTAGACGGAGCTTTCAAGTCTGCGCAAACGGCAAAAACCATGGTGTTGATTTCTGCTGTTTCAGGGATTGTGGGATTGGTGATATATTTTGTGTTCTTCGGAGGAATGATGCTCCTGAGTGCCGCCGGTGTCTAAGATTACCCGTAGATATCTTTATTTTTCTGTCTCGGTTGTTGTCTTCATTCTGGGACTTTTGTATTTTTTTAATAACCCGGCAGACTCTGCCTGGTTTCCCAAATGTCCTTTCCTCTCGGTCACGGGGTTGCAATGTCCGGGGTGCGGTTCGCAGCGCGCTGTTCATGCATTGATGCACTTGCGTGTGGGCGAGGCTTTTGCGCACAATCCGCTTTTGGTCTCTGCTGTTCCGTATCTGGCTGCCGGTATATTGTTTCGCCGGGCTTCTGTGCAAAGGCGGTTTCCGAAGATGCGGGCATTTCTTTTCGGTCAGACCGCAATTTTCGTTGTTCTGGCAGTGGTATTATTGTTCTGGGTGCTTAGAAATGTGACCTGAGGGCGTGCTTTTATCAGAATGAAGGCGGTGTTTGTCCTGTTGTGAAATGGTTTCGCGTGTCCATTCTATTCGTTTTACAAAATCATGCTGTCTTACCGGGCATTCTGCAAGCTGGCAAATCTGACAGGAAAAGGGTTTGCAGTCGTCCAGATGAAAATTAAATTCAATATGCCGTTCTGTATTTTCTGCAATAAGTTTATAGACTTCCTCCATTTCATCATGCGCTTCGCGAAGCTCAAAATACCAGGGCAGCGTAAGGTGAGCGTCTATATGAAGACCGCTCCCGAACTGCTGAATCCGGGTGTTGTGCAAATCGACCCACTGGGTTTTTCGGTTTTCATTCAGGAATTTGGCCAGTCTGTTGATGAGTTCCAGATCAGCCTCATCCATAATCCCACTCAGTGCTTTCCGGATAATTTTATACCCTACAAAAATAATATAGCCGCCAAAAAGTATGGCTGCCACAGCATCCAGCCAATAGAGTCGGGTATAATACACCAGTATTAAACTCAGAATCACTCCTACGGTACTCAGGGTGTCACTCTGGAGGTGTCTGCCGGAGCTTTGCAAAACGAGCGAATTATGCCGGAGGCCTTTCTGATAGGAAATATAACCCAGCAGATAGTTGATTAAAGCGGTGACTCCAATAATGAGGATTCCCCAGTCCAGTTTTTCCGGGATATTGCCCCGCACCAGTGAGTTGATGGACTGAATGATGATGACAATGCCCGCAAAAATAATCAGCGCTCCTTCTATTCCGGAAGTCACAAACTCTACCTTGCCATGGCCGTACGGGTGTTCTTTGTCTTTTGGCTTGGCTGCCAGGTACAATGCATACAATCCCATAAATGCGGCAATGATATTGACGGTACTCTCCATCGCATCAGAGAAAACTGCATCAGAATGGGTCAGTTTCCATGCGGCAAGTTTGGCAATGAACAGTAATATGCCGAAGATCGCCACATTACGCTGAAATGTAAAACTTGATTTTGTACTCTGTTTCTTGATGACGGGCATTGTTTGAGTTATTTTAAGCCAATTGTTTGAGGGGTCTAATAAAAAATGCTCACCTGTGTGAGCATTAGTTTATACCAGTTTGTTTTCTATTAAATATTCTGCAATCTGTACGGCGTTGGTGGCAGCGCCTTTCCGCAGATTGTCTGCCACAATCCACATGTTCAGTGTCCTGGGCTGTGACGGATCGCGGCGTATGCGGCCTGCGAATACCTCGTCTTTTCCTTCGGAATAGAGCGGCATGGGATAGATGCCGTTTTTCACATCATCCAGTACCTGCACACCCGGAGTTTCTGCTAAAATGCGGCGCACTTCTTCCAGATCAAACTCCTGTTCAAATTCGATATTCACACTTTCGGAATGCCCGCCCTGCACCGGTACACGAACAGCTGTTGCGGTGAGGCTGAAGGTATCATCATTCAGAATCTTTTTGGGTTCAGTCATCAGTTTCAGTTCTTCCCGGGTATAGCCCTCATCTGCAAATACATCACATTGCGGTAATGCATTTTTGAAGATCTCATAAGGATAAACTTTGTTTACCGGCGCCGATTCGGGATTTACTGCGTTTTCAATTTCTGCATTCAACTGATCTACTGCGTTCTTGCCGGTTCCGGTTACTGACTGATATGTAGATACGACTACGCGCTTCAGGTTGTATTTCTGATTCAGCGGATGCAGTACCATGACCAGCTGAATGGTGGAACAGTTGGGATTGGCAATAATTTTATCGGTCTGCGTCAGTTCGTGGGCGTTGATTTCCGGAACGATGAGTTTTTTGTCCGGATGCATGCGCCAGGCAGATGAGTTATCAATTACGGTAGTGCCTGCTTCTGCAAATTTTGGGGCATATTCCAGGGACGTATCTCCGCCTGCAGAGAACAGTGCAATTTCCGGTTTCAGATCTATGGCAGTCTGCATGGAAACGATGGGGTAGTCTTTATTCTGAAAGCGGATGGTTTTGCCCACCGATTTTTCCGAAGCCACAGGAATGAGTTCTGTGACCGGGAAATTTCTTTCTTCCAGGATTTTTAACATGACCTGACCCACCATGCCGGTAGCGCCTATAACTGCTGTTTTCATTTGATAGAGATAATCATTTATTTAACCAAAAATTCTGACCGTGCAAAAATCAAAGTTCACACCGTCAGAATATAGGGTATAGGTATTTATTAACCGAAAAGTCTGGTCCACTGGAATGCCCATAGCATCAGTGCCAGAGCAAAGAAAGCCATGATGACCCATGACATTTTCAGTTCATCGTTTGTTTTCAATTTTTTGTTAACGATGGTAAGCAGCACTGCCGCTACAATCATCGCAAACGGGTGCTCTACATAGGTGTTTCTTGCTGTAGCGTCACTCATGAGTGTTCCTGCTTCAGTAGCAGCCTTGAACCCCGGAGAGAAGAAGAACAGCATCACCAGACCGATGAGCGCCTGAACGTGAAAGAAAATCATGGTAAACAGGGTAGATTTTCTGAGGAGTTTGGTGATTTTGCCGGAATAACCGAACATGGCCGCCAGCAGAGCGATGACGAATATAGCCATAAGCAGCAGAATCAGATAAGCGAAGCCGCGGTGGGCCTGAAGCATGATGTTGAAATCCATAATTTTCTTTTTATAGTGATGGACAAAGATAAAAAAAATCCCGGTGATTAAGCCGGGATTTCAAATTTAATAAATGCTTAAAAACAGCATTAGAACGTATATTTCATACCGAACATGGCAGACCATGTGGTGAATCTTGAACTATCTGCTCTTTGCGGAGAGGTCACCAGTGAGTCACCGCTTCTGAGCATCTGGAATGTTGGATTCGGAGAAAGCGCTCCGCTTCTTCCCAGAATTGCTGCACCATAAGAACTTACATTGTTGTCCTGGATTCCCCAGTCTGAATTCAGCATATTACCGAAGTTGATGACATCCAGAGTCAGCTGGATTTTGTCTCCTTTCTGAATCATATTTTTGAACAGGTTCTGGCTCAGACGAACATCTACACGGTTCAGCCAAGGCATCAGGAATTCGTTTCTTGGTAAGATTTGACCTCTGTATTCTTCCAGCCCGTTGTCAGCAATGAACTGATCAAACGCTGCTCTTTGCTGATCTGCTGTAAACAGAACCACCTGATTGGCACCGCTGCCGGTGGTGATGTCCGCAAATTGCATGCTTGCTGTATTGGTTGGGATATACATCAGGTCATTGGCAATACCATCTCCGTTTACGTCATTAGAGTAGTAATAAGAGAATCTTCCCTGGTGTGCACCGGAATAGTATACACCGATTGTAGTTCCGGTAGCTTTAATGTCATAAGAAACATTGGCTACTATTCTGTGTGGAACAGAGTAGTTGGAAATGCTCAGGAAATCCTGATTCGGGGAATCCACTGTTGGTGATCCCTGCCATGCAGAAGAAGCGCTGGATCCGGAGTTGGAAGAAACTTCTTTCGCATCAGAATACGTATAGAACACAGATCCGGACAGTCCGTTCCATGGTCTCATTGACGCCCCCACAGTTGCAGAAAATGCATAACCCTTGGTGTCTGTATTTGTTAGTACAGTAGCATTATTTGCTCCGATGGCGGTGTTGTACTGATAGGAAGCGGCATTAGGGTAATATGCACGGTCTGCATATTCCATTCTTGCGGTCGCTTCTTTTCTGTTTGCCCCGAACTGGAATACAGAATTGACGTCTCTGGTGTATAAAATATCAGAGATTAAGGTTACCGGTGAGTTCGGTATTCTGTAGTCTATACCTAAACTTGATCTCCACACAGAAGGCATTTTGAAGTCCTGATCTACCAGAGCAAATGAAGAAGGTGCACCGGCATTTGGAGTAGAGATGAATACGTTTTCTGCGCCTGCAGGTACATTATTTACATAATAGTAGATATCTTGTGGCTGGAAGGTAATGTTATTAATCCATCCGGCTACCTGGGAGTAAGATCCCGGCTCTACAGTATTTTGCAGTACCCCTGCGTTGGTAGGCATGTTGGTTAACCAAACAAATGGCACACGTCCGGAGAATATCCCGGATCCACCGCGAAGGGTCAGCGTACGGTCTCCGAATACATCATAGTTGAAACCTAAACGCGGAGAAAGCATAACGCGTGATTTCGGCCAGCTTCCTGAAGAATAATTCTTAGGATTTCCGTTTTGATCCAGAAGTTCCAGCGCATCAATCGATGGGTTAGGAGTAAGGTCGTTCAGATACATAGGCAACTCAGCTCTTAACCCAACAGTAAAGTTGAACTTGTCGGTAAGGGCAATTCTGTCCTGTACATAAGCAGATGCCAGACCAAAGTTAATTCTGGAATAAGTGTCCTGATTGGCATAAGGATACGTAAGACCGAACATGATAGGCGCTACTTCATTTGCTGTTCCTGTAGTAAGGAAATCTTCTACTGAAGCATATCTGTAGTATCCTGTTCCCATACGGGTGTAGGAGTTACCGAATTTCTGAAGTTCATAAGCTACACCCCCGGTTACAGTATGTTTGCCTACGTTATAAGTCAGGTTGTTGATGATGGAGAAGTTGTCATTATATACATCATTCAGGTAAGAGAATAATTCTGTACCAAAGCTGATGTAGTTCCCCCCGGTAGCAGATCCGTCCCAGATGTCTACAAACGGGAACAGCGTGTCTGAAGGCGTAGTTCTGAGGTCCTGAATTTTGGAGTAGGTAAAGAGGAGTTTGTTGGAAAGGCTTGAATTAAAAGTAGAGTTTAATTCCGCAGTCAGTGACTGAACTTTATTCTGGAAGCCGTAGTTTCCGTTTTCGAAGGTCATGGCTCTGTCACTTACACGTCCCCAGGATGATCTGGGAGAAGGTCCTGAAGAGGCATTGGCCACCTGCATGGAAGTTCCGTCCAGAATGTTGTATCTGATGGCAAATTTATGCTGATCACTGATGTTCCAGTCCAGACGGGCCAGGAATTTATCACCTTGCTGCTCAGCTTCATTGGCATATCCCTGATATCTTCCCGGGTCATAACCCCAGCGGTTAATCAGGTGATTTCTTACGGCAATCAGATCAGACTCTTTTACTCGGGTGATATTGTTGGCCGGATCAGAAACTCCGTCCTGAGAGGCTTTCCAAAGGTTAGCTCCGGATGCATTGGCTCCGGTAGCAGTTTCTCTTTCTGCACTTACAAAGAAGAAGAGTTTATCTTTAATGAGCGGTCCGCCTACCGTGAAACCATTGGTTATTCTTCCGCCTGTTACTTTTTCTATTTCCTCTCCGTTTATTTTCCATCCGTTCAGTTCTTTACCATTGTAATAGCCATACAGGGATCCATGGAAAGTGTTGGTTCCGGATTTGGTTACGGCATTAATCCCGGCGCCGGTAAATCCGGATTGGGTCACATCAAAAGGTGCAATGTTCACAGAAATCTCCTGGATGGCGTCCAGTGAAATAGGTTGTGAATTCCCACCTGGCAAAAGGTTGCTGCTCAGTCCGAAGCCATTATTAAAACTGGCACCGTCAATCTGCAGGTTGTTGTATCTTGCATCCCGGCCGGCAAAGGAATTTCCGTTTGCCTGAGGAGTCAGTCTGGTAAATTCTGTAATACTTCTGGAGGTTTGCGGTAATTCCTGAATTTGTTTTTGACCCACGTTGGTAGCGGCTCCGGTTTTATTGACATTGGATCTTCCGCCTCCTGTAAGCACCACTTCGGCAATTTCTGCGGTCTTGGTTGCATCACCCACTACAGGGTTCAGTACAAAAGGCTGCCCCAGTTCCAGGTACAGATCTTCGTATACTACAGGTTCTTTACCGGCGTAGGTAATTTCTACACGGTAAGGCCCACCTACCCGCATATTGGACAGGTTGAAGTTTCCTGCGGAATTTGCAGTTGCAGAATACACTGTTCCGGAAGGTACGTGTGTAGCCTTAATCACAGCTCCACTGGCGGTTCCTTCTGTGGTAGAAACGATACCGGTCATGTTACTGGTCGTCACCTGGGCATGCAGGGTTCCGTATCCACAGAACGCAATTGCAGCAATCAATACTGATTTTTTTAATGAATTCCCTTTCATAAATATAATTTTAGACTATAATCAGCGAAATTTTTTTGCAAAAATCGTTAAAAAATAACAAACAATCATTAATAAATTGTTAACATTTAAATTTATGTTAAAATTTTAGTTAAAATACTGATTCAGTATGAATTAAAAATTCACTAAAGATGCTTTGTTATTTGTTATTCCGTGCATAATTAATAAAAATAATGATTAATTGGTGTTATATTGTTAAAAATAACTATACCGCTTTCAAACTTAAATCAACATTGTGTGCAGAGTGCGTAAGGGCGCCCGCTGAAATATAATCTACCCCCGTGGCGGCAACGTCCTTCAGTACTTCTCTGGTAATGCCGCCTGATGCTTCGGTTTCTGCCTTCCCGCCAATGATTTCTACTGCTTTTTTCATCACCGGCACATCCATATTGTCCAGCATAATGCGGTCTGCGCCTGCTTTTACTGCTTCTTCTACCTCCTCCAGATTACGGGTTTCTACTTCTATTTTGAGTTTTTTCTTCTGGGTTTTCACATAGTCTTTTGCCATCTTTACGGCATTGGTAATGCTGCCGTTATAGTCTATGTGGTTGTCCTTCAGCATAATCATGTCATATAAACCATACCGGTGATTGGTGCCGCCGCCTATGGCTACAGCCCATTTTTCGCAGATTCTGAAGTTGGGCGTCGTCTTGCGGGTGTCCAGCAATTTGGTTTTGGTTCCCACCAGCCTGGAGTCCCAGTCATGGGTAAGGGTGGCAATGCCACTCATGCGCTGCATACAATTCAGAACCAGTCGTTCTGTAGAGAGGATAGACCGGGCACTTCCTTCCACGTAAAACGCAATATCGCCTTTTTTGGCATTTTCACCATCATGGATGAACACTTCCACCCGAAGGTTTTTGTCAAAGGTTTTAAAAATCATCTCAGCCATTTCTACCCCGGCCAGGATGCAGTCTTCCTTCACCAGAAGTTTTGCTTTTTGCTGTAAATCTTTGGGAATTGTAGCGAGTGTGGAGTGGTCACCGTCCTGTATGTCTTCGGCCAGTGCGAGTTTGATGAACTCTTTCAGTGCTTTGTCGGTTACGTATGCGGGTCTTTTCATGAAATAGCGTTAGTTTATTGATTTAAAGCAAATTATAAAGATAATATGAAAGGATGTTACGCTTGTTTTCCTTCATGGTTCATCTGCAAAGATAGAGAATATATCCATGAGATGTGATTATGGTTTTCCGGAGAGGGTAAGTGGTCTGGTGGCAAGGTCTTTATTATAGAAGGAACCTTTGTTCTCTTTCATAGCGATGGAATGTTTGATGATGAGATAAGAAATGTTGACCAGATTCCTGAGTTCTGAGAGTTGAGGAGACAGTACCGAATAATTGTACAATTCGGTTACGGCTTCAAATATTTCCTGCTGCTTGCGTTTGGCCAGTTGCAATCTTTCGTTACTGCGTACAATGCTCACCAGGTCGCTCATCATTTCCTGCAGTTGTCTCCGCAGATAGGAAACCATGACCATCTCATCCAGTATTTTCATGCCTTCTTCATTCCATTCGGGCACTGCTTTCAGATCGTCAAAGTTAAACTGATTGGCTTTAAGAAGTTCCACCGTTTTCATGGCGGCATTATGTCCGAAGACCAGTCCTTCCAGCAGTGAATTGGAGGCCAGGCGGTTGGCGCCATGCAGACCGGAATTGGTACATTCTCCTACGGCAAAAAGATTTTTAATGGAACTTTGCCCGTCCATATCTATGTCTATACCGCCCATCAGGTAGTGGCAGGCAGGTACTACAGGAATCAGCTGGCTGAAGGGGTCTATGCCTTCGTCCATGCATTTTTTATAAATATTGGGGAAGTGCTCCATGAATTTTTCACGGTTCATTTCGCGGCAATCCAGTCCTACATAATCGTCGCCGGATATTTTCAGTTCATTGTCTATGGCGCGCGCTACAATGTCGCGGGATGCCAGTTCTTCACGCTCATCATATTTGTGCATGAATTTTTCGCCATTTTTCAGGCGCAGTTTGGCACCATCGCCGCGCACGGCTTCAGAGATCAGAAACAGCATGCCGTCACGCTTGGAATACAGTGCGGTAGGGTGAAACTGATAGTACTGCATATTGGAAACCTTGCCTCGGGCACGGTGTACGAAGGCAATGCCGTCTCCGGTAGCAATAACGGGATTGGTGGTGTTTTTATAGACATGTCCGGCACCACCGGTAGCTACGAGGGTGATTTTTGCCGTGATTTTTTTAATTTTTTTGGTGTGCTCGTCCAGTATATATGCACCGTAGCAGTTATTGTCCTTAAAATCCCACTCTTTGCCCGGAACATGGTGCTGGGTAATGAGGTCTATGACGTAATGGTGGGCCAGAATTTCAATGTTTTCGGATTTGTTGGCTGTTTCCAGCAGCGCCCGTTCTATTTCAAATCCGGTAATGTCTTTGTGATGGACAATGCGGTTTTCGGTATGGCCGCCTTCGCGTCCCAGTTTGAAATCGCCTCCCGACTCGGTATCGAAATGGGTGCCCCATTCCACCAGTTCATGAAACCGGTCCGGGCCTTCTTCAATCACCATTTTTACGACTTCGGGATTGCTTTCGCCGTCCCCGGCACGCAGCGTATCGTCTATATGCTTCTGGAAATTATCATTATCGAAATCTGTAACTACCGCCAGACCTCCCTGGGCATATTTGGTATTGCTTTCGTCTTCATCTGCCTTGGTCACGATGATGATTTTGGCTTCCGGAAGCTGTTCAGAAATTTTGATGGCATACGATAATCCGGAAATTCCCGAGCCTATAACCAGTACATCTGCTTTAATCATGTAAATACTGTAGTTTGAGATTTAAAAATCTAAATTACATAAATTTGAACAGTTTGTCATTGGGTTTCCGCACTTTTTTCAGATTCTGGAAGTGATCTTCTGCAGATCTGTAGCCCAGCGCAAGGGTGACACAGGTTTTTTCTTTCTTCGGATCCAGATTCAGGATTTCGTCAATAACCTCCTGCCGGAAGCCTTCCATGGGGCAGGTATCCACATTTTCCAATGCTGCGGCAAACATCAGATTTCCCAGCACAATATAGCCCTGTTTTTCGGCCCAGCTCATAAGGCTTTCGGGCGAAAGGCGGTTCATATGGCTGTCAATGCTTTTTCGGAACAGTTCCAGATTATCAAGCGGAATTTGACGGGTGTCTGAAATATGTGAAAAATAATTGTTGATGTATTCGTCGCCAATGCCGTTTTTGGCGGTGATGACCATCAGATGAGAGCAGGTGGTAATCTGCGAAGGATTGTAAAATGCAGGTATGAGTTTTTCACGCATCTCATCGCTGGCAACTACAATAATCTCGTAGGGTTGCAGGCCCAGTGAACTGGCAGAAAGTTTGCCGGCTTCCATTATTCTTTCCAGGATCTCCTGCTGGACTTTCTTTTCGCCGTCGAATTTTTTTACAGAATATCTCTTCTGCAATTGCTCCAAATAATCCATTCTGCAAAGATAGCGATTTCCCGATTTAGATAACTGTCGGAGTCTGATGTTAAAACAGCCCGCTTTTTTTTTGTTGCTCAAAGTATTCGTCTGTAAGCAGTGTGGCAGATTGCGCTGCTTTTACCGCCAGCTGGTCACAGATTTCATTTTCGGGATGGCCGGCATGACCCTTTACCCAATGAAAAGTAGGTTGATGCAGCTGCAAAAGTGGAATCAGGCGCCGCCACAAATCCGGATTTTTTACATTTTTAAAACCCTTTTTAATCCAGCCATAAATCCATTTCTGGTTGATGGCATCAGATACATATTTGCTGTCTGTAAACACATGGATGTCATTGTCCGGAGATTTTAGTTTCTCCAGTGCTACAATCACTGCCAGAAGTTCCATGCGGTTATTGGTCGTAAGCCGGTAGCCTTTGGAGAATTGTTTTTCGTAATTTTTTTCCGGGACTTTCATTACAATGCCGTAGCCGCCTCTGCCCGGGTTTCCGCTGCAGGCACCGTCTGTGTAGATTTCTATTCTCAGCATCGGCAGTTAGTATTGGAAATCATCGTCATCATCCAGATCATTCATGGAAGAGCCGGACAGGCCGGAATTATCAGGAATGTCAAAGGCTGCACCCGGCGTGGCGGGAGTGGTGATTTTATCGAAGCCAGACGGTTCATCCTGTTGGCCGAAATTGGAAGACTGGTAGCCGTATCCGTTATTAAAAATATCCAGATCTGCAAAACGTGCAAACTGTTTGTGGAAAGACAGTCTTACATCTGCAGTAGCTCCGTTTCTGTGTTTGGCTATAATGAGTTCTGCCTGGTTTTCTGTGGTAGATTGTACGCCATCTTCGTCATTGTCCCAGGTGGCAATTTTGTAGTATTCCGGCCGGAAAATAAAGGACACAATATCCGCATCCTGCTCTATGGCTCCGGATTCCCGCAGGTCTGAAAGTTGAGGTCTTTTCCCCGGTCTTGTTTCCACACTTCTGGAAAGCTGAGACAGGGCAATTACCGGAACATTTAATTCTTTGGCAATGGCTTTCAGGGAACGGGAAATGGTCGCAATTTCCTGTTCACGGTTGCCGGGTGCCCCTTTTCCGGAATTGGCAGTCATCAGTTGCAGGTAATCTACCATAATGATTCTTACACCATGCTGCATAACCAGACGGCGGCATTTTGCCCGGAAATCAAATACCGAAAGTGACGGGGTTTCATCTATATAAAGGGGGGCATTTTCCAAAGCAGATACATTGGAAAAAAGTCTTTGCCACTCTTCATCACTCATCTGTCCTTTTCTCAGTTTTTCTGAAGAAATTTTGGTTTCGGAGGCAATCATACGGGTGATGAGTTGCACCGAGGCCATCTCCAGAGAAAACAGCGCCAGCGGTACCTGATGCTCTACGGCAATGTTCCGCGCCATGGACAGAAGAAAAGCAGTTTTACCCATTGCAGGGCGGGCAGCAATGATGATGAGGTCTGAGTTCTGCCAGCCACCGGTTTCTTTGTCCACATCCTTAAAACCGGAGGGAATCCCGGAGAGTCCTTCTTTGTCCTTCAGGGACTTGATGGTTTCTATGGCCTGCTTTACGAGGCTGTTGGCGGTGTCAAACCCTTTCTTAATAGTGCCGTTGGTGATTTCAAAAAAAGACTGCTCTGCTTTGTCCAGCAGTTCAAAGACGTCTGTAGATTCTTTATAGGAATTATCAATCACATTGGCCGAAACATTAATCAGACTTCGCAGTATGAATTTTTCCAGAATGATCCGGACGTGGTATTCGATGTGGGCACTGGATGAAACACCCAGCGTTAGTTCAATGATATACTGATCTCCGCCGGCAGCACTTAGTTTTCCTGCTTTTTTCAGTTCGTTGATCAGGGTCACCATGTCCACAGGGTGGTTTTCCAGATACATTTTCTGTATGGTGTCAAAAAGAATCTGATGGCGGGGGTCGTAAAAAACCTCCGGTGTCAGTAAATCAATAGAGTAATCCAGTCCCTTTTTATCAATCAGAAAAGTTCCCAGTACCAGCCGTTCAAATTCTAAAGCGTTCGGGGGTTGCTTGCCATCTGAAATGGAAAGTTCCCGTGCAAAATTCCCGTGAATAAGTGAGGATAAAGTTTCTTTTTGAGCCATAGCGCAAAGATAGCTTTTTTGGCGGTGATGGGGAACAGGAGTAATCAACAAGAATTTTGAGTTCCGGATTAATGTGCTGATTAATAGTTTGATATGGTGTTGATAAAATAAATCACCCCGATTTTTCAACCGGGGTGATTCTGATTCATTATTTTTTGTGGATGCTGCTTAATCTCTGTTTTTTACCAGAATCCAGCCATCATATTTTACCGGAATGTCGGTGTCCGGTTCGTTCCAGGTAATGGTGTACCAGTAGGTACCGGTAGGCACTTTTTTGCCTCCGGATCTTCCGTCCCATTTATACTGGTTGTTTCTGTTGGCTTCAAAAATTTTATTTCCGTAGCGGTTATAAATGGTAAAGACCAGGTTCTTTTTATAGTGAAGAGCAGAATAATCCACATAATCATTCACGTTATCTCCGTTCGGAGTGATGGCATTGACCAGATTCGGTACCGTTACTTCACGGATTATGGGTTCACAGTTGTAGCTGTCTCTTACAAAAATAGTAGCTTGCCCTCTCGGAACCTGGTTGAATACATTGGATGTCTGCCATTCCACGCCGTCCAGAGAGTATTCATAAGGTGCCATACCTCCGGAGATGGTTACGGTAATGGTATTATTGGTAATATCCAGACCGGTAATTACTGGTGCAGGTGCAGCATTTACTTTTACGATTTGACGGGTAATACAATTGTTTTTGCCCAGATCTACCCAATATTCACCCACGGTCACATTGGCAATGGCCTGTGTGGTTTCGCCTGTGCTCCACAGATAAGAGTCAAAGCCCGGACCTGCGTCCAGCGTAGTGCGGTCTTCTATACAGATGGTTTTATCAGTCAGCACCGAAGAATAAGAAGGTGGAGTGACCACCAGGGTGATTTTAGCAATGCTCCAGCATAGATTTTCTCCAAATACCCGGGCATATACCGATCCGTTTTCAGAGATATAGACGTACGGATTGGTAATCATATTGGTGTCATTCAGGGCATCCATCTCGGTCAGATAGAACTGGCTGATGGCTCCCGGAGCTGTACTTACCGGTGCGGTAGTCAGATCAAATTCCCCGAAAGTAGGCAGATCTGGCAGGAAGCAGGTGATAAGTGTTGCGGCCTGGGTTACTACTACCGGATGAAAGTCCAGCGTAATCATGGTGTAATTTTTACAACCCTGAGCGCCTGTTACTTCTACATACACTTGTCCCTGTGCGCTGAGGTACTGTTGCGGATTGGTAATTTCATTTGTATCAGCCAGTAAATCAGTCAGTGACGGATAGAATTTCTTGGGTGCGGCAGGATCTGTATACACATCTGCTGTAGTCAGGTCAAAGTAAGCGACCCCCGAATTGTTATTGTTACAGGCGGTTAATGTAGCCGGAGTTAAAGGCAGCAATGGATTAAATGCCAGGGTCACAGTTCCCACATTGGTACAACCCAGCGTAGTGGTAACCAGCGCATAAACCTGACCGGCAGCACTGGTGTAGGCTGTGGGGTTGGTGATGATATTGGTTCCTGCATTGGCATCCGCTAAAGTAGGATAGTACTCAATGGTAGCCGTGGGATCCGGGAAAACATTGGCGGTGGTAAGATCAAAAACACCGATATTGGTATTGTTGTTATTACAGGTAAATATCGTTGGATTGAACACTGTGATGGCTCCGGATTGAAACTGTATGGTACCGTATTCTTTACAGACATTGGCCGGGTTACTTGGGTTGGTAGGGTCTGTATAGGAAATTGCGTAGTAATACGTATTGGCGGTACTTACATTAATGGGCGCGGTAATAGGATTGGTTCCCGTGATGGCGTCATTGGTATTCAGGTAATACGCAATAGAGAAATTGGGATTTCCATTCAGAATTCCGGCAGATAATGGAGCAAAATCAAATAGCTGCGGATTGGTACAAATCAGAATCACACCATCCTGGTTCGGACCCGGAGGGATAAACGGATTAGGCTGTATGGTCGGAGTAAACGGTGATTGCAGAGATGCAGATCCTTCCCAGGTAAGTTCAAAACCATAAGGATTACTCGGAATATAATTGTCAATAAGGAGTACATAGGTTTCGCCTGCCACTACATTGACCAGGGGATTCCACTGGCCGCCGGTCTGAGTAGCACTGAGACCCGTGGGTCCACTGGCTCCGGAGAAGTTACAGCTGATGGGCGTTCCGTAGTTTCCCGTGTTACAGTCGAAATTAGGGCCATACAGTGCAAAGTCGTAGTCATAGTGAGTGGTACCCGGCACGGTGTTCGGAGTAATGGTAAATCCCAGAGTTCCGGTATTGGCTGCCGTGAAGGTGTACCATACAGAATAATGCTCATCGGCCAGGCAGCTGGGATTGGTAGGCTCCATAATATTCCCGGCACTGCTTGGGTTATAGGAAATACTGTTGTTTCCACATACCGGAATCGCCGAAATACAGTCTGACTGAGCGTAGACTTGCTGGGCGAAAATCAGCAGGAACAAGTATATAATTCTTTTCATAGGTTCTGATATTTGCGGTAATAAAGTTACTTAATTATGGACAGGTAATAACTGGTGTCCTCCAGTCCCCAGGTAGGGTGCTGCGGAGTGGCAGGCTTGTATTTCTTCAAGTTTTCGGCAGCCCGTTCAAAAAGATATCTGATGTTTTTGTCCGTGTTTTTATCTTTCAGGTAATAGTACTCCAGTTGAGCCCTCATCAGGTCAAATCTCGGGTTTTGCGGATCAATATGCTGCGCACCATAGAGAATTTGTCTGGCCAGGCGACCTTCGGTCACGTATTTTTCGGCAGGGTTTACGGCCATCCGTAGAATGTGGCTGTAGGCTTTCAGCAAGCGGATTTCCGAGTTTTGAGGATGAGAATCAATCAGAGGCAGAATCAATTGGTCTGCTTCAAGGGTCAGTTTCTCAATTTCTGATAAGCGGTTGGCCCGTAAATGCCTTTCTGCAGCTTTCAGTGAAGCAAGGGCGGTATGATAATCTGACTGCCAGTTTTTCACATCAGTACTGGACTCGCGGGACAAATCCTGTGAAGCAGCTGCGGTATTTTTTTCTGCTTTTTTTTGGTTCAGATTACGGGTCTGTTGGGTCTGGGCTTGCAGCATTATGGCAGAAGCCATCAATACAGCGGTATACATGATCTTTCTCATTGAGAGGTATTTTTTTGATTGGATAAAGATTGGCCAATTTATCAGTTTTTGATTAATTGGCCAACATTTTTTTTAATTATCTGTTTTTTACCATAATCCAGCCGGAGTACTGAACCGGGATTTTGGTTTCGGGTTCTGTCCAGCTTATGGTGTACCAGTAATTTCCGGTAGACAACTTGTCTGCACCGGTTCTTCCGTCCCAGCGGTAATTGTTCTTTTTGTCTGCCACATGAATCGTGGTTCCGTAGCGGTCAAAGATGGAAATCTTGAGGTTATCCTTAAATGATAAAGCACTGTAGTCCATGTAATCATTCACGCCATCATCATTCGGGGTAATCACGTTGATGAGGTTCGGAACAGTAATCAGCAGAGCTACCGGTACACATTCGTACGCATCTTTAATGTATACGGTGGCCTGTCCGCGTGGTACATTGGTCAGCACATTGGAATCCTGCCAGTTAATGCCGTCTAGAGAAAACTGGTATGGAGCCGTTCCGCCGGTTACCATAAGGGTTACCGTGTTATTCGAAATGTCTATTTTGGTTACTACCGGAGATGGGGCAGCATATACCCGTACGGTCTGTCTGGTGACACAACCATCGGTCATCAGATCTACCCAGTATTCACCTACCGATACATTGCTGATGCTCTGCGTGGTGGCACCTGTGCTCCACTGGTAGGACTGGAATCCCGGACCTGCATCCAGCACCGTTCTTTCTTCCAGACAGATGATTTTATCCAGAAGCACAGAAGAGTAAGCAGGAGGTGTCACTTCCAGATGAATGGCGGCTATGCTCCAGCAATTGTTGGCATCCATCACGCGGGCGTACACAGTGGTATTGCTTGTGGAGTACGCGTCGGGATCGATAATCATATTGGTGCCATTCAGAGCATCCTGCATAGATGGATAATACTTTCTCGTATTAGGCATCATGGCGGTAACATCGGCTTCTGTAAGGTCAAAAACAGCAACATTTGGAGTTCCCGGGGTATAACATTCGTTCAATGTGTCCTCATAAACTTCCATCACCGGGTAGAATGTCAGGTAGATTTTGACATAATTTTTACAACCCAGGGCACCTTCTACTTCTACATAGACATATCCTTCTGCGCTCGTGTATTGTGTAGGATAGAGGATTGCATTGGTGCCCTGTACCAGGTCATTGATGCTCGGATAATAAATTTTGGGGGCGTTCGGATCTGCAGGATAAACATCTGCTGAGGTCAGATCGAATGTGGCCACACCGGAGTTGTTATTGTTACAGGAAATCAGCGTTTGTTCCACCAGGGGAAGTGCCGGTGAAAGATCCAGTGTTATGGTCGCAATATTGGTACAGCCTAAAGCAGTGGTCACCAACGCAAAAACCTGTGTAGCCGGAGTGGTATAGTTGGTAAGATTGGTAATCTGATTGGTTCCTGCCGCCAGATCTGCCATATGGGCATAGTATTCTATGGTAGCCGTCGGGTCATTGAACACCGGCGAAGAGGTAAGGTCAAAGGTTCCGATTCCCGTATTGTTAATGTTGCAGGACAGAATAGTAGGGTTGTTCACGGTAATGGCTCCGGAGGAGAACGTGATGTCGCCATACTCCCTGCACCGGTTTATGGGATCATTGGGATTCGTGGGGTTCACATAGTAAATCGCATAATAATATGTGGTCGTAGTATTGACAATAATAGGGGTTGTAATGGGATTGCTGTTAGACAGCGCATCATTGGTACTGTGATAATAGTTGACGTGGAAATTAGGGTTTCCGTTTACAATTCCTGCCGTCAGCGTACTGAAATCAAACTGGGTGGGATCCAGACAAATAAGCACATTACCATCCTGAAACGGTCCCGGCTGAATAAATGGATACGGCTGTACCGTAGGATCATTAAACGGAGATGCCAGTGTGGCCGTGCCACCCCAGGTCAGTTGAAAGCCGTTGGTGTTCTGCGAGAAGTTATCCACTACCATATAATAGGTCTCACCCGGTAAAACATCCAAATATCTTACAAAACCATCTCCGCCTGCACCTTCAGAAAGGTCTGTAGCGGTAAGATTCATTCCCGTCAGAATGCCGGATCCAGTTCCGGCATAGGAGCAGCGTATCGGAGCTCCCAGCGCACCGCATGCCGTATTCGGTCCGTAGATGGCCCAGTCATAATCGGCCTGTGCATTGGGCGTAATCAGCATGGTAAGTGTACCTGCAGTTCCTACTGTGAAGGAATACCACACCGTATAATGCTCATTGGATACCAGACAGCCGCCCAGAGTTTCGGAGACGTTTCCAGGTCCGCTGGGGGTATAGGAAATGGCAGAGTTACCGCAAAGGGGGATGGCAGAAACACAGTCGGATTGTGCAAACCCATACTGTGACATCAGCAGTATAAAAAAGAATAGAATTTTTTTCATAAGAAACAATATTTGGTTCTATAGGTAATTTGCTTTAACTTTTGCTTAGTGAAGTTTGTTTTTTTGAATGGTGAGAAGTTCCATCAGTTTTTGACCATCTTTCTGGTCTGCTGGCACGCCCCCGCTCAGATATTTGTACGCTACTGCATGAGCCTCTGCTGCGGCAGATTTCTGATCTTCCTGTATTAGGATTTCAGCTTTTTTGTACTGGGTCTGAGCGGCAAGATAATATGCTTTCCACCGTTCTGGTGTCTGTGTGGTCACTAAATTTGCAAAATTGATGAATAATGCATCCAGCTCATGAACAGTGCTTGCCTTTTCCAGTTTGACGCTGTTTTCCTGAATGCTTTTTTGAAAACTGTTTTGTGCCAGAACCAGGCTTCCGATCAGCATAAAACAAAGAGAGAAATATAGTTTTTTCATAGAGTTAAATTTTTCTGTTGAGCTACCGTTGTAGAATTTAAACAAATTTAATCTTTTTATTAGTAGGTACAAGTCTTTTAGGGTGAAAATATAGATATTTCACAAAAATGTCTTGAGGTTTCTTTTAATGTATTATGCAGTGAATATTAATTAATACTTCATGCGCCTCAGGGAAGGAAAGTTTTTGCCTACAGCTAATGCAATAAGTAAAGTCATACTGCCCCCGAAAATCACAGAACGTACCACTCCCAGAAGTTTAGCAGCAACACCACTTTCAAACTGTCCCAGCTCATTACTGCTCATAATGAAAATGGAATTGACACTCAGTACACGACCCCGGATTTTTTCCGGTGTTTTCAGCTGGACGATGGTGCCGCGGATTACCACAGAAATACCATCCAGAATCCCGCTCATCATCAACAAAATAAAAGAAAGCCAGTATAATTTCGAAAGCCCGAAACCAATAATGCATAATCCGAATCCACCCACTGCAAAAAGCAGAATTTTGCCCTGGTTTTTCCGCAGCGGTACTATTGATAAGGTGATGATGACCATCATGGCCCCAATGTCTGACGCCGCATTCAGCAGTCCGAAACCCTGAGAGCCCACCATTAAGATATCACTGGCAAAAACCGGAATCATGGCCACCGCACCACCGAAAAGAACCGCAAACATATCCAGCAACAGGGCTCCCAGAATTTCTTTGGTCTTGTAAATGTACCGTAAACCTTCTTTCATGCTCTCCATGATTTTCGTCTGAAGGCCCAGATTTTCTGAAGGGTGCCTGGGGATGAACCAGAAAAATACGGAGGCAAAACTCATGATGCTTACAATGATCATCAGGGTGCCGGGAATCCCGAACCAATGAATCAGAAAACCGCCCAGTGCATGGCCGGATACAGAGGCAGTAAGAAATGTAGCCTGGTTAATGGTAATGGCTGCAGGGAGCCTGGCACTTCCTACAATTTTGGGAATCATGGTAGGAACCAAAGGCCCGATGAAGGCCCGGCAGATACCGGTAAGAAAGATGGTGCCGTAAATAAACCAGGTAAGCTGCCTGTTGGTATACATGTGCAGCTCACTTTCAAAATACGCCAGAGCGGCCAGGGAGCCAATCAGTACTACATAGGCATAGTTGCAGATCAGCAGAAGCCTTTTCTTCTCCGAATTGTCTATGACATGACCGGCATACAGCGCAGAACTTACCGCCGGAATCACTTCCGAAAGTCCAATGAGGCCGATGGCAAAAGGGTCTTTGGTAAGCTGGTAAACCCACCAGCCCAAAAGGGTAGCCAGCATTCGGAAGGCCAGGACCAGAAAGAAACGGCCACATATTAAATTCCGAAAGGCTGGAATTCTGAGGGTCTTAATGGGATGTGTGGATATCATGAAACGGTGCGCCACATGGGATAAAGAAAATGATCTCCGGTGAAAATGCAGCCGGAGACCATCTGTACTATTGTTTTATAATGACTATGCATTCAGTTTCGCCCATAGAGACGGGTGCTAAAGCCGTATTCAGAGAAATGCTTCCGCCGACAGGTAAACAAAGCCGGTCATCACAACGTGCCGTGAACAGGTATTCTTTATGGCCCTTCTCTGTTCTGAAGAATCAGAAGCTAAAACCTGACGGCTAAAGGCTTTTGCTACTCGTCGTTTTTGGTAGCTCTGGTAGAACTCAGTACAATTGCAGCCACACCTACCGTGCCAATGACATAAGCAGCAGTATGAATATTGGCCTTTCTCAGATCTTTGGATTCCAGTACATTATGTTTCGCAATGGCTATACGGGTAGAGTCTCTCTTTGTGGAATAGCCGATGATGCTGTCCTTGGTAAGGTTAGAAAAAAGCATTTTCTTTCTTTCGGTGCTGCCTTTCAGTTTAAAGCTGTAGGGTTTCCCCGCACGCAGGTCAGAAAAATTGTTCTGATCTACATTGTCTGAATATTTTGTGGTGGCACAGGATGAAAATACAAATGCCGCAGTCAGTAAAATTGATTTTGCCGATAAAGATAGTCTCATTAGATTTTTTATTTGCTCAAATTTATAAATTTTTTTCACAAAAGCAGAATCCCGCCCCAAATTGTTCCTATTTTTTGAATTTCGTTAAAATATCTGCAATGCTCCGGTCATTGGCAAGACGTGGCGTTTTGTTTTGTCCGCCCAGTTTGCCCGCCGCTTTGGCGTATTCATGAAATGCATTTTTGCTGAGGGCAGAAATCACTAGAGGCTGCAGAATGTTCCCTGAAATCAGATCATCATAATAGCTGTTCCGCTTGCGCATTTCCTGGTCCAGACAGCGCCTGAATTCCTCTGTATCTTCCGGGTTTTTCTCAAATTCTATAAACCATTCATGATACGGAAGGCCACTTTCCGGATTGACCTGCGGAGCCAGGTGGAACTCGGTAATCTGTGCCGGATGCAGTGCAATGGTTGCCTTCATGGCCTCTTCCACTTCAAAGGCAATGACATGTTCGCCAAAGGCAGAGGTGAAATGCCGGGTGCGACCGGATACCAGAATCCGGTGTGGCGATTTGGATATAAAGCGTACTACATCACCTATAGAATAGGCCCACAGACCGGAATTGGTGGTCAGAATCAGGGCGTAATCCTTATGAAGTTCTACTTCATGCAGGGTAAGCCGCGGGGCATCGGGTTTCCCGTATTGCTCCAGAGGAATGAATTCATAAAAAATGCCATGATTGGTAAGCAATAACAAACCTTCTTTTTCATAATCATCCTGAAAGGCAAAAAAGCCCTCACTCGCTGGAAAAGTCTGCACGATATCTACCGTACCACCCAGCAGTTCGTTCATTTTCTCACGGTAAGGTTCGTAATTCACACCGCCCGTTACAATGAGCTGCAGATTCGGGAACAGTTGCAGGATTTTCTTGCCGTTTTTTTCGGTAAGTTTTTCAAAATACATAATCAGCCACGGGGGTATGCCGGAAATGAGGGTCATATTTTCATTTTCGGTTTCCGTTACAATCTGGTCTACCTTGGTTTCCCAGTCTTCTATGAGGTTGGTTTCCCAGCTGGGCAGTCGGTTTTTTTGAAGATAATCTGGAATATGATGCGCCACAATGCCGGATAGTCTTCCGGTTTTGATGCCATAGACTTCTTCCAGTTCGGGACTTCCCTGAAGGAAAATCATTTTGCCGTTAACAAAATCAGCATTGCCTTTTCTGGCAATATAATGAAACAGAGCACTTTGGGCACCAGCCACCTGATACGGCATTCCTTCTTTGGAAATCGGGATGTATTTGGATCCGGAGGTGGTGCCGGAGGTTTTGGCAAAATATTCCGGAGTTCCGGGCCAGAGAATATGACGCTGTCCCTTTTTTACCTTTTCAATATAGGGTTTCAGACCTTCATAATCCTGTACGGGAACCAGCCGCTGATAATCTTCCACAGATTTGATGTCGCCGAAATGATGTGTCCTGCCGAAGAGCGTCTTCTCTGCAGTCTTTACCAGATTCAGGAGTAACGCATCCTGCAGAGCCGGCCCGTTTTCCTTGAAATCCCGGGTTTGTTTCACATGGCGTCCGGCCCAGATCAGAGCCACTGTTTTTTTCAGAAAACCTATCATTGTACAAAAATACACAAGAAACTGTAAATTTATATTTAAATATGTGTTAAAACAGAAACCAGTTGTTGTTTTTAACCGTAATAAAAAACTGCTCCCCGGAGGAAGCAGTCTGAAATTCTCAAAACTTGTGTTTTTATTATCGGGTGCAGTCGGCAGTCCATGTTTTATTGCCCTGAACATAGAAGATGTCCAGTTTGTCATTGTCAATTTGTATAAATGCTGTAGCTCCGTTGCCCACGTTAATCATAACGTTTCCGTTTTTCTCAAATTCAATCCCGTTCAGATTGGGAATGTTATTGGAGAACGCAAAATTGTATTTGGTACTGCTTCCTACTTTGGTGACGAATACTTTACCATCATTGGTAGTGATACTGGTATTGGTGTCCGGGTCGGTATAAGATACAGAGCCGTTATAGGTTCCGGCAAAGAAATCGTTGTCTGCAGGATCATCGTCCCGGCTGCATGCGGTAATGATAAACAATGACAGTACACAAATACCCAGAATTTTCAAGAGGTTTTTCATAATTCAAATTTTAGATTAGTTAATATGTTATGGTTTTAATGTTTGTTATCTGAAGGGGTGCTTTGGTGGTTTCGGCGGTCTTTTGGGTTTTGCCGGCCGGTCCCCAGGATACAATTTTTTCCCGTCCGGTGTAATGATGTAGGGTTTTTCTCCCGCACGTGGCGGCCGGGGTCGTTCTTTGTTCGCTTTGCTTTTGTGCAATTGATTTGGGTGTGCAGGTTTCTTCGGTTTCGGCGGAAGTTTCTGTGCCGGGGAACAACTGTACCCTATTAACATCATTGCGGTGAGTATGAGATATTTCATAATGGTCACTTTATAATGAAAAGTAAATTCAATAATGATGCAGGAATTTGTTGAAAATGAGAATTCTGTATGATTTTATGATAATATTGAAAAGGTGTTTTTCTTAATATTATGTTAAATCCCTTTGGAGTAGGGGGATTAGTCGGGCCCCATGTATTGAAAAAAAACACCTTTACCCGGGGGTAAAAGTGTTCAAAATTAAAATTAAATGAAAAAATCAGGACATCAAATTTTGTAAAGTATTTACTTCACAATCATTTTAATTGTTTTGATGGTATTTTGCTGTTGGTCTGCAACTTTCAGCAGATAATGCCCCGGTTTTAGTTTCCCGCTGAGGTGGAAATGCTGGATTTTTGCCCGGTGCAGATCCTGATGATGAATGACCCTTCCGGCAGCATCATATACAGTGAGATTCAGTTCTTTCTTGCTCAGTACATCTCCCTGAAGACTAAAAGAACCATGGTTCGGATTGTCATAAAGAACCAGATCATTGGCGGCGTTGATCTCTGTTGTGTTTAATTGTTTAATGTCAAATTTTGCAAGGAAAGTCACGTTTTTTTCTTGCCCGGTAGCGGTAGGGTTATTGTCGATCATCTGCGTTTGCCAGCTGCCCGGTGTGGCGTAACCGGTAGTGCCTGTAGTTTCGCCATAGAGGTAAAGAGATGAATTGTGAACGGCTATATTGATGGGTTCATTAAACCCGGGATAGGAATTTCCAAAATAGGATGCCCATTCCAGGGAGCCGTCGCCGCTGAATTTCGCAAAAAAGTGGTTCACCAGTCCTGAGCCTGTCTGGGTGGGAGCGCTCTTATAGGTTCCGGGGGTTGCAATATTATTGGTATATCCTATGGTGCGGGCAGTGATGTACGCATTGTCTCCATCTATGGCGAGAGGCTTCATGCCGCCTTGTATAAGCTCGAGACCGGTTCCTCCAAAGTAGCTGCTCCAGATCCGGTTTCCGCTGTGGTCAAATTTACTCAGATACATATCTCTGCTGCCGTTATTGGTGGTTTGGTGGGCACCGGGTGTTCCGAAGTAGCCGGCATTGGCAGCATCACTGGTGGTGTCGCCCACTACAAATAAGCCTGAATCGTTTACGGCGATATATTGTATGTTATAGTTGTTACCTGTGGTATGTCCGTAGAAGGTGCCCCAATCCCGCTGCCCGGTTGTGGCGTTAAACTTTTGCAATACATATAGGGTAGGAGTAGACTGAAATGCATTGGCTGTGGCCAGCACATTGGCAGGAATGGTCTCTAATCCGCCGCCGGTGAAATATAAGGAACCGGCGTGATAATCCATAAACATAGGAAAAAACGGAAGATACGTTCCCCAGAGTTGTTCACCGGTAGTGCCATTGAGTTTTACCATATAGCCGTTCGCCTGTTCATAGCCATTGACCATAATGTTCTGGTATTGATCCTGAAAGGAACCGGGCGTGGCAATGCCGGTGTCTTCATAGGTACCAGAGGAAATATAGATATTGCCTGTTTCATCACTTTTGACATTGATGCTTGGGAAAATACCATAAATGTAAGTTTCCGGAATCACCGGAATATAGGTGGACCATAGTGTGGTGCCCGACGGGGTTTCTTTCACAATCAATGTACCCAGCTGCGGGTCGCTGGGATTCTGCTGCCAGGCATTGGCAGTGGCAACTAAGGGGAGCAATGTAAGTTGCGCCGCATATTCATAATAGAAATTGTTGTCCTGATCAATGTGCTTCAGTTTTTTTCGGTAACCGGTTTGATTAATCAGACTGTTGTAATACTGATAACGGTTTAAGGTGCCTGCCTGATTGAAGGTGGCTGCAAAACCGTTCTGATGGCTGTTTGAGACAGTGGTCATGTTGAAGTTTTGCCCGCCGCTTCCCACCAGAAACTGATCGTAATAGGCATGGGCGTAATTATTCGGGTATCCGATCGCCAGTCCGGTAAGGTGGATATTCTGATTGGCATCAAACTGAATGGGCGGAGTAGCAGGCTCGGTCCAGGATTTGGCACCCACGGGTCCAAAATAGGTGCTCCAGGAGAGTTCGTATTCAAAATTGCTCTGTGCATGGACGGTAAACAATGACAAAGCGAAAAATAAAGGGAGTAGTTTTTTTACCATATTGATGAAGATTTTGGGATTTGTGATGGTAAATATATAAAAATAATGTCACACAAATGTGATTCGTTATGGTTCTTTTTCAAATAATTTGATTTTTGTTAAAGTACAGGTTCGGGTTTTCTGCTTTTATGTATCTTTGCAGGCGGAAAACGGTTTCAGAAATCAACTGAACCCGTTTTTCGTCGTTCACTACCATCAGCTTATGTCGTTAAAATCCATTCAGGAAACTTTAGTTCCTTATTTGCTTCAAAAAGAATTTGGCAAAGAAATCATTCAGCAATCAGATATTCATCCCTGCTTATCGGTATCGGGATATGCAGGCTCGTCACCGTCGGTACTGGCTGCAGAAATATTTCTGACCACCCGCAAAAACATTCTGTTTCTGGCAGATGACAAGGAAGAAGCACTTTACATGACCGCTGAGCTGGAAGACATGGCCGGAGAGGAAAACGTACTCTATTTTCCACCATCTCATCTGGAGCCTTATCAGATAGAAAAAGTGCAGAATGCCAATCTGGTGCTGCGCACCGAAGTGCTGAACCGGCTGAATTCTGATCACCGCCCGAAAGTCATTGTAGCTACCTACGCCGCCCTGAATGAGCGAATCATCCGGAAAGAAGCGCTCCAGGCCATTACCCATACCATTGCTGTGGGCGACAGTCTGGATTTTGATTTTATAGAAGAATTGTTGGTGCAGTATGGATTCCACCAGACCGATTTTGTATCAGAACCCGGTGAGTTTTCGGTGCGTGGAGGGATTGTAGATGTGTTTTCATACTCCGGCGAGCAGCCCTTCAGGATTTCTTTTTTCGGCAGTGAGGTAGAAAGCATTAAGATTTTTGATCTGGAGACGCAGTTGTCCCGGGAGAAAGTAGAGTCTTTTCAGTTGGTTTCGAATATGAATTATTCGGTAACCGGCACCAAGGTTTCCTTTTTTGAGGTACTGGCAGAAAACAGTTATATCATCAGCAAAAATGCATATCTGGGATACAAACGGGTCCGGGAATTCTTTGCCAAAGCGCAGGTAAACTATGAAGCGCTGAGTAAAACGCTGAAGCATGAAACGCCCGAAGAACTTTTTATTTCTGAAGCGGTGTTTGATGAAGGCTTACGCCGGTTCCGGTGGATGGATTTCGCTCCACAGGCATTGTTTCCGGATGCTGCCGTTGCGCTGCATCAGCAGCCGCAACCTTCTTTTCACAAGAATTTTGATTTACTGGCCGAGGATTTTAAGGAGAAAAAAGAACAGGGATACGACTGCTGGATTTCCTTTTCTACAGAGAAACAAAAAGAAAGGCTGGAAGGAATTCTGGAAGAGCTGAATCATGAGGTGAGTTTCAGAACTTTCAGATCAGAGTTGCACGAAGGCTTTGTAGATACTGACGAAAAAATTTCCGTTTATACAGATCACCAGATTTTTGACAGATACCAGCGGTATAAAGCCAAAAATTCCTTTGCCAAATCTGAACAGATTACCCTGAAAGACCTCATGTCACTGAAGGTAGGCGATTTTATAGCCCACATAGATCACGGCATTGGAAAATTCATGGGTCTGGTAAAAGTGAACAACAACGGGAAGATACAGGAGTGTTTCAAGTTGGTATATAAAAATCAGGATCTGCTTTATGTGAGCATCCATTCCCTGCACAAAATTTCCAAATACAATGGTCCCGACGGCAAGGAAATTACCCTTTCTAAACTGGGTTCACCGGCCTGGAAAAACCTCAAACAAAAAACAAAAGCCAAGGTAAAGCAAATCGCTTTTGACCTTATCAAACTCTATGCACAGCGAAAAACAGCAAAAGGCTTTGCTTTTACGCCGGATTCATACCTGCAGCACGAGCTGGAAGCCAGTTTTATATATGAAGATACGCCGGATCAGGAAAAAGCCACAACAGATGTGAAGAAAGATATGGAAGCCCAAACCGTGATGGACAGGCTGGTCTGTGGTGATGTGGGATTCGGGAAAACCGAGGTGGCCATTCGTGCCGCCTTTAAGGCTGCTACAGACGGAAAACAGGTGGCGGTGCTGGTGCCGACTACGATTCTGGCTTTTCAGCATTACCGGAGTTTCCGGGAAAGACTGAAGGATTTTCCGGTAGAAATTTCATACCTGAACCGTTTCCGGACGGCTAAACAAAAATCTGAAGCACTGGAGAAACTGGAAAACGGCAAGCTGGATATCATCATCGGTACCCACCAGCTGGTATCAGACAAAGTGAAGTTTAAAGATTTGGGCCTGTTGATTATAGATGAAGAGCATAAATTCGGGGTGTCTGTAAAAGATAAACTGAAAACCATGAAAGCCAATGTAGATACCCTGACCCTTACTGCAACACCTATTCCGCGGACACTGCAATTCTCACTCATGGCTGCCCGGGATTTGTCCGTGATTAAAACGCCGCCGCCCAACCGCCAGCCGGTAGAGACGCAGGTCATCGGGTTTGATGAGGAACTGATCCGCGATGCGGTTTCCTACGAAATTCAGCGGGACGGACAGGTGTACTTCATCAACAACCGTATAGAGAACCTTAAAGATATTGCCGGGCTCATTCAGCGGCTGGTTCCGGACGCCAGAGTTATTACCGGTCATGGTCAGATGGACGGCAAGCAACTGGAGCGGAATGTGCTGGATTTTATGGAAGGGAAATACGATGTGCTGGTTTCTACCACCATTGTGGAAAGTGGGGTAGATGTGCCCAATGCCAATACCATTTTCATTAATGATGCGCAGAAATTCGGAATGGCAGACCTGCACCAGATGCGGGGCCGCGTAGGACGGAGCAACCGAAAGGCTTTTTGCTATCTCATTACCCCTCCGTTTGATATGGTGACTTCTGATGCACGGAAAAGACTGGAAGCCATAGAGCAGTTCTCTGATCTGGGCAGTGGATTCCAGATTGCGATGAAAGATCTTGAAATCCGTGGTGCCGGAGATTTGCTGGGAGCAGAGCAGAGCGGATTTATCAATGAAATGGGATTCGAAACGTATCAGAAAATTATGCAGGAAGCATTAGAAGAACTTCAGCATGATGATCAGTTTGAGAATCTTTTTGATAATGAAGAAGAGCGCAAAAAACTCATTCAAACGACAAGGGATGTCAATGTGGATACCGATCTGGAACTGATGTTGCCCGATCACTATGTGCAGAGTACAGAAGAGCGCCTGAGTCTTTATCAGAAACTTGCGGAAATACAGAATCCGGCCGGACTGGAGCAGTTCCGTGCTGAACTGAAGGACCGCTTCGGAACCTTGCCGGAAGAGGCAGAAAATCTGCTGAAATCTGTAGAACTGAAGTGGAGTGCTGCTGAAATCGGCTTTGAAAAAATTGTGGTCAAAAACAGTGTGTTTCTGGGCTATTTCCCGTCTAATCCTCAGGATAAATTTTATCAGAGCGAAAAATTCAGAAAAATCATTGCCTATTTATCTCAGCACCCTGCGGAGGCCACTCTGAAGGAAAAGCAGGACAAAAACGGAAACCAGCTCATGATGCGGAAAGATCACGTCAATCATATTGATGAGGTGACCCGCCTGCTGGAAAGAATATTAGGTTAATTTTTCCCGGAAACTGATTTTGAATGCGAAAAAAAGTTAGATTTGTTGGATAAAATTTAATCAAATGAAGAAAACACTACCTTTTTTCAGTATGCTATGCGTATTATTCCTGTTAAGTTCGTGTGTGCCGCCCGATCCTGCTATGGTGTACGGCTGGAATACCAATACCCCCGGAAGTACCATTACCGGTCCCAGAATTTTGCACAAAATAGACAGTGCAAATGTTACGGTTACGGAATATGTTTCTACCTCAGCGGGAGTTTTGCAGCAAGTGAAATACCACGCCACCAGTAACGAAATGGATGTGTTGTACAACAGTGACAACAAGGTAAACCAGATGGTTTTGCAGGATGGCACTGTGATTCTGGACCTGAGTCTCAATTACGACACTGCGGGAAAGGTGACTTCAGCGGTGATGGTGCAAACTCAAAATAATGTCAATATGGGCGAAACCCATTTTACCCTTACCTATAACCCTGCCGGCAAAGTCATTAAGCTGGATAAGAAAGTGAAAAATCCTGTTTTTTCAAATAATTTCACCCATTATGGAGTGGTTTCACTGGTTTGGTCGGGAGATAATGTGGTGAAAGCTACAGAGAATACTACCGGCATTATTCATGCGGACGGAACCCTGGAGCCTCTGGATCCCAACGGAAATATAACCTACAAGTTTGAAGAGTATGATTCCAAAATCAATCCGTACAGTACGTTGCCAAAAGAGTTTAATCTGGGTATGGGCATGATGGGTACCGTGGCTTTCGCGCAGTGCAGTTTTAACAATCATCTGAAAATGCAGCTGGAGCCTTTTTTCAATATTCCACCTATCGTAACCACCGGCAGTTTCGTGTATGATACGTCCAATTATCCTGTGTCTGACCAGCAGGACGTTTTTAAATTCATCTATAAAGGCATTCAGTAAATGACCTTATTTGCTGTTTTGCCTTATAATTGTTCAGTTTGGCTGAGCAATGAGAAACTTTAACATCAAAAAATTGCAGTATCTTCAAAAAAAAATTAGTTTTGTAAGTCAATAAAATATAAATCATCAATATGAAGAAATTTTTACAACTTCTAAGTCTTATAATAGTAGCGTTTGTAATACATTCCTGCCGGGATTCTGATCCGGCTACGGTGTATGGCTGGGATGATCCGGAAGATATTTCAGGTCCCAGAATCATCAAGCGTGTTCATTCTGATAACAAAACACTGGAAAGTTACCAGTTGAACGGCAGTAGTTTGTTTAAAGTTGAACGTTTTGTCTATGATGGCAGTGCTACAGAAGAAAATCAGACCGTTTATGTATTCTATCTGGGAAACAGAATTTCCAAAATAGAAGTCACCGGTACCTATGCGGGTAGTGCGGTAGGCGGCAGACACGTCCTTACCCCCAATTACGACAATGCTACCGGCACCATGGTGAGCCTGATGGATGATTTCTATGCCTCAGGAAGTGTACATACCTTTCATTCCATCAGTGTATTTCAGTATGATGCAGAGGGACGGATTATTCAGTCTTTTAAAAAGACAGCTCCGGTAAATCCGGCAACGCCCAATGTATATGTGTACGGCAATACCGTGATGAATCTGATTACACATGACGGGCCGAACGTGACCAAGATCCAGTCCAGTGATAATATCGTGAACCCAACTACCGGTGTCGTTCAGAGCTCTGTGCAACATACGTACACTTATGATAATTATGACTGGAGAAATAATCCGTATAAAAGGGTTTCAGATAATTATCTGATTATGATGAGCAGCCTGTTTCCGCAGATGTATTCTTATATGTCCGATAACAACCCGGCAAAATTAACCGTGAAGAAAGATGCAGACCCGGCAGTAGTAACGCAGTATCAGTATAAATTTGATACGCATAACTATCCTACCACAGATGGTTTCAGAAATTTCAGCTATCAGCCTGCACCTTAATTGCAGATATGCTAAAAACCCTTATTGATGTGAGGGTTTTTTTAAAAATTAAAGCATAAGAAATGCTTTGTATTCAAAAAAAATTATATTTGTATCCAATTATTAAAATTTCCTTGAAATGAAAAACATATTATATCTGGCCATGTCACTTTTTTTGGTTCTGTCTGTTCAGTCCTGTAAAGAAATGGGAGACGCAGACAATAACCTGCTGAATGACATGGGACTTAACCAGGGAGGGCTGGGCGAAGACCGTTTCCTGTATCAGGAAGTAACCTCGGCAGATACCATTGCAGAATACCATTATAACGGCCGAAAACTTGTGGAAGTTATAGGAGACAGCACCATTACCAAAATTAACTATTCCGGAGAACAAATCAACAGAATTGATTTTGTAGGGGTGGTTGAAGGAGACAGCATCAGCTATACACAGTTGTATAACTATTCGCCTACAGACCATACCAAACTTACCACCATCACTGAAACCAGAAGCGTGTACGAAGACATTGCTTCGCAAACGGCACCGCTTGTTTTTGAGAAATCAAGATCTCAGTTTGATATCAAGTTCAATGCAGCGGCAAAACTGGATTCTGTAATCATGAAGCACGGGGTAGAAATACCGGCTCAGACCTTTGAGTTCACTTCTTATAAAAAAACCGGATATACCTATGATGCATTGCAAAATGTGGCGAAGGTGGCCAATCTGTATGGAGGTCTTGCCGGTAATGTTTTCCTGGCGCCCATGGTAGAGGAATCTTTTGAGTTTACAGAATATGACGCCGGTAGAAGTCCTTATACACTGATTCCGTTCGGATATTTATTGCATAAAACTTTTGAAAATTCTTATAACGGATATCGTTTTTCACCCAACAACCCAAAAAGAGTACTGTATGCCAGCAATCAGATTCCGGTGCCGGTAGGTTCCAATACCTTATTCACCTATGACGCACTGAATTATGCAATATCCGGTTGGGGGGTTAATTATGAGTACCGACCATTTTAAAAAATATTATTTGGCAGATGAAGATGAAAACAGCGTATCATAAACTGGGAATATTTCTGGCAGCAATGCTGCTGGTGGTTTCATGCGGCGGGTCTTCCGGAGATCTGGTAGGTCTGGGAGATTTAATTCCGGATTACACCAATTCCAAATTACTGAAAAAAGTGACGGTGACCGAAACCGGAAGCCCTTCTTATGATGTGAATTTTGGATATGGAGCCAATAAACTTTCCACGGTAACCACCACGAACAATTCCTATGAGTTTGACGTGCTGTACACCGGGAATCAGATCAGTAAAATTACAAAAACAGATGCGCAGGGTGCGCAGCCTCAGGTGATTACCGCCATGCTGGGCTATACCGGGGCATTGCTTACCGCAGTAACCGGAACCATTGCTGAAGGCGGAGTAGTGACGGCAGATTTTACCACAGATTACAGCTATAATGCTGCTAAGGCAGTACAGGTGAAAACCACCTTTTTTACACCGGGTACTACGGTAGAAACAGGTTCGGTAACCAGCCAGTTACAGTATGCCGGAGACAATATTTCGAAATGGATCATGACCATAGCTGCGCCTGGCGTTGCCGATATCGTAGTCAATACAGATTTTTCAGATTATGACAACAGTCAGAATCCGTATCGTTTGCTGCCCAGAAGTTTTACTCTGGCAACCTGTAATTTCGAAACGAGTGGCACAGGCCCTACCGGACTTTCTGCCAATAATTACAGAAACGTTACAGTACAGTCTGCAGCAGGCACCCTTTCACAGATATTTACTCATACCTACGACGCTCAGGGTTTTCTGTCTGAAAGCAGTTCTGCAGATGTGAGTTTTGACTTTGAATATCAGTCGCTTTAAACCAAAATTTGATCAGTTATATTTCCCGGCGTATGTCCGGGATTTTTTTTGCTTATTTTTGCATCTGAATCTTAAGAAAACGGCTCGTGAAGTATTTAATTGTCGGTTTGGGAAACAAAGGCGAAGAGTATGCGGAAACCCGTCATAATATCGGTTTTAAAGTAGCTGAGAAAATTGCAGCAACCATGGAGGCTCCTTTCAGCAGTACAAATTTTGGCTGGCTGGCCGAGGGTAAACACCGTGGCAGAAAGGTTTTGGTTCTGAAACCCGATACGTATATGAACCTCTCCGGCAAAGCGGTAAAATTCTGGATGCAGAAGGAAAACATCGCACTGGACCACGTGCTGATCATTACGGATGATCTGGCGCTGCCTTTTGGTACCCTGCGGATGAAAATGAAAGGGTCTGATGCCGGTCATAACGGCCTGAAAAGTATTCAGAACGAACTGCAGACTCAGAATTATGCCCGCCTGCGCTTCGGAATCTCTGCCGAGTTTGATGAAGGCCGGCAGGTAGATTATGTCCTGGGAACCTGGAATGAAGAGGAAAAAGAAAGACTGTCCGAAAGAATCGAACAGTCTTCTAAAGCTTGTCTTTCATTTGTTTTTGCGGGTATTCAGAATACCATGAGCGCCTATAATGGGAAATAGCGTATTTTCCCGTTAATCATTTATCCAGGTCACAACACCGGATTTTACACAGTAATTGGCACCGGCAATTTTTATTTTTCCATTCAGCTCCATGTCGCGAAGTGTGGCACTTCCGGTGCGGATATCCTCCATGGTTCTGTTGATGTTGCAGATATTCAGGCGCTCCAGTAGATCTTCATTTGCGGAACTGCGTTCTTCACCGTTATTGATGATTTTTTCTACACAACCATCAAACTGATGAATCAGGTGGTTAAGGTTTTGCATCCCCAGTTTCTGTACTTTGGCATAATCCAGACTTCCCTTCAGAGCGCCACATTTGGTATGGCCCATTACGACTATGAGTTTGGAACCTGCTATGTTACACGCAAACTCCATGGATCCCAGGATGTCCTGATTAACAAAGTTTCCGGCAATCCGTATGCTGAAGATATCTCCCAGCCCCTGATCAAAGATGAGCTCTGTAGAAGTTCGGGAGTCTATACAGCTGAGTATTACTGCAAACGGCCATTGGCCCTCCCGGGTGTCATTAACCTGTTCCAGCAGATTCCGGTTTACTTTCAGATTATTGACAAACCTTTGGTTGCCTTCCTTTAAGTATTGCAGTGCTTTTTCTGGTGTGATGGTGGATTGTGTTTCGTATGTGTGTGCTTTCATTATTCTTTTATTAATAGACAGGTGGCGGTAGCTCACCTGCCTGGTTCAGTAATTATATTTTTTGTTTTTATCGTTACATGGCTCTTCTGTGATGGATAGTAATATGCGAATGCTGATCGCGCGCATACTGGTCATAATTGGTCCGGAAACCAATAAGTTGCACCTGTATATCATCTTCACGTGCCCGGATATTGGCAAACTCCTGAATCATTTCAAGTACATCTGCCGTAATGTAAGAAGTAGATTTTGCATCAATCACCACTCTGGAGTTGGGGCGTATGTTTTTTAGGGTTTTTTTGATGGCCGCTTTGTTCAGAAAAGACACTTCTTCTGCCAGTTTCAGCGTGATTTCGTCTGCCTGGTCCAGTTCTTCTTTACTGAAGTAATAGGCCCGCTTCATATTTCCCTGTAAAATAAAGAGTATGGCGATTCCCATTCCGATTGCGACGCCGGTAAGCAGATCCGTAAAAACAACGGCAGTTATGGTGGCAATGAATGGCAGGTACTGAAATTTTCCCTTGGTAAGAAAGTGTTTGATTTTCTGGGGACTGGCCAGTTTGTAACCTACCAGAATCAGCACTGCCGCAAGGGTGGCGAGTGGTATCAGATTAAGTACAAACGGGATGCTTACCGCGCAGATGAGTAACAAAACACCGTGAATGATGGCCGACAATTTAGTGGTGGCCCCTGCCCCTGCATTAGCAGAACTTCGCACTACTACAGAAGTTATAGGCAGTCCGCCAATAAGCGAACTTAGCACATTTCCGATTCCCTGCGCGCGTAATTCCACATTGGTGTCTGTAATTCTCTTTTGGCGGTCCAGTCTGTCTGAAGCCTCAATGCAGAGCAGTGTTTCTATGGAAGCTACTACTGCAATAGTTATTGCCGAAATCCATACTGCGGGATTTGTGAAACCGGAAAAATCCGGGAAAGTAGCCAGGGAGGTGAGTGCCGAGAATGATTCCGGAACTGGCAGATTCACAAGATTTTGTGCAGTGACGGCCAGGGGGCTTCCGGTGATTTTGAATACTTCATTGATCAGCACTCCCACAAGAACGGCCACCAGGGCGCCCGGCAGCATTTTCAAACGCCTGAGAAGACTAACCTTGTCCCAGATCAGCAAAATGGTGATGGATATTGCCGTTATAATGATGGATCCCGGGTGTACAGACTGTATCACATTTTGCAGATATAGCGTGATATTGGTTAGGTTGATTCCGTTTTCAAAGAGTTTTTCACCGGCAAAGGAACTGCCGGTGTATCCTATGGCATATGGTATTTGTTTTAAAATGATGATAATTCCGATACCTGCCAGCATCCCTTCTATTACGCTGTTCGGGAAATAGTTGGAGATGCTTCCCGCCCGAAGAATGCCCATGAGTACCTGGATCAGTCCCGCAATTAAACCGGCGCACAGAAATAATTCAAAGGTGCCGAGTTCGGTAATGGCAGAAAATACGATGGCAGCCAGACCTGCAGCAGGGCCGGATACCGAAATATTAGAATTGGACAGGCTGCCGATAATGATACCGCCCACGATGCCGGCGATGATTCCGGAGAGCGGGGGTGCGCCGGATGCAAGGGCAATGCCAAGACAAAGAGGTAGTGCGACAAGAAATACCACAAGACCTGAGGGGAAATTCTGTTTAAATCCACCCAATAAACTTTTTACTTTTTCCATTGTTTTGAAAATAGTTTAATATACAGTCCCAAGAAAAGACTATATGGTTTAGAAATTTAATTTTTGAAATGTAAAAGGAGCGCATTCGAATTTCGGCAGCGCATCTTTGATGTCAGTCAAAAAATTAAGCTTCGGGTGGTGGCGATATAATCGCGAAATGAGGCGATTTTAAAGTTAAATCGTCCTGAGAATAAAATGCTTTGTTCCGGGAATCCGGTAAGAAAAATTTTAGAAAATCGTGGATGTTTATCGTATCGGGTAGCGTTTTCTCCGAAAATGTAATCCCGGAGTGATGGTTTTCTTCTTCAGAAAGGACGATATTGGTCTGTGGCAAATCCACATCAAATGCCAGCGCAATCGTAGGTGCAGCCAGAAAATTGACGAATATACTAAGAACCATTATGTTCCAAAAAACCTTCACAAATTTTGATTTTGAGATGCAAATATAATTACATCAGATAAATTTGACAAGTAGATTATAGATTTCGTCTAAACATTAACATTATTTAATATTCACAATCTATAATTATAGCAGATTCTTATTTTTCTTGCGGCTCATCACCCAGGAAGAGTTGGTCAGGTCATACAGCTTTTGAATATCTGAAAGTGTTTCTTCAAAATCAATATCCAGATCTTTAAGACCACCGGTCTTCATATCAAATACCCAGCCGTGCACGATGGGGTAGTCATCTACAATATAGCGTTCCTGTACACAGGCCATTTTGATGATGTTAATGCATTGTTCCTGTACATTCAGTTCCACCAGGCGGTTATACCGTGCTTGCTCGTCTTCTATGGCGTCCAGCTCTTTCTGATGAATGCGGTACACATCACGGATCAGCCTGAGCCACGGATTCAGTAATCCCAGATCTTCAGGAGTCATCGCCGCCTTTACACCGCCACAACCGTAGTGGCCGCAAACAATGATGTGTTTCACTTTCAGATGCTCTACGGCATACTGAATTACTGCGGTAGAGTTCATATCCAGCGTGTTCACCATATTGGCAATGTTTCTGTGCACAAAGAGTTCTCCGGGTTTCAGACCCAGGAGTTCTTCTGCAGTAACCCGACTGTCTGAGCATCCGATATACAAAAATTCCGGATGCTGGCCTGCCGCAAGTTTATTAAAAAATTCCTTGTCCTGTGCCAGTTTTTCCTGAATCCACTTTTTATTGTTTTCAAAAATTGTTTCGTAGGATTTGCTCATATAGCGAAGTTAAACTTTATTATTGATGTAGCCTTCGGTAGCGTTTTCGTAAGGCGTTATTTTTGCCGGATTGCCTATGACCAGTGAGTTGGGTGGCACGTCGAAATTCACATAGGCATTGGGCGCAATCAGGACATTATCGCCAATGGTAATGTTACCCACTACCACAGCATTGGGGCCAATCCATACCTCATCTCCTATACGCGGAACGCCTTCTTTTTTGCCACGGTTGGCCTGGGCTATGGTCACGCCCTGCGCAATATTGCAGTTTTTCCCGATGACCGCTTTCGGATTGATGACCAGGGTTCCCCAGTGTCCCAGGTAGAGTCCCGGACCGATTTGTGTTTCCGGGTAAATCTGAAATCCATATTTAATCTGATGGTGCCGCAAGACCCAGCGCCAGAACACGCCCCGCACGGATTTTTTGGGGAATTGCTGTGCTTTGCGCAGAATATAAATGAAATGCAGGTTCGGATTCACACATTTAGCCCAGATTTCCTGCACAGAAAGCCATTTTCCGCTTTCTCTGTAAAAATCTTTCTGGATGATTGTTTTCCCGGACATACAGCAAAGATAAGTTACAAAGCCAGAAAACAAAATAATTGCAGTAAGAACTTTTACAATTTGTCAATAATTTCTGAAATGCCCGCAACAGAATTTTCAAGGTTAAACGGCATCTGGTAGGTGCTGAGCGCATGCAGATACAGCTCAAAATCTTCGGGTGCAGTCAGTGCTTTTTTCATTCCGCGGTATATTCCGGGATCAGAATTTTCTGTGATCAGTCCCAGTGCCCCGTCCTGAAGCATCTCGCGCACGCCCGATACATCGGTTGCAATGATTTTTTTATGTAAAGTGAGTGCCTCAAATAAAACAGTGGGAAATCCTTCATATCGGGAACTCAGCACGAAGTAATCTGCGGCTTTCAGATACGGGTACGGATTTTCTGTATAACCGGTCATCGTGGCTGTTTCTTCTACTCCCAGATCAGAGATGAGGTTTTGGATGGTTTTGAAGTCGTAGCCGTCCCCTACAATCAGCAGGCGGTGTTTGTGCCCCTCATGCAGGAGTCTTTGGTGCGCCTTCAGCAGACGGTCATAGCCTTTCTGCGGGAAAACAGTTCCTATCGCCACAAACAACGGGACGTCTTTTTCTAGCGGTGCAGGTAAGGGAAGTTCAGACTTTTGTAGAATTTCGGCGGTGTCTATAGGGTTATAAATCCGGACGATTTTGCTACCCTCGTCGGTATTTCGGGCCAGGTTCTCAAAATCCTGCTGAATATGGTCAGAGATGACCATAATCTTATCAAAACCGAAAAATTTCCGTATTTCTTCATCAGTGTAATGGTGAAAATGGGTTTTTCTGAGGTCGTTATGAATCCAGACCAGCTTCCTGGAGGATCGCAGGGGCGAATTCAGTATTTCATCCCGCATGCCATGAATAGCCGCTATTTCCACATCGTATTTTTTACCTTTCAGAATCCCCGAATACAGCAGTTCCGGAAATACGCGCAGCAATTTCTGATAGAGGACACGGAAGGCTTTGCGGGGCAAATCCTGCAGCCTGTTGGTGGTAATCATCTCACCTTTATGAAGATAGATGACACGAATCCATTCCGGAACTTCGGAGAGGTATTTCCCGGAGTACAAATTTAGCAGAAGATCTACTTCATACCGGTCCGCAGGCAGATTTTTGAGGAAAGTAATCAGTACTTTTTCAGCACCGCCATGACGCAGTGAACCGATTCTGATCAGTATTTTTTTCTTTCCGGCCATTATTTTTTTACAGGTTTATAGATGTGCGGCAGATTTTTGCTGATGTACGCATCCAGCAGAGTGCGGTCTTTTTCCAGCTCACGGGGGTACAGCACATTGTTTTGAAGGGCTTTGTCCCCATATTCCTCTATGGTGCAAATGAATTTGGCTGGAATTCCGGCATAGACGGTATTGTCCGGCATGGTAGTCGTCAGTACGGAGCCGGTGCCCAGAATACAGTTATTGCCCATTTGTGAGCCGGGCAAAAAGGTGCAGTTGTTTCCCACAAAGCAGTTGCTGCCCAGTTTAATGCGCCCGAAGTTGCGAGCATCAGCATATTTCTCCATGTTACGTATGGTGTACATGGCTCCGTCATGGGTAATGAATGTGCATCCGGCAGTGATTTTAGTGCGGTCACCAATTTCAATAAGGTATGGCTCGGAGCCGAACGCAGGCGCTTCTATAAAGACGACATCTTTGCCCACCTTCATGCCTCTGTGTCTGCATACTTCAATATAGGCTTTGTCATAGCAGGTTTTCCACAGGGTCTGTAGTTTTACGATAATCCGGTACAGCAATATCATTTTGTTTTTTGTGCTAAGTTAATGATGATATTTTCAATGGTATCAAAAATAATCTGATTGTCAAACTGTTTTTCAGAGTCCAATAATTCATGACGGAGATCGGCGATGAGTGCCTTATTCACCAGGAATTCTTTCATTGCGTCGTAGATGGCCTCTGTTTCAAAAGGGATGAGCCAGCCATTCTTTTTGTGGGTAATCAACTCCGGAATGCCGCCCACTTCGGTGGCAATCATCGGCACCTGAAGAATCAGGGCTTCTGCTACAATGAGCGGCCAGCCTTCAGATTCAGACGGTAGTATGAAAAAGTCTGCATTTTTCACGTAAGGGTATGGATTATTCATAGAACCTGCCAAAATGAAACTGCTCTGCACTCCAAGATTCCGGGTCTGATTTTCCAGATTTTGTTTTTCCTCGCCGTCACCGATGACGTATACGGTATGCGGATATCCGTCTTTCAGCAGGCGTGCATGAGCTTCCATCAGCAGATGATGTCCTTTGCGGGTGTGCAGGCGGCCTACAGTGACAAAAACGGGCCTTTTGCCGTTGAAATCAGGAATGAATTCCTGCGATTTTTGTCTGAGTTCATCAACCGGTATCGCATTTCTGATGACTTTGTTGGGAGGTAACTGAACATCCGGATAGGTTTGTACAAAAATATCCCGGGCCTGCTGCGAGCCCCACAGAAAGTAATCAAACTGAACAATCTGCTTCAGTAAAAGCGGAACTGCTGGTTGCAGTTTAGGATAGGTGATGTCCGAGTGAAACCAGCCTATTTTTGCTGATTTCTTGTTGGCCGAGTTCAGTACATCGCCGAAAGCAGAGTAGGTGCACGCAATTTCCACATCCGCATCATTATGAATCACAAAACGATCTGCCAGAACAGGAAACATGCGAAACAGTTTGAGTCTGACGGCTCTTGCGGCCAACTGTATTGTGCGGATGACCGTGTTTTCCGAGAAATCTTCTTTTCCTTTGGCTAAAACATGCAGCGGTATGTGTGCCGGAATCTCATGTCGCAGTTCTCCCTGAAACAGATTCAGCGCCACGCGGAGGTCAAACTTATTGCGGTTCAGGTGGTTCAGCATACTCAGCATCACCTTTTCCACTCCGCCCATTTCCATGGAGCGATGCCGGAACAGTACTTGTATTTTTCTGTGGGTATTTTTCATCATCATTTAATCTGTCTTTGCACCGATATTTCTGTATTGTTCTCTGAATTTTCCGGCCCACTTTTTCCATTCACCGGCCTGTGCATCGGGATGTCCGGTCTCATCCAGAAAAGATTGAATATAGCTTTCGGAGAAATCCTGCGGATAATTTTCCATAGCAGCCAGTTTGTCTTGCAGCCAGGCTTCATTCAGAATGAAGTTCATCCGGTTCACATCCAGCCGGTTGCCGTATTCGTGGTAGGAGCCCGTGGCAGAAGACTGAAAAGTGGTTTTCATGGCTTCGGTGGAAAGCCGGGTAGCAAAATTCGGATTTTGGCGGTGATTCCGGTAATACACCGCAGCGTTTATGAGCTGTTTCTTTTCATCCACCTGCCCGTTCATATCGTTCCAGATGCTCAGCCAGTAATCTTTGCGGTACATACCCATCAGAATGGAGTTGAGAGCCCAGTATTTCCGGCGGCTCTCATGATCTGCCAGTCCCAGTTTATACAGAATGCTGAACAATTTGAACCGGTTATGAAAATAGGCGTTCATCAGAAAGGGCGGCGCCAGAAAAATTTGCCTTGGCCGGGCAGCGTTAATCCGGGGATTGATGCTGGTGATTTCTAAGTGTTTGTCATCTTTTTCATTGCCCAGCCAGCCCAGTTTCAGCAGGGCGATCTGGTGGGTTTTACAGTCTTCAAGCAATTCATCCAGCATCAGAGGGCGGGTAAACCATACGTCGTCTTCGGTCATGATGAAATACTCTGAGGCGTTTCTGGCCGCTTCAATCCACAGATTTGTGGGGATGCTGTACCCGTTAATCTGTGTTCCAGACCGAAGGTTTTCGGTAATAGCAACCTGCTTGTTCGTATGGTGTGCCGACTTCAGAATGGTGATGTTCGGGTGTTTTTTACTGATTTTATCCAGATAGTGCTGCGGAGTACCATCGTCCAGAACTGTGATGCGGTAATTACCGGAGATGTTCCGGGAGATGCTCTGTAGGCATCTGTCCAGGTAATAGGGACGGTTAAAGGATTTAATCAGGATATCAGTCATGACAGTTTTCGGAGGATTTTACTGAAAAATGTATTTTGTTTCTGGATGATGTAATGCTGAAGACTGGATATCTCCGCAATTTTCTTTCCATAAATGGTGTCTAAATTTCTGCGTAGCAGGGTGTCCCGAAGTACACGATCCCAGTTCTGATTCAACTTTTCTTTTTTATTACTTTGTTGTGAGACTCCTTTTTCGTGAAGGCGATACAGGTAGAGCGGTTGCTCTATGAACAGAAAATTTCCGGTTTCGTACATTTTCAGGTATAAATCCTGATCCACGGCAGAGCTGAGTTCCGGATTGATGCCTTCAGTGCGTTTATAGTCTTTGATGCGAAAAACGAATAAATGCGCCACTTCAAAATTAAGGTTGAAAAACAAGGGTTTGCCATTCTTAATTCTGCGGGTTTTGTCAAAAACCTTTCCGGGTTGTAGTTTTTCACGGCAAAGGTATAGTTGGCTGTACGCTGCCACTGCATTTTTGTCAGCATTTAGTGCATTCACCATTGTTTGTACAGCGTCTGGCGTCAGTGCATCATCGGGATCTACAAAAGCGGCCATCTCCCCCTGGGCCGCGGCGGCACATCGATGTTTGGTATAGCCTACTCCTTTGTTTTCCTCATTGTAAAACAGTCTGATTCTGGAATCCTGATCTGCCAGTGCCTGCAGTTTTTCCTGCGAACCATCGGTAGAACAGTCGTCTACCAGCACGATTTCTATGTGTGCATAGGTCTGTTCCCGGATGCTTTTGTAGCATTCCAGGAAGTAATCAAAATTGTTATAATGAGCGATGAGAATGGAGAACAGCATTATTTTAATTTTTTGAGCAGGTATTTAATTGTTTCGTAGAATCCTCCATACTTAAAATAAAGTAATATCACAGAATTTTTCAGTTCATTCTTTTTTAACGAGTAAAACGAGTAAACCTTCAAGAACTTGAGATTTTGGCTGCTGGAGAAGATGTTGCTGTATTCATTAAGAATATCCCGGTAACATAATTCCATAGCCATTCTTTTGAAGATGTTTACATCTGGCCGCCATGAAAGTTGACTGTCATTTCGCCGGATCGCAACAAATGCTGAATTAATGCCCATGACCGAACCTGCATCTGTAAAATCCAGGTACATCATGAATGGCACACGCCAAGCCAGAGGATAAGGTCTGAATCCCTTTCTCTCGTATACTTCTCGAGTAAAAACATTTTCTGAAATCGATAAAAAACGTTTGTGAATCTCATCTTCCCAAACGTAATCTTTTCCGAGGTAGAGATTTGGTTGTTCCAGTTCTGTTAATGTTTTACCATCTTCAGAAACACGTCTCATTTTGAATCGTAGTAAACTAATATTATTGTTTTCTGCGATTTCCATATTTTTATAGAACTCCTCCACAAAATTGTTACTCAAGTAGTCGTCATCTGCCAGTATCATGAGCCATTTCTCATTTTCAGAAAGTTCTATGCAGCGGTTCCACTGTTCTACCAGTTTCCCTTTTCCGCCCAGATTTTCCGGAAATTTTTTATAAACCAAATTTTTATTTTGGTTGTAATTTTTTATAAGTTCCTCGGGATTTGCCTCACTTCCGTCATTTCCGATATAGACTTTAAAATTCTGATTCGTCTGAACGGACAAACTCCTGAGGGTATCTTCAAAAAATTCGCTTTTGAAAAATGGAATGATGATGGCAAGTTTATCCTCTTTCATTTTTTAGGATGGTATTAGATATTCGCTGGAGAGATTGATAGTACAAATCCTTCTGGACTTCTGTCTTTTGACGAATCTTGTTTCCCAAAAAAGAATTTGATAAGTGAGCCTCTGCCTGATTTTTAAAATCATCTACATCCTGAATTTCCATTAATTCCGGAGGAGCCCAGCATTCCAGGTAATATTTCAGTTTTATTTGTTTTTTGTTTAATGCTATATAGGGCAGTCCGTAACTCATTGCAGTAATTACCCCATGTAGACTGTTCCCGATATAGAGTTGCGCATAAGCAATCAAAGCCATTATGCTTTCAAGGGAAATGTGATCAATAAAAATGGCATATTCCTTTATTTTTTGATAAATCATTTTTAGCGGAATATGGTCTTCGTGACCTTTTGCAGTGCCTATCGGACATAAAATTACTTTCATTCCGGTAGTTTCAGCAATGTTTTTAAGTTGAAGTGCTATTTCGTCAAGTTTATTGTCACTTTTATATTTGGATATTTGGAAAAATATATATTTTGTCTGTAAAATATTTCTAATTGTTACCGGAATTTTGGATGATGTCAGAAAATCATCCTTTGGGTAGATGTCTTCCATAATGATTGCGGAATCTGGAACCAGGAACACCTCGTGATTCTGCAGTTTTTCTGATGTAAACTGAGCCGATGCCTTCTCTCTGAAAGAAATGTAATCTGCTTTTTTGAGTCGGTTTAATTTTTCTGAAGGCAAATTATATCCACCGCCCACCAAATTATAAATAACTTGAAAATCGTTTTGAAAATCAGATTTATTAATGAGAAAAGGATTATCTGAAACGCCACCAAGAAATGATCTCACCCATAGACTTTTCTTGAAGAAAAACGGGATTCTGGGGTGGCGGAATAGTTTAAAATAAAGCGGATTGATAAATGAATAAAGGCCATTCCAGTCTGCGCGGAGACATTCGCCGCCTGCAACAATTATTGCATCTGTTTTTCCCTGGTTCAAATCTTTTTTTAGTCTTTTGTAAGAAAAAACATTAAAACCGCCTTCATCAGAAAAATCAGCCTTAACCAATCCGTATTTTTGGAAACGGAAAGTGCCCGGTGATGTTTTATTCAGGCCGTATTCAAGCATGATTGCAAAGAGCAAATCACCATAATTGAAGCGGTCCTGGGGAGCAAATATAGCTATACTTTTGTGCATAATTTACATCTATAATATTACTAGATATTGAAGATTTTCTGTTGCTGATCATTTAAAACAATAGAATTGGCCGGTACGTCTTTATGAATCACACAGCCGGCACCCAAAATGACATTATCGCCGATGGTGACGCCTTTCAGGATGATACAGTTGGCACCGGTCCATACATTATTGCCTAGTTTCACAGGTGAAGTATTGAATGCGGTTTTGGAAACCGAAAATGGTTCTTTGGTGTACTGATGATTATGGTCAAAAATTTTCAGTCCCTCTCCCAGAATACAGTTTTCGCCAATTTCCACTTTTTCCAGACAGGCGATGGTGGCTCTGGTGATGTACGTGTCATTACCAATCACCAGCCGGCCCGATTTTTTGACCGCAATATTATTAGATTCATTGATGGTGACTCCTTCTGCAATATGAATTTCGGCTTCTGAGGAAATATCCAGAAAGTTATTATTGCCTAGTTTAAAACTCGGGTGCACGTTGCTGGCAGGGTTGCTGCGGAACAACTGTAAATTCCGGTTCCGCAAATATCTGTTTTGCAGTGCTTGCAGGTGGATGAAGAATGCGGTCAATAAAGAATTCATCAAATGGTAGTTTTAGCAAAAGTATTAAAATTTTCTTTATTTTTGCCCTTAAAACGAGCACGAATGAGCGAATTATCCTCCATTGCGAGAACCTTTGCGGCCTACCTTATCCGCCCGCATCTGTACCCTGAACTGGGCAGAAAAATTTACAAGAATATATTTGACCGGAAGTCGGCCTTTAAAGGTAAAGAGGATGCCGAAGGTTGGTGCAGAAATCTGGCAGTTTCACAGCAGGATGCCGTGAAATCACTGGGCTTTGAAAATTTCGCACCGCTCACGTCCCTTTATCCGGAAGCCTTTGCTTTTGCCAATGAGGCAGAACAGAATTGTCCGGTAAAAATGGGTGGAGCAGGTGCTCTGGATCTGATTTATTACCTGGCAGAATTTACCCGCGCGCAAAATGTTCTGGAAACTGGAGTGGCCTACGGGTGGAGTTCGCTGGCAGCATTGCTCTCACTGAAGAACCGTGGCGGCACCCTGTACAGCAGTGATATGCCTTACCTGGGCAAGGATAATGACCGCTATGTGGGTTGCGTAGTGCCACAGGAGCTGAAACCATACTGGAAATTATACCATTATGCGGACCGTGAATCTTTACCGAAGATTTTCGGTGAGTGTGACTCCTTTGATTTTATTCATTATGACAGTGACAAGTCTTACAAAGGGAGAATGTGGGCATACCCCGTTTTGTGGGAACGGTTGCGCAAAGGCGGCGTGCTGATGAGTGATGATGTAGGAGATAATGCCGCATTCATGGACTATTGTGTACAGCAAGGTCATCAACCGGTCATTGTTGAGTTCGATGGTAAATATGCAGGTTATATCATAAAGCAGTAAAATGGACAATCCTCTGGTCAGCATCAATATTCCCGTTTACAAATGTGAAAACTACATCATCCGGTGTCTGGAATCGGTGAAAGCGCAGACCTATCCCCACCTTGAAACCATTCTGGTGAATGATGCCACGCCGGATGACAGCGTAGCATTAATAGAGCGCTTTATGGAAGAAAATCCGCAGCTGAACATGCGTATCTTTCATCTGGATAAAAACAGGGGTTTGTCTGTAGTGCGCAACCGCGGAATAGAGGAGTCCGACGGCAAATACATCTATATGCTGGACAGCGATGACTACATTACCCCCGACTGTATTGAAAAACTTGTGGCCAATTCTGAGCTGCACCAATGTGAAATTTCGGTGGCAGAAACCATTTGCGAACAGTCTGAAACCGGCGAGCGAATGTTTTTGTTTAAAGTTAAATCTGCCGAAAAAGTGTTGAAAGGCAATGCCCTGATTTTTGAACGGTTTGTAAAAGGCGACTGGCCGGTGATTGGTCCCAATAAACTCTACCTCCGGGAGTTCATTAACCGCAACAAACTGCGTTTTGTTCCGGGGTTGTATTCACAGGACGAACTGTGGGCTTTTCATTGTGCCGAAAAACTCAGTTCCATCAGTTTTATTGATAATGTCTCCTACATTTATTATCTGCACGGGAAATCTACCATTTTCAATAAAAAGAAGATCAATTTCGAGAATCACCAGACCATTGTGGAGTGGTTTAGCCGGTCCTTCCATACCGCGACAGACCCGGAGCGCAGAAAGTGGATCCGCAAAAAAATTGTGAATTTCAAAGATCTTACGCTCACCATGCAGTGGCGCAGCATGCGGGAAGATGGGGCGTACTGGAAACAAAATTACCGGCGGCTGAAAAAAGCACCCTCGCTCATCCTGGCAGATTATCTTTCTTCAGATTTCAGTGCCAGAGAAAAGAAGGCCAATATTTACTATAATTTACCTGTGGAATTAGGCTATCGCCTGTTTAAAAAGCGGTATGACGGTTAGCCGTTTTCCTTTACCAGATAATACTTTGCAATCAGCATAGACAGGTATTCCATTTTTTCGGTTTCTTTGAAATAAGATTCAATTCCGCGGATGTCTATGGAATAGGATTCCCCTTCGCTCACATAATTTTTTTGTGCCGGCATGCCGAAATGCCGTTCCAGCACCGTCACGATTTCGTGAATGCCAAAATTGGTCTTGTAGGCAAGATTATAAATTTTATTCAGCTCACTTTGATTTTCAAGCAGATTCATGGTCAGCGTGCTCACGTCTTCCACATCTATAAGATTGCGGGATGCTTTCTGATGAATGGTCAGCGGCAGATTATTGCGGATGGCCGAGGCCAGATAATTCATCAGCAGATTGGGGTTTCCGCCAAAACCAACGGCATTGCTTACCCGTACAATCAGAAATTTACGGGCGGTCTGGCGGATGATTTCCTCCATGTGGAGCTTGTGCAACACATAAGGGCTGTCATGCTTGGAAGAATCATAAATACTGCAAGTGCTGAAATATACAAAAGTTTTACCCGGATGTGCATGCAGGGTATGCTGCACCAGATTTTTCTCGCGGAGAAACTGTGCCGGATCGGTTTCCGAAGAGTTGGATACTCCCGAAGCAAAAAATATGACCTCTGCAAGGTCTTTCTCTGCAAAAGCAGATGCGATGAGTCCGTTCCCAACAATCATAATCTTTCCAGTATTTTTTTCGCCGCCATGCCGTCGCCGAATGGGTTAATGAATGAATGAGTGCCGGTGTGCAGTTCCTTATAGAATTCCGTCTTTATTTTTTCTTTGTCTGCACCTGCCAGCACACCGCAGCCACAGTCCAGCACTTCCGGTCTTTCGGTTTCGCTGCGCAGAATAATTACTCTTTTCTGCAGCGTAGGCGCTTCTTCCTGTATGCCGCCGGAATCCGAGATGATGACCAGCGAGCGGGCCATCAGTTTCACCGCTTCTATATAATTGAGCGGTTCAATGAAGTGAATGTTTGCCGGAATGTCTTCGCGGAATGTTTTAAAGATAAATTCCCGGGTTTGTGGATTCGGGTGGAGACTCCAGTGGAAGGTGATGTCGGGATTTTCTGCAGCCAGTTCGCGAATGGCCTCACAGATGGCGGTCATGTTTTCATTGAGGTTTTCCCGGCGGTGGGCCGTAATGAATACCTCGGAACCTTTTTCCGGCTGAATTTTTTCTTTTTCCAGGACGTATTTCAGAAGGTCAATGATGGTATTGCCCGTAACCGGAATGAGTTCTTCGGAAACGCCTTCTTTCAGCAGGTTTTCTTTTGCCAAAAGGGTAGGTGCGAAGTTCAGATTTGCAGTGAGTGAAACCACGCGGCGGTTGTATTCCTCCGGAAAGGGAAAGCGGATATCGTCTGTACGCAAGCCGGCCTCTATGTGGTAAAACTTTCTTTTTTCCAGAAACGCCACCATGGCAGAAGCCATCACGGTGAACGTATCTCCCTGTGCAATTATTTTTTCAATTTTTTCTGCTTTTACCACCTCTGCTACGGCATCAATCAATCTGGCGAGCAGGTTGGCGTTCGAGTATTGCGGCGACTGGCATTTCAGTTTGTAATCCGGGGAAAAGCCGAATAACGCTTCCATTTCCGTCAGCATACCGGTATGCTGACCGGTATTGATGGTAATGAAGGGACGGTTTCTTTTTTTGGCTTCCAGAATTACAGGATAAACCTTCAGAAACTCCGGACGCGTTCCGTAAATTATGGCAATCATTGTGTTTTTTTAAATATTTTTTTCCATACATATTGCAAAATCATTCTGAGCGGAATTTGCTTCAGAATGGCCTCTGCTTCTATCATTTTCATGTTTTGAATGACGTTGTGAACCTCTGTTTTTCCGTTTTGTATTTCAGCAAACTCTTTCATTTTATAGTAGGCATGTACATAATCCTTGAAGGGATTCGGAGTGTTCCTTTCGTGCCAGGTTCCTACAAAATGGTGGGTGGCGTAATTTTTTGGTAAATCTAAACAAAAATAGGTAGACGGGTAAATGACGATGCCGTCTTTTCCTTCCTGATATTCATCGCGCTGCGGATTGATGCCATATTCTGAAACCAGTAAGTCTGAGACAAAAACGGTATTGGTAGTTAAATCAAAACTCTGTTTTTCGTTATAAAATTCCAGTACCCGTTTTGGCCATGGATGTCCTTTTTCTGTGGCCCATAGGGCGGTGAAGGGCGAGCCTTTGATTTCAAATCCTGAGAAGGCACGGTGCTGCAAAAATTCGTCCAGTGGAAATTTCACTTCCACGTCTATGTCCATATAAATCCCACCCTGTTCAAATAGCGCAAGGGCGCGGGCATAATCAGAAACGAAAGCCCATTTTTTCTTTTCGGCAGCTAATTTTACGTAGGTACAGCAATTGATATCAAAATTAGATTCATTCCATTCGATAATCTCATAGTCCGGGAGGTTTTTCTTCCAGCTGTCCAGGCAAATATAAAATGACTCGGGCTTGGCATTGCCTCCAAACCAGCAGTAATGTATTTTTTTTGGGATCATGGTTGTTTAGCTTCAGTAAAAGGACAGACACTTAATAATTTATCCAAATCGATTTTGGGTGATTTCCATGTTGTTTTTAACTCTTCTGCTTTTTCAAGCAATTCTAAATCGGTGAATGAATAAGGTTCGATTATTTCTTTTCCTACAGATAAATAATAATCATGAAAAGTAAATCTCTTTAAATCTTTACGATCAAATTCAACCCAAGAGTTTGGAATTCCATAGGCATCAGATATAATTATTCCATGTAAGGAACTAGAAAAGATAAATTCACATGAATTGATACTATCAATAAAATAATTCCAGGTTTTAAAATTTTGAATATCAATAATCAAAATATCATCCCTTTTTTCTAAATCTTTTAGAATAGCACTCGATTTGTCTTTAAAATGAGGAATTATTCCAATTTTATATTTTTTCTCAATCTGAGGTTTGTAATATCTTGGAAACAGCAAAGCAGGATCACCATAAATTTCAGGACAATCAATATTTCTATCCAAAAAATATTGCCTTGTTAAAGGACCTCTTACCGCATGAATTTTCCTAGGAAGGATTATTTCACCATTATAAAGTATTTCATCTTCTGGCCGTTGAACTCCAGCTCCCCAAATAATTGAATCAGGTTTTGTGAGCCATGTAATTATACTTCCAACACATAAATAATTGGGTCTTTTGAATATATTAAACGTATAATTTTCTTGAAGAAATTTAGCTTTAGGATTGATTAACTCCGCAATTACAATGCTTGCATCATCTCCCCAATTATGAAATACAGGCGATACAGATGATGATAATATTTTCACATTTGAACTGAAAATTTCCTTTGGTAGATTTTTAAGTTTTTTAATCAAAATCCTTCCATTGATTTTTTTTTGTACATTTTTGTCCATGAAAATCATAGTTCTTGCAGTTCAACCATCTTCTTAAATTTTAAAGAATTTTGACATAATTCTTCATAACTTCCAGAATCTTCAATTTCACCTTCATTTAAAAGATAAATTTTATCTACATTTTTTATCGTTGAAATACGATGTGCAATGATAAGTATAGTGAATTTACCTTGAAGAATATCAATACTATCTTTAATGTTCTTCTCTGTTTCAGAATCCAAAGCAGATGTAGCTTCATCCATAATCAGAAGTTGACATTCTTTATACAATTCTCTTGCAATAGAAACGCGTTGCTTTTGACCACCAGAAATCAAAACTCCATTATTACCCAATTGCGTATCTTCTCCAAATTCTAAAATTTGATAAAATTTCATCAAATCTACTTGCTTCATTGCTTTTTTAAATTTCTCCAGGTTTTCTGGTGTTTTCTGGTCCCATAAAGTAATATTGTTGAATAATGTATCATCAAAAATTACGGGCTCTTGGGTGATGTAACCCACATTTTTACGATAAGAATTAAGATTGGAATGGTAAACAGATGTATTTTCATTAATTAAATTTCCAGAATGAGGAATTTGTAAACCACAAATAACATTGGCCAAAGTAGTCTTACCTGCTCCACTTTGACCTACAAATGCAATAGAAATTTTTTCAGGTATTGTGAGATTGATATTTTTTAAAATAGGTCGATTCCCAAATGTAATACAAAGATTTTCTACTTTTAAATTCCCAATTTTTTCATGAAAAATATCCGATTTATTTTCTCGATTTGCTCTAAATTCAATCAATAAACTTTCAATAGACTCAATTCCTGCAGAAGATTTTAAAAACGAATTCCATGTGGCTTGTAGTGTGATTAAAAACCCCAATGATTTATAAAATAATAATAAACTCACTAAAATAGATCCAAAATCACTTTTAACAAATTCCAGCTGGATATATAAAACTAAGGCAATAATACCTATTACTAAAGGCTCACGTAAACTTTCACCAATGGAACTAATCCTTGTAATTCGATAGTTCATCTTTTCAGATGTTAGAATATCGCTCTTAAGTTTTTCTTTAAAAATTTCTAATTTATTCGTCGCTTTTAAATACTTGAAATTGGCAACAGTTTGGATTATTTTCCCATTATAATCATGTCCGATATTGGATATATTACGTGCAATTTCTTTCGTCTTTTTATTGATGAATTTATATAAAAAATTGGTTAACAATGCACCAATTGCCACCATGATAGAAAACTTCCAATTGGAAATGGTTGCCATTATCAAATAGGTAAGCAACATTACCGTATTTTGGATTGATGTAAAATACGAATTCATGGCACCCATGAATTTTCCAGTCTCAGCAACTAAATTATTTTGAGTTTTACCCGCATTCATTTTAGTAAAACCTTCATACGAAATTTCAGATAACCCATTCACCAATTGATACCTGATTTTAGTTTGAGCAATCAGCAATGTTTCATTTAAATAATTTGCTTTGATATAATAGAATAATGCTTTTACGCAAAACAAACCAATCATGAAAAATAAAACAACTTTTAAATTTAACTCCCATCCCATATCTGAAATAGAGTCCACTAAAAATTGTAGTTTTCCCATCGATTCGTTTTCTATTGGTGAATCTACTACCAATGCAATCAATGGAATAAACATGGCCAAACCAAGGCTATCAAATAAACCAACTAAGAAATTAAGAAATATGTACACATAACTTCTATATCCAGTAAATGATTGAAAGTATTTGAAATACCCTATAATTGACATATTTTGATAATTGAATTTCATTTTATTCAATCAATCTTTTCAAATACTCCCCATAGCCACTCTTGCCGTATTTCCGGGCAGACTCCAGCAGTTGTTCTTTGTTGATGAATCCCTTTTTGTAAGCAATTTCCTCAATGCAGGAAATTTTGAAACCCTGTCTTTTTTCCAGGACCTTCACAAATTCTGAGGCTTCATGCAGGGAGTCGAAAGTTCCGGTATCCAGCCAGGCCGTTCCGCGGGACATCACGCCTACTTCCAGCGCTCCTTTTTCCAGATAAATCTTATTGATGTCGGTAATTTCCAGTTCACCGCGTGGCGAAGGTTTCAGGTTTTTGGCATATTCCACTACAGAATTGTCATAGAAATATAAACCCGGTACTGCAAAGTTGGATTTCGGGTTTTCAGGTTTTTCCTCAATGGAGATTGCTTTAAGGTGGTCATCAAATTCCACTACGCCGTAGCGCTCCGGATCGGAAACCTGATAGGCAAATACGCAGCCGCCCTTTACATTGGTTTTGCTTTCCAGTAACCCCGGGAGGCCTGCACCATAGAAAATGTTATCGCCCAATACCAAAGCCACGGAATCATCTCCAATGAATTCTTCGCCCAGAATAAAGGCCTGTGCCAGTCCGTCCGGGCTGGGCTGTATCTTGTACTGAATGTGGCAGCCAATGGACGAGCCGTCGCCCAGAAGTTTAATGAATCCTTCCTGATCGTGCGGCGTGGTGATAATCAGAATATCTTTAATCCCTGCCAGCAGCAAAGTAGAAAGCGGATAGTAAATCATGGGTTTGTCATACACGGGCATCAGTTGCTTGCTTACAGCAATGGTGAGCGGGTAAAGTCTGGTGCCGGAGCCCCCGGCGAGGATAATTCCTTTCATTGGTCTTCAGATTTAATTCGGGTCATTTTTGTATTGTGAAGCGTAATACTCCTGGTAGCTGCCGCTGGTTACATGTTCCAGCCATTCCTGGTTGTTCAGGAACCAGTCTATGGTTTCAGACAAGCCTTCTTCGAAGGTTACGCTTGGTTTCCATCCCAGATCATCCGCCAGTTTGGTGGCGTCTATAGCGTAGCGCTTGTCGTGTCCGGGGCGGTCTTTTACAAAGGTGATGAGTTTTTCTGAATGGCCTGCGGGCTTGCCGGTTTTCTCATCTACCTGCCGAATGAGTTCCTTAACCAGGTTGATGTTCTGCCATTCGTTCCAGCCACCGATGTTGTAGGTTTCACCGGTACGGGCCTGGTGGAAAATCTGGTAAATAGCTTTCGCATGATCTATCACGTACAGCCAGTCCCGGGTATATTTTCCGTCGCCATAAATGGGCAGTGGCTTTTCATTCAGAATATTGTGGATGCATAGCGGAATCAATTTTTCCGGGAAGTGGTTAGGACCGTAATTATTAGAGCAATTAGAGATAATAAAAGGCATGCCATATGTATTTCCGTAGGCTCTTACCAGATGGTCTGATGCCGCTTTACTTGCAGAATACGGTGATTTGGGGTCATATGGCGTTTCTTCTGTGAAAAATCCGGTTTCTCCCAGCGCTCCGTAAACTTCATCCGTAGACACATGATAGAACAAGTTTGTACGCTTTCCATCCGGAAAATTACCGTGCGTGTGTTCCGTATTCAGAGTCCAGAAATCCCTACAAAGGTTCAAAAGATTGGCCGTTCCGTTTACATTCGTGTTGATGAAAGCGTTCGGGTCTGTAATGCTGCGGTCCACATGGCTTTCTGCAGCCAGGTGAATCACCGCATCGGGATGATACTTCTCAAAAACCGCCTTCAGTTCTTCGGGTTTTGTGATGTCGGCCTTCTCGAAGATATAATTGGGTTCCTGCTCTATGTCTTTCAGGTTTTCCAGATTTCCGGCGTAGGTGAGGGCATCCAGATTGATGATATGGGTATCCGGCATGTTTTTCACAAATTCCCGCACCACGTGCGATCCTATGAAACCGGCGCCTCCTGTAATGATGATGTTTTTCATTTTGCTATTTTATTTTTGCGAGCATTAATTTTTGTATTGCTCAAGTTTTGGTGTTTTTATGGTTTCAGATGTAAGACGATGGATTGTGCCAGGGACAGCGGAATTGCTTCTGCACCTCCTTCATGAACAAGGAAAACGACATCTTTGGTTTTGCCTTTCATCTTGCCTGTTTTCTTTTCATCGCCTGCAAACTCTACCGTCACATTCTCGTTAATCAAAATATCCTGCTTCGTAAGCTCACCATATTTCTTGGCTGCCATAAAGAGGTAGAGCAGAAACAAAATTGCCAGGGATATGTTGCGCAGCGGCTGGTACCATTTCTGAGAACCGAGTCCGAAGTTCATTTTGTTGTAAGACTTCGGGAAATAGCGCTGGTAGGCACGGTCTGATTTGAATATAATATAGGTAAGAAGCAGTGAAATCAGTGTGAAAAGCAGAATTTTGTAATCGGCGAAAGGTGCAATCAGAAAATCAAAAACATCAGCATAATCAAAAATGTTGATGCCGAAAACATCATATTTCCGATAGGTGAAAAGCATGCCTATGCCAATGGCAGCAACGTATGAAAGTGCCAGAATCGTTTGTGATTCCTGCAGGAGTTTGATGTAGGGAGACTTTGCTTTGTTTTCCATTTCTGAACTAATGTTGCTTCTCTTGCGCCTCTATCGGGCCAGTACGGTACGTCTGCCGATGGACTTATAATGAAATCCGTGTTGTTCGGCTCTTTCCAGCGGGAACATATTCCGTCCGTCAAAAATTACTTTATGTTTCAATTTTTCTGCCATAAGGCTGAAGTTGGGGTTTTTAAACTCCGGCCACTCGGTGGCAATCAGCAGGCAGTCCGCATCCTCCAGTGCCGTGTACATATCCGGCGCATAGCTGATCTGATCTCCCAGCACTTTACGAACGTTTTCTTCGGCTATGCTGTCGTAGGCGGTAATTTCAGCACCTTTTTCCAGCAGTATTTTAATGTTGTCCAGGGATGATGCTTCGCGTATATCGTCTGTGTTGGCTTTGAAGGCAAGGCCCCAGAGCGCAATTTTTCTTCCCTGTAAAGAGCCAAAGTGCTTTTCTATATCATGGGTCAGAATGACTTTTTGTTCAGTATTTACATGCTCGGTAGCCTGCAGAATCCGGAAATCAAAATCTTCCTGTTTGCCACTGTTAATTAGTGCTTTTACATCCTTGGGAAAGCAGCTGCCTCCATAACCAATGCCCGGGAAGAGAAAGCGGTGTCCTATGCGGTCATCACTGCCCATGCCCAGGCGTACCATATCTACATCTGCGCCCACTTTTTCACAATAGTTGGCAATTTCATTCATGAAGGTAATCTTTACCGCCAGAAATGAGTTTGCTGCATATTTGGTGAGTTCAGAAGATTTTTCGTCCATGAAAATAATCGGTACGCCGGTATTGGTAAACGGCTGGTAGATTTTAGCCATAATTGTTCTGGCTTTTTCAGAATTGGTGCCCACCACCACACGCGCCGGATTCATAGAGTCTTCCACCGCAAAACCTTCGCGCAGAAACTCGGGGTTGGAAACCACGTCAAAAGGGATGTCTGTTTTAGCAGAAATTACTTCCCGCACGCGGTCTGCTGTCCCTACCGGTACTGTAGATTTATTGACAATGACTTTATAGTGGGTGAGTAATGAACCTATTTCGTTGGCCACGCCCAGTACATAGGACAGATCTGCGCTGCCGTCTTCACCCGGTGGCGTAGGCAGGGCCAGATAGATCACATCACTTTTGCTCAGCGCTTCTTCCAGGCTGGTGGTGAAGAAAAGTCTGCCGGCCTGTATATTCCGCAGGAACATTTCTTCCAGTCCGGGTTCATAAATGGGAACAATTCCGTTTTTCATTCCCTCTACTTTGTTTTCGTCAATGTCTACACAATATACAGAATTGCCCAGTTCTGCCAGCGTGGTGCCGGTAACCAGTCCTACATATCCGGTTCCTACAATTGTTATATTCAAAATTCGCGTTTTAAAAATTACCGCACAAAAATAATCAAATTTAAGTGAAGTCATCAGGTATTTGATATGAAACACGGTCTTTTAAGATTTTATAATAGTGATGTAGTGCTGGTAAGAATGTGCAGAAGAAGCATTTCGTTTGAAAATGAACTACGGTAACAGAATGAAGAGGAGGAATTTTCTGTAAATGCTTGATGCTGTGCTGTAACTTGCCGACGTCTGATTTTGCTCAATAAAAAAAAATCCATATATTTGCAGTCGAATAACGGAAAAATGGGAAGGCTTCGCAAGAAAGCCTTTTTTTGTACCAATATCCGTTCACAGATAAAAAATGAGTTTTAGAGAAGATATCGAACGTTTAATAAACGGTTTTTTAGAAGAGCGTCAGGATCTGTTTCTGATCGATCTGAAAATATCTGCCGCAGATGATGTGACCGTAATTCTGGACGGAGATCAGGGGGTAACCCTGCAGGATTGTCTGGATGCCAGCCGTGCCATAGAATTCAATATGGACCGGGATGAGCATGATTTCTCGTTGCAGGTAATGAGTGCCGGATTGAGTGAGCCGCTGAACTCTGAAAGACAATTCAGAAAAAATCTGAACAGAGATCTGGAAATCACGCTTCAGGACGGGACAAGTGTAGAAGGAGAATTGTCTGCCGTGCACGGAAACGGTATTGTGCTCATGATGCGCTACCGGAAACCAAAAGAAATCGGCAAAGGTAAGGTAGATGTGGAAGAGGAAAGAGAAATCCTCTATGCGGATATAAAGAAAGCATTGGTAGCAATAAAATTTTAACAATATGATGGAAGCAGGGACAAACTGGTCCGCAGTGCTTCATCTTTTATTACATAGATATAATTATGAACAGTTTAGCGTTAATAGAAGCGTTTGGCGATTTTAAAGACGAAAAAAGCATCAGTAAAATCGATTTAATGGCCATTATCGAGGATTCACTGAAAACACTTCTTAGAAAAAGATATGATTCTGATGATCACTTTGATGTGATTGTGAATCCGGATAAAGGTGACTTCCAGATTTTTCTGAATAAAATCATCGTAGAAGATGATATGTCCGAAGATGATGATCTGGAAATTGAAATTACAGAAGCTAAGAAAATAGATCCTACCTTTGAAGTGGGAGAAGATTATACGGTAGAAATTCCGATTGCAGAGCTGGGCCGCAGAAATATTCTGACCCTGAAGCAAATCCTGGCCACCAAATTGCAGGAGCATAACAACGCACTGCTGTATGAGCAGTTCCGCGACAGAATCGGGGAAATTGTAGTAGGAGAGGTGCATCACATCCGCAAGCAGCATGCTATTTTACTGGATGATGAGGATAATGAATTTATTTTGCCGAAAGAAAATCAGATCCCGTCAGATTTCTTTAAAAAAGGCGAAAGCATACGGGCCATTATAGATAGTGTGGATTTTAAAGGATCCAAGCCTCAGATTATTGTATCCAGAACATCACCCAGATTTCTGGAGAAATTGCTGGAGCTGGAAATTCCGGAAATTCAGGACGGAACCATCATGCTGAAAAAAGTAGTGAGAATACCCGGCGAGAAGGCTAAAATTGCCGTAGATGCATATGATGACAGAATAGATCCTGTAGGTGCTTGTGTGGGCGTGAAGGGATCCAGAATTCACGGCGTGGTGCGTGAGCTGAAAAATGAAAATATAGATGTAATTCAGTGGTCCAAGAATCCTGAAATTCTGGTGAAAAGAGCGCTGGGGAATATTACCGTAAATAAAATAGATATCAACCCCGAGGAAGGGTACGCCATGGTTTATACACCGGTTGAGGAAATTTCAAAAGTAATTGGTAAACAGGGACAGAACATCCGTCTGGCTTCATGGCTTACCGGTTATGAAATAGACGTGTACCGGGAAACCAGCGAAGATGATGATGTAGAACTGGATGAATTTAATGATGAAATCAGTGAGTGGATTATTCAGGAATTCAAAAAAGTTGGACTTAATACAGCGCGCAGTGTATTGGATAAAGATACCGAAGCGCTGGTACACCTTGTAGATTTGGAAGAAGAACAAATTGACGAAGTAAAGCAAATTCTGAGAGAAGAACTGGAATCATAAACACCCGGAATCCAATTCATCAGTAACAGAACAATAAAATTTATAATAGTAAATATTTGCATGCCAAAAATTAGATTAAATAAAGCGTTAAAGGAATTCAATATATCCATGTCCAGACTTGTAGAGTTTCTGCAGGGAGAGGGCTTCACGGTTGATGAAAATCCGAACGCTCCTCTGGAAGCAGCAGCGTATGATGCACTGAAAGCTGAATTTGCCAAAGACAGCGAGCAGCGTAAGGCATCCCATGAAGTCGTAATGTCTAAAATCCCGGAGGAAAAACTGGTGATAGAAGAAAAAGCTCCGGAAGTGATTAAAGCCAGAGCCTCTCTGCGCCCGGAAACAAAAATTTTAGGTAAAATAGATCTGGAACCTAAAACGCCGGAAACTCCAAAACCAGAACCGGTGGCCGATGAGCCCAAAAAAGAACCCGAAGTGAAATCTGTGCCGGAACCCGAAGCAGATAAACACGGAATTAAAATTCTGGATAAAATAGACCTTTCGCAAATAGAAAGCAATAAACCCAGATCCAAAAAAACACAGGAGAAAAAAGTGGAAAAAACTCCACCAGTACCGGAGCCGGTAAAGGAAACACCGCCCGCTCCTGCAACAGTGCAGAAAACGGCAGAAGCAGAAAAACCTGCAGCTCCACAGAAACCTGCAGAAGAAGCACCTGCCGTACCAGAAAAACATGAAACTGTATATCAAAAACTGGATGGTCCCAAAATTCTGAAAGAGAAAATAGACCTTTCGCAGTTTAATAAACCCAAATCTGCCGGAGGCAACGCTGCCAAGAAAAAGAGAAAGCGTATAGAAAAACCAAATCCTCAGGGCGGAAATGCTCAGGGACAAGGGGGAAATCAGGGCAACAGACCGCAGGGCGGACAAGGGAACCGCAACCAGGGCAACAGACCCGGACAGCAGGGTGGCCGTGGCGGATCCCGCCGGGGTGCAGACCGCGTGATGCCGGTAGAACTTACCGATGAGCAGGTTAAAAATCAAATTAAAGAAACCCTGGAAAAACTGACCAACAAAGGAGGCAGAAACAAAGGGGCTAAATACAGAAAAGAGAAAAGAGTCTTCCGCCGTGAGCAGGATGAACTGCAGCAGGAACTGGATGCAGCCGACAGAACACTGAAGGTGACAGAATTTATTACCGTAGGCGAACTGGCTTCATTAATGAACGCAAGTCCTACCGAAGTTATCTCTGCATGTTTCTCCCTGGGCGTAATGGTAACCATGAACCAGCGTCTGGAAGCAGATACCCTGCTTCTGGTAGCAGACGAGTTCGGGTACAAAATTGAATTCTCAGATGCGGACCTGGAAGAATCCATTACCGAAGAAGAAGTGGACAGCCCGGAAGATCTAGAGCCAAGAGCACCTATTGTTACGGTGATGGGACACGTAGATCACGGTAAAACTTCCTTGCTGGATTATGTAAGAAAAACCAATGTAATTGCCGGTGAATCCGGGGGGATTACCCAGCATATTGGTGCCTATAACGTGAAACTGGAAAACGGCCAGAGAATTACCTTCCTGGATACGCCGGGTCACGAAGCCTTTACGGCTATGCGTGCCAGAGGTGCACAGATTACAGACATCGTCATCATTGTAATTGCAGCAGATGATGATGTGATGCCGCAGACTAAAGAAGCCATCTCTCACGCACAGGCAGCAGGAGTACCTATGATCATTGCCATCAATAAAGTAGATAAGCCCAATTCCAATCCGGACAAAATCCGTGAGCAGCTTTCTGCCATGAATATTCTGGTAGAAGAATGGGGCGGAAACGTTCAGTCGCAGGAAATATCCGCAAAATTTGGTAATAATATGGATCTGTTGCTGGAGAAAGTATTGCTTCAGGCAGAAATTCTGGAACTGACCGCAAATCCGGATAAAAATGCACAGGGTGTGGTCATTGAAGCATCCCTGGATAAAGGCCGCGGATACGTAACCACCATGCTGGTACAGACCGGAACCCTGAAAGTGGGAGATTACGTGCTGGCCGGTAAAAACCATGGTAAAGTAAAAGCCATGCTGGATGAAAGAGGGAAAAATATGCAGCAGGCAGGACCTTCTATTCCGGTTACCATTCTGGGTCTGGACGGTGCGCCTACCGCTGGTGATAAATTCAGAGTTTTCGAAGACGAAAGAGAAGCGAAAACCATAGCAACTAAAAGAGAACAACTGCAGCGCGAGCAGTCTATCCGTACCAAGAAGCACCTTACTCTGGACGAACTGGGCCGCCGTATTGCACTGGGCGATTTCAAGGAACTGAACATCATCCTGAAAGGAGATGTAGATGGCTCTGTTGAAGCCTTGTCAGATCAGCTTCAGGGACTTTCTACCGAGGAAATCAGCGTGAACATCATCCACAAAGGTGTCGGTCAGATTACCGAGTCAGACGTGTTGCTGGCAGCAGCCTCAGATGCCATTATGATTGGTTTCAACGTGAGAGCGGGTGCCAATGCCAAGGATCTTGCAGATAAAGAGGAAATAGAAATCAGAACCTATTCCGTAATCTATGCCGCGATCGATGAGGTGAAGGAAGCCATGGAAGGCATGCTTTCTCCGGAAATCAAGGAGCAGGTTATCGGAAATGTGGAAATACGCGAGGTATTCAAAATTTCTAAGGTGGGATCTATTGCCGGATGTATGGTATTGTCCGGAAAGGTGACCAGAAATTCCAAAATCAGATTGCTGAGAGACGGCATTGTGAAGTTTGACGGTGAACTGGAAAGTCTGAAACGTTTCAAGGACGATGTGAAAGAAGTCACCAAAGGCTACGAGTGCGGACTGAACATCAAGGGATATAACGATATAGAAGTCGGAGATATACTGGAAGTTTACGAAGAAGTTGCCGTGAAGAAAAAACTGAAGTAGAAACAACCTTAAATTATACCTTTAGAAGCCTGCAGGAATGCAGGCTTTTATTAAATATAAATAAATGATGCTTATGTTGTAATTTTTATTAAATTTGCGCACAGCTATTATTAATATCATAAACTTAAAATTTGCTAATGAAAAATAAACATTTGCTCATTGCATTACTGGCTTTACCGGGACTTGCAATGGCTCAGACAGATGAAGAAAAGATTAAAATTGCTTCCCATTCCAATAAGGAAGCAAATGCAAAGTTAGCTATAGAACTGCGTCAGGAAGAAGATCAGCGTATTGCACGTCTCAATGCTTTTTTGGCTGCAAATCCTAATGTCAATCCGGTTATCAAAGATGATGAATCCGGAAAGGTGGAATTAATGGACGTACTCCCGAACGGAGAATTTGTATATGCCAAGACATATAATGATGGTTCAGCAACTACTGCCCGTGCCAAGGCACTCTATAACGGAGGTAGTTTAGGAATCAATATCCAGGGTCAGGGAATGACCGTTGGGGTATGGGATGGAGGCAGTGTGAGAGATACTCACCAGGAATTCATGGTAAATGGTGTGAGTAAGATTCAGAACATGGACAGCAGCAGCCCATTTCATTATCATGCAACCCACGTAACCGGCACCATTGCTGCACAGGGGCTTAATACACCAGCACGAGGTTTGGCTTTTAATTCTTCTATTAAAGCATATGACTGGAGTGGTGACATTAATGAAATGAATACCGAAGCCGGAAATGGTTTGCTTTTGTCCAATCATTCTTACGGGATAGGATCTTTGGGGTCTATTTGGTTCTATGGTGCCTATGACAGCCGGGCCAGAAATATGGATGTGATTACCTATAATAATCCTTATTATCTTCCTGTGGTTTCTGCCGGAAATGACAGAAATGAGACCTCTCCTCCAGGATCCACGCAGCTAAGCAATAAGTTTGGGTATGATATGATTTTCGGACATGGCAATGCAAAGAATGTGGTGACTGTGGGAGCGGTTAATCAGGTCAATAATTATACCGGACCCACTAGTGTGACCATGTCTTCCTTCAGCAGCTGGGGACCGTCAGATGATGGCCGGATCAAACCAGACATCACGACGAAAGGGGTTGCTGTTTATTCTACTCTGGAAACCGCTGATAATGTGTATGCCTCTATGCCGGGGACCTCTATGGCCTCGCCCGGTATTACCGGTGTGCTGACCTTGTTGCAGCAATATCATAATCAATTATATGGTAGTTTTATGAGAGCCGCCACTACCAAAGGTTTGCTGCTGCATACCGCAGATGAAGCTGGGTACAACCCGGGTCCGGATTATGAATATGGATGGGGCCTTGTAAATGCTACCAGAGCAGCTGAAGTAATCCGTGATAAAAACCTTTCAGCAAACGGAAGTATTATTGAAGAAACTACTCTTGCAGCAGGAGCGACTTATACCAAAAATATCATAGCTTCCGGTACTACTCCGCTTCAGGTTTCTATTTCATGGACAGATCCAGCGCCTGCCGCAAGCCTTGTGAATAGCGGAACAGTGGACCCTACTACCAATTATCTTGTGAATGATCTTGATGTAAAGGTGACCGCAGCTAACGGTACCATTTATTATCCATGGAAACTGGACGGGATGGCGAATTTTGGATTTTTTAATCCTGCTACCAGAAATTCTGCGAACAATGTGGATAATTTTGAACGTGTAGATATTGAAAATCCTTCTGGACAGTATACCATTACCGTTACGCACAAAGGTACGCTTACCAACGGGCCTCAGCATTTTACATTAATTGCCAGTTCAGACGGCCTCAGCCAGCTGAGTGTTCGTGATGTTTCACCTAAGCAGAATCTGCTGGATATTTATCCGAATCCGGCTACGGATTTTGTAAATGTTAAAAATGGTGTGGATGGTTCCAGAGTCTCTGTTCTGGATATGGCAGGAAGAATCATTAAGCAGCATACACTGAAAGAAGGAAGAATAGATGTAAGTGGTCTGGAAACTGGAAATTATTTACTGATATATAAGGGGAAAGATGATGTGGATGCGAGTTTTAAATTTACTAAGAAGTAAAGCTTTAACCTCCAAAATGATAATTATTTAAGTAAAGTCTAATAATAAAATAAATGTTTGCGTATGTTAAATATTATTAACATATTTGCAAAAATTAAATATTAAAATTTGTTAATATGAATGTTAAATTACGAGTATTAAGCACAGGAGCACTGTTCTTTATGGGTGCATCTGTATTCGCTCAAAACACCACTGTTGATACTGCTAAAGTTGCAGAAATTGAAGAGGTGGTGGTTTTGGGGTATAGTAGAACAGCTACTAAACCGAAGGATGTAACTGCTTCTACTACAGTTACTGCAGAAAAATTTGAAAACCGTCCGACGACCTCTTTCCTTAATTCACTGCAGGGAGAGGCTCCGGGTTTAACGGTGAACTCTACTTCCGGATCTCCAGGGTCCGGTAAAATCGACATGATTTTACGGGGGGTAGGTTCATTCAGTGCAGGTACTGAGCCATTGTATGTTATTGATGGTGTGGTTTCCAACTCCACTCAATTCAGAAACCTGAATGATGCGGACATTGAATCTGCATCTGTACTTCGTGATGCTGCTGCAACCGCTATCTACGGAAACAGATCTGCAAACGGGGTAATTGTAATTACAACAAAAAGAGGTAGATATAATTCCCCACTGAGACTTAGCTATAATGCGACTACAGGTGTGAATTTCCTTCCCATTACAAAATATGACATGATGAATGCTCAGGAAGCGTTGAAACTTGAGCAAATGTATGGTAGTGGGATGGGTGCAGGCATGACCGACGATCAGATTGCCAACTACCAGACCAATACAGACTGGAGAAAAGTGTTCTTTAACCCGGGAATTACTCAGAGACATGACCTTTCTGCCAGAGTAGGGGGTGAGAACATTAACCTTTATTCCTCTCTTGGCTATATGGATGTGGAGGGTATCGTACCTACCTCAGATTTCAAGAGATTTACATTCAGAAATAATGTGAACGGTAAATCTGCAAATAACAGATTTAATTACGGTATGCAAACAGCATTGTCTTATTCAAAAAGACATCAGCTGGATGAAGAAACCAATACAAATATCAGCAACAACTCAATCCAGAACCCGCTGCATGGTGCTACCGGGGGGATGCCTTACCTTGCTTCAGGGCAATTCATAAACGGTCAGCATCTTTATAATACCATCGGTCAGGATTTCACTGGTGGAAAAAATATTTATGTTCTGGAAGATATTCTTAAGGGAACTCTTCCAAATGAAAGAACAGAAACTGGGATTCTGGCAAACCTGAACTTGTCTTATAAAATTACGGACAACTTTACCATCGGTAATAAAACCGGTCTTGATTACAAGCATTACGAAACCAATTTTGCGCGGGCACCATGGAGTTACCTGGCAATAGTGGTGGCTGCAGGGCAAGCAACTTCTTTTGTTCCAAATCCATATGGCGGTATCGAGGATTTTGCAAAAACCAACGAGTTTAACTTCCAGAATACTTTCAATGTACTCTATAATAAATCTGTAGGAAATCATACTTTTGATGCCGGAGTATATTTTGATTATGTAAAAGCTCACCAAAACTCAACATCTCAGAGAAGAACAGGTCTTAATCCTCTGAACTGGGTGTTTGGTGCAGGTACCGGTTATGTATCGCCTGCATATTTCAACTCAACAGGTGCATCTCCTGTAACATATTATGTGCCTACTGCCGGTGCAAGTGAGGTAAATGTAGGTACTCTGGCATATTTTGGAACTTTGGATTATGACTATGCAGACAAGTATGGTTTCAGTGGGGTAATCAGAAGGGATGCTACGTATAGATTTATTGATGAAAACAGATGGGGAACTTTCTGGTCTGTAGCAGGTCGTTGGAATATTGACAAAGAAAATTTCATGGCAGATTCCGGATTTGATATGCTGAAACTGAGAGCCTCTTACGGTATCACTGGTAACCAAAATATCATTGCTGGATCTCTGGGTTCCAATCCACTCTTTATTTCTCCAAACTTGGTTAGAGAAGTTTATGTAACCGGAACGGGGTATGACAACATCGCCGGTGCACTTGGATTTGGAGGCTTAACAAACCCATTGGTACAGTGGGAGGAATTTGCTTCTACCAACATCGGTCTTGATGTGAAAATGCTGAACAATAAACTGGATATGCGTTTTGATGTGTATGACAAGACTACAGATAAAGTTTATAACTCTGTAAATCTCTCTGCCGCTACAGGTTCTTATGCGATTGCCGGTAATAACGGTAAGATTCAGAACCGTGGTGTTGAAGCCATGATCAGATACGATGTTTGGAGAGGTAACGAAGGTAAATTCTCCTTGTACGCCAATACTTCTTATAACAAGAGTAAAATTATTTCACTTCTGGAAGATCAGACTTCAGGATCCATCAGAAACGTACAGGGTGGTCAGATGTATGAATGGTATTTCGCTCCGTATCTGGGTGTGAACCCGGATAATGGTAACCTTCTATTTGAAGATATCAACGGTAACGTGACTGAAAACCTTACCGATGCAGATATGAGAGCTACGGGTAAAAATATGTTCCCGAAATGGTCCGGTGGTTTCGGATTCAATGCTGAATTCAAAAGATTCTTCCTGGATACACACTTCTCCTACCAACAAGGAGCGTGGAAGTTTGACAATGCTATGGCCTGGGTATATGCACCTGCGTCAATCGGTGAGTGGAACCAGTCTGTAGACATGCTTGATGCATGGACACCAACCAATACCGGAGGTTCTATGCCGTCTCTGTTCGCAAACAACTACTCTTCCGAAGATTATTCTGACAGATGGCTGAAGGATGCTTCTTTCCTGAAATTAAAGAATGTTTCCCTGGGGTATAACGTACCTACGGAAATGCTGAGAAATACAGTAATCAAAGGACTGAAAATATTTGTTGCCGGTGAAAATCTTGTGACTTGGTCCAAGTGGCAAGGATATGACCCGGAACCAAACTTCTCTTACTCACTGTCAGTGTATCCAAACATGAGAACGTTCAGTTTTGGTGCAAATATTGATTTTTAATAATAAGTTACTTTAAATTAAATAGAATGAAAAAAATAAAGTTATTTTTATATGTCGCCGTTGCGTCTCTTTCAATTTTATCTTGTAGAGATGCGATTGAGATTGTGCAGCCTGGTGAAATCACAGAAGAGGTGGCAATCCAGACAGTTGCTGATTTAGAGTCATTTCTGGTCGGTAACGTATACGGTGCGGTAGATACTTCAAGTGAAATTCAGTTGGGGTCTATTTTTACTGACGAAACTGCTCTTACTTCCGTAAACCCGGGTCATTATTTTAATGATTACAGATACGGATTGATGACCAATAACGGAAATGTAGCTTCTACATGGTTGAATCATTACAGAGCCATCAACAGAGTAAACAGATTGCTGAAATCTGCCGAAAGAATTACTCCGGCTAACGCTACTGAGCAAGCTGAGTATAATTCAATCCTGGCAGAAGCAAGAACCATTCGTGCGTTCTCTTATCTGCAACTTCAGTCATACTTTACCACAAATTTAAGAGATGATAATGCTCTTGGGGTAATGTTACTTGATGGTGTTCCGGAAATTGATGAGAACCTGCCAAGAGTAAGCAACGCTCAGATTTGGGCTCATATTGAAGATGATTTGAACTATGCGGAAGCAAACCTTCTTCCGTTGACAGATTACAAATTTGTAACGCCTCAGTTGGTTGATGCCATCAGAGCAAGAATGTATACGTACAGAGGAAATTATACGCTGGCTAAGCAATATGCGCAGCAAGTAATCAATAACAGCCCTGCGCTCACGATTGCTACTCCTTATCAGCAGGCTACATTCCAGAACAACCCTTCATCTAACCCGTACAAAAGAATGTGGCAGGATGTAGGACAAGGGGAAATCATTTTCGCACTGAGCCGTCCTTCAGTAGGACCTGGTGGAAATATTGCCTCTAACTGGACTACCAATACCACGAATCTTACTGGTACACCACTTTTAGGAATGAGCTATAATCTGTTTACCCTGTTAAGTGAGCCAAATGATGTGAGACTTCCAAGTTTTGTTGATCCTACTACTTATGATGCTTCAAACACTACAGATATTATCGTGATTGATAAGTATCCGGGTAAAGGAAATACACCGCTTAAAAACGACATCAAAGTATTCAGAGTTTCTGAAATGTATCTGATTCTTGCTGAAGCTGCAGTATATGAAAATCAGTTAGCAATTGCTGCCGATTATATTCAGCAGGTAAGAAACGCCAGAAGATATAGTGGTACCGCTCCGCTTCCTTCATATGCAAATCAGCAGGCGGGTTATCAGGACGTACTTAAAGAAAGAAGAGTTGAACTTTGCTTTGAAGGCCACAGATATGTGGATCTGAGAAGATTGGGGGCTATTGCCGGTGTTTCCAATGACAGAAATGCTGATGATGACTACTTCAACCCGAATACACCGCTGACTTTGAGTATTACTGATCACAGATGGACTTTCCCGATTCCGAATGCGGAAAAATTAGGTAATCCTAACATCCAACAGAATCCAGGTTATTAATTATTAGTAAAATTTAATATAATGAAAAAATTATCATATTTATTTAGCATGTTGATGGTTGCTCTCGCTCTTGTAGCTTGTAGAGAAAACCATACTGAGCCCGGTTACAGTGATGCACCACTGCTTCACTTCCAAAAGGCAGGAGCAGATGTAGCTGCTACAGATGTGGGCTATACTGACCATATTGTAGATTTCGGAACAATTGCGCCAGTAAATGGTACAGCTTCTGTAAACCTTGTGAAAATTGAAGGTGATGCGGTAGAAGGTGTAGATTATGAAATCCTTAATGGAGGTGTAGCACAAGTAGCTGCTGGTGCTATGAATGGAGAATTCGTAGTAAGAGTTTACGGTGCAGGTTTATCACCGGACATTGCCAAAACTTTAGTTTTCGGTCTTCAGTCATCTGCAGTTGGAAACGCAGTGTATAACCAGCAGTATAGCATCAGTATGAAGATGAAGTGTCCGCTTCCGGCTAACTTCCCGCTGGATTACAACGTATCCGTATATGCATTTAATGAGTTTGCACCTGCTCACGTTCAGACGTTGACGCCTGTTGCAGGAACAGACAATCAGTTCACAGTTGTTTCCTCTTGGGGACCCGACTTCGTAGCATGGGCTACCGGAGACGCTGGTTATGCTGGCCAGTATCTGTATCCGGGAACCATTACCATTAACTGTGGAGATGTACTGTTTACGACTTCTGCAGGTTATGGTTCTAATACCGTTGGAACTTACGATGCGGCTACCGGTGTAATCCAATTTGATTTGGAGCAGTCACTGTTTACTACTGCATTTACTACTACTGTAACAATGACTCCGCAATAATGAGTTCATTATCATAGTTAAAGGCCGCATTTTTATGCGGTCTTTTTTTTTCTTACTTTTGCTCTCATAACCATCACTATGAGGTATTTACTTCTGATTTTTTTAGGTCTCGGAAATCTGGTCACTGCACAGGTTGTCAACAAGACCGATTCTAACCGGGTGAAGCCCGCAGATTCTGTTGTTATTGACAAAGGAACCAGAGACTCACTCACTATTTTTAAACCTACCATCTACGATTATCAATCTTTCACTCAGTTTTCTGAACCGCAGATTATCGATACCGTGCTCAGCGCAGAAAAGACCCACGTTTTCACCCAGTGGAATAACAGGGATAATTTTGGACGTATTTCGTTTGCCAACATAGGTGCCGGCTTTAATCCTCTGGTATATGAGGTAAATACGGAACAAAATCTTGCCCTGCTGCCTGAGAACAAGTCCTTTGGCTTTCTGGGAATAAAAGACATCCGCTATTATGATGTGAAAACGCCTACTACGACCTTCATTTATCACAACGCTTTCCGGAATGGGGCGGCTCTCAATACCACCTATACGCAGAACATCGGAAAGACCTTTAACTTCGCCATCGATTATATGGGGTTACGCTCACAGGGTTTCTACAGTGATATGCTTGCCGCGAATAATAACACACTATTCTCAGCCCATTTCAAATCCCGGAATGAAAAATACCAGGCTTTTGCGCATTTCATCCATCAGAATGTCAACAATCAGGAGAATGGGGGACTGGCCAACGACGAACTCTATATTACCGGCGCTCCGGCTTATGATAACCGGGTGAATGCAGAGATGAATCTCAGAGGGTCCAGTTCGGTTTTTTCTGCACGCAGATATTATTTCAGTCATCAGTTTTCACCATTTGATCCGGAAAAGTTTCCGTTCAGATTGCAGCATACGATTTTTCATCAGGGAAACAAATACAGGTACGGAGACTCTTCGCTGCAGGATTTTTATATGATCAATCAGGATGATGCAATTCCCGGATTTCCTACATCCACCGGTAAATATTCCAAGAATCTCAGCAACACCATCAGCGCCGTTTTTGATCATGAACACTTCAAACTGGATGCCGGATTACGGTATCAGTTGCTGAAAATCGGAGTCGTGGAACCGGTAACTCTTGAATCTCTCCATGTGCCTGCAGAAGTGAAGGAAGGCCGGCTGGGAGCAGTGGCGAATTTATCTGTTAAACTTTTGGATAAAATTGCCCTGGATTCCCATCTGGAATTTTCGCGGGGCGAAAAATTCGGAAATTATTTGCGGACTCAGAATCTCTTGCATTTTGAGCCGGTTCCGGGTTATTTTGTTGATGCAAAAGTAAATTTTCAGTCTGCCACACCGTCATTCAACTATCATCTGAACAGCTCGGTGTATAAGCGTTTTAATTATTTTGTAGACGATTTTAAGAATCAGAACATCCTGGAAATTGGCGGTAAAATGAATCTGAAGTGGTTCGACAGTCAGGTCTTTGTGAATTATTTCCGTATTGATAACTATACGGGATTCAGCGCGGATTATACGCCGGTTCAAAGTTCAGAGTCGGTTAATATTTCACAGATCGGTGGAGAGGCTACTTTTACCTATAAAAAGTTCCATCTGAACAGCCGGTTGCATTTTCAGAATACCCTATCCGGGAAAGAATATTTCCCTGCACCTGCATTTGTGGGTCGTGCCAATCTGTATTACCAGACGAAAGCTTTCAAGAATGCCGCAGAAATTCAGGGTGGAGTTAAAACGTATTTCTTCTCAGAGTTTGACAGCCGCCATTATTCACCGGTGCTGAATGAGTTTGTTTTGCCGGGATCTGATGTCTTTCGCATTGGTGGCCAGCCCGTTTTTGATGCCTATGTCAATTTAAAAGTAAAGCGGATGTTCTTTTTTATAGAAGGACAACACCTGAACACCACCATTAAAAATAATACCATGTACACGGCACCGCATTATCCGTTTTACGATTTTCGCCTCAATATCGGGATCGTGTGGTACATCATCAGTTAATTTTTTGCTTTGAAACTACATCAAAAAATACCATTTATAGAAATAGACAGCATTCCGGATCTCATCAAAGATTTTCTGAGTGGTAATCTGAAAGGTGCTGAGGCTACGGCCCCCCTGCTGCATAATTATGAAGCGAAAATCAGGCAGAAACAAACTTCTTATGCTGATGAAAGCCGTAAGGTTCTAGCCACTGTTCTGGAAAAACAGATGAAGAACTTGTCCGGAAGCCAAAGCGCGAATATGGTGCTGATGAAGGAAAACACCACGTTTACCGTCACCACCGGCCATCAGCTGAATCTGTTTACCGGACCGGTGTTTTTTGTCTATAAGATCTTGCAGACCATCAAAACGGCGTCGTATCTGAAAGACCATTTTCCGGAGTTAAATTTCGTTCCGGTTTTCTGGATGGCCACAGAAGATCATGATTTTGAGGAAATCAATTTTTTCCGGACCATGGATCAGCATTATTTTTTCAATGCAGCGTCCGGTGGAGCGGTGGGAAGAATCAAGGTGCAGGATACCGCTTTCATTTCGCAGTTTGAAAGTGAATTTAAAGACTCCGTTTTCGGTACTGAGCTTATTTTAATGCTCAAGGAATCTTATCAACCGGGCAAAACCCTTGCGGAGGCTACCAGAATATTGGTCAATAGACTTTTCGCAGATTATGGACTTTTGATTTTGGATGGAGACGATCCGGCATTGAAGAAACTGATGATTCCCCGATTTGAAGAAGAGCTTTTTCAGCAGAAACTTTTTCAGGAAAGCAAATGTCAGGTGGATTTCCTGACCGAAAAATATGGAAAAGTGCAGGTGAATCCCCGCGAAATAAACCTTTTCTACCTTACCGCAACCCGGAACAGGATAGAAGCAACAGTTGGCGGATTCCGGATTGTGGACACTGATATACAATTCTCTGTGCAGGAAATGCGTGAAGAACTGTACAGATTCCCTGAAAAGTTCAGTCCCAATGCCTTGCTGCGTCCGGTTTATCAGGAGACAGTACTTCCCAATCTTGCCTATATAGGTGGAAATGCCGAAATCATGTACTGGCTGGAGCTTAAAGATTATTTTACTGCGGTTGAACTGCCTTGTCCTGTATTGGTTCCTCGCAATTCCATGCTGTTTCTTTCTCAAAAAACATTGACAAAAATTTCTAAACGAAATCTTTCGGTAAAGGATTTTTTTATGGATTTTAACCAGGTGACCGCAGCATTGCTGATGGAAAACAATGCAATTCTGGAATTACTGAACCGGAAAGAGCGTGCTTTGACCGAATCCTTTGATGATATTAAGAATATAGCGGGCAAAACCGACCAAAGCTTCGGAAACCTGGTGCAGGCAGAAGAAGCACGTCAACTGAAATCCTACCGGCGGATGAAAAAAAGGTTGCTGAGGGCGGAGCGCATTAAACATTACGAAATGTTGGAGCAGCTCCACCAGTTATACCTGCAGGTGCATCCGGGGCAGACCTGGCAGGAACGGAAGTGGAATTTCAGTGTATTTTATGCAGATGAAGGTCATGCATGGCTTGATACTTGTTTAAGGGAAATGGATGTTTCCCGTTCTGAACTGATTGTGATGAAGTTTTAACCGGAAAGCGTTAATTTTGTAAAGAATTTATTGATAAAATGATAAAGAAAATTTTTTTAACTTCCATGTTATTGCTTTGCGCGGGATCTGGCTTTGCGCAGAATCAGACGCATACCGTAGCCAAAGGTGAAACCGTATACAGTCTGGCCAGAAAGTATGGCATGTCTGTAAATGATTTCTACCGCTTGAATCCTTCCGTGAAAGATCAGCTGGCTATCGGGCAGAAGGTTAAGGTTATGAAAGGGGGTGCTGCTGTGCCAAAGAATGATGCGGTAGGGTATATAGAGGTTCAGCCGAAACAAACCATCTATGGAATTACCCGGCAATACCATATTACGGAGGCGCAGTTGCGTGCTCTGAATCCGGATCTGGGACATTCATTGCAAACCGGTGAGCGTCTGGCGCTTCCGGCAGCAAACCTGCAGAAGTATGCCGATAAAAGTACGGTACCGTATTCCGCTCCTTCCGAACCGGCCAAAGTTGCTGTCCCTGCAGTTTCCTCTAATACCTATAACACTTCGGGAATTTCATCCGATAATTTTGTGACCTATACGGTACAAAAAGGAGATACCACCTTTGGGATCATCAATAAATTCGGCATTTCTTTGGAAGAACTGATCCAGCTGAACCCGGATTTGTCCCGGGGATTGCAACCCGGCATGGTGCTTAAGGTGAAGAAAGCAGACAAGGCCTACGTGAAGAAAGCGGGAGATGTATTGAATGTGGTGCTGATGTTGCCGTTCGGTTATGACAGTAACGACAGTAAATACCGCGCAATGTCCCTGGATTTTCTTGCCGGAGCCAAACTGGCCATTGAACGCAATGCAAAAAAAGGTCAGAAGCTCGATATTAAAGTAGTGGATGCCGGCAATGAAGCCAGTTTCAAAAATTCGCTTACACAGATCAATAAAGACAATACTGATTTGATTATAGGCCCTTTCTTTAAGTCCAGCGTGCTGGAAGTTCTGGACTATGTGAAAGACAGCAAAATTCCGGTGGTAGCACCTTTTGCCAATTCTGATGATCTGTATGGTTTCAGCAACCTGATAATTGTGGAAACCAATGAGCAAACCTACGCAGACCGCATCATTCAGGAAGTAAAAAGTGTGTACAGCGATCAGAAAATATATATAGTGGGTGAGAAGGGGAAAAACCTGCCCGGTTATTTGGCCGGTGGCCTGCAGAAAGCCCTCAGAAATCCCAACGTGGTGGTGGTAAATTCTGCCGCAGAAATTCAGGCGGATACCAATATGATGACCGGTCAGAAGATTCCGGTGATTGCGATTCTGGCCAGCGATCAGGATGCCACAGGACAGAAGTTCGGAGAGAAAATGATTGATTTGTCCCAGGGAACTGCCGGCATGAAAGCCTTCAGCATGTATTATGTGCCTATGTTCGAAAAGTATGTAGACGAACTCAGCCAGGCAAGTCTGGTGTACATTATGGACCGGAAAATCAATACCGACGGAACTTTTGAAAAAGAAATTCTTGCAGAATTTAATCAGAAATATTGCAAGAGCCCCGGTAAATACCAAGTAGTAGGATTTGATGTGATGAATGACATGCTGATGCGTGAAAATAACCGCGGCGAAATCTTCAGCCAGATGGGCCGGTCACAGACCCAGTTGGCTACAAAATTCGAATTTGAAAGAATACAGCGAAACGGCGCTTACGTCAATACCGGATACCGCGTGGTAAGGCTGGTTCCGTAATTTTTGATAAATATCATGTATAACGGCATTTAAATTTAACGTTTCTATGCAGTTAATTTTATGTAAATTTGTCGGATTAAATTGTAAAATTAATTAATGAAAGCACTTGTATTTCCTGGGCAGGGTTCACAGTTTGTGGGGATGGGAAAGGAATTGTATGATTCCCGAAAAGATATAAAAGACCTGATGGAATCTGCTAATGATGTTCTTGGTTTCGATATTCTGTCGATCATGTTTAATGGTACAGATGAGGATCTTAAGAAAACTGAAATCACGCAGCCTGCCATTTTTATTCATTCGCTGGCTTCCTTAAAAGTAGCCGATACCTTCGGTGCCGATATGGTGGCCGGGCATTCACTGGGAGAATTTTCTGCACTGGTGGCCAATGGCGTACTGTCTTTTCAGGATGGTCTGAAACTGGTCTCCGAAAGAGCAAAAGCCATGCAGGATGCGTGTGATGCTAATCCGAGTTCCATGGCAGCAATTCTGGGACTGGAAGATGAAATCGTAGAAGAAATCTGCGCAGGAATATCCGGAATTGTGGTGCCTGCCAATTATAACTGTCCCGGCCAACTGGTCATCTCCGGTGAAACTTCCGCAGTAGAGGAGGCCTGCGAAAAACTCAAAACCGCCGGAGCAAAAAGAGCATTGATGCTGCCGGTAAACGGTGCGTTCCACTCACCGCTCATGCAGCCCGCACAGGACAGACTGGCCGCTGCTATAGAAAATACCAAATTCAGAAACTCTACCATGCCGGTATATCAGAATATCACCACCACAGCAGTGTCTGACCCGGAGGAAATCAAGAAAAATCTGATTCTGCAACTTACAGGTCCGGTGAAATGGACGCAGAGTGTACAGAATATGATAAAAGACGGAGCCTTGAAATTCGTGGAAGTTGGCCCCGGCAAAACCCTTCAGGGACTGATTAAGAAAATTAATTCAGAAGCTGTTTTTTCTTAAAATACAATCATAATGGGTAGCATTTTTTCTCCGGGAAAATTATTGCTTACTTCAGAATACTTCGTCCTGGACGGTGCTCTTGCCCTGGCGGTTCCTACGATACCGGGGCAGGAGTTTTTTTTTGAAGAATCAGCAGACGGCTGCTCCCGTGTGAACTGGGAAGCATACCACATGGGGAAACTATGGCTGAAAGCAGTGCTCCGGTATGATGACTGGCAGATTCTGGAAACCAATCTCCCAGCTGCCGCTGACTTTGTTTTAAAAGTATTGCAGAGCATTCAGGAAATGGCTCCTGATAAATTTACCGGCAAGATTTCCTATGATTTCAGCACCAATCTTCAGTTTCCGGCAGATTTTGGACTGGGCAGCAGCTCTACGCTGATGAATAATCTGGCACAGTGGGCAGCAATTGATCCGTATGTGCTGAATGAAAAATGCCTGGGTGGAAGTGGCTATGATATTGCGGTAGCTGCAGAACAGTCGGCAATACTATATAAAACACAGCCGGAAAGGTCCATAGAAAAAGTGCAGTTTGAACCGCCTTTTGCCGATGATTTGCTGTTGGTTCATCTGAATCAGAAACAGAACAGCCGTGAGGGCATCAGCCTCTACCGCTCCCGTGAAAAATTAGCTGTACTGATTGACGAATTCTCGGAATTAACCACAAAAATTTACCATTCCCGAAATATTGAGCATTTCTCAGATAATATGATTCAGCATGAACGGATGGTCTCGGATTTTATAGGGATTCCCACCGTGAAAGAGCGTTTGTTTACGGATTATGACGGATTCATAAAAAGTTTGGGTGCCTGGGGTGGTGATTTTGTACTGGCTGCAAAAAATGAAATGAGCCATGATTACTTTAAGGATCGGGGTTTCAATCGCGTCTACAGGTGGAAGGATCTGGTTTCCAGCTCGGAGAAAAATCCGGACTGAAAGGTCTGCTGATCTATATCATTTCAATAAATTTGAATAAGATGATTATATTTACTTAAATTTGGAAAAATTCAATTCGAAATAATCTTTTAAACACATGAAAAACAACAAAATTATCGAGCAACTGAATGATCTTGGGATTACAGGATATGAAGAAGTGGTGTACAATCCATCTTATGAGCAGTTGTTTCAAGACGAAAACGCAGGCACAAACGAAGGATTTGAAAAAGCCGTTCTTACAGAATCCGGTGCCATGGCCGTAGAAACAGGTGTTTTTACCGGAAGATCTCCAAAAGACCGATATATTGTTAAGGATGAAGTCTCCGCAGATACCATTCACTGGGATGGAAAAGTAAACCTGCCTACTTCTCCCGAAATTTTTGCAAGTTGCAAAGATCTTGTAGTCAAAGGATTATCAAAAGCCAAAAAAATCTATGTAGTAGATACATTTTGCGGAACCAACCCGGATACCCGCCTGAAGGTTCGCTTCATTATGGAAGTGGCATGGCAGGCCCATTTCGTGACCAATATGTTCATCCGTCCTTCCAATTATGAACTGGAAAACTACGGTGCACCGGATTTTCTGGTCATCAACGGATCCAAAACAACAAATCCGAACTGGCAGGAACAAGGCCTGAACTCCGAAAACTTCATTATGTTCAACCTGACCGAGAAAATTCAGATCATCGGCGGTACCTGGTATGGTGGTGAAATGAAAAAAGGAATGTTCTCTATTATGAATTATTACCTGCCCCTCAGAGGAATTGCTTCCATGCACTGCTCTGCCAATGTAGGTGAAGAAGGAGATGTTGCGTTGTTCTTCGGATTGTCCGGAACCGGAAAAACAACCCTTTCTGCTGATCCGAAGCGTTACCTGATCGGTGATGACGAGCATGGATGGGATCATAACGGGGTATTCAATTTCGAAGGAGGTTGCTATGCAAAAGTGATTGACCTTTCTGAAGAGAAAGAACCGGACATCTTTGCAGCCATTCGCCGCGATGCCTTGCTGGAAAATGTTGTGGTAGATGAAAACGGAAAAATTGATTATACAGATGGTTCCATTACCGAGAATACCCGTGTATCTTACCCTATTTATCACATCAATAAAATTGTACTGCCTTCTAAAGCCGGACATGCTAAAAAAGTAGTGTACCTTTCTGCAGATGCATTCGGGGTATTGCCTCCGGTGTCTGTTTTAACAGATGAGCAGGCTCAGTATCACTTCCTTTGCGGTTATACATCTAAACTGGCCGGTACAGAAAGAGGAATTACAGAACCACAACCTTCTTTCTCACCAGCCTTTGGTGAAGCATTCCTTTCGCTGCATCCTACCATGTATTCCAAAACACTGATTGGAAAAATGCAGGAGCACGGTGCCAAAGCATATCTGGTAAATACCGGATGGAACGGAACCGGAAAGAGAATCTCTCTGAAAGATACCCGTGCCATTATTGATGCTATTATAGACGGATCCATTGAGAACGCTTCGAAGACTGTAATCCCGGTGATGAACCTGGAAATTCCTACTGCACTTCCTCATGTATCTGAAGGCATCCTGGATCCCAGAGATACGTACGAAAATGCAGCGCAATGGGAAGAAAAAGCAAGAGACCTTGCAGCCCGTTATATCAAAAACTTCGAGCAGTATACCGATACTGAAGAAGGGGCTAAACTGGTACCTGCCGGACCTCAATTGTAAGAATTATTTCATATACATCAACTCCCCGGAAATTTTTCCGGGGAGTTTTTTTGTGCGCTGATTGTAGCTTCCAGAAAGTTCTTATTTTCCTCTGAAAATTATATGACCCTTTCCGAATCAGTAGGATAAAAACCGCTCATTAATCTATGCGTTACCGATTCTGTGTTTCTGGCCCGTAAAGATTTTCAGAATTTCATTGGCTGCCAGTGGAATCAGACCCAGTCCCAATACCATCAGCCAGTCATTAAGGTTCAGATACTGCAACTTGAAGGCTTCTTTCATGAACGGAATATACAGTACCATCAATTGAATAACTAATCCGAAGATCACTGCGCCTACCAGATATTTATTGCTGAAAACACCAACTTTGAAAATGGACTTATACTCGCTTCTCAGCGCAAATGAATAAAACAACTGACAGGTTATAATGGTGAGAAACGCCAGCGTTCGGGCATATTCATGGACTTCCTCAGGTATGTCAGCAGCGAAAGCGGAAAAACCCCGGAGATGATAGCCCAAAAGGAAAGCAACCATTGTAAGTGCAGAAATTAAAAATCCGGCCAGGATGATGCGGCGTCCGGCACCGTGCGAGAAAAAATTCTCATTGAGTGTTCGGGGTTTTTCTTTCATAATGTCTTTATCCCCGGGATCCATACCCAGTGCCACCGCCGGCAGCGTATCGGTTACCAGATTGATCCAGAGCAGCTGGGTAGCACTCAGCGGTACCGGTAAGCCCCCCAGAATCGCCGCGAGCATGACCAGTACTTCGCCCACGTTGCAGGCAAGCAGAAAAACCACTGCTTTTTTAATGTTATTATAGATATTGCGTCCCTGTTCTACCGCTGTAATGATGGTGGAAAAATTATCATCGGCCAGAATCATATCCGATGCATTTTTTGCGGCATCGGTTCCCGTAATTCCCATGGCAACACCTATATCGGCGGCATTGAGTGATGGTGCATCGTTCACGCCGTCACCCGTCATGGAGACTATATTGCCCCGTGATTTCAGGGCTTTGATGATTTTTACTTTATGCTCCGGTGAAACCCTGGCAAAAACCCTGTATCCGGATATGGATTTCTCCAGTTCGGTACGGGACATCCGGGAGAGGTTGCCGCCCGTGGTGGCCTGGGATATATCCGTGGCAATGCCCAGATCACGGGCTATGGCAAAGGCGGTATTTTTGTGATCTCCTGTAATCATCACGGTGGTGATGCCGGCTTGCTGCGCCAGCGCAATGGATTCCTTTACCTCATCCCTCGGCGGATCCATCATTCCCGTAATGCCGATAATCACCAGATCTTTTTCAAAATCTGCATGTGCAATGCTGCTGTCCACTTCTTTGTAAGCCACCGCAAGGGTACGCAGAGCTTTATCCGACATGGATTCGGCAGCTTTTCGGAGTTGTGAAATATGGTCATCCGTCACCGGTTGTTTTTGTCCATTGAGTATAATTCCGGAAGCGTGCTTCATGATGCTGCCCAGTGCTCCTTTCACGTAAATCAGATGCTTGCCCTCCTTTTCATGTAGGGTAGACATCATTTTTCGGTCAGAATCGAATGCTAATTCGTCTTTTCGGGGCTGAGCGGCATGCAATTCGTTCCGGTCTATTCCCAAATCATCTGCCAGTTGCAGCAATGCGATTTCTGTGGGATCGCCGGTACTCTCGCCATCCTCCAGCGTAGCATCACTAGCCAGAACCATGGCTTCTGCCAATAATATTCCCTCATCAGAAATTGCCTGGTCCAAACTTTTAACACCGTCTGTAAAAGTGAATATTTCGTTGACCGTCATTTTATTTTGTGTCAGGGTACCTGTTTTGTCGGAACAAACAATATTGACCGAGCCCAGGGTTTCCACCGCCGGCAGTTTTTTGATGATGGCTTTCTTTTTGGCCATCCGGGTAACTCCTATAGACAGTACCACGGCTACGATGGCTGCCAGACCTTCCGGAATGGCTGCTACGGCTAGCGATACGGAAGTCAGGAACATTTCAGCGAGATTGCGTCCCTGAAAGTAAGAGAGCACAAATATCACCACGCAGATGACTATTGCCCCTATACCCAGCATCTTACCAAGCCTGTCCAAGCGCAGTTCCAACGGTGTACGGGTTTCCTGATCCTGCGAAAGCAGATGGGCAATATGACCCACTTCGGTGTTTTTTCCCGTACCGGTTACCACGCCTGTGCCGCGTCCATACGTGATGAGTGTGCCCATAAATGCCAGATTTTTGCGGTCGCCCAGTGCAATATATTCTTCGGAAAAAATATATTCGGCATCTTTCTCTACGGCTACAGATTCACCGGTAAGTGCAGATTCATCTATTTTCAGATTGGCACTTTCTATCAGTCTTAAGTCAGCAGGGATATAGCGGCCGGCATCCAGCAGTACAATATCTCCGGGAACCAGGTCTTCGGAGTTTAACTCCCGGGTGTGTCCGTCCCGCCGCACAACGGCCTTTGGAGCTGCCATGTCCCGGAGGGCATCTATGGCATTACCGGCCTTTACTTCCTGAATGACGCCTAATGCGGCATTAATGAAAATTACGGTACTGATGATAATTCCGTCTGTGTATTCGCCCATGAGCATCGTGATGATGACGGCGCCCATCAGCACATAGATAAGGGCATTGTTCAGTTGGGCAAGAAAAATCCTGAAAATGGATTTCCGTTTCTGCTCCTGCAGTTTGTTGGGGCCATATTCCGAAATCCTGGCTGCAACTTCATTTTCTTTTAAGCCTGTTTCGGGGTTTACTTCCTTTTCTTTAAGGATCTGATCTGCCGTTTGCGCGTAGTACAATGGTCCTTGAGTCTTCGGTTCATTCATAGACTGAGCTTGTCGGGTTCAATCTATAAAGTTAGGAATTAAAGAATTGCCAATGGAAATTTTGATATTAAATTTTTGTGATACCATGTTGGATACCGGCCATCAGGTCATCAATTTATTATTTGATGCCGGATGGATGAAAAGGGAAAATCAGGGATTTTTAATATACCGGGCAATCCTGAACGTTCAGGCCGGGCAGGGTGATGACTTCATGATCTGCATGTATCGTAAACTCTGCAAATTTTCCATAGATGCAGTCGCCGGATGATTCGCTGAATTCGCCGTTGCGGGCTTTGATTTCCACTCCGCTGCCTGAGAGCGTATAATGATTGTCTGTGAAATCCATGCGCGTGAGCAGATACTCTTTGTCGCCTACGGTAATTTTTCCCTGCTGGGTATGGTAATCAAAATAAAACAATGCCTGGTCGCGGATCTTAAAAACTGCACGGCCCTGCTCCGGAGCAATGTCCTGTACTGTGATGCCGGAAATTGCCGCGGAATCAGAAGCAGCAGCTTGCATGCTGTCTTCCGTCACCATCAGACTGTCTGTGGTGGCGGTGTCAGAAATTTCAGTTTTTTCTTTGGTACAGGAAAATAAAATTGCAAAAAGTGCCAAAAGCACCACATAATTTTTCATAATATAATGTTTAGACCGATGGGTTCAAGGTACCTCATCAGCAATAATTATTCCGCAGTGATTCTGCTAGAAACTCATGAGAGCCAGCGCATAACCTTTCAGTCCGAAACCGCTCAGCACTCCGTCAGTAAACGGTGCGGTAACAGACTTCTGCCGGAACAGTTCTCTCTGGTAAATATGGGAAATGTGTACTTCTATTTTGGGTGTCCTGATGTTTTTCAGACAATCTGCAATGGCATATGAATAATGGGTGTACGCACCGGGATTGATGACCAGTGCCTCATAATCATTCTGCTGAAGCCGGTCAATGATGTCCCCTTCACTGTTGTACTGCGCATACAGGATTTCATGCTGCGGAAAAGTTTGTTGCAAGTCTTTCAGACAGTCCTCCATAGAGATGTGTCCGTATATCTCGGGTTCACGGGTTCCCAGCAGGTTCAGATTGGGACCGTTCAGAATCAGAATTTTCATTGAATCACTGTTTAATAGCTGTAAAAGTAACGATTCTGTAAGTTATAAAACAAATCATATAATGGCGTCGGAGGTTGATTTGATAATTTTGTAAGGTAATCAGATTACCTGTGAAATTCCCTGCAAAAAAAATATTTAAATGGACCGGCATTGTCATCGGCAGCCTTTTGCTGCTGATTGTTTTACTGATTTTAAGTCTCAGGCTTCCTGCAGTGCAAAATTACGTGAAAGGACACCTGGTAACGTATCTGGAAAGTAAAATCAAAACTGAAGTCGCTCTCGAAAAAGTGTATGTGGGTTTTCCGAATAGTCTGATTATGGAAAACCTTTACCTGAAAGGTCAGCACACAGATACGCTACTGTATGTACGCAATTTTGATGTTGGCCTGAATATTCCTCAACTCCTGCGCAATAAAGCAGATCTCACTTCCATAGACCTGAACGGCGTCCGGGCAAAGGTAGTCCGAAACCGGGACGGCGGGTTTAATTTTGATTATATCATTGATGCATTTGCCACCGATGAGCAGGAAGAGAGCCCTTCCAAACCATTCATCATTTCCCTGGATAAAATAAAACTGCAGGATATCGGTGTTTCTTTCACCGACCTGCAGGCGCACAATGATCTCCGTTTTTATTTTAAATCATTTGATACCCGGGTCAAAACTTTTGACCTCGAACAGAATCAATATGCACTGAACCAAATCAATATGGATGGTCTGAATCTTCGTCTGAAGCAGAATTTACTGGAGGAAGTGGCAGCGGAAGTAGAGGAGACGGTGGATTCCCTGAATCAGAAAAAACCCATGCAACTGACGCTGCAAGGTATTAAATTTACCAATTTCAATGTGGACTACGGAGATGAAAATACCATGACTTTTGCAGCTATACAATTCCGGGAACTCAGCAGCAAAATCAAGGCGCTGGATTTGGAAAAAAATCGTTTTGAAATAGACCGGATTTTGCTGAAAGGTGCTGATATTAATGCCCGGTTGCATCTGGCTCCGGACAATGAACAACCGGAATCTCCAGGAGCTGCATCTGCCGAAAATCCCCTTGCATTAATCCTGAATCGTGCACAACTGCAGGATGTACAGGTGAAATACAGCAATACTGCGACAGCCCGTGCCGGAAACGGCGTGGATTTTAATCATCTTGATTTCCGGAAACTTGATGTAGATCTGTCAGACTTCAGAATGGAAAACGGAACGTTTGCAGGCAAGGTAAAAAGTGCAGTCATCAACGAGCGCAGCGGACTGGACATCCGGAAATTCAGTACGGACTTTCAGTATGGAGAAAAACAGGCATTTCTGAAAGATCTTTATCTGGAAACTTCACGTACGGTGCTTCGGGATGAGGTGGTCCTGAATTATAACTCGCCTGAGCAACTCACGGCTAATCCCGGTTCGGTGCAAGTCAGTGCCAACATCCGCCGGTCAAAAATTGGTTTTGCAGATATCCTCACCTTTGTTCCTTCTCTCCGGAATACTGCACCCTTTAACCAATACCCAAATGCTGTTCTGAATGCAGATTTACGGGCCAGAGGAACTTTAAACAACATGCTGATTCAGAATCTGGAATTGTCTGGTCTGGATAAAGCTAGAATCAACCTCGCCGGTACACTGAAAAATGCCATGCAGCCGGAACGTTTGTATTATGACGTCAACATCCGTGAATTTTCTTCTGAAGCGCGCACGGTGAACAACCTGCTGCCACCGGGAACCATTCCTCCTGATATTCAGCTGCCTTCCTTTTTTACGCTGAAAGGAACCGCAAAAGGCACCACGCAAGATGTGAATACACGGCTGACTCTTACCTCCACGTTTGGGAATGCGGCGATTAATGCCCTGGTCAATATGCAGCAGAAGAATGCAGAAACATTCGACGTGAAAGCGAACCTGCAACACCTGCAACTTGGAAAAATAATCAGAAATAATGAATTAGGTGCCATCACGGGACAGATTGTTGCAAAAGGCCGTAGTTTTGACCCCGAAATAATGACGGCTGCCGTGGCAGGAAATATTCAGTCACTCACATTCCGAAATTATACCTACCGGAATATGGATTTGCAGGGAAAAATCAACCGGGGTGCCTACGAAATTTTGCTGAATTCCAAAGATCCGAATGTACAACTTACCCTGGCGGCCTCCGGGGTGTATGATGAGCATAATCCTGCGGTGAAGGTCAATGGTGATATTACAAAACTGGATGTACATACGCTCGGTTTTTATGAGGACCCGATGATTCTGGCCGGAAAAATAGACGGCGACTTCCGCAGTCTGGATCCTGATGCTTTGAACGGATATTTACTGCTTCAGAACTTTGCCATTTCAGATACCAAAGAAGTCTTTCCCATTCAGGAAATAAGGCTGGATGCAGTATCATCAGACAGCATCAATCAGATCAGACTGGCATCTCAGGTGGCAGACCTGGATGTAACCGGAAAATATAAACTCACCCAGATTGCCGGCGCTCTTCAGCAAACCATTAACCGGTATTATACGATCCAGGATTCCAAAACACAGGTAAAGACCGATCCGGGACAATATCTTTCGTTTAATGCCAAAGTGAAAAACGATGACCTGATCCGGAAATTTCTGCCCGATCTGAAATCTTTTGAGCCCATTACCGTTACCGGTAATTTCAATGCCGATACCGGCGCTCTGAATGTGGAGGGTCAGATTCCGCAGGTGACTTATGGCGCAAACAGTATTGCAGATGGAGTTTTGATGGTGAATAATGTCAATGAAACGCTGCAGTATGACCTGAGCGTGGCGGCGGTACAAAGTGAAAGTTTTGCACTGAACAAAGTAAGCGTGAGCGGAGATGTGGCAGATGATGTGGTGAATTACCGCATTACCACACAAGATGAAAAAGAGGAAATCCGGTTTCTGATCGCAGGAAATCTGCAGTCCATGGGAGATGTTACCCGGCTGTCACTGAATCCCGATGGTCTGAAACTTAATTATACCGACTGGGCAGTAGATCCGGAAAATCAGATACAGTTCGGGAGTCGTGGCATTCTGGCCCGTGATTTTATGGTTTCTAATGGTCCCAGCCGTATTGCGGTACAGTCTGAAACTGCAACTCCGGGAAGCCCTTTGAATATTACTCTGCAGGATTTTAAAATAGAAACCCTTACGGAAATTATCAAAAAAGATACGTTGCTTGCCCGCGGGAATATTAATGGTACCGCACAATTGCGGAATCTGCAGCAGGATATGACCTTTACTTCTGATCTCGATATTTCTGATTTGTATTTCTACGAAAATCCGGTAGGTAATCTGGATGTACAGGTAAGTCAGAATACTGCCCAACTGCTTAATGCAGATATAACCCTCAGTGGTTATGATAATGATATGACTGTTCAGGGCACTTACCACACCGGAGCGGGCCGCTTCAACCTGAATCTGGATATGAACCGGCTACAGATGGCAAGCGTACAGGGTTTTACCATGGGTCAGCTGGTCAATTCCGAAGGCTATCTTTCCGGCAACCTTAGCATTACCGGGACTGCAGACGAACCACAAATCCGGGGCGGAGTCAGATTCAACCAGGCGGGTCTGGAAATAACCCAGACGGGAAGTGTCTTTAGGGATTTAAATGATGAAATCCGTTTTACAAACCGTGGTTTAAACTTTAACCGGTTTACACTTCATGATACCGAAGGTAATTCTCTGATTATTGATGGCGATGTGATGACGCAGAATTACCGGGACTTTACTTTTGGATTTTCTGTAAATGCAGACGACTTTAAAGTGGTAAACTCCGAAAAAGCCGGAGATAAAATTATGTACGGCGTTTTGGCTGTAGATGCAGGTCTTCAGGTGAGCGGAAATCTGGATCTGCCGGTGGTAGACGGAAGACTTTCTGTGACCGACCAGACCAATTTTACGTTCGTGCTGCCACAATCTTCGCCGACCATGCAGGACCGGCAGGGAATCGTAGAATTCATTGACCAGGATCAGGTGGTACTGCAGCAGACTGTGAAGACGGATTCCATAGATGCGCAGTCCAGCATACGGGGCATGAATGTGAGCGTCAATATAGAAGTGGATCCGGACGCGAAACTTTCATTAATCATTGATAAAGCCAACGGCGATTTTGTGGAGCTTCAGGGAGAGGCAGACCTTACCGGCGGCATAGACCCGTCGGGTAAAACAACCCTCGTAGGCGTGTATGAGGTTCATGAAGGAGCCTATGAAATGTCCGTAAGTTTACTGAAAAGAAGATTTGACATAGAGAAAGGAAGTACCATTACCTGGACCGGTGAACCTACCACCGCAAATCTGGATATTACCGCCGTTTACAAGACCGAAGCACCGCCCATAGATCTGGTAGAGCAGCAAATTGCAGGCATGTCTAATGCGGAGGTTAATGCGTACAAGCAAAGAATTCCTTTCAATACGTTACTGCAGATGAAAGGCGAACTTCTGAAGCCGGAAATTACTTTTGATATCACTACCGATGAAGAACTGACCTCGGTTTCCACTACCGTTCAGGATAATGTGAAAGCCAAACTGGAGATGCTGAGAAGAGAACCCTCCGAAATGAACAAGCAGGTATTTGCTCTGTTGTTGCTGAACCGTTTCATTGGCGAAAATCCGTTTCAGAGTGAAGCGGGCATCTCAGCGGGAACCCTGGCCAGGCAGAGTGTGAGCAAAATTCTCTCACAACAGCTCAATAATCTGGCTTCTGACCTCATAGAAGGAGTAGATTTGAACTTCGATCTGGAATCTACAGAAGATTACAGTATGGGCGAAAGAAATGAGCGTACAGATCTGAATGTGGGAGTAAGCAAACGCTTGCTGAATGACCGCCTGAAAGTAAGTGTGGGCAGTAACTTCGGGTTAGAAGGCAGTGCCCGGCAGAATGAGGAGATGACCAATATCGCCGGAGATGTGGCCATTGATTACAGTCTCTCCAGAGACGGCAGATACATGCTGAGGGCATATCGCAAGAATGAATATCAGGTAGCCCTGCAAGGTCAGATTGTAGAAACCGGAGTCGGATTCATCATCACGCTGGATTATAACAAGTTCCGTGAGATATTTGAGCGGTCCGGGCGGAACAAGAACAGAAAAAACAATAATCAAGCAGAAAGTAGATAATGAATATATATGGTAAATATGGAACGTATATCCTGGCAGTTGCTGTTTTCTTTGCAGTGGCTTCGTGCAGCAACACCCGTTTTCTGAAGGATAACGAAAAACTCTATACAGGTGCAGAAGTCAAGATTGAAAACGATACCTTGCCGAAAAAAAGTAAATCTGAACTGAAATCTGGTCTGGAAGATCATCTTACCCCAAAGCCCAATTCATCGTTTCTGGGTCTGAGGCCAAGACTCTATATGTATAACATAACCAAAGAGCCCAAAAAAGAAACCGGTTTCCGCCACTGGCTGAAATACAGAATAGGAGAGGAGCCGGTACTGATGGAAGATGTGGACATGGAATTCAACCGGGAAATTCTGGAAAATTATTCGGAAAACAAAGGTTATTTCAATGCGCGTGCCCGGTATGATTCTATAGAGAAAAATAAGAAAGTCCGGGTAGATTATACCGTTCGTCCCGGTGCCCGGTACTATATCAGCAAAGTAACATTTCCCGGGGATACCGGCATTGCCAATCAGCGGATTCAGGAAATTAAGGATGAAACTCTACTGAAAACAGGAAAACCTTTTGACCTGGATGTCATCAAAGCAGAGCGGGAACGCATAGACAATTATATGAAAGACCATGGATTCTATTATTTCCATCCGGATAATATCATTGTTCAGGCAGACAGTACCGTCACCCGCAATCACGAGGTTGAAATGTTCGTGAAACTGAAGGACAATACTCCCGAACTGGCCACCAAACCTTTTACCATAGATAAGGTAGTAGTTTTCCCCGATTATAATATTCAGGATGTACGCCGGGGTTTGTATGGTATTCCCATGAGCACAGACACCGTTACAGCCTATAATGATATGTATATTATAGATCCCCAAAATAAGTTCAAGCCGCGGGTGTTTGACCGGGCCATGTATTTTAAAACCGGAGATTTATACAACCGTAAAGATCATAATCTTACGCTGAACCGCCTTATCAGTCTGGGAGTTTTCAAGTTTGTGAAGAACGATTTTGTAATTTCAGATTCTGCTAACCACAAATTTGATGTGTATTACCAGCTCACGCCCCGGGCGTTTCAGAGTCTGAGGCTGGAAACCATGGCAAGGAGCAACTCTGCCAATTATGTGGGCAGCGAGGTGAATCTGAACTGGACCCACCGTAATGTTTTCCGCGGTGCCGAACAGCTGAAAGCTTCTGTGTATGGTGCGTTTGATGTACAGGTGGGTGGCCCGAAAGAGGCCAATAATATTTTCCGTGCCGGGAGCCGCATAGAGCTGAGCGTGCCCAGAATCATTGCGCCGTTCCGGTTCCATTCTTCCAGCGCTTTCGTCCCCAGAACCAATATGAGCATCGGTTATGAATTTCAGAACCGTACAGAATATTATATGCTGAATAACTTCAATGCGTCTTTCGGCTATCTCTGGAAGGAAAATGCAAGAAAAGAGCATGACCTGAAGATTTTTGATGCTACCCTGGTTTCACCGGCACACGTTACCCCACGGTTCGACTCTCTGGCTGCCGGCAATCCCTATCTGAAACGGGTGGTAGAAAAGCAGCTGATCTTCGGGCCAACTTACAGTTATACCTATACCAACACCATGCTTCCGAAGACCAACACTATTTACTATAAAGGATCGTTGGATTTATCTGGAAACCTCACCGGACTGCTTACCGGAGCCAATGTGAAAAAAGGCAATCAGAAATATATCTTTGATATTCCCTTCAGTCAGTATGCGAAAATGGAGCACGATTTCCGTTTTTATCATAAAGTGGGTGAAGAAAGTGTACTGGCGGCCCGTGCCATTGCAGGAGTCGCTTATCCTTATGGCAATTCGGAGCATATCCCTTTCTCCAGGCAGTTTTTTGTGGGAGGCAGCAACAGTATCCGGGCATTCCGTGCGAGGGCTTTGGGTCCGGGAAGCTATAATCCGGAGACCACTTCCATATTTTTTGACCAGTCCGGAGACATAAAACTGGAGGTTAATGCGGAGTACCGGGCAAATCTGTATAAGTTTCTGAATGTGGGTATTTTTGCGGATGCCGGAAATGTGTGGCTGGTCAATGAAGACCCTGCGCGCCCCGGCGGAAAATTTTCCGGTGATTTTCTGAATGAAATTGCTGTGGGAGCCGGCCTCGGACTGCGGCTGGATTTTTCAATCCTGGTGCTGAGATTAGATCTGGCCATGCCGCTTCGTGTGCCCTATATGAATGAGGGCGAACGCTGGGTATTTGATAAAATTGATTTTGGAAATCCCACATGGCGCAAAGATAATCTGATATTGAACATTGCCATCGGATATCCTTTTTAAATACTGTGATGATGAAGAGAGACTGGAAATTTTACCGGGATGTTTTAAAAGAGACCTTCAAGGAATGGAATGCTTCTCCGGCAGCCAAATATTCCGCCAGTCTGGCGTATTACGCTATTTTTTCCATTCCCGGCCTGCTGATCATCATCATCTGGATTGCCGGAAACTTCTTCGGCGAGGAGGCTATCCGTGGCGAAATCAGCCGTCAGATCAGCGAAATGATGGGTCGTGAGGTTTCAAAAAGTATAGAAGACATGATTGCCGGAGCGCTGATTGATAAGAAAAATGTCTTCATGAAAACCGTGGGGGTCTTCTCACTTGTATTTGGGGCTACCACCTTGTTCTTTCAGCTTCAGCAGTCCCTCAATGAACTTTGGGATGTACAGGCGGCGCCCAAAAAGGCCGTTCTGAAATTTCTGGTAGACCGGGCCAATTCCCTCAGCATGATTTTAATTGTGGGTTTTCTGCTCATGATTACCATGGTGCTTTCCTCACTCATTAGTTTTCTGAATAATTTCATAACCCAACATTTCGGTTTTGAAACTTACCTGTTAATGGAATCGGTTAATTTTGGCGTTGGTTTCGGCGTGATTATGCTGCTGTTTGCCATGATTTTTAAAATCCTTCCGGATGTGGAAATCAGGTGGCGGTCGGTATGGACTGGTGCATTTCTGACCACACTGTTGTTTACCATCGGGAAATTCCTGCTAAGCCTGTATTTTCAAAACTTCAAACCTGCGTCAGTTTTTGGAAGTGCCGGCACGGTTATTCTGATTATGATGTGGATCAATTATTCCTGTATGCTGCTGTTTTTCGGGGCAGAATTTACCAAAGTATATTCCTACAAACGCGGATTTGTAATCAGGCCTTCCCGACATGCCAAATGGTCTGCCGATAAATTATACCGGGATTTGCAAAAAGAAGAGCAGGTTTAGATGACAGGCGGATAACACGGAGCTGGTTTGTCCCGTACGTTCAACTGCACACATGCGTCGGTCTTTTTCCAGGTAATAAAAACAAAAAAACCAAAACTTGCGTTTTGGTTTTCGTAGCCCGTAGGGGAATCGAACCCCTCTTACCAGAATGAAAATCTGAGGTCCTAACCGATAGACGAACGGGCCGGACTCTTTATGAATTAAGCCAGTTTGTTAACGTGCTTAGTTAATTTGCTTTTAATGTTGGCTGCTTTGTTTTTGTGGATGATGTTTTTCTTAGCCAGTTTATCCACCAAAGAGATTACTTTCGGAAGTTGCTCTGCAGCTGCAGTCTTGTCTTCCTCGCTTCTTAACACTTTAATTGCCGTTCTGGCAGTCTTATGATAATATCTGTTACGAAGTCTCTTCGCAGCATTTTGTCTGATTCTCTTTAAAGCTGATTTATGATTTGCCATAATTGTTTCTCAATTGTGGGTGCAAAGATATACTTTATTTTTAAACCCGCAAAATATTTTATTAAAATTTTTATTTTTTTCTAAACTTGTAGCCTATAGGGGAATCGAACCCCTGTTGCAAGAATGAAAATCTTGAGTCCTAACCACTAGACGAATAGGCCGTTATTTTTCAAAAACTTTAAACCGTCGCTGCTTTTTAGAAACTTTTCTCTCTTTCTAGCAGAACTCCAGTCTTTATGAGTTTCTGTGTAGACAATTTCCCATGGAATATGTCCTTTTGTATATCTGTTTTTTCCTCCGTTATGCTCCTTCAGTCTTCTTTCTGCATCCTTCGCCATTCCCGTATACCTTGCTCCGTCTTTCGTACTCTTCAAAACATAAACAGTAATCATTTTGCATTCATTTTTTGCTTTTAAATGCGAATCTCTGTTGCAAGAATCCTGCCTGGCGGTAGACAGGCCTGCCTGGCGGTAGACAGGGAAAATCTTGAGTCCTAACCACTAGACGAATAGGCCGTCTTTTTTTTCGGACTGCAAAATTAAACATTTAAAATGATTTTCAAAATCTTTTGCTGAACTATTTATTCAGCTTTTGAATAACCGAATTTTTGATGCCTTTTTCTTCAAGCGATTTCTGTAATTTCACGATGGCTTCTAGCGTTTTCTCGCTTCCGTAGGTGTAATAGAATACGCCATTAGCCTTTTCCCGCTTCACATCTTTCAGGTTCTTTAGAATGTACGAATCTGACGGCAAACGGTCTTTCCCTACATACACTTCCAGGGTATAGGAACCGGATCTCAGGGTCTGGAACGGAACAAATCCTACAGAAGTGGCATTTCTGAAGCCGGCATCTCTTGCCGTTTTCAGGTTGGCATCCCGCACGCTGGCCAGATTGGTCACTGCATAGTAATATTTATAAAGCCCGTTTTCTTTGATGGGTAAAATGTAGTTCAGGCCTTTAAAGGCAGGATCACCGTAATTATATTTAATGGGCGTGCTCATCAGCAGGATACGGAAGTCATTCTTAAGCGGCATCTCTTTCTTTTCCTGTTTTTTCCTGGGCTCTTCGGCAGCAGCCACCAGATTTTTGGAAGCATATTTCAATACCGCATTGTAGATCTGAGTGGCGGTCTTCCGCTGGCCTTCATCACTGCTCAGGAAAACAGCATCTTCATAATTGTTTACAAAGCCTGTTTCTATCAGTACAGACGGCATGGCACTCATCCGCAGGATATGAAGGTTGGCCTGCTTTACCCCGCGGGAGAAGCGGCCTCCTTTTTCAAAATTTTCTTCGATAAAACTTCCGATATGCAGGCTTCTCTCAAGATATTTTCCCTGTTGAATTTTCAGTGCGATCAGGGATTCGGGAGAAGAGGGGTCATAGGATGCAAAAACTTCACGGTCTTTGGCGTCCAGATAGATAACATCATTTTCTTTTTTGGCCACCTCCAGATTTTCACGGTTCTGATTGGGCCCCTGTACGAAGGTTTCCGTGCCTCTGGCGGTAGCACTCTTGCTGGCCGAGGAGTTCACGTGAATGGACATAAACAGGTCTGCCTTGCTCCTGTTGGCAAGATTGGTCCGCTCGGTCAGAGAAGGGTACATATCTGTTTTCCGGGTATAAATGACGCGGAAGTTTTTGTTTTCTTCCAGCATTTTGCCCAGTTTCAGCACAATGTTCAGCGTGATGTCTTTTTCTTGCGGTGTTCCGAAATCATAATTGCGGGTAGCACCCACGTCATGCCCGCCATGTCCCGCATCCAGTACAATGGTGAATTTTTTCTGAGCAGAACTCACAAAAAATATCATTAAAAAACAGATCACAAAATATTTTTTGAAACAAAATTTCGTTATCATCATCAATTCTTAAAAATTATTTTAATTTTGGCTTCTGAAATCATTAAATTTAGCAGCATCAAAAGCGCCTCCAAAAATATATTACATATTTTAATTATCCTAATTTTTAACAGTTTTTTAGCAAAGTTGAGCGCTCAAAATTCGTCTGAAAATAAGATAGTTAATGATACGGTACGCAAAACAGATACCATTAAACTTCCGGCAGAGCAACTGGCTGATATTGTGCGGACTAAAGCGGATAGTGAACGCAACGATTTTCAGCATAAAATGACCTACCTGAATAAGCAGGCACAGGTGAAATATCAGGATATGCAGATTGATGCAGATTATATCCGGATAGACTGGAAGAAAAATGAAATCTATGCCCGCGGTGAAATAGATTCTACAGGAAAAGTCATTGCTCCGGCCATCGCGACCCAGGGTGGCAAGCAATATGAATACAATGATTTTGTGTACAACTACAAAACCCGCCAGGCCATTGCCTATAACGCCCGAACCGAAGAGAATGAGGGGGTGATTGTAGCTCAGAAAACCAAGAAGTATAACGATTCTGTGTTTTTTATGCGCAGAGGACTCTTTACTACAGATGAATATTTTCTGCAGAAGAAAGATACACTGGCAGATTACCACTTGCTGGCATCCCATATTAAGCTCGTTAAAGGTAAAGAAAAGTCATCCATTGTTACGGGCCCCGTGCAGATGTACATTGAGCAGGTGCCTACACCGCTCATTATGCCATTTGCTATTTTGCCGTTTTCGGACAAGCGTTCTGCGGGAATTCTGATTCCGAGTTTTGGCGAACGACAGGATGTAGGCTTTTTTCTGAACAGCCTGGGGTATTACCAACCCATCGGCGAGCATTTTGATGTAAAACTTCTCATTGATTTTTATACCAAAGGTAGCTGGAACCTTCGGCCGGAAACCAATTATATCAAACGATACCGCTATACCGGGAACTTTTCTGCAGATATAGGCTCCACCGTACGCGGAATTAAAGGTCTGGATGATTACAGTAAAATCAATACCTACCGTATTGCATGGCGCCATTCTCAGGATTCCAAAGCGAACCCGTTGCTCAATTTCAGCGCTTCTGTAGATCTGGTGAGTTCCAAATTCTATAACAATACTATTAACAATAATTACATCTTTAACCAGAATGTACTCAATACACAACAGAATTCTACCATCAGCATTACCAAGCGATTCCTGAATCTGCCCGTCACCCTTACCGGAACCACATCTTATTCTCAGAACTTTTCTACCGGCCTGGGAGACCTGCGCTTACCGCAACTAAATGTGGCGGTGAACCAGTTTTACCTTTTTAAACCAAAAACAGGAGTGCGGGAAGGGCTTCTGGAAAATATAACCGTGAACACCGGACTGAACTTTACCAATTTCGTGAATACCGGAGAGGGCGAAATGTTTACCAGTGCCATGTGGGAAAAAATGCAGACCGGACTCCGCAATAATATCGGACTGGGAACCAATACCACCATCGCCAAATATTTTACCTTCTCACTGGGAGCCAATATTGACAATGCCCTTACCACCAAAACACTGAACAAACAGTACAATCCCGTGACCAATATGGTGGATAATGAACTTGAAAAGCGCATCAGCGGTTATTCCATGTTCAGCACTACCGCCAGCCTGCAGACCACCCTGTACGGAACCAAAATATTTAAGGCCGGCTCTGCCATTCAGGGAATTCGTCATATGCTGATGCCCAGTATCGGATTCAGCTACCGGCCGGATTTCGGCAATCCTGATTTCGGATATTTCAGAAACTATTACGATGCCTCCGGAACATTGATCCCTTATTCTATATTTGAAGGAGGAATTATCGGTTCGCCCACATCGGGAATGGAAGGTTCGCTAAATTTCAGTATTGGCAATAATATTGAAATGAAAGTACGGTCTAAAAAAGATTCTACTGGCGTGAAGAAAATTAAAATTTTTGAAGCCCTGAATATTACCGGTGGTTATAATTTTGCAGCCAAAGACCACCCCTGGTCCACGTTTTCCGTAAATGGTCAGTCTTCATTGTTTGAAGGAAAACTGAGCCTGAACAGCAGTCTGCTGATCGATCCCTATGAAAACATCTTTCTGGAAGAAGAAAACCGGATGTTCAGAACAGAAAATTTCGGGAAGTTCAACATACAGTCCTTCAATCTTCAGCTTTCTTACCCGCTGAGTGAGGAGCTTTTCGGTGAGAAAGAAGAACTGGCAGAAAAGTATAAGATGAAAGGTGAGATCAGAAACGAGAATTATTTCTTTGATGATGATCACTACGCGCGCTTCCATCAGCCATGGTCGCTGAATGTCAATGCCAATTACGGCTATACCCGCGGTGGGTCCATGTTTGGCAGATCGGTAGCTTCTGTGGGTCTGGACGGCAGCATACAGCTTACTCCATACTGGAATATCAACGGATCCACGCACTATGATTTCATTACCAAAGATCTGGCCTATACACGTCTCGGGTTTTCACGGGATCAGCGGAGTTTTACCATTAATTTCAACTGGGTGCCCTTCGGGCAGTACAAGGTTTATGATTTCTTTATCGGCATCAAAGCTAATATCCTGAGTGACGCACTGAAATACAAAGACCGCAGTTTTACACAGCCTAATGCGCCGTTTTAAGGGATAGCGGTTGACCCCGGACCGTACTGCTCACAAAGATCACCAACTATCCGCACATAGGGTCGGCTTGATGATTCTGAATTTAGTTTTATATTTGCACAAACATTTTTTTTATGAAGAAAGTAATATCTACCGCACATGCACCTGCAGCCATCGGACCTTACGCACAAGCCAATATGGCGGGCGGTATTCTGTATATCTCCGGTCAAATTCCTGTAGATCCGGCCACCGGAAATCTGGCGGAGGGTATAGAAAAAGAAACCCACCAGGTAATGAAAAACCTGCAGGCCATCCTTACAGAAGCCGGCCTGACTTTCAACCATGTGGTGAAAGCGACCATTTTCCTTAAAAATATGGATGATTTTGCGGTGGTTAATGAAATTTACGCGTCTTATCTGGATGCAGCACACTACCCGGCAAGAGAAACGGTTCAGGTGTCGTGCCTGCCCAAGAATGTGGATGTTGAAATTTCAATGATTGCGCATCAGGATTAATGAATTTTTTGCGAAATACTTTTGCGGTTCTGGTAGGACTCGCAGTTGCACTGCTTTTAATCACTCTGGGAATCAGATCTAATCCTAGATGGATTACCTTTGAGGATTTTGCTCCTTTCGAACGCTGGCAGAGTTTTCTGAAATCGGTACAGCATGATGATGGTTTTTTTGCTTTTCTCCTGCTTTTTACCGGCATCGGTTCCATAGTAGGGGGCGTGGTGACCGCCATTATTGTGAAGTACGGAAAAGTAGCCTATGCGATTCTCATCGGTTTTGTACTGCTGTTTTGTGCGGTTATGGATGTGGTCATCTTTCCGTACCATCCCACGTTCTACAAGATCTGCATCTTTCTTACTTTTTTCCCGTTCTCATGGATTGGAGGGAAAATTGTGGAAGTTATTTATGAAAGAAAAAAAAGAAGACAGCGGAAAGCAGCAAAACTGGCGGCCGGAAACGGGGATCGCCTTTCTTCCTAGAGTTCGCTTCGTCATAAAAATGCGCCTCAGATTCTGAGACGCATTTTTTTATGGTTATAGAAAAATCCCGGGTTTAGTTCGGCATGGTAAAGCCGCGGGTGTAGATCCGTCCGGATTCATCCACGAATTTTACCTGTACATTTCCCTTGTGGTTTTTCAGGATGTTTTCTACTTCTTTCTCAGAATTCACGGGTTTGCCGTTTATTTCTATTACGATGTAATTGTCTACAATGCCTATTTTGGCCATTTCGCCACCTACTGCCACGTTCTTGGTCACCACGCCGCTGTTCAGTCCATAGTCTCTTTTGAAACGGTCATTCAGGGGTTCGAATTCGGCTCCTATTTTTTCCGAAACGCTCAGGTCAGCTTTGCTGCGCACGGTGGTATTTCCTTTCTGGTCTTTCAGAGTTACTCTGGCTGTATTTTCTTTGCCGTTTCTCAGGTAAGTCACCATCACCTGATCGCCAGGTCTTTTGCTTCCTACAGAGAGGGATAAATCTGCAAAATCTTTAATAGTGGTCTGGTCTATTTTGGTAATGATGTCTCCGGTACGCAGCCCTGCATCCTCAGCGCCACTTTTTTCGGTCACGTCTGTCACATATACGCCGGCTCCGGATTTTAGTTTGGTGTTGTTGCGGGAGTTGTACTGAGCAATTTGCTGATCATTGGATAAGTCCAGTGAGTTTACGCCCAGGAATCCGCGCTGTACCAGTCCGAATTTCTTGATGTCTTCCACAATTTTCTTGGCAAGGTTAGCAGGTACCGCAAATCCGTATCCCTGATAGTACCCGTTCGTAGAGGAAATAGCAGAGTTAATGCCGATGAGGTCGCCATTGGTATTTACCAGTGCACCTCCGGAGTTTCCGGGGTTAATGGCCGCATCGGTCTGGATGAAACTTTCAATTGGATTGGTTGCATTTCCCTGACTGCCCAGAATACCGATTCCACGGCCTTTAGCAGAAATAATCCCTGCGGTCACGGTAGAGTTCAGTCCTAATGGGTTTCCTACCGCCAGCACCCATTGTCCGACTTCCACATTATCCGAGTTGGCGAAGTTCAGGTATGGCAATCCTTTCTCTTCAATTTTCAATAACGAAATATCAGTGTTGGGGTCGGTTCCCACCAGTGTGGCAATATAGCTTTTCTTATTGCTGAGCACTACTTCCAGTTTATTGGCACCGGCCACCACGTGGTTGTTGGAAATGATATAGCCGTCCGGAGAGATGATTACACCGGAACCCATTCCGGATGGAATGTTATCGGGTCTCTGCTGGTTTCGCTGGCTGCGGTTTGGCTGTCCGAAAAACCATTCGAATATATCCTGTTCCGTACTTCTCCCGGACGTTCTGTTTGAATAGTTTTTAATGGTTACTACTGCCGGTACGGTCATTTTGGAGGCTTGTACGAAATCATCGCCCAGTGCGGCCTGGTTAAAGCCGGCAAATGAAACATTGCTCTTGGCATTTGTAAAATATGAGGTTTGGTCTGTGGTTTCTCTGTTTTCAAAATAATGAATAGCCCCGAAGGTGGTTGCCCCAGACATTACACCAACTACTGCAAATGGCAGTATTTTTTTAAAAATATCTTTCATAGTCTAATATTATTTGCTTTCTGTTACACAAATTCTATGCTATATCAGTCAGAGAAATTTCCTGCTTGTTTCAGTTTTAACGTAAATTTAACAGCTTTTCGCTTATTTTAAAGGTTACGACAGACATTTTGGTACTGCGCATACGGGTCATTGTTTTTATCAATCATGAAATTTATGTCATTTTGGCATAAGTATCAAATTTTAAATACCTTATCTTTGCAAAAATTTTCAGAATAAGCAATGACGAAAAGCGGAAAAATAGAATTAATGGCACCTGCAGGGGACTTTAGCGCACTGCAGGCCGCATTGGATAATGGCGCAGACTCGGTATATTTCGGGGTCGAACAACTGAATATGCGTGCACGTGCCACCATGAATTTTACTATAGATGATCTTCCGGAGATTTCCAGAAGATGCAAAGAGAAGGGGGTGCGCACCTACCTTACGCTCAATACCATTATTTATGATCATGATTTATCGATTATAAAAACCCTGCTGGATCAGGCAAAAGCGGCAGACCTTACCGCCGTAATCGCGATGGATCAGGCGGTGATTGCCTATGCACGTCAGATCGGGATGGAAGTTCATATTTCTACCCAGATTAATATTACCAATATAGAAACTGTGAAGTTTTACGCACTGTTTGCAGATACCATGGTCATGTCCAGAGAATTGTCCATTACGCAGATTAAAAAAATCTGTGATCAGATTGAAAAAGAGCAGGTAAAAGGTCCGGCCGGTAATCTGGTAGAAGTGGAAATCTTTGGTCATGGGGCTTTGTGCATGGCGGTTTCCGGTAAATGTTATCTGAGTCTGCATTCGCATAATTCATCTGCCAACAGAGGAGCGTGTAAGCAAAACTGCCGCAAAAAATATACGGTGATAGATCAGGAAACCGGGTTTGAAATAGAGCTGGACAATGAATACATGATGTCTCCGAAAGACCTATGCACCATCGGATTCCTGGATCAGATTGTGGATGCAGGGGTGAAGGTGCTGAAGATTGAGGGCCGCGGACGTGCACCGGAGTATGTGGCTACCGTAACAAAATGTTACCGTGAAGCCATTGATGCAATAGATGAAGGTACTTTCTCTCAGGAAAAAGTGGATGCGTGGATGAAACAGCTGGAAACGGTGTACAACAGAGGTTTCTGGGATGGTTATTACCTGGGTCAGGAACTGGGCGAATGGTCAGATAATTCAGGATCCAGTGCAACACAAAAGAAAGTATACATCGGTAAGGGACGCCATTTCTATCCGAAATCCAATGTGGCAGAATTCCTGATTGAAGCCTATGATCTGGCTGTCGGAGATAAAGTTCTGATTCAGGGACCTACTACCGGCTCTCAGGAAATGATTCTGGAATCCATGCAGGTAGATACCAAACCTGAAGCGGAAAAAGCTACAAAGTCTGACGTCATTACCTTCAAAACGGATTTCCGGGTTCGTCCGTCAGATAAATTATATAAAATTGTTGCGAATAACTAATGGTCATTGTCACGCTTCAACGGGATAAATGCATCGGGTGTAACTACTGTGCTGAATTTGCACCGGAGTTTTTCCGGATGTCTAAAAAAGACGGAAAGTCGGTACTGCTGAAAACCACAGACAAGAAAGGGTTTTATACCCTGAAGACGCCCAATCATGAGGCTTTTGAGCCTTGTGAGAAAGCGGCCAAGGCCTGTCCGGTGAAGATTATTTCGGTGAAGGAAACCTGATTGTAAAATATTTTTCAATATGCATAGCGCTCTGATCGAGCGCTATTTTTTGTACATTTGAGTATGAAAAAATCGGAACTGCGGAAATTATACCTCCAAAAACGCAAGCAGCTGACCAGAGACGAGGTACGGCAAGAGTCAGTAAAAATATACCACCGCTTCATGGCGCAGTTTCAGCCCAAAGCAGGACAGAAAGTTCACATATTTCTTTCGATTGCGAAATTTAATGAGGTGGACACAGGGTTTTTCATCCGTTATTTTCTGGAGAATGACATCCGGATATTCCTGCCTAAGATGATTGGCGACAAAATCATTGCAGCAGAGTATACCCGGGACACGAAAATGGAAGTGAACAGCTGGGGAATTGCAGAACCGGCTTCTGATGAAGACAGCGGAATTACCAATTATGATTTTATCATCACGCCATTATTGTACTGTGACCCGAATGGCAACCGGGTAGGGTACGGCAAAGGCTATTACGACGGATTTTTTGCATCTGTAAATCAGGAATGTCCCAAAATAGGCGTGGGATTTTTTGCGCCTGATGTGCAGATTGAAGATGTTTCAGAATCAGATGTCGCGCTGGATTATCTTGTGACTCCTGATGAAATCGTGTCGTTCAAAGGTTTTTCGTAAAAATTCAGAAAGAAAAATTTAAACTCTTTTTTAAACTGAATTTCTGCCGGAACCAGGATATACTGTGCCTCACGGTCAAATTTGCCCAGGCTTTGGTTTGCCTGGTTGAAGTATTCTACCTGAAATTTGGCATAATTTAAAGTATCCTCCTTATAATAGCGATCCAGTACTTCAAAGGAATTAATCCGGGAATTTTTTACCTTAAGGCTGTCCAGTTCTGTAAACAATGATTTCACCGTAGTGGAATCCGGTTTATAAAAATAGCCCAGGATCTGGTTATACATGGCCGCATCTATTTCAGTGTCCTTGTTTCCGGAGTTGTAAAGAATAGATAATTCCAGCACTTCACGCACTTTCTGGCGCGTAATTTTGTTAATGGACTGCAGGGTATCCATCTTTGCAGACGGGTAACTGGTGGTGTTACTGTTGTATTTTACCTGCTCCAGAGAGAGGTTTTCCTGCTCTTTTTTGCACCCCGTAAACAGTGCAAGCATAAGCCCGAAAAGCAGTAATTTATTGATTCTCTTCATCTTCGTTGATTTTGAATTTAATGGACACAATTTTTCCTTTCTCGCGCTTCATTTCAATCACCGAAAGATTACGCAGGGAAGTTGTGGGAGTTGTGACCAGGGTTATATATTTTTGTTTATCCAGCGTTTCTATGCCGTACAGGTCACTGTCATAAACCTGATAAATCACTGCATCATCACTGATGCGGTTTTCCAGCTCCCGTCTTTTTTGTTTAATAAGGCTGGTGGCCTCCGACGGGTCGCCGGAGATGTCTTTTTTGGAGAAGTAATACACCGCCATTTTATAATCATCCGGTTTCAGTTCTATGTTTTCTTCCCGTGGAGCGGTTTCCAGATTACGGTTGATTTCCAGATTTTCGTAGAATGGCGAACTGATCTCCATATGCAAGGCCTGATCTTTGGTGGTATATTGAAAGCATTCGCCCGGTTTCAGCCGGTACAGAATAGGGGATTCATTTTCCTTGATGACCTTAATCTCGATCGTGTTCTGGATAGGCGTATTACGGTCTGCATCTGCAAAACAATAGGTGAAAGTGGTGCTGAACAGCTGATCTCCGAAACCCAGGAGTGTGGCCAGCAATCCCAGGACGATGGTGGCTCCTCCGAGTATATATCTTTTTACAGATTTGCGTATTGGTTTTTGCTCCGTGGTGTCATAGGTGTCAAAAACTTCGTCACTTTTAATAACTTGTTGATTTTCAGATGTTGATTTTTGTAAAATCGTTTTTTCAGGACTTTTTGATGCTGTTTTTTCACGATTTTCCGGTTTTATGGTATCTGCTTCGGCCACAAGTTCTGCCGGCTCATCTTCGGGGTTGGCAACCTCGCTTTTCGGCGGTTCATTTTCCAGTTCTTCCAGAATTTCATTCTCAAAAAGATGCTTCTTTTTAAAGTCATACCATGACACGTAACCCGCATAAACACTAAGAATATTCAGCATGTCAATTCTGGGAGTCTTACTTACGGGTGATGTTTTGAAATAGGTATAAAAGGATTTTTCACTGATGTTTCCTTTGCTGATTTTCCGGAGGTCCTCCTGGAAGTAGGTAATATCAATCCCTTTCCATTTCGAAATATCTTCGCTGGAAGGGGTGTTGTTTTTTAAAAACTGAGCCTGAACTTCGTTTTTAAGCTGCTCAAAGTGCAATATGTCTAAATTTGACAAATCTTCTGTTTTTAGTTTAATTACCTGATAATCAGTAGTGGTTTTTTGTAAAAACGGTTTACAAATATATTACAATTAATTTTCTGAAACAAATTTATTTCCTGCAATACCTTTGTACTGTTCAAATAGATGAACCGAAGCAAATTTAAGAAAACCAAAACAACAAAATTATTATTTATTATGAAAAAATCAATGATCGTAGCAGGTATGGCTGCACTGGCTCTGGTAGCATGTAAAAAAACTGAAACCGTAGAAACTGAAAACGCATTCGAAGACGTAGTAGATTCTGCTGCTATCGTGGCCGATTCTGCTGCCAATGTTATCGATTCTGCTGCTACAGTAACTGTAGACGCTGCTGCCGATGCGGCTGCTGCCACTACTGCTGCTGGTGCAAACGCCGCTCAGAATGCTGCTGAAGGTGCTGCCGATGCTGCTACAGAAGCTGCAAACGCTGCTGCTGGTGCTGCGAAAGATGCAAAAGAAGCGGTGAAAGACGCAGTGAAGTAATTCATGTGAAAATATTGTGCGGGAATGCGAATTTTATTTGCACATGTGAATTAAAAACGTATTTTTGCACGCGAAAAATTAAAACGTAAAGATTTAACAATTTAAATAAATTAGAAACATTATGAAAAAGTCATTATTTGTAGCTGGTATCGCAGCTCTTGCTCTTGTAGCTTGTAAAAAAACTGAAACTGTAGAAACTGATGCTACTTTAGACTCTGCTGCTATCGAAACTGTAGATTCTGCTGTTATCGTTGCTGATTCTGCTGCTATCGTTGCTGATTCTGCTGCTGCTGTAGCTGAAGATGCTGCTGCTACTGTTGATTCTGCTGCTTCTGCTCAGTAATCAATTTACACAGATAAAAAAGACCGCTTCTCCCAGAGAGGCGGTTTTTTTATGCCTGATCCGCTGATTCGTCAGGGATTTTTCTGCCGTAAAATTTCGTAGCAGGTAATGGCCACTGCATTGCTCAGGTTCAGAGAGTCTATGGTGCCCGACATGGGAATCAGGGTGTTGATGCCTTTTCCTGACCAAAAAGCGGATAACCCCGAATGTTCTGTACCGAATAAAACAGCAGAGCGCCTGGTGAGATTCCGGTCCTGCAGTCTTCCTGACTCATCACTCATCATCGTGGTGAAGATTTGAAAATCATTTTCCTGTAAGAAATCATACACCTCTTCATTGGTGCTTTGATAAATATTCATCCCAAAAAGGCACCCCACACTGGAACGGATCACGTTTGGATTGTAGAAATCTACTTTTCCTTCGGTCACAATCAGGCTGTCAATGCCAAAAGCTTCGCAACTCCGAAGTATGGCTCCCAGATTTCCCGGTTTTTCCATTCCTTCCACAATGATTACAGCTGAATCTTTCTGAGGCCGTAAATCTGTCAGGGTTGCTGTCTTTTCGTCATAAATTCCGATAATCCCTTCTGTTTTGCCCCGGTAAGCGAGTTTTTCGTAAATTTTATCGCTTACGTAATTGATTTTTCCCGGAGGAATAGCCTGGTCGTAGATTTGTTCACAGATAAAAAAGGCTGCCGGTTCGTACCCGAATCGTTGGGCACGCTCATTTTCCTGGCGACCTTCTACGGCAAATACGCCGGCTTTTTTTCTGAACCGGTTGTCGGTAAGCAGGCGTTGAAGGTATTTGATGTTGTCATTTTGTATGCTTTCTATCATGCCTCTTCGTTTTCGTCATTTGGTTCCAGCAGGTTTTCGTCAGAGTCTTCATTGGCCCGTTCCAGCATCGCTTCCGGAAGTTGCTTGGCGGTTTTGGCTCCCAGTTGTTTTAGCTTTTGAACGCTGCCTACCAGATTTCCCCGGCCGGTGGTCAGCTTCTTCATGGCGTTTTCGTAATCGCTCTTGGCATCATCCATTTTCTTGCCTATTTTAAGTAAATCAGCTATAAATCCCTCGAATTTATCGTACAGCGCACCGGCTTGTCTGGCAATTTCCGCCGCGTTTTTATTATGGGTATCGCGCTTCCATACGTCGGAAATCAGTTTGAGGTAGGCAATCAGATTGGTAGGACTCAGCAGGATGATGTGTTTTTTGTATGCGTAATTCCACAACTGGGGGTCGGCTTGCACCGCCGTAAGGAATGCCGGCTCTACCGGCACAAACATAATAGTAAAATCCAGAGATTCCTTCAGGTGGTCATAGCGTTTCTCGGCCAGCGTGTCAATATGCCGTTTCATAGCGCCGATGTGCAGGGACAGATTTTGTTTGCGCTGTTCTTCATCTTCAGCTGAAATCATCCGTTCATAGGCATTCAGTGAAACTTTGGAATCAATGATGACCAGTTGGTTTCCAGGCAGTTTCAGCACGAAATCCGGTCTTTGGTTTTCGCCGTCTTCTGTTTTGATATTAAATTGAGAAAAATATTCCCGGTCTTTGGTAAGACCGGAGTCTTCCAGAATTCTTTCCAGAATCATTTCGCCCCAGTCGCCCTGGGTTTTGGTTTGTCCCTTCAGAGCAGTCGCCAGGTTATTGGCTTCCTGGCTGATTTTAGAAGTCTGATCCATCATGATTTTGATGGTGTTGTTTAATGAAAACCTTTCCCGGGTTTCATTTTCATACACTTCATTGACCCGTTTTTTGAAAGATTCCAGGTTCTCGCCCAAGGGTTTCAGTATTGAATCCAGATTTTCACGGTTGGTCTCTGTAAATTTTTTGGTTTTTTCTTCCAGAATTTCATTAGCCAGATTTTTAAATTCATTTTTGGCCGCCTCCTGTATTTTAGTGATTTCTTCTTTCTGGCGTTCCAGCAGTTGCTGCAGATTGTCATTTTGTGCGGCCAGTTGGGATTTGACTGCAATGAGTTGATTTTTTTCCTCCTGCAAGGCGTTGATTTCGGCCGTTTGTCTTTTGTTCAGTTCAGTCTGTTCAGAGATTTTCTGATTCTGTGCATTATTTTCCGCGTGAATCACTGCCATCTGTCTTTCCAGGTCGGCCCTCAGATCAGAAAGTTCGCGGTTGTTCATTTTTTCTGAATCGTAGAGTCCGTTCAGTTCGTTCGTTTTTTGGGTGGCATTTTCCAGATCCGCGTTCAGTTTGATGAAATTATTGTTCAGCTCATCAAAATCTTTTCTGGCTACATGGCCGGATTTCAGTATAAAATAGATCAGTACGGCGCCCAAAGCGGCACCGGCTACCAGCCCGATAAACAGAGATGTTATTTCCATGCTTCAAAAATAGGAAGAAAAACGCATTCCCGGCGTGTGGTGCCGGGAAATTGTGTGATGCTTTCCGCAAACCAGGAATTTATCCTTTATTCATAATGCAATCTTTAGGAATCAGATATTCTGAATCTTCCTCAGCAGTGCAATGTTTTCGGCGACGTTTTTGTTTTCATAATTTTTGAGTTCCCGAAGGAGTGCCGGGGACAGGAGTTTTGGATTCAGAATCCGGGTAGCCACCTGCGCGGTTGCATAGTCTGCGATGCCAATGACCGTATCGCGCAGAAAGGCGGGCGTGTTGCTGCACATGACGGCAGTTGCCCAGGAAGCATCCCGGGCTTTGGTCATGGCAAAATCCAGCACGATGTTGTCCCGGTCCGCCGCCACCTTGTCTATTAAATCTAACGGGTAAAACAGGGAATTCAGCGCAGTCTGCACATTCTGGCTGATGGATGCGAGCACGGTATTGATATGGTCAAAATCTTTTTTCAGCGGATTGATCTTGCGGGGCGGCATCACACGTGCAGCGGCAATTCCCAAATCCAGATTGATATGAGCGTTCATGCCGAGAAAAATATGCTGCAAAATGAGCAGGTTTTTATTTTTGGCAGCATCAAAAGCCAATTGCCAGGACCGGGAGCACTTTTTTCCATGCAGATACTGATCCCAGGCATCCGTGTATCGGCGGGCAAATTGCACATCCAGTACCGTCATGCGCTCGTTGTCTTCAAATTTCTTCTTTTGGATTTCCCGCAGAATCTGCGCAGTGGTGATGCGGTACGTACAGGCAAAATAACCTGCAGGATTTTCTTTCTTTGCACAATGGTCAATGATCTCATCCAGTTTGGTGAGCACTTCCTGTATGGTTTTCATGGCATAAGTTTTCCGGTAAAGATAAATAAAAGAAACTTTTTCTACTCTGAATATGGAGTGGCTGCGGCGGTATTCTTCGCTGCGGATTTTAACGGATTAGGGTTGTTGTCTGGTGATGGCTTCGGTATGTTTCAGGTACAGGGGCAGGGCGGCAGAGCCGTACCAGGGTAAAATTTCATACCCAAAAATTCCAGCCTGTACTGCCGGGTCGGTATTGATTAAGCGTTCTGCTTCTTCCGCCGTTTTGACGTCCAGGATGAAGATGCCGCGGTAGCCCAGGTCATTTTTTGTGGCAAAGGGACCGGCGACAATCAGTTTGCCCTCCTTGGCCAGGCGCTGGATGTTTTCCATGTGGCCGCGGAAGTGACGGTTCAGTTCTTCCTTGTCTGTAATGACGGACGGTCCGGTTTTCAGAATGACCATCACATAGGTTTTCATGCCGTATTCATCTGCACCCAGAGAATCGGCAAGCGCCTGATTATACCCTGATGTTTTTGTTTCTGGCAAAGTCCTGACGCCTTCTGCACCGGGAGCGCCGGGAGCGCCATTTTTCCCTGACTGATGGATGGCGCAGGAATTGAGGACGAAGAAAAGGGCTGTAAGGAAGATGGGAGTTTTCATGGTAATGGTTTTTATTCATTGATTCTCAGGAAGGTTTTTGCCAGTGAAATCATATTGGGGTCACCGGTATATTTTCCACGCTCATCTGAGAGTTTTACTGTGGGAATCCAGTCCCCGTTCGGAGACTGAGCTGCGACCAGTTTCATGACAATATTCATAGGTTTCAGGCCGGCATCATTGGTCAGGTTCGTGCCGATTCCGAAAGAAATTCCGATTTTTCCCTGGCATGCCCGGGTGATTTCGGCTACTTTATCCATATTCAGTCCGTCTGAAAAAATAATGTATTTAAACAAAGGATTGATGCCGTTTTTTTCATAATGTGCTATGGTTTTTCGAGCAAATTCTATGGGGTCACCGCTGTCATGCCGCACACCGTCGAAGAGTTTGGCAAATTTTTTATCGAACTGGCGGAAGAACACATCTGTGGTATAGGTATCCGAAAGGGCCACACCCAGGTCGCCGCGGTACACATCTACCCAGTGTTCCAGTGAAAGGGCATTGGCCATTTTAAAACCATATTCGGCGGCATGAAACATAAACCATTCGTGGGCATGGGTACCGATGGGTTTTACGCCGTATTTCATGGCAAAGTGGATATTGGAGGAGCCGGTAAATCCGGAGGGGCGGTTTTGGGTCAGTGCTTTTACCACCAGATCGTGTACGGCATAGGAGTGCCGGCGGCGGGTGCCAAATTCTGCATAGGTCACGTTCATGCGATCCATTTGGCGGGCTTTCTTCAGGGTCTTGTCAATGATGAGATCGTCTGGCTCGCGCTCCATACCATTCATCACGTAATGCAGTTCAGAAATCAGGGACAGCAGTGGAACTTCCCAGAGAATGGTGCGGTACCATTCGCCTTCTACGGTGACTTGCAAGTCGTTTCCGGTTTGTTTAATGCATACTTCGGAAGGATTATAATGATAGCCGGCCAGGAAATCCAGATAGGGCAGATCCAGGTAAGGGCAGGTAATGCGCAAAAATTCTTTTTCGGCGCGGGTAAGCTTCAGTTCTGCCATAGCATTCACGGCTTTTTGAAGTTCACGGTCAAAACCTTCGGGGAAAAAATGTTTTCCACGGTTGATGAATTCGTATTGCACGCGTTCATTCGGGAAGAGTTTTACCACGGCGTTTTGCATGGTAATTTTATAGAAATCATTATCCAGAATGGAATGGAGACGGACCTCGCTCATTGAAAAAGTTTTACACAAATTTAGGCAAACAGAAACAAAAAATCGCCTTCAGACGAGGCGATTTTTAAATTCACGGGATGATCGGTGGTTATTTCCCCAGATAGGCATTGTACATCCAGACATCTTTTTCCTGCTCGGTAATGTAGTCACTCATTTGCGAGTTGGTTCCTTCGTCGCCGGCTTTTTCTGTAACCTCCAGTAAATCACGCTGCAGATCGATGACAATTTTAAAAGACGACAGAATATTCTGCACGCATTTGGTGCCGTCTGTTACCTCCTTGCTTTCTTTGATGGTAGAAAGTTCTAGATAATCCGAGTAATTGTGGTTCGGAGTGCCGTCCAGGGTCAGAATTCTTTCTGCAATTTCATCAATTTTCAGCACCAGGCTGTTATAGAGTTCTTCGAATTTCGGATGGAGGGTAAAGAAGTCATTTCCTTTAATGTTCCAGTGTGCACCTCTTGTGTTCTGATAAAAAATGGAGTAATTGGCCAGCAAAACGTTCAGTTTTTCGGCAATCAGTTTACAGTCTTCGGGTTTGAGCCCGATAATCGTTGGGTTTCTCATAATATTCTATTTACAACAAAGATACGGAAGTTCCTGTGTTATTCCTTGTGATTTTGATTGATGATACCAATCAGCAGGATTCATTTTGATTTATGAAAAATATTGTTTTATGGCTTATTTACGTTGTATATCGGCGATTTCCGTAGGGCATAGAATGTAACCACAGTTTTAAGCGGGTATTAAATCATCAAATAAAAATGTAAAGATTTATAAATCAGTGTTTGTAGGTTGAAAAAATATTCATACTTTTGCACCCTAAAATAAAAAGCAATTAAATGCCTACTATTCAACAATTAGTAAGAAAAGGAAGAGCCACGCTTGCCAAGAAGAGCAAATCGGCTGCCCTTGATTCTTGTCCACAAAGACGCGGTGTATGTACCAGAGTATATACTACCACTCCGAAGAAACCAAACTCTGCACTGAGAAAAGTAGCAAGGGTAAGACTTTCTAACGGAAAAGAGATCAACGCCTACATCCCGGGCGAAGGACATAATCTTCAGGAGCACTCGATAGTATTGGTAAGAGGCGGAAGGGTGAAAGACCTACCGGGAGTACGTTACCACATCGTAAGAGGTGCATTAGACACCGCTGGTGTAAATGGTAGAACACAAAGAAGATCCAAGTACGGAGCCAAGAGACCTAAGCCGGGTCAGGCGCCAGCTGCTGCAGGTAAGAAAAAGTAATCATTAAGTATTAAGAAACGAAACAATGAGAAAAACTAAAGCGAAAAAAAGACCGTTGTTACCGGATCCGAAATTTAATGATCAGCTGGTAACAAGATTCGTAAATAATTTGATGCTGGACGGTAAAAAGTCTATCGCATTCAAAATTTTCTATGATGCACTGGATATCGTAGAAGCTAAAAAAGGAGAGACCGAAAAAACTTCACTGGAAATCTGGAAAGATGCACTGACGAACGTGATGCCTCACGTAGAAGTACGTTCCAGAAGAATCGGGGGCGCCAACTTCCAGATTCCAATGCCGATTCGTGCCGACAGAAAAATTTCTATGGCCATGAAGTGGCTTATCAAGTATTCCAAAGCCAGAAATGACAAGTCTATGGCTCAGAAACTTGCAGCTGAAGTAATTGCTGCGGCTAAAGAAGAAGGAGCGGCTTACAAAAAGAAATCAGATACCCACAAAATGGCAGAAGCCAATAAAGCTTTCTCACACTTTAAATTCTAATCTGAAATGGCAAGAGATCTTAAATTTACAAGAAATATTGGTATTGCTGCGCATATTGATGCCGGAAAAACCACCACTACAGAAAGAATTTTATTTTACACCGGAAAGACCCACAAACTGGGAGAAACTCACGAAGGTTCTTCACAGATGGACTGGATGGAGCAGGAAGCAGAAAGAGGAATTACCATTCAGTCTGCAGCAACAACCTGTAACTGGGTATTCCCAAGATTCGACGGCGAGCCTACGCCGGATTCCAAAGAGTATCACTTCAACATTATTGATACCCCCGGACACGTGGATTTTACCGTAGAGGTAAACAGATCATTAAGAGTACTTGACGGTCTTGTATTCCTTTTCTCTGCGGTAGATGGAGTAGAACCTCAGTCTGAAACCAACTGGAGACTTGCAGATAACTATCACGTAGCCAGAATGGGATTCGTAAACAAAATGGACAGACAAGGTGCTGACTTCCTGATGGTGGTAAACCAGGTGAAGGAAATGTTGGGATCCAACGCAGTTCCAATTGTATTGCCTATAGGTGCCGAAGAAGATTTCAAAGGTGTAGTAGACCTGATTAAAAACAGAGCCATTATCTGGCACGAAAATACCCAGGGTGCAACCTTTGACGTAGTTCCGATTCCTGAAGATATGAAGGATGAAGTAATGGAATACAGAGAAAAACTGGTAGAAGCGGTTGCAGATTATGATGATACCCTGATGGAGAAATTCTTTGAAGATCCGGATTCTATCTCAGAAGACGAGATTAACGAAGCATTGAGAAAAGCAACCATCGACATGTCCATCATCCCGATGACTTGTGGTTCTTCTTTCAAAAACAAGGGAGTTCAGTTCATGCTGGATGCGGTATGTAAATACCTTCCTTCTCCTATGGACAAAGAAGCCATAGACGGTACAGATCCTAAAACTGATGAAGCCATCTCCAGAAAACCAGACGTAAAAGAACCGTTCTCTGCACTGGCTTTCAAAATTGCTACCGATCCTTTCGTAGGTCGTCTGGCATTCTTCAGAGCATACTCCGGCAGACTGGATGCAGGTTCTTATGTACTGAACGCAAGATCAGGAAACAAAGAAAGAATTTCCAGAATCTATCAGATGCACGCCAATAAGCAAAACCCTGTAGAATACATTGAAGCAGGAGATATTGGTGCAGCTGTAGGGTTTAAAGATATTAAAACGGGAGATACCCTGTGTGACGAGAAGAACCCAATCGTTCTGGAGTCCATGATCTTCCCGGATCCGGTAATCGGTATCGCTGTAGAGCCTAAAACCAAGGCTGACCAGGATAAAATGGGGAACGCTCTTGCAAAACTTGCAGAAGAAGACCCTACATTCCAGGTAAAAACAGACGAAGCGTCTGGACAAACCATCATCTCCGGTATGGGTGAACTTCACCTGGACATCATTGTAGACCGTATGAGAAGAGAGTTCAAAGTAGAAGTAAACCAGGGCCAGCCTCAGGTAGAATACAAAGAAGCGCTTACTCAGACTGCTAATCACAGAGAGGTGTACAAGAAACAGTCTGGTGGTCGTGGTAAATTTGCAGATATCGTATTTGAAATCGGTCCTGCAGATGAAGGCAAAACCGGTCTGGAGTTCGTAAACGAAATCAAAGGTGGTAACATTCCTAAAGAATTTATCCCATCTGTAGAAAAAGGATTCAAAGAATCTATGAAAAATGGTCCTCTGGCCGGATTTGAAGTAGATGCAATGAAAATTACCCTGAAAGACGGATCTTTCCACGCGGTTGACTCGGATCAGCTGTCCTTCGAACTTGCTGCCAAAATGGGCTTCAAGGAAGCAGGAAAAGCAGCCAAGGCTGTAATCATGGAACCGATCATGAAGTTGGAAGTGGTGACGCCTGAAGAATACATGGGTGATATCGTAGGTGACCTGAACAGAAGAAGAGGAACCGTAAACGGTATGGACGACAGAAACAATGCGAAAGTAATCAAAGCGTTCGTTCCACTTTCCGAAATGTTCGGATATGTAACCTCACTCAGAACATTGTCTTCCGGTAGAGCTACCTCTTCCATGGAGTTTGAAAAATATGATCCGGCTCCACAAAACGTTGCTGAAGACGTAATCGCTAAGGCAAAAGGTTAATTTTAAAATTTAGATTAAAATGTCACAAAGAATCAGAATAAAATTAAAATCTTACGATTACAATTTGGTAGACAAATCTGCTGAGAAAATCGTAAAAACGGTAAAAGCGACAGGCGCTGTAGTAAACGGACCTATCCCATTGCCTACGAACAAGAGAATCTTCACCGTACTGAGATCTCCGCACGTAAACAAGAAAGCAAGAGAGCAGTTCCAGCTTTCAGCTCACAAGAGACTGATGGATATCTACTCTTCTTCTTCTAAAACTGTAGATGCTTTAATGAAATTAGAGCTGCCTTCAGGAGTTGACGTAGAAATTAAAGTGTGATCACTGCACTTTGCTATGATACAAAATCCGTTTCCTTTTTTAGGAAGCGGATTTTTGTTTGGAATGATTATAAAATATCATGTGAAATGCTTTTTTGTCATGAGAAATTTGCATAGTTTTAGTTTTAGTTTCGTGATGTTAATTTAAAAAAAAACATTATGAGGAAATTATTTTTTGTTGGAGCTCTTGCCATTAGCGGGATTACAACTGCAAATGTGAATGTTTATCATAGTAATTTACAATCCGCAGTAAACTTATTCTCGGGAGGAGGTTATTATACGCTACCGGTTACAACTTCTTGTGGGACATCATATACTCAAAACATATGGTGTGATACACCTCCAACGCAAACAGACGCAGATATAATGGGGCAAGCAATAAATTATGCGCAATGTGGAGTGTTTTCCGGTGCAAGATCTAGTCTTAAGAGAAGTTATGCAGTAGTAGACTAAAATAGCAGCACTTATTTTATTTTTTTTCAATAGTACAAATGAAATATCTTTTTGCATTTATTTTAATTTATATGCCATTGATAGTATCTTCACAAAAGGACTACACCTACAAGGCAGTTTATGAGTTAACCTACAAGGCAGACTCCACTGCCGGATACCAAAATACCCGTTTAGTCTTATTAATGAATGACAATCAGGACAGTTATTTTCAGGATTATGAAACCTACAAAAGGGATTCTGTAAACAGTTCGCAGCTAACCGGAACAGGAGCTTTTATAAAGGATGTTGTGATAACGGACTATTCGGATCGTAAAATACATATTTCACAAACTTTTGAAAACACAAAGGTGTATTATACGGAAACGATCCCTCAGAAATGGCAGATTAAACCTACTGAGAAACTAATCGGAACGATACAATGTAAAGAGGCGACCTTAGATGCTTATGGCAGAAAGTGGAATGCTTGTTTCGCAGAAGACTATCCGTTTCAGTTCGGACCTTATTTCTTTGCCGGTTTACCCGGACTGATTGTAAGTGTAGAAGATGAACAGAAATTTTATCAGTTTAAGTTGGTCTCTTTCAGAAAAGAAAATCACACGGTTGCCGTAAGTGGAAAAGGTATAGAAGTACCAAAAGAAAAGTATTATCAGATGATTTATGATGCCGATTTCAGCGGTAATTTTTTCAATAAATTCAAAATGCAGGATGCCGATGAGCAAGAGCGGTTAAAGAGAAAATTTATTGAAGGCAAGAAGAAACTTAATACCTTTCCTGTGGATCAGTCCATGCGTTATGTCTTTGAGAAGTAAAATGTGATTGCTGCACTTTGCTATGATACAGATTCCTTTTTGGGAAGCGGATTTTTTATATTTTTAAGATTAAAATTTTATAATGATGAAGAGCCGGTTCAAAGCACCCTTTTTAATTTTACTGATGACTTTTGCCGTGGCTTATTGTCACTTTGCTACAGAAGTTATTTTTAGTGCCAATCAAACTTTTGATGTTGCTGACTTGAAACGGGAATATTTGCAATCTCTGTTCGTAGGTTTTATGGCAGCAGTTTTTGGGGTGTTAGGTCAGTATTTTTTGTTTGATCGAAAGAAAAGAGATTTAGGATAGAATGCATCCTGCATGCAATTTTTTTGGAAAAATAAGAATAGTGAGGCTTGGATATTATCTGAGCCTTTTCTAATTTATTTTTCACTCTTGTGTGTTTCGTTACCTGCCAAACTACGCCTCAGAAGGCTTTTACACCTTGTTTTTTTCCAAAAACTGATATTTATCAGATTTTATCATTATTTAGAATAATTAAAAATAGTACATTTGCGGCAAATAAAAAAGTAAGCTATATGAGAAAACTGACCGCTGCTATAGTACTGCTTGCCGGTGTGGCAGGAGCCCAGGCGCAAATGCGTTATGACCACTATGAACCATTAGAAGAAGATACCCTTAAAAGAACCCGCACCATACAGGAGGTAGAACTCTTCGGGAGCAAAGGCCAGCAGCCGGAAGGTCTGGAAATCATTACCAGAATGCCGCTGAAGACCAGAGATCAGATTCAGAATATTTCGGTTATTTCGTCTAAGGTAATAGAGGATCTGGGAGGTCTTACCGTAACAGATGTAGTGAAAAACGTTTCGGGTGTCACGCTTTTTGGTTCCTATGGGGGCAACAAAGAAAGTATGTCCATCCGCGGATACCGGGGGGTGCCGGTTCTCAAAAATGGGGTGCGCATGGATTCAGATTTCAGAACCAGTGCCATGCTTACCGATATGCAGGGCGTAGAAACCATTCAGGTGATCAAAGGTTCTGCTGCCATCACACAGGGGGTAGCTGCCGGGCTGGGAGATGCCGGTGGGGTCATCAATATCGTAACCAAAAAGCCACATTTCATTAACTCGGCCAAAGTAGGAATGCGTGTGGGAAGCTGGGATATGTATCGTCCGTTCTTTGATGTACAGCAGGTGCTGGATACCCAGAATAAAGTTGCTGTAAGGCTTAATGGTGCCTATCAGCAAAATAACAGCTTCAGAAACGGCGTTTCGGCAGACAGAATCTATGTGAACCCGTCTATCGCCTACCGCCCGGATGATAAAACCCAGATCAATGTGGAAATGGATTACTTCAACAGTAACAATACCCCGGACAGAGGTACCGTGAACCTGAGTGACGACTCCGCAAATAACCTGTATGTCATGCCAAAAGGTAAATTCCTGGGATTCCGTACAGACAATAACCATACAGAAAGTTATAACTTCGCTTCAAATGTGGTCAGAAAACTGAATGACCAGTTCAAACTGAGAGCAGCTTATTACAACTCCAACTATAATAATGAAAGTATTGCATCCAGCATCGGGAAAGGTAATGCAGCGACCAATTACGCTGTAAGAAGCCGTGGACTGTCCAAATCTGAGCGCGAGGACAATAATCAGACCTTCCAGTTTGATTTCATCGGGCAGGATGTGTACACCGGGAAAATCAAACACACCTTTCAGACCGGGTTCGACTGGTCACAGTCCAATGTACTGACGACTTCTTATGGTGCCAAAAACAATGTGGACCAGATCAATGTACTGGAGGATATTACCAATGTTCTCCCTGCCGGGGTTACCCTGGAATTCGGAGGTCCTACCGGAACTTCCAGATCGCTGGCAAGCCACATGGGACTGATGGCGCAGGACGTCATCACCTTCAACAAATATCTGAAAGCCGTACTCGGCGTGCGCTACAGTAAATTGCACGGGGTGCCGGAAGGTGAGGAATTTGACGCATGGAACCCTTCCTTCGGACTGATGGTTTCGCCTAAAGAAAACATGAACATCTTCGGGTCTTATACCAGCACCACATCGCTACGCGGAGCCAATAACCCGGTTTTGGGCGGCGGCACCGTAGGACCGGAGCGTACCGATCAGTTTGAGGCAGGTCTGAAATCCGACTGGCTGGATGAAAAACTGAGATTTAATGTGACTTTGTTCCATGCACTGACCGATAACCTTTCTTATTCCATTCTGAATGAAGCAGGACAGGCTACCGGCGACTACGGACTTGCCGGTCAGCTAAAAAGACAAGGGGCAGAGGTAGAACTCATCGGTAGAGTAATGCCCAACCTTCAGGTGATGGCGGGTTATGCATATCTGGATGCGCAATACCAGGAATCACCGGCGTATATGGACGGCAGTGCCCCTATGAACACGCCACAACATACGGCAAACGGCTGGGTAAACTATAAATTCAACCAAGGATTCGTGCGCGGACTGGATCTGGGTGTGGGCGTGTACCACGTAGGGGCAAGACCGGTAGATAACTTTACCAAGAAAACCATCCAGAGCGGTCACGTAAATTCAGTGGAGCCGGGAGTGAAACCATTTGATCTTACCGCTTATACTACGGTGGAGGCGCAGATTGGATATACCTACAACGGATTCGGAGTGCGGGTGTTTTTCAATAACCTGACAGATGTAGTGAACTACAGCTCATACTACCGTGGTGGTTACCTGGATCAGATTCAGCCCCGTAACTTCTCGGCACAGCTGACGTATCAGTTTTAATCAGTTTTACATTCATAACAAAGGTACGTGTGCTTTTACCGTAGTTTGAGAAAAAATTTCAGATAAGCCCGGAATTCCCTTTCAGCAGATGGAAGTCATTTCAAGGACTACGGCTTTTGCCATGCTACAAAAATCCCTTTTCGCAAGAAGAGGGATTTTTTGTGATGGGCGGTGCAGACGGCGTGCTCTTTTTTGCCACCTTCTATTTTTTAGGAGTACACGTCAAGAGGTTCCGTTCACTTCAATCGCCGGCTGTACGCTCATACTCCTCCCGCCTGCGCATAGGCCTGCGCCTGGTGCGGGGTAACCGCTGCCATCCGGACTATGATCCGGCAGGGGCATTCTTCAGATCCGGGGTGAGGCTGGCACATCAATGGTCGTCAACTGATCTGATGATGATTTTCCATAGAAAACCGTTCATCATCCCACGCATTGCTGACTGAACGTTAACATCCATATATTATAATGTGTTATCTTCTGCATCAGTAACCTTCTTTTTGCTTTAAGGTCTGTGAGCATCAGCAGTGAAAGTCTTGATTTGCTGTTCCCGCACCGTAGGTGCCTGCTGTTCATAGCAGCAAATGTCACAGTAAGATCTGAGCTCTGTAGGAGCGCACTGTTAATCACACATTTCAATTCCTGTGGATTCTTGGGCAAATCCACCCTCCCGGACGGTATGCTCTTCACTTTCTTTTCTAAAATAAATTTGTTTGTTTCCTTCATCATGAGCATGCTGCTTTTCCTCTCTTGCTCTTCATGGTAAAATACGGCACCACCTGTTACAGAAAGCCTGAAAATCCGGGTGCCTGTTTCAGGAATCAAAATCATATTCCTGCGCTGCTGAATTAAATTCAAAATATTTTAACTCACTGTTTGTCAATTGAAATATTCTTCATAAATTTGCACTCTCATTTTGGGGGAGAAGTATGCCTAATCAAGAAATAGAAATTGCTTCGGAGCCGGAAATGAAATAAGTGAAACAACAGATATATATTAAATAATGTCAGGTATTATTGGAAAAAAAGTCGGGATGACTTCCCTGTTTAACGAAGAAGGAAAGAATATTCCTTGTACCGTTATCCAGGCGGGGCCATGCTCGGTTTTACAGGTCAGAACCGTAGAGACTGATGGCTACAAAGGCGTACAGTTAGGTTTCGATGACAAGAGTGAGAAGAACGTTGGAAAAGCGTTGGCCGGCCATTTTAAGAAGGCAGGTTCTGCTCCTAAGGCTAAATTGGTAGAATTCAACCATGGATTCGATGATTTAAAGGTAGGAGATGAAGTGAAGGTTAACTTGTTTGCAGAAGGAGAATATGTGGATGTAACAGGTACTTCAAAAGGTAAAGGATTCCAGGGTGTTGTAAAAAGACACAACTTTGGAGGGGTAATGCAGGCTACACACGGTCAGCACAACAGATTGAGAGCGCCGGGTTCTATTGGTGCGGGATCTGATCCGTCCAGAGTATTTAAAGGGATGAGAATGGCCGGAAGAATGGGAGGTAAGCAGGTAACTGTACAAAACCTTGAGGTTCTGAAAGTAGATGAAGAACAAAATCTTCTGATCGTAAAAGGGGCAATTCCGGGGGCTATTAATTCATATGTAATTGTAAGAAGATGGAACTAGTAGTATTAAACAATACCGGTAAAGATACCGGAAGAAAAGTGACCCTGGATGATTCTGTATTCGGAATTGAGCCAAACAGCCACGCGGTATATCTGGAAGTGAAGCAATTCCTTGCTGCACAAAGACAGGGAACTCATAAATCTAAGGAAAGAAGCGAAATTACCGCTTCTACCAGAAAACTTAAGAAGCAAAAAGGTTCAGGATCTGCGAGATACGGTGATATTAAGTCGCCTACTTTCAAAGGTGGGGGTAGAGTTTTTGGTCCGAAACCAAGAGACTACCGTTTCAAACTGAACAAAGCGCTTAAGAGATTGGCCAAGAAATCTGTTCTGTCTCAGAAAATGAGAGAAAACAGCATTAAAGTAATGGAAGACCTGAGCATGAACGCTCCTAAAACCAAAGATTTCATCACGTTACTGAACGCGCTGGAGCTCAATGGTAAGAAGTCATTGTTCATTATTCCTGAAGCAAATAAGAATGTGTATTTATCTTCAAGAAACCTACCGAAAACCAAAGTTCTGAACTATAACGAAATCAGTTCTTATGACTTGGTCAATGCAGGTGAGATTGTTTTCTTTGAAGGTGCGGTAGAAAAATTCCAGGATAACCTAAAGAAATAAATCATGTCAGTTATTATAAAACCAGTTATTTCAGAAAAAGCAAACTACCTTACTGAACTTAGAGGAGACTATTCTTTTTTGGTAAACCCGAAAGCGAATAAAATCCAGATTAAGAAAGCGGTAGAAGATGCTTACGGTGTGAAAGTAGCAGACGTCAGAACCATGATTTATGCTCCTAAAGTGTCTGCAAAATACACCAAGAAAGGACTTCAGGTTGGGAAAACCAACAAACTGAAAAAAGCGGTTATTACCCTTGCAGAAGGAGAAGTGTTAGACGTATTTTCAGTATAAATTAAGCGTAGTAAATAATTATAAACAATAGTAATGTCTGTTAGAAAATTAAAACCTATCACCCCGGGACAGAGATTCAGAGTTGTAAACAACTTTGAGGAAATTACTACCAACAAGCCAGAGAAATCTCTTACGGTTGGTATTAAAAAGTCAGGTGGACGTAACCAAACAGGTAAAATGACCATGCGTTACACCGGAGGTGGACACAAAAAGAAATACAGAATTATAGACTTCAAGAGAAATAAATTCAATGTTGAAGCTACTGTAAAAACTGTAGAGTACGATCCGAACAGAACTGCTTTCATAGCACTGCTGGAGTACGCGGACGGAGAGAAGAGATACATCATCGCTCCAAACGGTATCAAGGTAGATCAGAAAGTAATCTCTTCAGAATCTGCAGAACCGAATGTAGGGAACGCCATGAAATTGAAACACATTCCACTGGGTACCGTAATTTCATGTATCGAAATGAGACCAGGACAAGGGGCAATTTTGGCCAGAAGTGCAGGATCCTCTGCACAGCTTACCTCCAGAGACGGTAAGTATGCCATCATTAAACTGCCTTCCGGAGAATCCAGAATGATCCTTACAGAATGTATGGCCATGATTGGATCCGTATCCAACTCGGACCACCAGCTTACCGTATCCGGTAAAGCGGGTAGAAGCAGATGGCTGGGAAGAAGACCTAGAACAAGAGCGGTAGTAATGAACCCTGTAGATCACCCGATGGGTGGTGGTGAGGGACGTTCATCCGGAGGTCACCCAAGATCCAGAAACGGTATGCCTGCTAAAGGTTACAAAACCAGAAAGAAAAACAAAGCGTCTAACCGATTCATCGTCTCTAAAAGAAAATAATTATGGCAAGATCACTTAAGAAAGGACCTTTCATTCATCATACTTTAGAGAAGAAGGTTCAGGCAAATATAGAGTCTAATAAAAAGACTGTAATCAAAACTTGGTCCAGAGCATCTATGATCTCTCCGGACTTCGTAGGGCAAACCATCGCAGTACATAACGGGAAATCTTTTATCCCGGTATATGTTACAGAAAACATGGTAGGCCACAAGTTAGGCGAATTTTCTCCGACAAGATCTTTCAGAGGTCACGGTGGTAACAAAAATAAAGGAAGCAGATAATCATGGGATCAAGAAAACACGATAGCGCATTAGCTAGAAAAGTAGTAAAGAAAGATGTGATCAGTGCACGTCTGAACGACTGTCCTTCTTCTCCTAGAAAAATGAGATTGGTTGCTGATATCATCAGAGGAGAACAAGTAGACAAAGCTCTTTATATCCTGAAGTATTCTAAAAAAGATGCTTCCGGTAAACTGGAAAAACTTCTTCTTTCTGCCATTGCAAACTGGCAGACCAAGAACGAAGGAGCAGATATAGAAGAAGCAAACCTGATCGTTAAAGAAATATTTGTAGACAGTGCAAGACAATTGAAGAGACTGAGACCGGCTCCACAAGGAAGAGGTCACAGAATCAGAAAAAGATCTAACCACGTTACAATCATTTTAGACTCACAAGACAATAAATAATTCAAGGTATGGGACAGAAGACAAATCCAATTGGTAACAGATTAGGTATCATCAGAGGATGGGATTCTAACTGGTATGGCGGAAACGATTATGGAGACAAAATCGCGGAAGACTATAAAATCAGAAGATACCTTGAAGCAAGATTATCTAAAGGCGGTGTTTCTAGAATCTATATAGAAAGAACACTGAAATTAGTAACCGTAACCATCACTACTGCAAGACCGGGATTAATCATCGGTAAAGGCGGTCAGGAAGTTGATAAACTGAAAGAAGAACTGAAAAAACTTACCGGTAAGGATGTTCAGATCAATATCTTCGAAATCAAAAGACCTGAACTGGATGCAGTATTGGTAGCAGACAGCATTGCAAAACAAATCGAAAACCGTATCTCTTACAGAAGAGCTGTGAAAATGGCTATTGCTTCTACCATGAGAATGGGTGCAGAAGGAATCAAAGTAATGGTTTCCGGACGTTTGAACGGTGCTGAAATGGCAAGAAGCGAATCCTTCAAGGAAGGCAGAATTCCATTGTCCACTTTCCGTGCAGATATCGATTATCACATTGGTGAAGCGCTTACACAGTACGGTAAACTTGGGGTGAAAGTTTGGATCATGAAAGGAGAAGTGTATGGTAAAAGAGAACTTACACCACTGGTAGGACAACAGCAGAAGAGATCCGGCGGCAGAGAAAGAAATGATCGCGGCGGAGACAGAGATAGAAGACCAAGAAGAAATAATAACAACTAAAATTTTAGATGATATTTTTTAAATTTTAAATCACCGTTACTTTTTTAAAATCTGAAAACTAAAATCTAGAATCTAAAATCTAAAATTTAAGATAATGTTACAACCAAGAAGAACCAAATTCCGTCGTGTTCACAAAATGAAGATGAAAGGAAATGCGCAAAGAGGAGCACAACTTGCGTATGGAACTTTCGGAATCAAAGCTACAGACGGAGCGTGGATTACAGCAAGACAAATCGAAGCAGCCCGTATTGCTGCTACGAGATATATGAAGAGAGAAGGTCAGCTATGGATCAAAATATTCCCGGATAAGCCAATTACCAAAAAACCTGCAGAAGTACGTATGGGTAAAGGTAAAGGTGCCGTAGAATATTGGGTAGCCGTAGTGAAACCCGGTAAAGTGATGTTCGAAATCGGTGGGGTACCTTACGATGTAGCGAAGGAAGCACTGAGACTGGCAGCACAGAAATTACCTGTAGTGACTAAATTTATCGTTGCGAACGATTTTGTTAAACCTGAATAAATCTTTGTATTATGAAAAATGCTGATATCAAAAATTTAAGCGTTGGAGATCTACAAAACAAACTGGCAGAACTGAAGGCCGAGTACAGCAAAACGAAACTGGCTCATAAGATCAGCCCTGTAGAAAACCCGATTCAAATCAGAGATTTGAGAAGAACAATCGCAAGATTAAATACTGAATTAACCGCTAAACAACAATAATTCATTTTACAATGGACAGAAATTTAAGAAAAGAAAGAATTGGGGTGGTTTCCAGCAACAAAATGGAAAAAACTATTGTTGTAAGCGAGACAATGAGAATGAAACACCCATTATACGGTAAGTTCGTTTTGAAAACGAAAAAATATACCGCTCATGATGAGAATAATGAGTGCAGCGAAGGCGATACTGTATTAATTCAGGAAACAAGACCTTTGAGCAAAAGTAAGAGATGGAGATTAGTAAGAATCATTGAAAAAGCTAAGTAATGTTACAAACAGAATCAAGATTAAAAGTAGCTGATAATACCGGAGCAAAAGAAGTTTTGGTAATCAGAGTTCTGGGGGGTACCAGAAGAAGATATGCTTCAGTGGGTGATAAAATCGTAGTGACTATCAAAGATTCTACACCATCAGGAAACGCAAAGAAAGGACAAGTGTCCAAAGCTGTAGTCGTAAGAACCAAAAAAGCAGTTCGCAGAAAAGATGGATCATACATCAAATTTGACGATAATGCCTGCGTGCTTCTTAACGCTACAGGAGAAATGAGAGGAACACGTGTTTTCGGACCCGTTGCCCGTGAGTTGAGAGATAAAGAATACATGAAAGTAATTTCATTGGCTCCAGAAGTTTTATAATAATTTTAAAGGAGAGATTCTCCTGATCCTTCAGAAGAATCTCAAATTTTTAATCTAAAATCTGACAAAGAAATGACAAAAATTAAAATAAAAAGAGGAGACAACGTAATCGTAACCACCGGTAAGAATAAAGGCGGAAAAGGCGAAGTTCTTCAGATCATTAAGAAAGAAGGAAAAGACCCAAGAGTTATTGTGGCAGGCATTAACGTGATCAAAAAACACGTGAAGCCTTCTGCATCTAACCCGCAGGGTAACATCGTAGAAAGAGAAGCTCCTATTCATATTTCCAATGTTGCCTTAATGGACAAAAACGGAAAAGCAACCAAAACAGGAAGCAAAATGGAGGGTGATAAGAAAGTAAGAGTTGCTAAAACAACCGGTGAAACTTTATAATAGTACAGACATGGAATTTATAGCAAGACCAAAAAAAATATACAGAGAGAAAATTGTTCCTGCAATGATGGAAGAATTTGGGTATAAATCTGTAATGCAGGTTCCCAGATTAGAGAAAATCATTCTTTCACAAGGTTTGGGCGCAGCTACTGCAGACAAAAAAATCATTGATTACGCAGTAGAAGAACTTACCGCCATCACAGGCCAGAAAGCTGTGGGAACCATCTCTAAGAAAGATGAAGCAGCCTTCAAACTGAGAAAAGGAATGCCGGTAGGAGCCAGAGTAACCCTGAGAGCCGACAAAATGTACGAGTTCCTGGACAGACTTACTTCTTCTGCATTGCCACGAATCAGAGATTTCTCCGGAATCAAAGCAGATGGTTTTGACGGACGCGGAAATTATAACCTGGGTATTACCGAGCAGATTATCTTCCCGGAAATCGTGATCGATAAAGTGAAGAAAATTCAAGGGATGGACATCACTTTTGTGACCACTGCCAAAACAGATAAGGAAGCAAAATCATTATTAACTCACTTCGGTTTACCATTTAAAAAGAACTAAGAAATGGCTAAAGAATCAATGAAAGCGCGTGAGCGCAAAAGAGAAGCTACAGTTGCAAAATATGCTGAGAAAAGAAAGGCTCTGAAAGAAGCCGGAGATTACGAAGCTTTGCAAAAATTACCAAAAGATGCTTCTCCCGTAAGACTGCATAACAGATGCAAACTTACAGGAAGACCAAGAGGTTACATGAGAGCATTTGGTATTTCCAGAGTAACTTTCCGCGAGATGGCAAACCAAGGTTTGATCCCGGGAGTGAAAAAAGCAAGTTGGTAACAATTTTGTAAAAATCGAGGCAGTCAAGTTGAACTTCAGACCCGAGACCTATAGCTGAGAGATAGGAGACGTAAAGTCTCTTGTCTCCAGTCTTTAAAACTCCAGTCCCTTTCAATACTGGCTGTCATTAACCAATAACAACAAAAAAGAAAAATGGTAACAGATCCAATTTCAGATTTCCTGACCAGAGTAAGGAACGCACAAAGCGCAGGCCACAAAGTGGTGGATATTCCTGCATCGAAAATCAAAAAGGAGATTACTAAAATCCTCTATGACCAGGGTTATATTACAAACTATAAGTTTGAAGATAATGCGGTACAGGGGAACATCAAAATCGCTTTGAAGTATGACAAACTAACCAGCAAACCTGCCATCAAGTCCATCCAGAGAGCATCCAGACCAGGACTTAGATACTACGCAGGATCTACAGAACTGCCAAGAGTTCTGAACGGGTTAGGGATCGCTATCATCTCTACTTCCAGAGGAGTGATGACAGGGAAACAAGCTAAAAAAGAGAATGTAGGTGGAGAGGTAATCTGCTATGTTTATTAATTTTTTAAAATAAGGAAAATGTCAAGAATTGGTAAATCAATTATAACGGTTCCTGCCGGTGTTACCATCTCCCAAGAAAACGGGGTTGTAACCGTAAAAGGTCCAAAGGGAGAATTGTCCCAGGAACTTTTGGAAGGAATCAGCATCGAGCAGAAAGACGGAGAAATCACGGTAACCCGCCCGTCTGATTCTAAACAACATAAAGCATTGCACGGATTGTACAGATCACTGATCAATAATATGGTAGTGGGTACAGCCGAAGGTTTCGAAAAGAAACTGGAACTGGTAGGGGTAGGTTACAGAGCCGCTCACCAGGGACAAAAACTGGATCTGGCATTGGGATTCTCTCACAGTATCGTTATGGAACTTCCTGCTGAAGTAAAAGTAGATACCCTGACAGAGAAAGGTAAAAACCCAATCATCACACTGGCGTCACATGACAAGCAATTGCTGGGCATGGTGGCTGCAAAAATCAGATCTTTCAGAAAACCTGAACCATACAAAGGTAAAGGGGTGAGATTTGTAGGTGAAATTGTAAGACGTAAAGCTGGTAAATCTGCTTAATTTTAAAACTTAAGAAAAATGGCACTAAGCAAAGTAGAAAAAAGAAATAGAATTAAAAGAAGAGTGAGAGGAAAAATCTCCGGTTCTTCTGAATTGCCAAGATTATCCGTTTACAAAAGTAACAAAGAAATTTACGCTCAGATCATAGACGATAAAGAAGGTAAAACACTTGCATCTGCTTCTTCCAGAGGTCTGAATGCAAAAGGAAATAAAGTGGAAATCTCTGCAGAAGTTGGGAAGGCAATTGCCGAAAAAGCAAAAGCTGCAGGTATTGAAACCATCGTGTTCGATAGAAACGGTTTCGTATACCACGGGCGTGTAAAAGCCCTGGCAGACGGAGCTAGAGAAGGCGGACTAAAATTCTAATCATTAAATTTCGGAACATATGTTAGGACTAGATAATATAGAAAAAGTAAAACCGGGAGGATTAGAACTTAAAGATCGTCTCGTAGCTGTAAACAGAGTAACCAAAGTAACCAAAGGTGGACGTGCATTCGGATTTTCTGCAATTGTTGTAGTAGGAGACGAAGCAGGCGTTATCGGTTACGGTCTGGGGAAATCCAAAGAAGTGGCAACCGCGATCTCTAAAGCAGTAGAGGATGCCAAGAAAAACCTGGTAAAAGTACCCCTTACCAAAGACGGTACCATTTATCACGAAACCGAATCAAGATTTGGAGGTGCTCATGTTTTCATGAGACCGGCTTCTCACGGTACAGGGGTTATCGCTGGTAACACCGTGCGTATCGTAGTAGAATCTGCAGGTATCAAAGATATTCTTACAAAATCAAAAGGATCTTCTAACCCGCATAACGTGGTAAAGGCAACTTTCAAAGCGTTACTGGATATCAGAACTCCGGAAGAGATTGCAAGAATGAGAGGGGTAAGTCTGGATAAAGTTTTTAAACACTAATAAGCGACATAAAAAATGGCAACAATTAAAGTAAAACAAGTAAGAAGTGCTATTGGCAGAACCAAGTCTCAGAAGAGAACGCTTGAAGCATTAGGGTTGAAAAAACTGCACCAGGTAGTAACACATGAAGATACTCCTGCTATCCTGGGGATGGTGGCTGCAGTAAGACACTTAGTAGAAGTTGAAAAATAATTATCAGATAAAAGAAGAGAGCTTCCGGAAGCATGGTTTCCGGAAACTCAAATCTTAAATCTCAAATCTCAAATCTAAAAAGCAATGAACTTAAATAACTTAAAACCGGCTACAGGTTCTACCTTCAATTCCAAAAGAATTGGTAGAGGACAAGGTAGCGGAAAAGGCGGTACTTCCACAAAAGGACACAAAGGTCAGAAATCCAGAGCCGGATATTCTCAGAAGATCGGTTTCGAAGGGGGACAAATGCCTTTGCAAAGAAGATTGCCTAAATTCGGTTTCAATAATATCAACAGAAAAGAATTTAGAGGAATTAACCTGGATACCATTCAGAACCTGATTGATACCAAAGACATCAAAGGAGACATTACCAAAGATGTACTGGTGCAAAACGGACTGGCAGGTAAAAATGACCTGGTAAAAATTATGGGCAGAGGAGAGCTGAAAGCCGGCGTATCCATCTCTGCTGATAAATTTACAAAGTCTGCCGAAGAACTTATCGCTAAAGCGGGAGGTAAAGCAATTACTCTATAATTATTGAAATGAAAGGATTTATACAAACACTAAAAAATATTTGGAGTCTTAAGGAGCTCAGAGAAAAAATACTCTTTACTCTGGGAATGATCCTGGTGTATAGATTCGCAACTTTTATTTCCCTGCCGGCCATTAACCTTTCGGAGGTTGGTGATTTGCTGGAACATTATCAAAATCAAGGTGGTAGCAACCAAGGAGCAGGGCTCCTTGGTTTACTTTCGTCTTTTACCGGAGGTGCATTTGCCAATGCGTCTGTCATGGCGCTCGGGATCATGCCCTATATCTCCGCTTCCATTATTGTACAGCTTATGGGTATGGCCATTCCATATCTCCAGAAGCTGCAGAAGGACGGGGAGTCCGGTAGAAATACCCTGAATCAGATTACCAGATGGCTTACCATCGCCGTATGTCTGGTGCAGGCACCCAGTTACCTTACCTCTATTACCACAATGTTCCTGCCGTATTCACAGTTTTCGCAGGCCTATTATGTGGAGCCCAACTCCATCATGTTCTGGCTGCCAAGTATCGTTATTCTGGTAGCAGGATCGGTATTTGCCATGTGGTTAGGTGAAAAGATTACAGACAAAGGAATCGGAAACGGGATCTCTATCCTGATTATGATTGGTATCCTGGCAGGTTTACCGCAGGCATTCGTACAGGAATTTGTAACCCAGACCGGGAAAGGCGGAGCCGGAACCATTATGATTCTGGTAGAAGTACTCTTCTGGATGCTCGTGGTTTTACTGGCCATCATCCTCTCTGTTGCGGTACGCAAGATTCCGATCCAGTACGTAAGCCGTGCACAGGCCAGAGGTGGTGTAAACCGTAACCTGATGCAGGGAGCCAGACAATGGATTCCGCTGAAAGTAAATGCAGCCGGGGTAATGCCCATCATCTTCGCGCAGGCGCTGATGTTTGTACCGGGATTACTCACCAAGCTGGATGACAGTAATACCTTCTTTGCCGGATTCCAGAATGTATTCAGCTGGCAGTATAATGTATTGTTCGCATTACTCATCATCATCTTCACCTTCTTCTATACCGCAATTACGATTCCGGTGAACCAGATGGCAGATGATCTGAAGAGAAACGGAGGGTTAATTCCGAAAATCAGACCCGGTAAGGAAACTTCTGATTATCTGGATGATATTTTATCAAAATTAACCTTGCCAGGTTCAATATTTTTGGCTATTTTTGCAGTCCTTCCGGCACTAGTGTACGGATGGTTGGTGGAAACGCAGAATTTTGCCCTGTTCTTCGGGGGTACATCGCTTTTAATTATGGTGGGTGTAATCCTGGATACCGTGCAACAAATCAATACGTATCTGTTAAATCACCATTATGATGGTTTGATGCAGTCAAAATTGTCACGATCATCAAACAGCTAAAACAGTAAATGGCTAAACAAAAACATATAGAACAGGATGGCGTCATAGTGGAAGCACTTTCCAACGCCATGTTTCGTGTAGAATTGGAAAATGGGCATGTTCTTATTGCCCATATTTCCGGTAAAATGAGAATGCATTATATCAAGTTATTGCCCGGTGATAAGGTGAAGCTTGAAATGTCTCCTTATGACTTAACCAAGGGTAGAATTACGTTCAGGTATTAATCTGGTACACGTAATTTTGTGCTGCCTGCCCGGGGCCCGTGTTCCACCAGCAGCAAAAGCAGGGAAAAGGTAATTGCAGAATTGCCGCATATATTTTAGTAAACAATCATCAAATGCATTCGCAGAATTCATTTGACCGTTAAGAGAAATAAACAATCATCAAATGAAAGTTAGAGCATCTATTAAAAAAAGAAGTGCTGATTGCAAAATCGTTCGCCGCAAAGGTGTTCTTTTTGTAATCAACAAGAAAAACCCAAAATTTAAACAAAGACAAGGCTAAAATTAAATTATGGCGAGAATTTCAGGTATTGATTTACCAAAAAACAAAAGAGGCGTTATCGGTTTGACTTACATCTACGGAATCGGAAGAAGCACAGCTTCTCTTATTCTTAAGAATGCCGGTATCAGCGAAGACAAGAAAGTCAACGAATGGAATGACGATGAATTGGCTGCCATCAGAAACTTTATCACAGACAACATTAAAGTTGAAGGTGAACTGCGTTCTGAAGTGCAATTGAACATTAAGCGATTAATGGACATAGGATGCCAACGAGGAATACGTCACAGACTGGGATTACCTTTAAGAGGCCAAAGAACGAAAAACAATTCTAGAACCCGTAAAGGAAGAAGAAAAACTGTTGCTAACAAGAAAAAGGCAAGTAAATAATCGTTAGAATTATGGCAAAACAAACTAAAGTAGTAAAGAAAAGAAAAGTAAAAGTAGAAGCGATTGGTGAAGCACACATCCAGGCGTCTTTTAATAATATTATTATTTCTTTAACAAATAAAGCCGGAGAGGTAATCTCTTGGGCATCTGCCGGTAAAATGGGATTCAGAGGTTCTAAAAAGAATACTCCGTTTGCAGCTCAGATGGCTGCAGAAAACTGCGCTGCCGTAGCCCACGAAGCTGGGTTGAGAAGAGTGAAGGTGTTTGTGAAAGGTCCTGGTCAGGGTAGAGAGTCTGCCATCAGAACCATTCATAACGCAGGTATTGAAGTAAGCGAAATCGTAGATGTGACTCCTATGCCACACAACGGTTGCAGACCTCCAAAAAGAAGAAGAGTATAATCTTAGAATCTAAAATCCTAATAAAAATATGGCAAGATATATTGGACCAAAAACCAAGATTGCAAGAAAATTTGGAGCAGCAATCTTTGGAGACGATAAAAACTTCGAGAGAAGAAAAAACCAGCCGCCGGGACAGCACGGACCCAACAAAAGGAGAAATGCAAAAAAATCCGAATATGCGGTACAGCTGAATGAAAAGCAAAAAGCTAAATATACTTACGGAATCCTGGAAAGACAGTTTGCGAATCTTTATGAAAAAGCAACCCGTGCAAAAGGAGTTACCGGTGAAGTATTGCTGCAACTTTGTGAGTCCAGACTGGATAATGTAGTATACAGAATCGGTTTTGCTAAAACCAGATCTGCTGCAAGACAACTTGTTTCTCACCGTCACATTACCGTGAACGGAGAACTGGTAAACATCCCTTCTTACCAGCTGAAAGCCGGTGACGTAGTAGCCGTAAGAGAAAAATCAAAATCTCTGGAAGTAGTTGCAGATGCACTGGCTTCCAAATCAAACTACGAATGGTTGCAGTTCAACGATGAGAAAAAGGAAAGTACTTTCCTTTCGGCTCCGGAGAGAATTCAGATTCCTGAAGATATCAAAGAGCAGCTTATCGTCGAATTATACAACAAATAATAAATATTAATCCAATCTTTGCTCAACCAACAATATGGCAATTTTACAATTCATAAAACCCGATAAAGTAATTCTTTTAAGTTCTGATGATTTTAAAGGTCAGTTTGAATTTAGACCTTTAGAATCCGGCTTCGGACTTACCATCGGTAATGCTTTGAGAAGAGTTTTGCTTTCTTCTCTGGAAGGATATGCTATTTCTTCTATCAAAATAGAAGGGGTAGAGCACGAATTTTCAACGATTCCGGGCGTTATAGAAGATGTTACAGAAATCATCCTGAACCTGAAACAGCTTCGCCTTAAAGCCCTTGCAGAAAACCAGGCTCCTGAGCAAGTTTTTGCCAAAGTTTCCGGTCAAACACAAGTGACCGCCGGTGACCTCGGTAAAGCCGTAAAAGGATTTGAAGTTTTGAATCCCGATCTGGTCATCTGCAATATGAATAAAGATGTAAACTTCGAAATTACTTTTAATATTGAAAAGGGAAGAGGTTATGTTCCTTCAGAACAAAACAAATCCGGCAACGCTCCTCTGGGGACCATTGCCATAGATTCTATCTTCACCCCAATTAAAAAAGTGAAGTATGCAATTGAAAACTATCGTGTTGAGCAAAAAACAGACTACGAAAAACTTATATTGGATATTGAAACCGATGGGTCTATTACTCCGCAGAACGCTTTAACCGAAGCTTCAAAGATTCTGATCTATCACTTCATGCTGTTCTCTGATGAAAGAATTACTCTGGAAACTGAAGCAGTAAAAGCATCCATCCAGTATGACGAAGAAACCCTGCATACCAGACAACTGCTCAAGTCCAAACTGGCAGATATGGACCTCTCTGTGAGAGCCCTGAACTGCCTGAAGGCTGCAGAAGTGGAAACACTGGGAGAACTGGTTTCTTACAGTAAGTCTGATCTGATGAAGTTTAGAAATTTTGGTAAAAAATCTCTGACTGAACTGGAAGAATTAGTACATGCAAAAGGTCTGAACTTCGGTTTCGACGTTGCCAAATATAAGTTAGACGCTGATAAATAATAAACAATGAGACACGGTAAAAAATTCAATCACTTAGGAAGAACTGCGCCACACAGAAAGGCAATGCTTTCTAATATGGCTTGTTCTCTTATTGAGCATAAAAGAATCAACACTACAGTTGCCAAAGCGAAAGCTTTGAGAGTTTTTGTAGAGCCTCTTTTAACTAAAGCTAAAGAAGATACTACACAAAACAGAAGAACTGTTTTCGCTTACCTGCAAAGTAAAGAAGCGGTTACGGAACTGTTCCGAACAGTTGCCCCGAAAATTGCAGAAAGAAACGGAGGTTATACCAGAATCATCAAAACTGGTTTCAGACTGGGTGATGCTGCAGATATGGCCATGATAGAGCTTGTAGATTTTAATGAGCTTTACAACCCGAACGAAGAAGAGAAAAAAGCTACTAGAAGAAGCAGAAGAGGTACAGCAAAAAAAGAAGCTGTAGCCACCATCCCTGCCAAAGAAGAAACGAAAACTGAAGAACCTGCTGCTGATGCTGCAGACGCTACAGAAGAAAAAACCGAGGAATAATTTTCCAAGGGGTATGCATAAAAAGCTGTCCGGATATTCCAGACGGCTTTTTTGTTTTTGCAACGGCGTGTACTATTCGCCCTTTGCCCTTTTCAGCGTAATGATGTTGCCTTCTTGCTCTATGGTTACCGTATCGCCTTTAGAGGTTGCCACAATGTCATGGTCACGGTATATTTCTGCATCGGCAGTCTGCTCACTGTGCTTGATGCGGATGGTTTTGTTATTGCTGAAAATCGTAATATACTGCCCGTTTGCATCTTCGCCAAATGTTACATGGGCGCTGCTGCCATCCTCTGCTACGTAACGATAAGTGGTTTCTGCTACTGCATGCTCATTTACAGTGGTTTGCGTTTTTTCCTGAGGCAGTACTGCCGTGTTGCCGCCTTCCTTTTTACATGCCATAAGTGCCAGCACAGCACCGGTCATCATCAATTTTTTCATAGATTCGTTAGATTTTGTTCTTTCTCTATCCTCAAATGTAGTCATTTTTCAGATAAACCGTAAAACCTGCGCTTTTTCATTGCAGATGATCATGAAATCATCTGAAAAATCTGTAAATTTGTACGAACATAAGCATGTGAATTTTAAACTTAAATGATATAGGCAATGAGTTACATTTCGTACATCGAGGCAAGGCAGATTCTTGACTCCAGAGGAAATCCCACAATTGAAGTTGATGTTTTTACAGAAAGCGGCGCCATGGGTCGCGCAGCTGTGCCTTCGGGTGCTTCTACCGGCGAACATGAGGCGGTAGAGCTTAGAGATGGTGGTACAGATTATATGGGAAAAGGAGTCTTGAAGGCTGTAGAAAACGTGCGTGAAGTGCTGGCTCCCGAGCTGGTGGGCATGCCGGTTTTTGATCAAAACCTGATAGACCGCATTATGCTGGATGTAGATGGTACCCACAATAAAGGAAATATTGGTGCCAATGCCATCCTGGGGGTATCCCTGGCCGCAGCCAGAGCAGCCGCTACAGAACTCAGATTGCCATTGTACAGATACGTGGGTGGTGTAAATGCCAATACGCTTCCGGTGCCTATGATGAATGTCATCAATGGGGGGTCACACTCTGATGCGCCCATCGCCTTTCAGGAATTCATGGTGATGCCGGTAAAAGCAGATAGTTTCTCGCACTCCCTTCGCAAAGGAACCGAAATTTTTCACAACCTGAAATCCATTTTGCATGACCGTGGACTTTCTACCGCCGTAGGAGACGAAGGTGGTTTTGCGCCAACCTTTAAAGGAACCGAAGATGCACTGGATACCTTGCTGCAGGCCATAGAAAAAGCAGGTTACAAACCGGGTGATGATGTGATGATCGCCCTGGATTGTGCTTCGTCTGAATTCTACAAAGACGGAACCTACGACTACCGTAAATTTGAAACACCGGATTCTTCCGTATTCAGCAGAAGTGAGCAGGTAGCCTATCTGGCAGAACTCACCGAGAAGTATCCGATTATTTCCATAGAAGATGGTATGCACGAAGACGATTGGGAAGGCTGGAAAATGCTGACCGATAAAATAGGCGAGAAAGTTCAACTGGTGGGAGATGACCTTTTCGTGACCAATGTGGAAAGACTGTCCCGCGGCATCAATGAAGGTATTGCCAATTCTATTCTGGTCAAAGTAAACCAGATTGGCTCACTTTCAGAAACCATGGCGGCCGTTCAGATGGCACAGCACAACCGCTATACGTCCGTAATGTCTCACCGCTCCGGCGAAACCGAAGATTCCACCATCGCAGATCTGGCAGTGGCCATGAACTGCGGACAGATAAAAACCGGTTCTGCATCCCGCTCAGACAGAATGGCCAAATACAACCAGTTGCTGCGCATAGAAGAGGCACTGGGAGAAACAGCCGTATATCCCGGTTTTGACGCTTTTAAAATTAAAAGATAAAGCGTTACGATAATAGATAAAATGTATCAGAAATTGCCATATTCATTTGGTATTTTCTATCAGTATTCATAAATTAGTCAAAAATTTTAAATATAATGTCAGATAATAAAGTTGTACTGAACTATGACGGAAAATCTTTCGAATATCCCATCATAGATAGCACCATAGGTGACAGAGGAATTGATATTTCTAAACTAAGAGACCAGACCGGACTCATCACACTAGACCTGGGTTACAAAAATACAGGCGCTACGGTCAGTGAAATCACTTATCTTGATGGAGATCAGGGTGAACTGTATTACAGAGGGTATCCGATTGAGCAAATTGCAGAAAAATCAAATTTTACAGAAGTAATGTACCTGTTGCTTCATGGAGAACTGCCCAATAAGGATCAGTTCCAGAATTTCGAAGCAGGAATTAAAAAATACAATTTTGTAGCCGATGAAATGAAGCGCCTTATTGATGTTTTCCCTCGCTCGGCGCATCCTATGGGAGTTTTATCTTCCCTGACTTCAGCGTTGACGGCGTTTAATCCAAAAGCAGTCAATGTAAATTCTAAAGAAGATTTAGACCATGCTGCCGAAATGCTGATTGCCAAATTCTCTCACCTTTGTGCGTGGACGTACAGAAAAAGAATGGGCTTCCCGATCAACCACGGAGATAATAGCCTGAATTATGTGGAGAATTTCTACAGAATGTGTTTCCGCCGCCCGAATGAGGAATTTGTAATGAATCCTGTGGTAGTCGAAGCGCTGGATAAATTATTAATGCTTCACGCTGATCATGAACAGAATTGTTCTACTTCTACCGTGAGAATGGTAGGTTCTGCACACACAGGATTATTCGCTTCCGTGTCTGCCGGAATTTCTGCACTTTGGGGCCCACTTCACGGCGGTGCCAATCAGGCTGTGATCGAGATGCTGGAAATGATTGAACAAGACGGCGGTGATGTTGCAAAATATGTAGAAAAAGCGAAAAACAAAGACGATAATTTCCGTTTGATGGGCTTCGGACACAGAGTGTACAAGAACTTTGACCCGAGAGCGACGATCATTAAAAAAGCAGCAGATGACTTGCTGAGTGCAATGGGAATCAATGATAAAGCTTTGGATATCGCAATGCAGTTGGAAAGAGTTGCGTTGGAAGACGATTATTTCGTAAGCAGAAAACTGTATCCGAATGTAGACTTCTACTCCGGAATCATCTACAGAGCACTGGGCATTCCTACAGAAATGTTCACCGTAATGTTTGCGTTGGGAAGATTGCCAGGATGGATTTCTCAGTGGAAGGAAATGCGCTTGAAAGGCGATCCGATCGGAAGGCCAAGACAGGTGTATCAGGGCGCACAAAAGCGCGACTACGTGCCCATGAACGCAAGATAATATACCCAAAGTATAAAAGAACCAGAAACCGTCTCCGCAGTGAGGCGGTTTTTTGGCTTTAAAAAGAGTGTCATTGAAGAAATAATGAATATATTTACAGAAGATCTTTGGCAATAATGGCGTGCGGTTGGGTTTTGGGTGACTTGATTTTGATTGTGCAGATTTACACCGTTTTCTGAAGCAGGCAGGACTTTCGGAAAAGGTAGAAAAAGAATTTGCGAAAAACCAAAATATAGCCGGTTTATACTACCTGCATACAGACCATCTGGGCACGGCAACCTACGTTACCAATAAAAGTGCTGAAACCACACAATTTTTCTTAAATTTACCCTTTGGGGAGAATATGGCAGAGCAAAACCTGCCGGGTGAATACCAGAACCAGTATAAATTTAATGCAAAGGAGCAGGATGTGGAGACGGGATTATATTACTATGGCGCACGGTATTACAATCCACGGATTTCCACTTGGTATGGTGTTGATCCACTGGCGGAGAAAATGCCAAGCTGGTCGCCGTATGCTTACGCGTTTGATAATCCGATAAATTGGACAGATCCAACTGGGATGGAACCTGAAGACTGGATAAAAAATAACAAGACTGGTAAATTTGAATGGAGAAATGAAGTTACCAAACCTTCAGAAACACCAACTGGTTATTCTTATATTGGAAAAGAGGATTCAGACATCGTAAAAAATCTTTTTGGAGGCACACAATTTTCTGCTACCACAAATGACACGGGTGCGATAAGTATGGATGATTATGATAACCCGTACTCTTCTAAAGGTGCTGCGGTTACTAATGCCAATTTTACTTCTACAATGACTGCTTCCTTTAGTGCAGACGTTAATACTGCGTATGACAGTGAAGGTAATATATCAGGAAAAACATTTAAAGGCGTTAATATAAATGTATCCATTTCGGGAACGAATACAGCACAATCGTCAGCAAGTATCAGTTTATCAGGAGAAAAAATGACGTTGCAAGGAAATAATGTTGCTGCTGCATTACGCAGTCCGAATGGTGATATAAGAATCGGAGGAGATATTAGTCCATTATCATATAGGAGCTATTGGAATGCCAATTCAATCCAAAAAAACTATGGTCGTTCGTATAATTTAGATTTTAAATTCAAAGGGCAGTATTTTAATGGAAAAACACCTTTAGGTTATATGGGTCCTGCTTTCTTTGTTCCTAATAAAACCAATTTGAATCTATCTGTAAAGTTTAGAAATAATATTATAAGAAATATTTTACAATAATGAAAAATGTTTTAATGTATGCTGCGCTATTTTGCTTTTTTGCAAGTTGCAATAGTAACGTGACTAATAAAGAGTTGAATGAAATATTAAGTAACAGTTTGATAAAGTATGATGATACTGGTAACAAACAAGTTTTAAATGATTCATATTCTTTTTTAAACAAAAATAAAGACTTTAGAAATGATGGGCTTAAAACGGAATTTTTTCTTTCAGCATCGGGAGTGTTGATGAGTTTAGAAAAATATGATGAACTTGAAAGTGTTTTAAAAAGGAGTAATGATATAGATTCTTTTACAAAAGAAAAAACAATTAACAATTTAAATTTTTATCGTTTTAAAAATAAAGATAGATTGAAAGCGAAGATGTATTTGAGTAATAATGTTAATATGATTGCTGAACAAGCGAAAAATAATCCCAAAGATACTATGCTTTACTCAGAATACTTCGTTTATCGAACTATGTTAGTTGGCAAAGAGAAATCATTAAAAGAAGTTGATAGTATGTTTTCAGATTATAGTCAATATGGAGAAATGTTTAAAGAATTGATTGAAGACTATTCAAGTGATCCAAAATCAGGGGTTAATTGGTAAGACAGTTTAAGTAAGATAAAAAACCACCTAAAGAAGGGTGGTTTTTTTGTGCTACATATGTATCATAAAAGTAACAAATGTGCATTATAGTTTACATTGTAAAATTTTGTAATTTGTAATGATTCTAAATAATAAAATTATAAAGCGGCAACATTTTTATTAAAGAAGTCTTTAAATTTTTGTTTGGTAATCATAGTTTCGAGCATAGAGAAAATGATGTGAACACTAAATTTATACTTTCTAATTTAGTGAAATGAGAAATTAATGTATTAATATTGTACACCAAGATGCTCCAACATTACTATGCCGGTACGCAGCGTATAGCCAGCAGGGTGAGTGAGGAAGGAAATTCTTTCTTTAACCAGCAGGCTTCCAAGAGTGGCGTGCGCCAGGAAGGCAAGGCAGATGTAGATGCAGATTTCCGGCATTATCTGGAAAAGGCAGGCTACCGCACGGCAGAAGTACAGAAGGAGCTGGCCAAAGCCGCCTCTATGGATTACGGGTTGTACTACCTGCATGGCGACCATCTGGGTACAGCCAGTATGGTAACCAACTGGGAAGGTAAGGTAACACAATTTTTCTTAAATTTGCCTTTTGGAGAGGTTATGGCAGAGCAGCAGCAACAGTCTGCTTATCCCAATCCATATAAGTTTAATGCGAAAGAATTAGACAGCGAAACCGGTCTTTATTATTATGGAGCAAGATACTATAACCCAAGGTTAAGTATTTGGTACGGTGTAGATCCTCTAGCGGAAGCTTATCCAAGTGTTTCTCCATACGTCTACACACTGAACAATCCGATAAAATATACCGATCCAGACGGACGCTGGGTTAGAGGTGCAGGATTTTGGAATAATATTACAAAATCAGATGCAAGAATTAGGGCAGAACAATTTGCAGCTTCTAACAGCAATTACAATTCTACAGTTTACAAGAATGGGGATTTATGGAGCGTAAGAGGAGAAAGAACTTCTTACGATGGATATACAAGGTTTATGAAAGCCGCTTCCTTTAATAAAAAAGGAATGGTATATTCGAAAGATTGGTCTTTTTCTACAGGAAAAGTAGAAAGTTTGGGAAGTGATTCTCCAGGCAATCCAAATGCCCCAACAATAAGTTCTCCTTCTGATTCTTATTTTAGCCACCCAAATACACATTTAGCAATGGGAGTTCTTCAAGCCGCTGAAATAATGATTACAGATGTGGCTGTTGCCAAGGTAGCTAATATTGCATTTAAAAGTCTTGGTGGATTCAGTAAGAACGGACTAAGTGGTAAACTTGGAGATTATAACTTTGGAGCGATGTATGCTAATCCAAGAGCAGGAGAAGGGGCAGGAACTTTTATTTCGGGAAAACAAGCAGTGAAAGGAGGAAATTTATTTAGAGTTGATTATGGTGGAATTCATAAAACAGACCTAATTGATTTACACGGAACATACAGATTTAACATTATGGGACAAACTATTGGAAGTTCCAATACTCAACTAATTTTAAGACCTGGAATGCTGGTAGGAACGCAAGTAATCCCTGAAACTCAAAGATAATCACCATGAAAGAGATTTTTTATTATGAAAAATACGATAATTTATTGCTTTCTATGGATTCGATAGAAGATAATCCTCAAGATAATAAATTTTTGTCTAATTTATTTTATAATTTTTTCTGTGAAGTTAACCACATACTGTGCATCAACAGAAGATTAAATATTGAATACGAAATTAATGATATTATGCACAATATTCTTGAGAAAGATAGTAATGTAAAAAATCTGCATACTGATAGAAAATATAATTTCATGTCTTTTTATATAGATTTTTCAGAGAATATTGCAAATTATTTTTTCAATACATTTTCTACATTATGGTTTTCTTATGAACAGCCTTCTTTCATTTTTATAAAAGAAAAACTAAATAAAGAAACTTTACTTTCTTTACAGTCAAAAGAATTATTTTCATGGAAAGATTTTACCCAAACTGTTGACTGTTACGTTCTTTATAAAGGATCAAGAGAAGACGTTGTTTGGATTGGAAGAAGTGAAAAACTGATTATTTCTAATTTACTCAATGAATGATTAAACAAGAAGCCTTCACAATACTGAGGCGGTTTTTTGATTTATGAGTTGCAAATATTGGGTCGCTTTCCGGCATTATCTGGAAAAGGCAGGCTACCGTACGGCAGAAGTACAGAAGGAGCTGGCCAAAGCCGCCTCTATGGATTACGGGTTGTACTACCTGCACGGCGACCATCTGGGTACGGCAACCTATGTCACCAATAAAAGTGCGGAAACCACACAATTTTTCTTAAATTTACCCTTTGGGGAAACCCACCGCAGGCGGGTTCGCCCAGACCATTAAAAAAAATAAACCATAACGAGGCAAATATCCATCAGGTAATCAAAACTCACGTGTGCCGCTGCTTTACTTCCGCAAAATCTTCTCCATTTTCCGGCCCTTCGCCAGTTCATCTACCAGCTTGTCCAGATACCGCGCCTGCTGCGTCACCGGGTTTTCTATTTCCTCTACACGGTACCCACAGATCACGCCGGTAATGAGTTGCGCATTGGGATTCAGATCTGCTGCCGCAAAAAACTCCTGAAAAGTAACTTTTTCACTGATCTTCTGCTGTAGGGTTGCTTCGTCATAACCCGTGAGCCAGAAAATGACTTCATGCAGTTCTGCAACCGTGCGGCCTTTTTTTTCTACTTTCGTTACATAATGCGGATATACAGAGGCAAACGTCATCTGCGCGATGCGCTCGTCATGATGTGCGGTGGTCTTCATTGCTGCTTATTTTAATCGTTCCAGTTTTCCTTTTCTCTTTACAATATTTTTATAATCCCACTGGATCTCCCGGGATTTTTCCAGACAGCGGCTGATGGCTGCTTCATCTTCCTGGCCGGGTGCCGTGAAATAGACAGAAGCATCCCGGAATTTCGCCCCGCGCTGGTTCAGCAGTGGTTCATCAAAATCAGCACCGCTCCAGAACATCAGCCGGATGCCTTTCTTCTCACGGCTGTAGCCCACAATCGGGTTCTCAGCCAGAAACCATACCGGATGGCCATGCCAGATTTTATGGTCTGCTTCTGTAAGCACACTGCAAATCTGCGCGTACAGTGCAGAACAGATCTGCTGTTCTTCTTCGGTGAAATGTTGCTGATAGGTTTGTGTTGCGGGGTCCATAGCCGGGGTTTATCTTACAAAATTAGACAAAAATTGCGGATCACCGCTTCGTATACGGCAAGAATGAATGTACGGAAACCGGGATCCCGGATTTCACTCTTACCGGAAGCATTTTTAATCTTTTAAAAATTCATTCTTTCATTCCGATTGAGTATATTTGTCCATATGCACTTTTTATGAAGCTGAATATTACAAACGAAACCGCAAGACTGAAAACGGTAGTGCTGGGACAACCCAGTTCCATGGGACCCGTTCCCACACTGGAGGAATCCTATGACGCCAAATCCTATCATACCATAGAAAATGGGGTGTATCCTACAGAAGAAGACATTTGCCATGAAATGTCAGAATTTGAAAAAGTTCTGAAGAAATATGACGTAGAGGTCCTGCGCCCGGACGTGATTCAGGATTACAACCAGGTTTTTGCCCGGGATGTGGCCTTTGTAATTGATGATAAAATGATTATTTCCAATGTCATTTCAGACCGCGCAGATGAGCAGGATGCCTACCGCAGCATCTTTGAAAAAGTAAAATGGCGGGACATCATTAACCTGCCGGAATCTGCGCATATAGAAGGCGGAGATGTCATTGTGTGGAATGATTTCCTGTTTGTGGGAACTTGTTTTTCTGAGGATTACCGCAATTACAAAACGGCCCGAACCAATGAATACGCCATCGATATCCTGAAGGAATATTTCCCGAAAAAAAGAATCATCGATCTGGAACTGAAGAAAAATGACACCGTGCCCTATGAGGGGATTCTCCACCTGGACTGTACCTTCAATCCGGTGGGTACGGATAAGTGCATCATCTATAAAGACGGATTTGTAGATGAGAGTGATTACCGGTTATTACTGGATATTTTTGGCGAAGAAAACTGCTTCCATGTAGATGCTCAGGAAATGTTCGAGATGAACCCGAATGTTTTCTCCATTGCGCCGGATATTCTGGTGTCCGACAGCAGTTTTACGCGGATGAACAGGCACATGCGCGAACAATGGGGCATGACGGTAGAAGAAGTTCCGTACCGTGAGATTTCCAAAATGGGCGGATTGCTGCGCTGTTCCACGCTGCCGCTGGTGCGGGAATAATCAGGAAGAAATTCCGATTTTCAGCTTCTGAATTTCCGTTTCGCTGGCAAAACTTTCATACGGAAGGATTGCCGATGAATGAAAATGCAGGCCTTCGGTGTACTCTTTCAGCATGCCGACGTTTTCTGAACGCACGCCGCCACCAATCAGGATATTGATTTTATGCGAATAAGAAGCTACCCAGTCTTTCAGCTGCTCTCTGCCGGCGACCGCTGTGGCCGCCCCACCGGAGGTAAGCACATTGCTGAATCCCAGGGCAATGAGTGTTTGGATGGCTGCTGCGGTATCTGCAGTGCGGTCTATGGCACGGTGAAAGGTGCACGGTCGGCCTTCCGCCAGTTCCACAAGTTTTTTGTTGCGGATGACATCTACCGTATGGTCCGCAGCCAGCATGCCGAAAACAAAACCATCGGCTCCGGCCTCGCGGAAAGCCGTGAGACTTTGCTTCATTACCTCAAATTCGGCATCAGAATAGAGAAAATCGCCCTCTTTCGGACGAATCATCACGTACACCGGTTTGTCATATACCGATTTCAGATAGCGGAATTCTTCAAAGTTCGGGGTGATGCCGCCCAGGCGTTGCTCCGCACAGAACTCAATGCGGTCGGCTACAGATTTCAGCGCAATTTCGGCGGAGGTAATTTCAAAACAGGCAATTTCAAGCATATAAAAAAAATCAGATTTTAAATAAAAGTGCTCCGTCAGGTATTTCTCATCGTCTGTTTTAACCATTCATCATCTGTTTTAACCATTCATCATCACTCCGGAACCTTACCCGGCGGGTTTGCACAGGCGGTGATGAACCATGATAAAAATCGCTGACACACTCTATAAAATTACGAAAAATATTGACTATTTTTGAGGAAATTTTAATAAAATTATGCAAACGACAGATACTGTGCTGATGATTGAACCGGTAGCGTTCGGGTTTAATGCGCAGACAGCAGAAAACAACTATTTTCAGGTAGAGCAGCAGGGCGGAAATACTCAGGAGAAAGCACTGCAGGAATTCCGTGACTTTGTGGCAAAACTTCGCAGCAAAGGCATCAACGTGATCACGGTAAAGGATACGCAGGATCCGCACACGCCGGATTCTATTTTCCCGAACAACTGGGTAAGTTTTCATAAGGACGGCCGTGTGGTTTTGTATCCCATGTTTGCGCCCAACAGAAGGGAAGAACGCCGCGAAGATATTCTGGAACTGCTGAAAGCGGAAGGTTTTCAAATCAGCGGTGTGGATGACTGGGCTGTTCACGAAGAAAATAAACTGTTTCTGGAGGGAACCGGGAGTATGATTTTTGACCATGAAAATAAAATCGCTTACGGATCGGTATCGTTGCGACTGGATGAACAGTTGTTCCGGGATTTTTGTGAAAAGTATGGTTATAAACCTGTGGTATTCCACTCCTTCCAAAGTGTGGGCACAGACAGGCTTCCCATTTACCATACCAATGTGATGATGTGTGTGGCAGACCGTTTTGTAGTCATCTGCCTGGATTGTATAGATGACGAAATGGAACGGGAAAAAGTACAGGAAGTCATCAAATCTTCGGGCAAGGAAGTGATAGAGATTTCCGAAGAGCAGTTGCAGCAGTTTGCCGGCAATATGCTTCAGGTACAGAACACTGCCGGGGAAAAATTTCTGGTGATGAGCCGCACCGCGCATGATTCTTTATCCACAGAGCAGATTGCAAGCATTGAGCAGTACTGCGAAATTATTTCTGCAGACCTTCATACCATAGAAACCAATGGCGGTGGCAGTGCCCGCTGCATGCTGGCGGAAGTTTTTCTGCCAAAAGAGGAACAGTAGTGCCAATCAATCATTGTTTAAATCAGAATATCCTTTGCCATAAAAATCCCGCAGCCAGGGCTGCGGGATTCGCGTGAAAAATATAATAAATTGAGGGTGTCTTATCGGGTACGGCTTTTAATATCCTCGGCTGCGTTTTCAATTTTCCGGACTTTCTGTACTTTCTGATTTCCGAAATTATAGGTGAGACTGAAATGTACACCCCGCCGGAACTGATCGTTTTTTACATAATTATAGTTGCCGTTTTCCTGGTAATCTTCTATTTCTACAATATTGGTGCGCAGTAAATCCTTTACTTCCAGCGCAAAGGTCCAGTTCTCATAAATTTTCTTCAGATTAACATCCAGACTTTGCAAAGACTTCAGCATGCCGAGTTCTATTTGCTGTTTGTCTACGAAGAAATAGTTCACGCCCAGAAACCAGGTTTTAGCTTTATCCAGCCTCAGGGTATTGCTGGTCTGGATCAGCAAACTGGTAGAAGTTGTATTGTTGCGGTATTCCGGGAACAAATCTCCGGTGGTAGGGTCTACGCTCAGTGAGCCGTTATTGCGGTTCTGCTGTACTCCTGCGTTCAGATTGGTGGTCAAATACTGATTAAAGAAGGAGCGGTTCATGCCCAGCAATGCTGACATTTCCTGTTTGTCGCCAAAATTGGTCCGGATGTACCGGAGTTCTTTGTAAATGACGCCATTTCGTTCGATATCCCGCTGCAGCGGTACCTGATTGATGATGTCCTTGGCGTAGGTATGGTTCAGGACCAGATAGTAGGCGTTTTTAAACATATACGTCAGCTCCTGATTGTAATAGGTGGAAGCGCGCACAAAAGGATCATTCTGGGTATAGTTATCCTCGGTCAGAATATGGCGCACCGGATTGATTTCCCAGAAACTGGGTCTGCGCATGCGGCTGGAAAAGGCATAGGACAAATTGTGGTTTTGGTGAATGCCATAGTTCAGGCTCATATACGGCAGCAGTTTGTCATAATTTCGTTCTATCCTGCGGTATTCCGGGTTCTGGGCATTGTCTGATGTTCCCAGACTGGAGGTGATTTCATATCGGGTGCCAATCTTTCCGGAGAATTTTTCAGAGAATTTCTTTTCGGCGGTTGCGTAGATGCCGTAGATGTTTTCATTATACACAAAATGATTGGGTTCGCTTTCGGTGGGAAAAGGCGGAATCAGATAATAGGTCTCCGTGCGGGTATCGTTATCGGTTTTGGTTTTGTTGTAATTGCCGCCCACAGACAGGGTGAAATCGTTTTCAAATTTTTTAATATAATCTGCGGTTCCGGAGAAGTTGTTGATGATCTGTGGCAGGTGCTGAAAAACCTGCTTGCTCATTCCCAGATCGTTGCGGAACTCATCAGACAGAATGCTGCGGTTATCGGTATATTGAAACCGTTTATAATTCAGATAAGCTGCATTCAGGTTCAGTTTGCTGCCCAGGGAATCGGTTTTCAGTTCGTAGTTCAGATTTACAGAATTGTTGTAGGAGCGCGCATTGTCTGTACTCCGGGAAATGCTGTAGGACTTTCCGGAAAGTGAAGTGATTTCGTTAAAGAGATCCACGGCTGAACCATAACTGCGGTTCGCCCACGAGTTCCAGGCCAGAGCCAGATTACTGCGGTCGGTCAGTTGGTAATCCACATTCAGATAACCGCCCAGATTCTGGTTGGGATCGGTAATGGTTCCCCGGCTTTCGTTGAATGCCGTTTCATTTCCGTTTCTCAATATATAATCTTGCAGCTGCGTATTTTGGCTGGTGCTCACGTTGCCGGAGATGCCCAGTTTATCCTTGCGGTAGTTCAGGGAAAAGCTGGCAGACGGAGCAACGTATTGTTCTACAGCGGTAGCCATTCTCATATTCCCGTTCAGCCCGTCAGTGGTTTTCTTTTTCAGTACAATATTGATGATGCCCTCTGAAGATTCTACCTGAAATTCACTGCCCGGTGTGGTGATGATTTCAATTTTCTGGATGTTTTCTGCGGGCGTATTTTTCAGAAACTGAACCAGAGATTCCGGATTCATATTGGATTTTCGTCCGTTCAGGTAAATGAGTGCATTGTTTTTTCCGGCAATTTTCAGATTGGTGTCGTCGGTAGAAGAGAGCATCGGGGTCTGTTTCAGGACTTCAAAGGCGGTATTGCCCTTCGCTATGGGCGTGTTTCCCAGGTTATACACAAAGCGGTCACTTTCTTTTTTAAAAACTTTTTTGCTGATGAGTATTTCTTCTATGGTGTGCACTCTGGTGGTATCTGCAGCCGTTTTTTCCTGTGCGTAGGTAAGCATGCCGGCAAGGAGCGAAAGGGTGATGGTGAACTTTCTCATGATGAATGATTTTAAGGTGAGTTTGTTTCGTTATAATGCTGAGTTGTAATCTTTCTGAATCCTGCCACTGATTTTTAAGAATGCATTGCAAAGATATAATAATTTTTTAGTAGCATGCAATGCAAAGTACTTTGATCAAATGTATTCTGTTGTGATAAGGTTGATATTCATGGTGCTAAAAAAATAAGTGGAGGTTGGATTTACTTAATTAGACAAACATGTGACGGTTTTTGTTACACAACGCACAAAAAAAAGTGAAAAAATTTTCACTTTCAGTTGTTTCCTTTCAGATGTTGCAGGGATTATTCCCGGACAGAACGTGCCAGCTTTTTATCAATCCAGATGGTGGCAAAGGGAAAAAATGCCGAGAGCAGTGCAAAAATGGTGTCTTCATCGTCCCACCGGAAAATTTTCCGTACCGGCAGCAGAAATAAAAGATACAGGGTGAAAAACAAACCATGGATATTCCCTACAATGATGATGTAGAGCGTAGGCAAAAATTCATCCCGTTCATAGCGGATCCAGATCATGGCACTGAAGAGGAACAGCCAGGAAATAGCTTCGGCCAGGCAGATTTGTTTAAACCATCTGATGATTTTCTCTTCAGGATATTTTGCGAAAAATTTTTCTATAATGTTCATGTTGATCGATAAAAATTGCTCCCGTCCAGATATTCAAATACTTCTGGCGGCAGCATGGGTCTTACATTTTTTCCTTCTTTCAGCATATTCCGGATTTCTGTAGCCGAAAGTTCTATAACGGGTGCTTCAATCCGGCTCACATTTTCGTGATGCAATAAATCATGCTCTTTTTGGTTTTCCTCATAAATCCGGGGATACACAATAATCTGATGATTGCTGATGAGTTGCTCTGCATTTTTCCACTTGTGAAGTCCTTCCAGATTGTCTTCGCCCATAATCAGCGCGAAAGCATAGTCGGGGTATTTTTCGTGCAGGTAGGTGAGGGTGTCTATGGTATAACTGGGTTTCGGCATAGAAAATTCCACATTGGAAGCCCTCATTTTCGGGTAATTTTTCAAAGCTGATTGTACCATATCCAGACGGTGATGGTCACTGAGCAATGATTTTTTGTCCTTGAAGGGATTCTGCGGACTCACCACAAACCACAACTCGTCCATATCAGAATGTTCCAGAATATAATTGGCCAGAATTAAATGCCCGATGTGGATGGGATTGAAGCTCCCGAAAAACAAACCGACCTTCTTCATAGACTTCCCTGATTTTCATCCAGAAATTTCACATCGCGGATGTTCAGGAAATAGGTCACATTTCCCTTCCAGTGATTTTCTTCTGCGGTGAAGGCAATGTCAAATCTTTTCTCCCGGAAATCATCGGCATGTTTGCCCAGTTTAAATCCTACGCATTCTATATTCCGGCCGGTAGATTCCTGTTTGATGTAGAATTTCAGGTGGCTGGAATCTTTGCCCATGGTTTTTACGTAGCCGGAAACTTTCTGATTTTTCAGTACCAGAACGGGTTTCATATTATGCGGGCCAAAAGGGGCGAGTTTTCGGTGAAAGTTGAAGAAATCCTTGTTCAGCTCATCAATGTGAACTTCAGAATCTATGGTGATGCTCGGTTCCTTCTGGTGTTCCTTAATCTTTTGGGAAACCACCTGCTCAAATTTTTGCTTAAACAATTCAAATTTATCCTTCTCCATGGAGAGTCCTGCCGCTGCAGGGTGCCCGCCAAATTTTAAAAACAAATCAGAACAGTCTTCCAGCGCATCATGAACATCAAAATCTGCCACAGACCGTGCAGAGGCGACCATTTCGTCATTATTGCCGTCGGTAAATACCAGTGTGGGTTTGTAATAGGTTTCGGTAAGGCGTGACGCTACAATCCCAATGACACCTTTGTTCCATCCGGCACCATATACGATGGTGGTGAAGTTATTTACCTGGCCGGTTTCCACCACCTGCAGCAGTGCTTCAGTGGTGCTGCTCATATCCAGTTCGCGGCGGTTGTCATTCAGGGTCACGATATCGTTTACAATTTGCTGTGCCTGCTTCAGGTTATCAGAAACCATCAGTTGCACGGCGGCTTTCCCGTGGGATATTCTTCCGGCAGCATTAATTTTCGGGGCCACATCAAATACAATATTCGAGATTTCAAATGTGGCCAGTTTCTCCTCCGGAATCAGCAGTCTGAGCCCCAGATTACGGGATTTTCTCAGGACTTTAAGCCCCTGCTTCGCCAGTACACGGTTTTCACCAGTCATGGACACAATATCTGCCGCTATGGAAATGGCCAGCAAATCGGTCAGTTCAAAGAGTTCGGCTTCCGGAATTTTATAAATGGTATTCAGTCCCTGGCACAGTTTAAAACCTACGCCACAGCCGGAGAGTTCCTTGTAAGGGTAGCGGCAGTCTTTGCGTTTGGGATCCAGCACGGCCACTGCGTCCGGAATTTCATCTCCGGGCAGGTGATGGTCACAGATGATGAAGTCTATGCCCAGTGATTTGGCATACGCTATTTTGTCCAGCGCTTTGATGCCGCAGTCCAGGGCAATGATGAGGGAGAAGCCGTTTTCTTTGGCAAAATCAATTCCTTCTGTAGAGATTCCGTACCCTTCTGCATTGCGGTCCGGGATATAGAAATCCAGGTATTTTTTATCTACAATTTTGCTGAGGTACAAATACATCACTGCTACCGCAGTAGTCCCGTCCACATCATAATCGCCGTACACCAGGATTTTCTCTCCGTTTTCTATGGCGGTGGCTATGCGGTCTACTGCCAGCTGCATATCCTTCATCAGGAAGGGATTGTGAATGTCATTGAGGTTGGGTTTAAAGAATTCCCTTGCTTTCTGATAATTGTCGATCCCGCGCAGAACCAGAATTTTTGATTCAAAGGTTCCGAATCCCAGGGATGAACTGATGCCATCTACGATGTCCTCGTCCGGTTCGGGTTTATAAATCCATTTGTAGCTCATAATGTCACAAAATTACGGAAAATAGTTTTAAATACCGCCTAAAAAAGCTTTACCTGTGACCCGTCAGGCATCAAAAAACCGCTCAGTATGTACGGAGCGGTCTTGGTATAAGATTTCAAAAAATAAATGGTTCCTGAATCAGGAATACATTTGTTGTTGCAATTCTTTCACTTTTTTATCTGCCAGATATTCATCATAGGTCATTTCGCGGTCTATGATTCCTTTGGGCGTAAGTTCTATGATTCTGTTACACACAGTTTGCAGCATTTCGTGGTCATGAGACGCCAGCAACACGGTTCCTTTGAAATTGCTCAGGGAATTGTTCAGTGTGGTGATGCTTTCCAGGTCCAGGTGGTTGGTTGGTTCATCCATCAGCAAAATATTGGCACGCTGCAGCATCATGCGGGAGAACATGCATCTCATTTTTTCGCCCCCGGAAAGTACTTTACAGGATTTCAGCGCTTCATCTCCGGAGAAAAGCATTTTCCCCAAAAATCCACGGATGTATTCTTCATGTCTTTCTTCCTCACTTTTTGTAAATTGTCTCAGCCAGTCTACCAGATTGATGTCTTCCTGGAAGAATTCGGTATTGTCCAGTGGCATATAAGACTGTGTGGTGGTGATTCCCCAGTTATAGGTGCCTTTGTCTGCTTCGGTATTTCCTGCCAGAATCTGGAAAAACTCGGTAATGGCCAGACTGTTTTTGGACAGAACGGCTACTTTATCTCCTTTTTTAAGGTTCAGATCAATGTTCGAGAAAAGAAGTTCACCGTCTTTGGTTTTTTCCAGATCTTTAATGTCCAGGATCTGATCTCCTGCCTCACGTTCTGTTTCAAAAATAATGGCTGGATATCTTCTGGAGGTAGGTTTAATGTCTTCAATATTCAGTTTGTCAATCATCTTTTTGCGGGCAGTGGCCTGTTTGGCTTTGGCTACGTTTGATGAAAAACGGGCGATGAAGTCCTGAAGTTCTTTTTTCTTTTCTTCGGCTTTCTTATTGGCCTGCTGTCTTTGTCTGGTGGCCAGCTGTGATGCCTGATACCAGAAAGTATAGTTACCGGTATAGAGGTTCAGTTTGGAGTAATCCAGGTCGGCAATATGGGTACACACGGCATCCAGAAAGTGACGGTCGTGAGATACCACAATTACGGTGTTTTCATAATCTGCCAGGAAGTCTTCCAGCCAGGAAATGGTTTCTATATCCAGGTCGTTGGTAGGTTCATCCAGAATCAGCACATCCGGATTCCCGAAAAGTGCCTGTGCCAGGAGTACTTTTACCTTGTCCTTGTTTTCCAGTTCACCCATCAGCTGATAATGCATGTCTTCCTTAATGCCCACATTAGACAGCATGGTCATGGCATCAGACTCGGAGTTCCAGCCGCCCATTTCGTCATAGATGACCCCCAGTTCACCGGCTTTTATTCCGTCTTCATCAGAAAAATCTTCTTTGGCGTACAGGGCATCCATTTCTTCCTTGATCTCATAGAGCTTTTTGTTTCCGCGCAATACGGTTTCCAGCACGGTATAATTGTCATACGCAAAGTGATCCTGCTCCAGCACGGACATTCTTTTGCCGGGCTCCAGTGAAACATTACCGGTGGTGGGATCCTGTTTTCCGGTTAGTATTTTGAGGAAAGTGGATTTCCCGGCACCATTGGCACCAATCACGCCGTAGCAATTTCCTTTGGTAAACATAATGTTTACTTCATCAAAAAGTACTCTTTTTCCGAACTGTAAAGATAAGTTAGATACTGTTAACATATTGTTTTGTAAATTTGCGGCAAAAGTACGAAAAAAAATGCGTTCAGCACGAGTAATTGCCGGAGATAGAGTGGTGGTTTACAGTACTAAAAACGGGAAATGTTAAATAAACATAAATTTTAGAATTTTTCTTAGAAATTATATAAGGGAAATTTATTTGTTTTCTTGAAATTTGCAATAGATAATGAAGATTGAGAAGTCTGTAACGATATGGAATAAAAGGGCTCGTTTTGAGTACGAGATCCTGGAGGAGCTGGAAGCAGGGATGGTGCTGAGCGGTACGGAAATCAAATCACTGCGGTCTTCCAAAGCCAGTATTACAGAAGCCTTCTGTCAGTTTATAGAGGGAGAGTTATACATCATCAATATGATGATTGATGAATACAAACTGGGTACATTCTATAATCATAAGACCAGACGTGAACGCAAATTGTTATTGCATAAAAGAGAACTTCAGAAGTGGGAGCGTAAACTGAAAGACGCCGGAAACACAATAGTACCGCTAAAACTCTATATTAATGACAAGGGGAAAGCAAAAGTCCTGATTGCACTGGCACGCGGCAAGAAATTATACGATAAAAGAGAAACAATAAAGGACAGAGAAAACAAAAGAACATTACAAAGAATTCTTAAGAAAAGTTAAAAAATCTCTGAGAAACATTTGTTTATAAGGAAAATTAATATTTATTTTGCACTATCAATTATTTAATCATTTAATTCTATGAAAAATCTAAAATTAGGAATTTCAGCATTGGCACTTACAGTTGCCTCTACTGTTTTCGCTCAGACAAGCAACAACCCGTGGTTGATCGGTGTTGGTGCTCACGGAGTGAATCACATGGCTGTGGCAAACGGCGGAATTGGTGAAAAATTTAATCACTTTGACAAATTGTTCAACATTGGTGATTATCATATTACACCACCACTATCTAAACTGACTGTAGCAAGACACCTGGCAGGGCCATTGGTTCTTGACTGGCAAACTTCTGTAGGAAACGTTCCTAACCCAAGATTTGACATGGGTAAAGAATTTATGTTGATGACTGGTCTTGGTCTTCAGATCAAAGCAAACAAGCTTTGGAATGAAGAATCATGGTTTGACCCTTACCTGAGAGTAGGTGCCAGCTACCTGAGACATGACTATACAGGAGTAATCTTCCCTCATACAGATGCGGCTAACGAAGATATTCTTCTTAATTATGATGAAAATGCGGGTGCGCCAAAAGCAAACCATTTCGCAGTACCGGTGGGATTAGGTTCTAACTTCTGGATTACTAAAAACTTCGGTCTTGGTATTCAGGGAGATTATGTTTCTACTCCATTCAACGACGGTTCAAACGTAGCAAACTTCTGGCAGGCTTCTGCTTCCTTGTTGTTCAGATTCGGACAAAGAGACAGAGATAAAGACGGAATCCTGGATAAAGACGATCTGTGCCCGGATACTCCAGGTTTACCAGAATTCCAGGGATGTCCTGATACTGATGGAGACGGAATCCCGGATAAAGATGACGATTGTCCGGATGTAGCAGGACCAGTTGAAAACAACGGTTGCCCTTGGCCTGATACAGACGGAGACGGAATCATTGACAAAGATGATAACTGTCCTAGCGTTCCTGGACCAGCTGAAAACAACGGTTGTCCTTGGCCTGATACAGACGGAGACGGTATCCTTGATAAAGACGATGCATGTCCTACAGTTCCTGGACTTGCTCAGTACAACGGATGTCCGAAACCACAGGAAGAGTGGGGTCGTGAAGCGACTGTAGCTCTGGAAAATATCCTGTTCGATTTCGATAAAGCTACCATCAAAGCTGAATCTAATGCTAAATTAGACAACGCTGCGAAAATCATTAAAGATTCTCAGGGTAAATTCGTAATCGTAGGTCATACAGACAAAAAAGGTTCTGAAGCTTATAACCTGAAACTTTCAAGACAAAGAGCTGCAGCTGTAGTAAACGCTCTTGAGAAGAGAGGTGTAGATGATAATTCTCTGAAATCAATCGGTGTAGGTGAGCAGGATGCAGTAGTTCCTGAATCTGCTTCTAACGCTGAAAGAGAAAAAGACAGAAAAGTAATCGTAAGACCAGCTGATGCAGCTACTTGGGATTCTATGCAAAAGAGAGATTACTAATCAGTAATTCAATCTATAAAATGCACCTCCGCTATGCGGAGGTGTTTTTTTATGCACTTTTTTCTTATTTTTGCATTCTAATTATATAAAACTATGGGACGCGCATTCGAGTACAGAAAAGCTTCTAAAATGGCCCGATGGGATAAGATGGCCAAGACATTCTCCAAAATCGGTAAAGATATTGCCCTTGCCGTGAAAGCAGGCGGTCCTGATCCCGATTCAAATCCGGCACTCCGCAGATGCATCCAGAATGCCAAAGGGGCCAATATGCCCAAGGACAACGTAGAAAGAGCCATTAAGAAAGCCAGTGGCGCAGATGCAGAAAATTATGAAGAAGTAACCTACGAAGGTTACGGACAAGGAGGCGTGGCTTTCTTTATAGAATGTACCACCAATAATCCTACCCGTACGGTGGCTAATGTAAGAGCGGTGTTTAATAAATTTGACGGGAACCTTGGAAAAAATGGGGAACTGGCTTTTATCTTTGACAGGAAAGGGATTTTTACTATTGACAAAGCCCTCATTACACAGGACTGGGACGAATTTGAAATGGAAATGATAGACGGTGGAGCCGAGGAAATAGACAGCGATGATGATGAGGTGATGATTACCACTGCGTTCGAGGATTTTGGCGCCTTATCCCATAAACTGGATGAACTGGGAATTGAAGCCAAAAGCGCCGAATTGCAGAGGATTGCCAATAATACCAAAGAGGTGTCCGAGGATCAGTTTAAAGCCAATATGAAAATGCTGGAGCGCTTCGAAGAAGACGATGATGTGCAAAACGTTTACCACAATATGGAAATCACGGATGACCTGCTGGCTGGCATCTGACAGTAATTGATAAATTCAAACAAAAACTCAGAGCCGCAACTCTGAGTTTTTTTATTGTGACAGCAGAATGTCCCGGGCATCATCCATTCTTAGCATCACAGATCTGGCATAGGAACAGTGGGGATAAATCTTCCAGCCATTGGTTCTGGCAAATCTGATGCATTCTTCTACCAGAAACTTGCCCATGCCCCGGCCTTCATATTTGGGATGTACCAGCACAAAGGAGATAATGAGTTTCTGCTCATCCGGAAAAATAGTGTAAGTGGCGCGTCCTATTTCTTCCTGGTCATTTTGTAAGGTGATGACTCCTCCGTTTCCCGATTGGTGATTTTCATACGTCATGGCGATAGAATTTATGGGTTTATTAAAGATAACCAATATAAATCAAATATCCTGCCCCGTATAGAAATTATAATCTTTGATGATGGTGGCAATGAATTTTCGTTCGGTAAGTCCGTCCGGTAAAGCCTCTAATTTCAGGGTTTCTTTAATTTTCGCAGTAAGCCGGCTGATGATTTGCCGGTCTCCGGTTTTCATCGCCCGCTCATAGTTCTCTTTGATGATCCGTACATCATTGTCGGTAAGGGCAATCACCTGTGGGAATAATGCTGCATAATCTGTAGTGATATGTTCCAGAATGGTGTGCGATATGTTGACGTTACTTTTCAGGGAAATAACCGCGGTCCCGGCTACAATATCGCCCAGCCGCTGGTTGTTTCTGGAAACAATCATGCTCACCAGACCTACCACTCCGGAATTACTGTACACATCTACCAGCCGGAATACCCAACGCATCAGATAATCTGCAAAACTGGCCTGAAAACCATCGATCTTTACAACTTTGATTCTGACCAGCCTTTTTCCCACGGTTTGTCCTTCCATCAGACTTTCGGTCACCAGCGTGTAGATGTGAACGGGAAAAGTAAGGAAGATCATAATGGCGGCCACAGACCAGTTGTCCAGTGTATTAAGGTACGGGTCCAGATTAAAAATCCGGAAGAAAATAAAATACATCACCAGTAAATATGCAGCTTTGATGACCAGATCAATCACAAACGCCAGAATTCTGTCTCCTATACTGGCGGAGCTGAAATTGATATTGACATTTTGTGAAGTATTTATAGCAATCTGCGACATATTTTATTATTTTAGCATCTTATGAGAGAGGTTGCATTCATCAAACAAAATAAAGAAAAATGGTTGGGAATAGAGCAGGTTGTCAGCGGAAAAGTGAAAAAAAATCCGGATGATCTCTCGTCCCTGTACATTAATCTGGTGAATGACCTGTCTTTTGCCCAAACCTACTACCCCAAAAGCAAAACAACCGTATATCTGAATCACCTTTCAGGACTGGTTTTTCAGAAGATTTATAAAACCAGAAGAATTGAACGGAACCGTTTATTGTTCTTCTACAAAACCGAGGTGCCGCTCCTGATACACCGGTACTGGCGGTATTTGCTGTATGCTTTTGCTTTTTTTATTCTCTTTACCCTTATCGGTGCGCTTTCTGCGTACTATGATAAGGAGTTTGTCAAGATTATTCTGGGCGAGGACTATGTAAACAGAACCATAGAAAACATTAAAAATGGCAATGCGGTGGGTGTGTACCAGCAGGGATCTGACTGGGGCAGTGCAGTAGCCATTATTTTCAATAATCTGCGGGTAGGTGCTGTGCTGTTTCTTTATGGAGTTTTCGGGGGTGTGGGCACCTTATTTGTGCTGCTGCAGAACTGCATTATGCTGGGTTCCTTTCAGTATTTTTTTCATGAGCACGGCGCGTTACAGGAAAGTGCAAAAGGCATATGGATGCATGGGGTGTTCGAGATTTTCAGTATGGTGGTGGAAGCCATGGCCGGACTGATTCTGGGGGCTGCCATTTTGTTCCCGAAGACATTTTCCCGCCTGGATTCTTTTAAACTGGGCTTCCGGGATGCTTTTAAGATTTTCCTCAGCACAGTGCCTTTTACCATCATTGCCGGGATTATAGAGGGATTTCTCACGCGTTATGCCCTGCAGATGTCCGGAGTGCTGAATAGCGTCATCATTTTCGGGACACTGGGCATCATCGGTTTTTATTATTTTGTTTATCCGTTTATTGTATCCAAAAGATCAGAAAGATATCATGCAGTACTATCAGAAGAGAGATTTCGGGGCGCTCATTAGCGATACCCTCACGTTCTTTAAGCAGAACGGTAAAAACTATTTTAAAAATTATCTGTTAATCAACGGAATTTTGCTCATTCTGCTGGTTGTAATATTTATTCTGGGTTTCCGGGAATTGTTTTCGCAGCTGCTGGGATCTAATCTGGATGGGGAAATTTTTTATTTTGAAAGTTATTTTCAGGAAAATCAGGGCGTGCTTATTTTTACATTTGTCCTCATTTTTATTTTGTTCATGGCCATTTCTGTAGTTGCATATTCGTATCCGGTGCTGTATATGAAGAGAGTCAGCGAAACGGGAAACCGCAATATTACATCAGATGAAATCATCCGGGATATCCGCAGTAATTTCGGACGACTGATCGGGCTTTTTCTGGGCTTGCTTTTTATTGTGACTCCGCTGGCTATGGTGGTTTTGGGTATTTCTTATGCACTGATGCTGGTGCTCATCGGATTTTTCCTAATGCTGTTGTTGATGCCGGCCATGATGAATGTGGTGAATTTTCTTTTATATGACTATTTTCATTCGGGCAAAGGATTCTTTCAGGCGCTGCATTATGCCGTAAAAGCACAGTTTTCCTATCCTGATGGTTATCATAAAACTCCGTTTTGGAAATACTGGGGCTCTTCTGTAGTGGTGTATCTGATCATCCAGACCATCACTTCCATACTCAGTATGATCCCCATGGTTATTCTGATAGCGATGATGTACACCACCGATACCATGATTGCTGAAGGAAGAAATCCTTTTCAGGGAACTGCCGGCATTTTGTTTTTTGGAATTTATGGCGTGTCCATTCTGGTTTCTTTCCTCCTGATGAATGTGATGATGGTGAATGCAGGCCTGATGTATTATGACAGCCGAACAGATTTGCACCGCCGTACAGACCTTACTGAAATTGACACCATAGGCCATCATGAAGCTTAGATTATTTCTCCTTATATCATTGTTATCCATCCGCAGTTTTGGTCAGGCCGTGCCGCCTCCCGCCGGGGTGGTGGATCTCGATACGCTGATGCTGGTCGAATATGTGGAATACACTGCAGATTCTCTGCTGAAGCAGAATCCTGTTACAGACCATGTGCTGGAAAAACGCACCTTTGAAAAGCCGCTTTCTGCCAGATATTCGGGTCCTGATTATGACTATGCCACGGTGAAACCTCACAAATCGTTTTGGCAGAAGCTGATGGAACGGGTAGACCGGCTGCTCAGAAGAATTTTTGGTGAGGTAAATCCGCAGCAAAATTCAGAATTTACAGCGAACTTGCTGCGGGTAGTGGCAGTGGTCATTATTGCTTCTGTCTTGTATTTTCTGATCCGTTTTCTGATGGGGAAAGAAGGGAATTTCTTTTTCAGCAGGAAAAACAAAAAGATTAACCTGCCGAATGCGGATCTTCGGGAGAATATTCATGAAATCGACTTTCCGAAATCAATATCCGGTTTTGAAAGGAGCCACGACTTCCGGTCTGCCATCCGCTACCACTTCCTTTTTGTCCTGAAAAAACTCAGTGATAAAAAACAGATTGCATGGCATCCGGAAAAGACCAATCAGGATTATTTTTCGGAATTGAAGAACGAAGCTGCAAAGGATCAATTTGCAGAACTGGTCTATGTTTTTGATTATGTATGGTATGGTGAGTTCGAAATCAGTGAAGAACAATACCTCGGTTTTGCCCGGAAATTCACTGGGTTTAATTTTTAACATTCAGCGTCATTATGAATAAAACCTTGAAACTGTATGGGATTATTTTCATCGTTGTAATGTTGATTCTGGCTTTGCTGGAAGTCAACAAAACTGCTGTGACCGACTGGCGCAAGGACTTTGACCCGGATAAAAAATCACCTTTCGGGCTGTTTGTGTTTTCCGGCGAAGCACAGCAATTGCTGAAGGGCAAACTGGAGCAGTCCGGTGCCAATCCTTATGAATATTACGAGAACTATAGCGGTGATGTCCATAATATTCTGCTGATTCAGCAACGTGTGGATTATGAATCCTGGCAGCAGATTCTCACCCGGGTAGAGGAGGGTTCAGATGCCATGATCATCAGTAATTTCATACATCCGGATATTGAAGATGAGCTGGAGCTGTACATCGAAGATGTTCCCGTAGCTGATTCTGTGACACTGAAGCTCACAGACATTAAACTGAACCGGGATTCATTGATTATTGATAAACTACCGTCTCACCAGGTGTTTACCACTGTAGAAAAATCTACAGGGATCTTAGGATATAATACGTCGCCAGAAGGACGGGTGAATTTTATCCGGATTAAAAAAGGAAAAGGAAATCTGTACCTGCACACCGAACCGCTCTTTGTGACCAATTATTACCTGCTGAAGCCCGGAAATGAAAAGTATGCAGCAGATGTTTTTTCTTATCTTCCGGACCGCAAGACCGTTTGGTTTATGGGCGAGGGCAAGGCTGCAGCAAAATCTGCATCGCCCTTGCGCTTTATCCTCTCCCAACCGGCACTCAAATACGCGTGGTGGTTGTTTCTGGGTGGTCTGCTCTTGTTTGTGGTGTTTACTGCCAGAAGAAGACAGCGGGTGGTGCCTATAGTGGAACCCCTGAAGAATAACTCTGTGGAATTTGTAAAGAGCATCGGAAATCTCTACTTGCAGGAAGGGGAAATTCTGGACATGATGGCCAAAAAAGGTCAGTATTTTCTGTACCGGGTCCGCACAGAATTACTCATTGATACGCAAGAGCTGGATGACGTTTTTGCGGGCAAACTTCAGCAGAAAACCGGTAAGGATTTGCGGGAAATTCAGCAGGCAATCAAGTTCATCAAACGCAGTCAGAATCCTTATACACACGTGACCCGGGAGGATCTGATCCGCATGAATAAAGTTTTAGATCATATTTTAAGATAAATCATTAGTTTTAATTTTTAGTAAACAGAAACAAATCATGGAGCATACGGAATCTCATACTACAGAAGCATCATCACATTTTCATTCCAGAATAGACATGTCCGGATTGCAGCAGAGTCTGAACCGGATTAAATCTGAGATCGGGAAGGTCATCATAGGGCAGGAATCTATGATTGAACATTTACTGGCTGCATTACTGTCTAATGGCCATGTACTTATAGAAGGCGTGCCGGGTGTGGCCAAAACAATTACCGCTAAATTACTCGCCAAAACCATCGATGCGGGATTCAGCCGGATTCAGTTTACTCCGGATCTGATGCCTTCAGATATTCTGGGAACTTCAGTTTTCAATGTCAAAACTTCTGAATTTGACTTTAAACAGGGGCCGGTTTTTTCAAATTTTATTCTGATTGATGAAATTAACCGTTCGCCGGCAAAAACACAGTCGGCATTGTTTGAGGTCATGGAAGAACGGCAGATTACCATGGATGGTGCCACTTATGAAATGGAAACTCCGTTTCTTGTGATTGCGACCCAGAATCCGATTGAACATGAAGGCACTTACCGGCTGCCGGAAGCGCAACTGGATCGTTTTCTGTTCAAAATCAACGTGGGATATCCGGATCTGGCACAGGAAGTGGAAATCATTAAAAACCAGCACGAAACCGGCATGCAGGATAAAACTGATGCCGTACAGATGGTCATCACCGGCCAGGAACTCAGAAATTATCAGGAAATTGTAACCCGGATTGTGGTAGAGCAGCATCTGCTGGAGTATATTGCAAAGATCATTGTCAGTACCCGCGAAAACCAGTTTCTCTATTTGGGTGCTTCACCCCGCGCAAGTATTGCCCTTCTTGGCGCATCAAAGGCGTTTGCAGCCATCCGGGGCCGGGATTTTGTGACCCCGGAAGATATTAAGGATGCCAGCTTTGCGGTATTGCGTCACCGCGTCATGGTCGCCCCGGAACGTGAAATGGAAGGGCTGACGGCAGATGAGATCATTCGTCAGATTTTGGAAAGTATTGAAATTCCAAGGTAATTACTGGGGTACACAAACAAAGTTCATGAAGAATTTATTTCTGAATAACCGTCTTTTCTATGGCCTTTTTGCAGCGGGCACCGGGTATGTCATGGCTTTTTTCTTTCCGGTGCTTTTGCCCTGGGCGCATGGCGTTCTGGTAGTGCTCAGCATCCTGATTTTGTTGGATGTTTTATTCTTGTTTAACCATAAGAAGGGAATTTCTGCACAGAGAATTTTGCCGGAGAAACTTTCGAACGGAGATCAGAATGCGGTGAAGGTGGATGTTAAAAATCATTATTTCTTTACGGTGACAACTACCGTTACAGATGAAGTTCCGTTTCAGTTTCAGATGCGGGATTTTGAAATTCGAAGGAAAATTACCTCCGGTAAAAACGTATTTCTGGAGTATGTGCTGGAGCCAAAGGAACGGGGCGAGTACAGTTTCGGAAATCTGAATGTCTTTGTCACTTCACCGCTGGGGCTAGTTTCCAGAAGGTATACCTTTCAGAAAGATGCGATGCTGCCGTGCTATCCTTCATTCATCCATCTGGGTGCCTATGAACTTATGGCACTGCAAAATGAATTTCTTCTGGGCGGCATTAAGAAAATCCGGAAGCTGGGACACACCATGGAGTTTGAACAGATTAAGGAATATATTCCGGGCGATGATGTGCGGACGATTAACTGGAAGGCTACTTCCAAGAGAAACCAATTGATGGTCAATCAATATCAGGACGAAAAAGCACAGCGTGTTTTTATGGTGATTGATACCGGAAGAACCATGCAGATGCCTTTTGGGGGACTCAGTTTGCTGGATTATTCCATCAATGCGGCCATGGCACTCAGCCATATTATTCTGAAGAAAGGTGACAAGTCTGGCATGATGACTTTTTCCCGGAAAACCGAAAACAAAATTGCAGCAGAGAACAAATCGGGTCAACTCAGAAAAATATCTGAGGCGTTGTATAATGTACAGACCAGTTTTGCTGAAAGTGACTTCAGCCGCCTGTATCAGGATGTAAAATTCAGCATGGGACAGCGGAGTCTGATTCTGCTGTTTACCAATTTCGAAACGCTGGATGCGGTAAACCGCCAGATGAAATACCTGCGGGGAATTGCTAAAAACCATTTACTCGTGGTGGTGTTTTTTAAAAATTCCGAACTGCAGCAACTGATTCATACCCCGCCGCAACACATACAGCAGGTCTATGATCAGATCATTGCCGAAAAATTTGAATACGAAAAGAAACTCATCATTCAGGAACTCAGAAAATATGGAATCTATACCATCTATACCCTGCCGGAGCACCTGAATGTGGAAGTCATCAATAAATACCTGGAAATTAAAGCCAGAGGGGTTTTGTAAATTGATGTTTATTTCTTATGTAATAGATTTGAAATGAGTATGTTCTGAGCTTCAATAAGTTTTGTGATTTGTTCTTGATTTTTTAAAATGGTCTGTAGGAATTCTGGAGATTGCTGAAAATTAAATACCGGATTATATTGATTAACTGCAGCAATCGCGCTATCACGAAATTCATTATTGGTCATAATATTGGGTTGCCCATCAGTGAAAAAATCGTTAAGATCCACGTCCAGCTCGTTAGCAATTTTACTCAATAAGATGGAATTTGGTATGCTTTTGTCAGATTCAATGCTCGAAATAGTGCAACATCTAACCGTAAAGCAAGTTCATCTTGTGATATGCCTTTAAACTCTCTATGTCTTTTCACTTTGCTTCCTATACTCATATTAGTAAAAGAAGATAAAATCCCCATGATGATAGCACCGGGGATCTACGTACCCGTAAGTGTTTTCGGTAAAACCGATGATTGTAATCTAAAATAACTAACTTTACTAAAAATTCAACAAATGAAAAAGTATTTTTTTATCATAAGTTTCTTCGTATCTATATGTGCTTATGCACAACTGGATACGCTGAATTATCTGAAGCAGTTCGAGATTAATAAAGCGAATTATATCGGGCAACCACTTTCTGTTTTGCTTAATGATATGACGCAATTTAAAATACGGAATTAAGGTGAATCTCCCTGGCCAACCTCCATTTGATAGAACCATTACTTTGCCTTAAAAAATTATACTCACCAAGCAGTAAATAATAAAGCCAGACGATTGTTTGGCTTTATTTATTTTGTATTATTGAATCATGAAAATTACACTGGAAAGAATCAATAACGAATATTTGTTTGAATGCCGTAATGACGCAGGAAATACCGTCCTGCTGGATAATACCTCTGAAGCGGGTGCCCGCGGCGTATCTCCCATGGAAAATCTGCTCATGTCCGTAGTCGCCTGCAGTGGCATTGATGTGGTCTCCATTCTGAAAAAACAAAGGCAGGAAGTGACAGGTTTCCGTGCAGAAACAGAGGGCGAACGTACGGCGGTAGATGAGGCAAAACCATTCAGTAAAATCACCGTCCGGTTTTTTCTGGAAGGCCCTGTAGATCCGGAAAAAGCCCGGAAAGCAGCCGCTTTATCATTTGAAAAATACTGTTCGGTATCCAAATCTCTGAATCCGGAGATGGAACTGCTCTACGAGGTTTTTGTCAATGAAAAACCTGCCCGGGACTAAAGGCAGGTTGCTTTTACCTGTAAAGATTGATTTTTTATGAATTCCACGCCCGGTGAATGAGCTTGGCCACAGTGGCTGTCCAGCCCGTCTGGTGAGACGCGCCCAGTCCCTTGCCGGTGTCTCCGTCAAAATACTCTGAAAACAGGATGTAATCCCGGAAATGTTCATCTTCATTCATAATGGTGCAGGTTCCGTTGGCCGGACGCCGTCCGTGTTCATCACGGCGGAAAAGTGAAATAAGTCGCTCGCTGAGGTGATGTGCCACATCAGCCAGATTTCTCATCTCACCGCTGTGTGCGGGAAATTCGATCTGCAAACTGTCTCCGTAATAGTAATGAAAACGCTGCAGGCTTTCTACAATCAGGAAATTAATAGGAAACCAGATGGGTCCCCGCCAGTTGCTGTTGCCACCAAACATACTGCTGTCGCTTTCGGCGGGCGTATAACGTACGGTGAAATCCTTTTCGTCTACCGAAAAGGTGTAGGGGTTTTCTTCGTAGATTTTGGACAGGGAACGAATGCCGTAATCGGATAAGAATTCCTTTTCATCTACCATCCGGTGCAGCACCTGGCTGAGTCTGGTTCTTCGCAGAATGCTCATCAGATGTTTGCGTCCCTGACCTTCTACTTCCCAGTGCGATACCAGATTGGCAAGATCGGGTTTGTTTTTCAGAATCCATTCCATTCTGGCATTAAAAGCAGGAAGCTGAGCCAGCGTGTCATGCTCAATCACTTCTACGGCAAACATCGGAATCAGGCCTACAATGCTGCGCAGTTTCAGAGAGACTGCTTCACCGTCCCTAAGCTGAAGGACATCGTAGAAAAAGCCGTCTTCCTCATTCCAGAGTCCGTGCCGGGAGTTTCCGATGTTTTCCATAGCCTCGGCAATGTAGAGGTAATGCTCGAAAAATTTAATGGCCATATCTTCGTAGACAGGATTGTACAGAGCCAGTTCCATGGAAATACGCATCATATTGAGTGCAAACATGGCCATCCAGCTGGTGCCGTCTGCCTGCTCCAGGTGCTGCCCGTTTTTAAATTCCATGTTCCGGTCAAATGCGCCAATGTTGTCCAGACCCAGAAATCCGCCCCCGAAGATGTTTTTGCCATTTTTATCTTTGCGGTTTACCCACCATGTGAAATTCAGCAGGAGTTTTTGAAAGACACTTTCCAGGAAAGCAATGTCACCTTTACCATGGATGCGTTCATCAATTTTAAAGACCCGGAAGGTAGACCAGGCGTGCACTGGCGGATTTACATCACTGAAATCCCATTCATAGGCCGGCAACTGTCCGTTCGGGTGCAAATACCATTCTTTGGTCAGCAGTTTCAGCTGATGTTTCGCAAAATCTGAATCAATGAGCGCAAACGGCACGCAGTGAAAGGCCAGATCCCACGTCGCAAACCACGGATATTCCCATTTGTCGGGCATGGAAATGATGTCCTTATTCTGCATGTGCTGCCAGTCCCGGTTGCGTACATGACCGTCAAAATTCCGGGGAGCCTCCAGTTTTGGATCGCCTTTCAGCCATTTGGAGACATTATAATGATAAAATTGTTTGTTCCAGAGAAGTCCCGCCAGCGCCTGCCGCTGAATGTTTTTGTCTTCGTCACTTTCTATGGAACTTTGCAGATCAGCATAGAATTCATTTGCCTCTTCTATCCTTAAGCGAAATATTTCGTCAAAGTTAAAAAAAGCATTTTCCATATCGTGCGGACTGAGGCGGAAGTCAAACACGCGGCTTTCTCTGGCTTTAATTTCGGTGTCAATCAGGAAGCAGGCTTTGGTTCCGGTATTCTCGGGGTTCACGGTATATGACTGGCCATAGACCAGAAAATCATTAAAGCCGTCCTTGAAATATCTGGCTTCAGAGGGGATGCCATTAATCTTTTCAGAATTCGTTTCGTTATTGCAAAACAGGGTGCGCACATCGGGGTTGCGGGAATAGAGTTTCTTCTGAGGCAGTGAGTCGTGTTCGATATCGATGACGCCACTGACCGAAGAACTTAGTTTTGGTTCATAGTCGCCGTATCCCCAGTTCCAGTTATTGCGGTACCATAGCGTGGGTAAGATCACGAGTGGTGCTTGTATGGCACTGCGGTTTACGGCGGTGATACGAATCAGGATATCATCATGATTTATTTTGGCATATTCTATAAAGATGTCGAAATATTCATTGTTTTTGAAAATGCCGGTATCTGCGAGTTCAAATTCCGGTTCCAGTTTGGATTTTCGACCATTTTCGGCTACCAGTTCTTCGTACGGAAACGCATTGATGGGATACTTGTACAGCATCTTCATATAAGAGTGAGATGGGGTATTATCCAGTTCGTAATACAGTTCCTTTACATCTTCCCCATGATTGCCCTGTGGATTGCTGAGGCCAAAAAATCGTTCTTTAATCAGCTTATCCTTTTTGTTCCAGAAAGCGGGCGCAAAACACAGCTTTTGTTTGTCATCGCAGATGCCGCCAATGCCATCTTCGCTCCAGCGGTATGCTTTGCTGATGGCCTCTTCGTACAGGGTGTGACCCCATGCGTTTCCATGCGCACTGTAGTCCTCGCGTACGGTTCCCCACTGTCTGTGGCTTACGTACGGACCCCAGGTTTTCCACTCTTCTTTTTGTACTCTTTCCTTTTCTGCACTCATTAAATCAACATTTATGAGTGCTAAAATAAAAATTATTTATAAAAAAGAATTTGATGAAAATAGTTGCAGATGATTAAATTATTTCTTTCCTTTGCTGCAGATTTTGTTCATTTACATATTGAAAATGTTATCAAGAAAGGTGGAGAGACTAGACTCTGTGAAGCCTTGGCAACCCTTCGGAAACGAAGAAGGTGCTACATTCTATTCGCTGCTGCGAAACAGATAACGAACCTCTATCCATGTCTTTCTTGGTGGCATTTTCATTTTATTAAAACAATAGAATGGAAAACCCGCTGCATACACCTGCTTACAAATCTTTACCTGACTGGTTACGGCTTTATCGTAATCCATTTTCGCATGCGCTGTTCCGCTATGCTGTTCATTTCTGTGAATCTTACAGATTTAAGTATAGATTCTTACCTGTAGTCATGTATGGGAGAATCACCGGGAAAGGGAATATTCTGCCAGTTCGTGTCTCCAAAATAAGAGCTTTATGAAAAATTCTGAAATTTTATATCAGGCACTCAGAGAACGTATTCTGGTCCTGGATGGTGCCATGGGAACCATGCTGCAGCAATACGGATTTCAGGAGGCAGACTACCGGGGCACAAGGTTTCGGGACTGGCCGGTCCCCCTGAAGGGAAATAATGATGTGCTTTCGCTCAGCAGACCCGAGGCGATTGCTGAAGTACATCGCAAATACCTGCAGGCGGGTGCAGACATTATTGAAACCAATACTTTTTCCGGAACTGCGATTGCCATGGCCGATTACGGGATGGAGGAGCTGGTGTATGAACTCAATTATGAATCCGCCCGTATTGCGAGGATGGTATGTGATGAGTTTACCTCAGAAACTCCCGCAAAACCACGTTTTGTGGCCGGTGCCATAGGTCCTACCAATAAAACGGCAAGTCTGAGTCCGGATGTAAACGATTCGGGATACCGGGCCATTACCTTTGAAGATCTTCGCCGGGCATACCGGTTGCAGGCGCAGGCTTTGCTGGACGGAGGTGCAGATATACTCCTGGTGGAAACTGTGTTTGATACGTTAAATGCCAAAGCAGCGCTTTTTGCTATTGATGAGCTCCGGGAGGAACGAAATATTGCGATTCCTGTGATGGTTTCCGGCACCATTACGGATGCTTCGGGAAGAACCCTCAGTGGTCAGACGGCAGAGGCTTTCTTAATCTCGGTGTCGCATATGGACTTGCTCTGTGTGGGATTCAATTGCGCACTGGGTGCCAGACAACTGGTTCCTTATCTGGAAACGCTGGCAGCTCAGTCCTCTTTCTATGTTTCTGCTTATCCCAATGCTGGACTTCCCAATGCATTCGGGGCGTATGACGAGTCTGCAGAGCAGATGACCGCACAGGTGAAGGAATACCTGGACAAAGGACTGATCAATATTGTGGGCGGGTGCTGTGGTACAACGCCGGAGCATATCAAATCAATTGCTGATCTGGTACAGGGAGTGGCGCCGCGCATTCCGTCTGAACTTGAAATGAAGAACTAATGGAATATTGTATAATTTTTGCATCATTTTTATTTTTGTTAAAATTTATGATTGTGAAAAAACCTTCTTATCAGAAAATTCAGGAAGAAACAACGCTCTTTAATGAGCTGAGGAAAAGGGTGAATTCCCGTGTAGAAGCTATTAATGACAACAGAGATTGGTCTGTACGGATCAAAGCCATTCTATTACCGCTGCTGTATTTCGGCTTCTACGCACTGGCAGTGTATTACCGGTCAAATGCCTATTTGTACGTGGCCGGTTTCGTACTGATGGGTATTACACTGGTGCTGATTTATTTGAATCTCATTCATGAAGCCGCTCATAATAATATTTTTAAAAATAAAAAATGGAATGAAGCAGTACTGAGCATCTTTGATTTTGTGGGAGCCAATTCCTATATCTGGAAAAAGAGGCATATTGTAAGCCATCATGCATATCCAAATGTTGACGGGTGGGACACGGATATAGAACAGAGCGGGGTGCTGAAGATTTATCCCCACGTAGAGGCAAAGGGTATTCAGAAAATACAGCATCGGATTTTCTTTCTCATTTATCCGTTGTATCTTTTTAACTGGATGTTCATCCGGGATTTCCGGGATTTTTTTGACCGGAACCGGATTATCCAGAAAACACAGGGGCAGATTCCCGTCACCGAGAAGGTGAAGATGGTTCTCTTCAAAGCGTTTTACTTTTTTTACCAGATCGTGGTTCCGGTCTTATTCTTCGGAGTATCATGGCAACTGGCGCTAGGGGCATGGTTTCTCCAGGTTGTAGTGGCCAGTGTTTTTGCGCTTTTTGTCCTTCTGCCGCTGCATCCGCTGCCGGAAAATGATTTTCCGCTGCTGGACGAGGAAAACGGCCTTCCCTACAGTTGGATTCGGCACCAGTTTGAGGTAACCAATGATTTGTCTAATAATAATTGGTTCATCCGCCATATTCTGGGTGCATTCAATTTTCATGTCGCCCATCATCTGTTTCCTAATTACAGTTATGTTTACTATGATGAAATCACTGATGAGGTAAAAAAATTTGCAGCAGAGCATCATTTTAACTACAAACAGTTTCCCATTACGGTCGCACTGGGTAAGCATTATCAACTTTTGAAAACCAATGCCACTTCCATTCATGAAGTGATGGAAGAAACAATGTAAATCTATTGAATATCAAGTATTTAATTTAATCCGGCAGTTTGCCGGGCAGGGAATCTTATTCTTATGAAATATCTAAAACTTTCCGGTCTGGAGCCATTGGTCATCACTCCGGAATCTAATTTTATCAACGTGGGCGAAAGAACCAATGTTGCCGGATCCAGAAAATTTCTTCGGCTCATTAAAGAAGAAAGCTTTACAGAGGCACTGGAGATTGCCCGGCACCAGGTGGAAGGTGGTGCCCAGATTCTGGATGTGAATTTTGATGATGGCCTGCTGGACGGGAAATCCTGTATGGTGAAATTCCTGAATCTGATTGCTGCAGAACCCGACATTGCCAGAATTCCGGTCATGATTGACTCGTCCAAATGGGAAATCCTGGAAGCAGGATTGCAGGTGGTACAGGGAAAGTGTGTGGTGAATTCCATCAGCCTGAAAGAAGGTGAAGAGGAGTTTATCCGCCAGGCCAAATTAATCCGGCGCTACGGAGCTGCTGTAGTGGTCATGGCATTTGATGAACACGGGCAGGCAGATAATGTGGAAAGAAGAATTGAGATTTCCCGCAGGTCTTATGATCTATTGGTTCATCATGTGAATTTTCCGGCACAGGATATTATTTTTGATCTGAATATTTTCCCCGTGGCTACAGGAATGGAAGAGCACCGCCGAAATGCGGTAGATTTTATAGAAGCCACCCGCTGGGTCAGGGAAAATCTGCCCGGTGTATCTGTTTCGGGTGGTGTTTCCAATGTTTCTTTTTCCTTCCGTGGGAATGATCTGGTACGGGAGGCCATGCACTCGGTATTTTTGTATCATGCCATCCGTGCGGGCATGAACATGGGAATAGTAAATCCTGCATTGCTGGGAATCTATGATGATATACCAACTGAGCTGCTGGAGCTGGTGGAAGATGTAATGCTGAACCGCCGTAGTGATTCCACAGAAAGATTATTAGCCTATTCTGAATCTCATCAAAAATCCAGAAAGCAGGTTGCAGAAGACCAGGTGTGGAGAAAGGAAGCTCTGCAAGCCAGAATCACCCAAGCCCTAGTGAAAGGTATAGACCGGTACATTCTAGAAGATGTGGAAGAAGCCAGGCTTCAAAGCTCAAGACCTTTAGATGTCATTGAAGTTTATCTGATGAATGGAATGGCGGTAGTAGGAGATCTTTTCGGAAGTGGTAAGATGTTTTTGCCTCAGGTGGTAAAATCTGCCCGTGTCATGAAGAAAGCGGTCGCTTATCTGCAGCCGTTCATCGAAGCAGAGAAAGATACTGCGCGGCCAGCTAGTGGCAAGATTGTGATGGCTACCGTAAAAGGAGATGTGCACGACATTGGAAAGAATATTGTTTCTGTGGTACTGGGCTGTAATAATTATGAAATTGTGGATTTGGGAGTGATGGTTCCTGCCGAAAAAATAATTCAGACGGCTATAGATGAAAATGCGGACGCCATTGGGCTCAGCGGTCTCATTACGCCCAGTCTGGACGAAATGGTTCACGTGGCGGGCGAACTGCAGCGGCAGCAATTGCATATTCCGTTGCTCATTGGCGGTGCCACTACTTCCAGAGCGCATACGGCAGTGAAAATTGATCCGGCATATCCCGGTCCTGTAGTTCATGTAAATGATGCTTCGCGTGCGGTAGGGGTAGTGGGTGCACTGCTGGGCAGCCGGCGTGAAAGTTACATCAGAGAAAACAAGGAAGGAAATGAGGATTTCCGGAAAAAATTTCTTCAAAGACAAACTGAAAAGGAATATATACCTCTGGCAGAGGCCCGCAGAAAAAAATTCAGGATTGACTGGACTAAGGAAGTGATTACACCGCCTTTGTACACCGGAGTACAGATTATCAGGGACCAGGACCTGGCAGCACTTACAGATTTTCTGGACTGGAGTCCTTTTTTCAGGAGCTGGGAACTCTATGGAAAATTCCCGGATATCCTGACTGATGAAATTGTAGGTGAGCAGGCCAGCGAGCTTTATGCTGAAGCACAAACCATGCTCCGGGAGATTATTGACAAAAAATTACTGAGTGCGAAAGCGGTATTCGGAATTTTCCCGGCCAATTCTGTAAACGATGACGACATAGAGGTTTATCATGAAGGAGGGGAGACCCTTGCCGTATTCCGCACATTGCGCCAGCAATTGAAGCGTTCTTCCGGTAAAGATTACCGTGCACTGGCCGATTTTGTGGCACCTGCTGCAAATGGTGTCCGGGATTATATCGGTTGCTTTGCGGTGACCACCGGATTCGGGACAGATGAATTGGTTCGCAAATACAAAGAGGCTGATGATGATTATAATTCTATATTGGCAAAAGCACTGTCTGACAGGTTAGCTGAAGCCTTTGCTGAGTATCTGCACCATAAGGTCCGCACGGAATTCTGGGGGTACTCGGCGGATGAAAATCTGGATAATGAAGCCCTGATTGCCGAAGAATATTCCGGAATACGCCCGGCACCGGGCTACCCGGCATGCCCTGATCATCTGGAAAAACAGACCATCTGGAGTTTGCTGAATGTAAAGGAACATATAGGACTGGAACTCACAGAAAGTCTGGCTATGTTTCCCACTGCTGCAGTTTCGGGATATTATTTTGCCAGTCCGCATTCGAAATATTTTGGTGTCGGAAAAATAAGTGAAGATCAGCTGGCAGATTATGCCGCTAGAAAAAATATGGATCTGGCTGAAGCCCGGAAGTGGCTGAGGCCTGTTTTAGCAGAAGTTTAATTGTTTTATATCACTACCAATATTTGTCACCGTTTCAAAATGAAAATCACAGAACATATCGCCAGTTCCGCCGGGAAAACTCTCTTTTCCTTTGAAATCCTGCCTCCGCTGAAAGGACAGAATATTCAGTCAATTTTTGATGCCATCGATCCGCTCATGGACTTTAATCCGGCTTTTATAGATGTGACCTATCACCGGGAAGAATATGAATATATGGAGCGTGAAAATGGTCTGCTGGAAAAGCGTATCGTGCGGAAAAGACCCGGGACAGTGGGTATTTGTGCCGCAATACAGAATAAGTATAAAGCAGATGCAGTGCCACACATTCTGTGCGGCGGATTCAACAGCGAGGATACTGAGAATTTCCTCATTGATCTGGATTTTCTGGGAATTGATAATGTAGTGGCGCTGCGCGGTGATGCAGTGAAGTCTGAACTTTACTTTCGTGCAGAAAAAAACGGCCATGCGTATGCACGTGATCTCGTTCGGCAGATTGCCGCCATGAACCGGGGCGTTTATCTGGACGAAGATTCAGAATATTGCAGTGCTACGAATTTTTGCGTTGGCGTGGCAGGTTATCCTGAAAAACATATGGAGGCCGCCAGTTTTAGTCAGGATATTCATCATCTGAAAAAGAAAGTGGAAGCGGGTGCAGATTACATCATTACCCAGATGTTTTTTGACAATCAAAAATTTTTTGACTTTGTCAAAGTTTGCAGAGCAGAAGGAATTACCATCCCCATTATTCCCGGCATCAAGCCTCTGGTAGCCCAGAGCCAGCTCAGTACCATTCCGCACCGTTTTAAAGTAGATATTCCCAATGACCTGGTTCTGGAAGTGGCCAGGGCTAGAAATAATTCCGCTGTCCGTGAGATCGGCGTAGAATGGGCCATCAGTCAGTGTCGTGAACTGGTAGAATTCGGTGTGCCGATTCTGCATTTTTATTCCATGGGAAAAAGTACACACGTAAAAAAAGTGGCCGCAGAAATTTTCTGATGGCCACCGTGGTTTTTAAGTATAATTTATAGATTCAGAAATCGTAAAATTTTGTTCAGATCGTTTTTGTCATTCAGTTTTATTCTGTTTTCTTTCATGTACTTCTGTAATTGCTCTTTGCGTTGCGGAAACATACTGATGAATTCTTTTTGATTTTTGGGTACGGGAGTCAGTTGTCCGTTTATCTCCACGAAGAAATCTGGGGGAGTACTGATGAATTTTGCAGGTTTGTCTTCTTGATAACCGCTTGTTGCCCGTTGAAATTTCTGAAATTTTACGGTAGGTTTCAGGTATCCGCTGACGTTCCGCCCTTCGTGAAACTTTATATAATAAGTGTTGTTGATTAGGTCTATTTGCTCACCATTGTGGCTGAATTTAAAACTTTTGTAGAGTTCTTCCCTCGGTACTACCATTATCTTTTCATCCCGTATGAACTCCAGATTATCGTGCAGGATATTATACCGAACGGGTAAAAATTCTTCGGTTCCAACCAGTTTCGCCGGGTTGAATTTTGAGTCGTAGTATGGTGAACCTTCTATGTCTGCAATGTTTTCCTGAAAAACAGACTTGAACCAGTTGTCTTCCATTACTTTATGTGTGGAAAGATTGATGTCATATTGCGCAGATGCCATCATTACAAATATGGCAAATATTGCTGTAAATATTTTTTTCATGATATCTTGGTGTTAAAATATATGGCGAAGTTAATTATTTTTTTAATATGTTATTATATTGCTCTATAACAAAGGATGTCTTTCAAAAGGTTTGTTCCGGTCAAAAAGATACCGGAATGTTGCAAGTTTGCGGGTCACTGTAGTATCCAGATTTTCGGCTATTTTCATCATTTTGGGATTGAAATCGCCAATCCACTGCAGTTCCGTCGTTCTGAAATCGGTATGCTTACGCAAATGCTGGGTTCCCTCCCAGATCATATAACCCTCAATGCCCGTTTTCTGCCATTCCGGAACTACCCCGAAAACAATGCCCACCATTTTGGAGTTCTTCTTAAATCTTTTTACCCACAGAAATTGAAGTTTCTGCAGAAGTCCCATTTTTCCGCCTAGGTACTTGAACCACTGATTCAGATCCGGAATATTCATCCACATGGCAATGGGTTTCTCGTTTTCGTACACGAACCATGAAATATGTTCATTGATAATTGGTTTCATACTGCGGAACATTTTCAGTGTTTTGGCGTACTCCATTTCCTTTCCGCCACCATGGGAGGCCCAGGCTTTATTGTAAACCTCTGTGAAATCTGCGGCAAATTTTTCCAGCTGATTTTTCTTTAAAGGCTTTGCAGAAATAGCGGAATTACGTTTATGACGGGAATGCATCAGCGTGAATACACGGGAAACTTCAGCATGAACCGGCCGGCTGTAGCACAACTGGTTGAAATAAATTCTGAATCCATAATTCTCAAAAAGCTCACGGTAATACGGTGGGTTATAGTTCATTCCGTATAATGGTTCTTCAAATCCTTCAATAAGAAGCCCCCAGAATTTATCCCGCTCACCAAAATTAATGGAACCGTCCATGGCTTCCATGCCTTTTTCCTGAAGCCATTTTTTACAATGGTCAAAAATAAAATTGGCGGTCTGTTGGTCATTGATGCAATCAAAAAAACCAATTCCCCCCGTAGGCTGTTCCATTTTGTATTTTCCATTTACGAAAACGGCTACCTTGCCTACCGTGGTTCCGTGTTCGTTCCTGAAAATAAACCGCTCACAACTGCCGGTTCTAAAGAGTTTGTTTTTTTCTTTGTCAAAAACGGCCTCCACATCCTGATCCAGCGGGCGTATATAGTTTTGGTCATTACGGTACAACAGGGAGGGGAAATCCAGAAACTCTTTTCTCAGAGCATCACTTTCCACGGGTATCACTTGCAGCATGGGTTTCTTTTTGGCATTCATCTTTTCCGGCGAAAGTGTTGCATGCCGGAAAATATGTTGCAAAATAAACAAAAAATATGGTTCTGCACTTTTGCAGCGATATTTTTTTATGCAGATGATTCTGTGAGGGTTAATCACTCTTGTTTTCGGGTGCAGAACGGCTTTTTATCTGCCGGAATTCCATATTAAATCCTTAATTTTGCAAGAGTAATTAAGATTATGAACGATTTTTTTGATAACGATGACGACGTTTTTACGGGGAAGGAGCATACCCCAATCCGCGCGGATGCTTTTGACAAGTCTCCGGCAGAGAAAATAGAAATCATCCGAAGGCATTTTCATCAAATCATGGAAACCCTCGGTCTGGATATGACTGATGACTCCCTGAAGGATTCTCCGAACCGTGTGGCTAAAATGTATGTAAACGAAATTTTCGGAGGCTTACTCCCGGAAAATAAGCCGGGAATATCCACTTTTTCCAATAAATACAAATACCGGCAGATGCTGGTAGAAAAGGACATTACGGTGTATTCGTTCTGTGAACATCACTTTTTACCGATCATTGGGAAAGCTCATGTGGCGTACATCTCAAACGGTGAGGTAATCGGGCTGTCCAAGATTAACCGTATTGTAGATTACTATTCCAAAAGGCCTCAGGTACAGGAACGCCTTACCATGCAGATTGTGGATGCGCTGAAGGAAGCGCTGGGTACCAAAGATGTGGCCTGTATCATTGATGCCAAACATCTTTGCGTAAATTGTCGCGGAATTAAGGATACGGCAAGCTCTACCATTACCGCAGAACTCAGCGGAATCTTCCGTACCAATCCCATTACCCGCCAGGAGTTTCTGCATTACGTAGGCAGTCATCCGCGGTTAGATTAAACTCCGGAGGAAAGAAAATAGAGCGGAAAATCAGCAATAATTAAACAGAATACGGATGCAACTCAAAATATACAATTCACTTAGCGGCGAAAAAGAAATCTTTAAACCTATACTGGAGGGCACTGCAGGGATGTATGTCTGCGGACCCACCGTGTACAGTAATGTGCACCTGGGAAATGTGCGCACCTTCATGTCATTTGATTTTATCTACCGGTCGCTGGTTCATCTGGATTATAAAGTGCGGTATGTGAGAAATATTACAGATGCCGGGCACCTTACCGATGACGGAGATGTAGACAATGACCGCTTTGTAAAACAGTCAAGGCTGGAGAAACTGGAGCCTATGGAAATTGTACAGAAATATACGGTGGATTTTCATAAGGTACTGGATGCATTTAACCTCCTGCCACCTACCATAGAGCCTACCGCAACCGGGCATATTTTGGAGCAGATTGAACTCACGCAGAAATTAATTGAAAAAGGTTTTGCCTATGAAAGCAATGGCTCCGTATATTTTGATGTACTGGAATACAATAAACAAGGCCTGAACTACGGTGAATTATCCAGAAGAAATATAGAAGAACTTTTTGCCAATACCCGTGATCTGGACGGACAGCATGAAAAGAAAAATCCTCAGGATTTTGCCTTGTGGAAAGCAGCTTCACCGGCACATATTATGCGCTGGAATTCGCCGTGGGGTGAGGGTTTCCCGGGATGGCACCTGGAATGTACTGCGATGTCTACTAAATATCTGGGAGATAATTTTGATATCCACGGTGGTGGCATGGACCTTAAGTTCCCGCATCATGAATGTGAAGTAGCACAGGGTAAAGCGTGTAATGACGTAGCGCCGGTAAATTACTGGATGCATGCCAATATGCTCACCATGAACGGACAGCGTATGAGTAAATCTACAGGAAATTATATACTCCCCATGCAATTGGTATCCGGCCAGAATGATTTCTTCGAAAAACCCTTCCACCCGGCCATTGTGAGGTTTAATTTCATGCAGGCGCACTACCGCAGTGTGCTGGATATCTCTAATGAAGCCATGATGGCCAGTGAAAAAGGATATCACCGGCTCATGGATGCCATGAAAATTCTGGCAGAATATACTACAGAAAGCACGGAGTCAGACTGGGATGTGGCGCTGTGGAAAGAAAAATGCTATGAAGCACTTACAGATGATTTCAATTCACCGGTGCTTATTGCTCACTTATTTGAGGCGGTAAACTTTATCTTTAAATTGAAAGATGGCAAAGCCTCCGTTTCGGTTTCTGATCTGGATGAATTGCAGAAGCTGATGGATGCTTTTGTTTTTGAGGTGCTGGGACTTCAGAACATTGAGGAAAATAATAATGAAAAACTGGACGAGACGCTGCAGGTACTCATCGAACTGAGAGCGCAGGCCAAAAAAGCCAAAAACTTTGAATTATCTGACCAGATCCGGGACCGTTTGCTGGAAAAAGGCATACAACTGAAAGACGGTCGGGAGGGTACTACCTATTCTCTTATTTAATACGCTGCATTTTCATCAGCATACCCCTTTCCGCAGCCGGAAAGGGGTTTTGTTTTATATAGAAAGGTTTAGTTGTAGAATTACAGGTGCGAATTTCGTTGAGTTATGCTGAAAATCACTAACTTAGTGTCACCAAATCTATAAATTATACACCCATGAAAAAATTTCTACTACCTCTGGTATGTTTGTGTGCCCTAAATTATGGCTATGCACAGCACGATGTTTATGCCCTCACCGGTAAATCATCCACCCATGTCATGTTCAATGATTTCCGTGCGGTAGATCTGCGCACCGGCAGTTCAGGAACGGTTTTTCTGAATGCAGATCAGGTACAGAAAGTACATTCCCAGATTTTAAACACGGATATTTCAGAAAGCCGCCAGTCGGTTCATCATGCCCAGTCACCAGCGATGGCTAGCCTGGCGTATGCCGGTAATCATCTGTTCTTTTCTCCTATGTTTTCGCCAAATATTTATGTGCTGAACACGCAGAATAAAAAAATCACGCTGGTAGAAAATAATGCCATACAAACCAGTGCCTGCCAGGTGGCAACTCATATAACCAGAATGGCGGCCGGGGCAGACGGTCATGTGTATGCCATAGACAATGGTGCTTCGCAGCTGATCAGAATATCTGAAGAAAACGGAAAATATACTGTAACCAATATGGGGAAAATTCAGGACCGTTCTCCGGATCCGGGTCAGTCGCTGCAGACTCCTGCCGCAGGCTATGGCGGAGATATGGTGGCCGATGCTGCGGGGAATCTGTATATTCTTGCCGCCTCCGGAAATGTTTTCAGTGTATCCCCAAAAACAATGTCAGCCTCATTTGTAGGCAGTATTACAGGCTTGTCTGAAGGTTATTCACTGAATGGTGCCGCCGTAACTGCCGATGGTCATATTGTGGTGGGCAGTGCCAAAGGTCAGGGTTTTTATGAAGTGGATTTTGCCACGCTCCGTGCCAAACCGCTGAACAATGGAATCAATTTGAACATCTATGATCTGGCCAGTAAATATTTTCTGAATGATCTGAATAAAAATGTTACTGCAGATTTTGCCGGAGTCAGGGTGTATCCTACCAAAGTAAAAGATGGTGAAGTTTTCATCCGTACTTCTGATGACAAGATGAAGCTGTTCTTCGTGGAACTGTATGATGCGTCCGGTGTAAAGGTGCTGTCACAATCGGCGAACATACAGCGTTCCGGAACAGCATCCGTATCGGTTCACAATCTGAAAACAGGATTGTACATCCTGAATGTAAGCAATGAAAAGGGCGACCGTCTTAGTTCTGCCAAAATCATCATTGAGTAATTTCGTGATACTACATATCATCCTTCCTGTGCGTTACGGGAAGGATTTTTTGTTTCCGGTCATGGGAATACAACGGCTACCGGGTCGCGGTGATTGACTGTATAAATTTCCGCTTAGCAGTACCTTTAGATTTTTATCAAGAAAACTTATTGTGTCATATTGATAATTTCAGTTTTTGTCGATGTTTGCAAGGATGTACGAATTGTGTCATTGTAATGCTATGATAATTAACAAACTAACTCTTTTGTCAGTGAGGTATAAATCTCTTTTTTGTGCGGTAAATGGCAAAGATTTTCCTTAACTTGCTGTCGGAAAAACACGTTATCTATGAAATTATACTTTAGTATTCATTATCATACGGGATATGGCCGCGAAATGCAAATTCTGCTTACCGGGGAAGGCCACGAAGATCAGATTCATAATATGTTTTATGCAGGAAACGGCCTCTGGACTGCCGAAATCGATTTCTTCTCCCGGGACATCTGTTACCGGTATCAGATTGTGGAAAACGGAGTGCTTCATGCCTCCGAACCGGTAGCGCACCGGCTTCATTTTCCCCACAATATCAAGGAATACAGGATTTTTGATACCTGGAATCTGAAAAACTTTCCGGAGAATTACCTGAACAATAAAATTTTTCATCATAAATTAAGTTCTTTTAAACCCGAAAAGAACAATATTCTCCGGCGTCACACCCATTGGTTCCGCATAGAAGCACCGCTGTATCATCCGCATTGGCGAATGGCGCTGCTGGGCAATACAGACACTCTGGGCAACTGGAATTATGTCCATGCAGTACCCATGATTCAAACTGCGCCCGGTATCTGGGATGTGTCTGTGGAAATTTCTGAAAATCAATATATCGAATACAAGTACGGAATTCTGGATGAGCAAACAGGGAAACTTCTGAACCTGGAATATGGCGAAAATCGCTTTGCATTGATGAATCCCGATGCTGAACTTTTATTTGTAAAAGCAGATCATTATTTCCGTTTTCATGCTGAGCAAATGTACCATGACGCCGGTGTGGCGGTTCCGGTTTTTTCACTGCGTACCGAAAACGGATTCGGGACCGGTGAGTTTGCAGATCTGAAACCTCTTGCTGATTGGGCAGCAAAGGCAGGATTGGGAATTGTTCAGATACTTCCTATTAACGATACTACCGCTACGCATACCTGGACAGACACCTATCCCTATGCTGCCATTTCAGTTTACGCATTGCATCCGCTGTATCTTTCTGTAGAGCAATTGGAATACCCTCTATCAGCTGAAGTGCAGGACAAGTTCGCTGCGCAGCGGGAAGCACTCAATAAAGGTCCATTTGTAGATTATGAAAAGGTGATGCATGGCAAATGGGAAATGATTACAGACATCTTTAATCACCATAAAGACAAGATTCTGAAAGACCGCAACTTCGTCCGATTTCTGAAAGAAAATGAAGAATGGTTACGTCCGTACGCAGCATTCTGCGTATTGCGGGATAAGTATAAAACGCCTGATTTCAGCCGGTGGAAAACGCACAGAAAATACATTGCCGGGAAAGTGGCACCCATGTTTTCGGCTCAGAATAAAGATTACGAAGCCGTAATGCTCCATCAGTGGGTGCAGTATCAGCTCCATCTGCAACTGAAAGATGCTGTGGATTATATGCATGAACTCGGAATATCTGTCAAAGGGGATCTGCCCATAGGCATTTACCGCTATTCGGTGGAGGCATGGAAAGAACCTGAACTTTTCGGTATGGATTTTCAGGCCGGTGCACCGCCGGATCAGTTCACCGTACTGGGTCAGAACTGGGAATTTCCTACCTATGACTGGGAAGCCATGAAGGCAGACGGATACCGCTGGTGGAAAAACAGATTTCACGCTCTTGAAAAGTATTTTGATGCCATGCGCATCGATCATATTCTGGGCTTCTTCAGGATTTGGCGGATGCCGGTTACTGCAGTGCAGGGAATTTTGGGGTATTTCTATCCTGCGATTCCGGTAACACTGGAGGAGTTTAAAAACCGGAGAATTTCTTTTGATTTTGAGCGGTTTTGTAAGCCTTTTGTTAATGAACAGATTCTCCGGGAGATATTTGGTGAAGCGAAAGATGCTGTAGCGAATCAGTTCCTGCAGCGAGCAAATGATGGTGGCTACGTTTTCAAGGAGGAATTTGATACCCAGCGTAAATTGAAAGATTTTTTCGAAAAAAATACGGATCGTGTTCATGAGGATCAACTGATGTCTCTTGCAGCCAATGTATTATTTCTGACTGAAGAAAGAGAAGGAGCCACGGTATTTCATCCACGATTTAACCTGCAGGATACCCTAAGTTTCAGATACCTGTCTGCACATGAACAAAAGGCTGTGTACGAATTATCTCTGGATTATTTCTATAAACGACAGGATGAATTATGGTATCGCAGTGCCATGGAGAAACTTCCGGTGATTCTGAATGCTACAGAAATGCTGATTTGCGGGGAGGATCTGGGTCTGGTTCCGGACTGTGTGCCGCAGGTGATGGATGAGCTGGCCATAGCCGCCCTCAAGGTTCAGCGTATGCCGGCCGGTAATATTCCTTTCTATAATCCTGCAGATGCCGGTTATCTGAATGTGGTCACCCCAAGCACGCACGACAGTTCCACACTGAGACAGTGGTGGCAGGAAGACCGGGCAATGTCTTTGAGATATTTTAAAGAACAGCTTCTGCAGCGGGGTACTGCTCCCGGCGAACTGGTTCCCGAGCTTGCAGAAATCATCATGAAACAGCATCTGTATAATGAAGCCATGTTGGCCATTTTCCCGCTGCAGGAATTTCTGGCTACAGATCATGATCTCCGAAATCCGGACCAGGAGGCAGAGCGAATCAATATTCCGGCTGTATTTCCGCATTACTGGCGCTACAGAATGCACCTGAATCTGGACGAACTTAAAAATTCTGATAAATTTAATCAGAAAATTTACAAGTGGGTACAGGAATCGGGGAGAAAATAATATAGCTGATTATCAGTATTTTATATGTGCATGGAGGGAAGTTAGGTCTGCGGATTTAACTTCCTTCTGTATTTGACATCAAAGATATAGGTTGAAACATGCAAAGTCCCTTACATAAAGGGTTTACAGAGATTTGAAACTGATTTTTGGCATGCTTTTTAATCTGTTTAGGGTATAACACTTTAAAACCTTTGATCGAAATGAAAAAACTACTTTTTGGATTGGCAATCACCATCGGAACATTGTCTTTCGCACAATATCAGAACAGCGGCTGGGGGAACTCCTCTTACAATAATCAATACGGCTATTATGATGATGATTATTATTTTCCGGATGATTATTATTATGACTATCCTTCAGATTATTACGCCGACAGTTATTATCAAAGCTACTATAACGACTACAGAAACAGTATCGTGATGGTAAACTGGAACGATTTCTTCCGGATGCACCGCCTGAACAGATGGCAGGTACAGGAAATCATTAAACTGAACAGGATGTTTGCCAGCTACGCAAGCTGGAATTCATACTACAGATATAACCCGGACAGATGGTATTTTGATCGTTTTTATGCCTTAAGACAAATTATGGGGCCGCAGATTTTCATTGTATTTCAGAATAATTACTATAACGGATATCATCCGGTGGTGTATTTCCAAAATTACAGAAGAGAGTATTATGTGCCCAGATATAAAGTAGCAAACCGGTATAGAAATGTCAACATCAATATCTACAAAATAGACCGTAACCGCTTTGTGGAGAAGCATGGAAACCAATATGGATGGAACAGCAACCGCAATCCTCACAATCCAGGTGGATTCAAGGAAGATAGCGGCAGAAGAAGCGGAACAGGAAGTTATTCTAATCCTGCGTCTACTTCGGTGAGAAGCAATAATACGGCATCGCAAAGTACAGGTGTAAGGAGTGAGAGCGCCACCGGAACCAGAAGTTCCTCGTCTTCTACCAGAGCAGTAACTACACCATCACGTACTCAAACGCAGTCTGGAAATACGCGGGCAAACACTGGAACCAGAAGTACCTCTTCGGTTTCCTCGCAGCCAAGATCAACGGCAAGTTCTACCCGAAGTACCACAGTACGCAGCAATGAGAACAGCAGCAGAAGTAACTCACAAAGCACTCGAAGCAGTTCCGGATCCGGATCCAGAGGTGGCGGCGGAATGAGATAAAACACAAAATCTATATAAATCCACTGAAAGAAGAGTATGTTTTCGTACTCTTCTTTTTTGCGTCCTGCGTGCAGCATTTTAATTTTTGTTCACAAACATTTTTTGCCGTTCATTATTGCTAAATTTGGTTGATGAGAATTTTGTATGCCATACAGGGAACGGGAAACGGACATGTGAGCCGGGCCCGTGAAATTATTCCGCATCTTAAGCAATATGGCTCCGTAGATTTGCTGCTGAGCGGTTCTCAGGCAGAAGTTACCCTGGATGATCCGCTGAAGTTCCGGCTGTCGGGCTTGGGATTCGTGTTCGGAAAGAAAGGAGGTGTGAATTTTCTTAAAACCATGAAGACTGCGGATTTATGGAGTTTTCTTAAAGATATCCGGAGTTTACCCGTACAGGATTATGACCTCATCATCCACGATTTCGAACCGGTGACCGCCTGGGCGTGTAAACTGCGAGGCAAAAAGTCCGTGGGCCTGAGCCATCAGTCTGCATTTCTTTCAGAAAAGACCCCACAGCTGAAAGGTTTTCATTGGGGCAAATTCATACTGAAGCATTATGCACCGGCCTCACGCTATATTGCATTTCATTTCAAACGGTATGACGACTTTATTCATACGCCGGTCATCCGCAGTGAAATCCGCAGCCTTACACCGGCAGATGATGGTCATTATACCGTGTATCTGCCTGCCTATTCTGACGAATTTATTTTAAAGCAAATCAAAAATATCCCTGTTCACTGGCAAATTTTCTCCAAACATTCCAAAGATTCCTACCAGAAAGATAACGCTGAGGTCTTTCCGGTGAATAATAAACTGTTTCAGCAATCTCTTCAGAATTGCACGGGTCTGCTTACCGGCGGCGGTTTTGAAGGCCCGGCAGAAGCCTTATTTCTGGGTAAAAAAGTCCTGGTTGTTCCCATGCACCATCAGTACGAACAGCAATGTAATGCACTTGCCATGGAAAAAATGGGCATTCCGGTCATCTGGAGCGAGGAAGAGTTTCCTGACAAACTGCGGCGCTGGGCAGAGCATGGATCCGTACCCGTTGTTGATTTTCCGGATGAGACCCGGGATATTATTGCTGAACTGATCCGGGCTGAAGGAGGCTGTTCATTTTAACAAACTTTAGCATTTCTGGCTTTAACCTGTACGTTATTTCTGTATCCAAAAAACAGAAACCAACCCAACAAATTACAAAATATGAAAAAAGTAGTATTCGCTGCAGTATTGTTCGCAGCAGGAACATTTGCAATGGCTCAGCAGTCACCGGCTACCGATAGTCAGCAGGCTGAGATGGCTAAAATGAAAGCAGAGAAAATGCAGATGAAAAAGCAGCAGCATCTGGCTCAGATGAAGGAAGAATTAGGTTTATCGCAGGATCAGATGCTTAAAATTGAGGCCATGCACAACAAACACCGTGCAGAGCGAAAAGTACAAATGGATAAAAGCCGGGAAGCCATGAAGCAGAATATGGAACAGATGAAAGCGAAAAAGGAAGCAAGAAATGCTGAAATGAAAGCGATTCTGACCCCTGAGCAATATGCGAAATGGCAGGAAGGCAGAGCAGCGAAGATGGCAAAATATAAGGCGGATTTCCGGAATAAGAAGCAAGGCATGACGCCGCAGAAAAAGGTTCGGAGAACTGTGGAACCTCTGCAAGTACAATAACAGTTCATAGTTTTGATTTTTTAATGTGAGGAGGGCAGGAGTTTTTGAAACTTCTGCCCTTTTTAGTGGTTTGCGGATTTTATTTCCTAATTTTGTGGTATATAAAATCTTGAAAATGGTAAGCGAAAAAATAGCCCGTTTAATCAACGAACAAATTACCCATGAGCAGTACGCTGCGCAATATTATCTTTCTATGTCCGCCTGGTTTTTTGAGCGTGATTTAGACGGAATCGGAAATTACTTCCGGGTGCAGAGCAAAGAAGAACTTTTCCATGCAGAAAAAATGTTTGACTATCTGAAGGATGTGGGTGAAACCATTGAAATAGGAGCCATTCCTAAGCCGCCGCATGAATTTTCCAGTCAGATTGAAATTTTTGAAAAAGCGCTGGAGCATGAGAAGGTGGTGACCAAAAGTATTTTTAATATCGTGAAAAACGCTACAGAGGAAGGTGATTTTGCCACGGTGTCTTTCCTTCAGTGGTTCATCAATGAACAGGTAGAGGAAGAAGCAAATGCCTCTCAGCTGGTTACCAAAATCCGGATGGTCAATGATAATCCTTCTGCCTTATACCTTTTTGATCAGGAACTGGCACAGCGTGTTTTTAGTCCGGCAGGAGAAGCATAATAAACACATTTGAAAGAAAACCATGATGAAACTAAAGTTTCTGCTGGGTCTGTTCCTTTGCGGATGGAGCCTGGCACAGCAATATTCCGTCCAGAATATTCCGGACGCCCTCAAGAAGAATGCAAGTATTGTGATCCGGAACGCTGCTTCGGATTATACCATTAAAAAAGTAGATGAAATTCAGATTGTAGAAAATAATGCCTATACCATTCTGAATAAGTCGGGAGCAGAATATTCGGCCATATACATCCCTTACGATAAACAAACGAGTGTACATGATATAAAAGTCACTTTGCTGGATGAAAACGGGAAAACCGTCAAAACCTATTCCCGCAAAGATTTCGCAGACTACAGCCATACACCGTCCTTCGGTCTGTATGTGGATAACAGGGTGCTGGTGCTGAACCCAACGCTTACCACCTATCCGTACACGGTGCAGTACAGCTATCGCATCGTTTCCCGCAATACGGTTTTTATCAGTGACTTTTCACCATTGCGCACCTTTAATGTGGCAGCACAAAGTGTAAAGCGAACCATCCGCAATGAATCCGGCATCAGTCTCCGTACGAAAGTCACCAATACAGATCTTGGCAATGTCGCTGTTTCCATATCCGGCAATGTAACGGAGTATGCTTTCCAGAATATTCCGGCCGTTGAAAGGCAGCCATTTTGCCCGAGTATGGACTACCTGGCTCCGAAGGTGGAATTTGCACTGGATCGTTTCAATCTGGAGGGTATTCATGGTGAACTGAAAAACTGGAATGATTTCGGGAAATGGTATTACCAGAATCTGCTGTCTCCTTCAACCATTATCTCTCCGGAGATTAAAGCCGAAGTACAGGCGCTGAACCTGCAGGGTTCTGTGGAAGATAAAGTGCGAACCATTTTCCAATATATGCAGAACAAAACCCGGTATGTCTTTGTGGCAATGGGAATCGGCGGCTGGCAGCCCATGACCACTGAAGAGGTGCGGACAAAAGGGTATGGTGACTGCAAGGGACTCACCAATTATATGCGTGCCTTACTGATGGCAGCCGGCATTCCGTCTCATTATGCTGTAATTAACAGTGACGTTTCGGTAGAAAAATTTGACCCGGATTTTCCAAAAATGGGAGGCAACCATGCAATTTTAGTTGTGCCTACAGAAAAAGGAAATATATGGCTGGAAAATACATCACAGAACATTGCCTTCAATCACCTTTCTTATACTACCACCAGTCGTAATGTACTGGCTGTCAAAGATAATGGTATTGAGTTGATGAACACTCCGGTATATCCGGCAGAACGGAATACAGAAAAGATCCGTGCTTATGTGAAGATTAATCCTGATCAAACCATTCATGCCACAGCAGATTTTCAATACGGTGGCGGGCAGTATGATTTCCGCATGCCTATGGTGACCCTCAGTGGCAAAGAACGCGCGGAGGCTATGAAAGAAGACTTTAATTACCTGAATATTCAGAATCTGACATTGGATCATTTCACGAATGACCGGAATAAAGCAGAAATCAACTATAAGTTGAATATACATGCCAGAGATTATTCACGTAAACTGGGAGAAGATTTATTCTTTCCCGTGATACCATTTTACAAGACAGCTCCTCTGGTGATGAATGACGAGCGTAAGCTTCCATTTGAAACAGTGTTTGGCTATCAGGATTCATATGAAATTACCTACGAATCACCACAGGGCTATGCTTTCACGGATCTGCCTGAACCGCAGAAAGTGACCTCAGAATTCGGAACTTATTCCATCAATTACAAAATGAATGGAGATAAGCTTCATGTTACAAGAAACCTGACCATACAGAAAGGGATATATCCAAAAGAAAAATATGCCGCCTATGTGGAGTTCCGTAAGAAGACGGCAAATCTCGACAACTCAAAAATATTGATTACAAAGATTTAAGAATGAAAAGAACATTATTATTACTGACTCTGTGTTGTGCGGTGTTTGCTTTTGCTCAACATTCGTTTTTGAAAGATCCTAAACTAAGCCCCGAAGACGTACAAAGTTTGAAACCTGCAAATGGTGCAGATATACCAGCCGAAGTGCTGTACCGGTCGGTTCATTATTTTGTGGATATGGAGGGTGTCATAACGCAGAAATACATTGAGCGGGTTAAAATCTATGCTAAAGAGAAGGCTGAGTCTTTATTCAGTAAAGAGATCCCTGTGGTTTCAGGCACGGTGAGACAGTCCTTACTTGGGCTGAAAGCCACCACCTATAATTATGAAAACGGAAAGGTAGTCCCTGTGAAAATGGAAAAGGATTCCAGGTTTCGCTCATCAGAAAATAAGGAGGTAAATATCACCAAATTTACATTTCCCAATATTCAGAATGGTTCTGTACTGGAATATGAGTATACCATCAGTTCGCCACCGGATTTTTTAATGTCTGTACCTAAGTTCACGGTTGATGACGAAGTGCCCGTCCGCTACGTTGAATATGTTTTTGATGTTCCCGAGGTTCTGTCCTATAATATTCAGTACCAGGGAGATTTGGTACCTACCTACCGTGATACTGGATTGAAGCATATTTACGGAGAAAATTATAATGTGTACCGTTATGGTTTTGAAAATGTACCTGCATTCAAAACAGAGAAATTTGTGATCAATTCCAATAATCTCCGTACCCAAATCCGAAGTGAATTGCACTCCACTAATTTTAATAATGTCCTGAAATCTTATGCTTCCAACTGGCAGTCCATACGCGAGCGGTTGATGAATCATGAAAATTTTGGAACAGAGTATAAAAGAAGAAATCTGGTAAAAAACATATTGTCAGACGATCTCAAAAACAAAGTGCCCGTTCAGGACCGTGCTGCAGAAATTTTGAAATTCGTTCAGCAAAATTATACCTGGAATAAAGAGTATGGGATTCTTACAGACAAGGGTATCCGTAATCTTATCAATACAAAGACCGGGAACGTGGCAGAAATCAACCTGCTGCTTACCATGCTGATGCGCGAAGCTAATATAGATGCTTCTCCCGTTATATTGCCTACCATTGATCGTGGTAAACTTATGTCTTACTCGCCCAGTATCATGGTTCCGAATTATGTAATTACCAGTGCAAATGTGGGAAACCAATTGTATTTGTATGATGGTACCTCCAAGTATTCTTCTGCCAATATCATTCCGCCACGTGCGCTGAATTATAATGGAATCGTACTGGAAGATAAAGACGCAAAGGTTCTGAATATTGTAGTGCCGGAGCGGAGTCAGACTTTTCTTAGCGTAGAGGCAAAAATGAATCCGGACGGCACTTTTGCAGGTACTTTTTCTGACCGGGATACCAATTTGTACTCCCTCATTGTCCACGAAGCCTATGACCGGAATAACGACGAATTTGTAAAGTCATACCGGGACAAATACAAATTTAACCTGAGCAATATTCAATCCGGATCTCAGGAAAATGGGGACTTCGAAACCACGCTGAACTTTACTTCAGATATATTTGTAGACCAGGTAGGAAGCAAGCGGGTGTTTAATCCATTGCTGTTTTTATTTACCAGAGAGCATGACTTTAACCAGAAGGAACCAAGGCGTTCTCCCCTGGAATTTTTAGCGGCTAATGAGAAGATTAAGAAAGTGACCATTACCCTGCCGGAGGGATATGTTTTCGAAAATATACCGACCTCTAAAAAGTTTCGTACAGACGACAACAGTATTGTCTATAACTATATTGTGAAAAAACTGGCAGATAACAAACTGGAAGTGGAAACGTCAGTTCTTATTGACGATGCAGAGTTCCCAAAGGAATTTTATCCTGCATTTACCCAGATTTTTGATAACATCACCAAACTGGAAGGGCAGGTGGTAACTGCCGTGAAAAAATAATCAACAATAATCCGGAGCCGCGCTCCGGATTTTTTATACATACACAACTTCTGCAGACAATACCGTATAGCCCAGTTTCTCCAGAACAGTCCGGTATTCTTCTATCTGCGTGCGGTGTTTGTCTCGTTCTGCACCGGTTTTAAAATCTGCCAGCAAAAAACCTTCATGGGTCTTGATAAGCCGGTCCGGACGGTAAATGGCAGCGGTGTCATTTTCTGAAAGCATGATATCTCGCTCGCTGATCACTTGAAGGTGTTTCCCGAAATACCGCGGATGATTCTCCACAATCCGGTGAATAGCAATGGCTATTTCAGCTTTTTCACTAACGGTGAGAATGCCTTCCAGTACGTAACTTTCCAGTACAAAATCCACATCTTCATCCGAGTTGATTTTGGATAGTATTTCGTGAATGAATATGCCTTGGCGTACCTGCTCATTTCGGTTCTGATAACTTCTGGATGGTGTGGCAATCTGAAGACCGGCCTGTCCGGCAGAGCGGGTGCCTTCTGTAATCCGCACTATGGCCTCTGTCTTCGCCGGCTCATCATGGTGAGCTGACTGTTTATGCACATCAAAATCTTCATAATAATCAAATTCGTCAGCATTACGGGGGTTTCTGAGGTTCACAAATTCCAGAACTTCCAGATAATTGGTTTTGGCGGGCTTCTGCAGGTACAGATACAACTGCTCTACCGGCCGGGTAGTGGCCACATATTGCACACAAATACGGTCTATATAATTTCGGTATTCATTTTCAGAATTGAACGCGCGAATCTGTTCATCATATACCGCCAGTTCCTTGCTGAAATAGGACGTGTTCACAGATTGTAGTCCAAATCCGGAATCGGTACTGAACCAGTCACTGAATTCATAGTCTTTGTGCTTGTTCTGCATGGGATAAAGCACTGCCGGAAATTCCAGCCCTTTCGCTTTATGCACAGTCATCATCCGTATGGCATCAATATTCTCTGATGCCTGAATGCTCTTTTTCCTCGCTTCGTCTTCCCAGAATATTATAAAATCTTTCAGGTGGGCGCCCGGGTTCTGTGTGAAACCATAGACAACCTCCAGGAAGTTCAGCAGGAAGTCTGTTTCCTTGCCATCGATAGAGAATTCCTGCAGGAAATATTCTATATAATGATACAGATTTAATCTGGGCAGGGCCGTATGACTTAATTCCAAAGCATATTTGTTGTGGATGAAGTCACGGATTTTTGTACGGTCTTTGCAGGCCAATACTTCCTGAATTTCTGCCGTGAAATCGGACATGTTAATCCTTCCGGTCTGGTTCAGGTGATACATCATCAGCACCAGATGCTGTAAGTTATTGGGATTGACCTCCCAGCGCAGAAATTCCATGAGCGCCAGCAAGGTGCCGGAAAGTTCCAGTGTGAGTCCGCTTTCGGAGATGGTTTTGATGGCCACCCATTCTCCCAGATATTCCACCTGCATATTGCCCAGAATCTGCGAAAAATTAAAAATATCCTGATTGCCGCGGCACAGAATGGTAATGTCTGAAAAGCGAAAACCACTGTGAATCAGTTGCTGAATGTCCTGACTCATTTTTTCGGCAGTATCTTCAAAAAACTCGGCGGCAGTAGCATTTTCAATTAAATTCACCCGCACGCGCCCGTTAAATTTCTGCCGGTGTTTTTGCCGGGCATTATCACCGAAAATACTTTTATGGGAATCGCGCATGGATCCGGATATGTGCCGGTAGAGGTCATTATTAAAATCGACAATGTGGCGTGCACTGCGCCAGTTGTATTCCAGATTCACAACCGCAGAGTCTTTCGGACTTTTTTCCTGATGGTTGATGATGTCCAGCATCAGCTGGCTGTCACCACCGCGAAAACGGTAAATACTTTGTTTGGGATCTCCTACCACGGTAAAGGATGTTCCTTCTGATGCCACACTGTGATCACGCAGCGGAATGAAGTTTTGCCACTGTAATGCCGAGGTGTCCTGAAATTCATCAAAAAAATAATGCGAGAATTTTGCCCCGATTTTTTCGTAAATGAATGGCGATGGCTCATCTTTCAGATTTTCATGAATCAGAATGTTAAATTTGGATAGCAGCACCACATCGTTATCCTCTTCTATTTTTTCCAGTTCATGCTGAATGTCGTTATTGACTTTCAGCGGAAGCAGTGCAGCCAGAATCTTTTCTTTTTTCTGAATGATGACGTGATTTCTGATGATTTTCAGTCTCTGCTCCAGTAAATCATCCAGAATCCCAAAAATAATTCCTTCTTTGCTCTTGGATTTGGCAGAAGCGCCTTTGGCATAAGTGGTGAGTTTTTTTTCTTCTTTCTCTTCAGACTCACAAAGAGCTGTGGCGTCCTTGTACAGGAGATTCTCAAAAAAAACTGCGATACTCTGGGTCTTGCCCCCGGAGAAATCTTCCGTTTCCAGACCATTTTCCTGTATCATGGCCAGTGCTTCTTTTGCGGCTTTTTTATTTTCGGCTTTCAGATCCCGAAGATCAGCACGCAGTTGTGAGGTAGCCAATTTATAATTCTCATGATTGAAATCTTTATTGTTTTTCAGATTTTCATAATGAATGTCCTTCACAAATTCTTTGGCAGAATTATACAGCGTAGAATTCAGGTTAATGCGCCTGTCATTTTCCAGTCCGTAATTCACAAAGTCCAGCAGCGAGTCAGAAATCTCTGCATCATCACCAATTTTATCCAGCAGCTGATCCACGGCTTCCATCAGGAATGGTTCGTTGTTGATTTCAAGATTGAAGTTTTTGGCAAGTCCCAGTTCATAGGAAAAGCTTCGGACCAGCCTGGAATTAAATTTATCTATGGTTCCGATATTTACGGTGGAGTAGTTGTGCAGTACATAATCCAGCATCCTTTTTGCACGATGGTGCAGGTCTTCCAGGGTAGGATGTTCACCTTGTTTCTGAAGTTCAGTCTGAAGCGCAATCAGGTCGTTATTGGTTGCAAAGTCTTCCTGCGTAAAGGCTTGCAGCCAGTCCAGAATCCGTTTTTTCATTTCATTGGCAGCCTTATTGGTAAAGGTTAAAGCCAGAATGTTGGAAATCAGTTGATGCTGATGGGGTTTTCCCAGGCAAATCAGCAGCAGGCGCTGCACCAGCGCATAGGTCTTGCCGGAACCGGCAGAGGCATTGATTACCGTGTATGAATTGTGCATGTTCGTGTCTTTCAGGGGCAATTTAGTGAAAATCCGGTGCAGAATCAATGTCCGTGGATAAGTTTATGTGAGCGGGCAGCGCAAAAGATTATAATTGCTAAAAGCCGAAACCATAAACTTTGCGGTGAATTTCCTGTGTACAAAAAGCGGAATCTGCAAGCGTATTATTACTCATTAACCAAAGATTCAGCGTATTTTTTCCTTCGTCGTAAGGTGGTTGCATATAATTTTTATCCAGAATACTGAATCCGTTCTCCAGATAAAACCGTACACGGCGGTTGGCTGTTTCGCCCAGATCTGCAGGTTCTGTTTCCAGCAGAATGGTGGGGTATTGTGCCGAAAGCGCTTCCAGAACCATAGAACCAATTTTTTTTCCCCGGTATTTTTCAAATATCTCAAAATGTTCCAGAAAGCAAAATCCGGACAATTCCCAGACAATTACATAACCAGTAGTGCAGCCTGCAATTTCGGTGGAAAACACTTTAGCTTCCGGAGTCCGGAACAGGTTCTGAAACTGCTGAAGGTTGCGCCGTTCGTCTGGTGGAAAAGTGGCACTGTAGCTTTGGTAAACCAGTTGTGCTGCGGCATTGTTTTCCTGGTGAATCTGGTTGAACTTCATATTGAAAATGCTTTTCAGGCTGATTGTTTCACCTGAAATACAGTTTATAAGTCAAAAACATTGGGCCTGCGGGTAATGAAAATATCTTTTACCCAAAGAAAAAATGCCAGAATAAGATAAATCAGGAAGAAAATTCCTACGGTCGCAAAGGTGGAGTAAATAAAAAATACCCGCAGTTTAGACACCGGTATACCCAGTTTAGAGCCCATTCTGGTGAGTACGCCAAACCATTCGCGTTCTGCTTTGTGGCGGATGTTGGTAATGAAAGTAGGTTCCTGCATGGTGTTTTTAAATTCTTTTCAGAAGTTGATATCCGATGCTGCAATTTAAGCAATTTTTTACCTCACAGAAATTTTTGTAGTGATAAATGTAAGCTTGGCTGTCCAGTGCATTGGTTATGGGCGTGCCCAGCTGTTTCCAGCCGGCTGTTACGGTGTTTTTTTCAGCAGGAATTTCCCGGTACAGGGCGGCAATGTCATCTGCCACATGCTCATCGGTTTTTTTATGGTAGGTATATTTCAACGGTAAAACCGCATTCAGAATGACCAGATTGATGAATTCCGGAGTTAATGATTTTTCACTGTGAACAGGGGATGTTTTTCCAAAATTAAACCGGTGATTCCAGTACTCGCCTGCTGTGATTCCTTCAAACAGTTTTTCAATGTCTGAAATTCTTCTGGCGGCAATTATTTTTGAGAAGAGATTCTGATGCCGGTGATAGAGTGCCGCCAGCTGCGCAAGCCGAATTGTGGGAAAATTGGGCGGACGGAGTTTTGAAAATTTTGGATGCACCCGCACCTCACTGTACCGGTATTTTGTTTTTAAGAAATCATATTCGCGTTTCCAGATTTTCATTTGTTCGTCTGCAGGATTGTCAAGCCAGCCGCAGGTTCCATAGAACAAAGCTTCCAGTTGCAGCCGGTTTTGCCGTATTTTCTGAATCATCCCAAAATCCAGCTGTTCGGCCATTTGCCGGAATACCGGTGCGTTTACTTTCAGACCAAAAGCATATGCCAGCTGGTGAAAAAGAACCGCTTCATAATCGTTCCGGGTGTGATGGAGTGCTTTTTCGGTCTCCACAGATTTCTCATCCAGTTTCTTAAACAAAGTTTCCTCGGTAAAACCAAATGGAATTTTATCAGCATCAAAAAGGGTTTCGCAGGCTATAAAACGGTCGTTATAGATCATGGTTTCGTATTTCCAGAGTATGGATTCGTCAATAAAGGAACGGAGTTCCAGTGTGGGAATATGTCTCGAACTCAGTTCCGGGACTTCCATATTATGGTCGTACACCACATGCAGGATGAGATTTTCGAATTCCGGATTGCCGCTGTGACGGTGAAAAATATAATCGGATGATTTTACATGAAGTTCTATATGACCGGCCATTATCAAGCCGTTGTACTTAATTTTTCCGTTCAGAAAATCAGGGCCGGAATCAAAATTCCATTTTCCGAAGTCCAGAATTTCCACGTCGTGGCCGTCCACATCTTTAAATTCAAAACTTTTAAAAATTTTGAAATTCCAGAGATATTGAAGCAACTTTTCATTCATAACCGGGAATCAGAAAAAGTAAAGTTCGCAAATTTCCGGTAAAAAAATGAATTCTGATGAAAAAAATCAGCGTCAGGCTTTAAAGTGTGTCAGGGTGTCTTTATACATTTCCTCATAGACCGGCAGTACGTTTTTCAGGTCAAATCTGATGGCCTGCTCTTTTGCATTGCGTTTCATACGTGCAAGCAGATTTTCATCACTCAGGAGTTTAATGGTGTAATTGCTCATGGCTTCCACATTGCCGATTTCTGCCAGGTATCCGGTTTCTCCCTGTATATTCACCTCCGGAATCCCGCCTGCATTAGACGAAATAACCGGGGTGTGCGCTGCCATAGCTTCCAGTGCGGCGAGACCAAAGCTTTCCTGCTCAGACGGCAGCAGAAATACATCAGACAACTGCAAAATTCGGTATAGATCATTCACCTTGCCCAGTAACCGGATTTTAGAAATGAGTTCGGGGTGCTCTTCCAGAAATTCATTGATTTTTTCCATATCGGGACCTTCGCCGATGATGATGAGCCTGGATTTTACCTTTGCATGTACGTTTTTAAAGATCTGAAGCACATCTTCCACCCGTTTTACCGGCCGCAGATTGGACACGTGTATCAGGATTTTTTCGTCTTCTTCGGCAAACTGATTTCTGTTACATTCTTCGCATTCATCAAATTCTGAATTGTCTATGAAGTTGGTGATGACCTGAATTTCTTTGGTAATTTTGAAAAATTGCAGCGTGTCTTTTTTTAAACTTTCGGATACAGAAGTAATGGCATCAGATTGGTTAATGGAAAATTCCACGGCATGCTTGTAACTGGGGTGCTGGCCTACCAGCGTGATGTCTGTGCCGTGCAGGGTGGTCACCAGCGGAACGTCTTTTCCTTCTTCTTTCAGCATTTGTTTGGCGGTGAAGGCTGCATAAGCGTATGGGATGGCATAGTGGGCGTGCAGCAAATCCAGTTTATACAGATTTACCACGCGGTAAATCATGGAACTTAAAGCAATATCATACGGCTGATACTGAAACAGCGGGTAGGTATGCATATTCACTCTGTGGAAAAATATATTCGGATTGGCAATGTCCAGTCTTGCCGGCAATGCAGAACTGATGAAATGTACTTCATAACCTTTATGGGCCAGTGACATGCCCAGTTCTGTAGCCACTATTCCGCTTCCGCCATACGTGGGATAACAGAGTATTCCTATTTTCATAATGATAATGCTTAATTATTGTTAGGGAGTTTTTTTAGTTCCAGTCCCATGCCGGGTTTTAGTTGTTCATTAACCAGGACCGGGAGCTTTCCGTGTATGGTCGTTTTTCCGGCCAGGGCGTCGGCGGTAGCTTTCATGGAATCGTCATTGTTTTCATAAGCCACCAGCACCGTAGAGATTTTAGACAGGTTAATATCTCTTAACGCATATGCCGACCCAAACACATTGAGAATGACCTGATGGTTTCCGGAGAGTTCAGACAGTATTTTTTTGCTTTGTGATGAAATTTTGTAAGGTTTGTATGCCGTGGAATTGTCTTTGTGAAGCCCCACAATAACGACCGATTTTGGCGGAATGGTGCTGATTTCCGAAGGCTTTTTTACAATAATTTTTGAATGTGAATTCAGCCGGTGGGCGAAGGTTTGATGCGGCGCTTCTTCCAAAGGGACATAATAAATGGTTTCTCCGTTTTTCAATGGCAGTAGATTTTGGTCATTTTTGAGAAGGGTCAGGGCATTGCTGTAAAGTTTCTGCACCAGTTGCTGATGCGATGTTGTATGCAGATCAGTATTGATGTTTTTCGGATCCCGTGGTGTATACTGATGAAGCCCCAGGTAATATTTGGTGAGCAGAATTTTCTTCACACTTTCTTCTACCCGGCTCTGTGGGATTTCTTTGCGGTCTATTGCCTGCTGAATTAGTCTTTTACCTTCTTTTACTCCCTCAGAAAAGAGCATGATGTCATTTCCGGCACTGAAAGCCAGTGCATCCAGTTCTCCCGGTTTGTAGCGTTTGGCCACGGCGCCCATATTCAGCGCATCGGTAATAATCAGTCCTTTGTATCCGTATTTTTCCTTCAGAATACCAGTAATGATATTTTTAGAAATAGAGGCAGGCACTCCTTTTTTGCTTTCCAGTGCAGGAACATACAGGTGTGCCACCATCACCCCGCCAATGCCTTTGTCCATGAGCGCTTTAAAGGGAGCCAGTTCCGTGCTGTTCAGTCGGTTCAGGTCATGTGAAACCACCGGAAGATCCAGATGCGAATCTACATCGGTATCACCATGCCCCGGAAAATGTTTGATGGCTGCCAGGATGTCTTGATTCTGAAGTCCGTTGGCATAGGCTCTTGCAGATTCCACTACATTCTTGACTTCGGAGCCGAAACTCCGGTTTCCGATGATGGGATTGGCCGGGTTGGTATTGACATCCACTACCGGGGCAAAATCCCAATTTACTCCCATTCTTCGGGCATCTTCGGCAATTTTTGCAGCCATCTGCGTAATGAGGTTTTTATCCTGAATGGCGCCCAGAGTCATGGCCCACGGGAATTTATAGGCGGTATTGATTCGCTGATAAAGTCCCCATTCTGCGTCCATACCAATCATCAGTGGTATACGCGAGGTTTTCTGAAATTCATTGACCAGATTGATGTGGCGCACGGCATCATCCTGCATCAGAATCAGCCCGCCAATTTTCTCTTGATTTACAATTTCACGCACTGCTTGTATATGTGGTTCACCTTTATTGGTATAGAGTGCTACGATAAAGAGCTGTCCCAGTTTTTCGTCCTGAGAAAGGGACCGGTAGGTTTTTTGAACCCAATCGTCCGCTTGTTTCTTTTCAGAGGCTGAGAGATTTTTCGGAACGTACTGCGCCGGAAGGGCAGAGGTCAGCATACTGAAGATGGTGAGCAGCGTAAAGAATAATTTTTTCATTGGTAAGGATCTCTGTTCACAAAAATACAATATTTATGCAATTATTGACGGTTTTGCAAAATTGGTATGTGATTTGAATGAATGAAAACAACGAACTGAAAAAATTTAATACAATGAAAAAATATCTTTCCTTCTTGCTTATTGCTGTACTGGGCTTTATTACCCTAAGTTGTGTGGAGCGCATTGATAATGATCAGGATAATGATACCTATGCAGTAACCTACGATTTGAAAAATCTTAATTTCACCTATAATGCCGCAAACGGGTACCATATTTCCCGTACCTTCAATAATCCGTTATTCGGTACAGATGTGGTGCTGATTTACAGACAGAATGGCACAACCAATAATGGCGGGCCTGTATGGCAGCTGATTCCCCGAACCCTTTATTTGCCACAAGGTGAACTGGATTATGATTTTGACTTTACGGTGAATGACATCATGATTTATGCCGGCGGTGATTATGACATCTCTACTACGCCTGAGTATCTGAACAATCAGACGTTCCGTGTGGTCATCATTCCGGCAAGCGGTAAAAATGCCAATGTAGATTTTGAGGACTATGATTCCGTCATCAAATTCTATAATATTGATGACAGCAAAGTCATTAATCTCTAACAGAACAACATTCATATTAATTTTAGCGGCCTTCAGATTTATCCGGAGGCCGCTTTTGTATGGTTTTTTCAGATGGTCGTGAAAATAATCTGTGCAAAATCCCGTATATTTGTATTTATTAACTTAGAAAATTATGAGTGTTCATATCAGTGCTAAAAAAGGTGAAATTGCAGATGTAGTGCTGCAACCCGGCGATCCGCTTCGTGCAAAATTTATGGCAGACAATTACTTGTCTGATGTCAAAATGGTGAGTCAGACCCGCAATGTATTCTACTATACGGGATTGTACAAAGGGAGAGAAATTACGGTGGGAGCCAGCGGCATGGGGGCTCCGAGTATCGGGATTTACTCTTACGAACTATTTACAGAATATGATGTAGAGACTATAGTCCGGATCGGAACCTGTGGCGCGTATTCCACAGAATCAAAATTGTTTGATCTGATTAATGTAGAGCATGCAGCCAGTGAATCTACCTATGCCAAATATGCATGGGGGATGGAGGAGGAACTGCTTTCACATGAAGGAAATATTTATAATCTGATCAATGAAACTGCTGCAGAAACGGGAAGAGCAATTAAGGCAGGAAATATTCATACCAGTGATGTGTTTTACAGAAAGACTCCCGGTACTCCGGCCATTGCCGAGAAATACAACTGTCTGGCAGTAGAAATGGAGGCTTTTGCGTTGTTTGCCAATGCCAAGTATCTGGGCAAAAATGCAGCCACTTTGCTCACCGTTTCAGATATTATTCCTACGCGCGAGGAAATCTCTGCGGATCAGCGGGAAAAAATGTTGCGGGATATGATAGAATTAGCGCTTGAAGCGGTAATTAAACTATAAAACGATTACTCATCCAGCCAGTGCCCGAAGTAATCTCTCTTGGTGCGCAGGTACGATTTACTGGATTCCGTTGCAGCAATCTGCAGCGGAATTCTTTTATGAAGAATAATGTCGCTGTTCTCCACAAAACGGATTTTATCCGGATTATTAGTGAGCAGGTTCACCGCAGTAACCCTGAGTTGTTTCAGAATGTCAATAGCTACATTGAAATCTCGGTCATCTGCAGGTAAGCCCAAATGGAGATTGGCCTGAACGGTGTCCATGCCTTTTTCCTGAAGTTTGTATGCTCTGAGTTTATTGATAATGCCAATATTGCGGCCTTCCTGACGCAGATATATGATGATTCCGCCGTGCTCGTGTATATAGTTCATGGCCGCATCCAGTTGTTGTCCACATTCACATTTACGGGAATGAAATACTTCACCGGTGATACATTCCGAGTGAAATCTTACGTTAACAGGAAGGGAAAAATCAGTATTTTCTGCTATGATGGCCATATGAGGCATCCAGTCATTTTCGTTTTCCGAGAAAGCAAGCATTCTGTAGTTCCCGAAGTCAGTGGGAACATTGGCTTCTGCTTGGATTTTTAACATGTTTGTTGGTGATTGTTTTTTTGACTTACGGCTCAAAAGCTGCAGCTTCCAGTGCCGCAATATTGGTTTTCATGCGTACAAGGTACCGGTTTACGATGGCATCTTCATCAGTATTGAGGAATTTGCGAAGTTTCTGAATTTTCCGGTTGCTTTTTTCAATTTGTCTGATGGTTTTGTTTTTCTCCTCGGTATCCATTCGCTCGTAAGCGTACAGATAATTGGTGAGACTTTGCTTCATCAGAATCACTTCATTATTGACCGCCTCATTCCTCAATCTGGGGAAAGTGGCAATAATATTGGTGATTTCGGACGCATAGGTGTTTTTACTTATTGCTGTACCCAGTCTTGTATCCATGTCCGATCCTTTGCCTGTTGCTGAAAGCGCACCAATAGGTGATGTGCCCACATTTTCTGCGACACATGAGGTAACTATGGTAAGTGTAAGGATGGAAAAGAATAAAGGTGTTTTCATTTTTTTGCCTTTGCATAAAGGACGGGATTCAGTGAATCATCATTGTACATTTTCATTTGTTTGTACACTTTCATTTTCACATTTCCGCTCTCAATATCAGACAATAACTGATTGATAGAGGTCATTAAGTCAACTTTCTGCTCCTCCAGAACATTCAGTTTTTGTTTACATGTGATACGATGGTCTTCTGTAGCCGAAATTCTGTTCGCCTCCAGAGCCATATGATATATTTTCAGTGCCAGAATAGACAACCGGTCTATGGCCCAGGCCACGGTTTCGGTGTTTATTTTTGCATCTGTTTTCGGAACAATCTCTTTGTATTTGTTCAGAAACCAACTGTCTATGAATTCTACCAAATCTGTCCGTTGCTGGTTAGATTTGTCAATCCTTCTTTTGATTGCCAACGCATCTGCAGGCTCAATATTTTCATCACGAATAATATCTTCTAAATGCCATTGAACAGTGTCAATCCAGTTTTTAGAATACAAAAGGTGTTCCAAACTATCATTTTCAAAATGATTTTCCGGAACTGTATCTACATGATCTGTAATATGATAGTCTTCAACCGACTTGTTGAAGATGGTCCACGCCTGTGTTGCAAAATCCATATTGAAGGTTTTTTATTCGCTGCGGTCGCTTTCATTTTTCTTTTGTTCAGACGGATTTTTATCCTCGTCCTTCACCGCATCTTTGAATTCCTTGATTCCGGAACCTACACCCCGCATCAGTTCCGGTATTTTTTTGGCACCGAATAAAATGATGATGATGATTGCTAAAATCAGAATTTCTCTGAACCCTATTCCCATGATATTTAATTATAAATGTTAATCTATTTTATTTGACCCAGCCCAGCGGATCTACCGGTGTGGTCCCGTTCCAGATTTGAAAATCCAGTGTATAGGAGCCGTCAAAATCTTCTCCAATTGTTCCGATATTAGTTCCGGCCGAAATCTGCTGGTTTTGTGAAACAGCCACAGAGCTGAGATTGGAATAGATGGAGAAATAATTTCCATGTTTCACAATCACGGTTCTGGTTCCGTCTCCCGCGGCCATTACCTTGGATACCACTCCGGGGTAAATGGCTTTGGCCGTACTTCCTTTGGCTACGGCAATTTTAATTCCGTTATTTTCCTCTACGATATTTTTAAACACCGGGTGCTGCTGTCTCCCGAACCGGTGTGTAATGGTGCCATATGCAGGCATGGACATTCTGCCTCGGTTTTCTGCGAAACTTCCTGAAGCACTGGTAGAAACCCCATAATTAGTCATCGCTTTCGATTCTGCGGCTTTTTTGGCGTCTTCATTCTTTTTGGCAAGTGCCGCTTCTGCGGCTTTGGCGTCCGCAGCTTTATCGGCTGCAGCTTTTGCAGCGGCAGCGGCTTTGGCTGCATCATTGGCTGCGGCTATTCTGCGGGCTTCTGCCTTTTCTGCCTCGGCAGCCTTGTTGGCATCTTCCCGTTTTTTGGCATCTGCGGCTGCGGCAATCCGGGCTTTATCTGCCTCTTCAGCGGCTTTTTTGTCTGCAATTTCTTTCAGCCTTCTGGCCTCGTCATCTGCTTTCTTTTTTTCTAAAGCCAAAGCTTCCAGTTTAGCCTTATTCTCTGCCTCAATTTTTGCTTTTTCTTTCTCGGCAGCTATTTTGGCCAGGCGGATTTTCTCGGCTTCTGCTTTCTTTTCTGCTTCTTCCTTCGCTTTAGCAATCTTGATTTCTTCGGCAATAATCGCACGGATCTGCCCTTCCAGATTCTTGCTCTGGGTTTGTTTTTGCTTCAGTTCTGCAGTAAGGTTGGACTCATTTTTTTTGAATTCCTGAACCAGTTTTTCTTTTTGCTGTTTCTCTGCAGAAATCGTGGTAATTTCTTTTTGCTGGTTAGAAAGCAAAATGTTCTTTTGTTCTACGGATTTTTCCCGCTCCGCAATCGATCTCTTCAGTACATCTGCAGCGGTAGCAATTTTCTGCGATTGTTTTTCCTGATAATCAGAATAGAAACGCAGGTATTGCACCCTTCTGATGGCTTCTCCCACGTTTTTGGAAGAAAGGATGAAGGTCACTTTGTTTTTAAGGTCACGGTTTTTGTAGGCATTCACCAGAACCTTTGCATAATTCTGTCTGAGTACTGCCAGTTCACGGTTCTGACGGTTAATTTCCAACTGGCGCAGATAGATATCGTCTTCTATAAAACGCTTTTCCTTTTGGGTATTTTGATAAACCTTTTCTCTGAGTTGTATTTTTTTATTCACACCTTCCAGATACGCCAGTGATAATTTGGACTCGCTTCTGGTTTTGGCCAATTGTGAATTGATATCGGCAATTTGTTTCTTGAGCGCTTCGTTCTGCTTCTGAAGCTGCTCCTTTTTCTGACCGAATGAAATGCCGAAGATGAGTACTGCGACGATTAAAAAAATATTTTTATTCATTAGATCTCTATTTTCTTATAGTTTCCGGGTACCGAAAACGGGGTTTGCATTTTAGAATCGTCAAATTTCGTGTTTTCAAGCAATATCTGACTGGATTTCGCCCCTTTTATAATTAATTTAACATTTTTTGGCAATCGGTAATTGCGGAATTCTTCCCAATCGTTATAAATAACCTGCAATTCGTCTCCGGAATCCACATCGGTAAGGTGCACACTGTTCAAATCAAAATTGGACGCATAGCGGATTTCAACCTGATATTCACGCACTTCACCTTCCTCAGTTTCTACAGACTGATTCACCGTGGAAGCCATCGTGTATCCCTTTGAATTTTTGGTGAGCATGAACTCTCTGCTGTTGATTTTGACAAAGGTTCGGCCGATTAACAGCCGCTGTAAAGTATGGTAATTCAGAAAATTCGTGTTCAGCAGATTGTTCAGATATTCAAAATCTGAATCAATATAGGTCTTGTCATTCCGGTTATAGGCTTTCACGCCATCCGGTGTCGCAATTCCCCGGGCTACATTAATGAAAAAAGCACTCAGGTTCATCCAGACCTTTTCATTATTCTGGATATAAATGGTAGCATCCAGCGTGGGCAGGTAAGTGGTGGCAGATTCCATACTGATTTTGCTGCTGATTTTCAACTGGTCAAACTCCGGGTTCTGAAGCACATGCTGATAAAACGTGAGATCTGCCGGGACGCGTTTGCTCATATCTCGGGGATTCTCCTCTGTGGTTGCCGCCTCATTGCCGCCATCAACTGTTTTCCTGGCTTTGCAGGAGTACAGCAACAAAGCGGTCAGCATTAATATGATCAGTTTTTTCATCTGGGTAAAATTAGCTAAATTTTATCATGAAAGTTTGCAATATTAACGCCAAACCACACAAAAGATTTTGTGTGGTCTGAGTACTGCGTTGTAAAGGTGTTTTAATCTTTAGACAAAAAATCCAGGACGGAGAAGTCTCCCAGCGAAATTTCTCTGGAAACGCCGTGGTATTCAGCAGAATTTCCGATCATAGAATTGCTGAGGTTGCCATGATTAATGGTCGTGTTCTCCTGAATCAGTGAGTTGTCTATATTAGAGTTCTGGATTTTGGTTCCATTGCCGATGCTTACATAAGGACCAACTTTAGAGTTGATCACGCGTACATTCTCGCCGATGAAGCATGGCGGGATGATGAGGCTGTTTTCTATCACAGCTGTGGAGGGAAAATGTGCAAATTCCTCACTTTCGTATTGAAGAATTTTGCCGTTGGTTTCCACGGTGGCATTTTTATTTCCGCAATCCATCCAGTCATCTACTTTGCCCAGTGTGAATTTTGCATCTTTCTTTCTCAGGTTTTCCAGTGCAGTGGTCAGCTGATATTCGCCTCCGAATTTGATGTCGTTTGAAATAATGTGGTTAATTTCGTCCATCAGTTTTTCGGCAGATTTAAAGTAATAAATACCGATGATGGCCAGATCTGATACAAATTCTTTAGGTTTTTCCACGAAATCAGTGATAAAGCCGTAGTCGTCCAGTTTTACCACCCCGAAGGCAGAGGGATCTTCCACTTTTTTCACCCAGATGACCCCGTCTGAATTCTTGTCCAGATTGAAATCTGCGCGGAATAAGGTGTCGGCAAATGCCACCACCACATCGCCCTGCATAGAAGCCTCTGCACACTTGATGGCATGAGCGGTTCCCAGCGGCTGATCCTGGGTATAAATACTGCCTTTAGCACCCAGTTTGGATGCTATTTCAAGCAGTGATTCCTCTACTTCTGCTCCGAAATCGCCGATGATGAAGGCGATTTCATCTATTTTTTCCCCGGCTACTTTGGCAATGTCTTCTACGAGGCGCTGCACAATAGGTTTTCCGCCTATCGGAATCAGGGGTTTAGGTACTGTTAAAGTATGCGGTCTGAGACGGGATCCTCTGCCCGCCATAGGCACAATGATTTTCATAAGTTCTTGTTTATTTTTTTGTGTTTTTTATTTTGAAGTACTGCCGAAGCCACCCGCTCCACGGTCAGATGAGCTTAGTGTTTCCACTACGGTCCATTCTGCGCATTCATGCCTGGCGATGACCATCTGCGCAATGCGGTCTCCGTCTTCAATCTGAAAGTCAGAATCTGACAAATTTACTAAAATAACTCCAACTTCACCCCGGTAATCTGCATCAATGGTTCCGGGAGTGTTCAGTACGGTGATGCCGTTTTTCAGAGCCAGGCCACTCCGCGGCCGAATCTGGGCTTCATAACCTTCGGGGATTTCCATAAAAAGACCTGTGGGGATGAGTTTTCTCTGCAGGGGCTTCAGCAGAACGGGCACTTGCAGATGGGCACAGATGTCCATTCCCGCCGCACAGGGGGTCTGGTATTTGGGAAGCTCGTGGGAAGAGGTATTGATGATTTTTACGTTCATTTTTTAATCTTGATTAATAGGTTTTTTTGGTCACTGCTAAAAAAGACAATGACTGCAAAAATGATAAATAATAAATTTCCAATCCAAATATCTGCATTAAATAATTGATAAGAAATTACTGAAAATATGGCCAGAACAAGTAAGATTCCTGCCAGTTTTCCCACTTTATACGGTATGGGAAAATACTTCTGACCCAAAATATAGGAGAGAATCATCATGCTGGCATAAGCCGCAAGGGTGGCCCATGCTGAAACCATAAATCCATATAAAGGCAGTAATACGATGTTCAGTATAATTGTAATGATGGCGCCGGCCCAGGAAATGATAGTGCCCATCCCGGTGCGGTCTGTGACTTTATACCAGGTGGAAAGGTTGTAATAAATGCCGAAAAACAAGTTGGCCATAACGATGACCGGAATAATGTCTATGGCGGTCCAGTAGTCCTGATCGGGAATAAAAATCAATTTTAGCCATGAGATATTGGCAATAATGCCCATGGCAACTACCGAAGCAAAAAGCGTGAAATATTCGGTGACTTGAGCATAGGTAAATCTGGCGTTATCCTGATTCATTTGCTTAAAGAAATACGGTTCTATCCCCATTCTGTACGCGGTTACAAACAACGTCATAAGCACGGCCAGCTTATAGCAGCCGCCGTATGCACCAGCATCGCCATCCGGAATGAGATGCACCTGCACGGCTTTGTCGAAATTTTCATTGATCATAAATGCAAAACCTGCAATCATGACCGGCCACGAATAGTGGATCATTCGGCGGAATAAGGATTTTACAAACTGAAATCTGACTTTCAGGATTACCGGAAGCAACATGAGTACACCTGCCAGACTACCCATCAGATTGCTCCAGAATGTATAGGAAACTTTTTGATTCATGCCCAGACTTTCTGAAATGTGTCCGGGAATGTATAGGAATAATGAAACCACAAGAACTGTTTGCAGGAGGGATTGCACGACTCTGATTGCGGAGTATTTAATGGGTTTGTTGTGAAACCTGAGCCAGGCCAGCGGAATGACGCAGAGTGTATCCAGAAAGGCAATCCAGGCAAACCAGCGGATGAATTCAGGGGTTTTTTCATAACCCAGAAAACTGGATACGGATCCCGTAAAAGCAAGAACAGATATCAAAAATAGGGAAGCCAGACCAAACAGGAACCAGAAAGAAGTGTTGAATGTTTTCCTTTCGTTGTTCTTTTCTGAAGAAAACCGGAAATAAGCCGTTTCAAACCCGAACGTAAGCAGAATATTGATGAAGGAAACAATGGCATAAAGGTTCGTGAATTGTGCAAATTCATCCTTGTCAATGAATTTGATATATAGTGGATTCAGCAAGAAAATTATAATTCTGGGCAGAATGGCACCAATACCGTAAATAATGGTTTCACTGATTAACTTCTTCAACGCGTGAAAATTTTTGGTAAAGGTAATAATTTTTTGATGTGGGGTTCAGATATCTGCTTTCAGATTTCTCCGGGTGCTCTTGAAAAGCTAAATTTGTAAAAATCTGTTCTCAAAATGAAAATTCTTATCAAAAACGCCACCATCATCAATGAAAATAAGTTGGTTGAAAGTGATTTACTTATAGAAAATGATTTGATTGCCCGGATTGACACCCATATCAGCGATTCCGGTGCAGATCGTGTAATTGATGCCTCCGGGAAGTTTCTGATGCCGGGTGTGATTGATGACCAGGTGCATTTTCGCGAACCCGGACTGACGCATAAAGGGGATATAGAAAGTGAATCCCGTGCTGCGGTAGCCGGCGGAGTCACCAGTTATATAGAGCAGCCCAATACGGTGCCTAATGCGGTGACGCAGGGACTGCTGGAGCAGAAGTATACGCTGGCAGAAGGCCGTTCATTTGCCAATTATTCATTTTCGATGGGCGGAACCAATGACAATCTGGAAGAAGTGCTGAAAACAAATCCGCGAAACGTGGCCGCCATCAAACTTTTCCTGGGCTCGTCTACCGGAAATATGCTGGTAGATGACCCGGAGACGCTGGAGGAAATTTTTTCAAAGGTAAAGATGCCCATCTGTGTGCATTGCGAAGATGAAGCCACCATCCGCAGAAATACAGAAAAGTATCTGTCTGAATTTGGAGAGGATATCCCGGTTCGGTACCATCATCTGATCCGGAGTGCTGAAGCATGTTATATTTCATCGTCCAAAGCAGTGGAACTGGCAAAGAAAACAGGTGCCCGGCTGCATATTTACCATCTTTCCACCGCCCGGGAAACCGAACTTTTCCGCAATGATATCCCTCTGGAAGAAAAGAAAATTACCGCGGAGGTCTGTGTGCATCATCTCTGGTTTACAGATGAAGATTATGAAACCAAAGGAACGCTCATTAAATGGAACCCGGCCGTGAAAACCTTTGAAGATAAAGAAGCGCTGTGGAAAGCCTTGCAAGACGGGAGAATTGATGTGATAGCTACCGATCATGCCCCACACACATTGGAGGAAAAAAATCAGGTCTATACCAAATGTCCTTCCGGAGCACCGCTGGTACAGCATTCCTTGCCTGCCATGCTGGAGATGCATGCAAAGCGGCGGATTTCTCTGGAGAAAATTGTAACAAAAATGTGTCATAATCCGGCCATAATTTTCAATATCGAAAAAAGAGGATTTATTCGCCAGGGGTACAAAGCAGATTTGGTGCTGGTAGATCTGGACAGTCCGTGGACCGTTAAAAAGGACAATATTTTATATAAATGCGGCTGGTCTCCTCTGGAGGGAACCACATTCAGCGCACGTGTTACCCACACTTTTGTGAACGGGTATCCTGCTTATGAAAATGGGGTAGTTTCGGACCAGCGCGCGGGCGAAAGATTGTTGTTTGACCGTTAGAACTGATGCCCTTTCTGAATTCAAATACTAAAAATAACGAAGAGAGTGAAACTTTTTCATAACTTTCACGTCCTATATGCAATAAATTAATTTCAAGAATAAATACTATGTTAAAAAAGAAATTTCTGATGCTGATGGCTGCGGGTATGTTATTTACGGCGCAGGCACAGGATTACCAGTGGAAGGAAGCGCAGAGTGGGGGCTATACCTACCGCTATGTGACCAATGATCCTACACAGGCCCGCTTTTATACCCTCAAGAATGGCTTAACCGTAATTCTGAGTCCCACAAAGAAAGACCCACGGGTTCAGGCATATATTGCGACCAAAGCGGGAAGTAAGACCGACCCGGCTACCAACACCGGACTGGCTCACTATCTGGAGCATATGCTCTTCAAGGGTACAGATAAATACGGCTCGCTGGACTGGGCCAGAGAAAAAGCCGAGCTGGACAAGATTGATGCATTGTATGAGCAGTATAACAAAGAAAAAGACGAAACCAAAAGAAAAGATATCTACACGAAGATTGATTCTGTTTCCGGAGTAGCTGCCAAATATGCGATTGCCAATGAATATGACAAGATGATGACAGCCATGGGTGCTCAGGGTACAAATGCGTGGACCAGTTTTGAAGAAACCGTGTATACAGATGATGTGCCATCCAGCTCACTGGATAAATATCTGACCGTACAGGCAGAGCGGTTCCGGAATCCCGTTCTGCGGATCTTTCATACTGAACTGGAAGCGGTTTACGAAGAAAAGAACAGATCGCTGGACAGTGACGGCCGTAAAGTTTTTGAAACACTTTTCGGAACGCTTTTCGAAAATCACAACTACGGAAGACAAACCACAATTGGTACCGTAGAACACCTGAAGAATCCGTCGCTGGTAGAAATCCGGAAGTATTTCGAGACCTATTATGTGCCTAATAATATGGGCGTCATTCTTTCTGGAGATTTCAATCCCGATGAGGTCATTGCAAAAGTAGACAGTGCGTTCTCTTATATGCAAAATAAACCAGTGCCAAAATATACATTTCAGCCGGAGAAACCCATTACAGCCCCTGTTGTAAAAGAAATTGTGGGTCCTGATGCAGAAAGTCTTACCATCGGTTTCAGATTGCCGGGCAACAAAGATAAAGATGTGTTGCTGGCAGATCTGGTAGGTTCTATCTTAACCAACGGAAAAGCAGGTTTGCTGGACCTGAATCTGGTGAAAAAGCAGAAATTACTCCGGGCCAGCGCTTTTACCTATACTTTGCAGGATCATGGTATTTTGTACCTTTCTGCAGCGCCTACTTCCGGGCAAACGCTGGATGAGGTGCGGACATTGGTTCTGGCAGAACTGGATAACCTTAAGAAAGGAAATTTTGATGAGGATTTAATTCCCTCTATTGTAAACAATATCAAAAAAGAAAGAATTCAAAGCACAGAAAAGTACGGCGACAGGGCATCGCTTCTGCAGGGTGCTTTCAATGCTGAGCTGGACTGGAAAGATCAGGTAGCTTATGTAGATGATATATCAAAAATCAGCAAGGCAGATGTGGTGGCTTTTGCCAATAAATATTTTGGTAATAATTATGTGGCCGTCTTCAAAAGAAAGGGAGAAAATAAGGATGTTCAGAAGATTGAGAAACCGTCCATCACACCAGTGGAAACGAATCCTGACAAACAGTCTGCATTTGTGAAAATGGTGAATGAAATGCCTAATATTCCTTCGGAACCTGTATTTTTAAATTTTGACAAGGATATTCAGAAATCAAAAATCGGCAATGCAGAAGTGCTTTATGTTCCCAATACAGAGAATCAGTTGTACAGATTGCGTTACCGGTATAAAATCGGATCGCTGAATGACCTGAAGCAAAGTCTGGCATCCCAGTATCTGCAGTTTCTGGGGACCGACAAGAAATCTTCAGAAGATATTTCCAAGGAATTTTATAAAATTGCCTCCAGTTTCAGAGTTTCCACCGGAGAAGAATATACTACGGTAACTATAGAAGGGCTTCAGGAGAATTTTGATCAGGCGGTTCGTCTGTATGAAGAGCTGGTGGTTAATGCGCAACCCGATGAAAACGCACTGGCAGCACTGAAAGCCAGAATTGCAAAATCCAGAACGGATGCCAAGTCTAATAAAGGTGCCATCCTGCAAGGACTTACCAGTTACGCTATGTACGGCCCGAAGAATAAATTCAATCATACCTTCTCAGATGCAGAGTTGCGGTCGGTTTCCGCAAAGGAGCTCACGGATTTGATCAAAAATCTTAACAATTACGAACAAACCATTATTTATTATGGTCCTCAGCCGCTGAAAACTTTTACGTCGAATCTTTCAAAACTACATAAAGTTCCTGCCAGATTCGCTGTGGCTACGCCTGCCAAACAGTTCAAGCAGATTGCTCAGACCAGGAATCAGGTGCTGTTCACAGATTATGATATGGTACAGGCAGAGACCCGGTGGATCAGAAATAATGATGCGTATAATGCTGCAAACACTCCGGTGGTCACGGTATTTAATAATTATTTTGGAGGCGGAATGGGCTCTGTGGTATTCCAGACCATACGCGAGAGTAAAGCACTGGCATACAGTACTTATGGGTATTATGTGCAGCCGTCCAAAAAAGATGACCGCTATTATATGATGAGTTATGTGGGCAGTCAGGCAGACAAATTTAACGATGCTGTGGGTGCCATGAATGAACTGCTTACCACCATGCCACAGTTGCCGGTAAATCTGGAGCTTGCCAAAACATCTGTGAAGAAAGATATACAGACGGAGAGAATTACTCAGGATGATATTATTTTCAGGTATCTTGCTCTGCAGCAGCTTGGACTGAAAGACGATATCAGAAAACAGCTTTATACCAATGTGGATAAGATTACGATGACGGATCTCCATAAATTTCACACCACTAATATTTCCGGGAAACCCTACACGTATGCACTTGTAGCATCAGAAAAGAATGTTAAAATGGACGATGTGAAGAAAATAGGAGAAGTTAACAAAATTTCTCTGGAAGAACTTTTCGGTTACTAAATCAATTTTTGATGATGATAAAAACTGTCCGTTTCGGGCAGTTTTTTTGTTTAATGAGCAGCGGGTTCAGGCAGCGGGTTTCGTTTGTTATTTAATGAATATTAAAACCAAAACGTTTCACCATAAATTTCCCTAAATTTACCTTAAAATCAATCATATGAAATATACAGAACCGATGCTTCGCGATGGAGCGCTAAAGGATAAAGTAGCTGTGGTAACAGGCGGTGGTAGTGGATTGGGCAAGGCCATGACGAAATATTTCCTGGAACTGGGTGCCAAAGTGGTCATCACCTCCCGCAATCTGGAAAAACTGAAAACTACAGCAAGAGAACTGGAAGAGGAAACCGGGGGAGAAGTGTTTCTGGTAAGTTGTGATGTCCGGAACTGGGACGAGGTAGAGGCTATGAAACAGGCGACTTTAGAACGGTTCGGGAAAATCGATATCCTTGTGAATAATGCTGCCGGCAATTTTATAGCGCCCACAGAGCGGCTTACCCACACGGCTTTTGATGCGGTTCTGGATATCGTACTGAAAGGAACCAAGAACTGCACGCTTTCCATAGGCAAGCACTGGATTGAGCAAAAATCTGCGGGAACCGTACTCAATATTGTAACTACCTATTCGTGGACGGGTTCTGCTTATGTGGTGCCCTCTGCCTGTGCCAAAGCAGGCGTTCTGGCCATGACCCGTTCTTTGGCGGTAGAATGGGCTAAATACGGAATCCGTTTTAATGCCATTGCACCGGGCCCGTTTCCTACCAAAGGTGCATGGGACCGGCTGCTGCCCGGAGACCTTCAGGAGAAATTTGATATGCGCAAGAGGGTCCCGCTGCGCCGGGTGGGAGAGCATCAGGAACTTGCCAACCTCGCGGCTTACCTGGTTTCAGATTATTCTGCTTATATGAATGGTGAAGTCGTGACTATAGACGGTGGCGAATGGCTGCAGGGTGCGGGCGAATTTAATATGCTGGAGCAGATTCCGGCCGAGATGTGGGATATGCTGGAAGCAATGATTAAAGCTAAAAAGTCTGGCTAACAAAAAGTGATAAAAGATAAAAAACCCGAATTTTAATTCGGGTTTTTCTGTAAAATTGTTAAAGAATAAATGTTATGACTGGCCATTTAAGAAAATAATATGATTTAAAAAAGGTGTTTTTCCTGAAAGTTTGAAATAATTTTTGTGATAAGTTTGCAATGAAAAACTTTAACCATTAAAACTTATCAATCATGGAAACTTTAAAAGCAGTCCTGGAAAAGGATCAGTCTAAAAAGACAAAAGCTGAATTAGTAGAACTGTTAAACGGTATAGAAGGTCTTCTTACTCCTTCTGTGTACGAGAAAGTAAGCGGCCTTACTCCCGCTGAAGCCGCAGAATTACCGAAAAAAGAAATTCTTGAAATTCTGAATTCTTTCAAAGAAAATTACGATTCAAAATGGGAAAAATCTCTGGCAGGCGTGTCCTCATCAGTGCTGAATATGGTGTTCGGACAAATAAAAGCCAGTGAGATGGCGTTTAAAGCTGCAGATGCAGATGATGCCAATTTTGCTGCTGAGCTGGGAAGTATCGATTTTGCCAAAATCATCGGTGGTCCGCTGGATGCCTGTGTGAGGGCGCAGACCAATGCTTCTGTAGCTACCGTAGCGTTCATTAATAATGTAGGCTTTGAGATTACAGATCAGGCAACGGGAGCCAAAAAACTCAGAATGGCAGAATTCAAATACAAGAAGAATATTCCCAATCCGGATTTTAATCCTGACGAAGACGCAGGAGATGATAATCCCAAAACCATTGAAACAGATGCTGAAATTTCTGTTCCGTTCATCGCATTACTCAATGTGCCTTCTTTCCGGATCGAAAGTTGTGATATTGACTTTAATGTCAAATTGAAATCCACGTTTACACAGAATGTGACCACTCAGTTGGGTATTGATACTTCTTTCAGTACCGGATCCAGTGGGATTTCCAACTTGTTTGCAAAGGTAAATTTCAAAGTAGATGTATCTACCAAAAGAACAAGCTCTACCGGAACCAAAATCGAGAAAGAATACTCTCTCGGTGTAAAAGTGCGGGCAACCAATGATGAGATGCCGGCAGGCCTGGAAAAAGTATTGGGACTATTGGCTAACTAATTTTTTTCATAATGATTAAATTGTCAGACTACCTGGATTATCTCAATAAAGAGATAATCCAGGCACGGAAAATGGCAGATGAAAATGCGGTTTTAGTAGCGAGGCAATATGCAGAGCATCCTTATCTGAAATATTTTAAGGTGCCCAGATATGCAATGCCCGTAGTGAAAATGGATATACCGGTGAAGGTAGCAGACATAGATGCGAAATCCAAGTTTGATTTTAAATTGAACCCATTAATTTTCCTTTCTGAGGTTAATGAAAAAATCCGGGCAGTCAATAAGGAGAAAAATCTCAGCATGGCCTTAATTTCTGAGGAACAGGTCGCTGGCAAAGAGTTTCAGACCCTTTTCAAGAAACTGGAAAATAATGACCAGCGGTATGTGAAAAATCTGGGCTCTGTAGTAAAGAAAATTGACCTGGCTCCGCAGATCAAGGCTTTGAATCTTAATATTTTCCGTCCCCAAGCAGACGACGATGAAAAGTATGAACTGACCAGAATTCTTTCGGAAACTATTGCCGGGAAATATTCGCTGGTATCCTCGCGTCTCAATAATATTTTTATTGATCCTGATACTACTTCGTCAGAAGATAAAGATAAGTTGTTCATCAATCTTCATGTAGAAATGGAAGAAGAGGGCATACGTATTGTAAAATTGCAGGATAAAAACGGAAATGAGGTCGAAGAAATAACTTTTGAGTAATGCAGGAGTTAATCCATAGAAAAGTTCAGCTTTCAGAGGAGTTTCTTAAGGAATTCAATGAAGTTCAACGGCTCTTCAGAGACCGCTCTTATGATTTTGATTCTGCCCTGAACCGGCTCACAGATGCACTGCTGCATCATTATCATGAAACCGGAAACACCACTGCTGAATCCGAAGTTCTGAAGGTGCAGAATACACTTTCCCTGCTCAGAAAAGGATTTAACCCGGTAAAAATGGAGAAGATTCAGTCCGGAAAGCGGGAACTGTTCTGGGGATTTGCGTTCTCCGGTCTGGAATCCCTCTACAGTTTGTTGCTGGAGGCCTACCGGGCAGAGCAGCAAAAGCTGGATGAGGGTACCGAATTGATTTCCGGTCTTTTTCTCAGCATGTATCAGAATGGAGTGCTTACAGACCAGAAAATTGCCGCTCTGAATACCGTGGAAGAAATCGGACTGTACTGGCGCACGCTGGCAGAGCAGAATACCACGATTGCCGGAATCTATAAAAAATTGCGCCTTACTTTAATAGATGAGGATATTTTTCTGCTCACGGAAAGAATCATCCACAGATTACACTAAATAACCAAAGCCATGAAAAATGAAAAATATTTGGTTCTTCTCGAAAATCAAAACACTTCTGCTTTACGAAAAATTGAACGGGAGTTCAAAGTAAGTCTTACCTCTTCCCAAGACCTCTCCTCCACCCATAAATCTTTTGATATCATCGATGATCAAAATGGTGTATTGTACAAAAATCTGGATGTTGTAGTTGCGGATGATCTGGATGCAGACCAGCTGAAGGCTGCGGTGAAGAGCAAAGATAGTCCCGTCATTTATTACGAAAAGGAAAGGACGTTTCTTCCTGCAAATCAACAAAACTTGCTGGATGAACTGAAGAAAACCTCACAGGAACTCAGCGAAAAGATTGCCGAACTGGAAGCATTTCTTCAGAAAAAACCATTGCCTCAGGAACCGCTTACCAATTATGAATGGGGATTAAAAGCGGTGGGAATAGATCAGGTGCAGCTTACCGGTAAGGGCGTGGATGTTTGCATTCTGGACACCGGATTTGATGTTTCGCATCCGGATTTTGTAGCAAGGGAAATTGAGGGAAAGTCTTTTGTAGCCAATGAAAACTGGGACAAAGATGTGTATGGACATGGAACGCACTGTGCGGGAACTGCCGCGGGAAACGTGCGTTCGGATAATGGCCACCGCTATGGCGTGGCGTCAGAATGCAATCTGAAAATAGCAAAAGTATTGTCTGATACAGGCAAAGGAACCACCTCTGCCATTATAGATGCTATAGATTGGGCGCTGGAGAAAAAATTCCGCATTATCTCCATGTCGCTAGCCTCTCCTGTACAGATTAATGAAAAACCTTCTCCGTTGTTTCAAGCGGTAGGGAAAAAAGCGCTTGAAAATAATTGCCTCCTCATTGCTGCTGCGGGAAATGACAGCAGCCGGCCTGGTACACCGCGTCCGGTTTCTGCTCCGGCCAATTGCAGTTCTGTGATGGCGGTGGCAGCAATAGACAGCCAGATGCGGGTGGCTTCATTTTCCAATGGCGGGATCAATGCGGCAAATGGCGGCAATGTCAATGTATGTGCACCCGGCGTGGATGTACTCAGTGCATTCCCCCGGAAATCCGGACGTCTGCCTTATAAACTCATGAATGGCACCAGTATGGCTGCTCCTCATGTTTCGGGAATAGCGGCATTGCTGATGCAGAAATTTCCGGCCCTGAACGCAGAGGAAATCTGGCAATTGCTAGAGCAGTATGCCAGACCTGTTCAGAATTTGAAGTACCGGGACATCGGGGCTGGTCTTGTTCAGGTAAAGATTTAAGAATGAAAATTTATTTTGGGATTTTAAAAAAGGAAGTCAGGTTTTCTGAAGCGAAAAAGTATATGAGGTCTGCCGGAATCCGGGTAATCAGGTATTACCCGAAACTGAGGCTGGTCAGATTTGAAACCGAAAAAAAACCTGATGAGTGGTTTCTTCATTTCTTTGATTCCATGGAAGAAGAGCGGGATGACTTTGTGCCATTATGAACTTTGATGGCATTTACACTTGTTGAATGCCGGATTTTTTCGGGCATGGGTTGGATTGTATCCAATAACAAAAGAACCTGCCAACGAATCGACAGGTTCAAAAAAACACAAATGATGAAAAAAAATTTCAATTGATTTAATGCGAATATCGTACCGATATATTCTTAAAAAGTGTTAAGATATATTAATTAGATGTTAAATTTTTATAAAACTATGTTTAAGGGTGCTTTTTGGGCACACCAAAGGGAATCACCAGATTCATTTTCATTGAAAACGGCAGCATGTTTTCTTTTTGGAAGTTCCAGAAAAACAGCACTTTCCCTGAACAGTCGCAAAATGACTACCAGAATGAAGCCGTCTCATAACTTAATGAAACGGCTTTTTTAATGATTTTCTCACGGACTCCTATCAGAGAACGGTGCCCAAATATTAAAATCTCAAGCAATTAATTGAGTATTGAGACAGTTTCTGGTTTTTTATATTGCTGAATGGTATTGTTTACTCAGTGGGTCTGAAAATCAGTCCGCTCTCTGAGAAATAATCCAGTGTAATCCGGTCGCCGTCATTCACGGTTCCTGCCAGAATTTCTTTGGAGAGTCTGTTCAGAACTTCCTGCTGAATCACCCGTTTCAGCGGCCGCGCGCCAAATGCAGGATCATAACCTTTGTTCATCAGGTAATCTACGGCGTCTTGTGTGGCAGTCATCATGATGTTTCGTTTGGTCAGCATTTCATTAAAGCCTCGTAACTGGTAGGATACTATTTTGCCGATTTGTTTTTTGGTAAGCGGCTGGAACAGGACTACCTCATCTATTCTGTTCAAAAATTCCGGTCTCAGGGTTTGTTTCAGTAAATCGAAAACGTCCGTTTTAGTTTGTTCCAGAACTTCATATGCAATAGAGTCATTTTCATCTCTCGGTGCTTCGTCAAACCGTTCCTGAATGAGGTGTGAACCCAGATTGGAGGTCATAATAATAATGGTGTTTTTAAAATTGACTACACGGCCCTTGTTATCGGTAAGTCTTCCATCATCCAGCACCTGCAGCAGCGTGTTGAAGACATCCGGATGCGCTTTTTCAATTTCGTCCAGCAATACCACAGAGTAGGGTCTTCTGCGTACCGCTTCTGTAAGTTGACCGCCTTCGTCATAACCAATGTATCCCGGAGGCGCACCCACGAGGCGTGATACGCTGTGACGCTCCTGATACTCGCTCATGTCAATTCGGGTCATATTGTTTTCATCATCAAACAAAAATTCGGCAAGTGCTTTCGCCAGCTCGGTTTTCCCTACGCCCGTAGTTCCCAGGAAGAGAAAACTTCCGATCGGTTTTTTTTCGTCATTCAGTCCGGCTCTGTTCCGGCGAATGGCATCTGCCACAGCTTCTATGGCTTCTTCCTGGCCTACTACACGGTGGTGGAGTTCCTGTTCCAGGTGCAGCAGTTTTTCTTTTTCACTCTGCAGCAGTTTGGTCACCGGAATGCCTGTCCATTTGGCAATAACTTCGGATATATTTTCGGAAGTGACTTCCTCCTTGATGAGTTCGTTTTGGTGGTTTTGCATTTCCAGCTCCAGTTTGGAAAGTTCTTCCTCTTTTTCGCGAAGTTTTCCGTACTGAATTTCAGCTACTTTTGCATAATCACCTGCGCGTGAGGCTCTCTCTGCTTCAAGCTTTAGGGACTCCATATCTTTTTTGATCTGGGTCAGGTCTTCAGATTTTTGCTTTTCCTTCAGCCATTTTGCGTTAATTTCATTTCGTTCTTCAGAAATTTTGGCAATATCTTCTTTTAAATGATCTATTTTGGTCTGATTGCCTTCCCGCGAGATGGCGGCCAGTTCAATCTCCAGCTGCATCAGTTTTCGGTCCAGTACATCCAGTTCTTCCGGTTTGGAATTGATTTCCATCCTCAGTTTGGCAGATGCTTCATCAATGAGGTCAATGGCTTTATCCGGCAGGAAACGGTCAGAAATATAGCGCTGAGACATTTCAACTGCAGCGATAATGGCCTCGTCCTTAATTCTTACTTTATGGTGCGCTTCATATTTATCTTTAATTCCCCGGAGGATAGAGATGGCCGATTCGGTATCCGGTTCTTCCACCATCACTTTCTGGAATCTTCTTTCCAGTGCTTTATCTTTTTCAAAATATTTCTGATATTCGTTCAGTGTGGTGGCTCCTATTGCACGCAGTTCGCCTCTGGCCAGTGCGGGTTTCAGGATGTTGGCGGCGTCCATGGCTCCCTCGCCACCTCCGGCGCCTACCAGCGTATGAATCTCATCGATGAAGAGGATGATCTGGCCATCTGATTTCGTTACTTCATTGATGACTGATTTCAGACGTTCTTCAAATTCACCTTTGTATTTGGCTCCGGCAATCAGTGCGCCCATGTCCAGCGAGAAAAGCGTTTTGTCCATCAGATTCTCGGGTACATCTCCCGAAATAATTCTGTGAGCTATGCCTTCTGCAATGGCGGTTTTACCTACTCCGGGCTCACCTATAAGAATGGGGTTGTTTTTGGTTCTTCGCGAGAGGATCTGTAATACTCTTCGGATTTCCTCATCACGGCCTATCACCGGATCCAGTTTGCCTTCGGCGGCAAGTTCGTTAAAATTCTTTGCATACTTATTGAGGCTCTGGTAGGTTTCTTCCGAACTTGCGGAGGTGGCTCTGGAGCCTTTCCGGAGTTCTTTAATGGCTGTTTCCAGAGCATTTCTGGTGACGCCCAGATCCTTCAGCATCTTGGAAACTTCAGAATTTACCTCAAACAAAGACAGCCAGAGGTGTTCAATGGTGACATATTCGTCGCCCATTTTTTTGGCAATATTAGGCGCATCAAGCAGGATTTTATTGGCTGCCTGCGAGAGATAAATATTCCCGCCCTCTACTTTCGGGAGGTTAGCAATGCTTTCTCTGTTGCGTTCCCGCACCAGGGATAATTCGGCTTCTGCTTTTTTCATCAGAAAATCCGAGATGTTTTCATCTACCTGAAGGATGCCTTCCAAGAGATGTTGTGGCTCAATGCTCTGATTGCCAAATTCCAGCGCCACTTGTTGTGCGGCCTGAATGGCTTCCTGCGATTTTACGGTATATTGGTTCAGATTCATCGTATAATATTTTTATGTTGTGGTTTATTTTTTATGCAGCTTCAGAACAACTTTTCAAAAGTGAGATTCTTAATGCCGGTTTTCATCTTTTAATCATTCGCTAAGTGAATTTCAAAAACTGTTCTATTTGTTTTCAAGGGGTTGAAAGTGGTCATATTTACCGGATTTTGAAAGGTTTGTGTATTTTTTACGGTCAGAATTTCCGAAAAATTAGTTTTTGTTCCCTTTTATAAAATGCTTATCTTTGTTAACATTTATTATAAGATTTTCAATTAAATATGCATCATTTTCATCAGTTAAGAGTAAGTAAAGTTATAAAGGAGACCAATGATTCTGTGAACATTGCTTTTGATATTCCGGAAAGTTTAAAGCATGAATTTTCGTTCAGACAAGGGCAGTATCTCAACGTAAGACTGATGATGAACGGTGAGGATTTGCGCCGGTCTTATTCCATTGTGAATGCGCCTTCTGAAGGGGGTTCTGAGCTGGAAGTTCTGGTAAAGCATCTGCAAGACGGAAAGGTTTCTACCTTTATGAATGAGCAGGTAAAAGAGGGTGACCTGATGGATGTGATGGCTCCGATGGGGCATTTTTACACCCATTACCACGCCAGCAATGAGAAAGTTTATATAGGACTGGCAGCGGGAAGTGGTATTTCGCCGGTATTGTCTAATCTGAAGGAGGCTTTGCATCAGGAGCCAAAAAGTAAAGCCTATTTGTTCTTCAGCAATAAAAGTCTGCATGATATTATTTTTAAAAAGCAGATAGATGAGCTTGCACAGCAGTTTCAGGGAAGACTGCGGGTGGTGTACCTTCTTTCCAGAGAAAAACATTTTGAGGATGAATTGTTTGAAGGCCGGATTTGTGCCCCCAAACTGAATGATATCTTTGAAAAAATGTCGGAAATTCCGGTGCAGGACTCTACATACTTTATTTGTGGACCTGCAGAAATGATTAAAAGCGTGGCAGAATATCTGAGGAACGATAAAAAAGTTCCGTCATTGCAGATTATGTATGAATATTACGCTGCTCCGGACGATGAAAATAATGCGGAGAAGAGCGACGAATTTAAAGCGATACCTAATATTGAAAGTATGGTAACGCTCATTATAGATGATGATGAATATTCCTTTCACCTGAATTCCAAAAAGAAAAATATTCTGGACCAGGCGATTGACGAGAAACTTCCGGTACCTTTTGCCTGTAAAGGCGGGGTGTGCTGTACCTGTAAAGCCCAGGTAATGGAAGGGGAGGTTTTCATGGAAAAGAACTTTGCATTAACCGAGGACGAGGTGGCCAAAGGATTTGTACTGACATGCCAATGCCATCCTACTACCAATGTGGTGATGCTGAATTATGATGTTTAATAATCCGTTTTCAGGAGTAAAAAATCGAAATATGGCTAAGTGGAAATTCGCGAAAGCAATAGAAGAAAACGAAGAATTTAAAATTAATGGAGTAAATGTCTGGAACCATTACTGGCATTGCGTGGATCAGAAAGTAGAAGTGGTGGAGCCGCAGAAAGGCAATACCTACTATTTCCGGGAGTATGAAATCCAGGCAGATGACAAAAAAATAAACTTTGTGGCCGGAGAATTTATCAATTCCAAAATCGGAATTTATCTGAAAGACGAAGAACTGTTTTAGGATGAAAAATCAGCACCGACTGCTGAATATTTTTGTACAAAATTACAATACAGAACTATGAATCACGACAAATTTTTAGAATACGTACAGGCTGAAAATAAAGTTGAGCCAAAAGATATGATGCCGGATGATTACCGGAAACTGCTGGTACGCCAGATTTCCCAGCACGCACATTCTGAGGTGGTGGGAATGCTGCCGGAAGCCAACTGGATTACCCGTGCGCCGTCGCTCAGAAGAAAAATGGCACTTTTAGCCAAAATTCAGGATGAAGCGGGACACGGTCTTTACCTGTACGCAGCCACCGAAACCTTAGGAAACGGTGAAATTGCTGCAGACCGGGATACAACCTATAATGATATGCTGGCCGGCAAAGCCAAATATTCCAGCATCTTTAATTATCCGGCGCTTTCCTGGGCAGATATTGGTGCCATAGGCTGGCTGGTAGACGGTGCTGCCATTATGAATCAGGTGATGCTCATGGGGAATTCCTACGGACCATATTCACGTGCTATGGTGCGAATTTGCAAGGAAGAATCGTTTCACCAAAGACAGGGTTATGAAATTCTGATGACCCTGTGCCGCGGAACCAAAGAGCAGAAAGAACTGGCACAGGACGCACTGAACCGCTTCTGGTGGCCGGCACTCATGATGTTCGGACCCAATGACGAGGCTTCCCCCAATTCACAGAAATCCATGAACTACCGGGTGAAAAGGGAGAGTAACGATTCCCTGCGCCAGCGTTTTATAGATGTTACCGTGCCACAGGCAGAATTTCTTGGACTTAAAATACCGGATGAGCAACTGAAGTGGAATGAAGAAAGGCAGCATTACGATTTCGGTGAACTGCCCTGGGATGAATTTATGGAGGTGCTGAAGGGTAACGGACCGGCAAACAAAAAGCGTCTGGAAACAAAACGGAAAGCACAGACAGATCATGCATGGGTGAAAGAAGCTGCGATAGCTTTTGCAGCCAAACAAAAAGCTGAAGTATGAAAACCGGGATTCTGACGGTTCTGTTACTGATGTTCATGGCCTGCGGAAGTGTCACTGCTGTACAAAGTGTTTTTGATGAAACCTATGGTTATTCTGAAAAGAATCCCATCAATGTGGGAGAACACAGTCCCCGGAACTCAGTCATGTATCTCAGTTCACTACGAGGGCCGCAGGGTGAATCCGTTTCCTTTGACCGCATCGGAAGTTGCTGTCATTTCAAAACGAAAAATGCCCTCATTGGAAACCAAGGTTTACTGGACAAATATTGGGTCACCTATGAAGGCAAAAAAGATACGGTAGTGCTGTATCTCAATATATATGATAAGTCTGAACTCGGTACACCGCGCGGATTTACCAGAAATTAACAATTATCATTGAAATAAATTAAAACAATAAACAGCAAATAATTAATTATGAGCAATTTAGATATGTGGGAGGTGTTCATTCAGACCAAACCGGGACTTTCTCACAAACACGCCGGAACCGTGCAGGCAGCGACCGCAGAGATGGCGCTGCAAAATGCCAGAGATGTCTATACCAGACGTATGGAAGGTACATCAATATGGGTGGTTCCGAGCAAATATCTGGTAACCTCTGAAGGAATGGACAAAGAAGCATTCTTTGATCCGGCAGATGACAAACTGTATCGCCATCCTACGTTCTATCAGATTCCAAACGATGTAAAAAATATGTAGTAAAGATTTTGAGGGTGCAGCATGGTCAGAGCCTGCCGGTACACTCATGATATTTAAATTATGAAAAATTATCTTTTAAAAATAGCAGACGATACACTGATTTTCGGGCAGCGACTGGGCGAGCTTTGCGGCCGGGGACCCTATCTGGAAGAAGATATTGCATTGACCAATATCGCACTGGATTACCTGGGGCAGAGTACCAATTTCTTTAAATATGCAGCTCAGGTGCAGGGTGAAAACAAAACCGAAGATGATCTGGCTTTTCTGAGATATGAAAAGGAATATCTGAACTGCCAGTTGTCTGAGCTTCCGAACGGAGATTACGCGCAGACCATTCTGAAAGTGTACTTCTTTTCCCTGTACCAGAAATTGCTTTATGAAAACCTGCTGAACAGCGCAGATTCACAATTGGCGGCACTGGCAGAAAAGTCACTGAAGGAAGTCAAGTACCACTGTCTGCACGCCTCTACCTGGGTGAAAATGTTTGCCGATGGAACCGAAGAAAGCCGCAGCCGTATAGAAGAAGCCGTGGAAATGCTGTGGGAATATACCCGTGGAATTTTTTCTGAAACACCGGGTGAGCAGGAACTGGTTGCTTTACAAATCGTTCCGGATGCAGTACAGCTCTATGAAGAATGGAAAGTAAGGGTCTCCGAAGATTTCCGGAGATTCGGGTTGTCGCTTCCGGAAAGTGAATTTATGCAGAAAGGCTGCCGTACCGGTTACCATACCGAATATTTTGGCTATATTCTTTGTGAATTACAATATATGCAGCGTGCTTACCCGAATTGTGCGTGGTAAATGATGCCGTAGTTATTTTGATATGAACCTGTTAGAAATCCTTGCTCAGATACCGGATCCCGAAATCCCAGTCATCAATATTGTGGAGCTGGGGATTGTGCGCGAAGCACGCATGACGGGGGAAGATGAAGCGGAAATTATCATAACGCCCACTTATTCGGCTTGTCCTGCTATGTATAATATAGAAGAGGATATCATTAAATTATTTTCCGGAATGGGAATTACTGCTCATGTAGTAACCCGTATTTCACCCGTATGGACTACAGACTGGATTACAGATGAAGCCCGGGAGAAACTGCGTGAGTATGGAATAGCTCCGCCGCAGAAAGGTGCAGGCCAGGACCATCTGGATGTTCCCAAAGAATGCCCCAGATGCCGCTCAGAGAATACCAGAATGATCAGTCGCTTTGGTTCTACGCTGTGCAAGGCCAGCTACCAGTGCAATGATTGCCTGGAACCTTTTGATTATTTTAAATGCCATTAAACAAACAACAAAATAAAAGAGTATGAATTACATGTTTACCCAATTTGATGTGGAAGCCCATTTTGACGGAAAGCTGCTTATTGCTTATCTGAATAATGATGCGACCATGAATGCACTGAACCGTCCCACGATGACAGAACTCAAAGAATTTTTTGAGCGTTGCGACAAAGATGAAAATGTACGCGTGGTAGCCATCGGTGGAAAAGGAGGAGCATTCTCTTCCGGTCAGGATCTGGCCAGAGCTTTCGCCATTGAAACAGAAAAAACAGACCCCAGTTTTGTGAAGAAACTCATCACAGATTTTTATAATCCGGTGGTTATGGAACTTACAAGGTGCAAAAAGCCTGTAGTGGCTCTGGTAGAAGGTCCTGCCAAAAGCGCAGGTGCCATGCTGGCCCTTATTTGTGATGTGGTGCTTACTTCAGAGAAGGCGTCTTTCTCACCGGCGTTTGCCAATATCGGTCTGGTGCCGTATGCCGGCGGATCCTATTTTCTGCCGAAACTGGTAGGAAGACAAATGGCCAATTACCTCACCTTCTCCGGAAAAGAACTTTCTGCAGAGGAAGCCAAGTCTCTGGGACTGGTGGCCGAGGTGTTTACTGAAGCTGAATTCCGCGCAAAATCAATGGATATTTTGGAAAAAATGTCGGAAATGCCTACCGCAGCCCTGAAACTTACCAAAAAAGCAATTGCGGAGTCCTATGACAATACGCTGAAGCAGCAGCTGGATCTGGAAGCAAATCTGACCCAAAAAGCAGCTAAATCCGAGGATTTCCTGGAAGGAATTAACTCATTCCTGGAGAAAAGAAAACCGGTTTACAAAGGGAAATAAAAGATTAAAATACAAAAAACTAAAGGCAGTTGCAATTTATTGTGGCTGCCTTTTTTCATGCCCGATCATGCTGCCAATTTGATAATAAAATCGTATCTTTAGTACAATAAAATTCTTAAAACTTTTACTATGTACGTTTATAAGCAGTTTGACGTAGAATCGCATTTCGGCGGCCGTCTCAAAATCGCATTTTTCAATCATCCGGAAACTATGAATGCTTTTACCAAGCCTTTGCTGGCTGAGCTCAAGGACTTTATAGACTTTTATAATAAGGATGAAGATACCCGGTGTATTGCCATCGCAGCCAGAGGAAGTTCCTTCAGCTCCGGGCAGAATCTGGGAGCTATTGATTTTGAAGACCGCAATCTGAATGTAAAACGGGAAGTACAGCGCATCGTCATAGATTATTATAACCCGCTGGTCATGTCGGTATACTATTCCAAAAAACCGGTGATTTCTTTGGTAAATGGTCCTGCAGTAGGTGCCGGAGCTATGCTGGCACTCATTTGTGACTTTACGATTGCTTCAGACAATGCTTACTTTTCGCAGGCATTTTCAAATATCGGACTGATTCCGGATACCGGCGGAACCTATTTTCTGCAGAAGCTGGTAGGCCGGCAAATGGCGCATTATCTGGCGTATACCGGCAAGAAGGTAAGCGCCGAGGAAGCGCTGAAACTGGGAATGATTGCAGAAGTGTGGCCGGAAGCAGAATTCCGCGAAAAATCTATGGAAATGCTGGAGCGCATTACCAATATGCCTACAGTAGCTTTATCGCTTACCAAAAAAGCACTCCGTAAATCTTACGATTACAGTTTGAGAGAGCAACTGGACATAGAGAGCATTTACCAGTCTGAAGCTGCCGGTACCAGAGATTTCATGGAAGGGGTAAACGCTTTTATGGAAAAAAGAAAGCCGGAGTACAAAGGCAAATAGAATCTGTACAGAAATACATAGGATAGTTTTGATCTCTTCAAAACTATCTTTTTTTGTATCTTTAGCGTCTATGAAAAATATTGGGATTATAGGTTCCGGAACCATGGGGACCGGCATTGCACAAGTGGCTTCTGCTGCCGGTTGCAACGTATTTTTGTTTGATGTAAACGAACAGCAGACCACAAAGTCTCTTGATGGTCTTGGCCAAACATTGAACAGACTTGCACAGAAGCAAAAAATTACCCCGGAAAAGGCACAGGAAATTCTTGGAAATATAAAAAACTGTACCCGGTTGTCTGAACTGAAAGATTGTGAGCTGGTTATTGAGGCTATTGTTGAGAATAAAGAAATCAAGCAGAAGGTTTTTGCCGAACTGGAGCAATACGTTTCTCCGGAATGTATTATTGGTTCCAATACTTCTTCTATTTCCATTACCTCGCTTTCTGCAGAATTGCAGAACCCAGAACGTTTTATCGGGATCCACTTTTTCAACCCGGCACCACTAATGCCTCTTGTGGAAATTATTCCCGGACTGCTTACGAAATCACCACTTGCTCAGGAAATGTATGGTTTGATGAAAAGCTGGGGTAAGTCGCCGGTCATTGCAAAAGATATTCCGGGTTTTATTGTCAACAGAATTGCCAGACCTTATTACGGTGAAGCCCTCCGGATTGTGGAGGAGCAAATGGCCACACCAGAGCAGGTAGATGATGCCATGCGCACGCTGGGAAACTTCAGAATGGGCCCGTTTGAACTGATGGATCTTATAGGGATTGATGTCAACTATTCGGTAACCACTACCGTGTACAAAGATTATTTTTACGATCCAAAGTATAAGCCGAGCCTGCTGCAGCAGCGAATGAGCGAAGCAAAACTGCATGGCAGAAAGACCGGAAAAGGTTTTTATGACTACAGTGAAGGCAGTACTGCACCGGTTGCGGAGAAAGATGATGAACTGTATCAGTACATTTTTAACCGGATTCTCGCTATGCTTATCAACGAAGCAGTAGAAGCAAAACGACTGAAAATTGCCAGTGATGAAGATCTGGAAATGGCCATGCAGAAAGGAGTCAATTATCCGAAAGGCCTGCTGGCATGGGGTGCAGAAATAGGATATGGAAAAATTTCCGGGATTCTGAACGCTTTATATCTGGATTACCAGGAAGAACGGTACCGCCAGAGTCCGCTTCTGAAAAAGCTGTAAATAAATTGTTTGATGTTTAAAAATTTCAGATAGAAAATGACGCCATTCGAAATTGCAGACTATATGCTGAAGCAGGATTATTTTTCCCAATGGATGGGGATAAAACTGCTGGAAGTAAGTGAGAAATATTGTAAACTGGAAATGCCGGTGAAGAAGGAAATGATTAATGGTCTGCGCACTGTGCACGGAGGCATTACCTTCGCATTTGCAGATTCTGCTCTTGCGTTTTCATCCAATAATACCAATGACGCTTCGGTGGCGCTGAATTGTGTGATTAATTTTACCAGAGCAGTTCGTGAGGGCGACACGCTTTTTGCTGAAAGCATCATGGTTTCGGATACCCGGAAAACCGGTGTTTATGATATTAAAATTACCAATAAAGCCGGTGAATTGATGGCCACGTTCCGGGGTACCGTATATAAAATTGACCGAAAAGTAACCGATTTATAAAAGCTTATTAGTATGGAAGAACTCAGACTTAGCAGAACGACTCTTATATCAGACGGCGAGCAACTGAAAATCCGGGACCGGAAGAAGTTTTTTAAATGGTTTTTCATAGCAGCCCTCCCGGTCTTTCTGATTTTCGCATTTTACGGGATGGATTTCCCCAGCCATCAGGATTCCCGTTTTTATTTTCTTATTCTGTTCTATCTGCTTTTGTTTGTGATTCAGTTTGCCAGAGCAATGACGATCAATACGCAATCCCTTTTTTCTTGGAATGAAATACAGTATGTTGAGTTCAAACGGGATGTGCTTGGTTTTCAGTATGCGTGGTTATGCGATAACTCAGGGCGGAAACGTCAGATTCATTTTTTTCTCAATGAAAGACAAAAATTGGAAAACTTTTTCGCACGACATTCTGTAAAGGTGCAGCAGTCGAAATCTATTATACTTAAATAAAATTATCTGTGAAGTAAATGCTTCCAAAATCAAAATATGAAACTTAAAAATTATATCTACAATCAATGGATCGAAGGTTCCGGAAACGGAACCCAACTGTATAATTCGGTGACGGGCGAGCAAGTAGCCCTGGCAGATACCGAAGGTATAGATTTCAAACAGGCACTGGATTTCGGCCGCACAGTCGGTTACAAAAATCTTTCTGCTATGACGTTCTATGACCGCGGGGAAATGCTCAAAAAAATCGCATTGTATCTTCTGGAAAGAAAGAAAAAGTACTACGAAATATCCTATAAAACCGGTGCTACCCATGCAGATTCCTGGGTAGATATTGAAGGTGGTTTCGGGACATTCTTTACCTATTCCGGACTTGCCAAAAGAATGTTGCCCAATACGCCGTTCTGGGTAGACGGGGATACCCAGAAGCTCTCTAAGAACGGAACATTTATAGGTACGCATATTCTCACTCCCAGTGAAGGGGTGTCGGTACAGATTAATGCCTATAATTTCCCTGTTTGGGGGATGATGGAAAAGCTTTCCACTTCACTTCTGGCCGGGGTGCCTTCCATTGTGAAACCCGCTACGCCAACGAGTTTTCTTACTCATGCGGTTTTTGAAGATATGATAGAAAGCGGCTTGTTGCCGGAAGGGGCTCTGCAACTGATCTGCGGCAGCGCCGGTAATATGCTGGAGTATATGCAGGACGGGGATTCGGTGCTGTTTACAGGTTCGGCTTCTACCGGAAAACGGTTGAAATCCATGCCGTCCATTGCGCAGAATTCAGTACGTTTCAACATGGAGGCAGATTCACTGAATTGCTCTGTTCTGGGTCCCGATGCGCGCCCCGGAACACCGGAGTTTGATTTGTTCATCAAAGAAGTCCGCAATGAAATTACCACCAAATCCGGGCAAAAATGTACCGCTATCCGCCGTATTATGGTTCCCGAACATTTGACGGGTGATGTGCAGCAGGCATTGTCCAAAGCTTTGGATCAGGTGAAGATCGGTAATCCGCTGAACAGGGAAACCCGCATGGGTGCACTGGCAGGACGAGATCAGTTTCATGAAGTGTCAGAGAAAATTGCGGTCCTGAAAGCCGAAACCGAACTGATTTATGACGGAAAACATGAGTTGGTAGATGCGGATTATGAAAGCGGAGCCTTTATGAGCCCTAAAATCTTCTATAATGATAAGCCTTTTGAAAAAATGATTTCGCATGATGTGGAAGCATTCGGGCCGGTTTCCACCATTATGCCGTATCGGGATGCCGAAGAAGCTGCCGCCCTGGCCAGACTCGGAAAGGGTAGTCTGGTGGGATCTATTGTCTCTCATGATGACCGGTTTGTAGCAGAAACATCATGGAAAATGGCGAGTTCGCACGGCAGGATATTCGTACTGAACAGAGACAATGCCGCAGAAAGTACCGGGCACGGATCCCCATTGCCTACACTGATGCACGGAGGGCCGGGCAGAGCCGGTGGAGGAGAAGAAATGGGCGGGCTGAGCGGTCTTCATTTTTTCCTTCAGAAAACCGCTATTCAGGGGTCTCCGGATATCCTGACGGCCATTACCAAAATCTATCAGCAGGGTGCTACCCAGCATTTTTCGGATAAACATCCGTTCCGTAAATTCTTTGAAGAGGTAGAAATCGGTGATTCGCTGGAAACAGCGGGCAGAACGGTGACCGAAGCAGATATTGTGAATTTTTCCAATGTGTCGTGGGATCATTTTTATGCCCATACAGATGCCACTTCACTGAACGGGACTATTTTTGATAAGCCCGTGGCGCACGGTTATTTCATCCTGTCTGCAGCGGCGGGACTGTTTGTATCCGGCAAGAAAGGACCGGTAATCGCTAACTACGGACTGGAAAATGCCAGCTTCTTCAAACCGGTTTATGCCGGTGATACCATTACGGTCTATCTCACTGCCAAAGAGAAAGTCAACAAAGGGGTGAAAGGCAGAAATATCCCGAGCGGAGTCGTGAAATGGCTGGTAGAAGTCGTGAATCAGCGGGATGAAGTGGTTTGTGTAGCCACTATTCTGACTCTCGTGGCCAAAAAATCGCCGTTCACAGATCTGAACGTAAGGCATATTGATCAATTACTGACCGGATTAACCGAGAAGACCCAACCTTTATGGGGTAAAATGACGGCACAGCAAATGCTGGAGCACCTGGAAACGACGCTGAGATACAGCATGGGTCAGCCCGAGGCACAGCTTTGTCATACACCGGAAGACCAATGGGAAAAATACCAGGATTCCCTTTATAATTTCAGGAAGATGCCGAAAGATTTTCCGGCACCTTTCCTCCCGGAAGACGGAAGTCTGCCACCGCCTAATCATAAAAATCTGAATGCCGCAAAAGCCGCATTTACCGAAGCCCTGAAAGAATATACGGTGTATTACAGAGAAAATCCGGATGCAGAACATCTGCATTATGTGTATGGTAAACTGAATAAGGAGATGATGGAACTGATGCACCGGAAACATTTCACCCACCATTTTGAGCAGTTCGGACTAATCCCGGAAGCACGATGAATCTGCTTAACAGGAACCCTATATGAAAACCTTCGGAGAGAAAGTAGTGGAATTTAACCTGCACCTCAAATACACCGGTCCGTTACCGGAAGGTTTTGAGGTGATGAACCCTTTTCTGGATAATCCGGAAACGCTTACCGTGATGAAGCAGTTTTATGATAAATTTTACGGGGATACAGGTTCCCGTAAATTTCTCATAGGGATTAATCCAAGCAGGCATGGCGCCGGTGTTACGGGTGTGCCCTTTACCGATACCAAACGGCTCGATTCAGCATGCGCTATCAGCATGAGATCAGCACGTACCCATGAGGTTTCTTCTGTTTTTCTGTATGATATGATTGAGGAATATGGGGGTGCCGAAAAGTTTTACAGCAAATTTTATATCAACTCACCTTTTCCGCTGGCCATTGTACGAAATACCCGAAACGGACAACTGAACGCTAATTATTACGATGACCGCCGGCTTTTTGAAATGGTGAAACCATTTATGACAGAGTCTCTGAAGAAGCACATCAGCCTCGGACTGGATACATCCAATGTCTTTGTTCTGGGCAAAAAAAATGCTGAATTTCTGAAGAAAATTAATCAGGAGGAAAAATTGTTCGGCAGCATGACGGTGCTGGAGCATCCGCGCTATATTCAGCAGTATAAATCGAAGGAAAAGCAGCATTTTATTGATAAATATATCCTGGCTTTTGAAAATTAATCAATGTTAAAATATACAATAATACATGGAACCATTTGTTCAAACTGAATTAAAAAACAATATCGCCGAAATAACCTTCGGTACTCCAAAAAGTAATTCGCTCCCGGGTGAAATTCTGGAAAAGCTCGCCCGGAACATTCTGGATGAGGGAGCAAAGAAAGAAGTTAAAGCCATTCTGATAAAATCTGCTGGAGAGAAAGCATTCTGTGCGGGTGCCAGTTTTGATGAACTGCTGGAAATTTCTGAGCTGGAAACTTCAAAAAAGTTTTTCGGAGGATTTGCCAAAGTGCTGAACGCGATGCGTAACTGCGGCAAAATAGTGGTGGTTCGTGTACAGGGCAAAACTACCGGCGGCGGTGTGGGCATTGCATGCGGTGCAGATTACTGCTTTGCCACCCGGGATGCCTCCCTGGCGCTTACCGAGTTGAATCTGGGCATCGGTCCTTTTGTCATCGGTCCTTATGTAGAAAGAAAAATTGGCAAGTCACAATTTGCGGCAATGGCTATTGATGCGGATTTCAGATCTGCAGCATGGGCAGAAGCACACAGTATTTACCATTCCGTATCAGAGAATATCACGGAGATGAATGAAAAACTCAGTCAGTTTCTGAATGCGCTTGCAGGGCGCAGTGATGAGGCATTGGCACTCATTAAGAAAGTTTCCTGGGAGGGTACAGATCATTTTAATGACCTGATGCCTGCGCGCATTCATATGAGCGCCAGCCTTATTCTGGAAGATTCTGCCAAACAGAATATCGCAAAAATTAAAGAGCGTTTACGAGCCAAATAATCAATGGCTTTACTGGAAATGCCTGAATAATCGAATCAAAACCTGATGCCCGTCATCAGGTTTTTTGTTGAAAAATCTTTTTTCAGCAAAGAATATAAATCAGAATCCTCAAAGGTTTCGCCGATGAGGTAGTGCCCGCGTAGTGTTCCTTCGCGCACAAAACCATTATTTTCCAATAGTCTCAGGGACGGCGTATTGGCCGGGTCTATAATGGCTTCAATCCGGTTCAGATTCATTTCTTTGAAACCAAATTCCAGAATTGGTTTCAGGGCTTCAGACATATAGCCTTGCTTTTTAAACTGCTCGTCAAATATTTCATATCCTATTTCTGCCCGGCAGTGCTGGGGATTCCATGTATGATATCCGCAGTTCCCGATGATGCGTTGGGTTTCTTTTTCTACCAGCTGAAAATTCAGCATTGTGCGGTTATACGATTCATACCCCTTTTCGTATATTTTTATTTGACGTTCAAAGTGTTCAGGGTGGTGTAATCCCAAGATTTCTCTGATTTTCTCTTCAGAATTTTCCTTAAAAATCCGGGTCATGATTTCGGGACTTAATTTTTGAAGCCAGAGCCGCCTGGTTTCTAATATTTCAAATTCCATATCAGTTTTTCAGGAGATTTATGGTAACGGTGGCCAATTCTGAATCCGGGAATTTTTTAAATAGATTTTCATCGGGTATCAGTCCTGCTTCCTTGCATATTTTATGAAAAACATCTGCTTCTACAATATACTGATCAGAAAAACCATGGGTGGCATCGTACGCTGTGGCAGCAGTTTCGCCCAGATGTTTACTGGTGAGTGCAGGGTTCAGGGTGTGAAGTTCAATCACCAACAATCCGTTTTTGCGTATGTACGGCAGCCAGAGGCTCAGGTGTTCTTTCAGGTTCTCTTCTACCAGATGATTCGGAATCCTTTCTCCGCGGAAGGCAAAAGCACCCGTGGATGTGGAAATACGGTCCGGATTGGCATTTGCGGGATTTTTCCAGATCCGGTTATGGTCCAGAAATGTGCGGATGTTCACCAGATCAGATAGATTGATTTCATAGTTTTCCTGTAAATCTTTGGCCAGTTGATCCGGATTTCCGATGTCGCCCCAGATTACTTTTGCCCAGATATCATTGTTGATGAGGTTGGCCCGCGTGACATTGAGTGCCGCCTGATTAAAATCTGCACCTACCAGGAAGAGTGGATGGTCTTCCAGCATTTTGCCGCGCAGGGTATGTCTTTCGATGGTTTCAAAAATATGCTGGATAAAAGCTCCGTTTCCACAACCCATATCCAGAATTCCCTTAGGCTGCAGGTGAATAGGCTGATTGAATATGGAGATGATGAAATCTGTCACCACCCTGAAATAGGTAGAGTGGGCACCGCCGCTGCCCCAGACATTCATCTTTCGGTCTACATGGATTTCATCTTCGCTTTCACTGATTTCACGGAGCTTTCCGGCATTGCCAAAAAGCAAATCTTCCATCCTGTTGAACATGGGCAGATACGATACCGTGACGCCGTAGGAGGCAGCACGCCGCGCAAAGTAAAGACCACTTTCGGTGAATTTATAGGTAGTGTTGTTTTTGGTAAACCACCCCAGCGAAGTCAGAAAGTCCAGTATCTTCTCGAAATTATCCGGGTTTTTGTGGAATTCTGCAGCCTGGAAGGAGGTTTCCATAAAGTATTTATGAAACATGCCGTTCATGCCCAGTTGTACAATGAGCGGTGCCACCAGACAGCCTTCCAGATGCTTCAGAATTTGTGCGAACACTTTCTTTTCGGTTTCATGTTCCGGAACAGGCAGTCCAAAATTTTGGTTAAATTCCTCAAAGAGATAGAAAAAGTTCTCAAAAGATCCCGGTTCCAGTTCCTGAAATACCGGCTGGGTAGATTCTTTCAGGTACGGAATGACTTTATGGTAGAGGGGAGCATACTTCAGCAGGAAAGGGGTGTTTGCATTCGGCTGCAATCGTACGGTGTCTGTTTCGTGATTCAGATCATAATCAATGAATCCCTGAGAAGCCAGTGTGCGTACCGCCACATTCATATAGCCTTCATTATGAGGTGTGTTTTTCGCCAGATCTCCCAAAGTAGTAGTTGGGTGTGCAGCGATATGGCTGATGATTTCTTTTTCATGAAGTGCGGCAACCACAGGTGCGGTAACCACACCATCCAGATGCCGGAAAATGGAACTGCGAAGTTCTTTCTTATCCATACTTTAGTTTTAAGAGCGAATAAAAGTAAGACTTTTTTCTTAATAAGATTTTGCTGGTTCATTTTTATTATTAACTTTGTACTTCAAAGTTCTTTATATGAAGTCTAAAGATTACAATGATGATTTGTCACACATCCGGAGCATGATGGAACGCAGTTCGCGGTTCATTTCGCTCAGTGGCCTCTCCGGTATCTTTGCGGGTCTGGCGGCACTGGCCGGAGCGGTACATGTGTATTTTGTGTTTCAGCGCGCCGGAATCTCCTATTTTCAGGGTGACCGCAATGTGTATTCAGAGAGTCTGGTAAGGGAGCTGATGTTTTCCGGTGCGGTGATTCTGGCAGCCGCACTTTTTTCAGGGTATTTTTTTACGGCCAGGAAAAGCCGGGCACACAATCTGAAAATTTGGGACCGTACAACCAAAAGATTGTTGCTTCATTTCAGTATTCCACTGATTACGGGCGGCCTGTTTTGTCTGGGACTGCTTTATCATCAGTTTCATGCCTTCGTGGCACCCTGTACCTTGATTTTTTACGGTCTGGCACTCATACAGGCAGAGCGGTATACGGTAACAGATGTGCGCTACCTGGGATATTGCGAGGTTGTTCTTGGATTGATTGCCTTTTTTATTCCAGGCTGGGGTCTGGTGTTCTGGGCATTCGGATTTGGTGTCTTGCATATAGTTTACGGCATCGTGATGTATAAGAAATACCGCTGATATAGCTATTATGAGAAGTTTTTCCCGAAACAGAACTATAGGAATGATCATGTGGTTATCGGTTTTCACTTTCATAGTAGGCCTTATTTTGATGGTCTTCATGATCGTTGAAGAGCAGGAACCGGGAGCTTTGCCATTATTTTTAGTATTTTGCGGCCTCTCCGGAATGGTTGCTGATCAAATGCGACTTAGAAAGAAAGATAAGAATGTTAAAAATTAATCAACTGAATAAGGAATTTGAAAGCCGGGTGCGTCTGGGCATCATGTCCGTGCTCATGGTAAATGACTGGGTTGATTTTACCGGGATGAAAAATCTGCTGGAGGTATCAGACGGCAATCTGGCCAGTCACAGCACAGCACTGGAAAAAGCGGGTTATATTGAAGTTAAAAAAGAGTTTGTGGGCAAAAAACCCAAAACTTCGTACCGTGTGACCCAAGCCGGCCGTGAAGCCTTCACCGAACATCTGAATGCGCTGGAAAAATTGCTCGGCCGATAGATCGTAACCACTATATTTTTTTAAAAATTAACTTTGTAATTCAAAGAACTTTATAAATTATATCTTATGAAAAGTATTACGCCTGCTTATTGGATTTTCGGAACAGCTGCTGCGGTGCTTGCGGTTCCTTTTGTTGCCATGCAGTTTACTGATGAAGTTCAGTGGACCGGCGTTGATTTTCTGGTGATGGGGACGCTTCTCTTCATCACGGCCCTAACAATTACCGGGGTCTGGAAACAAGTACAGGTGCCGGGGAAAAGATTTTTTTTCATCGCACTGGTGCTGATGGTTTTCCTGCTCATCTGGGCAGAACTGGCCGTGGGAATTTTCGGAACACCGTTCGCGGGAAACTAAGTAGTATGACGGGAGTGTCTAATGCTGCTGTCACCTTCATTGTTAAGGTAAAACAATTATTCAACTATTTTTTATGAAAAATTTTAAAATTTCGTACATCGGGAAAACGCTGTTCTGGCTGAGTTTTCTCCTGGGCAATATCTGCCTCTTCGGATTTATTTTTACCCGCGATGAGGCCTTTGCTGTTGCCGGATATCTGCTGCTTATTTATGCCGGCGGTATCAATGCGATTGCGTTTTTGGGGCTTATGCTGTATGCACGTGTGGCGCGTGAGTTTTCCCGGGAGGCGGTGAATGCTGCATTGCTTTTACTGGTCAATATTCCGGTGGCTGTTTTATATACCCTCATTGGAATTAACATTTCAATTTATTAATATGAAAAATATTCGTGTCCAATTTTTACTGGTGGTCTATAAAATGACGCAGGTAGTGTATCGCAGATCTTTTAAAAGAAAGAAAAGGCACTGGCAGTTTACTGCAGAACAATTGCTGAATTTTCAGGAAGATTCTCTGGGCAGAAAGCTTGGCGAGTTTTACCGGAAGCACGGTTTCTCCATGATTCCCACCATGGAAAATCACGATGTGCACCATCTCATCACCGGCTGCGGAACCCGATTTGAACAGGAAATTGCCATGCAGTACCTGCTCCTGGGAAATGGTAAACTCAATGCCCATCTGCTCGGGGCCGTTATTCTGGGAACTTTGGTGCTCCCGGAATATATGAAACTTTACAGACAATCTTATCTGAAGGGCCGCAGCATGCGTACTTTTTATCATCTGGACTTTGAAGAACTGCTTTGGCATAATTATGAACATCTGAAGGATTTTCTGTTGCGGAAGAACGATCCGGTCTTGTATTGAATGGGCAGGTTGTGGAATAATTTTAGCTGAATTTCCTTCAGAAATGCTTATCTTTATGAAAACAATAGCCCTCATTATAATTCCTGCATTCATGATGTTTTCCTGTAATAAAAATGAACAAGCCGGTTATCCTGCGGATCCGAAGGAGGAAGTCCGTGAAGTTCAGGGGTTGACGGATGCTGTTCGGGATTCTGCTCAAAGTACGCAGGACAATACATTCCGGTATGTGGAAGGCGATCGCATCATCAAAATCATCAACGGGGATATGTTGCCCCTGAGTCTGGAAGAGGAATTTACAAACAGTAACCAGCACTATATCATTAAAATTAAAAATTTTCGGGGTGGTGAAATCTCGGGTAGAGTGATTCCTACAGACGATTTGATGAATATCCGTTTTAACCAGATTAAACGTGCTGATGGTGGGTATGATGGGCCTTTTGGCCGGGAAATCAGTTATGCTGCAGGTGAGCCGGGTGAAATGTGGCTCGTGATCGGGAAAAGCAATATGGCCTCGGGGAATGTGACCGGCCCGTTTGTGGTGGAATTGCGCTGATGAGCCTTGCAAATATCCCGGTTGGTATAATTTCTGAATAAGGTGAACTATTAAAGTTTTGAAGCTATGAAAAATTTATTCTTATCTGCTCTTGCAGCAGGAGCCGTTCTCACTGCGTGCTCCACCGTTTCTACCATTATGCAAAATACTTTTCCCTACACAACTACGGTTGTCGTAACCCAAGGGTCACCAGCCAATACCGAATTGTCTGCCGTGGGTACCGGGACCAGCATTAATCAGCTGGTGGGATCTTCAGCCAATGTACGGGATATCCGTATTTCAAATGCAAACGTGACCGTTACGTCCGGCGGACAGAGCATGGGCGTTTTTAAAAGCGTAAAAGTATATCTTTCTGCAGGAGGAAATGATGTGATGGTGGCCTCCCGGGATAATATTGCAGATAATATCGGGAATACATTGTCACTGGATGTAAATTCCAATCAGGTGCTGGATCAGATTCTGAAATCCGGTAATACCGTACAGCAAAGAATTGTATACGTGCTGAAAAGCGCGCCCACCTCTGATCTTTCTGTGAGAACTTCACTGAATTTCAGCAGTGTGCCGGTTAATAATAATTAAGTTACTGATGAACGCTAATAAAGTCCGTATTTCGCGGGCTTTTTTAGTTTTTGGTAATGCTGTCCATGGTGATGGTTACCGGGCCGTCATTGACCAGAGAAACTTTCATATCGGCCCCGAAAATACCGCTTTCCACCTGCAGTCCGGCAGCAGCAAGTTGATTTTTAAAATGTTCAAATAGCGGTACTGCTTTTTCCGGCCTGGCCGCTTTAATGAAAGAAGGCCGATTCCCTTTTTTATAGTCTGCAATAAGGGTAAACTGACTGATGCAGAGTACCGCACCCCCAACATCCATGACTGAACGGTTCATTTTGCCTTCGTCATCTTCGAAAACCCGAAGATTTACAATTTTCTGAGCCAGCCAGTCGGCATCTTTTTCGGTGTCATTTTCTTCCACACCCGCCAGAATCATGTAACCCAGACCTATTTTTCCTGTCACTTTACCGGCTACGGTTACGTGTGCTTCAGAAACCCTTTGTATAACTACCCGCATATCTTACCAATCAGTTATAAATACTTAGAATATTAGTGGCACTGTTAAAGCTGGACATATAGGTCTTCGGGGGAAGTTGGGCTACCTGCGTAGGTTCACCGGTATAGAGAATCCACTCCGAACCATCTTTGTCACATACTATTTTGATATTGTCCTGAACCTTGAGGGTGGTCTGGGCATCCGGGCAGAGGTGCGGTGCGTTGCGGTCGTAAATCTTGAATCCTGTAGAGGTTTTCACCGCAATCAGTCCGCGCGTGCCTGCGCTTTGCTCATTGACATAAATCCACCCACCCACATTTTGCAGATTCTGATAAGCCGGAAGGTTCAGATTCAGAATCACATTAATCTGAGCATCCGGAAAGCAGTGCACGGTATCTTCTGTACGCACACAGGAATTGAATGTTAAGATGCTGAAGTACAGCAACAGTAGTGAAGTAAAGGTGAACTTTCTGATGTTCATTTGAAATAATTTTATATATTTGTACAACGAAATACAAAGATAAACATTGTCCGGGCTGTTATGGCCGGATAATTTTTTTATTATATACCATTAACAAAAAAAGAAATATCATGAGTACGTATGTAACACAGGAAGGTTTGGACAAAATGAAATCAGAACTGGAAAAACTGGAGTCTCAGGAAAGACCGAAAATCACCCAGCAGATTGCTGAAGCCCGAGATAAAGGAGACCTGTCTGAAAATGCTGAATATGATGCTGCCAAGGAAGCCCAGGGCATGCTGGAGATGAAGATTTCCAAATTAAAAGAGATGATTTCCACGGCAAAAGTCATTAATGAAAATCAGTTGGATACTTCTAAAGTTTCAATTCTGACCACAGTACGTCTGAAAAATATGGGAACAAAGCAGGAACAGAAATTCACCCTGGTTCCCGATAATGAAAGTGACCTGAAAAGCGGAAAAATATCTGTGAATACTCCTATAGCCAAAGGTTTGCTGGGGAAATCTGTAGGGGAGCAGGCCGAGATTCTCTTGCCCAATGGAAATAAACTTTCCTTTGAGGTGCTGGAGATTTCACTGTAAATTGTAAATTTTGCAGAGATTGTCGTATTTTTGCAATCACTTACTGAAATCATTATGAGTTCTATTTTCACGAAAATCATCAACAGGGAGATTCCTGCCTATTTTATAGCTGAAGATGAAAATCACATAGCCTTTCTGGATGCAATGCCTCTGGTAGAAGGTCATACGCTGGTGATTCCGAAGCGGGAGGTAGATCTGATTTTTGATCTGGAGCAGGATGCGTTCAGAGATTTGTGGGCATTTGCGCAGCAAGTGGCCAAAAAAGTAGGCAAAGCCATTCCTTGCGTGCGGGTAGGAGTAGCGGTAGTGGGGCTGGAAGTGCCTCATGCACATATCCATCTCGTGCCGCTGAACAGTATGGGAGATCTTAATTTTGGAAACCCCAGACTGAAACTTTCAGATGAAGAATATCTGGGCATACAGGATGCCATTATTAACGCTTAATATTAAAAGTCGTAAAGATTCGTCCTTACGACTTTTTCATCATAGCTTCCGCGGAGGCAGTAAATAAATGATCACAGATAAATTTTATGAATAAGAATCAATGTTCTTTTTGTGGCCGCAAAAGAAATGAAGTACAGATGCTGATTTCCGGCCAGGAAGGATTCATTTGCGAGAACTGTATAGAGCAGGCACATGGTATTGTTTTGGAAAACGCTTCCAAAGAGGGTTTTTCACCGGCAGAAAACATGGATGATCTGAAAAAACCTAAGGAAATTAAAAGGTTTCTGGACGAATATGTCATCGGGCAGGATCAGGCCAAAAAGCAATTGTCCATTGCTGTGTATAACCATTATAAAAGGCTTCTTCATTCGCAGGATGAGAACCGTGAGGTGGAAATCGAGAAGTCCAATATCATCATGATTGGCGAGACCGGAACCGGAAAAACGCTGTTAGCCAAAACCATTGCCAGAGAACTCAATGTGCCTTTTTGCATTGTGGATGCTACCATTCTTACCGAGGCGGGCTACGTGGGTGAAGATGTAGAAAGTATTCTCTCGCGGTTGCTGATGGTGGCAGATTATGACGTGGAAAAAGCCGAAAAGGGAATTGTTTTTATTGATGAAATAGACAAGATTGCCCGGAAATCTGATAATCCCAGCATTACCAGAGATGTATCCGGAGAAGGTGTTCAGCAGGGATTGCTGAAACTGCTGGAAGGAAGCATTGTGAATGTGCCGCCACAAGGGGGAAGAAAACATCCGGACCAGAAATACATTCAGGTCAACACCCAGAATATTCTGTTCATTGCCGGTGGAGCTTTTGACGGCATCCGGGAAATCATTGAGCGGAGACTCAATAAACAGGCCATCGGATTCAGTGCCGAAAAGCTTACCCATACCGATGATGATGAGATTTTAAGCCAGATTAACGCCATAGACCTTCGGAAATTTGGTCTGATACCCGAGTTATTAGGTCGTTTTCCCATTGTTACCTACCTGGAATCACTTACCAAAGATACCATGATGCGCATCATGACCGAGCCAAAAAATTCCATAGTCAATCAATTTGTGGAATTATTTAAGATGGATGGGATCACGCTGGAATTTACACCTGCCGCCATAGAAAAAATTGTAGATGAAACTACAGAAAAAGGTCTGGGAGCCAGAGGTTTGCGTGGAACTACAGAAAAGATTCTCGAAGATCATATGTTCAATATTGGTGAGGAAGAACATATTATTCTCTCATAATGTTCATGTTTTATTAAACTAAAAAAGATTAAGTTTAAAAAAAATAAATTATATATTTCCGGCCTTAATCAATCAGACATCACCGGTTTTGTGACCAAGGAATACCGTGATATTTCACACGGCGGTTTCCAGCAAATGGCCATACCTTTTGCGGCAAAGACCATTAACAGTGTGGCATTGGATTTAGGCAGAAGCAGTAACTTCAGTGGTGGGCGAAATGCCAATGCATTCGGGTATATGGATAATACCACAACCGTAATGCGGGTGGTGACTCCTTCCAGTTCTACAGATGCTGGCGACGGTTCTGTACTGTATGGTCCTACCACGTATTTTGCAGCAGGTGTCAGCGGATGGAATCCTTCTACTTCTACAAAGAACCTTCAGGGAAGACCTTATGCAGATACTGCTAATACAATGGAGGTACAACTGGTAAATGGGGGTAAACCAAATGGTACGCCAATCAATTACGGAAGTACCGGCCAGAATCAGAACTCTTTTGGCGAGAAATACGCATCTTATATTAATGATCCGTTTGACACACCGGCTTGGTCCGCAACTTATGGTAAAGAATTATATCAATATGGAAACCCTTTCCTGACGAATATCGACCTTAGCTGGATCGGTACAGAAGCAGGAGAGACCGGTCTTATAAAAGATGGCAACCGCTTGCCGGTGCAGGGGATCAGATACAGCCTTGGGGGCGTTACCTATTCTCCTGCTACAGGAACAACTACCTCTACGAACTCTACGGTTACCTTTAACCACTCTGTTACCGGAAGTATTCCGGCAGGAGATGTGGATAATTTGGTAATTAAGCCAATGGGAGCCGTGTATATTAAACTGAATCCTCAATTGGAAACAACGTATCCTGGAGTGTTCAGCAGAAACCTTAACTTCAATACCTTAAGAAGATTTAATAAAACGGCAAGAGCTGCCAGCACCGATTATTCTGTATCAGCCGCCAAGAGTGGTGCCAGCAGTGGAACGCTGAAGCAGATTGGTGTGATTGCACTGGACAGTCAGGACAGAGAACTGGGCAGAACCTATTACGTAGTAGCTTCCAATGCAGTAACCGGATTTAATAATTCAGGCATTTCCATGCAGGCCAGCACAGGATTCAGTAATAACGTTCCGTCACAGCCGGTCATTTATACCAACGAGGAATTTACAACCGGAGGCATCGATCCTACTTACGCCAGCGTGTACAATCTGTATATTAACGAAGCCAATGAGGCGAATTTCCTAAGCAAGAGAATTCCTTTGAAACTGAATTCTACAGCAATCAGTAAACTCAAGTTTGAAATCCGTGAGAATGCTGCTTTGCTTCCTGATGCACAGGATCAGCTTTCTACCGGAGAGAGTTTCTGGATTCAGCGGGCTGACGGAACCAATGTGAAGCTGGCACAGAATCAAACCTTAAATGCATCTCTGGGAGATCTTGGTTTGTATTATGGTCAACCTCAGCCTACAGGTGCACTGGGCGTAAACGAAATCAACAACTCGACTACAGTAGTGGCATATGATCAGAAATCAGATCATTACACCGTTTTGTTTGATAAAAACTGGAAAAAAGCAGACATTACCATTTATGATATGAGTGGTAAACTGATTAATGTCAGAAAAGATATCAGAACCACGTCCAACCATATTCTAGATATACCTAAAGGCGTGAAGAATGCTTATATAGTGGTGATTCAGTCTGATAACGGACAAGAGTACAAAACGAAATTAATGAGATAAAACACAGATTATGAGAAATAAACTACAGATATTTGGCTTCATATTTTTATGGATTGCCGCAGCAAATAACATGTTGTACAGTCAGACCACTTCCGCACAGGAAATTACAAATATGCCGGAAGAACCTCCTATGTACCAGACCAATTCAGATGCCATAGGGAGCCCCGCTACCGTAAGCACAGATATGTATCTGGCAGTGCTGGGAGTTGCAGCGTTATTACTGGTAATCTATTTTGCCAAAAATCTTAAAAGAGCGCATGTCTGATTCAATTCAGACCCAATCCTATAAAACTCACAGAATATTCCGTGAGTTTTTTTATTTTAGCAAGATGAAGATATTTTTTATGATAGCGGCCTGTCTGGCAGGGGCAGCCGTGAACGCCCAGTTTAACGTCAGTGTGCAGTCCGCACCGTCTTTTGCATCGGCAGAGGCTATTCTTTATACCCTGAGCGGTTCCAAGGATGTGATCTCTTCCAGAGCAGTAAAAAAGAACAACAGCTGGACATTTAAAGTTCCGCAGGCATACAGTGGAATGATGAAACTTTATTTTCCGGAGACCAACGCTACGGTAAATCTGGTGTCGGAGAATAAGAATATCAGTATGAAACTGGAGACCACCGCAGACCAGATTACCCGGGTCATCTATGAAGATGACACGAACCGGCTGATGGACGCGGTACAGGATAAGCAACGAAAAAATGAAGTGGTTTTTCAGGCATTGGTACAGATTGCAGAGTATTACCGCCCGGATTCGGAATTTGGTAAAGCACTGGTGACTGAAATCAAATATTTATCCAAGGATGATGTGATTGATGCCACCAAAAATCCCTTCGTCCATTATTATCATACCTCTTATAACCGTTTTTTGGTAGAACAGTCTGCAAAAACTCCACCGGGGCAGAAGGAGATTGCAGATTTCATCTCGAATTCCGGTGGTATGTTGGAAACCTCTTCGCTGCTTCGGCCGTTACTGGTTAATTTTCTGAATGCGGGAGGTTCCGCTCAGGTGGATAGCAGTGTAGATGGTTTGCTGGCCCGACTGGATGTAGAAAGTCCGAGGGGTCAGACGGTATTGTCTGAACTGATTGATCTTTTTGACGTATATGCCATGAAGGCTCAGAAAGCAAAATACCTGTCCCTTGCGACGAATTTGAAATGTACCATTACCGATCGGCTGGCCGCTACGATTAAATCCAATAAGGACGTAGAGGTCGGAGCTGTTTTTCCGGATTATCAGTTCAAAGCACCGGTTAATACCAAAGCGCGGAATCTGCACGGCGTACAGGCAGATCAGAAAATTGTTGTTTTCTGGTCATCCGGTTGTGCCCATTGTGATACGGAATTGCCTAAAATTCTGGAAAAATATGCAGCGCTGAAAGCACGTAATATTGAGGTAATCGGCTTTGCACTCGATTCAGACCGGGAGGCATACGCGCGCAAAAGTAGTAATTATCCGTGGATTAATGATACGGAACTCCGCGGCTGGAACAGTTCTTACGCAGATACCTATAATGTACATGCCACGCCTACCTACTTCATTCTGGATGCGGCAAACAAAATTATTGCAAAGCCAGAACATGTAAGTGATGTTCTTCAGTTTTTAAACCTAAAATAATTTTGCAGGGTTTTAAATTATTTTTATATTTGCACCACTCTAACGGCGAGGTAGCTCAGATGGTTAGAGCGCAGGATTCATAACCCTGAGGTCACGGGTTCAATTCCCGTCTTCGCTACAAAATCCCGTCTTGTTTGAGTCGGGATTTTTTTGTGATTAAAACGACTGTTATTATGATTCTCTTACTTTCGCGATTTTGAATTCCTGCTGTTTCTCTGTGAATTTACTCAATCCCTCGAAAATCTCTTCCGGATCGCACCGCAACTACAAGATTTTTTAGAATGTTAAACATTGTATTATATTGATAAATAAGTGACTAGGATTTCGGATGGTTTTTTTTCTTAAAAAGCCTTGCAAGTTGAAAAAATAGTAGTACATTTACATCGCTTTTAAGGCAGTTCACTGCTGAAGAGGCAATAAATTTTTTTTCATCATTTGTGTTTTTGGGACCGTATTGTATAATACGGTTCTTTTTGTTTGAATATCTTCCGCTATCTGTGCCCGGAATCCCGTACACAAGCGTTTTGCACCAATAAAGAAATTTTATCATCTACCGATATTTGTCACGAATGAGACAGGGACAAAAGATCAGAACGAGTGATTATTCTGGCGGCGCAGACAATTCGTACTGCAGCAATAACTCCACAAAATAAGAATAGGTGACAGCGCCTTCCTGCTGATTGCTTTTCAAAAACAAATCGTTGGTGAAAGAGAAAAAAACATCCAGCCAGCCGGAGTACTTCTGTCTGAATTCAAGTTCTGCCCTGCGGTCCCGTTTCATTCCTTCGGAATAGAGTTCTAAAACCTGTTCTACAAACCGGGGATGTGTAGAAATTTGTGAATTAAGTAAAGACTTCAGTACAAAATAGCTGCTGCTGTATTGCAATGCGGGATTTGCCGATGCTTTGCCGTTCAGAAAACCGATGAAACTAGCCTCCTGTTCGCGGGCGTAGCCCAGTTGGTGAGCAGCCTCGTGCGCCATGGTAAAAGGCAGTGAGGTGTGCGGCAGATCCGGATTGTACTGCGCCTCTGCGGTAAACGGATTGTAATATCCCAGGATTCCGCTATAACTCATGACTCCATGAAAGAGCGAGGGTTTCAACGCATTGATTCCCGTGGTACTTTTCCCATCCAGACGAGCAATTGTATGCTGAGAGCGCAGCAATTCCTCTTTGAGCCGGTGTGGGTCTTTAATTTTGAACACTCCATTCTCATCTTCTTCGGCTTGTGACCGCAGGATCCGGCATTCTTCCAGATACCGCAGGGTGAGTTCCTGTACAAATTCGGGTGAGATTTCTGATTGCGGCATTTTTTCGGATAAAGGTTTCTGAAAATACAGCATTCCCCAGAAAATCTGGTACATCAGATAAAATCCATTGGCCAAAATGAGCAGCATTATGCTGTGCCGATGTCTTTTCTTGTTGCGGATTATCTGTATGAACAGATACAGCAGTGCCAGGAGCAGGATGATATAAATGACATCACCTGCCGCAAAAGGGAAGGAGGCAAACAGTGACTGGTGGGAGTGTTTCCGCCATTCAAAGAAGGAGTCTGCTGCCCGGACAGCCCATTCGCTTCCGGATAGAAAATAGAACAAAACAACCTGGGCAAGTAAAATACCTGCCCATGTTTTTTTTCTGCTGAATATGTTGTGCTTAGTGCGCATGCTGACTTTCGCTGTGATCCAGATCTATGCCTTGTTTTTTGATATTCTGATTCATCAGGTAGGTGAGCAGCAGTAAAACGGCGAAACAAACGGCTGCAATGATGTAAGAGAAGTGCATGCCGAGACTGGTATCACCTATTGCTCCCTGAAACGGCGGAATGACGGCTCCGCCCAGAATCATCATGATTAAAAACGCAGAACCCTGAGACGTGAATTTACCAAGGCCGGTAGTAGCCAGAGCAAAAATACAGGGCCACATAACCGAGCAGAACAGTCCGCCGGCCATAAACGCATAAACGGAGATGATGCCACTGGTGAAAACGCCTGTGAGCATGGAGATGACCGCAAGAATACATACCGTTACCATCAGCTGAACCGGCCGGTCATTGGCAATGATAAAAGCAATAACCGTAATCAGAATGCAGATGGCATAGGCATAGAGGTCGCTCATATCGGTTCCCTTCAGTTTATTAGACGCAATGATGATTCCGAAAGCTATAAACGGCACAATGAAAGTGGCAATGAGCTTGGTTGTTTTTTTAAGGTTGAATACAGTAATGGCCCCCATCCAGCGGCCTATCATCAAGCTTCCCCAGTAGAGGGAAATGTATTTGGAGATTTCAGATTCTTCCAGGCCGTTTTCGGTAAGGTAGCCCGGCGTTTTCAGCAAGGACCCGAAGTTATTGTCAATCGTAACTTCTACCCCCACATACACGAAGATGGCAATCATGCCATACACCAGTTGCGGGAATTTCATGGCGCCCCAGCCTTCCGCATTGGATTTGCTCTGTTTATTACTGAGCAGCAAAATCCCCATGATGACCAAAATGGTAATGATGAGCAGCAGCACATTAGAAATATTGATAAAATTACCGATGGTAATGATGGCCAGTATCGCAAACGTCATCATCAGCAGGGCACCGGTAGCTTTCGGGGAAGATTCCAGCATTTCTTCGGTCTTGCCTGAGGGCAGTTTAGAGAAATAGAAAAATATGGCCACTATGGCAAAAACGGTAGCCAGAATAATATAAAGAGTATTAATATTGGACGGAGAGGGTTCTACCGACGAAGTCAGGCTTCCGAACAGGAAATAACTGACAATCAGCGGCCCGATAGTGGTTCCGAAGGAATTGATGCCACCGGCCAGATTCAGTCTGTGTGCTCCTGTTTCGGGCGGTCCCAGCGCCAGGGCAAAGGGCTGTGCAGCCGTCTGTTGCAATGAGAAACCCAGCGCTACAATGAACAGGGAGAGCAGCATCATCCAGAAAGAATCTGCATTGGTGCTGGGAATCATAACCAGCGCACCGAGTATGGAGATGGAAAGTCCGGTAATGATGGCGTTTTTGTATCCTATTTTATTAATAATGTCAAACTTCAGCACCGTAGAGGTGAGGTACAGCAGCAGGGAACCAATGAAGTAGGCGCCATAAAAGGCAGATCCCAGCAGTTGTGACTCAAAATTGGTGAGTGAAAAATGACTTTTGCAAAAGGGAATCAGAATCCCGTTTGAAGCGGCTACAAATCCCCAAAAGAAAAACACTGTAATGAGGGTGTACAGTGCAGGGTAGTTCGTTTTTTGTTGCGTTATTTGCATAGATGATATTTATATAGAAACAAATATAGATATTTTATTGGCCGGCGGCATGTTCTTCCAGCGTTTTTTTAATCTCGGAATAGCTGAAACTTTTCATTTCTGATACGGTGCTCGGTTCGGTAATTTCATTCAGATAAACCGTGACTTTTCCGGGGTGTCCCTTGTGATTTTCAAAAGGAAACATTTCTTTCAGTCCCGCAAATGTATAGATGACCACCGGGAAGTGATGCTTGGTAGACAGGATAAAGGCACCATCTTTAAATTCATCCAGAATGACTGTGGGATCGGGGTGTACACCGCCTTCGGGAAAAATGACAATGTTTTGCCCGTGCCGCATTTTCTCTGCCGCCAGTTGATATACCCTGCCGCGGCTTTTCGGACTGCTGCGGTCTACCAGAATCGCAATCCGTTTATACAGAATCCCGAAAATGGGAATTTTGGCCAGCTCTGCTTTTCCTATGAAACAAATAGGGTGGTGTTTGTGCAAAACCACCATCAGCATAATGTCTATGGTAGAAGTATGATTGGCAATAAAAATATAATTCCGGTCTTTCTCAATTTTTTTTGCGGTTTTGCGGATGAGTTCGTACCGGAATCCCATTCCGTAGAAAATAATGATGCAGAACAGCCGCATAAAAACATAAGCGTACTTGAAATGCTTATCCTTAATGGAAAGCAGCAGCACGGGAATGGCAAAAAGGATGATGAAGATAAAGGCCAGCAGGATGAACCAACCGCGCCAGATATAGTTCAGGATTCGCGTCATCTGATTGTTCTAAGCCCCAAAAATAGTAATTTATCCGTTGAATATCACACGCTTTTTCAGCGAATAATTAATAACAGACACCAGGGCAATGGCGGCAATTTTACTGATCATGAGGGCGCTGAGTGTGTAGAATCCAAGGTTAAAATTGCTTCTGAACACATACGCGTAAAAAACCTGAAAGAGCAGCAGACTCAGAACCGTAGAGAATACAGAAACCCCCATAAAATAGGCAAATTCTCGCCTGGCAGAATGTTTCCCTCTTTCAAAAACAAACCAGATGCTCAGGAAATAATTGCAAATAATGCCACAACCGGTAGAACAAATATTGCTCAGCGGATAGCGGATCCCAAAAAAGTTCCGCTCACCGGGCAGCCATTCGGGAAGGTAAGTGCTGAAAATCTTAAAACTTCCGATCTCTGCCACAGCGCTCAGGGCACCGGCAATGATGAAAAACATAACTTGTCTTTGCCTGAGAAGCAACTGCATCATGATCGTAGGAATTCCTGCAAATTTAAAACTATATGTTAAATATGAGAAATTAGTGTTAAAATATTTTTTTCTTAGCAAAATCTTTATAACTTTATTCTCCTGTTCCATCAAAATCGGTAAAATAATGAATTGATTATGAGGAGGTTTGTGATAGTGCATGATACGCCGTATTCCGGCAACCGGGCTGAATGAGTCTAAAAATTATTGAACATGAAAAATAGAAATCCTTACAGAAAATTCCAGGGTCAGCAGGATAAAATCGCAGATCTGGAGAAAAACAATTCCCGGTTCCGGAGAGTGTACACAGAATATGAACTGATGGCCGATGAACTGTGGAATCTGGAATCTGCAGAAGGGCCAGCTGTTACAGATGATTTTCTGAATTCCGTGAAACTCCAGACCTCCTACCTGGAAGACGAAATAGAAGACTGGCTGCACGCTGCAGAACCCGAATCAGAAGATTGATGTCGCGCACGGTCGGTTTGCTCATTCAGACGCCGGTACACTGCGGACTCTGTGGATATAACCGGGAACCGGCAGAAAAATCCGGAGCGGAAAGTTTCCGGATATCCCCGTAAAATACAGTACAACACCTCACAGGAAATGTTCATTCCGCGTGTTTTTTTTCGGTTAAATGTCACCGGGCTCGTAAATTAATTGCTATTTTAGCATTTCGTTTTTTTAAATGTTGAAATATGATCGCTATTGTAGATGGGGGCTCTACCAAATGTGACTGGGTAGTGCTGGATCAGACCGGAAAAGTTTTCCTGAAGACCGAAACAAAAGGCTTTAATCCCAATATCATCAATCCGGAACTCATTGTTCCCGAAATTGAGAATAATCCAAACCTTCTCTCTGTGAAAAACAGTATGCAGAAGGTTTTCTTCTATGGTTCAGGTTGTGGCACCGCAGAAAATGCTGCGGTGGTAGAGAAAGAACTTAAGAAAGCACTTCCCGGTGCAGAAATCATCATCAAAGAAGATATGACTGCAGCTGCCTATGCCGCCTATAACGGCAAGCCGGCCATTGTCTGTATTCTGGGTACCGGATCCAATTCTTGCTATTTTGACGGGACTACCGTACACCGCGAACTGCCGTCTCTGGGTTTTCTGATAGGTGATGAAGGCAGCGGAAGTGCCATTGGCAAGCAATTGTTGCGCCGGTTCTTTATGAAGAAACTGCCGGCAGATCTCCATGAACTTTTTGTGGAAAAATACCAGTTGACCATAGAAGAGGCGCTCAAAAACATGTATCATAATCCCAGAGCCAATGCTTATCTGGCGAATTTTAATAAATTTGTAGTCGAAAACAAGTCACATCCGTACTTTCAGAATATGGTTTTTGACGAAATGAAAAACTATCTGGATTACCAGGTTTTGCCCTATCCGGAAGCGCTTCATGCCGAGATTAATTTCATAGGTTCCATCGCATTTTATTACGAAGATATTCTGAGAGCCGCCGCCGCAGAGCTCAACCTTACTGTGGGTACTGTAGTGCAGAAACCCATAGAAAGTCTGGTAGATTATCATTTGAAATATCTGATTCACCAGCACCATTAATTAAAAATATACCCATTTATATATGTCAAAGAAAACAAACAGAGACGAGAAACATTTTAACCAGGCAGCCCTGGATTATCATAAAGCAGAACCCAAAGGTAAAATAGAAGTCATTCCCTCTAAGCCGCACTCATCGGCAAGGGATCTTTCGCTGGCCTACTCGCCGGGGGTTGCCATTCCGTGTCTGGAAATAGAAAAAAATCCCAAAGCAGCTTATGACTATACCGGAAAAGGCAATCTGGTCGCCGTAATTTCCAATGGTACTGCTGTGCTGGGTCTGGGAGATATCGGTGCAGAAGCATCCAAACCGGTGATGGAAGGTAAAGGTCTTTTGTTTAAAATCTTTGCCGATATCAATGTATTTGATATTGAAATAAACGAGAAAGATCCGGATAAATTTATTGATATTGTGAAAGGTATTGCGCCTACATTCGGCGGGATTAACCTGGAAGACATCAAAGCGCCCGAAGCTTTTTATATAGAACAGCGCCTGAAAGAAGAACTGGACATTCCACTGATGCATGATGACCAGCATGGTACTGCCATCATCTCCGGAGCAGCGCTGCTTAATGCACTGGAAATAGCCGGAAAAGACATCAGTAAAGTGAAAATGGTGGTCAATGGTGCAGGGGCCGCAGCCATAGCCTGTACCAAACTGTACGTGCAGCTGGGTCTGAGCCGGGACAATATTCTGATGTGCGACAGTAAAGGCGTCATCAATAAAAACCGGGAGAACCTGACCCCGGAGAAACTTGAATTTGCAGCAGATACCGATCTGGTGACGCTGGAAGATGCGCTGAGAGGTGCAGATGTTTTCGTGGGACTGTCTAAAGGAGATGTGATGACCCCCGAAATGTTGAACAGCATGGCCGAAAATCCTGTGGTCTTCGGACTGGCAAATCCGTCGCCTGAAATAGATTATGATCTGGCCTTGACAACCAGAAAGGATGTCATTATGGCTACCGGTCGCAGTGATTTTCCTAATCAGGTGAATAACGTGCTCGGGTTTCCGTACATCTTCCGTGGCGCACTGGATGTGCAGGCATCTGTAATTAACGAAGAAATGAAATTGGCAGCCGTTTATGCTATCGCCAATCTGGCCAAAGAACCCGTGCCGGAAGCGGTAATGCTGGCGTATAACCTGCGTTCCCTGAGTTTTGGCAGGGAGTATTTCATTCCGAAACCTTTTGATAACCGTCTCATCACCACGGTTTCTGAAGCCGTAGCCCGTGCCGCAATGGAAAGTGGAGTGGCCGGCAAACCCATTGAAAGCTTCGAAGAGTATGAAACGTCGCTGCTGGACCGTATGGGCAGAGATGAAAAACTGATCCGCATGATGCAGACCCGGGCAAGATCTAACCCGAAACGGGTTACACTGGGCAATGCCGAAGAGTACAATGTACTGAAGGCAGCACAGATTCTTTATGAAGAGGGTATTGCCCATCCTATATTGCTGGGAGAGAAAAAATTCATCAAAGAACAGATGCAGAAATACGGCATTGAACTGGACGTGCCTATTGTGGATCCTATGGACGATGATCAGGAAGAAAACCGCGTGAGGTACCGCGAAACCCTGTGGAAACTTCGTCAGCGCAAGGGTATGAACGAATACAAATCCAAGAGATTTGTGCGGCAGAGAGATTATTTCGGACCGCTGATGCTGCAGCACGGGGATACAGATGCACTGATTGTAGGGTTTTCCAAAAGTTACGCGTCAAATATAAGACCGGTGCTCGAGGTGATTGAAAGAGATCCCGGTGTGAACAAAATAGCGTCCATGATGATGATTCTGAGCGACAAAAAGCCGATTTTCTTTGCAGATACCTCGGTGAATCCCAATCCTACCACAGAAGATCTGGTGAATATTGCCCGAATGGCTGAACTGACAGTGAAAACATTTGCCATAGAACCCAGAATTGCCATGCTGGCCTACGAAAATTTTGCCGGAATTTCAGATACATCCAAAAAGGTGGCGAAAGCGGTTTCCATCCTGCATGAGAAGTATCCGAAGATGATTGTGGATGGCGAAATCCAGCCGGATTTTGCACTGAATGGAGATCATCTCGCAGATTATCCGTTTTCCAAACTGGGTGCGGCACCGGCCAATGTGTTGGTGTTCCCGAACCTGGAAAGTGCGAACATATCATATAAAATTATCCGCGGCATGAAGGTGGCGCAGGTGGTGGGTCCTATTTTAATGGGGCTGAGCAAGCCGGTGCACGTGGTACAGATGCGCGCCAGTGTAGATGAAATTGTGAACCTGGCTACCATAGCCGTGCTGGATGCCCAGCGCCGCGAAAAAAAAGCATAGCGGATTTTCACAGAAGTTACATACAGCACGGACAAACAGCGAAATCTTATTGAGCAGTTTGTTCGTGTTTTTTAATAAACGATGCCGGCTTTTCCCGAATCGTCATCAAAAACAATTTTTTATACATTTTTCTTCAGTAAAAGCGGTCTGTAAGCCATATTGTGTCTTAGATTTCACTTATTTTCCTATCTTTGAACCTTTCGTAGAAACAGACTCATGATTTATTCTTTACAGGGAACGGTTCAGGAACTTTCGCCTACGCATACCGTGATAAATGTAGGCGGGGTGGGCTACTATGCAGGCATCAGTTTGCAAACCTCCAGAAATCTGATTCCGGACGCACCCGTTTTTCTCCATATTCAGCAGATTATCCGTGAAGATGCACACCTGCTTTTCGGCTTTTTTACACGTGAGGAAAAGGAACTTTTTAACCTTCTTATTTCTGTAAACGGCGTGGGGCCGGCATCTGCGCTCATCATGCTCTCATCTCTCACCCTTTCTGAGATCGCGGCCGGTATTGCCAGTGGCAACAGTGCGCTGCTGCAAAAAGTGAAAGGGATCGGAGCAAAAACTGCGGAAAGAATAATCGTAGATCTGCGGGATAAGGTGTTAAAATTCAACACTTCTGATGAAAATATTTCTACATTTGTAAATAATAAAGTAAAGGATGAGGCGTTATCTGCATTAGAAGTTTTGGGCATTCCCCGAAAAACAGCAGAGAAAATTGCAGACCGGATTCTCAAGCAGACCCCGGACCTTTCTACAGAAGATTTGGTAAAACAAATTTTAAAAAACATTTAATATTTTGGCAAAAAATAACATCTTTTCCTATAAACTGCTCACCGCCTTGTTTCTGTGTTTCGCTTTTTTCAGTCTGCAGGCGCAGCAGAACCCCGAAGACGAGGCCACGGTAAGACAGAATTATGACCTTCCGGATCCTACAGTCTATGAAGGATATTACGACATCAAAACCGGCATGTATTACGTATATCCCAAAATAGGAGAGGTCATCACCGGTCCGCCATATGTGATGACGCCCCGGGAATACCAGGATTTTATGATGACTCAGGCCGCCAGAAATTACTATAAAGATAAATCTGACCGCTACAGCCTCATGTTCCGGAAAGATGTAGACGAAGCCCGCAGGCAGGGCATTATTCCCAGCCTCAGCGTGCGCAACAAAATTTTTGAATCTATTTTTGGCGGAAACAAAATTGAAATCATCCCTTCCGGTTTTGCATCTTTTGACTTTGGCGGACTATACCAAAAGATAGACAACCCGCTTATTTTGCCCCAGAACAGAACCAGTTTTGCTTTTGATATAGAACAGCGCATCCAGCTGGGACTCCTGGGTAAGGTAGGAGAAAACCTGCAGCTCAGAGCCAATTATGATACCCAAAGTGGTTTCGCATTTGAAAACCGGATGAATCTGATCTGGCAGGCCAAAGGTTCCTGGAAGGATTTGCAGACCAAAGGCCTGAATGATCCTACCACCGGCGGCGAAGACAAATTTATAAAACGGGTGGAATTCGGTAATGTGAACATGCCCCTTTCTACAAGCCTGATCCGCGGTTCTGAGTCTCTCTTCGGGATTAAAACAGAATTTCAGGCGGGAAAAACCTTCGGTACTGTTGTGTTTTCCCAGCAGCAGGGTGAAGCCCGGAATATCGTAGTACAGGGTGGTGGTGTGATGAGCACTTTTAAAATCAATGCCATAGATTATGAAGACAATCAGCATTATTTTCTGAACCATTACTTTCTCAATGACTATGACAATGCCCTTCTGAACTATCCGCAGATTAATTCCCGGGTCAGCATCAACCGTATTGAAGCCTGGGTGCTGGATCAGGGCAATGGTAACCTCTCGGAACAGAAGAGTATTGTGGGAGTCCGCGATTTAGGAGACGGCATTTCCGGCCTGCCGGATAATTCTCAGAATAATATTTACCAGGCAGTAAACGGTCTGGGACCGGGACTGCGGGATGTGAATACTGCATACAATACCATCAACGGGCAGTCGCTGCCCAATGCTGCCGGCGGTACGGAGGTTTTTCAAGACGGTGAACATTTCATCTTTAACCGGAAGGCCAGAAGATTGTCTGTAAATGAATTTAAATTTCACCCGCAGTTGGGGTATATTTCCCTCAATCAGCGCCTCAATGATAACCAGTTACTTGCGGTATCTTACTCGTATACGGTGAGCGGCTCCAACCAGGTGTACAAAGTGGGAGAGTTCTCAGAGGAAAGCCCGGTAATTGTCACCAAAGTGCTGAAGCCTAATACCAACGTGAAGACCACATCTCCCATGTGGGATCTCATGATGAAGAACTTCTATTCCATGGAAAGTATGCAGGTGGATGCAGATAACTTTATGCTCAATATCTACTACCGGGATACGCAGACCGGAGGCAAGGTCAACTACCTGCCGAACACGCCTGTTCAGGAAATCAACCTCCTGAAACTCCTGAACTGGGACCGGCTGAACCTGAATAATGACCTGCAGAGCAGTAACGGACAGCTGGGAGACGGAATCTTTGACTTCGTGCCGGAAATTACCATTCGCCCCGATGATGGAAGGCTGATGTTTACCAAAGTTCAGCCTTTCGGAAGCCACCTGGCATCCGTGCTGGGCAGTAATGATCCCCAATACGTATTTACAGATTTGTATGAGCAGCAGAAGCAGGTTGCCTCTCAGAGTAATCTGGCATTGCGCTACACCATGGAAGGCCGCTATAAAGGGTCACAGGGTCAGGGTATTTCGCTGGGCGCCATTAACGTTCCGCAGGGATCGGTAAAGGTTACAGCCAATGGGGTTCAACTTACAGAAGGGGTAGATTATACCGTAGATTATATGCTGGGACAAGTGACCATCATTAATGAGCAGGTGAAACAGAGCGGACAGGCCATCAACATCAGCCTGGAAAATCAACTCACCTTCAATACACAGCGTAAACGGTTCCTAGGTCTGAATCTGGAAAGACGTTTCAGTGAGAATTTTCTATTGGGTGGTACGGTAGTAAACTATGCTGAATCTCCGCTCACCCAAAAGGTCAATTATGGCGAAGAAGCAGTGAATAATACCATGGTGGGCATCAATATGATGTACAATAATCAGTTGCCCTTCCTGACCCGCCTTGCAGATAAAATTCCGCTTGTCAATACAGAAGCACCGTCTAATCTGAACTTCAAAATGGAAGGCGCGTATCTGATTCCTGGACTGAATAATTCCATCAACAATCAATCTTATATTGACGATTTTGAACAAACTACATCCAGAATATCCCTGAAGGAACCCAGTGCCTGGAGCCTGGCCTCTAAGCCGGAGAAAAACCAGAGTGATCCGGTATTTGCAGGTGCCGGGCAGAATGATGATATTACCAATGGCTACGGCCGTGGTCTGATTTCCTGGTATAACATTGACCCCCGATTCTATGGTGTGGGCGGTAATGAGCCCGAGGGAATTGATGCACAGGCAGTGTCTAATCATGCCTCCAGAAGGGTGCGGTTGCAGGAATTGTACAACAGCAAAGACTTTGTAGCAGGTGAGCAGGTCTTTACCAATACCTTTGATATCACCTACTATCCGCAGGAAAGAGGACCGTATAACGCCAATCCCAACCCCGAAAGTACGCAGCAGCGGTGGGGTGGAATGATGCGCGCCATTAATGTGTCCAATTTCATTAACTCTAATATAGAATATGTGGAATTCTGGATGATGGATCCCTATGCTGACGGCAATGTGCTGGGTGCCAATCCGAAAATGTTACTGCAGTTAGGAAACGTGTCCGAGGATATTCTGAAAGACGGACTGCTTCAATATGAAAATGGTTTGCCTACCCCGTCTGCACCTTCTTCCGTTTCATCTTCCAACTGGGGTGTACAGCCGAACCAACCACCTGTTCTGTACGCTTTTTCCAGTGAGGGAGCAGACAGAACTAGTCAGGATTTAGGTCTGGACGGACTGGATGCCGCAGGTGAATCCCTGAGATTTGGGACGAGTTTTGTAAATCCCGTGACCAATCTTCCTGATCCCGCAGCCGATGATTTTGTGTTCTACCTCAGTAATCAGTTTACCGGATCCTTGGCTTCTTCTGTAGCCCAACGGTATAAATATTTCAGAAACCCGGAAGGCAACTCCAAGAGCAACTCGCTGGAGGTTGCCTCTCAGACTCCGGATGCTGAAGATGTAAACCGGGATTTCAACCTGGATCAGAGCGAATATTACAACCAGTACGAAATCAATCTGGATCCGGCCAGTCTTGCCGTAGGTCAGAGCAATCACATTGTAGATTCCAAGACCGTACCGGTCACTTTTGAAAACGGAACCCAAAGTGATGTGAAATGGTACCTGGTAAGAATTCCGGTGGCAGATTTTGTGAGTACCGCAGGAGATAATGACCCGTCTGTACTGAATAATGTCCGGTTTGCAAGATTACTGCTCACAGGATTTGACCAGACTTCAACCATCCGTCTGGGAACCTTTGACCTGGTGCGTTCAGACTGGAGAAAATATACCAAGAATATTTATCCTACTCTTACCACCGGTGGCAGTGATGAAGGAACCAGCCTGGTCAATAATTCCAACTTTGAGGTAGGAAGTGTGAATCTGGAAGAAAACGGACTTAACCAGCCGCCTTATGTTTTGCCTCCGGGGATAGACCGCCAGGTGCTCAGTGGCAACGCAGGTGCGCAGAGACAGAATGAAGGTTCATTATATATGAAGGTGAAAGGCCTGAACAATGAATCCCGCGGGGTGTTCAAAAATACCAGTCTGGATATGAGAAGATTCAGAAAACTCAAACTCTTCGTACACGCCCAGAACCTGGATGATGCAGATCCTTTCCAGAATACACTGGATCCCAATACCAAATTCTTCATCCGTCTGGGAAGTGACGCTACAGATAACTATTATGAATATGAGGCATCACTGAAGTACACGGCAAAAACTGCAGTGGCTCCTTTGGACATCTGGCCTACGGAAAACGAGGTGGATCTGGAAGTACAGCAGTTTGTGGATGCAAAATTGCGCCGGGATCAGTCTGGTGCACCTATTATGGAACGCTATCACTATTTGCAGTATGGTGATGAGTATAAAAAAGTGTTCGTAAAAGGCCGGCCGTCACTGGGCGGGATTACCACCATCATGGTCGGAGTCAGAAATGAAATGCGCGGTGATGCAAAAGATCTGGTTCTTTGGGTTAATGAAATCCGTCTGGCAGATGTGGAAAATGAAGGCGGTTATGCCGGTAATGCCAGCCTGAGTTTTAACCTGGGAGATTTTGCACTTGTGAATACCAATGCGGCGTACTCTACCGTAGGATTTGGAAATATAGACTCCAGACCGGCAGAGCGTACCCAGTCTACACAATCTGCATTTAACATCAACACCACTGTGAATGTAGATAAGTTTTTGCCGGAAAAAACCGGTATTAAAATCCCGGTGAATTATTCCTACTCGCAAACCATTGAAGATCCCAAATATAACCCGCTGGACAATGATGTGGAATTCAGCAAAGCTGCAAACCGCGAAGAACTGAAAACCGTAGCACGCACCTACACTCAGCAAAGAAGCCTCGGGGTGGTCAATATGAGAAAAGAAAGGGTGAATCCCGAAAAGAAACCGCGGCCTTACGATGTAGAGAACATCTCCCTTACCATGGTTTATAATGATGACTATTTCCGGGACATTTATACCAAGAAAAACTACAGACAGTATCTGCGCGGTAATCTGGACTACAACTATAATTTTAAACCATGGGTGCTCAGACCGTTCCAGAAAGTCATCAGTGATACGGCAAAATCTGCCAAGTACCTGCGTTGGGTGAAGGAGTTTAACTTTAATCCTGTGCCTACCAGATTCTCATTCAGAACAGATATAGACCGCAATTACAATGAACTGGAGTTCCGGAACATCGAAGCCCTGCTCAGCGGCAATCTCGGAAATGATTTTGATGTTATTAAAAACCGGAATTTCTATTTTGGCTGGCAGTACGGACTCGGATTTAATTTTACCAAATCGCTGAAACTGGAAGTCAATTCGGTGATGCGAACACTGAATGATGAACTGGATGTAAACGCAATGGATAATAAGTCCATCTTCCAGGATATGTTCCGTGCGGGGCGTCCAGTGTTGTACAACCACCGAATTCAGGCAAATTACCGCCTTCCGTTTGAATATTTACCGATGGTGGATTTCATAGAGGCAGAGGTGGGCTACGGAATGACCTATAACTGGAACTCCCGCTCTACGGCACTTCTTACAAGTCCGGAGGGAAGTCTGGGTACCATTGGCCAGAATACCAATACCATTGTGGCGACTGCCAGTGCAGATTTCCCGAAACTCTTCAACAAAATGAAGTATTTCCGGGACATGAATACCAAACTGCAGAAGCGCAAACGGGAAATTGACTCGCTGAATACAGTGTATACTGCGCAGTGGGAAAAGAAAAGATTCCGCTACAAGGATTATAAATTCAAAAATAAACTGAGCATCGGCCAGAGCCTCATCTACGGATTACTGTCCCTGCGTCAGTTAGATGTCAGCTATAACGAAAATAATGGTACGGTGCTTCCGGGACTGCTTTCTGCTCCCAACTGGTATGGCTATGGCCAGACGCTGGGAGGTCCTACGGCAGGATTCCTCTTCGGGTCACAGGCAGATATCCGCCGCATTGCACTGGAAAACGGATGGGTGAGTACCTCCAGTTTCATGACAGATCCTTATGTGCAGATGAAAAACCGGAGTCTTACCGCAAATTTACAGGTGATTCCCGTGAATGATTTCCGCGTGGATTTCAACTGGATGCATAACTATACCCGGAATTTCTCGCAGGCCGGCTTTAATGATCCGCAGAATTTGTCCAGAATCAACCATGATTTTGCTTATGCAAATGATTATATTACATACTCCAATTCTGCATGGATGTTCAGAACAGCATTTAAGGACGGCTCAGAAATATACCGGAATATGATTGAAAACGCCCGGGCCATTTCACAGCAAATGCCTACCGCTCCAATTCTGGGTGGTTTCCATGATGGTTATGGTGTCGGGAATGCCTATGTGCTCATACCGGCATTTCGCGCAGCAGTAGAAGGCCGTAGTCCCGATGGACTTTTAGGCGATGCTAAAAAATCAGGATTCCCGTTGCCAAACTGGAGGCTGGTTTACTCAGGACTCAGAAATTACACGTTTATCAATTCTTATTTCTCCAAGTTCGATATTCTGCATGCGTATACCGCTACAGAAACTGCCACCGGAATACAGTCCAGCATTGATTATTTCAATGATGCTGCGCAGCGGGATGTGAATGGGAATTTTGTGAATCCGTTCACGTTTTCCCAGATCGGCTATATAGAGACCTTCGCACCGCTCATTGGTGTAGATCTTACCATGCGGAATAATGTACAGCTCCGGGCACATTACAACAAGGACCGGATGCTGATGCTGGGACTCGTAAACCATACGCTCACAGAAGATCAGGGTACGGATTATGTGTTAGGGTTCGGTTATATTATCAAGGATTTCAGACTGGGAGGTCCGCCACCGCGCCGCCGTGGTGCTGCCAAGTATAATACGGATCTGAATATCCGTGCAGATTTCCAGCTGAGAGACAATCAGACCAGAATATCCAATATCCTGCTGAACGATTCTCAGATTACAGGAGGGCAGCGGTTATTCAGTATAAAGTTTACCGCAGATTACAATGCATCACAGAACCTGAACCTCATGCTGTTTTATGACCAGATGATGACCAAGTATAAAATCTCTACAGCCTTCCCGCTTTCTACGGTCCGCGCAGGAATCCGGGCTACATTTACCTTTGATGGCAGTGGTGGATTTTAATGAAAAATAACCTGCCGCATATCCAACATTTAAAGCACAGGGCATAACCGGAAAGCGGACGGGACACAGAGCCCGCGTATTATGGATAAAGTCTTGTCACTTTCAAATTCTTTGAGTAATTTTGAACAAATATTAAATAAAATGAACACACCAGCAGAATTAAAGTACACCACCGATCATGAGTGGGTGAGAATTGAAGGAAATGTAGCAACTATTGGCATTACAGACTTTGCACAAAGTGAACTTGGCGATATCGTTTTCGTAGATGTAGATACGGTAGATGAGGGTTTGAATGCCGGTGATGTTTTCGGAAGTGTGGAAGCTGTAAAAACAGTATCTGATCTTTTCCTGCCTGTAACCGGAAAAATCACTGAGTTTAATGCTGACCTTGAAGACCAGCCGGAACTCCTGAACGCGGATCCTTACGGAAAAGGATGGATCATCAAAGTAGAAATGGCAGATGCTTCTGCACAGGACGGCCTTATTTCGGCAGAAGAATACCAGGCCAGCCTTGGATAAGATTTCACGAATATTTAAGAAGATTTTGCCCATTTATTGGGCATTTCTTTCTTATATGCTCCTCAAACCCGGCATAGAAACTGGTGATTACTGGTTTGTATTTCAGGGCATAGACAAAGTGGTGCACATCAGCACCTTTGTGATGCTGGGATTTTGCTTTATGTCGGCATTCCCCAAAACCCGTTTCATCGTCTTCCTGCAAATCATGATGTGCTATACTTTTCTAACTGAAATTTTACAGGACGAAATGGGGCTGGGACGCTCCCTGGAAGTCTGGGATGCGGTGGCAGATACTATTGGGGTGCTCATCGGCTATTTTCTGTTCAGAAAGACCCGGAATTTTGTGGTCTGAGTGTTTCATCCTGCAGATATTCCTTTTTCTTTTGAGGCGTGATGCTAGTCCTGGCTGCCCGTTGGGTTCCTTTCTATTTCTTTTCGTTTTCTTTTTCTTTCCATTTCCATTTCCATTTTTTTTTCTTTCTTTCTTTCTTTCTTCTTACACTATATATAAGGTATGGATATGTAATATATATATGAGTTCAAAGAACTGCCGCACATGAACAGAGACTGATGATCTTCTTGCAGTCAGGAATCGTGGTAATTATTTATTCTCTGGCGAGGACTGGGAGTGAAATTCAAACCTGCATATTATATATATACCAGGAGAAAATTAAACTTTCCGAATGAGTTTTGGCAGATTAAACAAAGGGGAATATCTGCAGAACGGATTTGAATGTTCAAAAAAGGCAACTTATTTACAGATTTCCAGGATCTTCTCAGTGCGATGATGTGGATTTTGAGAGTTATTCTCCCGATTCTACGACAGGTGGGCTGGCGAAACAGAAAAAAATGATGCGGCAAACGATAATTTTTGGACATTAAGTAGAATTTAGTGGATGGTTTCAGACGGTTTTTACCGCTTTTATCGCGGTTAATGTGGCGAAACAGCCAATACAATCCGGCCCGGTCATCATTATTATGATGATGTGGAAAACTCTGATAATCGTGTAACCTATTGGTTGTAATATACTTGCCAATGGATTTGTCCACAATTAAAAAATTATTCACTATTTTATTTGTTTTATGTTTAGAGATTGTCTTACATTTGCAGTCACTTAACAGTGGAGCAGTAGTATTATTAAAATAAAGGGGTCGCGAAAAAAAAATAATTTTTTCTTGCACATTAAAAATTTCCCCTTATCTTTGCAGTCCCAAATCGAGGTAACGAGATGATGGGGAGCGCAGGAGATAGATTGGAAGCCAGGTGGGTCTTTAGGGAATAAGATGAAGAAGAGAAGGTCTTGAAA
>NZ_JAJEWK010000008.1 GCF_020687745.1 Chryseobacterium sp. MFBS3-17
AGAAGTGGATATCTCGCTTAGGCAACGCAGGTGGAAACTATTACACAGGAATGGGTGGAGCTGGATTAGGAGGAAGCAGTCCGTTTTTTAGACCAGATATAGATCAGGTTATTAATACGTATGGTTATTTCGGTGCAATGCTAAATAGTCTAAGTATTAGTTCTTTTAAGTCTGGAATGGATAGGCTGGAAGCATTTTTGGGTTTGAGTCAGCAAGCGGTAGGTCTTGCTGATGCTGCTGCGGGCATTGGTGGGGAACAGAAAAGCCATAGCTTTTACGGAACAGTATACACAGGTACAGAACTAATCAGGAATCCTGAAGGCCAAGTTAATGGTGTAAAAATGACCAGCCAAACACGATACATTAACAATCTGACAGGGTTTCAAAGGGATTCAATCAAGAGTAAGAACACCTCTGATAGCTTAAGGGGAATTCGTGATATGCAACGAAGAAGTGATTCATTAAGAAGAGAAATGCTGAGAAGATGATAATAAAACAGTTCTTTTTAATTTTGATGATTTTTTTCTTGTTTTCTTGCAAAAAAGAGGAGAAGCAAGAGAAAATCTTCTATGATAATGGCAAAATAAAATACGTCAGAGTTTTTGATAACGACATTCTTAAATTTAATAGATATGACAGAGAGGGTAACCTCATGTTTGTTGGAAAGTTCAAAGATAATCAGCTAATTGACACCCTTTTTATCTATGATAATGGTTTTGAGTATTTTGAAAAAATTGATAGTTCGGACAATAAATACTTTTATACTACATTTATATCAAGATATTCAACTGGGAAACTTTCAGAAATTTCACGATTACGTTATCGAAAAGGAGTTGAAATTGACAGTATATTGGGGTCTTCTTTATTGTTTGGCAAAGAAACTAATTACAAACCAAATGGTGAAATCGTGAGAGAAAGAACCTATAAGATTACAGGGGATGTTTCAAAAGTAATAGATGAAAAAAATTATGATTCGTGGTAATGGGTACTGTTTATCAAACGTGTGGGTGTAAAATTAAACAGTTGAGAATCAATACAATAAAATTTGAAATCAGTAGAAAATTTGAAAATTAAAATGATATTTGGGTAGCAGGAGCAGAAGAAAGTAGGCGGCACCTCACCATCCTCACCCTTGCAGACCATAGATTACAGCTACAACATCCGTGGCTGCTGACGGGAATAAACGACCTGAATCATTGGCATTAGCAGCGGTGAACTTAAGTTAAGCTGTAAAATTGCTTGGTATTTTCACTCAGGTAATCCGTTTTTTGCCACTGGCCGCTACCCAGTGCCGGTGTGTGCAGTTGGGGCAAACGCCTGCTGCACCGGCGTTTTTCTGTTCGGTATAACCGCAGAAGATGCAGGAATAATAACCCGGTGCGGTAATGCTGGTTACAGGATGCTGCAAGGAATCCGGCATCACAGACAGGCCATAGCGAACCGCATCATCCGGCACATAAAAGACACTCAGCTCGCCGGATGTTTCTTCAATCGCTGTTTCTACCTGTCCCAATTGCGAGATACCCCGCAGGCGCAGTTCGGCAAAGAACTCATCACTGCCCAGATGCTCTTTTTTAAAATTTTCAACCTCAAATACGCCATCCCGGATCAGACACACCGGCTTGCCCTCCAGCAGGTCTTCTACTTTCGGGGACTTTCCCAGAATCCGCACCAGCAGTGCGTAGAGTACAATAATCACCAGAAAAACCACAAAAGAAAATACAAGCCCCACCTCTTTATAAAACATGGGATCGCCCGCCGCAGAACCCAGACCCACAATCACCACCAGCTCAAAAACAGACAGTTGCCGGATTCCTCTTTTGCCCATCAGCCGAAGACCGACGATGATGATGAGAAACATAATAAAGGTGCGCAATACAACCTCGGGCAGAAACGACCAGTCTTCGCTCCCCAAAAGGAGCGCAGGCCAGTCTATGGCTACAATACTTTTCATACGGATGGGTTTCCGAAATTCACAGCGAAAATAGTGCCCGGCACGAGTTTTATAGGGTCGGACTTTTTAAAATATAAAATTTGAATCCAAACACATCAACGAAAAGTTGCCCGATTCGTGACCTGTATCAAAATACCTGAACGGAAACCCCACCCATAGCCCCGATGGAAGCGGCATCCTTTTCCGGTGAATGAGCGGAGCCGAATTCACCGGAAAAGATACAGCGGACAGCGGGAAACAGCTCCCAAAAGTCCACCTGAATATCCCCATAAAAAGAAACTTACCAGGCTGCCAGCACCGCCCGCAGACTCCGCGCGGCCCGCTTCAGTTCCTGAGACCAGTCTGCAGCGGCATTGCCATCGGCACCGTCTGAAATATACTTCAGGCAGAGAAAATCAATGCCTTCATGCCGGGCTACTCTGGCCAGAGCGTACCCTTCCATATCAATCACATTGTACTCCGGATTGCGGTGTTCCATTTCGAATTGGTCTCCGGAACCACAGATTCCCAGGGGCATGCCGCCCGGCGCAAGACCATATTCCAGCATCGCCGGTTCTCCGGATAGCGGCGTTTCAAATTTCTGAAAGCCCAAAGCCTGTGCATCCATATCCCGCTGAATAAACCGGGGGCAACACACCACTGTACCACGGTCAAAAGCCGTGCTGCCGGCTGTTCCCAGATTAATGATGAGATCCGGGCGGTCTTCCATAATGGCTTTGGTAAGGTGGTATGCCGCGTTCACCTTGCCCACGCCGGTAAAAAGTGTACGGAATCCTTCAAACTCGTTCCCGGCCTCAGATTCCAGCGCGAAAACCAATAAAATACGGTGGTAGGTTTGATCTTCAAATTTCATTTCAGTAAGCAATAAAAAAACCTTCTGCCAACAAGACAAAAGGCTTTGTATAAGGTTGATAATCAATAATTAAGTCAGTAAACCGCCACACACATTCAGCGTCTGGCCGGTGATGTAGGCAGACATATCCGAACCCAGGAATACGCAGACATTGGCCACATCTTCCGGCTGGCCGCCCCGCTTCAGCGGCACGTCATTTCTCCATTGTTCAATCACTTTCTCATCCAGTGCAGCGGTCATTTCGGTTTCAATGAATCCCGGCGCAATGGCATTGCAGCGGATATTTCTGGAACCCAGCTCCAGAGCCACAGATTTGGTAAATCCGATAACTCCGGCTTTGGAAGCAGCATAATTGGCCTGCCCGGCATTCCCCTGAATCCCGACCACGGAAGACATATTGATGATGGAACCGCTTTTGGCCTTCATCATGGGCTTGATGACCGCTTTGGTGAGGTTAAAAACAGAATCCAGATTGGTTTTCATGATGATATCCCAGTCCTCTTTTCCCATGCGCAGGAGCAGATTGTCTCTGGTAATCCCGGCATTGTTGATGAGGATATCCACTTTCCCGAAATCGGCCATCACATCGTCTACCAGTTTTTGTGCGGCATCAAAATCTGAGGCGTCACTCTGGTATCCTTTTATTTTGGTCACATCACTCAGTGCGTTTTCCAGTGCAGTGGCTTTGTCCACAGATCCGGCATAGGTGAAAGCCACCTGTGCGCCCTGTTTTGCAAAAGTTTCTACGATTCCCTTGCCAATCCCTCTGGATCCACCCGTGATGAGTGCTACTTTTCCTTCTAATAGTTTCATAATCTTAATTTTATTGTATCCAATTTAAAAATTTGGGCGTTTCCTGCCGCAGTTGCGGCGCCTCTGCATTCAGCACTTCGCCGCGCATCACCTTTTCGTATTTCAGCAGATAGCGGTCAGCCATCAGTTTTGCATTAAAGAGGTCTCCCACATATTCATGGCAGTGTTTTTTGCTGAAGTCTCCGGCATTTCCCAGTGCCAAAGTTAATTCTTTACGGCTATCCGACAAAAATCCGGTACCGGAAGTCACCAGTTCGGGCAATGAGCCGTACGGGGTACCAAACACAGGACAGCCAAAATAGAGGCTTTCGGTAATGGCCAGACCAAAAGGTTCATGCCACAATACCGGAAAAACCAGTCCCTTGGAACCGTTCATCATCCGGGATTTCTCCTCATTATCTACCATTCCGAAGAACTTTGCCCGGGGCGTAAAGGTGAAGCGCAGTCCCATATTTACATTGAACCGGACGCCACCCATCACATATAATTTTTCTTTCGGAGTTTTCTTCACCACCTGGATGGCGCCGCGCAGATTCTTGACGCGCCAGGCTCCCTTCCCCAAAAAATGAAAGTAGTTTCTCTTTTGGTTTAAATCCGGCTGCGGATAGGCGTCCCAGTTCAGGCCGTTATGCACAAACGAATCAGAGCCAAAGCGTTCTGCATGATTCTGCGAAACAAAGACGGTATTCGGCGGCAATACCACTCCGGGTCCGGCATTGCCGTGCATGGTGAAAATATAGGGGGTTTCCTGCGCTCCCATCCCCGCAATTCCGCTGTGGAAATGGATGACATCCAGATCTGCCGGAAGTTCACTGGCATGCTGAACAGATTCAAAAGGGATTTTTCTGCCAAAAGGAATCCGTGAATGTTCACTGACCACGAAAGTGATTTCATGACCGCGCCGGTGCAATTCTGCAGCCAGATCCCAGATCACGCGTTCGGTGCCGCCGTATTTTACAGCCGGAATCATACCGCTGTACACGAGTGCAATTTTCATATCACGTTGTTTATGACCAACACTATTTCTCCTTTTAATGTTTTGGATTTTGAAAACTCAATGAGCTCGTCTATGCTTCCTCTTTTTGTTTCTTCAAACTTTTTGGAAATCTCCCGGCTGAGGCTGATGCGCGTTTCAGGACCAAAAAATTCCCTGATTTGCTCCAGTGTGGTGTTGATTTTATGCGGACTTTCGTAAAGTACAATGGTTCTTTTTTCTGCGGCCAGTTGTTTCAGTTTGGTTTGGCGGCCTTTTTTCTGGGGGAGAAATCCGGCAAACAGGAATTCGTTATTGGGAAGTCCGGAAACCACCAGTGCCGGGACGAAAGCGGTAGCTCCGGGCAGACAGATCATTTCCAGATTCTCATCTGCAGCTGCTTTGGCCAGCAGATAACCGGGATCTGAAATGCCGGGCGTTCCTGCATCGGTAATCAGGGCAATGTTTTGTCCGCTTTTCAGCTCCTCTATTACTTTTTCGGTAGCCTGATGCTCGTTATGCAAATGGTAGGCTTTCAGTGGTTTGGAAATCTCGTAATGTTTCAGCAGGATTCCCGAGGTTCGGGTATCTTCGCAGAGAATATAATCCACTTCTTTCAGAATGCGCACCGCTCTGAAGGTCATATCTTCAAGGTTACCCACCGGTGTAGGCACAAAATATAAAATTCCACTCATCTTTTTTGGGTCAAAGGTGCCAGTAAGGCGTAAAATATCCAGGCAAACCAGGAGATGAAAATCACGGCCAGAATCCAGGCGATTTTCTCTTTACCGGTTGTCTTCTTTGAAAACATGATGACGAGAATGGGTGCAAGATACATCAGTAAAAATCCGAGGACGAGAATCATCGGGAAAATTAAATCTTTGAATGCTGATTCCATATTTTGTGCATTTATAAATTTTCAAACAGATTTTTGCAAAAATCCTCCAGACCGGGATCCCGGGCGCCCATCAGCAGCAACACGGTATCTGCATTGAGGCGAGGCCGTACGGTTTCCATAAAATCATTGCGGTCCTCCACAAAATAAGCATTCTTTCCGGTTTTCTGTATATCTTCCACCAGATCACCGGCAGAAATATCTTTCACCGCAGTACCGCCGGCATAAAAAATTTCGCTCATCCAGATTTCATCCTGTGGCCGCAACGCTTCTGAAATTTCTTCCACGAAATCCTTTCTCAGAAATCGGGTAGGTCCGTAGCCATGCGGCTGAAACCAGGCAACGACTTTCGCTGCCAGAGGCTGGCATGCCCGTATGGAAGCAGCACACTTTGCGGGATTATGCGCATAATCATCAATGACCCAAATGCCGTTTTTCTGTCCTAAAATCTGATGCCTGCGGTAGATTCCTTCATACTTTTCCAAACTTTGCGCACAAGTTTCCAGGCTTACACCCATCTGGTGGGCCACTGCAACAGCGGCTGTAGCATTTTCCACCGAATGCCTGCCGATGGAATTCATAGCGAAACGCTGGTTTTTTACTTCAAAATGTAAAGTAAATCCATCCTGTCTGAAATTCGTTGCCGAATAGCCTGCATTTTCATCTTCAAAACCGAAATCATTATCGCCATCCGCAGACAAGGATTTTGCCAGTGTATTAGACTGATTCACAATGAATAAACCCTTAGTATTATTTTTAAATATCGTAAATAATTCAATCAGTTCATCAATTTCCTGATGGTCTTTGTCAATATTCAGCAAGAGCCCGGTTTCGGGGTGGTACTGCACCACAGAGCCGTCACTTTCATCGGCTTCAATGATGAGCCATTCACCTTTCCCCACCGCTGCATTTCCGATTTTACCCTGCTTAATGATGCTGGTCAGGCCGGCACCTGAAATAATGCTGGGTTCCAGGCCGGCATCCAGCAGAATCTGGTACAGCATTGCCGATGTGGTAGATTTACCGGAGGTGCCGGCTACTGCTATTGTTTTCTTACTTTCTGCAATCAGTGCCAGAAGTTCACTCCTTTTCATGATGGGAATTCCCAGTTGCCTGGCTTTCTGAACCTCGGGCACGGTGTCTTCTATTGCGGTGGACACCACCACCAGCTGCGTACGGTCAGAGATTCCGCTGCCGTCTTGATCATAACAGGTAATACCTTCATTTTCAAGTTGTTCACGGGTTTTATTATATAGTCCGGGCTGGAAATAGCGGTCACTGCCGGAAACATCCTTGCCAATACCTTTCAGATACTGGGCAATAGCGCTCATGCCCACACCGGCTACCCCAATGAAAAATACGTTTTGAAAAGCTGTGATATTTTTAATCATAAATTATAAAAATGCAGATTTTGCAGCGCTGAAACAGCACGTGCGGGGAAGCTTAAATAAATTTGTGTTCCACCAGTGACCACAGCCTCTGGGCATATTCATCTGCCTGCTCCCATTTGTTTTTGTAATATACCTCACTCAGGTATTCTTTGGCTTCTGCCAGGGTTTTAAAACTGTTCAGGGTGTTAATGGTTTCATTCATTTCTACCTGACTGCCCCCAAAAAGCATCTTCGCAAAAGAGATACGGTCATTCAGATCCAGTCTGAATTCGGCTTTCGGCTTTTCTGCTTCCATGAAATCTGTGGGCATATTGGCCTTCAGCAGACTTGCTTCCGGTTTTTCTGCAGGAGGAGCCACATGTTCTTCTTCTTCCAGCGGATCATCTTCAAACAGGGACTGAATCTTTTTCAATCCTTTGATATTGGCCAGTTTAAATTTCTTTTCTTCCTGGTGTTGTTCCTGTATTTCGGCGGCGGCAGCATTGAGCTGAATCATTTTCTCTTCACGTTCAATGTCCACAATCTTACCACGCTCATCGGTTGCAGTTTCTTGATCTGCAGCAGGTTCTGCAACTGCAGAGACATCTTGGGAATCAGCAGTTTCCGCAGCAGTTTCTTCATCCTTGATGCCGGCCACATCAAAGGTAAAGGTCACGGCTTCCTTAGGCTCCTCTTCCTCCTCATCCGCGGCTGCTTCTTCAGGTTCCGTTACCTCAATATTTTCATCAATTTCCTCATAATCGGCGGTGTCTTCCGGTTTGAAAATTTCCGGTTCGGAGTCAATTTCCGGAGATTCTTCGGTATTGTCTATGGAAGAAGAAACCCCACTCAGTTCATAATCAACCACTTCCTCCGGATCGGTTTCCGATTCTTCTGCAGCTTGAATTTCATTCAGTTCATTGTTAAAAATAGCCTCTTCCTCAAAAACCTGTGTCCCAATTTCGGGATGGTGAATTTCGGATTCATCGATTTGGTTCAGGGTATTGTTGAAAATCACTTCCTCTTCGGCAATATAGCGGTCTTCAATTTCTTCCAATACTTCATTTTCATAGTCAGTTTCCTGATTGTCAATAATTTGAACCGGTACATCCTGCATATCCTCCCGATATTTTTCAGCGAGTGACAAAAAGGTGATAATTTCCTGCAGCTGCTGAAGCTGGGATGAAGATTCCTTTAAATCTTCTGCAGAATCGATGCGTTGCAGCTTTTCTATAATGGACTTTGCATCATGAAGCGCTTTTTGCTGAATTTCCTGAAAGTTTTGCATTGCAATATCTTGTTAAATTTTGCGTAATTTTGAAATTATATTTACGGCTAAAGTAACAAATGTTTTTAGAAAATACAATAAATCATTCCAAACAAAGTGGTTGGATGGAGGTGATCTGTGGTTCGATGTTTTCGGGAAAAACCGAAGAACTGATCCGCAGGTTGCGCAGAGCAGAAATGGCAGGCCAGAAGGTAGAAATTTTCAAACCGAAAATAGATACCCGATATGGAGATGAGGAAGTGGTTTCCCACAACCAGAATAAAATTCTGAGCACGCCTGTAGAGAGTTCCAACGAGATTCTGCTTTTGGGCTCTACCTGCGATGTAGTGGGCATAGACGAGGCTCAGTTTTTTGATGAAGGCATTGTAGAAGTAGCCAATCAACTGGCCAATACCGGAGTGCGGGTGGTTATTGCAGGTCTGGACATGGATTTTCTGGGAAGACCCTTTGGCTCCATGCCTTATTTGATGGCTACCGCCGAATATGTGACAAAAGTGCATGCTATTTGCAAGAGAACCGGCAACCTGGCCAATTATTCCATGAGAACCACCGAAAGCAAAAATCTGGTACAACTGGGGGAAACCGACAGTTATGAAGCCGTGAGCCGACGTATTTTCACAGAATTTGTCCTCAATAAAAATCCGCAGGAATGAACTATACGGCCAGAGAAATTGCCGATCTAACAGACAGCACCGTCATTGGAAACCCCGATGCACGCATCAGAAGCATTGCTTTTGACAGCCGAACTATTTTCTCTGTAAAAGAGAAAGCATTTCTGGCGATCAATACCAGTAAAAACCGTGGCGAAAAGTATATTCCAGCCACAGTGGAAAAAGGCATTAAAATTATTATTGCCGAAAACAAAACTGCAGATTACGAAGGAGTTACCTGGATCATTGTAAAAAATGCTGTGGCCTTTCTGCAAAAACTGGCGGCACAACATCTGGGCGGTTTTCCTGAGCTGAAAACAATAGGGATAACGGGCAGCAACGGAAAAACTATCGTAAAGGAATGGCTGTACCAGAGCCTCTGGAACGAGTTCAGTACGGTAAAAAGTCCGAAGAGTTTCAATTCGCAGACCGGTTTACCCTTTTCACTGTTGCAGATCAACGAAAATCATGAACTTGGAATTTTTGAAGCCGGTATTTCCAGACCGGGCGAAATGGACATTCTGAGCAGTATATTTTCGCCGGAATTGGGTATCCTCACCCACATCGGAACAGCGCATTCGGCTAATTTCTCGTCAGAAGAAGAACTGATCGATGAAAAACTGAAACTTTTTAACAATTCAAAAACCATCATTTTCAATGGAGATCACCCTCTGGTACGGCAAAAGATCCATGAAAAATTTAATGAACAAAAGCTTATTTCTTACGGATTTCATCCAGATAACGATCTGAAACCGGCATCAGACTGGAAGAATCATCAGCTGGATATCACCGTGAGTCATTTCGGCATTCCCTTCAGTTTTCCCATGTTACAACGTGATGAGGCAACGCTGATGAATGCCCTTGCGGTCATTGCCGTTCTGCGGGAACTTCAGTTTGACGATGAACAGATTACTGCAAAACTCAACGCCCTGAAAGCCGTAGAAATGCGGTTAGAAAGCGTCAACGGCATTAGAAACAATCTTGTGATTAATGATTCCTTTAATCTGGATATTGACTCACTTAAGATTGCCTTTCAGTTTATCAACGAATACGGGAAAGCTAAAAAAGCCCTGATTCTAACCGACATTATAGACGTTCGGGATCAACCGGATGATTTGTACAGAAATGTATCTCAGCTGGTGAATGAGCAAAACTTTCATTCAGTATTTCTGGTTGGAGAGGAAATTCCGAAATATGAGTATTTGTTTAACGGTGAAGTATTTATTTTTACCGATACTCAACAATTAATTGAAAGCCAAGAACTTAATCAGATAGAAAACTCGCTGATTTTGCTGAAAGGTGCACGAAAATTTACCATTGAAAAAGTAAAAAACCATCTGGAGCTGCAGAAACATGATACGGTACTGGAGGTGAATCTGAATGCCATTATCCACAATATCAACATTCATCGTGCTTTGCTGAAACCGGAAACTCGAATAATGGCGATGGTTAAAGCCTATTCCTATGGACTGGGGGGTTACGAGATTGCAGAGTTTTTACAGCACCATCACATTGATTATTTGGGTGTTGCGTATGCAGATGAAGGAGCGGACCTCCGGAAAAATGGAATCACAACGCCTATTATTGTGATGAATCCGGAGCAGCACAGCTATCACAGCATCATTGATTTCAATCTGGAACCGGAGATTTACAGTTTCCGCGTTCTGGAAAAATTTTATGAAGCGCTTCAGCAGAAGGGCATCAGCAAGCAGTATCCGGTGCACATCAAACTGGAAACCGGAATGCACCGACTGGGCTTCAAAACTCCAGAACTGGACGAACTCGCCGGTAAGCTTAAGACCATGAATCTGAAAGCGGCCAGTATTTTCAGTCATTTATCTTCAGCTGATGATGCCGAGGAACGGGACTATACCCTAGAGCAGATTAGGATCTTTGAAAGGAATGCATCTGCACTCTCTTGCAGCTTGGGCTATCAACCTATTTATCATATTCTGAATACCTCCGGTATTGTTTCCTTTCCCGAATATCAGTTTGATATGGTGCGCATCGGCATCGGAATGGCAGGCATTTCATCTGATGAGCAAATCGCACGTCAGCTGCAAAGCGCGGTGGTATTCAAAACGGTCATATCTCAGATTTCTGAGGTGGAAAAAGGTGAATCTGTGGGTTATAACCGCCGGTTCCGTGCAGAAGAAAACACAAGAATTGCAACCATCCCAGTGGGGTACGCCGACGGGATACCCCGGCTTCTAAGCAATAAAAACGGATATGTGGCCATCCACAAAAAATTGTATCCCATTGTGGGAAACGTATGTATGGACATGATGATGATAGACATAGGTACAGCAAAAATAAAAGAAGGAGACGAGGTGATTATTTTCAATTCCAGCCCTAGTCTGCAGCAGTTTGCTGATTATTGCCGAACCATTCCTTATGAGGTACTGACCTCCATTTCGAGAAGAGTAAAGAGAATATATATAAAGAACTAATGCAAAAAGTAGCGATCATCATAGCCGTTTTCTTCAGTATTATACTACTGAAAGGGCAAGTAAAGGAAGGTTTTGTAATTCCGCCCAATCCAAAAATTGGTTTATCATTATCTGGTGGTGGAGCCAAAGGATTTGCACACATAGGCGTTCTGAAAGTTCTGGATTCGCTGGGTGTGCGGATTGACTATGTTTCCGGAACCAGCATGGGAGCGATAGTAGGAGGTTTGTATGCCAGCGGATATACCGGTAAAGACATCGAGAAAATTGTAATGGATACCGATTTCTACAATATCATTGCCAATGAGAAAACCCGGCAGGAGGCTACTTTCTTCAACAAATCTGTAGACAAATACATTCTGAATATTCCGGTGAAGAACGGTAAAATCAACGTACTGCCCAAAGCCATTTCTACCGGACAAAAAAACATCTATCTCCTGAAGGAACTCTTTAAAAATGTCTCTACCACAGAAGATTTCTCCAAACTACCAATTCCGTTTATGTGTATCGGCACCAATCTGGAAAGCGGAGCTATGGAAATTTTTGAAAAGGGTGATCTGGTGAGTTCGATTATGGCAAGTTCAGCATTTCCATCATTGATGGATCCGGTAAAGATTGGCGATTCACTTTATATAGACGGCGCCATGACCATTAATTATCCCTCAAAACCGCTGAAAGATAAAGGAATTGACATTGTCATCGGTGTAGATTTGAGCCAGGGACTGGCCAGCAGGGAAAATCTGCAGAGTGCGATTGCCATTCTGAACCAGGTGATTGATTTCGGAATCCAGAAGGAAACGGTACGCCAGTACAAGTACACAGACATTAACATCCATCCGGATCTCACCGGCAAAACCGCCACCAGCTATGATGCCAAGGCAGAGATCCTTAACGCCGGTTACGAAGAAGCCATCCAATACGTCCCTACCCTTTCATTATTGCCGAAAAGAGAAGATCACCTGCTCCGTACACCCATGAATATGGTTTTCTCCAATATGTACAAAATAGACAGTCTGGTGCTGGTAAATAATGAAATTTTCAGCAAGAACTATGTGGAAGGTAAAATGAATATGAAGCTGCCTGCATTACACTCTTACAGCTCTATAAACCGGATGATTGATAAGTTGTACGCCACCAATAATTACAGACTCATCAATTATGAAATCATAAAAACCGGCAATCATGATCTGAATTATCTGAAACTGGACGTTATAGAAGACGATACCCGTTTCTACCTGAAATTTGGGTTGCATTATGATGAGATCTTCAAAACCGGCTTACTGCTGAATGCGACCGTAAAAAGATTGCTGTTCCGAAATTCCACACTGTCTCTGGATGTGGTAGTAGGTGACACGCCCAGATACTACCTCAATTATTTTATAGACAACGGCTATATCCCCGGTTTTGGGGCTTATGCCTCCGGAATGTCGCTGGATTTACGGGACATCAACTCCAATGTAACTGAATCCTGGAACTGGTTTCGAAATGAAGTATTTCTTCAGTCGGTATGGCGGGACAAATATGCCATCGGCGGTGGAATCAGTCATGATTATTTTGAGGCGAAATCGATAGGACGTGCTGCTTACTCAGATGTGCACCACTTTATAAACCCTTATGTATTTATGAAAACCGACACCCAAAATGACAAAGGTTTTCCCACCAAAGGCTGGTACCTGAACGCTGAAGGAAAGTTGTTGGATTTACTGAGTGAAAAACTGGAAGGTAGAACCTTTCAGACAAAAATAACAGCACGGTTTAATTTTCCGCTGACAACATGGCTTACCTACCGCTTGGGCATGGCAGCAGGCTTTACGCTCGGCGATGAATTATCCCATTACAATGAATATAAAATCGGAGGAATTTTCGAGCAGAATCTCGGTAACTTTAATCAGTTTCAGGGATATGAATTCGGACAGCTGAGTTCAAGAAATCTACTCACAATGGCCAATACACTACAGTTTAATGTCCACAAAAACTACTTTGTGGATGCGTCTTTCAGTGTGGCCAATCTCTTTGCAGATGCGGAAGTAGACGATATTTTTCACATCACAGAATCGTCTGCGGGACTCACTGCCGGTTACAAATCACCTTTAGGGCAGGTTAAACTTAATTACAGCCACTCTATTAACAGAAACAACGGAACCTTCAGTGTCATACTGGGACATTGGTTTTAATATTATGACAACATTTTTTTTCGAAGATACAGAACCCATAGTAATTGAAGAACGCACCAGGACCTGGCTGCACCATATCATCAGTTCTGAAGGTAAAAAACCCGGTGATCTGCAGTATATTTTTTGCAGTGATGACTACCTCCTGCAAGTGAACCGCGACTATTTACAGCACGATTATTATACAGATATCATCACCTTTGACTATGTGAAGGGTCAAACGATTTCAGGAGATATTTTTGTATCTTTGCAGCGCATTTCAGACAATGCTGCTGTGCTGGGTCAGGATTTTGACCGTGAACTTCACAGGGTACTTGCTCACGGAGTTTTGCATCTGTGCGGTTACAAAGATAAAACAGAGGCGGAAATTTCAGAAATGCGCTTTAAAGAAGATTATTATCTCGCCCGGCGTGATCTTATAATCTAATCGCTCTTTGACGTTAAACCCCGGTATATTCCTCTTTCACGGGCTTACCCACGGACTTTTTCCGTCAGACAGCAACTGTGATTCATCTGTTTTTAATTAATGATGTTTCACGTGAAACAATTTTAATAAAAGTCTATTCTAATGATAACCGAAACATATGACGTCATCGTAGTAGGAGCCGGACATGCCGGTTGTGAAGCTGCTGCTGCTGCTGCCAACCTGGGTTCCAAAACACTGCTGATTACCATGAATATGCAGACCATCGGACAAATGTCCTGTAATCCCGCTATGGGTGGGATTGCCAAAGGTCAAATAGTTCGTGAAATTGATGCACTGGGGGGATATTCCGGAATAATTGCAGATAAATCCGCCATTCAATTTAAAATGCTGAACCTCTCTAAAGGTCCTGCGATGTGGTCTCCGCGTACACAAAACGACCGGATGATGTTTGCGGAAGAATGGAGATTGGCACTGGAAAATACGCCCAACCTGGACTTCTTCCAGGATATGGTCAAATCTCTATTGATAGAAAATGGTCAGGTCACCGGAGTAAACACCTCTCTGGGTATTCAGATTAAAGGAAAATCTGTAGTATTGACCAACGGCACGTTTCTGAACGGACTGATACACGTGGGCGACAAACAACTGGGTGGAGGCCGTATGGGCGAACCCAAAGCTTTTGGGATTACCGAACAACTGGTATCATTAGGTTTTGAAGCCGGAAGGATGAAAACCGGAACTCCTCCCCGTGTGGACGGCAGAAGCCTGGATTACTCCAAAATGGAAGAGCAGAAAGGTGATGAAAATCCACAAAAATTCAGCTATCTGGATACACCAAGGTTAACAAAACAACTCAGTTGCCACATTGTATATACCAATGAAACCGTTCACGATATTTTACGTGAAGGATTTGACAGAAGTCCGATGTTTAATGGAACGATACAAAGTACAGGACCCCGCTACTGCCCGAGTATTGAAGATAAAATAAATCGCTTTGCAGAACGGAACCGACACCAGCTCTTCGTAGAACCGGAAGGCTGGCGCACAGTGGAGATATACGTCAACGGATTCAGCTCCTCACTCCCGGAAGATGTTCAGATTAAGGCCATGAAGCATATTCCAGGTTTTGAAAATGTAAAAGTTTTCCGTCCCGGATATGCCATAGAATATGATTACTTCCCTCCTACCCAATTGCATCATACATTGGAAACAAAACTGGTTCAGAACCTTTATTTTGCAGGTCAGATCAATGGAACTACAGGCTATGAAGAGGCAGCCGGACAAGGCTTAATGGCCGGAATTAACGCCCATAATAAAGTGCACGGCAAGGATGAATTCATCTTGAACAGAGACGAAGCGTATATTGGTGTTCTCATTGACGATCTGATTACCAAAGGTACGGAAGAACCTTACCGCATGTTCACCTCCAGAGCAGAATACAGACTGCTTTTACGCCAGGATAATGCGGATATACGCCTTACAGAGAAATCGTATAAAATAGGATTGGCTACCGAAGAAAGACTGAAAAAAGTAGAAAATAAAATAACTCAAAGTGCACAGCTGGAAACTTTTTTACGGGAAACTTCTCTGAAACCGGACATTATTAATCCCGTCCTTGCTGATAATGAATCTGCTCCAGTAGACCAGGCATACCGGGCTGCGCAGATTTTAACACGTCCCAATATCACGCTCGATAAACTTTCAAAAATTGATTTTATCAGTGAGACCACAAGCTTGTATAGTAATGAAATCCGAGAACAAGCAGAAATCAACATTAAATATAAAGGTTATATAGAGAAAGAAAAGGAAAATGTAGCAAAGCTACACCGATTGGAAACTATAAAAATTCCTCAAGATTTCGACTATAGTAAAATTAGCTCCTTATCTGCAGAAGCAAAACAGAAACTGAATACAGTGCAGCCCAAAACCATTGCTCAGGCAGGAAGAATCAGCGGCGTTTCACCCGCAGATATAAATGTTTTATTAATCTATCTCGGCAGATAGTCTGTGGATAACCCTGTGGATTGTTTCACGTGAAACATTATTCCACGGCTGATACTGACGCGTTAATGTCTTAATGTTAATATGTGCAAAACTGTTTATGAAAATAAAAGATCATTTCCTGACAGGAGAAGTATTTGAACTCAAAGAAACTCAATATCCGGGTATTTACAAAACTGACCCTGTACCAGAAAACATCGCTTCTTATTACGAGAGTACAGCGTACATCTCCCATCACCAGGATTCCGGATCACTGAAGGAAAAAATATACAAATTTATACAGGGATTTAATCTGAACTACAAACGGAACGTTCTGGTAGCTTTCCTGCCGAAGGGAGCACAAGTTCTGGATTACGGATGCGGTGCGGGTGAATTTCTGAAGTATATTGAATCCGATTTTACCACGTACGGACTCGAACCCAATCCGGAAGCACAGACTGCTGCTCAGAAAAAGACAAAACAGACCACTTTTATCCACCAGTTACAGGAACTTCAGGACGAAAGTCTGGATGCCATAACCTTATGGCATGTTCTGGAACATATCGGTAATCAACAGGAAATACTGAACCTCTTTCACAGTAAACTCAGGAAAAACGGAAAGCTGATTATTGCAGTACCCAATCCCACTTCATACGATGCAATATTTTACAAAGAATTTTGGGCCGCTTATGATGTCCCCCGACATCTTTATCATTTTTCAAAAAAAGGCATGGAAGCATTTTTTGACACTGACTTGTGGAAACTAAAAACCATCAAACCACTTTTACTGGATTCGTTCTATATTTCTATGCTGAGTGAAAAATATAAAAAATCTACTCTTTTTTGGTTAAAAGGAGCCGTCCGAGGAGCGATTTCTAATTTTAAAGCATCAAAAAGCGGTGAATTTTCCAGCTTGATATATGTTATCGAAAAAAAGTAGATAATTGATTTTAGACAGGTTTCTGAAGGTCAAATTTCAGTGAAAATCCAAATTTCTAATACAAATCATTCCTCTGGAATATATTCCTAGATTTCATTGTCAATCTATCAAAAAAAATAATTGAATAAAAATTGCATTCAGGTCATAAAAAAAGTTTCCGCAAAAACACGGAAACTTTTTTTTGAAAATATAGTCTTAATTTAATCATTGATGGCTTTCACACCGGGAAGCTCTTTTCCCTCTAAACTTTCCAGCATTGCTCCACCTCCCGTAGAAACATAACTCACTCTGTCATCATACCCGAACTGTTTTACAAAAGCTACACTGTCGCCCCCTCCTACCAGAGAAAAAGCACCAAGATCAGTAGCCTCGGCAATACTGTTTCCTAAAGAAACCGTACCCCCCGCAAAATTCGGCATTTCAAAAACCCCCAGCGGGCCGTTCCATAAAATTGTTCTGGAATTCAGGATGACATCATGAAAAATCTGACGGCTTCTCATCCCCACGTCCAGACCCATCCATCCTTCTGGTATATGGTTGATATCAACTTCTTCATGATTTGCTTCATTATTAAATTCTTCGGCTGCAATTGCATCTACAGGAAGATACACCCGTACCTTCTCTCCATTTGCTTTGCCTAGAATTTCCAGTGCGAGGTTCATTTTATCTTCCTCTACCAGCGAATTTCCTACGGATCCGCCTAGAGCTTTTATAAAGGTAAAAGCCATTCCGCCACCTATAATCAGATTATCCACTGCCGGCAGCATATTCTCTATAATAGTAATTTTAGACGAAACCTTGGATCCACCTATCACTGCAGTAACCGGTCTCTCCCCGTCCTTAAGAACTTTATTTACGGCATCTAACTCTTTGGCCATTAACAAACCGAAAAATTTAGTTGAAGGAAAAAAATCTGCAATCACAGAAGTAGAAGCATGAGCTCTGTGCGCTGTACCAAAGGCATCATTTACATAAGCATCACCCAGTTTTGCAAGTTTTGCTGCAAAAGCAGGATCTCCGGATTCTTCTTCATTATAAAAACGCAGATTTTCTAACAGTAGAATTTCTCCAGGCTTCAGATTCTGTGCAGCAGCAGCAGCTTCATCACCTATACAATCCCCGCAAAACTTAACCGTTCTTCCAAGCACAGATTCAATCTCAGAAACAATATTCTTCAACGAAAAATCATCTGAAACTTTCCCTTTCGGACGGCCCAGATGGGTCATAAAAATAACCGAACCACCATCATTCAAAATTTTATCTACGGTAGGTTTCACTGCCTGTATTCTTGTATTGTCCGTTACCTTAAAGTCTGCACTTTGGGGAACATTGAAATCTACCCGAACCAAAGCACGCTGATCTTTGAAATTAAAATCGTTAATTGTTTTCATAAAAAATTCTGCTGTTTTTTGTTGTCCAAATTTAAGATTAATTCCGCGCAATAAAAATTAAAATGAAGATAAAATTCCCCAATCCCCAATCATTCACTTATCATCATTTTTTCTTTTAAATAAAAAAAAAGAATGAATACTGTTGTTGTAGTTTCGGAGTATGTGGAGAAAAAAAAATGAAATATTTACACCCACAGAGTTGAACGGAAGTTCATATATAGTTCACATTATAAGAAGTTGAATTTCAGGATAAATATGAGGTTATCAACAATTGTGAGTAACTGTTTTCATGCGGGTTTCCTGATAAAATGATTATGGATAAAGTGATGGGATTTCCTCTACAACTTTCAGCAAAATTTTCTTGGAGGTTCAGAAATAATGTTCCATTATGAATTTAATATGAATAAAGAAAGTGAAATCTATACTGAGTTATCCACATGCTTTTACCGCTGTTTTCACAGATAATCTTCACGCGGGCGATGCGGTGTTTCGGCCGGATTATAAAATACGGCTCAAAATCAGCGGATGTGGTGAGATCTTTGCTGTGTTCAGTTCATCTGCAATAACCCGTGCTTTACCGAATATTTATGTTGAATTCGGATATATTCTCCTGAATAGTAGTAAATTTGTCTGGAAAGTAACATCTGAAAAATAATAACTGAAAATGAAAAAGATTGCAATAGCCTGTGATCATGCAGGTTTTGAATATAAAGAGTATCTGAAAGCACAATTGGCCAGTACCTTTGAAATAGAGGATTTTGGAACCCACAGTCCGGATTCTGTGGATTATCCTGATTTTGTGCACCCCGCCGCCCGTTCTGTAGAAAGCGGAGCCAATATTATGGGTATTTTAATCTGCGGAAGCGGACAGGGTGTTCAGCTCTCGGCCAATAAACACCAGGGAATACGTTGTGCACTGTGCTGGATGCCGGATCTGGCTGCACTGGCCAGACAACACAATAATGCAAATATGGTGGCCATACCGGCTAGATTTATTGCCAAAGAACTGGCTCTGGAAGTGGTTCAAAAATTTCTGACCACTGATTTTGAAGGTGGTCGGCACCAGAACAGGGTAGATAAAATCTCAATGTGCTGATTTTTCATCCCCTAAATAACAATTAATATATGGCAAAAAAAGGAAAATACATCTCCCATAAAAACAATCAGAAACTACAGGAAATAGGCAAACTGATTACGCAGTTTATGCGAAAAAATTCCAATAAAATCTACAATTATAAACAGATTGCAGATGGCATTGACTATAAAAATCCCCGGCAGCGGGAACTGGTTATTCAGTCCCTGCACCGTCTGCAGGCAGACGAGCGGATTTTGGAAGTAGAACGCGGAAAATACATTTTAAATCTGAAAATTGCCGGAACCTTGACCGGCGTCATTGATTTTAACCAGAGTGGTAACGCCTATGTAAAGGTAGACGAAATGGATGAGGATGTTTTCGTACACTCCAAGAATGTGAAAGATGCCATGCAGGGAGACACGGTACTCATCGTCACTTATCATTACAAAGGAAAAAAAATGGAAGGCTCTGTACTGGAGGTCATCAAGCGTAACCGGCTGGATTTTGTAGGTACTTTTGATTATATACCCCATAAAGAATTCGGGTTTGTCGTTTCTGATAAAAAGAATATTCATACCGATATTTTCGTTAAAAAAATCAATTTTAATGGGGCGGTACACGGTTCAAAAGTCGTAGTACGCATGCTGGGATGGAAGCCTGGCGATAAAAATCCGGAAGGTGAAATTATCCAGGTTCTGGGAGCTCCCGGTGAGCATGAAACCGAAATTCATTCCATATTGGCCGAGTATGGCCTGCCGTATGCTTTCCCCGAGGAAGTAGAACGCGAAGCCAATGAAATAGACCGGGAAATCCGTGACCATGAGGTGGCAAAAAGATGGGATATGCGCCCTACCCTTACCTTTACCATTGACCCAAAAGATGCCAAAGATTTTGATGATGCACTCTCACTTAGAAAACTGGAAAACGGTCACTGGGAAATCGGGATTCATATTGCAGATGTGTCGCATTATGTGGTGCCCGGCACAGCATTGGATGATGAAGCCTATCAGCGTGCCACCTCTGTATATCTGGTAGACCGCGTAGTACCAATGCTTCCGGAAGTGTTATCCAATGGCGTCTGTTCACTGCGACCCAATGAGGATAAGTACACCTTTTCTGCAGTATTCGAGATGGATGATGAAGCCCATATTCATAAACAATGGTTCGGACGTACCGTGACCCACTCAGACCGGCGCTTTACCTATGAAGAAGCGCAGGAAAGAATAGAAACCGGCGAAGGTGATCTTGCACAGGAAATCCTTACCCTGGACCGTCTGGCAAAGTTGATGCGTGCAGAAAGAATCCGCAACGGAGCCATTACGTTTGACCGCAGTGAAGTGCGCTTCAATCTGGATGAAAACAATGAGCCCATAGGCGTGTATTTCAAAGTGAGCAAAGATTCTAATCATCTCATTGAGGAATTTATGCTGCTGGCCAACCGTAAAGTTTCAGAATTTATATCCTTGAGCCGTAAAAGTGAACCTACCGGTAATACCTTTATTTACAGAATTCATGATGATCCCGATCCTGCGAAACTGGAAGCTTTGAGGGAATTTGTGTCTACATTCGGGTACAAAATGAATCTGGCCAATACTAAAAAAGTCACCGAAAGCATGAATACCCTGCTGAAGGGTGTGAAGGGAAAGCCGGAAGAGAATATGATCGAAACGCTGGCCATGAGGTCCATGAGTAAAGCCGTATATTCCACAGAGCCCATCGGGCATTACGGTTTGGGATTCGAGTATTATTCGCATTTTACTTCCCCTATCAGACGTTATCCGGACATCATTGCGCACCGTTTACTCCAGCATTATCTGGATGGTGGAAAATCTCCGCACAGAAATGATGTGGAAGAACAGGCCAAACACAGTTCTGCCATGGAGCGGCTGGCTGCAGATGCCGAACGGGACAGCATTAAATACATGCAGGTCAGGTTTATGGAAAAACACGTGGGCGAAGTATTTGAAGGGGTTATCTCTGGCGTAGCCGAGTTCGGATTTTGGGTTCAGATTCCGGAAAATGGCGCCGAGGGCCTTATCAAACTCAGAGATCTGGTAGATGACAATTATATGTATGACGCCAAAAATCATGCAGTATATGGCATGCGCCACGGAAAAAAATACCAACTGGGAGATCCGGTCAAAATAAAAGTGATGAAGGCCAATCTGATTGCCAAACAACTGGATTTTAAAATTGTAGATTAAAACCCGTAATTTTATCCTTTTTATTTCAATGTTAGAACTCATATTTTCAGCGGCAGGACTCGGTATTATGCTGAGTCTGGTCTTCATAGGACCTATTTTTTTCCTGCTGATAGAAACAAGTTTCACCCGCGGACCAAAACACGCCCTCTCCTTGGATGTAGGCGTTTTGCTGGCAGATCTGGTTTGTATCGTCGCCGCCTATTTTGCCAGTGCAGATCTGGTGCATCTTATTGATCAGCATCCCGGTTTTTACCGCATTACTTCCTTCATCATACTCATTTATGCGGTGTTTATGATTGTGTCTAAAACCAAAATGCACATCACCGGTGAAAAGGAATTCATCAGCCAGAATTATTTCCGGACCTTTCTGAATGGATTTTTCCTTAATATTCTGAATATCGGAGTGGTCTTGTTCTGGCTGGTAACCGTGATTTCGGTGCGCAACAGCTATCCCACAAACAATCATTTTTTCCTGTATATGATGGTGGTTATCGGAACGTATTTTATCATTGATTTATTTAAAATTTATCTGGCCAAGCAGTTTCATGACAAACTGAATCAGCGCGTGGCCAATCAGATCCGTAAAGGTGTGGGTTTTGTGCTCATTGGTTTCAGTATTTTTATATTTTTACAAAGCTTTAAGATGTTTAATCAGTTTGATAAGAAACTTGAAAAAGCAGAGCAGGCAGAACAAATTCAAATGCAGTAATGAACAGTATAATTTTACCGCCGTCATTAAAAAAGGGAGACCGTATTGCCGTGATCTCACCGGCAGGTGCAGTGCATGAAGAGCAACTGCATGCAGGTATCGAAATGATTAAAGATCAGGGTTACGAACCCGTACCGGGCAGGCATCTGTACACCAGATATTCCAATGGCTATACCTATGCCGGAAACGAAAAACAAAGAATTCAGGATCTGAACCGTGCTTTTGCAGATGAAGATATTGCAGCCATCTGGGCTTCGCGGGGTGGCTACGGCTGCCAGCATCTCCTGAGACACCTGAAACTGTCGGAATTCAGAAAAGATCCGAAATGGTACATCGGATATTCAGACAATACGGTGATTCAAAGCTATCTGCTGAAGAATAATTTCGCTTCCATACATGGTCAAACCATTAAAACATCCAGTTTTGGCGTGACCGGCCAGAGCTATGAACTTATTTTTGATATGCTGAAAGGCAAATTTCCCGCCTATACTGTAAACAGCCATTTGCTGAATAAAAAAGGAACGGCAAAGGGACAACTGGCAGGTGGAAATCTGGCACTCATTTATGCACTGATGGGCACCCCCTACTCTTTTAATTTTAAGGATAAAATACTCTTTATTGAAGAAATCGGCGAGAATTTCTATGCACTGGATAGGATGCTGATGTCACTGGATCTGGCCGGCGTTTTCAGAAAAATTAAGGGACTCATCATAGGTGGAATGACCAATATGGGCGATGAAAAAGATAATGAAAACTACGAATCTCCCTTCGATGATTTTGCTTATGAAATCATTGCCCAGCGCATTTCAAAGTACAGTTTTCCCGTTATTTTTGGCTTTCCAAATGGCCATATCTATGAGAATAAACCATTGATTATCGGCGGAAATATACAACTGAAGGTACAGGATAAGGTAGAGGTGATTTTTTAGCAAAAATATTGGAACATGGCAGATCACAATGAATTTGGAAAACTGGCAGAAGATCTTGCAGCCGAATACCTGAAGAAGAACGGCCACACCATTCTGACCCGGAACTTCTATTACCAGAAGCATGAAATAGACATTGTTTCAGAGTTGGATGACCTTGTAGTAGTCACAGAAGTGAAGGCCAGAAGTTACGATACGGTGATTGAACCTCATGAAGCGGTGACCAGGAAAAAAATCAGATCCATTGTAGTATGTGCAGATTTTTACCTTCAGGAAATGAACATTGAAAAGGAAGTACGGTTTGACATCATCACCATCCTTCCGGATGAACATGGCGTACTGCAAATCACCCACCTGGAAGATGCATTTCAGACCTATGATGCCAACTAAAATATTGGCTGATTTCCGTTCCTACAATAAATCATGTTCCTTACTTTACATAATTATTAAAGAATGAAAACAATATTGATTACCGGCGCCACTTCCGGTATCGGCAAAGCCACTGCAGTGGCCATGGCAAAACATGGTCACAGACTCATCATATGTGGCAGAAGAACAGCTGTCCTGGATACACTGAAAGAGCAACTCAGCAGCATTACCGAAGTTTTTAGTTTAACCTTTGATGTGAGCTGTCTTCAGGAGGTGGAAGCCGCAATAAATTCCCTTCCTGAGCATTGGAGGACTATAGATGTTTTGATTAACAATGCGGGAAATGCCCATGGACTGGAGCCTCTTTCAGAAGGCAATACCGCAGACTGGGACGCCATGATGGACGGCAATGTGAAGGGTCTGCTTTACGTTTCGAAAATGATTATTCCCGGCATGAAAGAAAGAACATCGGGGCATATTGTGAATATTTCTTCGGTAGCGGCAAGACAGACCTATGCTTTCGGGGTGGTGTACTGTGCCAGTAAAAAAGCCGTAGATGCGATATCTGAGGGCATGCGGCTGGAACTTACAGAATTTGGTATCAAGGTAACCAATATTCAGCCAGGGGCGGTAGAAACAGACTTTTCCATGGTACGCTTCAAAGGAGATGAAGAAAGAGCACGAAGTGTATATGCCGGATATGAAGCCTTAAAAGCAGAAGATGTGGCCCACGCCATCAGCTACTGTGTGCACGCACCTGCTCATGTGATGATTTCTGATCTTACCATTTATCCCAGTGCGCAGAGTGAACCGCGTACGATATACAGAAAGCAGTAATCTTCAGTTTTGATTTTGGATACACTACCTTTGCATAAATTTCCGGTTACATCATGAAAATCCTCCACCTAGAAACTTCTTCCAGAAATTGTTCTGTGGCCATTTCAGACGGTACAGATATGCTTTGTCTGTGCGAAGAAATCTCAGAAAACTACAAACAATCCGAAAGTCTGCATACGTTCGTGCAGTGGGCTCTGGAAGGTGCCGGTGTTACGCTGGCAGATCTGGATGCTGTTTGCCTGGGCATGGGTCCCGGTTCCTATACCGGATTACGAATCGGAGCTTCCTCTGCAAAAGGATTCTGCTATGGATTAAAGATTCCGCTGATTGCAGTCAATTCGCTGCAGACCATCACAGACCGTTTTTTAGGACAGAACTATGATTATGTGGTCCCGATGGTTGATGCGAGGCGAATGGAGGTTTATACGGCGGTTTATGACGGAAATTCGGGGGAAATAATTTCTGATACCGAAGCCAAAATTCTGGACGAACAGTCTTTTCTGGATTTCAAGGATAGAAAAGTGCTCTTTGCCGGAGATGGTGCTGCCAAAGCTAAAGAGATTCTGCAACTTCCTGAGGCCGTATTTTTGGAGGATGTATATCCTTCGGCAGAGTTCCTGATTTCCAGGGCTGCAGATCAATTCAGGCGGTCTCAGTTTGAAGATGTGGCCTATTTTGAGCCATATTATCTGAAAGACTTTCATGGAGTGAAGAAAAAGAAAAGTGAGGAATAATCCTCACTCTTTTATTTTTTTACGGGCTTCGCTTCTGCTTCTTTTAATCTTAACTCTTCCTGCCTTGCTTTGTCGGCATTTCGGAGTTTGGTTTCATTTTTTTTAATGATTTCTTTAGTTTCCATCACAGGGTTGGTTCCAAATGCTGCCGGCGCATTCTGGTTTTGTTTCTGGCTTTGCGGAGCCGGCTGCTGCGGTTGCTTCAATACATTTCCTTTCTCATCGGTCATCTGTACCTTCAGGTCACTTTTCAGCCAGTTCAGCATTTCTTTTGCCTTCTCACCTTCCGGTGTTTTTTCATAATTGAGGGCTATTTGTTCCAGCTGAAGAATCATGACCTCCTTCCCTGCCGTTTTGCCTGCATTAAAAGCGTTCAGCAGTTCAAATTTCGGAATTAAGGCATCATTTTTAAACTGCACCACAGACCGGTCTATCAGTTCGCGGCTTTCATCGAACCGTTCGCTCTGGTAAAGTGCAAAAGCGTTCTGGTAGGCGGTTTCCGCTTCGGCATTCGACTTTACAAAACTGCTGTTTCTGGGATTCCGGGCAAATTCTGCATAGGCCGTATAGGGGTAATCATTCAGCAATATTTGTTTCGCACGTGCCGCCGCCGCAGGATTGGATTCATAATTCATGGAGAAGATCTCATAAAGAGCCTGTAGCATTACTTTTTCTTCCGGTCTGTTATCTACCAGGTCATACAGTGTTTTGGTAGACAAAGGTTTGTTGGAGAAAAAGTCATTGTACATAATTCCCATGCCCAGGGACGCCGTATCCCGGTCTTTTTTCAGTTGTTCCAGCGCTGCCGGACTTTTCGGAATTTTTTCAATGTAAAATGAAGGTTCAAATCTTCTTGGATCTGCTGCGGAGGCGATGCCCAGTGCTGCATTTTTGGATTCTTCCAGCGTAGACATTTTCACCGAGTACCGCCAGTTATCGGACAGTGAGCGGGTGCCCCAAATCTGTTTAAATTCTGAGGAGCCCCGGGATACGGTGTTGGTGTTAGAGAAATAAAATCCTTTGGCAGCGGCCCCGAAATCCTCAAAACTGTTGGTAGTTCCTGCAAAAATAGAATTGGCAGAATAATCGCCGGTATCAAATCCCCGGCTTCGTTCGTCGCGGATTCTTTGTCTTTCTGCGGCGTCTTCTTTGGCTTTCAGCTCATCAATATATTTTGTGAAATAGGCAATCCGGTCCGGTTCACTCATTCTGGCCAGTGCCAGCATGCTGTCGTTCTTTTTAATCAGATAATAGTTTGCTGCAATTTTCTTGATGTAAGCGGATTGTTCTTCCAGAACTGCTTTGGTAGGCACATAGGTCATCACGGTAATCGCCGAATCATAATAGGCGCCGGCTGCAATGTATTCATCATCATCCAGATACCGTTTACCAATTTCATAGTAACTGAGCCCGCGGATCTGCGGGTCTGAAACTTCTTCGGCCAGTGATTTTCTGAAATATTCCTGTGCTTCATCTTTCTTTCCGGCATTGTTTGCCATCAGTCCCAGGGCATAGTAAAATTCGTTTTTACGGGATGCGTAGGTTCCTTTTTTGCTGATGCCTTCCAGATATTTTCTGGCTCCGGAATAGTCGTCCTTGCTGTTGTATGTCTTGGCAATTTCAATCTGTGATTTTACCTCAAATTCAAAATCATTGGCATATTTATACGCCGCCGCAAAACTCTCTCTTGCTTGCTGGTTTTTGCCCAGTTCTGAGAGAATCTGACCCCGAAGGAAGGCAATCCGGCTTTTCATTTTCCGGTTGTTATTCACTTCAAATGCATCAGATAATTCTGCCACTGCAGCATCTTTTTTACCTGAATCAAGGAGAGATTCGGCATAGTAAATGCTCAATAATTTGCGGTAATCTTTTTTGAGGTCTTTTGCTTTTAAATCTGCAAATATCTGATTGGCTTTAAAGTAATCTTCAATTTTGGCATATGCCAGTCCCTGATAAATTTTTGCCAGCGGCATTCTTTTATCATTCTTCATTTTGACAGCCAGCGTATTATAAGCATCCAGTGCCTGCAGACTTTTTCCCATATAAATCCGCGCCTGCATAAGGGTAATGTAGGCATCAAAAATTTTATTGTTGCGCTCTACCCCATCGCGTTCCACAGAGTATTTATCTATGGTTTTCAGTGCTTTGGCTTCAGAAATCTCCAGTATGGTAGCGCCTTTCCCGCTATTACTGTCGTCCATTCCCATGGCGGCACCGGCTGTTCCAAAACCGGCTTGTCTTGCCCCGGGAGCTGCAGGACCGGGTGCGGGCGCCGTATCATTCAGCATCGGGCTCTGGCCTACCTCACTGCCCAGCGGTTGTTCCTCATAGGTAAGTAAGTTGATATAAGGGGCGTAGAAATTGTCTTTATGGGATTTAGTCCTTTCCTCAAACTCTGTGTTCAAAGCGTCCTTGGCATTAAAAAGCGTATTGTACTGCGTAGAAAAACCCTTCATGAAACGGGACCGCTTATTGGGTTTTTTTGCAGCACAAGCCAGGAAAGTAAAAGCCAGAAAAATATAAAATATGTTTTTTTTCATTGCTGTATTATAACATCATAATGCCTCTTTTATTGTAAAAAACGCAGTTATTTTGTGTAAAAGTAAGGAATATTTAAAATTTGAAGAAGATTCTGATTAAAATTCCTGTAAAAATCTGTAAACGAGATGAGTGGGCAGTCCCATGATGGTATAATAACTTCCTTCTATTCTGGATATTTTTGCCATCCCGACCCACTCCTGTATGCCGTATGCACCTGCTTTGTCCAGAGGCCGGAACTTGTCCACATAATTTTTTATTTCTTCCTGAGTAAGCGGGTCCATGGTGACAAGAGCCACATCTGTAACAGTGATACTGCGCACGGAATTGCGCAGGGTAATCCCGGTGTATACTTCATGTTGCTTTCCCGACAGCAGCATCAGCATTTCCTCTGCTTCCTGTGCATTCTGAGGTTTGCCCAGTACCCGTCCCTGCAGGGCAACGATGGTGTCTGCGGTGAGGAGAATGTGATCCGGCTCCGGAGTACCGAAGGCATCTGCTTTCAGTTCAGAAAGAAAAGAAGCAATCTTTTTCGTTTCAAGATCGGGAGGATATATTTCATCACATTCCACGGTTACGGTCTCAAAATCGTAGCCCAGTTGGCTAAGCAATTCCTTGCGGCGGGGCGATTGGGATGCCAGTAGTATTTTTTTCATCAACATTGAGCAATTATACAGATTGGGTCTGATCCTGCAGCCATCTTCCCTGAACTTTCATCACCTGTTCTATGATTTCACGTACGGCTCCTTTTCCGCCTTCTGCTGTTGAAATATAATCGGAGATGGCTTTGATTTCCGGTACTGCATTTCTGGGGCAGGCTGCAATATGGGCCGCTTTCATAATTTCCATATCCGGAATATCGTCTCCCATGACCAGAATTTCGTCATTGGTGAGGTTGTATTTGGATTTAAAATGGGCAAAATCTTCTTCCTTGTTGGGCGATTTTGCGTAATAATCCTGAATTCCCAAGTAATTGATTCGGTGTCTTACCCCCGGATCATCTCCGCCGGTAATCACCCCGATGATGTAATTGTACTTTAATGCTTTTACTACCGAATATCCGTCCAGCACATTCATGACACGGCACATGTTCCCTTCCGGCAGCAGGTAAACGCTGCCGTCTGTGAAAACGCCGTCCACATCAAATACAAAGGCCTTAATATTTTTTAAACGCTGTTTATAAGTCATACATTTTTTTTATAGATTGATTCATGGTTTTGTAAATGGCAAGATGTTCGCCGCCGAGCAAAGCTTCGTGCAGTTCCAGTACACGGTGATCTGCTCTTACAGCAGGACCGGTTTGCGCATCTTTGGGAGGCAGTTCCCGGATTTTGTTCACGGTTTCAGCAATCAGCGGTTCAAAATAGGAAAAAGGAATGTCCTGAGCATCAGAAATTTCCTGAGCACGCGCAAAAAGATGATTCACAAAATTGCACGCAAAAACGGCGGTAATGTGAATGTACTTTCTTTTTTCAAAATTACTGTCGAAAACGTGAGGCGAAATTTTTCCGGCCAGGGTTTTTAGTATTTCCGCATCGTTTTCATATTCAGCTTCTATAAAAAAGGGGATTTTGCTGTAATCCTGCTCCCGGTTTCTGGAAAATGTCTGTAAAGGATAAAAACTTGCCTTCCTGTATGCTCCTTTCAGTTCCTCCACCGGAAGTGAGCCGGAGGTATGTGCCACCAGGCAGTCTTCTTTTGTGATTCGGGAGGAAACTTCTGCTACAGCATGATCACTTACTGCCAGCAGGTAGCAGTCCGCATCTGCCAGAGTTTCTGTGCTGTAGGGAATTCCAAGTTCTTTCGAAATTTTGCTTAACTCTGCATCATTTCTGCCAAAAATCTGGGCAATTTTTACATGAGACCGGCTGCAGGATTTGGCCAGATGATAAGCCACATTTCCGGAACCGATAATTACAATATCCATTCAACAAAGATATGATTTTCGTTCTTTGGACTAAAAATTGAAGTCTTCATTTAACTTTTAATTATATTTACCATCCAAACCACGAAGTACATCCATGAAGACACAGGACGCAGAAATAATTGCGATGATGAAGGATCCCCGAAGCCAGGAAAAAGGCCTTCGTGCTTTGATGGATGCGTACCAGAGCCGTTTGTACTGGCACATAAGGCGCATGATTGTAGATCATGATCTGGCACAGGATGTCTTGCAGGATACGTTTATAAAAGTATATCAGAATTTTCATCAGTTCAAGCAGGACAGTCAGTTGTACACTTGGATTTATAGAATAGCGACCAATGAAGCGCTGCAGCAACTGAACAAAATGAAGAGAATGCAGAAGACAGATGAAGATCAGGAATATCACCTGATGAATCTGGTGGCAGATAATGTTTCTGCAGACGGAGATGAGATTCAGATACTGCTTCAGAAAGCCATACAGACACTGCCAGAGAAACAAAAACTGGTTTTTACGATGAGGTATTATGATGATTTGCCTTATGAAGAGATTTCAAAGATTGTGGACATGAGTGTAGGGACGCTGAAAACCAACTATCACTACGCGAAACAGAAAATAGAAGAATATATAAAAACCAATTACGAATCGTAATTTTTCATTATGAAAAACTTTGATATAGAAAACTTAGAACGCCAGAACATTTACACCGTGCCGGAGGATTCGTTTGCCAGAATGCAGGAAAATGTATTGCGCAATATCACAACGCACCAGGCACCTGTAATAGATTTGCAAGGGAAAAAGAAAACTTTTCAGTGGTGGTATGCAGCAGCAGCTGCTATTGCCCTCTTCTTCGGAGGGGCTTATTTACTGACTGATTCAGCAGAAACCATTGAACATCAGGCAGCAAATAATCAACCTAAAGCCTTAATCAATGTCAATGAGGGCGGTACACAACTGGCCGATGCAAAAACGGTGACCCCGGCCACACAGAATTATGAAAGTTTGAACCGGGATTTAACTATTGCTGAGAAAGAACATCAAACAAAGAGAAAAGGAGGAGCGATATCTGCTCCTGCCGGAAAGAGCACCAGTTCATTTGTAAATTCGCAGAAAATGGATGAACAGGTAGAGTTGATACTACAAGAGTTCAGCGCAGAGGATATAGCTGTTCTCTCACAAAATGTAGAACAGGATATTTATCTGGATTTGTACTATTAACCAGGAAGCTAAAATGAAAAACATGAATAAAATTATTGCCTTTGCTGCTCTTTTTTCAATGGGATTTCTTTCAGCACAACAGGAAGACCTCAAAAACTGGCGTAACATGAAGCCGGAACAGAGAAAAGAACTCATTAACAAAATGAATCCGGATGAAAGGCTTCAGCTTCTGAAAGATTTCCGCGAGGAAATGATGGTGGAAGAACTGGATGTACCGGAAGACAAGAAGAAAGATTTTAAAAACCTGTATAACGAATATCAGGAAAGCCAGAAGGCAATAAAAGAAAAATTTAAATCCGATCAGAAATTTGAAAATCTGACGGAAGCAGAAGCAAAGCGGGAACTGGAAAAAAGTTTTGACCTCGGACAGCAACTTCTGGATAACCGCCGGAAATATTCGGATAAATTTCAGAAAGTAGTGAAACCGCAGCAGGTTTTGGAAATGTTTCAGAATGAAGGCATGATGAGAAACAAACTTATGGACCGCAAAAGTGAAGACCGGGTAAGAAGCCCGCAGATGCAGTCCAGAGGCGGCCAGCTGAATCAGAGCTCACAGGGAAGACAGATGCAGCAACCCAGAACCGCACCCGTAAGAAACAACCAAGGGTCCAGGACCCAGAGCAGATGACCATAATAGTTTATTTTTTTAATGTTTGGACGACCTTCGCAAATTTTTGTGAAGGTCGTTTGATTTGTATTCTGCAGCAGTGCCTTAAAAACATTAGGGAGCCCATTGGTGACCATCCGGCGGCCACATCATAAACATTTCAAATTCAGCATACAAATCGCTGCATTTTTTTATCTTTGCAAACTATCTGGAAATACATGAAAAACATACGCAATTTTTGCATAATCGCTCATATAGACCATGGTAAATCTACCCTGGCAGACCGCCTTCTGGAATATACCGGAACCGTAACCCAACGCGAACTGCAGTCGCAGACGCTGGATGATATGGATCTGGAGAAAGAGCGCGGCATTACCATTAAGTCTCATGCCATACAAATGGACTATGAGCTGAATGGCGAAAAGTATATTCTAAACCTTATTGATACCCCCGGGCACGTGGATTTTTCTTACGAAGTTTCCCGTTCCATTGCAGCCTGCGAGGGCGCATTGCTTATTGTAGATGCCGCCCAGAGCATCCAGGCACAAACCATCAGTAACCTGTATCTGGCACTGGAGCATGACCTTACCATCATCCCGATTCTGAATAAAATTGACCTTCCTTCTGCTAATCCCGAAGAAGTGACTGATGAGATTATGGACCTGATAGGCTGTGACTATGACGATGTGTTGCGGGTATCCGGAAAAACAGGACAGGGCGTTGCCGAACTGCTGGAACAAATTGTAAACCGCATCCCGGCGCCCGTAGGCGATGAAAATGCACCGCTCCAGGCCTTGATTTTCGACTCTGTATATAACCCATTCCGGGGCATCGAGGCTTATTTCAAAGTTGTAAACGGAAAAATTTCAAAAGGAGAGAAGGTGAAATTTATGGCCACCGGAAAGACCTATGATGCAGATGAGGTGGGTACACTAAAGCTGAAACAGGCTCCCAAATCCGTCATCGGTTGTGGAGATGTAGGGTATATTATTTCCGGGATCAAAGACGCCCGCGATGTAAAAGTGGGAGATACCATAACTTCGGTAGAAAAACCGGCAGAAAAAGGTATTGAAGGTTTTGAAGAGGTGAAACCCATGGTTTTTGCCGGAATTTATCCTATTGAGTCAGAAGATTTTGAAGAACTGAGATTCTCACTGGAAAAATTGAGACTAAATGACGCTTCTCTGGTCTTTGAGCCGGAAAGTTCTGCTGCACTGGGCTTTGGTTTCCGATGCGGATTCCTGGGAATGCTGCACATGGAGATTGTACAGGAAAGGCTGGACCGCGAGTTCAATATGAACGTGATTACCACAGTTCCCAACGTTTCGTATCACGGATATTCCAAGAAAGACCCCGAGACTGCAATCCTCATCAACAATCCGTCAGAAATGATGGATCCCACCATTATGGACCGGGTAGAGGAACCGTATATCAAAGCTTCCATCATTACCAAGTCTGATTTTGTAGGGGCAGTGATGACCCTTTGTATTGAAAAAAGAGGCGAGATTGTAAACCAGAGTTACCTGACCTCTGACCGGGTGGAACTGATCTTTAATATGCCGCTGGCAGAGGTGGTTTTTGACTTCTATGACCGCCTGAAATCTATTTCTAAAGGATACGCCTCTTTTGATTACCATCCGATTGGCTTCCGTGCTTCCAAACTGGTGAAAATGGATATTCTCATCAACGGAGATATGGTAGATGCCCTCTCGTCACTGATTCACGACAGCAACGCCTATCACATCGGAAAAAAAATGTGCGAGAAACTTCGGGAACTGATTCCAAGACAGCAGTTTGATATTGCCGTACAGGCCGCACTGGGAACCAAGGTGATTGCCAGAGAAACCATTAAAGCACTGAGAAAAGACGTAACGGCAAAATGTTACGGCGGAGATATCTCGCGTAAGCGTAAACTCCTGGAAAAGCAGAAAGAAGGAAAGAAAAAAATGAAGCAGATAGGAAGGGTAGAGGTGCCACAATCCGCATTTATGGCAGTTCTGAAACTGAATGATTAAGCAAATCCATTAAAATACTTTGAAAACTTCCCGAAACGGAAGTTTTTTTGTTATTTAGCAGGATGAATTTTCACCGGTACCTCAGCACATTTACGTTTTTATACATTCTGTTTATCGCTACGCTGAATTATTTTGAGATCATCATTCCGGGCAGGGTGGGAGTGATTTTTCAGGTGTTTCATGAGATTCTGATGCTTCCTCTGCTGCTGTCGGTTCCTGTGCAAACCATTATTTATGGCATCCGGTGGAAGAAAGCGCATTTCTCCGGGGATTCGCCGTACCGGTATTCTTTTTTCATGATTACCGCTGCTTTGGCTCTTGCCGTCGGGCTGACTGTAAAGGATTTTATGTAATACCGGTTTCCCGGAATATATTTCCCTGATTTTTTTTAATTTTCGGCTAAAATTTGACGTTTATGAAACTTAAAATACTGCTGGGCATACTCCTTTGCCAACTGACATTTGCTCAAACAGCACCGCTGACTCCATACGAAAAGGGCAATGGCAATCAGACCGCCACTTACGAAGAAATGCTGAAGTTTTATGACGGACTTGCAACACAATACAACACAATATCCATAGAAAGCTTTGGGACAGATGACAATGGCGAACCCATCAGAGTAGTCATTTATAACCCTTCCGGAAAGAAGGATGTCCCTGCCGTGCTTATTAACAATGGTATTCACCCCGGCGAGCCGGACGGAATTGATGCCACCATGATGCTGATGCGTGATCTTGCAACCGGAAAAAAGGATGTGAAAAATCTGAGGGTAGCCGCTGTTCAGTCCTACAACATCTCAGGCATGCTGAGACGCGGGAAGCACAGCAGGGTAAATCAGAACGGCCCCGAAGCGTATGGTTTTCGCGGAAATGCCCGGAATTATGACCTGAACCGGGACTTTATAAAAGCGGATACCAGGAATACCAAAGCCTTTCAGCAGATATTTCACCACTTTAAGCCCATATTCTTTATTGATAATCATGTAAGCAACGGCGCCGATTACCCTTATACCTTCACCTATATTTCGACCAGTAAAGAAAGGCTGGGAAATGTGCTGGGGACTTACTTTCATGAAAAAATGCAAGCGGCAATTCTGCAAAAACTGGAGGAGCAGCATATCCTGACCACGCCCTATGTCAATGTGTTCCGCGAGTCGCCGGATCAGGGTTTTCCCGCCTTTATGGACTCGCCCAGATATGCAACGGGATATACTACTTTATTCGGGATTCCCGGTACAGTAGCCGAAACCCACATGCTGAAACCGTATGCAGAACGCGTGCGGGCCACTTATGAATACATGTGGCATGCATTACAGTTTACAAACCGCAATCACAGGGAATTGCAGAAAAAAATTCAGGAAAACGCAGCTTTATATAAGGCCGGTGCCCGGTATCCTATACAGTGGAAACTGAATGAGGACAAATTCCGTAACCTGAATTTTAAAGGCTACACGGCCAGCAATAAAACCAGTGAAGTGACGGGCAAACCGAGGTTATTTTATGACCGGAGTAAACCTTTCACCAAAAATATCCGGTTTTATGATGAATACACCGCTGTTAAGCATGTCAACATTCCCAGGTTTTATATCATTCCGAAATCGGAACATGAGGTCATTGAACATTTGAAAAGAAACCAGATTGCCATGACCACCATTCCCCGGGATACCACCATCCTGGCCGAAGAGTACCGGATTACGGATTATAAAACGGTTGCAAAACCCTATGAAGGCCATTATCTGCATTATGATGTGCAGGTACAGCGTAAGCTGAAGGACAAAAAGTTTCAGAAAGGGGATTTCCTGATTTCCACGGCTCAGCCGGGCATTAAATATCTGCTGGAAACCCTGGAACCGGAGGCTGCCGACTCTTTTTTTAACTGGAATTTCTTTGATGCGGTGCTCGGGCAGAAGGAGTACTTTTCAGATTATGTATTTGAAGATACCGCTGCTGCTTTGCTGAAAGAAGACCCGGCCATGAAAACCGCTCTGGAGGTTGCCAAACTGGCAGATCCCGGACTGGCAGCAGATCCCGAGGCACAGCTGAACTGGATTTACGAAAGATCGGTGTTCTATGAGGGCTCAGTAAATCTGTATCCGGTATACAGAATTCTTTAATCAAAAAACTCTTCACGGCAAGAAGGACTATAGGCTATTTTGGTCGGCCTTTTTTCAATGCATAATGGGCATTGGCAATGGCTTTTTTCTCTTTCCAGTCCATGTATTTTGTGCGGAACCGGCGTTTCATCAAATTATCAAAATTCCTTTGTATGGCCAGGTTCCAGAGAGAATGCGCTTTTACAGCCCAGGATTTGTCCCATGCCCGGAGTGAGATGGAAAAACTACCGTCCACATATTTCATCCAATGCCACCATCCAGTAGGCATAAACAGCGTGTCTCCATGTTCCAGAAAGCATTCGATGCCTTCTATACCGTCCAGGGCAGGAAAACGGTCAAAATCGGGTTCGGCAATATGATAATCTTCCAGCGCATACGTGGCGAAGGGAATTTTGTACAGGCGGTCTTTCCATTTATAATCAAACAACAAAATATGCTTGCGCCCGTTGAAATGCGTGTGGAAAATATGCGCCATGTCTATGTCATAATGCAGAAAGGTTTCTGACCCTTTGCCACCGAAAAACATGTTGGGATAGCTGTCCAGAAAACCTCCTATCAGGTCTTTGGGAGCTATATAATCTTTAAGCAGTTTCGGAGCAAACCGGATCGGGTCAAATAGAAAAATCCTGAGGTCTGTTGGCTCGCGGCTGATGAGGTCTATATAGTCCCCGAATTTCATTTTGGCCGAAGCGGCATTGAGGGGAGCAGACGGGTCTGCTTTGGAGGAATCATACAGCGGAACCTCCACATCGCCCACTACCTCCTTCATATATTCCATGGTCCATTTCTGGTATGCCGGCCATTTTTTGGCCATATTGCGAATGACCACCGGCTTTCGTGGTTTCAGATATTTGGTGATGAACTCTTCTCTGCCAATGTCTTCTACCACCTCTATAGGTCTTAGATGAATGCCCATTTTTTGAAACAGTTAGAGCGCAAAATTAATAATTATTTCAGTATGTTAATGAGATTAATCACCTTCACATGCCGAAGTTGTAACAAATTCTCCTAAAGCTTTACTAATGCATTAAAACAATTATATGAGAGACAGGTTTCTTTTTTCCTTTTTTGTGCTGATTTCGGTATGTACAATGGCCCAGAAAACAATTTCCGGTAAAGTGAAAAACAATGAGGGCGAACTGGTGGCAAGTGCCAGTGTGACGGTAGAAGAGAAAGGGAAGGATGCAATTATAGCCTATGGAATTACCAATGCAAAAGGGGAGTATAAAGTTACGTTCACCTCAGAGGATAGCTCTGTGGATGTAAAAGTGAAAGCTTTTAACCATAAAGCCATCACCCAGAGCGTGCAAAATACCACTCAGAATATTGATTTTACCCTGCCTGTAGAAGCCACCCTGATCAAGGAAGTAGAACTGAAAACCAGACTCATTACCAAGAAAGGTGATACCATATCCTATGATCTGAAATCTTTTGAAACCAAAAACGACCGTACTCTGGCAGATGTTCTGAAGCGTATGCCCGGAATAGAAGTGAACGCAGATGGTTCCATTCTGTACCAGGGTCAGGCACTCTCTAAGTTTTATGTCAATGGTAAAGACCTTATGGAGGGCGGTTACGGTGTGGTTAATAATGCCTTACCGAAAGATGCCGTTTCTAAAGTTGAAGTCCTGGAAAATCACCAGCCGGTGAAAATTCTGCAGGATAAAGTGCCTTCTGATCAGGCGGCCATTAATATCAAGCTTAAAAAGCAAGTGACCATGACCGGCCGCGGCGAAGTGGGAGTGGGCATAGCAGACCCCGCCATCTGGAATGTGAAACTGACGCCCATGTTCTTCGGACAGAAAAATCAGTGGGTGGTCAATTATAAAACCAATAATACCGGTGAAACGGTGGAAAATGAGGGAAATATGTTCGCCATGGGAAACCGCTGGGAAGGCCGCCGGAGTAATGCCTCACAAACCGGCTGGCTGAATGTGGAAAAGGCCTCCGTGCCCAGTCTGCCGGAAAAGCGCTACCTGATGAACAATGTACATTTCCTGAGTGCCAATGTACTGACAACGCCCTTCAAGAATAAAGAATGGGAACTGAAGGTGAACGGTAATTATACCAATAACGCCGTGGAACGCGAGTCCTACGAGGAAACATACCTGAAGAAAGAAAACTTTACGACCTATAACACCTATCAGAATAACCTCTATACCAATAAGGCAAAAGGAGAAATTATCTTTACCAAAAATGCCAAAGAGGGATTCTTCAGAAATGTTACTACCTTCAACCAGTTCTGGAACGAAGACCGTGCCGTGACTGATTTTCAAAACTCGGTGAGTGACCTGCTGAATAAAAACTCCCGGCAGTCTCTGAGTTCTCCTACAAGTTCATTTCAGAACTCGCTTTCTACCATTATTCCATTGAAAAGCCGTATGCTGAATCTGATGTCTTATATAAGTTATCAGGATGATAATCAAACGCTTCGGGTGGCGCCGGGCAGCTATGTCTATTATCCTTACGAGGGTCTGAATATATTTGATGACCTCTCCAGAGTGACTCAGAATTTCGGAATGACGACCTTTGAGGCCAATCATTCTGCTACCATGGGCTTTACCAAAAAGTTCTGGACCTTTACTCCGCAGGTAGGTTTTAACTATACACAAAGTCAGCTGGATACCGATATTCTGGAAATGGACTATGCGCCATATACGGCTCATGATGCCCGTTTCAGTAATGATCTGCGCTTCAGCAAAGCAGTTCCGTATGCAGGACTGGGAATTAACTATAAATCTGAAGCCTGGACCGTAGGCATTCAGACACCGGTAAACTTTACCCGTATCGCTGCCGAAGACCCGCTGCGTTTTCTGAAAAAAGAATTCAATAAAACCACTTTTGAACCTTCCGGATTTGTGCAGTATTCATTTGCATCTTTCTGGAAAGCCATGGTGAGCGGAAACTGGAATTACGATTTCGGGAGTGTGAATGATCTGTACGGGGGCATTCTGATGACCAGACCAACCTCTTTCAGCGCCATGGATCCGTCTAATCCGATAGCGGAAACCGAGAGCCGCAGAGCCGGTTCAAGGGTAGAATACCGTAATCCGCTGAATAATCTGTTTTTTAATGTCAATTACAGCATCAGCACTACAGACCGCAACCTGATTGCAGATATAAACCGTGGGGTAGGATTTGGAATTATCAGCTATAAAGAACAGGAAAACAGCATCCATTCCAGTTCTCAGAGCGCAGAAATCGGGAAGTATTTTCCGAAGTTCAAATCAAACCTCTCTGCCTCATTCCGAAATTCAGATTCCCGGTCAGACAATATGATTGGCGGTGAGTTGTTCGAAAATAAGAATTCTACCCAAAATGTAGGGTTCAAACTGAACAACTCCTATTTCTCGTGGATGACCCTGGATTATAACTTTAACAAAAGCTGGGGACATAATGAAAGTCGAATCGGCAGTTCTGATACCGAAAGTTTTACCCATAATTTAGGCCTGACCCTGTTCCCGGTAGAACACCACTCCATTGCACTGAACTGGGACCAGCTGAATTATTCCAGCGCCAATCAAAGTTTTAAGAATGCATTCTACGATCTGACCTACCAGTTTGCCTGGGCGGCAAAAAAAGTAGATTTTGAATTGAAATGGCTAAATATTGCCAATAAAAAAGTTTTCGAAAGAGTTTTTGATAGCGCAGACAGCTATTCGTTCGAAAGAATCAGCATCCGCCCAAGTCAGGTGATGTTTAGCGTGAAATTTAATTTTAAATAAAATGAAAAAACTCGCATTTCTGTTCTTTTTTGCCGGTCTGCTCATCTCTGCACAGAACAACCGGGTAATTTATGAGTACCGGTATAAAACAGATTCCGTCTCTGCAGACAGTTTGCGTACAGAGTGGATGTATCTGGATATTTCCGGCAGCGGATCCAGGTATTACAGCAAAGTCGCTTTCGAGAGAGATTCCGTAATGACGGAAAGCATCAGAAAACAACTTTCTTCCGGAATGCGGAATGTCTCCGTTAGCCGTTCAAGTACAGGTGGCGAAGTCAGCTATGAAGTGGAAAAAACCTATCCGGGTTTTCAGACGGTGCTGATTACCTCTATTGGCAATGATGCCTACCGCGTCACCGAAGACCGGAAGCCGGAATGGAAAATCCTTCCGGAGAAAGAGAAGGTGGGCGAGTTTACTGCTCAGAAAGCTACCACGGATTTTGCAGGAAGAATATGGACCGCCTGGTTTACCGCAGAAATTCCCATACAAGATGGCCCATACAAATTCTACGGTTTGCCGGGACTTATTGTAAAAATGGCAGACCATACCGGAACACACCTGATAGAACTGAAAGGCCTGAAAGCGGTGGCGGAAAGAACGTCTCTGGAACTGGACACCCAGGGAAAAGACATTCCTTTTGCCAGTAAAAAAACCATAGATGTAACCCGTAAACAATACATAAAACTTCTGAAACAGCATGAAAATGACCCGGTGCAGGGCATGCGGGAAATGCTGAACCGCCCCAATTCCAAAGTGGTCATCAACATCAACGGGCAGGAATATACCGAACCGAAGGATGTGCTGCGTATGATGGAGCAGAATGCCCGTGAAGAAATGAAGCGCAACAATAACAAAATAGAATTGAAACCGTAAATAAAAACCCGCTCAGATCTGCTGAAGCGGGTTTTTTAATGGACACAGTCTTTAGAATTCCATACTGTCGGCACTGGGTCCGTAGCTTCCCGGCAGCGGAATATTATTCAGCCGGTAATACACGCCGAGTTGTGCCCGGTGGTGTGCAATCTGATTCAGGGCATGCCGTATGCCTTCATACTTACTGTAATCTGCCAGTAGGGTTTCTCCGTTACGCATCTGCCAGCGGCCTTCCAGATCTTCTTCAGACATATTTTCCAGTGTTTCTTTGCTTTTTGCATAATCTTCTTCAAGTTTACCCATTAGTTCTTCCCGGGTATTCAGAAAAACAGGTTGATAATCCCCGGCGGCAAAATCCAATTGGGTGGTTTTCATCATAAAATCCGGCCACCCGAAAATTTCAGCCACGTGGGTCGCCAGCGGCATCATTTTCATGCTTTTTTCGTGCGGTGAAAATTCGTTCAGGGTATCGGGATACTGAGCGAGAAATTGTTTCGTGGTTTCGTACTCGTCGGCGAGTTCTTTTTTAATGAGGGGCAGTGTATTCATAATGCGTTGTTTTTTGGTGAATGTAAAGGTACAATCCTGAGTGGGATTCCGCCACATAAAAAATCATAATTTTCTGTAACAAATCATTAAAAAACAATACTTATCCTATAAAATCTAAGGAATGAAAAAGTTATTCAGTCTCATATTGATCAGTGGTTTTGTCATGTTGAATGCGCAGCAGTCTGCCAACCGGTTCTTCTATGAACTTACATTCAAACCCAAACAAAAGCAGGACACCAAAGAGAAAGTGGTTACCATTCTGGACATCACTCCAGAGAAATCCATTTATCAGGATTATACCATCATAGCGCAGGATTCTATTTTGAAAGCAGAAGTAGAAGCCATGGAAAAATCCGGCGTGTGGAAGGATATGATGAAATCCATTAAAATGCCGAAATTCTCTCACAAAGTAGAAAAAAAGTATCCGGAAATGACGGTTACCTACTCAGATCAGATCAGCATGAAGCGGTTTGGATATTCAGATGATACCAAACTGAACTGGAAAATCCTTTCGGACAAAGAAAAAATTGGCGAGTATAACGCGCAGAAAGCAACGACCGAATTTGGCGGCCGCAAATGGACGGCGTGGTTTACCACAGATCTGCCGTTTCCGGATGGTCCTTATAAATTTCACGGACTGCCGGGACTTATTGTAAAGATTGAGGATGATGCCAAAGATTACAGTTGGTTACTCACGGCCAATAAAAAAATGGACAACTGGGAAGAACAGTCCTATGCAGAGAAAATCAATTCGAAATACGGCATGAGCACCGCGGTGGTGATGACTGACCGCACTAAATTTGAGAGATCCTTTGAAAACTTCAAGGCTGATCCACTGGCAGAAGTTCGTCCGTACATGACTCCGGAAATGATGAGCAGAAAACTTCCGGGTTCAGACAAGACTTTTGGGGAAATGATTAAAGATCAGGAAAAGATGGCAAAAGATTATTTTGGTTCCAATGACAATCCCATAGAAAAAGACGCTGCAAAAGGCAAAAAAAAGTAAATCATATCAACTAAATTTTAATTGGAAGGTCCGGTGCGTCGCTGCATCGGGCTTTTTTTATGATATATTTAAGGTGTTCCCCTTATTTAGATTTAATTTAAATAAAGTATCTTTGCGGTTCAAATTTTTTGGTGTTGAAAAAAGATAATTCAAATAAACTCAACGTATTTCCCAGTAAAAAATCCGGGCGCATACTGGCCTATGACAATGACAATCTGCAGATGCCCGGTAAAATTATGGAAATGGGCCTTTTGCCCGAAACTTCTTTTAGAATCCTCTATTCTGCTCCCTTTGGCGGACCGCTTTATATAGAATTCGGAGAAGAGAAAAGCAGAATTGCCCTCCGCAGGGAAGAAGCCAGGTTTATTATTGTAGAAGCCGTATAATGGAGAAATCTCAACAGAAACAGCAAGTCCTGCTGGTGGGTAACCCCAATGTAGGTAAATCCACCATTTTCAATTCACTTTGTAACCGAAAACAGAAAACCGGAAACTACGCGGGCGTTACCGTAGCCAGTCATTCCGGTGATTATGTGTACAAAAATCAGGAGGTAGAGGTCATAGACCTGCCGGGTTCCTACAGCATTTATCCCTCTGCAGAAGATGAGGCCATCTGTACCAAATTCCTGCTGGACGAACGTGAAAACTATAACGGCGTCATTTATATTCTGGATGCCCTGAACCTGAAAAGAGGTTTGCTGATGTTTCAGCAAATCCGCGATCTGGGAATCCCTGTACTGATGGTGGTGAACCAGCTGGATGAGGCAGAGCGCCGCGGAATTAATATTGATTTTGACCAGCTTTCCCGCGAACTGGATGTGAAAATTGTGGCCACCAATGCCAAACAAAAAATCGGAATTGACGATCTTCGGGAAGCCGTTCACAATCAGGAATTTTCGGTAGCCTCAGAAAACACCTTCCAAATTCCTCTGGAGCAGCGCGCTATTGTGCACCGCATTGCAGAAAAAACAGAAGATAAAAATCCGTATAAAGTCTGGACTTTACTTTCATCTGACGGTTATCTGGGAAAAATTCATTCCGTACACGAAAAACTGAATGAGGAGGAAGCCAAATGTGTGGTTCCGAAACGCCTCCAGACACAGGAAACGATCAGAAGGTACCAGCATATCGATAAAATTGTGCAAAAAGTTTCGGCTAAAAAGCCGGGAACCAAGGAATTGCTTACCGAGAAGCTCGACAAAGTTCTGGTGCATAAATTCTGGGGTTATGTCGTATTTCTGGCCGTATTGCTTCTGATTTTCCAGGTGGTTTTCTTCATGGCAGAGTATCCCATGAACTGGATTGACGGTGCATTCGCCACACTGGCAGATTACACCCGGGAAAGCCTTCCGGATGGACCTCTGAGCAGTCTGCTGGCAGACGGAATCATCCCCGGCCTGGGTGGAATCATCATCTTTGCCCCACAAATCGGAATTTTACTCTATTTTCTCTACCTGCTGGAGGATTCGGGGTATATGACACGGGTTATTTTTCTGATGGACAGACTGCTCCATCCCTTCGGACTGAACGGAAAGAGCATTGTGCCGCTGATTTCGGGAATCGCGTGTTCCATCCCCGCCATCATGTCTACCCGGAATATTGAGAACGTAAAAGAACGGCTAATCACCATTATGGTGACCCCGTTCATGACCTGTGCTGCCCGGCTTCCAGTGTACAGCATCATCATTGCGCTGGTCATCCCCGATGGCAATTTTCTGGGAATCGATTACCGGGCCATTGCATTGCTGGTCATGTACTTATTAGGATTTGTAGCGGCTCTGGCAGGCTCCGTGGTGCTGAAATATTTCATCAGACAAAAAGAAAGAAGCTTCCTGGTGATGGATTTGCCGCCTTACAAAATGCCGCTGTTCGGCTATGATTTTAAACTCATGCTGGGCAGGGTGTGGGACTTTATCACCGGTGCCGGAAAAGTGATTTTTGCCGTGAGCATCATCCTCTGGGTGCTCAGTTATCTGGGGCCGAAGCAGTCGCCGGAACAGTTTATCGCTACAGATGTCCATATGGATGACTCCTATCTGGCCAAGCTCGGAAAAGGGATAGAGCCGGTAGTGGCACCGCTGGGTTATGACTGGAAGATGGGCGTGGCCATTATCTCCAGCTTTGCTGCCCGCGAAGTATTTGTAGGAACGCTTTCTACCCTTTACAGTCTGGATGAAGATGTGGAAGAAGAGCGGATTATTGATAAAATGCGGAATGATGTAAAACCGAATGGTGAGAAAGTGTTTACGCTGGCCACCGGCCTCTCTATTCTGGTGTACTACGCATTTGCCATGCAGTGTATCTCTACCATTGCGGTGGTGTACCGGGAAACACGCAGTTGGAAGTGGACGCTGATTCAGTTGGTGGGCATGTCCGGGCTGGCTTATATTGCCGCCTTTGTGGTGTACCAGTTGTTCAAATAAAACCGTAAAAATTACGTTAAACAGATAAAAGTCAGATTATGGAAATCTCTGTGTGGATACAGTATTTGATTATTTCCGTACTGTTGTTTTTTGCAGTATTCTATCTTTACCGGATATTGAAGAAGAACTTCACGCCCAAAAATGCCAAAGACGGCAAACCGGGTTGCGACTCCGGTTGCGGGTGTTCATAAATTTAATTAAAGGCTGTTTCCCAAAAAACGGCTTTTTTGGTGCTTTATGGTAAAAACCTCACGGGTTTACTGCGAGCATTTGATCCCATTAAAAGTAATAAAAACTTCATACAGGTAATCCTTATTTTCTTCGTAAATTTGCAGCGGTTTGAAACAGAAAATTATAAGTCAAACCGTTCAGAATTATGTCTTTAATCAAGTCCATTTCCGGCATACGCGGAACCATAGGCGGCAAGGTAAATGACAACCTTACGCCTTTAGATATTGTAAAATTTGCTTCGGCTTTCGGCACCTGGCTGCAGAATAATAAAAATAAAAAAGACCTTACCCTCGTCATCGGCCGCGATGCCAGAATTTCGGGGAGTATGGTCAGCGCACTGGTCACTGCAACACTGCAAGGGCTGGGAATCCATGTGGTGGATCTGGGACTTTCTACCACGCCTACAGTAGAAGTAATGGTGCCCGAACTGAATGCCGACGGAGGAATCATCCTGACCGCCTCTCACAACCCCAAGCAATGGAATGCATTAAAACTCCTTAACGAAAAAGGGGAGTTCATCAGTGGAGAAAATGGTGCAGAAGTCCTGGCACTGGCCGAAAGTGAAGATTTTAACTATGCAGAAGTAGATGACCTGGGACAGTATGAAACCCGTGATGATGCCTTTGATATTCATATACGGAAGATTCTGGAACTGCCCATGGTAGATGCAGAAGCCATCAAAGCCAAAAAATATAAAGCGGTGCTGGATGCTGTGAACTCTACCGGCGGTATTGCCATACCCATGCTCCTGGAAAAACTGGGGGTGGAAGTGGTAAAACTCTATTGCGAGCCTACGGGTCACTTTCCGCATAATCCCGAGCCTTTAAAAGAACACCTCACCGATATCTGCGAACTGGTAAAGAAAGAAAATGCGGATCTGGGCATCGTAGTAGATCCGGATGTGGACCGCCTGGCACTGATTGATGAAAATGGAGAGATGTTTGGCGAAGAATACACCTTGGTGGCGGTGGCAGATTATCTTCTGAAGCATCAGAAAGGTGCAGCGGTTTCCAATTTATCATCCAGCAGAGCACTGCGGGATGTGGCTCGTGCGCACGGTTCAGAATACTTTGCCAGCGCCGTGGGCGAGGTCAATGTGGTGAACCTGATGAAAGAAAAAAATGCGATAATCGGCGGCGAAGGAAACGGCGGCATCATCTATCCGGACCTGCACTACGGCAGGGATTCTCTGGTAGGCGTAGCCTTGTTCCTCACCCATCTGGCGAAGGCGAACCGTTCGGTTTCAGAACTCAGAGCCACCTATCCGGCTTATTTTATGGGCAAAAAGAAAATAGAACTGACACCGGAGATTGATGTGGATGCCCTTTTAACTAAAATGGAAAAAATGCATCAAAATGAAGAGATCTCTACCGTAGATGGAGTGAAGATTGATTTTGAAAACAACTGGGTGCATCTCAGAAAATCCAATACAGAACCCATCATCCGGATTTATACAGAAGCGGCTAGCCAGGAAGAGGCAGACCGGCTGGGCGATGAGATGATTGCGCAGATAAAAAGTTTGATTTAATTGCTTTTTGCTATATTTATTTAAAATTTCAGATTACTGAGGCATGGCAACCATTAATACAATTTTAGACAAAATTAAAGACGTTCCGCTGAATCGCCTGGAAGAATTGCATCAATACATCAGGAGCCTTATTCCCAAATCAGAATTCAAAACATCAGATGACTGGTGGAATCAGATTTCTGCAGATGAAAGAGAGTCGATTGAGGAGGGTCTGAAAGATGTAGAAAAAAGCAGAATGGTTTCACACGAAGAGTTCATGAAATCATTTGGAAGATGAACAATGTATTCTAGACTCAAAGAGCACACAGAGAATTCAAAGAGGTTTATGACTATTGGATCAACCGTAATAAATCGGATCTATATTCAGAAAGTCTCTTAAACGAAACTTTAAGAATAATCAGAATGATTATTGAAAATCCGGAAATCGGATTAGAAACAAAAAAGAATAAGTTGAGAAGGATGATTGTGCACCGCACATATTCGCTGACGTATAAAGTTGAAAACGAAAACATCAGAATTGTTTCTTTTTTTGATGGAAGAAAGAGACCAAAGGATTAATTATAAATAATATGTTTTTTCAAAGTTGAGATTTATTTTTTCTGCGCTGAAAAGACTGTACATACAATATTGGAAGATTTTTTTGAAAACGAACTTGCCAAAAAGTTCGAAGAAATGGTGGAAAACCATGAAGAATATTACTTCGATACCGAAGAGCTGGAAGATATCATCATCTACTATCTGGAACTCGGAGATATTTCCTACGCCGAGATGGCCGTCAACTACGGACTGAAACTGCACCCCAATTCGCTCGAAATAAAGACGAAACAGCTAGAGGTGCTGCTAGAGCAGGAAGATTATTACGTGGCCAAAAAACTCATCGGAGAACTGGCAGAATCCTGTACAGAAAGTACCGATTATCTAGTTTGCTGTGCCAAGTATTACTCCAATCTCGGGAATCCGAGACGCGCCATAGAATATTGCGAAAAAGCACTGAAGCAGGAAGAAGAACAGAATTTCCTGCACAATTTTATTGCAGACGAGTTCGTGAATCTGGAAGACCCGTTCAAGGCACTGAAACATTACAAGATGGCTCTGAGTATAGACCCGGCAGATGAGTATGCATTTGAAAACTGCGTATTCTGCTTTTCTGAGCTTAAAAAGTACGATGAAGCCATCGAGTTTATGAACCGCTATCTGGATCGTTTTCCGTATTCTGAAACCGCATGGTATGAGTATGGCCAGTTTCACTTTAACCGCAAAAATTATGAAGACGCCATTAAAGCTTTTGATTATCTGCTGGCCATCAACTCCCGGGCGGTAAATGTGTACGGCCTGAAGGCAGGTTGTCTGGAAGCCCTGGGCAGACACAGGGAAGCCATTCTGGTGTATGAGGAAGTTTTGGAAATAGAATTTACAAAAGCCCACACCTATTACCGTATCGGACTGTGCTACCGGACCCTGAAAATGCCGGTTCTGGCACTATCGGCTTTCCAGAAATCACTCATAGAAGATCCGCAGTTCTATCAGGCCATGATGGAGCAGAGTTACCTCTATGAGGAATTAGGTGCCATGAAAGAAGCGCTGCATTTTGCCAGAGAAGCTACCGCACTGAATGACAATAACCTGGATTATCAGAAAAGGATGGCTTATCTGTATATTGATGCCGGTAAATATGAAGAAAGCCTGGAGTGTCTGAAGAAGCTGGTGCAGAACGAGCCGGGACGGTTCTACAACTGGTACGCGTATGTGGAAGTACTGATGCTGGTGGGCGAGCATGAAGAAGCTGTAACCGTGCTGAATGATGCCGTAAAAGTACATCACCGTGCAGAATTATTCTACCAGCGGAGCAATTGCTGGATGCAGCTTAAAAATGCAGCACATGCACAAAATGATTTGAAAACAGCGTTGGAACTGGACGAGTCCATTGTGCAGGATATGATTCTGAAATATCCGGGCATGAAGGATGAACTCCGGAAAGTGAAGTCCGGCAAGAAATAAACAAGCTGCCGGTCCGTTTATGGACCGGTTTTTTTGGGAATGGTACGCAGAAAAATCAGTCCGGCAATAATGATAAAGCCACCGGCAAATTGCATGGCCGAGAGTCTTTCACCATCAATAATTCCCCAGATTACCGCCACAATTGGCATCAGAAGGGTCACGGTAGAGGCAAACAGCGGTGTGGAGATTTTCAGCAGCCGGTAGTTCAGCATCATGGCCAGCCCCGTACCGAAAACAGAAAGTAAACTCACAAATCCAAGACCTTTAAACGCTTCGGCAGATCCGTCAAAATGCTTGAAAAAGCCCGTCAGAATCAGGGTAATCAGTGACGGAAGAAACAGGATATAGAAGAATACAAAAGAGGACAGCATTCTGGCCGGGATGTCATTCAGCTTAGATTTTACCGTGGTGGTACTGATGGCATACAGAAATGTGGCCAGGAGCAGCCAGAGTATGGGGACTATTTTCAGGTCGCTGCCTCCGTGTCCGCTCAGCATCAGGATGCAGGCACCAGTAAAACTGATGAATACCCCCAGCATTTGTTTTCGGGTGGTCTCAAAACTCCAGAACAGCGCACCTACAATGATGACAAAAATGGGCATCATGGAATTAATGATTCCCGCAATGCTGCTGCTGACCTCGGTCTCGGCCAGAGGAAAGAGAAACATTGGAATGAAATTTCCGGTAATGCCCGCCAGTGCCAGCCATTTCCACCGCTGCTTCGGGAATTTGCTGAGGTTCATTAAGGCCACAGGCGCCAGGAGCAGTCCCGCAATGAGCACCCGCAGAGCACCCACCTCGAACGGGCCATAGTACTGCAGTGATTTTTTAATCAGAATAAATGATGAGCCCCAGATAATGGAAAGAACCACCAGCAGCACCCATCTTTCTTTATCGGGATTCATTGGATTTTTTTAAAATTTTCAAATATTCTGCTTTGGAAATCATGCGGGCACCCAGACTTTCCAGATGATCAGAGTGAATCTGGCAGTCAATCAGGTCCAGTTGGTGCCTGTATTTCTGCACAAAGTAGATAAAGCCGGCTTTGGACGCATTGCTTACCAGAGAAAACATGCTTTCGCCGCAGAATACGCCACCCATTTGTACGCCGTACAGTCCGCCCGCCAGTGCGTCATTTTGCCAGACTTCTATACTGGTGGCCACGCCCATTTCATGCAGCCGGGTGAAGGTGTCAATCAGATCTTCATTGATCCAGGTGCCATCCTGATGTTTTCTTTCGCTCCGCATACAGTGTTCCATTACCGTACGGAAGCATTGATTTTCGGTAAAGCGGAACAGTTCCCTGTTCATGATTTTCTGCATGGACCGGGAAACCTTCAGTTCATCCGGAAACATGACGAATCTGGGGTCCGGACACCACCAAAGGATTTCTTCTCCGGGATTGTACCAGGGGAAGAGTCCGGTTTCATACGCAAAATAAACACGCTCCACAGAGAGATCACCTCCTGAGGCAATCAGTCCGCCGGGCGGGTGATACTTTTCGGGATCCGGAAAGGAAATTTCGTGGGGATTCAGTGTGATCATTAAATAAGAAATCCCACTTCAGAAAAGCAGGATTTTGGTTTGTTATATCCGGTATCAGAAAGGCAAATCGTCCTCGTCTTCTTCAAACACATTTTTATTCGGTGCAGCGGCCGCCGGCGCGTTGTTACCCGGTTGTGCTTCTACAGGCTCATTAAAATCTGATGTGCCACCTTCCATTTTTTCCAGCCTCCAGCCAATGATGGAGTTGAAATATTTTACCTCTCCCTGCGGTGAGGTCCACTCACGTCCTCTCAGGTTGATGCTGACTTTTACTTTTTCTCCTTCTTTACAATGATTAAGAAGATCTCCCTTCTCTTGCAGAAACTCTATATTGATGGGTTGCGGGTACTGCTCTTCGGTAAGAAGTACCATTTCTCTTTTCTGAAAACCACTTGCAAAAGTTTGAGTGTCAGTTATTTTCTTAATAGTTCCTTGTAATTCCATATCATGATCTTATAAGCGGTAAAAATAAGAAATACTAATGAAAAAGCGATTGAAAACGGGCGAATGTGGATAAATATTTTTTTAAAAATAAATTTGCGGGGAAATAGAAAAGGTTTTATATTTGCACTCACAAAACAAAAAGACGATCTTTTTAAATTCTGCGGATGTGGTGTAATTGGTAGCCACGCCAGACTTAGGATCTGGTGCCGCGAGGCGTGGGGGTTCGAGTCCCTTCATCCGCACAGATTTCTGAATTTCATTTTAGAAATTTTTTTCTGCGAAAATAGCTCAGTTGGTAGAGCACGACCTTGCCAAGGTCGGGGTCGCGGGTTCGAGTCCCGTTTTTCGCTCAACTTTCTACCGGCCCTGGTGGTGGAATTGGTAGACACGCAGGACTTAAAATCCTGTATCCGCAAGGATGTACGGGTTCAAGTCCCGTCCGGGGTACTTATAATTGCTGCTGATTGGGCGGCAATTTTCTTTTCGGGGTACTCCACATTCTGTAGCGCTTGCGCTGTTTTTTCATTTTATTTCCCGAAACAAAACCGTATTTTTGCGGATTAAGTTCATCAAATGTCAGACATTATTCAGCTTTTACCGGATCATGTGGCCAATCAGATAGCGGCCGGAGAAGTGGTGCAGAGACCTGCGTCCATTGTAAAGGAATTGCTGGAAAATGCGATAGACGCCGGTGCTACCAGCATAGAACTCATGGTGCGCGAAGCAGGCAGAAACCTCATTCAGGTGGTAGATAACGGTGTCGGAATGTCTGAGACCGATGCCCGCATGGCTTTTGAGCGTCATGCAACATCCAAAATTAAAAGTACAGAAGATATCTTCAGAATTTCTACTAAAGGTTTCCGCGGAGAGGCACTGGCTTCTATTGCTGCGGTAGCGCAGGTAGATCTAAAAACAAAAAAAGAAGGCGCAGAGGTTGGAACCAATATTTATATTGAAGGCGGCGGCCTGCAGTTTCAGGAGCCGGTACAGACCATGGCCGGATCTAATTTCTCGGTCAAAAACCTCTTTTATAATGTGCCCGCAAGGCGTAAATTTCTGAAGAACAACAATGTGGAATTCAGACATATTATTGATGAATTTCACCGGGTAGCACTGGCCCACGAGAAACTGGAATTCTCTCTGTTTCATGATGACGACCAGATCTTTAAACTTAGGAAAGGAACACAACTCCAGCGGATTGTGGAAATTTTCGGGCGCAAGCTGCATCCGCTTCTTATTCCTGTGAAGGAAGACCTGGGCTGGGTGAAGATGGAAGGTTATGTGGCGAAACCCGAAGGTGCCAAAAAAGTTCGGGGTGAACAGTTTTTCTTTGTCAACGGAAGGTTTTTCAAAAGCCCTTACCTCAATAAAGCGGTTCAGGAAGCATTTGAAGGTCTTTTGCTGCCGGGACTGATCCCTGCATTTTTTCTTTATCTGGAACTCGATCCGGAGAAAATAGACGTCAATATCCATCCGCAGAAAACTGAGGTCAAATTTGAAGATGAGCATCTTATTTTTGCGCTGATCCGCTCTACCGTGAAGAAAGCCCTGGGTATTTACAATATTGCCCCCAGTCTCGACTTCGACCGGGATCCCAAAATGGATCAGATGTTCGGCGCGCCAAGCAAAGGGAACAGCCCTTCATTTAAAATACCTGAAATACAGGTAGACCGCAGCTATAATCCTTTTCTGGAAGAAATACAGGAAGCCACCACAGAAGTGGAAAACCTGGCAGAACAATACCATCACAGCATTGAAGCTGCGCCCTCCAAAATCAACCTCTTTGAAGATGAGGAGTTTGATGAAGATCTGATGCGGCTGCCCAACGGGTACTGGCTGCTCAACAAAGGCGAAAAGACCCTGATGCTGGATCTGGGCAGAATGCACCGACTGGTGGTGGCGGAAAAGAATAAAAATAAAAAACGTGAAAATGTATCTCATTCACTCCTGTTTTCGCTGGAATATCACATGAATGAGATTGAAAAGAATAAATATAAATCCATCAAAAAACATCTCCCCGCGCTGGGTTTTGATATTAAAGTGGCTCATGAAACGGTATTGCGCATAGATGCGGTACCTTCGGGACTGAAGGAGACTCAGGTGATGAAATTTATAGAAGAACTCTTTGAAATTATGGAATACCGTACAGAGGAGCAATTCATGGATTTTTATAACCAGAAGTGGAATAAACTTCAAAGTAAATCACGCTTTGATTTTATTTATAAAACAGATGCAGAACAAGTCATCCGCGATTTCTCCGATCTGGGCTTTCCTACCTATCTTCCGGATGGTAAAAGATGCTTTATAGAACTGCCGCTGGAGGATTTGAAAAATAAATTTTAAAAATATGTTCAGAAATATAACACCGCTGGTAAAATCTCTCATCATCATTAATGTCCTGGTGTTCGTAGCATCTTTTCTGGTCTTCCCGAATCTGATGTATTATCTGGCCGCCTATTATCCGCAATCAAAGAGTTTTAAGATCTGGCAGGTCATTACCCATATGTTTGCACATGGCGGCTGGATGCATTTGCTCTTTAATATGTTTACGCTGCTGAGTTTCGGGCCGGTGCTGGAGAAAGTACTGGGCGAGAGAAAATTCATTACCTTTTATCTGGTCTGTGGTCTGGGTTCTTTCGTGATTTACAATGTGTGGAATTATTTTCTGATTCAGGAGGCTGCACAAGCTCTGGTTTCCATGAATATAAATCCCGCAGAAATATTTGCCAATGCAGATTTCTTCAGGTTTAATGAGCAATACTATTATGGACTGAGTGCTCCGGAACAGCACCTTTTCAATCTTCTCACCACGCCTATGCTGGGCGCATCCGGAGCCATCTTCGGAGTTGTGACCGCATTTGCACTGCTGTTCCCGAATGCAGAACTGATTTTCATGTTCATCCCGTTTCCGGTCAAAGCAAAATATCTGCTTCCCCTCATCATTGCCGGCTCCCTTTTCCTGGGCTTCAGACAGTTTGAAGGAGACAATATTGCACATTTTGCGCATCTCGGAGGTGCGCTCATTGGTTATCTGTGGATTAAAAACTGGAAGAAAAAACAAAATAATTTCAACCGTTTTTAAAGCATGATTTTCCGGATTATCGCCACCTTTCTGCATATTGCCCTGCTGATCTTCCTGGGGGCCACTTTGCTGAATGCCTGGATTCCTCCCACATTTTTTCCTGCATTAAATTTATTGTCGCTCGCCTTCCCCGGGCTTTTGGTTGCCTATCTGCTGCTGTGCCTGCTGTGGATCATCCGGTGGCGGAAAAGAGCACTGTTTTTTCTGGCGTTTGCTTTGGTATTCTGGAATCCCATGAAGCGCTGGATCAACTTTTCAGGTGGTCATGATGAGGTGCCGGATCTTAAAATCATCAGCTTTAATATAAAAGGCGGCAAATTACAAGGGTATGAACAGGTGTATGATTATCTGCAGAAACAGGATGCAGATATTGTACTGGGTCAGGAGTATGGCGGTGAGTTCAATGTGCCGGGCTATCCGTACAGAAACGAACCTTATATGCAGGTGGCCATGAATTCCAAATATGAAATCAAAGCGCAGAAACTGATTGATGGCGGCAATATCGGCAAAGCTTTTTATGCAGATGTAGATGTAAAGGGCACTACCGTCCGGATTGTGAATGTGTACCTCACGCCTTTTTCACTGGACAAAAGTACGGTAAAACCTACGGATGACCTGGCGCAGAATAAAACCAAAGTGCTGTATGTGCTGAAGCGGCTGATTCCGGTTTTTAGAATCCATCAGCAGGAAGTGTCATTGATTTCGGAAGTTGTGCAAAACTCGCCGTACCCGGTGATTCTGGCGGGTGATTTTAATGCAGTTCCGAACTCGTATGAGTATTATCAGCTGAAAGGTAGTCTGAAAGATGCATTTATGGAATCCGGCCATGGCTTATCTACCAGTTTTCATGATTATAAAATTCCCATCAGGATTGATTATGTTTTTGCATCAGAATCTGTGCAGTCCCTGCGTTATGAAGTAGACCGGTCTGTGAAATTATCCGATCACTTTCCGGTGATTACAGAATTTAAAATCAACAAATAATGAATATAAAGACAGTTTTCATCCTTTTGGTTCTGATGATGGTTTCCTGCAATAAGAAAACGCCGGCAGCTGCCACAGCGGGTGCTGAGCAGTATGTACATGCAGATTACGATACTACAGCCATAGATTCATTTTCTTCCGGAGCCATATCGGTAGATGTAGCACAACGCATCAGGATGTCCTCTCGGCGGTACCAGGATTCTCTTCAGCGTGTCCGGGAGAAGGAAATGGAACAAAAATTGAAGCAGGAACAGGAACAACTGGCCCGGGAAAAGCAGGCGGCAGAGAAGAAAAAGCAGGAAGCGGCTGCTGCCGGAAGCCGTGGGCCGGTCACTGAAAATCAATAACACCAAATCAATTTTATATGAAAAAAGTTTTATGGGCAGGTCTGTTTGCCACAGCGGTTATTGCCTGCAAGAAAAGTGAAATACGCACCGAAACCACTGACCATGGAGATGGCACTTCTACGGTGGTTACCGTAGAAACAGACCAACGTACAGGTATTGATTCTGCAGAGGTACGGGAGTCTGTGCAGGATGCCAAAGCAGAACTGAACAAAGCTGGCGAAAAACTGGAAGTTGCTGCCCAGAAAGCCGGTGCCGAACTTAAGAAAGCCGGTGAAGATGTGAAAGATGCTGCAGCCCGAGGTGCAGAAAAAGTAGAGCAGGGTGCAGAAAAACTGCAAGAAGATCTGAAAAAGAAATAACCTTTTACTGATTCAGAATCAGCAAAGGCTCTATGTATTCCCGGTCATTACTCAGACGCGGAACTTTATTCTGACCTCCCAGTTTACCGCGCTGCGCCATCCAGTTGTAAAACAGATTGGGCTTGGCCACATGTACCACAGGGTCGTTCAGGGTCATATTCAGGTATCTTTTGGCCTCGTAATCAGAATTTATGGTCTTCAGATGATTGTCGAAACTTGCGGAAAAACGCTGCAGGTCATCCGGCATTTTCCGGAATTCAAAAATCCACTCGTGAGCTCCGCCTTCCCCGTCTTTCATAAAGACCGGTGCACCGGTATAATCTGAGATTTCAGCTCCTGTAATTCTGCAGGCTTCTTCCAGAGCCGCTTCCACATTGTCTATCATCAGTTCCTCGCCGAAGGCATTGATGTAATGTTTGGTACGGCCGGAAATCTTGATGCGGAACGGATACTTGGAGGTGAATTTTACGGTATCGCCAATGAGGTATCGCCATAATCCTCCGTTGGTTGTGATGACGATTGCGTAATTTTTTCCGAGTTCTACTTCTTCCAGGGGAATGCCCTGTAAATCATCGGGGTTAAATTTATCCATCGGGATGAATTCATAGAAAATTCCGTAATCCAGCATCAGCAGCATTTCATCACTGCCGGACTGATCCTGAATCCCGAAAAACCCTTCCGAAGCATTGTAGATTTCATAGTAGTTAATGTCTTTGCCGATGATGTTCCGGTATTGTTCCCGGTAAGGTTTAAAGCTGATGCCGCCATGAAAAAATACTTCCAGATTGGGCCATAATTCTGCAATATTGTGATGACCGGTATCGGCCAGAATTCTTTGCAAAAGTACCAGCATCCAGCTCGGCACACCGGTAAGACTGCCCACATCCTGATTTTTTACTTCGGCCACGATGGCTTTCAGTTTACTTTCCCATTCAGACATCAGGGAGACTTTTTTGCCGGGTGTGGTGGTAATTTCTACCCAGAACGGCAGATTTTCAATTAAAATGGCAGAGAGATCCCCGAATTTCGTATTGAAATCTTCATAAAGCTCGGCACTGCCGCCCAGCCTCAGATTTTTATTGGAAAAAAGAGTGTTGTTCGGGTGGTTATTGGCATAAATGGATACCAGATCTTTTCCGGCTTTGAAATGGCAGTCTTCCAGGCTGTCATCGGAAATGGGAATAAATTTACTTTTGGCATTGGTGGTGCCGGAAGATTTGGCAAAATGTTTAATGGCACCCGGCCAGAACACGTCTTTTTCTCCTTTGCGTGCCCGTTCTATATAGGGTTCGAAATCCTCGTAGGTCACTACTGGTACACGTTGCCGGAAATCTTCATACGAGCTGATGGTGCTGAATTGGTGTTTCCTGCCATATTCGGTATGCTCTGCATGAAAAAGCTGAGAAAAAAGCACCCCTTTCTGCGTTTCTACAGGGTGATTCATGAAATTCTGAATCTGATCAATTCTTTGTTTAATGAACCAGTTTACCACTGAGTTAAACAATGCCTTTGTTGCCATCTCCAAATATAATTATTTCTGCAAAAACAGACCTAAAAAAAACAGTGAAAAATTATTTCACTGTTTTTATACATTCTTTGAGCAATGCAAACTTTAGCAATATTCATCATACGCAGCCTGCAGATTGGCCGCAATGGCGCCTGCCGGGTTGCCTTCTATGTGATGACGCTCCAGCATGTGTACCAGTTCGCCGTCCTTGAACAATGCGATGCATGGTGAACTGGGCGGGAATGGAGCCAGGTGTTTTCTGGCTTCTGCAACTGCCTCGCCGTCAAATCCTGCAAATACGGTGACCAGCTGGTCTGGTTTTTTATCACCGGTAAGAGAGAATACCGTGCCGGGTCTTGCGGCGCCCGCTGCACAGCCGCACACGGAATTGATCATTAAAAGTGTGGTTCCGCTTTTGGCAAGGGCGTTATTCACCTGCTCTGCAGAGGTCAGGTCTTCAAATCCTTTATCAGTAAGTTCTGCCTTCATAGGCATTACCATTTCTTCTGGATACATATTACTTTAATTTTAGGTTAATATTAATATTCTGAATTACAATGTCATCAAAATTGTTCCAAATCATCCTGCCGGACAATTTGGCAAGTCTGTGGCAATTTTTAAGGTTTGGTTTTAACTGCTTTTGCAATATTGACAATAACTTTCACAGCTTTTTCCATGGTTTCCAGGGCCACATATTCATACGGTCCGTGGAAGTTCATGCCGCCGGCAAAGATGTTCGGGCAGGGCAGTCCCATATAGGACAACTGAGCGCCGTCTGTACCGCCGCGGATGGCTTTGATCTTCGGTTCTACATTGGCATCCCGCATGGCTTGTGCAGCAATGTCAATGATGTGCATTTTGCCTTCAAACTGCTGTTTCATATTGCGGTATTGCTCCTTAATCTCTACTTCTGCAGTGTTTTCACCATGTTGAGCATTAAATTCGGCCACTTTATCTGTCATCAGTTTTTTGCGGGCTTCAAATTTTTCTTCATCATGATCGCGGATAATGTATTGCAACTTGGCTTCAGAAACGTCGGCATTGATATCGGTAAGATGGAAAAACCCTTCGAAACCTTTGGTGGTAGAAGGTGTTTCGTTTTCCGGAAGCATTTTTGCAAATTCAGCTGCCAGCAATGCTGCATTGACCATTTTACCGTAAGCATAACCCGGATGCACGCTGAGTCCATGTATTTTCACTACTGCACCGGCTGCATTGAAGTTTTCATATTCCAGTTCGCCTGCCTCGCTCCCGTCCATGGTGTAGGCCCATTCGGCACCGAATTTTTCTACATCAAATTTGTGGGCACCGCGGCCTATTTCTTCGTCTGGGGTAAATCCAATGGCAATTCTGCCATGTTTGATTTCCGGGTGGGCCAGAAGGTATTCTGCAGCGGTGACAATTTCTGCTACGCCTGCTTTATCGTCTGCGCCCAGAAGTGTGGTTCCGTCTGTGGTAATCAGGGTTTTGCCCACATACTGTTTCAGGCTTTCAAATTTTGACGGAGACAAGGTGAATCCGGTTTCTTTGTTCAGCAACAAATCTCCCCCGTCATAATCATCCCAGATAATGGGTTTTACGTTTTCACCACTGAAGTCCGGCGAGGTATCATAATGCGCAATGAAGCCAACCACCGGCTCGTTATCCTGATCCAGATTGGAAGGCACGTAGGCATAAATATAGCCGTGCTCGTCTATGCTTACATCGCTGAGGCCCAGGGCTTTCAGTTCCTCGTAAATGTAATTGGCGATGTCCCACTGCCTTTCTGTAGAGGGTGTGGTTTCGCTTTCGGGATCACTTGTAGAATAGATTTTTGCGTAGTTGATGAAGCGGTTCTGAAGTTTCAGTTTCCACTCCAGGTTGAATTCTATGGTCGTCATTTCTGATAAATTTAATCTAACAAAGATAAGGATTTTACCGCAGCCGGAAGCACGGTTTTGGCTGTGAATTCCTGATGGGGTGATTCATTTTTTATGGCCGTTTCGGAACGCGTCTGTGTTTTGTAGCCTCACGGGATATTTGCTTGCCTGAGTTTCTATTTTCCTCAAAAGAAATTTCCTGCCCGAACATAGTCCGGATGGAAGCGTCTACCCCGCACGCCTGGCGCCACGGTTTTAACCGTGGCGCCAGGCGGAGGAGTAATAGCGGACAGCCGGGTTCTGAAGTGTGCCGGAGCCACAAATGCGGTACTCCTGATGATGCCCGGAAGTCTGATGTTCACTTCTAAAATTTGGGCGGGGTCCCCAGGTTATTTTGCGGTGCTGCAGACCTGAAATCTAACTTTCAAAAAAAATATTATCTTTGAGAAAATCAAAAATCGAAAATGTTTCTTACAGAATGTCCAAGAGATGCCATGCAGGGATGGGGTGAAATGATTCCCACGCAGAAAAAAATCGACTATATCAATTCACTGATGGGTGTTGGTTTTGATGTGCTGGATTGTGGCAGTTTTGTCTCGCCCAAATCCATTCCCCAGATGGCAGACAGCGGTGAGGTGATGGACGCCATAGACAAATCGGGTTCTGCCACGCAAATTTCCGTTATTGTGGCCAATTTACGGGGTGCAGAGAAAGCGCTGAACCACAGTAATGTAGATATTCTTGGGTTTCCTTTTTCTATTTCTGAGACCTTTCAGTACCGAAATACGAATAAAGATCAGGAGGAGGCATTTGCGCAAATTGTAGAAATTAAGAAACTGACGGAAGACGCCGGCAGAAAACTCAATGTTTATTTTTCAATGGCATTTGGAAACCCTTATGGTGAAAAATGGCAGTGGGAGGATGTCGATTTGTGGGCCAAACGATTTCAGGATATTGGAATACGGGATATTCTGCTTTCAGATACTACCGGAACCGGAACTACCGAGCAGATAGAGTTGCTGTTCAGTAAAATTCCTCCGCAGTATGCCGATATTGAGTTTGGGGCTCATTTTCATAACCGGTATGAAGATTCCTATGCCAAACTGAAGGCTGCCTATGACAGTGGTTGCCGCCGTTTTGACTCTGCCATAAAGGGAATTGGCGGCTGCCCGATGGCCAAAGATGATCTGGTGGGAAATATGCCTACAGAGCAGGTCATCAATTTTATGGCTGCAGAGAAAATAGACCATTCACTGAATTTACTGAATTTTGAAAGTGCCTATAATAAGGCGAAGGATGTTTTTCATTTTTAGAAAGATACTGCTAACGATAACTGATCCCTATGATGACTTCTAAAATAACCTACCTGGGCGATTTGCGCTGTGAATCCGAACATCTGCAATCTGGAACAGTGGTGCTTACAGATGCTCCTACCGATAATCATGGAAAAGGTGAAGCTTTTTCGCCTACCGATTTATGTGCGGCCTCGCTGGCGCAGTGCATGCTGACTACCATTGCCATTTTGGGCAGGACCAGAGGAATTGTCATCGACGGTTCTTATGCCGAAATTCAGAAAAATATGAATCCGCAACCCAGAAAAATTGCGGAAATCGTATGCAAGCTGTCCTTTAAAGGTGAATTTACTGAGGAGCAGCGCGAGTTCATGGAACATACCGCAATGAACTGTCCCGTGGCACTATCCCTGCACCCGGATGTGAAAAAGACGGTTACTTTTTCTTACGGAAATTAGAACATTCCGAGCTCAAAGCGGGCTTCTTCACTCATCATATCTTTATTCCATGAGGGTTCGAAGGTAAGTTCCAGATCTACTTCGCCCACTCCGCGTACGGCGGAAACCTTTTCGCGGACTTCTGCCGGGAGACTTTCTGCTACAGGGCAGTTGGGTGTGGTAAGGGTCATCACCACCTTTACGTTGCCCTCATCAGAAATCTGCACGTCATAGATAAGTCCCAGCTCGTAAATATCTACCGGAATCTCCGGGTCATATACGGTCTTTAGAGCAAAAATAATTTTTTCGCCGATATCGGCTATCTGATCGTCTGTATATTTCATTTTGACTTTTCCCAGATGCTGTTTTGTGCAGCACCGGTATCTTAATTTTCGGATGTTGATAATAAATCTTCCTGCCGCATCCGGCGGAAAACATTTGCCAAAGTTAAGACATCTTTTTCACAATATTGAACAATTCTAAATAAGTCTTTTTCTATATAATAGATTGATGCAACCATAGACCCGTCTATATCGTCCTTAGGCGTAGGGATTCCGAAGACATGCGCCAGCAACTCCAGAGATACATAGGATTTATAATCGCCGAACTTCCAGAGTTCCATCGTATCCAGATGCGGAATTTCCCACGGCTTTTTGCCAAACATCTGAAACGGCACGGGCGGTTGCATTCCATGGATCAGAAATCTGCGGGCAATCCACGGGAAGTCAAATTCTTTCCCGTTGTGCGCACACAGAATTACGTCCCGGAGTTTGGGTCTGTTAAAAATGGCTCCGAATTCTTCCAGTAACTTTTTTTCATCATCACCGTAGAAACTTTTGATGAGCAATTTTCCGTTTTTGTCGGTCATGCCCACGGAGATACAGATGATTTTTCCGAATTCAGCCATGATTCCGCCCCGTTCTTTATAAAATTCTTCTGCGGTGAATTCTTCTTTTCGCTGAAATTTTGTTTTTTTATCCCATAAGGCCTGTTCGGCTTCATGGAGTTCGTCCCAGTTGCCGTACTGAGGTACTGTTTCTATATCCAGAAACAAAACTTTTTCTAAGGGAATATGCTGAATCATAATAGAATATTTTAGAGAGGTTGATTTTGTGCAGCAGATTTTTTGCTAAGAATTTCTTCCAGCACAGTTTCTACTTTCTTTTTTTCTGAAGCGTATTTTTGTTGCAGTTCGGAACCTTCACCCATCCGGCGGTAATATTCCAGTGCCTTCTCTGCAAATTGTTTTCTGTTAAAATCCGGTGCATCCGGGATTTGCGGAAATTCTTTGTGAAAGAGCATTTCGGTATAGGCCTGCCATTCCCGTTCGTTTTTGTCTTCCACTATGTGCCCGGGTGCTTTTTGTCTGACGTGGAGCATCTCATGGGCAATGAGATTGAGGACCAGCGGCAGATTAAAGTCAAAGATATTCCGAGGAATATACACTTTCTGCGGTCCGCCCAGCACGCCCTCAGCGGTAAGCAGCAGTGCATTTGCAGACCTCTCCGGCCGGAAATCAAAACCTGCGAAATTTTCGTGCTCAAGCTTATAATTATGAATCAGAAATTGGGCAGCGTCCAGAATCTGGTCGTGAGATTTGTACGCGTCCACATGCATCCGGATGTTTTCTAAATTCATTAAAAATGGCTTTACTTAACAAAAGTATCAATAATTTGAATATCATAATGGGGAAAAACCCTTAATTTTTATTCGTGAGATTTATTAACTTTACTCAGACTAAACCTTGGAGTATGCTTGTAAAGATTTACGGAAGTGCCATTTTTGGTGTGACAGCTCAGACGATTACCATAGAAGTTAGTGTAGACAGTCCCGGTGTAGGCTATCACCTGGTGGGTCTGCCCGACAACGCCATCAAGGAAAGCAGCTACAGAATTTCTGCTGCGCTGAAAAATGTGGGGTATAAAGTTCCCGGTAAAAAAATCACCATCAATATGGCGCCTGCAGATCTCCGGAAAGAAGGCTCTGCATATGATTTGAGCATTGCCATCGGAATTCTGGCCGCCTCAGATCAGATTGTTGCTGAAACAGTGGGCGATTATATCATTATGGGCGAACTCTCTCTGGATGGAGGCTTGCAACCGATAAAAGGGGTATTGCCCATCGCGATCAAAGCCAGGGAAGAAGGTTTTAAAGGAATTATTCTCCCTAAACAAAATACCCGTGAGGCAGCCATTGTAAGCAATCTGGACGTGTACGGGGTAGAAAATATTGCAGAGGTGATTGCATTTTTTAATGACGGAACGCCACTTGAGCGCACGGAAATTGACACCCGAAAAGAATTTCAGGATAAAATCAATGTGTTTCCTTTTGATTTTTCTGAGGTCAAAGGGCAGGAAACGGCCAAGCGCGCCATGGAGGTAGCTGCGGCAGGCGGGCATAATATTATTCTCATCGGGCCTCCGGGCAGTGGTAAAACCATGCTCGCCAAGAGAGTGCCCAGTATTTTGCCTCCGTTTACCCTGAAAGAAGCGCTGGAAACTACCAAAATCCATTCTGTGGCCGGAAAAATTGGCTCGGAGACATCTCTTATGACCGTAAGACCATTCCGCAGTCCCCATCATACGATTTCAGATGTGGCACTGGTGGGCGGGGGCAGCTATCCGCAGCCGGGAGAGATTTCACTGGCGCACAACGGCGTGTTGTTTCTGGATGAAATGCCCGAGTTTAAACGCACCGTGCTGGAGGTGATGCGGCAACCGCTGGAAGACCGGGTGGTCACCATTTCCAGAGCTAAGTTTACGGTGAATTATCCGGCGAGTTTTATGCTCGTGGCCAGTATGAATCCCAGCCCCAGCGGCTATTTTCCGGATGATCCCAATAACACTTCCACCGCGTTTGAAATGCAGCGCTATATGAACCGCCTCTCGGGTCCGCTTCTGGATCGCATTGATATTCATGTGGAAGTGCAAAAAGTGGAATTTGACCAGTTGGCTGACCGGCGGAAGGGCGAGAACAGTCTGGCCATCCGTGAGCGGGTAATGCAGGCACGCGAACGACAGAACGAACGCTATAAAGATTTGGAAATCAGTTATAATGCACAGATGGGACCTAAGGAAATAGAGCGCTTCTGTGAACTGGATGACGCTTCGTCTGCACTCATCAAAACCGCTATGGAAAAACTGAATCTTTCGGCCAGGGCCTATGACCGGATTCTGAAAGTGGCCCGTACGATTGCAGATCTGGAGGGCGAAGAGCACATTGGCAGCAGCCAGATTGCAGAGGCGATTCAGTACCGGAGTCTGGACCGTGAATTCTGGAATGTCTGAAATGAATACCGTTATTGGTGAAACCAATGAAACCGAGGCGTATAATTTCACAAAAAAACTTACTTTTAGCCCTACCTAATATTCAGTTTAAAATCCATTTTTATGCAAGACATGAATGTACATGATATGATTTACTTTCAGATGAATCATTTTATCACGAAAACCATTAACCAGAATTCTGAAATCACTTTGAGCAAGCTCGTGGAAATCGCGTCATGGGTGAGTGCCTATACCATCCGCCAGCGGCATTTGCAAAACGGCAGTATTTCTGAAGACGAAATGCAGATGGTGCTGGGCGCTGTGGGCAATTTCGGCCATGAGAATTTTCCGGATGCTTTCACTCAGGAGCAGTTTGCAGAGGTTTCTGCCAAAGCGCTGGAGCTCCTGAAGACGCCTACTTTTGACGAGGATGCTCCGCAGTATTTCGGACAGTATTACAGATGATTTCAGTGATCTGATTTGTCCTATAGTGAATAAAAAAACCGGAAGCATTGCCTCCGGTTTTTCTGTGTAAACTCGTTTCAGAGTTCTATCTTTTCTTTGCGTTCAGCACGCTGCCTTTTACAGGTTTTGGATGCTCGTCGGTTACAAAGGTCATTTCTTCTACCAGCCTTTTGGCACCGGCATATTTATCAATTACCCACATCACAAAGCGGATGTCCACGTTAATGGTCTTCTGGAATTCCGGCTCGAAAACCACATCTCCGGACAGCGCTTCAGAGTTTCCGTCGAAAGCAATCCCGATGAGGTACCCGTCTGCATCAATCACCGGAGAACCGGAATTACCACCTGTAATATCATGATTGGTGAGGAAGTTTACCGGCATGTGACCGGCCGCATCTGCGTAGATTCCATAGTCACGCATGGCGTGCATGTCCATCACTTTTTTCGGGAGGTCAAATTCCTCATCTCCTTCCTTGTATTTGTTGACCAGTCCCTGCATATCGGTATAATAATTGTCGGTAATGCCGTCATAGTTTCTGTCTTCTCTCATAGGCAGACGGTCTACAGATCCGTAGGTCATTCTCATGGTACCGTTGGCATCCGGATAGAATACTTTTTCCGGGAACGCTTTTCTGTAACCATCGAGTAATAAACGGTTGTTTTTCGCAAAATTGGCATCTACTTTTTCATATCGGGTAATCAGGCCGCGTGCATCGGTAATATACGCATTGGCAAACCTGTACATCGGGTCCGCATCCAGTTTCAGTTTGTCAGGATTCAGCATGAAGTTAACGGCAGAGGCTTTATTGGCAAAAACAGATCCGTGCGCCTGCAGGGAAAGGGTAGATGCATCTACTTCCATTAATGTTCTGGAAGCATCTGCTCTGTTTACTTTTTGCTGATAAAGGTTGACCAGGGAGTTGATCATTTCCCCTTCCAGTTCTGCATCAAAATTCCCATACATTTCATTGATAGCTTCTTCTACCTGAGGCCTCATCTTGATACGGTTTGCCAGATCCTGATCTGCATACACTTTAAACAGTGCACCCAAACGGAACGGAATGGTAATGTATTTGGTGTTCATCTGCAGAATTCCTCCATAGCTTCTTTCTACGTTTCTGTTAGAAATCTGCTTATAATATACATCAATATTCGGCAGTAAACCGCTGTATTCGCTATTGCCCGGTAAGTAGGACCAGTCACTGAATTGGGATTCTTCTTTCTTTTTTTCCAGAATGGTTCCGTTCTGCACGATGGCGTCTATGGTTCCCTGTCTGTTTTTCCAGTAATTGGCTACATTGGCGTACTGCGAAGCGTAGTTCAGTTGGGTGGCCTTATTGCGGTCCATGTATTTTTTCATGACTTTCATGGCGACATCAGAAGCATCTACCCATGCCGGATAATCTTTGCTGATGAGCTGTGCAATTCCGTACGAAGTCATGTAACGGTTGGTACGTCCCGGGTAGCCCAGAATCATGGAGAAATCTCCGGGTTTATATCCTTTCAGGGATACCGGCAGGTGGTGCTTGGGTTTCAAAGGTACATTTTTCGGGTCGTATTCTGCCGGATTGCCCTTGGCATCAGCATACACGCGGAATACCGCGAAATCTGCAGTATGTCTTGGCCATTCCCAGTTATCGGTATCGCCTCCGAATTTACCCAGAGCGGAAGGAGGAGCCCCTACCAGACGGATATCTTTGTAATCCTGATATACGAAATAATAAAATTCGTTTCCATTAAAGAAGTCTCTGACCACCACGGTGTATTTTCCGTTTTCAGAATTTTCTTTCTGGATGGCTTTATATTCTGCATCAATGATTGCTTTGCGCTGGTCGGCAGTCATCTCATTGTTCAGTTTGGAATTGATTCTTTGGGTGGCGTCATCCATCCGCACCAGGAATCTTACATAAAGATCTTTGGCATTAAACTCATCTGCCGGCTTCAGTGCCCAGAAACCGTTTTTCAGGAAATCTTTTTCGGGGGTAGAAGCGTCGGCAATGGCATCATAACCACAATGGTGATTGGTAAAAATCAGTCCCTGATCCGATACGATTTCGCCGGTGCAGAAGCCGCCAAAACTTACGATGGCATCTTTCAGTGAGGAGTTGTTTACGGAATAGATTTCTTCCGGAGTCAGACGCAGTCCTTGCTTCTGCATATCTACGCCGTTTAATCTTTTAATGAGCATCATGAGCCACATTCCCTCGTCGGCCTTCATTTGTGCAAAACTCAAAAGGAATGTAAATAGTAGAAATATTCTTTTCATTGGGTAAAATTATTTTGCGTTGCTAATGTAGTGATTTTTTTCAAAAAACAGATGTGCCGCCGCCGGCGCTTGCTTTCTTCATGTTCATAAAAAAACCACCGGCTGAGCGGTGGTTTTTATAAACGGTAAACGTTTCTTATTTTACAATGGTCATCTCCTGCAGCAGGTGTCCTGCACCGGAGAGCTTATCAATTACCCACAACACAAAACGGGAATCTACGTTGATGGTTTTCTGCCAGTCTTCCTCAAATACAATATCACCGGAAAGTGCTTCAGAGTTGCCGTCGAATGCCAGACCTATCAGTTCTCCGTTTCCATTCATAATGGGCGACCCGGAGTTTCCACCGGTAATGTCATTGTCTGAAAGGAAGTTCACCGGCAGGTATCCTGCGGCATCAGCGTACTGTCCGTAGTCTCTTTTTGCGGCCAGATCCAAAAGTTCCTGCGGTAGGTCGAACTCTTCATCGCCTTTTTTGTATTTGGCTACCATTCCGTCAATATCTGTATAGAAATTGTTCTTTACCCCATTATAATCTCTGTCTTCTCTGAAAGGCAGTGTGGTGATTTTACCGAAGGTAATCCGCATGGTAGAATTGGCATCCGGATAGAATTCTGTTTTAGGATTGGATTTTCTGAGGCCATCAAAGAACAGTCTGTTATTATGGCTGAAACGGTCATCTTCTACGGTATATCTTTCTGCCAGAGCTCTTGAGTCCTTGGTGAAACCATTGGCAATCTTTAGAAGTGCATCGTTGTTCAGTTGTGCCGCATCCGGCTTATTCAGAAACTGCATCATGGAAGTTTTGGTGGCAAAAATTGAATTTTTGGCTACATCATCCAGCAATGCAGGGTTGATGGTCTGCAAGTGAGGAGACGCTGCTTCGTTGCGAACTTTTGCACGGTACAGGCTCACCATTTCTTTCAGCATTTCCTGTTCCAGCGCAGGATTAAATTTCGCATAGCTGGTTTCAATGCGCTCTGAAATCGTCTTCTTCAGATCTGCTTTTTTGGCAGCATCGGTTTCATCCATATAATTTTTAAACATGGAAGAGAAATTGGTGGCATAGGCCAGATATTTTGCATTTCTGGTCATCTGCGCAGCATAGTTGCGTTCTATTCCTTTGGAAGAAGTGGTTTTATAGTACGCAGCCATTTCGGGCAGCACATTTCCGTACAGGTCTTTGTTGTCAGACTTGTTTGCCCATTCCTGGTATACCTGTTCAACTTTTTTCTTGTCTTCGATGGTGCCGTTCTTGTGAACGGATTCTATGGTTCCTTGTCTGTTTTTCCAGTAGTTGGCTACGGATGCGTACTGGGATGCATAGTTCAGCTTGGTAGCCTGATCGCGGTCCATATGCTTTTTCAGCACATCCATTGCTGTTCTGGAGGCATCTACCCAACCCGGATAATCTTTATTGACCAGCTGGCTGATTCCATAAGAGGTCATGTACCGGTTGGTACGTCCGGGGTATCCTACAATCATGGCCATGTCGCCCGGTTTGAAGGACTTGATGGAAATAGGAAGGTGATGTTTCGGTTTCATAGGAACATTGCTCGGAGAATACTCCGCCGGATTACCGTTGGCATCTGCATATACCCGGAATACGGAGAAGTCACCGGTGTGTCTCGGCCATTCCCAGTTGTCTGTATCACCACCGAATTTACCCACCGAATTTGGCGGAGTTCCTACCAGACGTACGTCTTTGAAATCCTGATATACGAAGTAATAGAATTCATTTCCGTTAAAGAAATCCCGTACCACCACGGTATATTTGCCGCTTTCAGCATTTTCGGACTGTATTTTTTTATATTCGGCGTCTATAATGTCTCTTCTTTCTTTGGCCGGCATTTCATTGTTCAGCAATGCATTGATGCGGGCGGTAACATCGTCCATGCGTACCAGAAAGCGTACGGAAAGTCCTTTGGCCGGAATTTCTTCGCTTTTGTTCATGGCCCAGAAACCATTGGTAAGGTGGTCTTTTTCCGGTGTGGAAAGTGCTGCAATCTGTCCGTAACCACAGTGGTGGTTGGTAAAGAGCAGACCTTCGCGGCTCACCATTTCTGCAGTACAGCCGCCGCCAAATTGTACGATGGCATCTTTCAGACTGGCATTATTCACAGAATAAATTTCTTCAGGGGTCAGTTTCAGGCCTTTCTTTTGTAAATCCTGACCGTTTAATCTTTTAATCAGCATCATCAGCCACATGCCTTCATCTGCCTTCATCTGTGCGAAGGACAACATAAAAGTGCACAGTAAAAAAATCTTTTTCATAAAGTAAAATTAATTGGCCGCAATTTACTCAATTTTTGGCGTAAATTTGGCTGAATACCCCTAAAAAGTCCCCATGTCTTCAAATGCTGTCCTGAAAGTGATTTCCCTGCTGTCCGTAGGTTTTCTTTTACAATGTTCATCTGCTGCAAAGCCTGAAGGGCTGAACCGCCAGTGGATGATGATTTCTTTTAAAGATTATCAGAAGGATTTTCTGGTGAAGAACAAAGCGTCCCTGGATTTAAGTGCTTATCCGTCAGAACATCAGACCTACCACGCCTACATGGGCTGCAATCAGATTAGGCTGCAGGCGTCATTTGGTGCAGATCAATCGGTGAAAGCTGGTGATATCAGCGCTACCATGAGGTATTGTGATGATAATGAATCGCTGGAGAATCGGTTTATATCAGAATTTCCGGCCGTGACGCGCTTCAAGGTAGAAGGACATTTCCTCACGCTTTCAGATGAATCCGGCGATGAAATGAAATTTGTAGCAGCAGACTGGGACTAAAATATATTTATCCTATGGAACTGAATCCTGAAATCATTGGTTTTGTGGCGGGTGGTCTCTCCTCCGCATTATTTATTCCGCAGATTATTAAAATTTTCAGAGAAAAATCTGCTGAAGAAATCTCGCTGCTAACCTGTATTATTGGGGTCATCAGTTCGGGGCTTTGGCTCTGGTACGGAATCATCCAGGATCATATTTCCATGATGGTGACCAACAGCATTGCCATTGCAGCAACAGTTCTGCTGGTAATTCTGAAACTGATGTACTCAGAAAAAACTTAATTTTGTACTACCTTTAACAGATAAAAAGAATTTATGCTCGAAAATAAAGAACATCAATATGAAGATGCGGTGATTGTGGGACTCATTACCCAACACCAGGACGAAGATAAGCTAATAGAATATATGGATGAACTGGAGTTCCTGGCACTTACGGCCGGTGCTACAGTAGTCAAAAGATTTACCCAGAAATTGTCCCAGCCCGATCCCAAAACCTTCATTGGAAGCGGAAAAGCACAGGAGGTCCGGGATTATGTAAAGGAAAATAATATAGGAACCGTCATTTTTGACGATGAACTGTCTCCCTCTCAACTTAAAAATCTGGAACGGGAAATTGAAGTGAAAATCCTGGATAGAACCAATCTTATTCTGGATATTTTTGCCCAAAGAGCCCAGACTTCATACGCCCGCACCCAGGTAGAACTGGCACAGTATCAGTATCTGCTGCCCAGACTGACCAGAATGTGGACCCACCTGGAAAGACAGAAAGGGGGAATCGGAATGCGTGGTCCCGGTGAAACTGAAATTGAAACCGACCGCCGGATCATCCGGGACCGGATTTCATTGCTCAAGGATAAACTGAAGGTGATAGACAAACAGATGTCTACCCAAAGACAAAACCGGGGCAAGATGGTGCGTGTGGCATTGGTGGGTTACACCAACGTGGGAAAATCTACCCTTATGAATGCCATTTCTAAATCTGAGGTTTTTGCAGAAAATAAGCTTTTTGCCACTCTGGATACCACCGTACGGAAAGTAGTCATCGGAAATCTGCCTTTTTTGCTCACCGATACGGTGGGCTTTATCCGCAAATTGCCCACGCAACTGGTAGAAAGTTTTAAATCTACGCTGGATGAAGTTCGCGAAGCAGATCTGCTCATACATGTGGTGGATATTTCTCACGAGAGTTTTGAAGATCATATTGCGTCCGTGAATCAGACTCTGCAGGAAATCGATGCGCATAAAAAGCCAATGATCATGGTTTTTAACAAAATAGACGATTTTTCTTATGAGAAAAAGGACGAAGACGATCTGACACCGGGAACGCGTAAAAATATTTCACTGCAGGAGTGGCAGAAAACATGGATGGCAAAATCCAAATTTCCCACGGTGTTTATTTCCGCACTCAATAAGGAAAATTTCCCTGAGATGAAGAAAATGATCTACGATGAGGTCCTGAAAATCCATATTTCCAGATTCCCGTACAATGATTTTCTGTTTGAGTATTATGATGAGGAAGAGGAAAATTAATACCGCATATGGTTCATGCTCAGTAAATTATGGATGTTTCCCGGAATCTCTCTGGCACTGTGTTTTGCAAATCAGGCAACCATATGAAACCTACTGTAAATCAGGATTGTTATGATTGTGCAAGAGATTTGTGAAGCCCTTCAGTTTCTGGCTAACCCGGAGAAAGCGGATTTTTATCCCCGTTTTTTTAAAGCGGGAAAAGGCGGGTATGCAGAAGGAGATCAGTTCATCGGGGTTACGGTCCCCGATCAACGAAAAATCGCAAAGGAATACTGGCAGAAAATTCCACTGGAAGCATTGTCAGAATTACTGTCCTCTCCGGTTCACGAACATCGGCACTGTGCACTGCTCATGCTCGTGAGTAAATTCGAAAAGAGCCAGGAAATCTTTGAAAAGGAAGCAATCATTCAATTTTACCTTAATCATAAAGAATTCATCAATAATTGGGATTTGGTAGACAGTTCCTGCTACAAAATTCTCGGCCGCCATTGTTTTGAAAATGAAGACGATACTTTGCTGCGTCTGCTCGCCGCCGAGGAAAATCTATGGAGTAAAAGAATGGCCGTAGTGTCCACCATGTGGCATGTGAAGCGAGGTCAATTTGAGGTGATGAAAAATCTGGTTGTGAAAAACCTGAACCACGAACACGATCTTATGCATAAGGCCAACGGCTGGCTGCTGCGCGAAATGGGAAATAAAAATGAAACGGAACTGCTGGATTTTTTATCCCTGCATTATCGCAAAATGCCCAGAACCACCTTGCGCTACGCCATAGAAAAGCTGGATGAGCAACTGAGGCAGGACTTTTTAAAAGGAAGACGATGATGGAACTGATGCCGGAACTGAAAACACTGGTGCACTACTTTTTGCATTTGGTATTTCCTGCCATCATCGCACGGATCTTCTACCCGGATCAGTGGCTGAAAGCCTTTATGCTCATCCTGGCCACCATGCTGGTGGATCTGGATCATCTGCTGGCCAATCCGGTTTTTGATCCCGGGCGAAACAGTATTGGCTACCATCTGCTTCACACATGGCCCATGATCGGTCTGTATTTTCTGGGTTGTATTTTTTTGAAAGGCAATTACCGGATCATTGCAGTGGGGCTGTTGTTTCACATGTTTACAGATTTCCAGGACTTTTATTTCTGGTAATGGCAGGTCGGAACTTTCTTGCAAAAACCGGCGAAAACATGATTTTTGATTGTTTTTTTAAATAATGTTTTATCTTTTGATAGCTTTTTTGTATTTTGTGAAAAATTTTTTATGAAGCTGAAAAATCTCTATCACTGGACGGTACTTGTCCCCATTATTGCCGGAATCTACTTACTTACCGGACTTTTAACGGATGGTGCACTGTCAACTATCGGAGGCGGAATTCTCCTTTTCGGAAGCGTACTGGCTGCCGTTCACCATGCCGAAGTAATTGCGCACAAAGTAGGTGAGCCCTACGGCAGTATTGTACTGGCCATCTGTATCACCATCCTGGAAGTTGGACTGATTATTTCCTTTATGCTCTCCGGCGGCGAAGGTGCCGTGACCTATGCCCGGGATACGGTTTTTGCTGCCGTCATGCTCCTGCTGAACGGAATTCTGGGGGTTTGTATCTGGATTGGTGCCGTCAAGTATAAGGAACAAAACTATATGCGAAGCAGTGCGACCACGTATCTGGTCAGCCTTGTTGCCATTCTGGTTCTTACCTTAATTCTTCCCAATTATACCTCCAGTGTACGGGGCCCGTTCTATAATGAATCCCAACTGGTCTTTGTGTCCATAGCCTGTCTAGTTATTTATGGTATTTTCCTGATGGTGCAGACTGTAAGACACCGTAATTATTTCATCATTGAAGATGAAAACCATACCCCACACGAGGCAGATCCGCCTACACGTACCGTTACTGTAGTCAGCCTCATCTTGCTGCTCATCAGCCTTGCGGTGGTAATTTTCATGGCAAAAGGTTTGTCGCCGGTCATCGAGAGTTTTGTGGCAGATATGGGTGCACCACGTGCTTTGGTAGGGGTCATTATCGCCTCTATGGTCTTGTTGCCGGAGGGGTTTGCCGCCATTCGTGCCGCCCGCAGCAACCATTTACAGTCGTCCATCAATCTTACGCTGGGGTCCGCTATGGCCAGTGTAGGACTTACCATCCCTGCCGTTTCTGCTGTTTGCATCTGGTTTGATATTCCTTTTGTGCTGGGTCTGGACATGAAATCCATCATTCTGCTGGCACTTTCGGTATTTATTGTCATGATCTCACTCAGCCGGGGAAAGACCAATGTCATGTACGGAGCCGTACTGCTTGTGAATTTGGCGGCATACATTTTTACCGTCATCGTTCCGTAACGGCATCTGAAAATCAATTTAAACTGCACACCAACCGGTCTGCAGTTTTTTTATTTCAACCGGCGGGCCATTTCCATTTTGTAACCCATCAGATTGGCAATATTCGTGGCCTTGTATATGGCGCTGTCTGCCATTTCACCTACAAAGTTTTCTTCTACGGTGGCGGTCCACAGCTTTACCCAGTGCTCAAAGTGAAATTTTTCCATGGGCACCTGCTCATTGATGGGGAAATGAACAGCCATAGGATTGCCTTTGTACGAAATCTGCCCGAAGAGCAATGTTTCCCAGAACGAGTACATTTTCGGCAGGTGATGGCTCCAGTCTACGTTTGCAACATCATTAAAAAAGAATCCAATGGTCTCATCGGTCTGCACTTTCTCATAAAATTTATTTACCAGCAACTCTATGTCAGCTCTGGTCTCCAACTTTTTCATACCGTAAAATTAAGACTTTTAATAGATATAAGATTCTTTTGGGCGGACATTCCGCGCTATCCGCTCATACTCCTCCCCGCCGGGGCGGGTGGGGGGTAACCGCTACTATCGCGGCCGCAGTGTGACGGGACATTCACCCGGAGTCATCAGAAAAAAAATTAAACTTATTTTTGCACCATGGATTTGTCGCATTACAAAACACAGGCTGCCCAGAAGCAGAAAGAACACCGCAAATTTCTGGACGGTCTCCGGAAAAAACCTCCCAAAACCCTGGATTATACTGTTCAGGAAGTCCATGATGAAGTATTCCGGCAAGTAGATTGCCTGCAGTGTGCCAATTGCTGTAAAACGACCGGTCCGTTGTTTACCGCAAAGGACATAGAGCGCATCGCTGCGCACCTGCGTATGAAAGCAGCGGATTTTGAAGCCAGATTTCTGCGTACAGACGAGGACCAGGACAAAGTGCTGCAGCAACTGCCCTGTTGGTTTCTGAATGAGGACAACACCTGCTCCGTGTATGAAGTGCGTCCCAAGGCCTGCCTGGAATTTCCGCACACGGACCGCCGCAAGATCTACCAGATTAATCATCTTACCATTAAAAACACCCTTATCTGCCCGGCGGCATTTCAGTTTGTAGAAAAATTGCAGGCAGTACTAAAAAAATAAAAAGCATTGAAAATCAATGCTTTTTACCCTTTCATTTTACTTTTTGCCCTGTCCCGGGCCGGGTTTATAAAGAAATTGTCCGGCGGTAAACCACCGGACAATCCGTATCAGACAATGCCCTGAGCCAGCATGGCTTCCGCAACTTTCACGAAGCCTGCTATATTGGCCCCCTTCACATAGTTTACATAGCCGTTTTCTTCTTTACCATAATCGCGGCAGGTTTTATGGATGCCGATCATGATTTCCTTCAGTCTGGCATCTACCTCCTCAGAAGTCCAGTTCAGACGGATGGAATTCTGGGTCATTTCCAGACCGGAGGTTGCAACACCACCTGCATTGGACGCTTTCCCGGGGGAAAACAGAACCTTATGTTCTACAAAATGTGAAATAGCTTCCAGTGTAGAGGGCATATTGGCCGCTTCTGTGACGCAGATTACCCCGTTTGCAACCAGATTTCTGGCGTCGTCCAGATCCAGTTCATTCTGGGTGGCCGCCGGTATGGCGACATCACATTTTACTTCCCACGGCCGCTTGCCGGCATGGAAAACCGCTTCGGGATATTTTTTAACATAGTCTTCTGCACGGTTGTTCCCGGATCCGCGGAGTTCCAGCAGAAAATCAATTTTTTCACCGGTAATTCCGGCTTCATCGTAAATATAACCATCCGGTCCGGAAATCGTCACTACTTTTCCGCCCAACTCATGTACTTTTTTAATCACGCCCCAGGCTACATTACCAAATCCGGATACCGCAACCGTTTTACCGTTGAAATCCTCGTCAATGGTTTTCAGCATCTGCTCTGCAAAATAGACCACTCCGTAGCCGGTAGCTTCCGGGCGGATCAGAGAGCCGCCGTAGGCCAGCCCTTTGCCTGTCATAACGCCGGTAAATTCATTTCTGATTTTCTTGTATTGCCCGAAGAGATAGCCTATTTCCCTGGCACCTACGCCTATGTCGCCGGCAGGAACGTCTGTTTCCGGACCAATGTGTTTACACATTTCCGACATGAATGCCTGGCAGAAACGCATTACTTCCATATCAGATCTTCCCTGCGGATTGAAATCTGAGCCGCCCTTACCGCCACCCATGGGCAAAGTGGTGAGGGAATTTTTGAACGTCTGCTCAAAAGCCAGAAATTTTAAGACGGATAAATTTACAGTAGGATGGAAGCGGATTCCGCCTTTGTAAGGTCCGATGGCCGAATTCATCTGAATTCTGTAACCGCGGTTCACATGGATTTGACCTTTGTCATCTACCCACGGCACCCGAAAAATGATGGTGCGCTCCGGCTCTGCCATTCTTTCCAGCAGTTTCATCCCGCTGTATTCTTTCCTGGATTCGATAAAAGGAATTACCGTTACTGCAACTTCTTTTACTGCCTGAAGAAATTCTGGCTCGTTAGGATTTCTGGCTTCTATATCAGCCATGAATTCCTGAATTTTTTGGTCTATGTTGTAGTGTTCCATAGAAAGTTGTATGATGATTAAACAAATTTAATTTTTTTTTAAAAACCTCCAAATATTTTTTTATAATTTGCAAATATTTGTTACATAATGAAATTCTGATTTATAATCATCATGTTTAGCTCAAAAAAAATATGAATTTACCATTTAATTTGGATTAATATGTATGACATTTAAAATCATACGGCTTCATATTGTCTTCCGGAAAGTGATTTTAAAAGTCCGGAAAGCTCCAGGTCCAGTAGAAGCGGTAAAATTTTATGCGACGGAAGGTCCGTAGTGTCCGCAATCTCGTCCAGCGAAATTTTAGGCTGTTGGCATACGATTTCATAGATAGCCTTCTGATCTTCCGTGAGTTGCTTTCTGAGCTCAGCGTGAGGAAACAAGGGTTCCATGAATGTCGTTTTTGCGCCAAATCCCAGTTCTTCTATCAGATCCGGAATGGTAGAGATGATTCTGGCTTTATTCTGTGCAATAATCTGATTGCACCCCTGGCTGTATTTATCAGTTATTTTTCCCGGCAGTGCGTAGACTTCCCGGTTATAGCGGTTGGCAAATGTGGCGGTGCTGATGGAGCCCCCGCCAAATGCTGTTTCTACGACAATGGTGGTGTCAGAAAGTCCGGCAACAATACGGTTTCGCTGAATGAAATTCTCGCGGTCGGGTTTATGAGAGGAATTGAATTCGGAAATCAGCGCTCCGTTATGTTCAATAATCTGCTGTGCCAGCACCCGGTTTTTACCTGGATACAGGGTGTGAAATCCATGTGCCAGCACAGCTATTGTAGGAATATGATGCTGCAGCGAGTGTTTGTGAACTTCTGTATCCACCCCCAGCGCCAGTCCGCTTACAGAGAGTATATCCGGTTTTTTGATCTCACTGAAGAATTCTTCTATGAATTTTCTGCCATAGGAAGTCATGTTTCGGGTGCCTACCATAGAGAATGCCTTCCGCTGAAAATCTGCCTGTCCTTTTTGATAAATAATGGCGGGTGCATCTTCACATTCGTTCAGCAAAAAAGGCAGATCGCCCAGATGGCGGAGTTTAATCTGAATATCATGCTTTTCACAGAATTTAATTTCATTTTCCGCAAATTCCAGATGCGGGGTACTCCCGATGTCTTCCAGTGTTTTGCTGCCGATGCCCAGAATATGTGCCAGCTCCCGTTTGGGAGATCCCCAGACTTCTTTCGCTGATCCGGCAGAGTGGACCAGTTTATGAAAATTAATGTCTCCTATTTTGGCACATCGCCGCAATGCAATAGCGTACAGGTGTTCTTCGGAATGCATGACTCAGCTCATTTCATTCAAAGATAGAAAATTATTTTCTGCCACGGCGCAGATCTTCAAGCTGTTGCCAGATTTCATCTTTTTCTTTTTGGGGCAGTTCTTCAAAATCCTCAGGGTGGGTTTCGCGGTACTTCTGCCACAGGGTATCGTCACGCTCACTGTAGAAATTGGGAAATTCCCAGATGAATTTTTTTTTCTTCTGACCTGTTTTCCGGTACATGAAGGCCAGCATAATCCCGATTGATGCTCCTGCCAGATGCGATTGCCAGGATACATTGCTGGGTTCGTCTGAGAAGAGTTCCTCCGGCAGTACGCCCCATATTAAACTGCCGTAGTAAAGTGCCACTACCATAGAAACCGTAAGTAATTTCATATCCCACCGGAATACACCGCTGAAAAAAAGGAAAAATGCAAGGACGTAAACAATGCCGCTGGCACCTATGATACAGGTATATAAATAATTACCGGTAAAAATGTCTACCGGTGGCAGCAGCCATACCAGCAGTCCGGTAAGGAGCCAACCGGAGAAAAATACCTTGGTAGAAATTGCAGGGTAAAAATGAAACAGCAGGGCGGTAAGGATCAGTATGGGAATGGAATTGCCAATGAGGTGCTCCAGATTGCCGTGCAGAAAGGGAGAGAGTAAAATACCCTTCAGACCTGCCGGAACCAGCGGGATGATGGCGCCTCTGCAATTGCTGAAAAATCCTGTTTGTTGCAGCAGAAAACCTGCCCACATGACAGTAATCATGGCCAGCGGATAAAAAATGGTTCGTGCAGCAATATGATTTTTGAGCATACTTTTGTTTTTTCAAAGCAAGCGCCAAACTGTAAATACAGAAAGTTTGTCGCAGAGGGGGGAGGTGTTTTCTTATTTTAGCGGACAAAATGTACGCATTTTCAACCAAAAAACTCATATTTATTATATATGTTATATTTTTGCGTAGTTTTTAGGTAAAATGATGACGAGAGTATTTACATGGTTCTTATTGTGCAGTTCAGTTTGGGTGTTTTCTCAGCACGATACGGAATACCGCAAAACCATAGATTCCATTAACCAGGCAAAGTGGAATGTCTTTATGCCCAATCTGGACAGTCTGGACAACCCGCATATGATAGATGTAACGCCGCAGTTTCAGGATACTATTGTGGTGCGGGATGAAGTGGTGTTACCTCCTGTTCTGGAGCAGTTGCCCCTTACACCCTTCAGCCTGAATCAGAAGAAGGAAGAAAAACGGTGGTATTTCTTTGGTCAGAACAATCTGGTCATCAATCAGGCTTCCTTCTCAAACTGGAACTCCGGGGGCAATGATAATATTGGGGTGCTGAGCAAAATTAATTACAACCTCAGTTATAAAAACGGCAAGCATTACCTTGAAAATATTCTGCAGGCCGGGTATGGCTGGACTGCGTCTACAGGGCAGTCTAACCGGAAGACCGAGGATTTTCTGAATTATATGATGAACTACGGCTATGATCTGGGCCGGTACTATTATGTTTCCTCAGGTTTCCAGCTGGTCACTCAGTTTGCGCCGGGCTATAATTATGCAGAAACGCCGGATCCGGTGTATGCAGACCGCATCTCCAAATTTATGGCACCCGGATATATTAACGCCGGTATCGGTTTTTCCTATAACCCGGAAGAAAATTTTCAGATTATCCTGAGACCGGCCAATGGAAAGTTTACCGTGGTGAGTGATCCGCTCTTGCAAAAGGCCGGCAGATATGGTCTGGAGAAGGACGGGCAAAGCGTAAGAAGTGAGCTGGGTGCCATGATGAATATCTTGTACCGGATTAAAATTTATAAAGATATTACGCTGGATAACCAGCTGAATTTCTTCAGCAATTATATAGAACATCCGGAACGTGTGGATATCGCTTATAACGGAGTGCTGAATATCAAATTCAATAAATTCATCTCTACCGTAGTCAGCATAGACCTGATGTATGATCATGACCAGATACAGCGGCTGCAGCGCAAGCAGACCCTGGGCATTGGGTTTTCTTACAGCCTGGGAGAGAAGGTTCAGGAAAAAAATAACAGCAGAAAGGTCATCAAACCTTTCGTAAAATAAAAAAGAGAACCGCTGGCGTACTGCAGCGGTCTCTTTTTATCTTGTTGTTAGGAATCCTAAAATTCCATTTCCACTTCCAGCTTTTCTGCCAGGAGTCCGGATATTTTAAGCTTCAGCGGCTCAATATCAATGTTTTGCATGGCGTCATTGGCAAATGCATACAGCAACAGAGCCTGAGCCTCTTTCCGGGAGATTCCTCTGGCTCTCAGGTAAAATAAGGCATCTTTATTTAGCTGACCTACCGTGCAGCCATGAGAGCATTTAACATCATCCGCAAAAATTTCCAGTTGCGGTTTGGTGTCTATGGTAGCTCCCTCATCCAGAAGAATATTGTTATTCTGCTGATAGGCATTGGTTTTCTGTGCAATTTTATTTACAAAAACTTTCCCGTTGAACACCCCGTGAGAACGGTCTTTATAGATTCCTTTATAATTCTGATAGGACTCACAGTTCGGTGTATTGTGGTGTACTGCCGTGTGGTGATCTACCAGCTGATCTTTGCCAATGATGGTAATCCCGTTCATGAAAGAATTGATGTTTTCACCGTTCTGAATAAAATCCAGATTGTTTCTCACCAGTTTACCTCCGAATGAGAAAGTATTCACCGTGGTCAGCGAGTCACGTTCCTGCTTGGCAAAAGTATGGTCTATCATATAAGACGTATCACTGTCGTTTTGCACTTTGTGCCAGTCTGCTTTTGCGTTTTCGTATGTGAAAATCTCGGTGACAGAATTGGTCAGTACGAAAGTATCATCGTAATTATGGTGGCTTTCTATGATCTCTATTTTAGATCCCTGTTCAGCAATCAGCAGGTTACGCGTATTGTAAATGGTGTTTTCTTCCTGATTCTGCGAAAGATAAAAGACATGAATGGGCTTTTCTATCACCACGTTTTTTGGTACTTTCAGGAAGAATCCAAAATTGCAGTAAGCCAGATTCAGGTTGGTGAAAGCCAGGTCTTTTGCGGCAATCGTATTGAAGTATTCTTCAAAGACTTCTTTATGTCTGGGATCGTTCAGCGCATAGTTGAACGACAGGAGCTCTGCATTTTCAATGGAGATTTTTGAGAGTTCTTTCCGCAGTTTACCGTTCACGAAAACAATCCAGTCAAAATTCTCTTCGCCCAGGTGCAGGGCATCAATCTGATCTTTGGTGATGTTATGAGATTCCTTCGGGAAAAAATTATAGGATTTTTCTGTAATTTCCTTCAGGTTGGTGTATTTGTACTCTTCATCTTTTTTAGTGGGGAAACCCATTGTCTCAAAATTCTGAAGCGCACCTTTTCTGTCTTCGTCCAGAAATCTGTGGTGCAGGGTTTCCAGAAAGGAAGTGTGATTCTGTAGTATTTGTTCTGATAGTGCCATAAGCAATATTTCGGTGCTTTGCACCGGTCTTTTCTTTTTTGATGTTATATCCGCCTCATGCGGCCGTACTGCAGTTTTATTGACTGTTCAAATTCGGATTTCTAATGTGAAATCAGTTCAGCAGCCAGTCGTAGCCTCTTTCTTCCAGTTCAAGCGCCAGGGATTTGTCACCGGTTTTAATGATTTTGCCATCAGCCAGTACGTGTACGAAATCCGGTTGAATATAATCCAGCAATCTCTGGTAATGGGTGATGAGCAATACTGCATTGCCTTCATTGCGGAAGGAATTTACCCCGTCTGCCACAATGCGCAGGGCATCAATGTCCAGTCCGGAATCGGTTTCATCCAGAATCGCCAGTTTCGGGTTCAGCATCATCATCTGGAATATTTCATTTCTCTTTTTCTCTCCACCGGAGAACCCTTCATTCAGCGAGCGGGAAAGAAAATCTTTCTTAATGCCCAGTTTTTCAGAGTTTTCACGAATCAGACCCAGCATTTCCTTGGCCGGCATATCTTCCAGGCCTTTTGCTTTTCTGGTTTCATTCATGGCTGCCTTAATGAAGTTGGTCACCGTAACCCCCGGGATTTCTACCGGATATTGAAAAGACATGAAGATGCCTTTGTGTGCTCTTTCTTCGGGAGCGTCTTCCAGAATGCTTTCGCCGTCAAAGAGAATCTCGCCGTCAGTTATCTCATAGTCTTCTCTTCCTGCAATCACAGATGAGAGGGTAGATTTTCCGGCACCATTCGGTCCCATGATGGCGTGTACTTCGCCGGGGTTTATTTGCAGATTGATTCCTTTTAAGATTTCAGCGCCTTCTTCTATGCTGGCGTGTAAGTTTTGAATATTAAGCATTATGTATGTTTAAAACTTGTTGTGTTATGATTGAGTTGCTGTTTCATGAACAGGAGGTCATTTGTCCTCGCCTGCACAGAAAATTTTATGATGAGAGTTTCTATCCTACACTTCCTTCCAGTGATATTTCCAGTAATTTCTGTGCTTCAATGGCAAATTCCATGGGCAGTTTGTTCAGTACTTCTTTTCCGAATCCGTTCACAATCAGCGCAATAGCCTTTTCGGTGTCTATGCCCCGCTGGTTACAATAGAAAATCTGGTCTTCGCCAATTTTAGAGGTCGTGGCCTCATGCTCCAGCTGTGCCGTGGGATCTTTGATTTCAATGTACGGGAAGGTGTGGGCTCCACATTCATTGCCCATCAGCAGTGAGTCACACTGTGAAAAATTTCTGGCTCCTTTGGCAGAAGGCATTACCTTCACCAGACCCCGGTAGGAATTGTTGGATTTTCCTGCCGAAATTCCTTTGGAAATAATGGTGGATTTTGTGTTTTTACCGATGTGGATCATCTTGGTACCGGTATCTGCATACTGATGGTTATTGGTTACGGCAATGGAATAAAATTCACCAATGGAATTGTCGCCCTTCAGGATACAGCTTGGATATTTCCACGTTACGGCAGATCCTGTTTCTACCTGTGTCCAGGATATTTTTGCATTTCTTTCGCAGAGTCCGCGCTTGGTCACAAAATTAAAAACGCCGCCTTTTCCTTCTTCATTTCCGGGATACCAGTTTTGTACCGTAGAATATTTTATTTCTGCATCTTCCATGGCAATGAGTTCCACCACAGCGGCGTGCAGTTGGTTCTCATCCCGGGAGGGTGCTGTACAGCCTTCCAGATAGGAAACATAGCTGCCTTCATCTGCAATGACCAGTGTTCTTTCAAACTGTCCTGTTCCGGATTGGTTGATTCTGAAATAAGTAGAGAGTTCCATCGGACATTTTACGCCTTTTGGAATATAGCAGAAACTGCCGTCTGAAAACACAGCAGAATTCAGTGCTGCATAGAAATTATCGCCCCGCGGCACCACTTTTCCCATGTATTTTCTTACCAGATCCGGGTGATTTTTGATGGCTTCAGAAATGGCACAGAAAATAATCCCTTTTTCCATCAGCGTTTCCTGAAAGGTGGTCTTTACCGAAACGGAGTCCATTACAATATCGACGGCAACTCCTGTCAGGCGTTTCTGTTCTTCGATATTGATTCCCAGTTTCTCAAAAGTTTTCAGCAGTTCCGGATCTACTTCATCCAGGCTGGATAATTCCGGTTTTTTCTTGGGTGCAGCGTAGTACTGTATCGACTGGAAGTCCGGTTTTTCGTAGGTAACATTTGCCCAGTCCGGTTCTTCCATTTTTTGCCAGATTCTGAAAGACTCCAGCCTCCATTCGGTCATCCACTCCGGTTCTTCCTTTTTTTCAGAAATCATCCGGATGATGTCTTCATTCAGACCTTTCGGGAATTCTTCGTATTCAATGTCGGTATAAAATCCCGCTTCATACTCTCTGGTTTTCAGATCTTCCCGCAGGTCATCTTCTGTATATTTTGCCATTTTTGTTCAATTCAAAAATTAAAAATCACTACAGGATTTCTAATTTTATCCTTAATTTTTTTTAATTATTATAAAGAAAAACTCTCGCCACAGCCGCATGTACGGTTGGCGTTCGGGTTGTTAAAAACAAACCCTTTTCCGTTTAGTCCACCGGAGTATTCCAAAGTGGTACCCGCAAGATAAAGAATAGATTTTTTATCAATGATGATTTTGATTCCGTTATCTTCAAAAATCTGATCAGAATCAGTGCTTACATTGTCAAATTTCAATACGTATTCTAAACCGGAACAGCCTCCGCTTTTCACTCCCACTCGTATATAGTCTTCAAAAGGTTTATAACCATCCTCTGTCATGAGTTGTATGGCCTTTTCTTTTGCATGATCACTTACTTTTATCATTGTATTTATTTAGAATGATTTTAGATTGCAAAATTACTAATAAATAAATAAAAATCAAATTACTACACGTACATTTGTCTATCACTAAAATAGATGCTTCTTTTTAACTTTCACCTTCATTAATAATCAAAATTCCATAAAAATTGAGCATGAAGAAATTTATTTTCATTGCGCTTGCAGCGCTCTTTTCCCAAAACCTTGCTGCGCAGGGCAGTCGTTTTATTTATGAAGCCCGTATGAAGCCTTATGCCGGTGGTGCACCCGTAACAGAGCGGGCCTATCTGGATGTGGATTCCGGCAAGTCTGTTTTTTATGGAGAAAATCGTGTAAAACGGGATTCGCTGATGCAAAGAATGCGGGATACACGGAATTTTCAGCCTGGCCAGATGGAAAACTTCCGCTCAGTGGTAGATTATATTATCGAAAAAGATTTGCGTACTGCCCAGATTACCTACCGCGGTCAGATTGGCAGAGATCAGTACCAATATACGGAAGACCGCACTATAGACTGGCAAATGTCGCCGGAAACCCTTAAAATTGGTGAGTACAATGTGCAAAAAGCTGAAACCGATTTCGGCGGAAGAAAATGGACTGCCTGGTTTTCTGCTGACGTTCCCTTTCCGGATGGTCCCTATAAATTTTCCGGTTTGCCGGGCTTAATTCTGAAAATAGAAGATGAAAGCGGAGATTACAGCTTTGACCTCAGGGAAGTGAAACAGATTCCCGAAGTAAAAACTTTTGGTATCCGCAGCAATCTGATTAAGCTGAAAAGAAAAGATTATGAAAAACAGATGGATGCCTACCGCAAAGACCCTGCGGCCTTTATGCGCAGCCGAGGATCAGGACGAACGGGTGGACCCGCTGGTGGAGGAAGAGGTGGATTTCAACCGGATCCGCAGCGCATGAAAGAGATGGAAAGCCGTATGAAAGAGATGGTAGCCAGAGATAATAATCCTATTGAAAAACAATAATATAGCATCAGAACTCCCGCTTGTCCGGGAGTTTTTTTACAGCGTAAAGCGACCGGGTGTGAAATGGTGAAGAAACAAAAATTTCTTATCTTCCGCATCGAAAAATGAAAAATTGAAATGAATAAAAGTTTAGTACTCCTGTTTTTCCTGATGGCAGCATTGGGTTTTGCCCAGCAAGGGCCATATTACCAGCAATTTGCTAAATATAAAATGGATATTGATGTAGATGCCGCTGGTTTCACCTACAACGGTAAGCAAACCATTACCTATACCAATAACTCGCCGGATGAGCTGAAGGTGGTGTACTTTCATTTGTACTGGAATGCTTTCAAACCCGGCTCTATGATGGATCAGCGCGTGGCTTCACAAGGAAAAAACGGTGACTCCAGATTGCAGCGGAACGGAATTTCTACGCTGAGCACCATTCCCAAAGATCAGGAAGGAGCGCAAAACATTCACTGGATTAAACAAAACGATAAGGATCTGAAATTTGAAATTCAGGAGACCATCATGAAGGTGGAACTGAACACGCCGCTGCAGCCCAACACTTCCACCACATTTACCATGGAATGGGATGCGGTAATCCCGGAGCAAATTCGCCGTGCCGGCAGAAATAACCGGGAGGGTATAGACATGACCATGACGCAGTGGTATCCCAAAATTGCCGAATATGATTATGATGGCTGGGCAACTTTTGATTATATCGGCCGTGAGTTTCATGCGCCGTTTGCAGATTTTGAAGTCAACATTAAAATTGACAAGGACTATATTATAGGAGCAGGCGGAACGTTAATGAATGAAAATGAAGTTCGGGGGTACAGCCGGAATGCTGTAGTGAAAGCCGACGACCAGAATAAAGCTACCTGGCGGTGGACGGCAAAGAATATTCTGGATTTTGCATGGGCCGCAGACCGTGACTATACAGTGGAAACCTTTACGGTGCCAGACGGCCCCAAAATCTATTATGTCTATCAGAAATCCGAGAAAACTAGCCATTGGGAAACCTCTAAACCGTATGTAACCAAATTTTTTCAATTGATGAATACGGATCTGGGAAGGTACATCTATCCCAGCTATGCTTTTGTACAGGGCGGAGATGGCGGTATGGAATATGGTATGGCCACCATGATGCTGGGTGAAGGCAGAACCCTTGAAGGACTGGTGGGATTAATGGTGCATGAAGGCGGACACTCCTATAACCAACAGATTCTGGCCACCAATGAAAGCATGCGTCCATGGCTGGATGAAGGCTTTACCAGCTATTATGACAGTAAAATTATGCATCAGTTATTCCCGCCGGAGCAACCGGTACCCAATCCCTTCATGAGCAGCCTGCAGAGCTACCGTAACTTTACCAAAAGAGGATTGGAAGAGCCGGCAGTATGGTTGGGAGATCATCATGATCACGGAACAGCGTATTCATTCGCAACCTATGTGAAGGGTGAGCTCTACCTGGTGCAACTGGGCTACATTATGGGTGAAGAGACCCTGTCGCTGGTCATGAAAGAATTTTATAACCAGTGGAAACTGAAACATCCTACAGACCGTGATTTCCTGCATATTGCCCAGAAAATTTCCGGGATGGATCTGAAATGGTTCCATCATTACTGGATCAATACCACCAAAACCATAGACTACGCCGTAAAGCATGTAGAGCACGGTGAAAATACGACTACCATCACCCTGCAGAATAAAGGCGATGTACCCATGCCGGTAGATTTCTCTGTGCTCACCCGGGATAAAAAACTTGTGCACTATCAGATTCCCCTGAATATGACCCGAACGTGGAAAAGTGAGGATATTTACGGATCGTTCAAAACACTGGCGTACTGGCCATGGACCCAGAAGGAATATACCTTTACTATTCCGTATGGTAAAGATGAAATTTCTGCGATGGGAATTGACTTTTCCCAGAGACTGGCAGATGTGGACCCAGAAGATAATATACTGGAAATCAAATAAAAAATCAAAGGATGCCCATGACTTCTATTGTAATTAACATTGGCAATACCAATATCCGTTTTGGTCTTTTTGATGATGAAAACTGTGATATTTCCTGGATTCTGAATACCAAGCCGTACCGCACCAGTGACGAACTCCAGATGCAGTTCCTCATAATGTATCAGGCGCATAAAATCAATCCAGAATCCATAGATAAAATCATCATCGGCTCGGTGGTGCCCCAGCTCACATATGACATTACCAGAGCCATACAGAAACTGCATCAGCGCAAGCCGGTGATCGTAGACCGTGCCACCGTATCTGCGGTAATTCCCAAGTCCAGACAAATGGGTACGGATATCTATGCCAATCTGGTGGCAGCCCACCACCTCTATCCCGGGAGAAAGAAGATTATATTTGATTTTGGAACCGCACTGACTGCCAGTTGTCTGGACGAAGAAGGAAGTACAGTAGGCGTCATCATCGCACCGGGAATCATCACATCACTTAATTCGCTGATTCATGATACTGCGCAACTTCCTGAAATTGAACTGGTGAAACCAAAATCCGTTTTGGGTCTGGATACCGTTTCCTGTATGCAAAGCGGAATGGTGTACGGATATCTGGGAATGGTAGAGGGTTTTATAGACCGCATCAATGCGGAGGTAGATGATGATTGCTTCGTGATTGCTACCGGTGGTGTTTCACATGTGTATAAGCCTCTGACGGAGAAAATTCACGTAGCAGACCGTTTGCATACCCTCAAGGGACTCTATTATCTGGGAAAAGATCTGTAAAGCCACACAGGTTCAACTGTTTTAAAACTTAACCGGTTACAAAAGTGGGTTGATTATCGTTTGGATCTAAAAAAATCTTTGATCACCGCCGAGCATTGATCCGCCATCACCCCGGTAATGACCTCGGTTTTGGGATGCAGTTGCAGATTTTTATTGATGAAGCCTCGCTGTTCGTCCCGGGCGCCGATGACCACTTTAGAAATCTGTGACCAGCTCAGCGCACCGCAGCACATCACACATGGTTCCAGGGTAATGTACATGGTGCATTTTTGTAAATATTTGCCGCCCAGAAAATTGGCTGCCGCCGTGATGGCTTGCATTTCAGCGTGTGCCGTCACATCATTCAGCGTTTCTGTAAGGTTGTGGGCACGGGCGATAATGCGGTTGTTGGAGACAATGATGCAGCCTACGGGTACTTCATCTCTTTCCAGCGCGGCTTCCGCTTCCTGAAGCGCCAGCTTCATGTAATATTCATCAGAAAAAATCATTTTGGCAGATTTTCAACTAAAAATTACGGTTAGAAACGATATCCGATGCCCGCCATGATTCTGCCGGTAACTTCACTGAAGATATCATCTCCGGTATCGCCAAACAATCTGGCAATACCACCACTGGCTTCTATAACCAAACCGTTGCGTACCACCCATTTACCGCCAACTCCGAATCCCGCTCCTGCAGCCGTTCTCTTGATTTCTTTTTCGCTTTCGGTATAGTACCCACCATATTCGTTAGAGATAAATATCATTTCGTGATCTTTGAAAGTGGTAATGGGTACAAACCCTTCCAGAAAGAAGCCGCTGGCGAAATTTTTTCCGAAGTAGAATCTGTAATAGGGTGAAAACTGGCTGAAGCCGGTGTTATCTTCGCCCAAACCTATAATAACGTTCAGACCCAAACCGTTGTGTTCGGTAAGGATTCTCTCGTAGGTAACATTGGCTGCAGGAACTGCAATGAGCATGATGGGGTCACCTATAATGTCATTTCTTCTCTCAGTAGGGGTTTCCTGCGCGTCAATCATAAGAAATGAGAGGAGTAACAGGACGAAACCAATTTTTTTCATAGCGAATTCTTTTAGCAAAAGTAAGTTTTTCTATGTTTTACGCCAGCATTTTCTGAGCTTTTCTGATGCCTTCGGCCAGGATATCTATTTCTTCCAAAGTATTATAAATGGCAAAACTGGCGCGTACCGTTCCGGCAATATTAAAGAAGTCCATAATGGGCTGCGTACAGTGATGGCCTGTTCTTACCGCAATGCCCAGTTTATCCAGAATCATTCCGACGTCAGAACTTATGCCGGCATTCAGAAGGTTAAAGGATACCACACCGGTACGCGGCGCATTTTCCCCGTAAATCTTCAGGTTGTCAATCTCCAGCAGTTTGCTTTGGGCATAGTTCAGTAATTTGTTTTCATGTTCCTGAAGTGCCTCGTGACCAATGCTGTTCATGAAATCAACGGCAGCACCCAGTGAGATATTTCCGGCTATATTGGGCGTGCCTGCTTCAAATTTGAAGGGCAGTCCGGCATAGGTAGTACCGGTGAATGAACAGGTTGCAATCATCTCTCCACCTCCGTGAAACGGTGGCAGCATTTCCAGAATCCGCTCTTTGCCGTACAGGATGCCGGTGCCGGTGGGCGCATACATTTTATGTCCGCTGAAAACAAACAAGTCACAGTCCAGATCCTGTACATCTGTTTTGAAGTGGGGTACTGCCTGTGCCCCGTCCATAAGAATCAGTGCATCAGATTGTTTTCTGATTCTGGCAATCATTTCCTTCACCGGATTGATGATTCCCAGCGCGTTGGACACATAATTAAAGGAAACGATTTTTGTTTTCTCACTCAGGTTCTCCTCCAGAAAATCCAGTTGTAAAATACCGTTTTCATCTATGGGAATAACTTTCAGAATGGCGCCGGTGCGTTCGCACAGCATTTGCCACGGAACAATATTGGAGTGATGTTCCAGGTAGGAGACGATGATTTCATCTCCTTTTCTGATGAGGTTTCCGTTTGAAAGGGCATACGCTACCAGATTGATGCCTTCTGTAGTGCCTTTGGTGAAAATCACTTCGTAGTCATGAGCTGCGTTGATGAATTGCTGAACCTTGCGGCGGGCAGCTTCCATTTCTTCTGTAGCCAGCTGGCTCAGGGTGTGAATGCCGCGGTGCACATTGGCATTGAGTTCCCGGTAGTATTTTGCTTCGGTCTCTATGACTTGCAACGGTTTTTGGGAAGTAGCAGCATTATCCAGATATATCAGAGGTTTCCCGTTTATCGTGCGTTCTAATACCGGGAATTGTTGGCGAATGTGTTGTAGGTGTGACATGTGTCTTGTTTGGAACGGTTCAAATTTACGGAAAATATTATTAGCCGGCGGGTGGGTGTGGCTTTCTGCGGCTTCATGGTACAACTAAAAAAACCTGCCATTGACTGACAGGTTTTCTATTTTGATAAATATGATTGCTTATTCAGCTGCAGCAGCAGGTGCTTCACCTTCGGCTACTGCTTCAGTTTCTTCTTCATCGTCATCACCTGCAGAAGCACCGCCTTTCATTGCATTTCTGGACATCTTCACGGCTGCAATTACAGCGTTGTCCGGATGCATGAATGTGTACATTTCAGATTTCACATCGCCTACATATAATTTATTTCCGATTTTCAGTGGCGTTACATCTACCACTACTTCATCCGGAAGGTTTGCAGGGATTGCCTTGATTTTCAGTTTACGGTAAGTCTGACGCAGTACACCACCGGCCATAACACCTTTTGCACGACCTGTAATACGTACCGGAACGTCCATAATTACCGGTTTGTCTTCAGAAAGCTGATAGAAGTCTGCATGCAGGATTCTGTCAGTAATCGGGTGAAACTGAATGTCCTGAAGTACTGCCGGAATTGTTTCTCCGTCAATGACCAGTTCTACTGTGTGTGCTTCAGGAGTATAAACCAGATTCTTAAAAGATTTCTCTTCTGTAGAAAAGTTTAATGGTTCGTTTCCTCCATACACAACACAAGGAACTAATTCAGCATCACGTAAAGCTTTGGTTGATTTTTTGCCCACGCTTTCTCTTTTTGCGCCTTGGATTGTAATAGATTTCATAAGTGATAAAAAATGTTAGATTTTTGTGGGTGCAAATATAAAAAATAATTTTTAATAAAAAAATCCTTCCGCAGCGAAAGGATTTTGAAAATCAGTATGATATTGTCTTTTTTAGATGATGAATTTTTCACTGATGGATTTATGCTCATGCACCATCTTCATCACATCTGCAAAAAGTCCTGCACAACTCAGCACTTTTATTTTGTCCGTGAGGTCTGTTTTTAAGGGAATGGTATCTGTCACAATGACCTCTACCAGTTGCGAGTTGTTGATGTTTTCATATGCCTTACCGGAAAAGACTCCGTGTGTGGCCATGGCCCGCACAGATTTTGCACCATTGGCCATCAGAATATCTGCAGCTTTGCAAAGGGTACCACCGGTATCAATCATATCATCAATCAGAATTACATTTTTACCTTTTACATCACCAATCAGGAACATCTCTTCTACCACGTTGGCTTTTTTACGTTCCTTGTATGCAATAACCACTTCAGCTCCCAGATGTCCAGCGTAGTTTTTTGCTCTTTTGGCACCACCCATGTCCGGAGACGCAATGGTTAAATTATCTAATCCTAAAGACTGAATATAATCTATGAATATAGTAGATGCATATAAATGGTCTACCGGAATTTCAAAGAATCCCTGAATCTGATCGGCATGAAGGTCCATGGTCATAATCCTTGTGGCACCGGCAGCGGTAAGAAGATTTGCTACCAGTTTTGCACCAATGGGTGCTCTGGGTTTGTCTTTTCTGTCCTGTCTTGCCAGTCCGTAGTAAGGAATTACCACGGTGATGTTTTTGGCAGATGCCCGCTTGGCAGCATCAATCATTAAGAGAAGTTCCAGCAGGTTGTCTGCAGGCGGAAAGGTGGAACCTATCAGGAATACCCTGCCTCCTCTTACAGACTGATCCAGTACCGGTTCAAATTCTCCGTCACTGAATTCCTGGAAATTAATCTTGCCCATTTCCTGCCCATAATGTTGTGCAATTTTTTCGGCCAATTGCTTGCTTGTTCGTGTTGAAAACAGATACGTTAACTGTTGAGCCATTTTTACTTTTTTTTAAGGATACAAATTTAAAAAAATAAAACCACCTGATTTGGCTCAGATGGTTTTAAAATAATCAATTTTTCAAAAAGCATTACGGAAACGTAACCCCCGAATACGAATTTACATTCACCTGAGGCAGGTTAGAGCCATACTTATTGTTGATGGCTTTAATAAATTCATTGCCTATAATGGCATAACCACGGCCGGTAAGGTGCACACCGTCCAGAGAGAATGTTCCTCCGGTTACAAAAGTGGTGGTGTATTTTACACCGTCAAACTGAATCCCCGACTGGGTGTGCAAATCGGCCATTTTTCCGTTGGCGTTTACCAGCGCAAGTCCATAAGTAGTGGCCAGGCCGCTGATGACCTGATTATAAGCAGTCACAGCTGTTGAAATATTGGATATCTCTGTAGCGGTCAGTGAAAATCTATCATGCAGCGGGAAAGATGCTCCTACAATAAACTGCGATGTAGCGGTGGGTGCCTGCCCGGTAAGCGCGTCTTTTCCGAGCTCATTGGCCGCGGTAAGCAGAATCAGTTCCCCGGGTTTTGCCTGGCGGGCCTGCCCGAATGCCGAGCCAAGGAATGCAGCCTGCTGGGCAGGGTATCCGTTCGCAGAAAGTACTGCAGTAAGCTGGGCAGATACATTCTGAAGAGAGTTATCTACGATGATTACCGGATTCTGGCCGGCATTAACCAACTCAAACCGGTCTCCCGCGCCCAGAAATGTAAGTGCAGCTTTCAGCGGCTGATACAAAGAGGTGTTCAGGGTTTGTGCCGTAGCAGCATCCAGAGAGATTTCATTATACCGGACTCTAGTGAAATGTGGAATGGTCGTGACGTCCGGAATATTGGCAATAACCCCTTTTGAGGCCCCTACACTTTTCAGTCCGTCCAGCACTGCTTTTATGGCAGCTCCTACCAGTTGTGGATCTGAAATGTCATTGGCAGCATAAGTCGCCGGATTGGTATTTCCGGTTTGCACTACTGCCGGTGTGTACAGCGTTGCTCCGCCTGCAGACTGAGAATTCATCCCACCATTGGTCGCGTAGGACAATACATCATTATTCCCAATCCACAGTGAAAAGAATGTAGGTTGCAGCGACATGGCATCACTGAGTACAGAGGAGGTTGCAGGATCTTTGGCAAATCTCACAAAGTATGGATTAGCCATACCTATCGCCAGATTTGCAGGATTGCCGTATCCGGGAATCACCAGATGATAGGATTTAGCTCCTGGTACACCCATATTATGATACGGTCCGGATGAATAGATGTTCTGAAGGGTTGTGGCGCCGGTGCCCTCTGCAAAATCCAGTCCCAGAGAGGAATTCAGAACGCGCTTGTTTGGAAATCCTATAGAAGGGATGCCTCCCAGTTCATCTGCCATCAGCGGTATATTGAAATCTCCGCCACCGGCAAGCTTCATCTGGGTGGCGATCATGTTCGGGAAGGATTCAATCTGCCCCTGTCTGTACAGAGCTCCGTCTCTGTATCCTGAGGTCAGCGAGTTGCCTATGGAAATAAATCTGCTGAAATCTGCTGTTCCACTGGTAACCGGTATGTCATTTACGTCATTTTCAAAATCGGTATCACAGCTGTAAGTAAACAGAAGAAGGGAGGCTGCCAGAGATGATATTAATATTTTTTTCATAGTTTCTTCTTATTTTAAGTTATAGTTCACGCCCAGACCGAAGTAGAATGTGCTTGCTTTGGCCTGTCCGGAAAAGCTGGTATTTACATTGTTAAAAGTTCTGCTTTTCGGGAATGTTTTGGCAGCCGCCAGGTCTACGCCCAGACTGCCGAAATTAAGTCCGATACCACCGGTAATGGCATGTGCATCAAATGATGGGGTTTCCGGAATAAAATCCTTATCTTCATAAGGGGCCTCGTCATAATACCATCCCAGTCTTGCAGCGATCATAGAGCTGAAGGTGTATTCTGTACCCACCCGGAAGTTTGTGGTGTTATGGAAGTTTTTCGGGTTTACCAGAATGGTAGGGTCGGCCTGATTGCCCACAGGAGCATTTTCAAAATCCAGTGTCAGTTTATCATATTTTTCCCAGCCTACATAGTTCATGTCTGCCGAAATTGTCCAGTTCGGGGTTACTTTATAGGTAGCACCTATGGTAAATTCTTCTACCAGCGGCAATGTGGCTTTAAAACCATCTTTTCCGGAAGCATCCAGCCCTACCAGCGGGTACAGTACCGGACTGATGTTGAAACTTGCGACGCCATTTTCAGCTTTCATATTGACCGGTGACCGGTACGCTACAGAAACATCCCACTGGTCATCCGGCTGGAAGTAAAAGCCTACTCCCATACCGTGCCCGGAGGCATCTTCGTCTTTAATGTTCATGGTTCCGTTGAAATTGGTCACTGCTTTATCCCAGTCCACCGTTCCTTTGGCATAAATATAACTGGCACCCAGGGAAGCCCATGGAGCAAGTTTCACAGAAATCATCGGTTGGAAGTACAAGCTCTTTAGTGACATTTTTTGTACAATTTCACGCCCTGCCCAGTCTTCCGGCCATTGGATGGTGCTTCCAAACGGGGTAGAAAAACTGAAACCAACAGATAAATTATCCACAACTTTGTACGCTACAGCTGCATAGATGGGGGTTCCCAGGGGGTTATCTGTTTCATACGTCTGCATCGTAGTGGGATTCTGGTAAGTCACTTTGGACATTGCACCAAAGCCGCCTGCAGCAACACTCAGCTTAGCCGGGATAAAGGAAATACCTGCCGGATTGAAGAAAGCAACGCTGGCATCCTGGGCATGGGCACTGGTGTGTGCCATGGCCAATTGTTTTACCCCTTGCAGAGAAACCCGGAAGCCTCCTGCATAGGCCATCATGCCTGCCAGTAATGTGGTCGTAATTAAAACTTTTTTCATAAAAATTGTTAATAAATATAATCCAAATATATAATTATTTTGGATACAGATGTTAACAAAACTTAATATTTATGCATAATTCGCAAAGAAAAAGCTATGTATAAAATACCACCGGTGAAAGGTTTATATCTGATGTTGGAAAATGATCAGTGTACAGATTTCGGATCTTGTGGTGGTTTTCAAAAATATAGCATATCGTAAGACCGGATTTAAAAATTATTCTAAATTTGCAGATTAAAGAAAATTGAAAATACAGAAATATGAGTTGTGGATGCAAAACATCCGGCGATTCTGCTCATAACTGCGGTACAAAATCCGCAAACGGCTGTGACAATGTAGATACCTGTGGTAATAGCTATAAATTAAGTGTTTTTGACTGGCTTGCAAACGTACAGAATCCCACTGCGGAGAAGTGCAATATTGTAGAAGTGCGGTTTAAAAATGACAGAAAACAGTTCTTTAAGAACGTAAACGGATTACCGCTTCACATTGGAAGCATCATAACAGTAGAATCAAGCCCCGGACATGATGTGGGTGTAGTAAGCCTTACGGGAGAGCTGGTAAAAGTTCAGATGAAGAAAAAAAATGTTCCCGAAGAGAGCGTTTTGAAAGTTTACCGGCTTGCGAATCAGAAAGATATAGAAACCTGGCACGAGGTGCGCGGCAAAGAAGACCCCACCAAAATCCAGGCACGCAAAATTGCCCAGCACCTGCGGCTGGATATGAAGATTACGGATGTGGAATACCAGGGAGACGGAGGTAAAGTTACCTTCTACTACACCGCAGAATCCCGCGTGGATTTCCGGCAGCTGATTAAGGAATTTGCAGCCGCTTTCCGGACCAAGATTGATATGAAGCAGATCGGTTTCCGGCAGGAAGCGGCCAAAATAGGAGGAATTGGTTCCTGTGGCCGTGAGCTGTGCTGCTCTACATGGCTTACCGATTTCCGGTCAGTGAATACCAATGCAGCTCGATATCAGCAACTGAGCATTAACCCTCAGAAACTTGCTGGCCAGTGCGGAAAACTGAAATGTTGTCTGAATTACGAACTGGACAGCTATATGGATGCGCTGCGGAACTTCCCGCCTACCAGTACTACCCTGGATACGGAGAAAGGAAAAGCATTCTGTATTAAAATTGATGTTTTTAAAAGAAAGATGTGGTTTGCCTATGCAGAACATCCGGTGGCATGGTATGATCTGGAGATTGATGACGTTCATCAAATGATCGCGCAAAATAAAAAAGGTGAAAAGTGCAGTCCGCTGGAAGACATGAAGGCCGTTTCGCCGGAAACTTTCGCAAAATCCACTGATTTGATTCAGGAAAGCAGTCTCGACCGCTTCGAACATAAAAACCGGGGCAAAGGACGTGGCAGAAAGCCGGATAATAAAAAGCCGGATAACCGGAAACGAAATGAGGATGCCAAAGGTCCAAGGCCGAACGGAAAAAAACAGAATGCAGACCGCAGAAAAAAATCTGAACCCCGGGCAGAAGGCCAGCAGGCAGTGAAAACGCAGCCCAGACCTGCCGGTGAAGCGGGAACCAGACCCAACGCACAGAAAAAGAAACATCACCCCAGAAAGAATACCCCCAAAAGAGATAACAATGCATAAACAAATCGGTTTACTGTGCCTGCTTTTTGCCCTGCTGAGCTGCAATTCCCATTCAGAAAATCTGAAAACTGCTGATGTGAATAACAGTTGGGACAAAAAAACAGCCCATGAATTTCAGTATGAAATAAAAAATGCTCAGGAACCGAAAAATATTATATTTGTTGTGAGAAACAACAACAGTTATCCGTACAGCAACCTGAGGCTGATCATCAATGTGGCAGACCAGAACAAAAAAACCATTTTGACTGATACCATCAATGAAATAATGGCAAAGCCCGACGGATCATGGATTGGCAAAGGATTTGGTGAAGTAAAGGAAATTCAGTTTCCCTTCCGCAACCAGTTTCAGTTCCCGGCAGATGGAACGTATACCATAGGAATTATACAGGCCATGAGAGAGGATAAACTGCAGGGAATAGAAGATATAGGAGTAATAGTAGAACCGTCTAAACCATAAAGACATCTTAATGGACGATAAAAAAAATACCGGCAGCAGTAAGCGAACCTTTCCGCTGCCTCCGAAAAAGAAACCGAATAATGGTTGGCGAAAATGGGTGAAATTCATTTGGGCAGCACTTATTGCGGTGGTTTTGGGAATTGTTATTTTATTTTTTGCCGTTTCTCAGGGCTTTTTAGGAGAAATGCCGGAAGTAGAAGAACTGGATAATCCGGATATTTATGTGGCTTCCGAAATTTATTCTGCAGATAATGTTTTGCTGGGAAAATTTGAAAAAGAAAAAACACAGCCGGTTAATTTCAGTGATCTGCCGCCTCACCTGGTATATGCATTACAGGCCAAAGAAGATGAACGTTTTAAGGAGCACTCCGGGATTGACCTGCAGGCCGTAGCCCGTGCGGTGTGGTTCGGAGGAGACCGTGGCGGAGGTTCCACCATTTCTCAGCAGCTGGCCAAACTGCTCTTCACGCCGGATCCTGCCTCCAATAAAATGAAAAGAGCTTTTCAGAAACTCAAGGAGTGGGTAGTGGCGGTAAGCCTGGAAAAAAGGTATACGAAAGAGGAAATTATTACTTTGTATTTTAATAAATTCGACTTTTTGTATAATGCCAACGGTGTAGAAATGGCTTCACGCATCTATTTCAACAAATCCACAAAGGATCTCACCCTCCCGGAAGCGGCTATGTTCGTGGCGATGCTGGAAAATCCGGTGAAAAACAACCCGAAAAGAAATATAGAAAGAGCGAAGGAAAGACGGGATATCGTACTGAGTCAGATGCTGAAAACAGGATATCTGGATCAGGCTACGTATGAAAAGGCAGTGGAACAACCCATCGTTTTGGATTATCAACCGGTAAAATCCATTGATGAAGGCTATTCTGCATACTATAAGTTTTATCTTAGGAAAGAAATAGAAGGTTACCTGCAGGAAAATGAGAAGAAAACGGGCAAACCGCTCAATCTTTATAAAGACGGTCTTAAAATTTACATCACCCTGGATTCTAAAATGCAGAAATACGCAGAAGAATCCATCAGGGAACACCTTACACAGCTTCAGGCAAGTTTCGACCGGGAACAGCGCGGACGGAAAGATGCACCTTTTTATCTGATTAATGATAAACAGATCAATAGTATTATGATGGCTGCGGTAAGAAGAACCGGAAGGTACAAACAGCTGAAAGCAGCCGGTGTATCAGAAGATTCCATCATGATTGATTTCCACACACCGGTGAAAACGTCACGTTTTACCTGGAACGGAGAAGAAGAAGTGGAAATGACCCCGTGGGACTCCATCCGCTATCACAAACAGATTGCGCAGGCCGGACTGATGTCTATGGTGCCGGGAACCGGTGAAATTAAAGCCTGGGTGGGCGGCATTAACTGGCAGCATTTTCAGTATGACCATATCAAACAGGGAAAAAGACAGGTGGGATCTACCTTCAAACCTTTTGTTTATGCGGCAGCCATTATGAACCTGGGCATGACTCCTTGTTCCGAAGTATCAAATGCTACGTATACCAAAGGTTCCTGGCGGGTATCTGGCTCTGGAGGAATGCGCACCCTGAAGGATGCACTGGCGTTCTCCCGAAACCCGGTAGCCGTACGCCTTATTGAGATGACCACGCCCAAGAAAGTGATTCAGCTGGCCAGAGATTTGGGCGTGACAGAAGACATGCCGAATGAATACGCCATTGCACTGGGCTCATCGGATATTACCATTTATGAAATGCTGGGCGCATACAGCACCTTTGCCAATTATGGAAACTACATTAAACCCGAAATGATCTGGCGGATAGAAGACGCCAATGGCCGGGTGATTAAAGAAGTAGTGAGCGAAGAACGTGAGGTGATGAACGAGAAATACGCCTATACCATGATTGAACTCATGAAAGGGGTAGCGCAGTTTGGTACCGCCTCCGGCGAACTGGGAAGACGCGGCATCAGTAAGGCGGTGGAAATTGCCGGTAAAACCGGAACCACAGATAACAACTCCGATGGGTGGTTCATGGGAATTGTACCCAATCTTTCTACCGGAGTCTGGGTAGGCTGGGAAGACCGTGCCGCCCACTTCAGAAGCACCGGTGAAGGACAGGGAGCCAAAATGGCTTTGCCAATCTGGGCTATTTATATGAAGAAAGTGTGGGCAGACAAAAGCCTGGGCATTAGTCCGGACGATAAATTCATCAAGCCATCAGACTGGGAAGACGGTTGCCAGGCACTCCAGGGACTGGGAGGCGGCTACGGGGACGAAGGTCCGCTGCAAACCATGGATGAACTGAAAAATCCAGTGATAGAGCAAACCGTAAAACCCACCAATGGCAAAAAAGAAGAAAATGTGAATGAAGCCATCAACCGGGGTGACGAGGTGGATTTCAACAAATAAAATTACAAATACAGCCTGCACATCTGCAGGTTGTATTTGTTTTTAGAGTTATTTAATTGCTTCTTTTTTCCAGTATTCTAGCTGGTTCTTTAAATCTTCAATTTCCTTTTCATAAGAAGCAATCAGTTTTCTGGGAAGATCTGAATACTCATTAAAAATATTGTCATTAAAGCCCTGAAATCCTTGTGAGCGGTCTTTATTCTCTTGGTTAAAATTTTTTTGTGAATCCAGATCCAGGAGATTGTCCAGCGGGGTTTGTAATACTTTTGAGATCTGCATCAGCCTTTCGATGGTCGGTTTGGTATCCCCGGTTTCTATTTTGCGGTATCCAGACCTACAGATCCGGCTCGTGCGCCATGTTCTCATAAGAAAAACCTTTCTTGTTCCGTATTTCTGTAAATTTTGTGAATTATTTGCTCCGTAAAAGTGCGCCTTGTTTTAAAAAAATAGTCCTAAACTTGTTCTGTCTAACAACTTAAAATAACCCTAATTTATCCTGATTCGTTCAAAATGTATGAAATGCAGCCTCTCCAGAAGTAATTCTGAGGAGGTTTCTGTTTTAGTGTGGAAAATACGCGTAGGACTTAGTGGGCTTATTTGAGTACGGTGAAACACCATAAAATAGAATGTCCGGGGGATTTTTTTATGCCTAAATTTGCAGGATGAATGTGCATCAGATTACCCAACAATATACAGAATACTTTCCCGGGGATTTATCGGGAAACACCATGCAGCGGCAAACGCCCAAAGTGCTTTTTGCCCTCACCAAAACTGCAGGTTTTGACCATCCGGAACTAATCGTATTGAATCAAAAATTGTCTTTGGAGATCGGTCTGGGAGACTATTCGGAAAAAGATCTTAATTTTCTTGTCGGCAATGATCTGCCGACGGATATGAAAACTTATGCCACTGCCTACGCCGGACATCAGTTTGGCAACTGGGCGGGTCAGCTGGGTGACGGCCGTGCCATATTTGCGGGTGAAATTGAAAATTCCCGGGGTCAAACCACAGAACTTCAGTGGAAAGGTGCCGGTGCCACACCGTATTCCCGTTTTGCAGACGGAAGGGCAGTGCTACGCTCCTCTGTAAGGGAATACCTGATGAGTGAAGCCATGCACCATCTGGGTGTGCCCACCACAAGAGCATTAAGCCTGGCCTTTACCGGTGAAGATGTGGTGCGGGACATCATGTACAACGGTAATCCCAGGCCGGAGAAAGGCGCGGTAGTCCTGAGAACTGCCGAAAGTTTTCTGCGCTTCGGACATTTCGAATTGCTGTCTGCCCAAAAAGAAACTGAAAACCTGAAAAAACTTGCAGATTTTACCATAGAGCGCTACTTCCCTGAGATTACCTCTGCAGGAACGCAGAAGTATAAAGACCTGTACCGTAATATCTGCAGCCGTACTGCCTCCATGATTGTGGAATGGTACCGCGTGGGGTTTGTGCATGGGGTCATGAATACGGATAATATGTCTGTGCTGGGGCTCACCATAGATTACGGTCCGTTTTCTATGCTGGATGAATTTGACCTTAATTTTACCCCCAATACCACGGATCTGCCGGGAAGACGATATGCCTTCGGTAAGCAGGCGCAGATTTCGCAATGGAATCTCTGGCAACTGGCCAATGCTTTGTTCCCGCTGATTAATGATGAGAAGTTTCTGGAAGAGACCTTACAGGCTTACAACGATGAATTCTGGCAGAAGCATGACCGGATGATGGCTGATAAGCTGGGTCTGGATGAGGTTCTGGCCGAAGACGAAGATTTTTTTATCGGCGTGCAGACGCTGATGCAGGATCTTCAGCTGGATTATACTTTGTTTTTCCACCGGCTGGAGAATCATCTGCACGGTGATGCTGAAATTCTTGCAGACGAAATCTCATATCTGCCTGCATCCACCGAAAATCAGGGGAAAATCAATGTTTTTCTGAAAGAATACCGTAAACGGCTGGCAAAAAATAGTATTTCTTTAGCAGAATCGATTGCGCTGATGCAAAAAACCAACCCTAAATTCACCCTGCGGAATTATCTGTTATTTGAATGTATTGAAGATCTGATTCACGGCCAGCGCGAAAAATTTGACAAATTGCTGGATGCCCTGGAACATCCTTACGAGGAACGATATCCGGAATTTTCTGTGAAAAGGCCTCAAAAATACGAGAACGTTGCCGGATGCAGCATGCTTTCGTGCAGTTCGTAGTATATTTTTTTCTTTGTTTTTGCATGGGAAAGTATATTTTTGCCGAAAAATAATCAACGGTGAAGTTAACAAATAAGTTGAGCGGTTTTCTGAAAACGGTATTTCCGCAGAACAAAACGGAGTGGAGTTTGCTGCTTTTTTTCCTGGCGGCTTACGGCTTTTTTGCCGCTCATATTGCGCTGAATTACCGGATTATCTTTGACAATCGTATTCCCTGGGATGCGTATTTCAGTTTTGATAACCGCGCTATTGTGATGACCGGCGGTGGTTTTGAAAGACACCCGCTGGCGCATTATTTTTTTGACATGATCAGAAATGTTGCCAAATGGATTTCCGGAGGCAAGTATGATGCAGATTTCCGGCTTACACTGGCACTGCTGTCCACTGCAGCGGTAAGTTTTACCATGCTTCATCTCTTTAAATATCTGAGAAACATCATCCGGTTGCCGGTATGGATCTGTATTTTTCTGGTGCTGTTTTTTTCTTTGTTTTCTACCAGTATTCTCCTTTCTTTCACTCCGGAAACCTATACCTACACCCTGTTTTTATTGGTTTTGTTTAATTATTATGCTGCCCTGCGGCTCAGGAAGAATCAGCCTGTTTCGCCAGCAGCGCTTATTCTGGGGACTGTAACGGTGGGCGGACTTACGATTACCAATGCGGCCAAGGTTTTTATTCCGGTGTTGTTTGAAAACGGTTTATTTCGCCGGGGAAAGAAATTTTTGAGCGCAGCCGTCCGGGGTATTGTTGCCGTGGCAGTTTTTGCTTTGCTGTATCTGAACCGGCTGAATTTTGATGTCCAGCGAATTTTTACCAAAACCGGCGAGCAGTATGAAAAATTTTCAAATCCGAAAATCACGCCGCTGTGGGACATGATTACCTCCTGGTTCTGGGGTGGTAATATGCTGTTTCCGTCTTTTGTGCTCCGGGATTACCACAATAAGAAACGATTCGAATATAAAGCAATCTTTATGGACGTTTATACCGGCTGGGCACCGTATCTGTTTGCAGGGCTGGTGTTTGGACTGGTAATTTGGGGATATGTCACGAATTTTAAAAACAAACTGGTGCAGATTCTGATGGTGTCATTTCTGGTAGATGTCATCATTCATGTAGTAATGAAATTCGGACTGCATACTGCTTATATCTATGGCGGTCACTTTATTTTCGTGGTTCCGCTGATGCTGGGCTGGCTGATCTCGTATTATAAAGATGTTCCCCTGAAACGCATGTTTATTCTGGCTGTAGCCGGGATTCTATTTATTTTCTTACTGATGAACAATGCCTTCAGGGTTCAGGAGTTTTTACTGTTTCTTAAAGTCTTTTATGCATAAAAAAACCGGCGAAAATGCCGGTTATGGTGTGATGTTGTTATTTTTATTTGGCTTCCACACAGAAAACTCGGTATTGTACCGCTACTGCAGTATTAAAATGTTGTCTGATTCGGGACAAATCCGGTGCCGCACTTTGTTTTGAGAAGTAGCTCCCGGCCATAATTTTATAATTGGGGCGCAGTGATGCATCGGTTTCTACCTTCATATTGGGAAACAATTTTCTGAAATCAGCCTTTACCTGGTTGGCTTCTGCATTACTTTTTACTACGGCCAGTTGTATCTTGTAGCCCAGAATACGCGGGTTCCGGCGGCATACTTCTGCATTGGTGAGTTCCCGGTTTGGTACCAAAACCCTTGTTTTATTCGAAGGATTTGCAAGTGTACCGCTACTGCTTTTTCGCTCGCAGTTCTCCTCAAGGTCTTCCATTGCATTATTCACACGGCTGTCCATGGAGATGGTAAGCGGGGTGCCGGATAAAGTGTCTGTTTTCACAATTTGTTGTGCATGTGTGCAATACGAAAATGAAAAGAAGGTTACGGCAATTATTTTAATTAATTTATTCATTCAATTTATTTTGAGCAAATTTATAACAAATAAAAATTATTCCAAACTGTCTTATTTAGAACAGTTATAAATTAAGCGCAAAACCAATTCGTAACCCTTATGGCTTGTTAATTTACTGTTAAATATCTTATTTTTGCGGCACTGATTATATTCTTTGAATTCTAAAAATTAGTACTAACATAAGTTTATTATAAATGATTAGTTGGAAAAAGCATTACAAAAAAGGGCTGTTAGCGTTATCGCTTTTGCTTACAGCCAGTGCTTCTGTTTACGCGCAGGGCGATGCTAAAAAGGGGGAAGAGCTCTTTAAGGCAAACTGTACCGCCTGTCACGCTTTGGATAAGCAATTGATAGGCCCCGCACTGGGAGGTGTGGTGGATAGGTTAAAGACCGAACAAAACCTGGATAATGACTGGCTGCACAAGTGGATCAAGGACAGTAAAGCCTTACGCGAGTCTGGTGATAAGTATGCCAATGAGGTATTCGAGAAATTTAACCAGACTGAAATGTTGCCTTTCCCTAATCTTACTGATCAGGACATAGACGATATTCTGGAATATACCACCAATCCGCCAGCACCGGAACCTGCAGCAGCAGCGGACGGAGCTGTTGCGCAAGATTCTGCCGCCGCACTGGAAGCAGAAAAAGCGGCTAAAACTACCTCTACCATCGTCATCATTTCCCTGCTGGCCATTTGTGGCTTACTGGTTTGGCTGTTACTGAAACTCAGACAACTGGTGAAGTTGCAGCAAACAGAGGAACTGGCGGGACTGAACGCTACCAGAGCTTATTCCCTGGGCGATCTGTATTCCAAGTACAGTTTTGTAGGAAAAGGATTGCTGGCTCTGCTGGGTCTTCTGGCCTTCTACGGCATCTGGAACTGGATGATGTGGATTGGGGTGTACAAAGGTTATAAGCCCGAACAGCCTATTCATTTCTCACACAAAATTCACGCCGGCGAAAATAAAATTGACTGTCAGGTTTGTCACTCTTCAGCCAAGTACGGAAAAGTATCAGAAATTCCTTCCATGAATGTGTGTATGAACTGTCACAGAACCATCTCTGAATACAATGGTAAGTATATGGAGCCAGGTAAAGACAAGGCGTTCTACGATGCTGAAATTCAAAAAATCTATGCCGCAACCGGTTGGGATCCGGCTTCACAACAGTACACCGGTAAAACAGAGCCTGTAGAATGGGTGAGAATTCACAATATGCCGGATTTTGTGTACTTTAACCACGCACAGCACGTAGTGGCAGGAGAACAAGCCATTATCAACTCGCATAATGCCAAGAACCCGGACAATAAGATTGATGTAGTATGTAAAGCGTGTCACGGAAACGTAGATCAGATGGATGTTGTGGAAATGGCAAATGACTTTACAATGGGTTGGTGTATTGACTGCCACAGAACTACTGAAGTAGATATGAGCAATGGATACAATCAGGAATATTTCCAGAACCTGCATGAGAAACTGAAAAAACAGTATCCGAAGAAAGAAGGAAAGATTACTGTAGATGCAATCGGTGGACTTGAATGTGGTAAATGTCATTATTAATAACTAAAAATTAGAAGTATCAATGGCTTCAAATAAAATACAATTCAGAAGTATTCATGAGCTTAAGGATCCGGCCTTAAACGGAAAACTGGCTCAAAAAGAGTTTCAGGATGAACTTCCTGTAGATGAAATTCTGACAGATGATCAGTTAACGCAGAGTGAAAACGGAACCTCCAGAAGGGATTTCCTGAAGCTTTTAGGATTCTCTACCGCAGCGGTTACCCTGGCTGCCTGTGAGGCGCCTGTGGTGAAAACCATTCCTTATGTGGTAAAACCCCACAGCATTATCCCGGGTGTACCCAATTATTATGCTTCTGCCTATTTTGACGGATTTGATTTTGCCAGCGTGCTGGTAAAAACCAGAGAGGGAAGACCGATAAAAATAGAAGCCAATCCTGCTGCTGGTAATTTAGGTAAAACCAGCGCCAGAGCTCAGGCCAGTGTTTTATCCCTTTATGATAATGATAAAATAAAACAGCCCAAACTGGATGGCAAAGACGCGACTTTTGATAAAGTAGATGATTATGCAATCAATGCAATCAACCAGGCTGCCGGGGCAGGAAAAAGAATTGTGCTTCTGTCACACTCTTTTGCTTCTCCTACTTTCAAGAAATTATTCGCTGATTTCAAAGCAAAATATCCTACTGCAGAACTGGTAACCTATGATGCATATCCTTATGCAGCGGGTCTGGATGCAGCACAGGAAGTCTTCGGACAGCGTGCATTACCTGTGTATGACCTGAGCAGCACAGAACTTGTGGTTTCATTTCAGGCAGATTTCCTGGGTGATTATAACGGCGGAGGTTTAGAACCTTCTTATGCTGTAGCGAAAACTCCCGGTTCCAAAATGCTGAAGCATATTCAAGTGGAATCTAACCTGTCTTTAACCGGAGCCAATGCAGATATCCGCATCCCGCTGAAGCCAAGTGCGGTAAACAAAATGCTTGTAGAAGTATACAACGTACTGAACGGCGGATCTTCATCTGATACCAATGCAAAACAGATTGCCACAGATCTTCAGGAAAAAGGAAATAAAGCGGTAGTATTTGCAGACGGATCCAAAGCAGCGTATGTTCTGGCACACCTGATCAACCAAAAATTAGGTTCTGCAGCATTTACCGGTAAGGCCAATCTTCTGAAAGAATTTGACGGAGCAAGATATCAGGAATTCCTGGGTTGGATGAATGCCGGCCAGGTAGATGTACTGATTACCAATAACGTAAACCCAATCTATTCTTCCCACAAAGCTGAAGCTTTCAAAGCGGCAGTAGCAAAAGTAAAATCTGTTATTGCAGTAGCCGATAAGAAGAATGAAATGTATAAAGCGGCACATGCGGTGATTCCGGTGGCTAACTGGCTGGAAAGCTGGGGCGACCTTACTCCTGAAACCGGTGTGTATGCGCTGATGCAGCCTACTATTCAGAAAATCTATAAATCCAGACAGATTGAAGAATCGCTCCTGGTATGGTTGAATGGCAAAGGTCATGAAGCGAACGATTATTATACTTATCTGAAAGCCAACGCGGCTGCTTATACCAACGGAAGCAGTTTCAATAAAGCATTATATAATGGTTTTGTACCGGGCGGCAGCACTTTGACACTTGCGTATGCGGGTGGCAACGGGGCGCAGGCTACTGCCGAACTTTCGGGATTTAAAGCAGCAAATTTTGAGTTGTCTCTGTATACCAATACTGCTATAGGAGACGGTACCCAGGGCAATAACCCATGGCTGCAGGAACTTCCGGACCCGATCAGCAGACTATCCTGGGATAACTATCTGACGGTATCTCCTGAAGATGCTAAGAATCTAGGACTGGAGAATGACCTTAATGCAAGAATGCAACTGAATGGGTCCCGTGCTAATATTACGGTAAACGGTGTTCAGCTGAAGGACCTTCCTGTGCTTATTCAGCCGGGTCAGGCAGACGGATCTTTTGGTCTGGCACTGGGTTACGGAAAGAAAGATTCCGGGAAAGTTGCGGAAACGGGTATCAATGCCTACCCGCTGTTTGACGGCTCCAACCTTGTTGTTTCAGGCGTTCAGATAGAAAAAGCTTCCGGAACACATGAGTTTGCAGGAATGCAATTGCAAAACACCCTGATGGGTCGTTATGAAATTGCGAGAGAAGTGCCTTTGGATGACTTCCTGAATGTACCTTTTGATGATCCTTTGAAGGGATGGAACAAACCATTGGAATACCATACCCTTACAGAATCTACTCCTGCAGGTAAAATTACCCTTTGGGATGAGTTTGATGATACCGATGGTCCTCACTTTAACCTTTCCGTTGACCTGAATGCATGTACCGGCTGTGGAGCTTGTATCATTGCTTGCCAGGCAGAGAACAACGTTCCGGTGGTAGGGAAAGAAGAGATCAGAATGTCCAGAGATATGTACTGGCTCAGAATTGACCGTTACTATTCTGCCAAAGAAAAGATTACGCCTCAGCAGCAGGTAGAAAGAGGACTGAATGTACCACAGGTATATGATATCCTGATAGAACCAGCCAAGAATCCTGATGTCATCTTCCAGCCGGTGATGTGTCAGCACTGTAACCATGCGCCTTGTGAAACGGTATGTCCGGTGGCGGCTACTTCACACGGTAAGCAGGGTCAGAACCAGATGGCGTATAACAGATGTATCGGTACCAGATATTGTGCAAACAACTGTCCGTACAAAGTAAGAAGATTCAACTGGTTTACTTATAACCTGAATGACAGATTCGACTTTAATCAGAATAATGATTTAGGAAGAATGGTTCTGAATCCGGATGTGGTGGTAAGAACCAGAGGGGTAATGGAGAAATGCTCCATGTGTATCCAAATGACACAGAACACCATTCTGGAAGCCAAGAAAGAAGGCAGAGCGGTGGTAGATGGTGAGTTCCAGACCGCTTGTTCGGCAGCTTGTTCTACCGGGGCTATGAAATTTGGTGATATGAATGACAAATCTTCGGAGGTGAGAAAACTGTTCAACAGTAACAGAAGATATACTTTGCTTGAGGAAATCGGTACCAAACCGAATGTATTCTACCATACCAAAGTAAGAAACAGAAAAGAAGATAATAAAGTATAAATAATAATAATAAGGTAAACAATGTCACATTACGAAGCCCCGATAAGGGAACCTTTAATTATTGGTCACAAAACTTATCATGATATCACAGAAGATATCGCAAGACCTATTGAGGAAAGAGCAGGAAAACTGTGGTGGATTTCCTTCTACGCAGCTTTGGCACTTTTCATCTACGGATTTGGTTGTATTGCTTACACCATCGGTATCGGTATCGGAGCGTGGGGACTGAACAGAACCGTCAACTGGGGTTGGGATATTACCAACTTTGTATGGTGGGTAGGTATCGGTCACGCCGGAACCCTTATTTCTGCCGTATTATTATTATTCAGACAACGCTGGAGAATGTCGGTGAACCGTTCTGCGGAAGCCATGACCATTTTTGCAGTAGTACAAGCGGCCATCTTCCCGGTAATTCACATGGGTAGAGTATGGGTAGGATACTGGGTGTTCCCTATTCCTAACCAGTATGGTTCGCTTTGGACAAACTTTAACTCGCCCTTGTTCTGGGACGTATTCGCAATTTCCACGTATTTTTCCGTATCCACCGTATTTTGGTTTATGGGACTGATTCCGGACTTTGCTATGATCCGTGACCGGGCAAAAACCCCGTGGACCAAAAAGATCTATACATTCCTGGCATTCGGCTGGGGTGGTAAGGCAAAACACTGGCAGAGATTTGAAGAGTTATCTCTTGTACTTGCCGGTCTGGCCACGCCACTTGTATTCTCTGTACATACCACGGTATCCTTTGACTTTGCCACATCGGTAATTAAAGGATGGCACTCCACTATTTATCCGCCGTACTTCGTTGCAGGTGCTATTTTCTCCGGATTTGCTATGGTGCAGACACTGCTACTCGTAGCCCGTAAAGTTTGTGATCTGGAAGACTATATCACCATGTACCACATTGAGATTATGAACATCGTAATCATTGTGACGGGCGGTATGGTAACGGTAGCATATGCGTGTGAGTATTTCATTGCATGGTATTCCGGAAGCCGTTACGAAGATTTCGCATACCTTACTCCGGGTGCAGCAACCGGTCCTTACTGGTGGGCATTCTGGTCATTGATTATCTGTAACCTTGTAGTTCCTGCTTCTTTCTGGTTCAAAAAACTGAGAAGAAACATTATCTGGACTTTCATTGTGGCATTAATCATCAATATCGGGATGTGGTTCGAACGTTTTGACATTATTGTCATCAACCTTTCCAGGGATTATCTGCCAAGTAGCTGGACCATGTTTAAGCCTACCATTATAGACGTGGGAGTATATCTGGGAACAATCGGGTTTTTCTCTGTACTGTTCCTGCTGTATGCCAGAACATTCCCTGTAATTGCACAGGCTGAATTGAAATCGATTTTGAAAACTTCAGGTGAAACTTTTAAAGCAAAAGAAGGAGATGAGCACCACTAAAATTATATACGGACTTTATGCCGATGACGACGATCTGATGGATGGAGTTAAGGCTTTCAGAGATAAAGGAATTGCAATCAATGAGGTATACAGCCCTTTTCCGGTGCATGGCCTGGACAAAGCGCTTGGGCTAAAGAAAACCAGAATTTCTGATGCAGCTTTTATATACGCTGTATATGGTGTGACCCTGGCGATACTGATTTCCTGGTACACCATGAATCATGACTGGCCGCAGAACATAGGCGGTAAGCCTGCATTTACCTGGTGGGAAAACATGCCGGCGTTTGTAGTACCTATGTTTGAACTTATGGTATTCTGTGCGGCACACATGATGTCCCTTACCTACCTGGTGAGAAATAAAATGTACCCTCTGGCACCACCGCAGAACCCCGATCCGAGAACTACGGATGATAAGTTTCTGATGGAATTTGTATCTGATGATGTAGAAACCATCAAGCAAATCCTGATTGATACAGGTGTAGAGGAAATAACCGTAAAAGATGCATAAAATGAAAAAGACGATATTCAAAATTACGGCTTCTTTAGTATTATCTGCAGTGATTTTTAACTCTTGCGGATCAAAAGATAATCCACCATTGGTCTATTTCCCGGATATGTATTTTCCGGTGGCCTATGACCCGCTGATGAAGGCAGAAGATGCATACTCCAGTCATGAAAACGAAATCCCTGCTTTTGTGGCGAATAATGGTGCAACCGGACTTTCTCCAGTAGATGGTTCTGTAGCGCAGAATAAAGATGGCGTGGTAGATATGAACTGGGGCAAAGGCATGACCGCTGTGGAATACAATGCTGGTTATGACGAATCCAAAGCCACTACAGTATCTCCGCTGAATCCTGACAATGCAGAAAAAGACATCGCACGCGGTAAAATTTTGTTTGACAGAACCTGTGCAGTGTGCCACGGAACCGGAGGAGACGGACAGGGATCCATCGTGCAAACCGGCGCATATTCGGGCGTTCCTAATTTCAAAGACAGAGAAGTAACAGTAGGGTCTGTTCATTATGTTTTGTCACATGGCAGAAACGCCATGGGATCGTATGCCGGCCAGCTGAACCCCGGTGACCGGTGGAGAGTAGCCATGTATGTTATGAGTGCTTTTAAAGGAGGTGACTCCGTAGCAACTGCTTCTGCAATAGATACTGCAGAGACTACTGCAACCGAAACTCCTGAAACGCCTGCAACCAATTAATAAAAAGAATTAAAATGTATAGTTTTTCACCAAAGTTAAAGTTAGTTTCTATCATTCTCCTCGTCGCAGGTTTGGTTCTTTTTGCCGCGGGATACTTCATGAATCACGCTATTGATGAAGTGAAGATTGAACATATGATGGAGGCCGTGAAAGGTACCGGCCACGATAATCCTACACACTCCAGCGAGGTGGTGACGCCTGCAAAGGATCATGCAGGACACGTGAAACATGCCACACATCAGATCCATAATCAGCCGCTGGCATCATTGCATTTTATTTCCGTGTTCTTTTTCGGGGTAAGTTGTGCGGTTCTGTTTTTCTATTGTATTCAGCATGCGGCGCACGCCGGATGGCCCATCATCATCACCAGAGTGATGGAGGCAATCTCCGGCTATATTCCGGTGGGAGGGCTTATCCTGATCATCATCATGCTGCTTAATGTTACACATAACGGACATTTGTTCCACTGGATGGATCCTGCGCTTACAGATCCCGATTCAGATCAGTTTGATGTGATTATTTTTGAAAAGAAAAAGTTCCTCAATATTCCTTTTTATGCCATCAGAACCATTTTATATGTGGCAGGTGCGTCATTCTTCGCATGGAAACTCAGAAGAATGTCTAAGAAGGTTGATGAAACCAAATCCGCAAGGGATTATCAGTTCCTGTACAGATGGTCTGTAGGGTATATTGCATTTTTCGGATTTGCATCTGCAGCATGGGCCTGGGACTGGCTGATGTCTATTGATCCTCACTGGTATTCTACCATGTATATCTGGTATTCTATGGTGAGCTGCCTGGCCAGTGCAATTGCTGTGATCATTCTGGTGAGTGTATATCTGAAGAAAAACGGATTCCTGCCTCAGTTTAATGATAATCACCTGCACGATTTAGGGGTGTTCCTGTTTGCATCAAGTATGCTCTGGACTTATACCTGGTTTGCACAGTTCATGCTGTACTGGTATGCCAATGTTCCGGAAGAAGCCAACTATTTCTTCGGCAGATTTGAGCACTATAAAGAATTATATCTTCCAATGCTGATTCCGAACTTCCTGATTCCACTGTTGGTTCTGGTAAGTTCCAAAATCAAGAGAAATTACAAAGTGGTTTCTGCAATGGCAGTAGTGGTTATATTTGGTCATGCATGGGATTATTTCAATATGGTTATGCCGGGTACCATCGGTCCTTACTGGAGAACTCCTGAACTTTGGATGTTAACCATAGGTGCTACCTTGTTCATTGTCGGTCTTTTTATGTACAGTGTATTGTTTACATTATCTAAACTGAAACTGATACCTGAAGGAAACCCTTACCTGCACGAATCAAAAATTTATGAATATCCCTTCTAATTGGTTATTCAGACTTGATACAACTCCGGAAAGCATTCTTTTCCGGAGTTTTTGTTTTTAATTCTGTATCTTTCCGTTCGGGACTATCAGGCAGATGTAACATTTTGACGCCTGTGATGGACTTATTGTTTTTATTAACCATAAAGTAACCTTATGAAAAAGATTTTACAGTTTTTTTTGCTGCTTGTTTTCTCTGTTTCAGGATTCTGCCAGGACATTAAATTGGTATCATCGGTCTCCGGTCAGCCTCTTTCAGGAGTTACGGTGCTCAGTGAACGCGGAGATGTGCTTGCCATTTCAGATGTGGAAGGAACGATTCTGAAGTCAGCTCTGGAACCCTTACAGGGTACTTATGTGCTGATTTATGAGAATTATGAAATCGCCAGAGTGGGAGCCGCAGATTTGTCTCAGCAGGTCATCAGACTTCAGGATCGCGTTTCAGAGATTCCGGCAGTCGTCATCAGTGCCAAAAAAGCCAAATACCTGAATGTAAAAGGATATTTTAATGTGTATATCACCATAAACCGGGAACTGAATGTGTATGCAGACGGGGTAGCCACCTATATTTTTGATAATGATTCCAAAAAGTTACGTTCGGTCAGTATAGAGCAGTACAGAACTTTTACCAAAAGTACCGAGAATCAGGATCGCAAAAAAGTGGCCAGTATGGTCTATACTTCATCACTTAAAGTGCCGGAGCTTGATGAAATCGGGAAGATTCAGCAAAAGTTGCAGAAAGGCAAATCAAAGTATAAAGAACTGGAAAGTGGCAATCAGACGCGGATGCAGATTCACCAGACCGCACTTCAGGAAAGAGCATTCAGTATTTTAGGGTATCGCTTTTATGATTTTGAATATTTGAACGCTGCCAGTTTCGAGAAGGGAACTTCAGATCTGAGGAATTTCCTTGCCTATGCAGAACAGATTAACTTCAAACTGAAGCATAAGTCTGAAGCGGATTACCACCAGATGACCAAATATGCAAACTTTCTTCCCACAGAGATTTCATACAGTAATTCCATCAATTCGACCCAGATCAAACTGGATCCGGACAAAAGTCACTATAGCGAAGCGTACTGGAAAGAAACCGGGTTTCCGGATATGCAGCAGGTCTTCAGGTCATTCTTTGAAAAAAGTCTGCATGAGGGTCAGAACCGTGGTACAAAATAAAGCCATACCGGGTTTCATCAAAATTATTTAAATTTGTAGATAACCACCAAACGATTATATGAAAAAGTTCCATTTTCTTTTTGTGCTGATGCTCTTTCTTTTTACAGCCTGTAAGAAAGATTCGGTAGATGCTACCAGTTTACAAGCTTTTCAGTCCAGCATCAATGATATGAGCTCAAAGCTCAGCACCATTCAGCAATACAAGTTTAATGAAGCTCTGTATATCCTGAAAACCTTTGGCGTAGAAGCTGACGGCGATGCTTACGAACTGACTTTACTGTCCAAAATGCTGGAAGGCAAAAAGGTCCCGGAGATTTTCGCACTTGCAGATCAGGTTGCACAAAAGCATGGTATAGACTGGACCAGCAGCGGGCCACCGTCTCTGGGTACCATGAATATTTTCGAGGATGTAGCGGCCAAAGAATCAGATCCTAATGATGTAGCAGCCACAGCATTGCATCTGTCCACCAGAAATGGTGCAGAAGACCCCGTGCTGGGCGTGCGTGAACTGATTGTAAAACCAGCTTTGGTAGATGGAAACGGCAATAACGTGGCGTTCAGCGGTGCCGCGCTGGAAGTCACCATGGATGTGTACAGTGGCGGTGTGAAAATTTATAGTTCCAAAAATATGATGCAGGATCAGAATTTTCCCGGCTTTACATTGAGGTTTCAGAGTCTGCCTGCAGAAAAGATTATTGACAATAAAGTAGATATTACGGTTGCTGTAGTGACGACCAAAAAAACACTGAAAATGACCAATGTGGGCGTGCCGGTCAATCCGAAAATGCTCAGAGCACCCAAACCCGTGATTGTGTCAGACTCGGCCTCCACAGAAACCGCAGCACCTGCAGAAACACCACTGGATAACACTTCAACGGTTCCGGCGGCCGGAGATCCCAGGGTTACCGTGCAGAAATTTCTGAATGGCCTCAGTACTCAGAATCTGCGCTCTGCTTACGAAACATCCAGTAATCCAAGTTGGGGTTCCTATGAAAAGTTCTCCAATCCCAGCAGTGGTTTTGGAGCTGTAAAAAATCTGACTGTAAAGAATATCTCCGGAGCTACAGTTACGGAAGGCGGCTCCACCGTAAATGCCACTTATGATATTACAGATAAAAATGGAAATACTTCCTCACTCAACGTTACTTTTGGATTAAAAAACATCAATGGTGAATGGAAAATATCATCATATAAATTAAATTAACCATGCCATCAAAAAACTTAGTTCAGGAATTAGAACAAACCATTGAAAATATTGCAGATTTTCCCATTCCGGGCATCCAGTTTAAAGACATTACACCTATTTTCTTAAAACCGGCCTTGTATGAAAGTGTTATTGATGAATTTGTACAGTTCAGCAAAGGAAAGGTAGATGCCGTGTGCGGTATAGAAAGCCGGGGTTATCTTTTCGGAATCGCCATCGCCGTGGCACTGGAGGTTCCGTTCATCCTCATCCGCAAAAAAGGAAAATTACCGCCGCCATTTGTTAGTGAAAAATACGAACTGGAATATGGTTTTTCTGAAATCGAAATGCGCGAGGGTCAGATCAAAGCCGGGCAGAGGGTTCTGATTCATGATGATCTGCTGGCTACGGGCGGGACTACGGAAGCCGCCGCCAGACTGGTGGAAAAGCAGGGAGCAAAGGCATCACAGTTTAGTTTTTTGATTGGCCTGAAAGATCTTCACGGGGAAGACAAGCTCAGAAAATTCAATGCAGAAGTGTTCCGGATTCTGGAATATTGATTGATTTTGAAGGCATTCAACAAAAATTTTGTAAATCGTTCTGAATAAGTTAAATTTGCACTTCTATTTTACAAAAATTATGGCAAAAGATAATAAGCACAACAAAAAAGAACAGGAAGGTAAAGAAACAGTAGAGTTCTTTAAAGATTTAGATAAAGAGGCTTTACAGACTGAGCGTTTTCTGGAAAAGAATTCCAAAATGTTGGGCATCGTGTTCGGCGTTCTGCTGGCAGGTGTTCTTGGCTTTTTTGCATACCAGCAATTTATTGTGGCGCCCAAAAATGAAGAAGCAATGAAAGGCTACCTGGCTGCACAGAAACATCTGAATGATGGAAATGATGCAGAGGCACTGGGTGGTAAATCTGCTGCAAATCCCGGCTTTTTGGGAACCCAGAAAGAATATGGCAACACCGATGTCGGTAAATTATCTGCCTATAATGCCGGTCTTCTGAAATTCAAAGAAGGAAAATATCAGGAGGCGTATGATTTGCTGGATAAATTTTCCTCCGGAAATAAAATCCTGATGGCTTTGAAATACGGGGCTATGGCAGATTGCAAATCTAATCTTAATCAGAATGATGAAGCCCTGAGCCTGCTGGAAAAAGCTGCCGGAGCTTCTTCAGACCCATATACCATGTACTTCTTTACCAAAAAAGCGGGCACAGTGGCACTGGGCATGGATAAAAAAGATGTGGCAAAGAAACACTTTACAACCATAGACCAGAAATATAAGGATTATGACAATGGAATGTCTGATGCCTATATTGAAATGGTAAAATATTTTTAAATCATGGCTACAGTAAATCTTTCGGATTACAAACCATTACAGATAAACGATGCTGATTCTTTTAGAATTGGCATTGTTGTTTCGGACTGGAATGATTTTGTAACCTTCAACCTGCGCGATGCCGCTCTGGATATCCTGAAGACAGAGGGGGTTCCGGCAGAGCAAATAGAGGTTTTTCCGGTACCCGGCGCTTTTGAGCTTACGTATGCATCTATGCAGTTGTGCCGGGAGAAAATATATGATGCGGTCATCGCCGTAGGCTGCGTCATCCGTGGTGAGACGCCTCATTTTGATTATGTGTGTGCTGCAGTAGCGCAGGGAATCAAGGATTGCAATGTGCGTACAGATACGCCGGTCATTTTCTGTGTCCTTACCGATGATACACCCGAGCAATCCGTAGCGCGCAGTGGTGGCGACTTGGGCAACAAAGGGGTGGAAGCAGCGGTTACAGCGTTGCAGATGATTCAGTTTAAAAGAAGCCTGGGAAAGAAACCCGGTAGCATAGGTTTCGGACAGTAAACTGTTCCGTATTATTCCTGTATTCAAAACTTAGACGCGATTTTTGAATCCCTCACTGAAAATTCTGTACAGGATGTTCCTGTATTTTTTAATTTTAACTAACTTTACCTCATTAATCATAAAAAAATAAACGATGAAATGGACTGAAGACCGCAGCAGAAATGTAGATGACAGAAGAGGATCCGGGGGTGGCGGAGGTATGCTGGTAGGCGGTGGGCTCGGTACCCTGATTATAGCCGCAATTGTATTTTTTCTGGGTGGTGACCCGTCCGCCATCCTCAGTCAGGGCGGTGGTTCTTCTGCTACTACAGAACAGCGTGATCTGACCCGGGATGAATTACAAATCCGCGAATTTGTGCAAATGATTACTGCAGAAAATGAACAGACCTGGGCCAGAATTTTTCAGGAAAACGGAATGCAGTACCAGCCGGCCCGTGTAGTAATGTTCGAGGGCATGACCCAGTCTGGCTGCGGAACTGCCCAGGCTGCCATGGGACCGTTTTACTGCCCTTCAGACCAGTCCGTTTATATGGATATGAGCTTTTTTGCAGAACTTAAGAATCGTTTTGGCGCAGAGGTTACCGAGTTCTCTGTAGCGTATGTCATGGCTCATGAGATGGGTCACCATGTGCAGAACCTTCTCGGCACGCTTCAGAAAACAGAGCAGCTGAGAAGAAGCGGACGCTACTCCGAAGCTGAAATGAACCGCGTATCGGTCGCCACAGAACTGCAGGCAGATTTTTATGCCGGATTGTGGGCCAGATACACCCAGAACCGCGAAAACTTTCTGGAACCCGGCGACCTGGAGGCCGCCATCAGTGCTGCAGAAGCGGTGGGCGATGATAATATCCAGAAGCGCTCTCAGGGTTATGTCAATCAGGAGAGTTTCACGCACGGAAGTTCTGCACAGAGAAAAGAATGGTTTATGAAAGGCTATAACACCGGCGATATTCGTCAGGGTGATACCTTCAACGCACTGATCAGATAATCTGATTGTAGCCTTTGAACCCGATATAAAATTCCTGTCTGGCTTGCAGACAGGAATTTTTTGATGCATGCACTTCGGACTAGATCGCATTTGAGCCGGCAGTGGTCAAGATATTGAATACATCTGAAAATGACTGAAAACCAAAGGTTACAGCCATTTTATTTTCTGCATGATTGGCTATACCGTAGTTGCGGAATTCAGGATTTTTTCCAGAATACGGAGCGTAATCATATACGTGGGTTTTACACCGGTAAGTCCCAGACCTCCCGAGGAAAGGGTAGATCCTGTTTCCAGTGGGTTATCTGAGGCGTAATAACCGTAGCAGATAAACAAGTCCGGTGAAATATGATGTCTGATTTTGGAAGCCACCTGTATCGCTTTGTGATAATGAGCGCCTTCCATTTCCAGTCCTACAGCATTCCATGTGGTATTCATGAAATAACTCAGGATATCTTTGTTCTGAAGGGATGTGCCCAGTACCGTAATCATAGATCCTTCAAAAGCTTTAACTTCGTCATCTTCAAAATCTTCCACTTTCAGAGCGTTTTCAAATACATAATTGTCGGCTGTTCCTTCAAAAATGTGTGATGTTGGAATCATGATGTCGCCTTTGGCGCCCGTAAGAATTCCCGCTTTACCCATAATCGAAATGGATTTTACATGCATGGTATATATTTCCTGCTGATGCTCGTATGGCCTCAGTAATTCGTCCATAATTTCGAACGCCTGCTCCCCGAAGGCATAATCAAATACCAGAATTACGTCATCTCCTTTAAATTTAATGCTGGAAAAAGGTGTGTTTTTCAGGTTAATTTTGCTCAGGTCTATTATCTGAACATCGATATTACTGCCACTGTCGTCGTTAATGTAAATCAGGCCCTGCTTCTCAGCGTGAGTCAGCACTTTTTCCTGCAGCGGTTTCTTGTTGCTGATTTCTTCGTACAGCGTATAATCTACTTCTTTGGTTGCTTTTTTGCCCACTGCATCATTTCCGAAAAGCATGTTCTTTACAGAATGCATATTGGCCGAAATAATGTGAAGGGGTCTTTTGTGCAAATCATTGGTTGCCAGAACCTCTTTTACCTTATTGGCCCAACGCTCCCCGAAAAGGTGATGTCCTACGCGCTCTCTCAGAATCGCACTGAAGTAAATTTCACGTTCGCGGACACCCGTAAGGTCGTCCAGGCTTACTTTGCCCAGTGAATAGATGATTTTAAACAGCCGGTCCGGATTCAGGTCATCTCCGAAGTTATTGTAAGCGTTCAGTACTTCATCAAATGTTCTTCCCAGCAGTGAAGAAAGGTGAATTAAAGCCACTTCTTTCTCTTTTCTGCTCAGTTTTTTGGCCCCGGTGGCCACTTCTTCAATCACCCGCCAGGTCCGGGTAGGCTTGTATTCTTCGTCTTTGCGGTAACCCAGCTCACGAATTTTGTCTGCTTCTATGTACAGAAAGGTCAGGTGGGTCAGGATATCGTAAATCTCTGAGCGGCCCAGCAACACTTCAATATTCATCTGGTGCTCATCTATCCGGTAGCAGTTTCTGCGGCGCTTTTTGGGAACAATGACTTCAAAACTTCCCTTTTCGAAGCCCTCATCAGAGGTCAGGTGTACAAATGCAGTACTTTCTATGCCTTCCGGCAGGCGGTCCAGTACGTACAGCAGACCGTCCAGTTCCACTTTGTTTCCTACAGACATGGATCCGTAGATTTCGGGAGAAATGGTCATCAGTAAAGTTCGTATGGATTCTCCGGAAACGCCGCCCGGTTTGAAAAAGCCCCTGTAGAAAAGGTGGCGCATAGTGACGTAAAGTCTTTCAATCGCTTCAGTGGTCTCGCGCGCTCTTAGGTTTGTTGCCATAAAATTATATTGGATTTAGGTTATTTATAATTAATGACGCACAAAGATAACGATTTATAATAAAATATGAATTATTGTATTTCCGGTGAAAATAACTGCAAATAATAATTGTTATTTGATATACCCTATTATTTTGCATAGGGTGATATGGTTTTTTGAAAAAAAATTGAGTCCACCCCCTTAAGAAATATGATAATTTTAAATAAAGTGATAAAAAAAGTATTTACATTTGCAGAATAAAATTAAATACTCAGAAGTTATGTCCACTTTAAGATTCAATGCGCTAAAGGAATTGCCTTTCAGAAATTACCGGAAAGACAACTTCGTAGAAGTACCGAAAAAACTCTCAGAATTATTTTGTGAGAATGTTTTTTCAGAAGAAACCATGCGTTCCTATCTCACCAAGGAAGCATTCACGTCCATTCAGGATGCCATTAAGAGAGGTTCTAAGACGCCGCGGAATATTGCAGATCAGATTGCCGTAGCCATGAAAGACTGGGCATTGTCCAAAGGCGCTACGCACTACACACACTGGTTTCAGCCCCTCACGGGTTCTACTGCAGAAAAGCATGACAGCTTCTTTACTCCGTTTGAGAGTGATCGTGCTATTGAGCGGTTCAACGGGAGTATGCTCATTCAGCAGGAGCCGGATGCTTCTTCATTCCCAAACGGCGGAATACGAAATACCTTTGAGGCGCGCGGATATACGGCCTGGGATCCTACTTCGCCTGCTTTTATCATTGGCACCACGCTGTGTATTCCGTCTATTTTCATATCATATACCGGCGAAACACTGGATTATAAAACACCATTGCTGAGAGCGCTCAATGCCGTAGATATGGCGGCAACTGATGTTTGTAAGTCTTATTTTGATAAGAACGTGACCAAAGTAACGGCCACACTGGGCTGGGAGCAGGAGTATTTTCTGGTAGACAGTGCTTTGTATCAATCACGTCCCGATCTGGTATTCACCGGAAAAACTTTACTGGGGCATTCGCCGGCAAAAGGCCAGCAACTGGATGATCATTATTTCGGGTCCATCCCCACCAGAATCCTTAACTTTATGAAGGAACTGGAGATAGAATGTATGAAACTGGGCATCCCGGTGACTACACGGCATAACGAAGTTGCGCCCAATCAGTTTGAACTGGCACCGATGTTTGAAGAAACCAATGTGGCCGTGGATCACAATTCCCTGCTTATGGATATTATGGCAAGAGTTGCGCACAAACATCATTTTCATATTCTTTTCCACGAAAAACCCTTCAAAGGGGTCAACGGAAGTGGCAAACACAATAACTGGTCTCTGGCGACCGATACCGGCGAGAACCTGCTGAGTCCCGGCAAAAACCCAAAGAAAAATCTTCAGTTTCTTACTTTCTTTGTCAATACCCTGAAAGCGGTTCATGACTATTCTGATTTGCTGAGGGCAAGCATTGCCTCGGCCAGCAATGATCACCGTCTGGGAGCCAATGAGGCGCCGCCGGCCATTATTTCAGCTTTCATAGGCAGCCAGTTGTTTGGCGTGCTGGAAGAACTGGAAAAGGTGAGTGACGGCAAACTGTCTCCCGAAGAGAAAACCGATCTGAAACTCAATGTAGTGGGTAAAATTCCTGAAATCCTGCTCGATAATACAGACCGAAACCGGACCTCGCCTTTCGCTTTCACCGGAAATAAATTTGAATTCCGCGCGGTGGGGTCTTCTGCGAACTGTGCCGAACCTATGACGGTTCTGAACGCGATTGTAGCCAAACAGCTTCAGGTATTTAAAAAACAGGTAGACCAGTTGATTGAAAGTAAAAGCCTGAAAAAAGATGAAGCGATTTTCAATACCCTGCGCGAATACATCAAGGATTGTAAAAATATCATGTTTGAAGGAGACGGCTATTCCGGAGACTGGGAGAAACTGGCAAAAAAACGCGGCTTAAATAACCTGAAAACGACCCCTGAAGCTCTGAAACAAGAGTTAAATCCTAAGTTTATTGCTTTGTTTGAAGAGCTGGGCATCTTTAATCACCGGGAGTTTGAGGCCAGAAATGAAATCAAGCTGGAGAAATATTCTGCCGTGGTGGATATAGAAGCAAAGGTACTGTCAGATATTGCCAGAAATCACATCATTCCTGCGGCATTGTATTATCAGAACCGGGTCATTGAGAATGTAAAAGGACTGAAAGAAATTTTTGGCGACCAGGAATATCAGGTATATGCGAAAGAACAAATTGAGCTGATTAAAAATATTTCTGAAAACATTACCGGAATCAAAACGGGAGTAGATGAATTGATTTTGGCCAAAGATAAAGCCGCAGCTGCACCCGGAAGCCAGAAACAGGCAGAACTGTACTGTAATGAGGTGATTCCGAGGTTTAATAAAATCAGAGAGGCCAGTGATGAGTTGGAGATGATGGTGGATGATGAATTATGGCCCATGACCAAATACCGGGAATTGCTGTTTACACGTTAACAGTTCCTTCAAAAATAAATCCCGCTTCGCGGACTGCCCCAAAAAAGTCAGATACTTTTTTGGGGCTTTTTATTATTTGTTAAAACGTATAAATAATTGTTTATCAGTAATTTAATGAAGTGGTTTTAAGGATTGTTTAACAAGAGAGGCGCAGTTTCCTCAGCACGGAGTTGTTTACAGAATTACGCATAAATCTTATAGCATACGCAGATTTACGAATGAAAATGTTAACAATTCTTAAATAGAAATACAGCGCAAGCCCTTATTTTCAGTGCTTTCGCAAGTGATTTTCTTTAACAAACCAAAAAATACTGTTAAACTCTGTTAAAATTATTTCATGAGGTGGCTTCCACAGCAGCTATTGGAGCTGTTTTCTCTAATTTTGCCATGCATTTGAGTGATAATGTTGTAACATTTAACTCAATAAATATAAAATTTATGAAGAAAAACGCACTTTTATATTTAACGCTGATCATTTCAATATTCTCCCTGCAATCATGCGTTACCAATTACGTTGTGGCAGAGCCTTCACTATACAATAAAGAATACAAATCCAATACCAAAGCATCACTGGCCGAACTTAAAAGGCTGGAACAGAATAAACAAACGCTTGTAAACAGTTTTGCGGCAGAGAAAACTGCGAAAATGGCTGCCGTAAATAATCTGGAGAAAAAGGCTGAAATAGCCAGAGCCATTAAACTTACCAAAACTATTGATAATATTCTGGAAGAAGCAGCAACCTATCTGGGTGTGCCTTACAGATATGGCGGAATGACCAGAAGCGGCATAGACTGTTCTGCTTTTGTTCTTTCGGTATTTGGTGCCGCTGCAGGGGTACAACTACCTCGGGTAGCAGCATCTCAGGCCAATGAAGGTGAACGTGTAGAAAAAACCGAACTGCAGAAAGGAGATCTGGTGTTCTTCTCACAAGGCAGAGGTCGCATTTCACATGTAGGAATTGTAGATTCTGTAGATGAAAACGGTGAGGTAAAGTTCATCCATGCGGCAACTTCCAGAGGTGTGATGAAATCCTCTCTGAACGACCGCTACTGGGGTCCGAGATACCGTTTCGCAAAAAGAATCCTGACCACAGATTACGTGGCGAATCTGGAAAATGAAAACCTGGCCAGCAAAATGAATTAATTGATACGCATATATTGCAGAAAGCCTTCGCACAAGCGGAGGCTTTTTTTTTGGTGGTCATGAAGTGGGTTTCGGTACTGAATCCTATTGTGTTTCACCAGATGCTCTGTAGTTGATTAAGGCCATATAGTCAATGAGAAACGGCCAAAGTTCCATATGCTGCGTACCGGGAAGGAGTGGTTTCACGGTGGTTTGCTGAAGTTGTTCCTCATCCGGCGTCTGAAAGGCCGCATCATAGTAAAGCGGAAAGCAGTAATTATTGCGGCTGATCATCACCGTTTTGTAATCGTCCTTGTCATTGCCGTCCCGGTAGTGCCCGATGGCAAAGATCACTTCGATGGTTTCTTTCTGAGGAACAGCACTGAGCAAAGTATTGGTGTCCTGAATGCGGATGCAATCCGTAAATTCTTCGTATTGAATCACCCGGTAGTCGTAGCTTCCGGAAGTGTTTTTGACGAGTTTGAGCGTCATTTTGGACCCCAGTCCGAAAGCCATAGCATTGGCCACGGTGTCAGCAGGTGATTGTGCAGTGAGTTTTGGGGTGCCGGCGCAAAACAGTACAAAGGCCAGCAGGCAGGGTAAGATATTCATGGGTGTAAATCTGATCAATATTCAAACGGAAGGTTTCAGGGATTGTTGTGGTTTCAGAATCGTTATCCGTACAGTGCATTCTATTCCAGATCGATTTCCTGACCGGAGATTCCGTTTAAATCCATGATGGAAAACAGGGTTTCTTCGGTTTGTTTACAGAGCCGTACCAGTTTCTGGATAGTCGGATCTTCTACATCCTCCAAATGCGCCAGTGAAAAACGGTACGTATCTCCTCTTTAGAAAGCGTCTTCCAGATGGCTCATTTCGCCCGTCATGGCCAGGTTAATGATGTGCTCAAAAATGGTATGCCGTACGGATATAAGGCTGTTCAGGGTGTCTGTAATCTCCTGGCGGTTTAGTTTTTTCATCGGTATATTTTCTGTGAATCAGGCCGTAGCCTGCATCTTCAAAAATAGTAAATAGTTTGTTTCATATGCAGATTAATGATAATTTGTTGTCAGTTTTTGCATGAGGCGGGTGAAATTACTCCCTGGCGTCAACATAGCCCTGATCTGAGCGGCTACCCCGCACAGGATTCCCACGGTTTTAACCGTGGGAATCCTGGAGGAGTAATAGCGGAGAGCAGGTGAGTCCCGCCGGTTGAAGCGGCACACGAGGTGCTCCTTATTCTGCATCAAAGTGGTGAAACAAACAGGTATAATCTTATACCAGGGAATTCTTGTCTGCGTAGTTCAGTTTGAAGAAGATAAAGGTCATGATGGAAAATGCCAGCAGCGAACTCCCGCCATAACTGAAGTACGGAAGCGGGATGCCCACCGTAGGAAACAGTCCCATCACCATACCGATGTTGATGGAAAAGTGCATCAGCAGGACCGACGCAAAACTGTATCCGAAAACGCGGTTAAACTGCGATTTTTGCTTTTCTGCCAGGTAATAAATACGCCCGATGTACAGGGCATAAGCAAGAATGAGCAGGGTGCTGCCCACAAAGCCCCATTCTTCTCCCACGGTACAGAAGATATAATCGGTTTCCTGCTCAGGTACAAATTTTCCCTGGGTTACAGAGCCTTGTTTGTACCCTTTACCGGTCAGTCCGCCGGAGCCGATGGCTGTTTTGGAATACAAAAGATTATAACCGGAAGTGTCGCGGAATGCTTTTTCACCTTTGTAAAGTACCTCAATCCGTTCGCGCTGATGCTTGGGAAGTTTCTCCAGCACCGCCGGTGTGGCAAAGGAAATGGCACTGAGAATTGCCAAAACACCCACGACAGATGCAATGCTGAATATATTCCAGTTTATTTTTCTGAAGTTAAACAACAGATATAGCGCGGTGAGGGCCAAAAGCGCGAGCACCACATAGAGCGGATCTACCGCTATGGATACCAGAAATACGGCGGCCAGAATAAAGCCTACGCCAAAGAACCAGCCGGAGAGGCCTTCCCGGAACAAAGCAATAAAGAAAGCGGTAAAAACCAGTACCGAACCCACATCCGGAATGGCCAGCACAACCGTAGCCGGTACTGCAATAATGGCAATGGCGGTAAGCAGGGATCTGCGGTTCTGAATATTAAAATCCGGGCCGGATACATAATTGGCCAGCATGAGTGCTGTGCCTATTTTTGCGAATTCTACCGGCTGCATGGTAAATCCACCGAACTTGTACCAGTTTTTCTGCCCCAGAATTTCGGTGCCGAAAGGGAAGAGCCCGATGAGCAACAGCACGCCGAGTATGTAGAAAATACCGGCCATATTTTCAAACAGCTTGGAGCGGGAAAGAAAGATGACGATTCCGGCTATGCAGGAAATGATGAAGAAAATAAGTTGTTTTTTGCCCAGACCTTCGTCCACGCTGAAAATATTGGCGATGGCAAAGAGGCATATTAAAAAATAAAGCCCGAGCCCGAATTTATCCAGTCCTTCTGTCCACTTCATTTTGCAGGGGTTTTGGGTGGTTTATTCTGTATTCGGATTTTCAGAGAATCACGCTGATACAGTAATGTGGCGCGTTCTTCTGCGGTTTTGGTGGTTTTGAGTTTGGCCTCAATATTTTTCAGCAGTACAGAATCTTTGTCCGGTTCTTTGTACAGACCTTTTCTCTTCAGGTCTGCAATCCATTGTCTTTCATATTCCGGCATAAAGCTGGCGTTCACCATTTTCTTATACAAGTGTTCCCTTTTCAGGTCTCCGGTGAGGTACTGCTCGGCAATCACTGTAGAAGCGGGACCAGCCCACGTGGCCCCGAATCCGGCATGTTCCATCAGTGCCACCACGACGATCTGGGGATCTTCTGCAGGGGCAATCAGTACAAAAACGGAATTATCCTTACCCTGAGGTACTTGCGCGGTACCGGTTTTGGCCAGCTGTGTAAATTCTGTGGATCTCAGGCTTCTGGCGGTACCGTTCAGCACCACTTGCTCCATGCCTTGCAGAATGGGTTCGTAATGTTTGGGATCTACCAGTGTTTTATGTTTAACGCTGAATCTGGGGTCAGGGTTGGGTTTTCCGTCTATGGATTTTACAATGTGAGGGGTGTAATACCAGCCTTTATTGGCAATGGCTGCCATTCCATTGGCCAGTTGCAGTGGGGTGAGCATCACATCTCCCTGACCCATTCCGTTGAAAACGGCACCGGTAGAGAGCGGGCTCCAGTTTTTGGTTTTGGCTCTTTTTTCATAGAATTCACCACTCGGGATTCTGCCGGGTACACCGGTAGCCAGGTCATTATTTAGATAAACGCCAAAGCCGAAACTCTCCATTATTTTTTTCCATTCATCCACACCTTTTGACGGGTTACCCGGATATTTCCCGACGATGGCCAGAAAAGCATAGGAAAAATAACAGTTACTGGATACCCGGATGGCCGGTACCAGCGGATCTGCGCCACCGTGACCTTTGATGCGCAAACCTTTATAGTTGAAACCGCCGCCACACGGAAAAATCGTGTTTTCGTCCATCACGCCCATTTGCATCCCGGCAAGGGCCGTAAACATTTTGAATGTGGAGCCGGGCATGTGTGCAGATTGTGTAGAGCGGTCGAACATGGGTTTATTAAAATCGTCCCGCAATAGTTTGTTGATTTCTTTGGATTTGTTGGGTCCGGTAAAGAGTTTGGGGTCAATGTCCGGACCTGTAGCCAGCACCAGAATTTCACCTGTTTTGGGATCGAGTGCCACTATGGCGCCGCGTTTGTTCACCATCATTTCCTCGGCCATTCTTTGCAGGTCATAATCAATGGTAAGTGTAATATCTTTTCCGGTGACCTCTTCCTTGTCCAGTTCGCCGTCTTTATAGGAGCCAATATCCCGGAGTTTGATGTCTTTCTGGATGTAGCGCATGCCTTTTTCGCCGCGCAGTTGTTTTTCGTAAGACTTTTCTACGCCCGATTTTCCGATGTTATCTCCCGGGCGATAATAGAGGGAATCTTTTTTAATGTCGCTTTCGTTTACCTCATTAGTATACCCCAGCAGGTTACCGGAGGTGGACACTTCGTACTGGCGCTGTGGTCTCTGTACAATATTAAATGCAGGATATTTAAAGATGATTTCCTGTATTCTGGCCACTTCTTCCCGGCTCAGGTTCTTCATGAAAGTCATGGGGGTGAGCTTGGAATAATATTTTTCGTTGCGTATGGCTTCTATTTTTTCTTCGAATTCTTTTTTGGTGAGGCCTGCCAGACTGCAAAATCCCATCGTGTCGAAATCCGGACGCATAAGCGCCTGCGTGAAGGAAATTTCATAAGCCGGCTGGTTGCCCACCAGAATCTTACCGTTTCGGTCAAATATCACTCCCCGCTGCGGAATAATGTATTCTGTTTTAATGGAAGTATTGGCAGCATTGAGTGCGTACCGGTCTGTGAAGAGCTGCAAATACGCCAGCCTTGCTATAAAAATTACAGCAATAAGAATTAATATCGAAACAATTTTGAGATATTGTGGCTTCACACCCTTTGTTTAATTTTAAAAATCAAGACGTACAGTATAATAAATACAAACGAAAAAATACTGGATACTAAGATATTAAGAAAAATATCAAAAAAACGGCTTAACTTGAAAAATTCAATATACTGTACCATGAACTGATGAAAAAAGATACTGGAAAGTACAAACAGCAGAAAGCGGGGCCACTGCAGGGTAGAAAAAGTGAAAAAATCAGTGGTGGTATCTGTGGACGTCCGGAAAATCAACGTCCGGAAATAGGCAATTGCCGTAGTCGCAAAGGCATTGATGCCCCATGTTCCTAAAAACGCATCAATACCCAGTCCCAGCAGAAAGCTGAGGAGTAAAAACTGATACTTATTCCGGAAGAACGGGTAAAACATCACAAAAACAGGATACAGCACCGGCGTGTACTCACCAAACAGGGTAATGCGGTTCAGTACAAATATTTGCAAAGCGATAAGAAATGCAATAAGAATGATGTCTGTAAATAAGGTTCTGCTAATCATTTTCGCGTTTTATGGTGGCAGTAAGGGTATCCTGAATTCTCTCAACCTCGGCTCTTTTCAGATTTTTTACCACATAAATTTTGCTCAGGGTGCCCATCTTTTCACTCAGTTCCACAGAAATATCCCAGAATCCGGTCTTGCTGTCTACTTCATAACCGGCTACCGTTCCAATCATCACGCCTTTCGGGAAGATGGCAGATTTGCCGTCTGTTTCTACTGTGTCTCCCACTTGCAGGGGAACGTATTTCGGAATGTCTGACAAGTGCATAATCCGTGAATTTTCGCCCTTCCAGGTAAGTGTTCCGAAGTACCCGGATTTCTTCAGTGATGCGTTCACCCGAATTTTATTCACACTCAGCACAGACTGTACCAGTGCATAATCATTGGTGGTGTTGATCACGATTCCTGCTATGCCACGGGGAGCGATTACGCCCATTTTCGGGTACACCCCGTCTCTTCTTCCGCGGTTGATGGTGAAATAATTATCTTTCCGGTTGATGCTGTTATACACGATTTCGCCATCTACAAAAGTGTAAATCTGGCCGCCGCCCAGGGTGTCATGAACTTTTCTGAACTCCGGTTTTTTAAGGGCATCTTTTCCATATAATTCCTCCATCAGCGCTTTGTTCTGCGCTACCAGTTCGTCATTAATCTGCTTGAGTTTCAGGTAAGAAGTCCCTTTGTCTATATAGCCGGATGCCCAAGAATTCAGAGCCGCACTTTGGGCCGCAATCCAGGACTGTTGCATGGTGTTTCGGGTAAAGATGAGCACTAATGCTATGATTTGCAGCATTATAAAGAACATAAAAAGACCGTTCTTTGAAAATAATCTCATCAAAAATCCCATCCCAGATATGCAGTGGTGTTAATCCTATTTAATCAGGAAGTTAAATTTGTCCATGTTTTTCAGCGCAATTCCGGTGCCGCGTACAACTGCTCTCAGCGGATCTTCGGCTACAAAAACCGGCAATCCGGTTTTCTTGTGAAGTCTGTCTGCCAGACCTCTTAGCAACGCTCCGCCTCCGGCCAGATAAATTCCGGTTTTGTAAATATCTGCCGCCAGTTCCGGTGGCGTAAGGGAAAGGGTTTCCATTACGGCATCTTCTATACGGATAATTGATTTGTCCAGTGCGCGGGCAATTTCTTTATAGCCCACCATAATTTCTTTTGGTTTACCGGTAATCAGGTCTCTACCCTGTACCGGGATATCTTCCACGTCCACATCCAGTTCTTCCAGTGCGGAGCCTACTTCAATTTTAATTCTCTCGGAGGTTCTTTCTCCAATGTACAGGTTGTGATGGGTTCTCAGGTAATAGGCGATATCATTGGTAAACACATCTCCTGCAATTTTCACAGATTTGTCACAGACAATTCCGCCCAGAGCTACCACCGCAATTTCTGTGGTTCCGCCACCTATGTCAATAATCATATTTCCTTCGGGCTTCTGTACATCAATACCTACCCCTATGGCAGCCGCCATCGGTTCGTAAATCAGGCGAATTTCCTTGGCATTCACCTTTTGAGCAGAATCCCGTACCGCTCTTTTTTCTACTTCTGTAATGCCGGATGGAATACAGATAACAATTCTGAGGGCCGGCTGTATGAGTTTTCCTTTGATTCCGGGAATTTTCTTGATGAATTCCTTTATCATGTGCTCAGAAGCGTGGAAATCTGCAATGACACCGTCTTTCAGCGGGCGGATGGTTTTTATATCTTCGTGTGTCTTCCCCTGCATGTGCTTGGCCTGTTCTCCTACCGCAATCGGTTTGCCGGATGAACGCTCTATCGCCACGATAGACGGCTGGTCTATCACGATCTTGTTGTTATGTATAATCAGTGTGTTAGCTGTTCCAAGGTCAATGGCAATTTCCTGCGTGAACATATCAAATAAACCCATAATCTTCTTCCTGTTTCTAATGTATAAATCAAGTGCACAAAGATATAAATTTAGAACCATTCTAAAACTTGTAGAATGGCAATTTTTGGTTAAAGTTTTATTAAAATTTAGTGTGAAAATGAGAGATATCCATTAGTTTTGTACTGATTTTATGAAATGAAGCGTCGCAGGTATATAGTTCCACTGATCATTGTTTTTGGCCTCATGCTGACCATGATCCTGATTCCGGGGTTAACTTTCGTAGTGCGGGAAATTGCTTTGGTCTTGCTTCTGCTTGCTCAGGTTTTCATCATACGCGGCGGTTACCGGCATGGAGTAATCAGTGGGAGAGCCGTCTGGCGGATGGTTGTGGTCAGTGTTCTGCTGGTGCTCGTCATCTTTTTGCTGACAGTTTTTGGGAATCAAATAACCTATTGATTATGAGTTCTTTTCGCGCTTATTTTCGGCTTGCTCTTTTCGCGGTTTTCATTGCGCTGCTGATCTTGTTGAATTCCGGATTGCAGCTGAATGATGAAGTGTCTGTAAAACGAAATATTCTGAAAATATTTCCTCAGGGTTGGATTTTGTTTATGAACCCGGAACTGAAGGATACTTATGTGCTGTACGAAGCAAATGCCGGAAAATGGTCAAAGGTCACCCTTAAAAACGCAGAGGCCGGGAATCTCTTCGGCATCTCCCGGAAAGCCCGGAAAATCGATTATGAAAGACAGTGGTTTAATCATCATATTGCAGACAGTCTGTGGACTGCACATGCGGATCCGGAGCAGGTGCCTCCTGGTGTCCGTGAAATCACTGTGAAGAAGCATCCGTTTTTTACTTTTCTGAAAGAAGGCCGTTATCTGCTGGTCAAAATTAACCACCGGCTGCCGGTTTCCGGAAAGCTTCTCAATAAGTCTTGTCAATCCGTCATCATCCAATGCGAATAATGGTTGTGAAATCTGTTTTTACTCAGGTATATGGTTTGGGAAGGTCGCTGCTGGCCCTCAGCTTATGGTGTACCCTGATTTTCAGTGGCAGTGAAACATTGTTTCCGCCGGTGCACATGGATTTTCTGGATGGTGAGAGTCTGCTGGTGAAACTTAATATTTTCTATATTTTCCGTGAAAACCTTCTGGTTGCCAAAGTGTTATCCTCTGTAGTGCTGTGGGGTGTTATCCTCGGCTGGTATCCCAGAGTTACGGGAGTTTTGCATTGGTGGCTCACGCTCAATTTTTACAGCGCAAGCTATATCCTGGAGGGGGGAGATCAGTTAATGACCATTGCCACCTTTCTTCTTGTTCCGGTCACACTGCTGGACCGGCGCACCAATCACTGGCAGCAGGAGGTGATGCAGTCACCGGCCGAATTGTGGACCGGACGCCTGGCGTTATTTTTAATCCGCTTGCAGGTAGCTGTGGTGTATTTCATTGCGGCAGCAGGCAAACTGATCCGGGTGGCCGAATGGCGGGACGGAACAGCCCTGTATTATCATTTTAATGACGAGGTGTACGGTGCGCCTCCGTATCTGCTCCGGCCTTTCAACTGGATTTTTGAATCAGAAGGCATACTGATGGTGATGACCTGGTCGGTGTTGCTTTTTGAATTTCTGATGGCTGCGGCGTTGTTTATGAATGTGAAAATCCGCCGGAAATTGTGGCTGCCTGCAGTGTTGTTTCATTTGGCTATTGCGCTGGTTCACGGGTTGTTTTCATTTTTCCTGGTCATGATGGGAATGCTGGTGTTTTATCTTTGGGATCCAGGTTTCCGGATGGCGTTTCCTGGGGTACAAAAGACTGATAAGCATCACCCCGCAGAGGGCGTTTATTAATTAAAATTTGCGTATTTTTGCGGTTGCACTATGAACCAGCTTTCGGATATACATAAAACCTCGAATTTTGCGGTGTTAAGTGTCAGTTATGAGAAGGCTGATGCCGAAACCAGAGGCAAATTTGCTTTTTTCGAGGAGCATATTAAAGATTTTGTACACTCCCTGCATAATGAAAATGTAGGGGATGCTTTTGTGGTATCTACCTGTAACCGTACGGAAATCTACACCACCTCTCCAAATTATCTGCTGGTAGCCGAAGAGTTTTGCAAAACAACAGGGGTCAGCTTTACGGATTTTCTTCATTTTGCCAATATTTATACCCGCGAAGAGGCACTGAATCACCTGTTCCGTGTGGCCGGAGGTTTAGAAAGTCAGATCATCGGCGATTTTGAAATCATCGGGCAGATTAAAAATGCTTACAACCGTTTCAAAAAGGAGAAAGATAAAAGCAATCCCTATCTGGAAAGAGCCATTAACTCTGCCATTCAGATATCCAAGAAAATTAAAAATGAAACCGGCATCTCCAATGGTGCAGCCTCAGTTTCCTACGCTGCTGTCCATTATATTCTTAATCATCAAAAACAACTGGCAGACAAAAATATTTTGCTGCTGGGTACCGGTGAGATTGGTCAGAATACCGTAGAAAATCTGCTGAAACATATTTTTGAACCCAATGTAAAGGTGATGAACCGTTCGCTGGAAAAAGCTGCAAAGATCTCAGAAAAATACAATATTCCCCACATGGCACTGGATTTTCTGGACGATGAACTGAAACAGACCGATATCCTGATTGTAGCCACTGGCGCAGCACATCCCATTATCAATAAATCCCATTTCCCGAACGGGAAGGAAACCCTGGTGATTGACCTGGCGATTCCGCATAATGTAGATAAAAACGTGACCGAGAATCCGAATGTGAAACTGGTAGATGTGGATCAACTTTCCGCACACATTCAGGAAACCATGGCACAGCGCAAAAAAGAAATTCCCAAAGCAGAGGAAATCATCAAGGAAATGACCCGTGATTTTACCGAATGGGAACAAAACCGTAAAATGGCACCGAAAATACACCATTTCAAAGCTGTTCTGAAAAATATGGAACGCAACGAAATGCACAATATACACCGCAAGCACCGCTATATAGACGTAGAGGACATGGAGCTTACAGACAAACTGATTCAGAAAATTACCAACCGCTTCGCGAAATACATCATTGACCATCCGTGGAAGGCAGACGAAGTGAGCAAACTGATGCACGAAATTTTAGTGGAACAACCTCATAATGAATTCAATGAAAAGCATTAAAATAGGCACCAGAAATTCGCCGCTGGCCATGTGGCAGGCGCGGGAAGTAGCCAGACATCTGCAGAACCTGAACCACAAAACTGAAATTGTACCCATCATTTCATCCGGCGATAAAAATCTGACCCAGCCGTTATACGCCATGGGGATTACCGGCATTTTTACCCGGGATCTGGATGCAGCCCTGCTGAATGGTGAAATAGACATTGCCGTGCATTCCCTGAAAGATGTGCCCACCCAGCTGCCCGAAAATATAGAACTGGTTGCCTATCTGCCGCGTGATTTCAGACAAGATGTGCTGGTGAGGAAAAGCAGTGCGGCAGATAAACCGCTCAAAGATCTGAAAGTGGCTACCAGCAGCCTGCGCAGAAGAGCATTCTGGCTGAAAGAGTTTCCCGGAACAGAATTTTCAGACATCCGCGGAAATGTGCAAACCCGACTTCAAAAACTGGAAGATCTGGATTTTGACGCCACTATTTTTTCGCTGGCAGGCATCAAAAGAATGAATCTGAATCTGGAATATGAAGAGTTACCGATCATGATTTCTGCTCCTGCACAAGGAGTGGTTGCAGTAGCGGGACGTGCTGATAATGAGGAAGTAAACCAAATGCTGAGACAGATTACCCATGCCGAAACAGAATTATGTGTAAAGATAGAACGAAATTTCCTGAATGCGCTAGAGGGTGGCTGTACCGCTCCCATAGGTGCATTTGCAGAATGCCTAGAAAATGAAATCCGTTTTACAGGCAGACTGTGCTCGCTGGATGGTAAAAATTGCATTGATGTAGATGAAATTTTCGCTCCGGAGCCGCATCGTGATTATGGTAAGGAAATCGCAGATAAAGTTTTGGACAATGGCGGTCGCCAGTTAATGGAAGAAATTAAAAAATCACTGAAGGATTAGTTTTTACGGTAATGAAGGTTTTATTTGCCAAAAAAAGAGTAGATAAAAAGATGATTTCCGAGAAATTCGGGAATCGTTTTTCATATGATGTGGTAGATGTGATTAAAATGAAACCACTGGCCGTTCAGCCTTTTGATCTGAAGAACAAGTCCCTGATTTTCACAAGCGTGAATGCCGTGGATTCTTTTTTCAATAATGGTTTTAAGCCTAATGAAGATTTTACCGATAAAAATTATAACCGGATCTATTGTGTAGGTCCCAAAACTAAACGGAAGCTTCGGCAGTATGGTTTCGGCTCTTTTAAAATGAAACGACATGCCCAGGAACTCTCAGAATTTATTATCGAAAATTCAGCCAAAGAACAATTCCTGCATTTCTGTGGAAATCTGGCGCTGGATGTGCTGAATAAGACCCTGCCCCTGCAGAATATTTCATATAAAAAAGTCTTTATGTACGAAACGGAACTCCTGTATCCCAAGGTGGAAACTTCGTATGATGCCGTAGCGTTTTTCAGCCCCAGCGGCGTACGCAGCTTTGTAAGACATAATTCCATAGAAGGAAAAGAACTGTTCTCCCTGGGCCACACTACAACTCTGGAGCTCAGAAAGCACACCAAAGATAAAATTTACACCAGTACCGAAAGCCATTTTGAGGATTTACTGGAAACAATTATACATCATGATTAAGAACGACCTGTACCTGAAGGCCCTGAGAGGCGAAACTGTAGAACGTCCACCTGTGTGGATGATGCGCCAGGCCGGCAGATATTTGCCGGAATTTATAGAACTCCGGAATCAATACGATTTCTTCACCCGCTGTCAGACCCCGGAGCTGGCCTCGGAAATTACCGTACAGCCCATCCGCCGTTTCCCCCTGGATGCGGCCATTCTCTTTTCGGATATTCTGGTAGTGCCACAAGCCATGGGCATTGATTTTAAAATGAAGGAGTCTGTAGGACCGTGGCTGGACAATCCCATCCGTACCATGGAGCAGGTGCAGAATGTAGTGGTTCCCGACGTGAATGATACCCTGGGCTACGTTTTTGAAGCTATAGAGATGACACTTGAAAAACTGGATCATGAAATCCCGCTGATCGGATTTGCCGGTTCGCCATGGACCATCCTCTGCTATTGCGTGGAAGGTAAAGGGAGCAAAGCGTTTGATATCGCTAAAGGATTTTGTTTTACCCAGCCCGAAGCCGCACATTTATTGCTTCAGAAAATTACTGATACCACCATCGCTTATCTGAAGCGTAAAGTGGAAAAAGGAGTTTCTGCAGTTCAGATTTTCGACAGTTGGGGCGGCATGCTTTCGCCGGAAGATTATCAGGAGTTTTCTTGGAAATACATCCGTCAGATTGTAGATGCGCTGGCAGAACTGACGCATGTGGTGGTTTTTGGCAAAGGTTGCTGGTTTGCACTGGAAGAAATGACACTGAGTCCGGTGTCTGCCCTGGGTGTAGACTGGACCCTGTCTCCGGAATATGCCAGAACCCTGACAAATCATAACATTACGCTGCAGGGGAATTTTGATCCTGCCAGACTGCATTCATCACCGGAAACCATCCGCAGAATGGTGCACGAGATGATTTCACGCTTTGGCAAAGACCGATACATCGTGAATCTGGGCCACGGCATTCTGCCGAATATTCCCGTAGAAAATGCAGAAGCATTTATCCGCGCAGTAGTGGAGTGGAAGCCTTAGATGATTGTTTTAAAAGTAAAGCCGCAGCACGGTCTGCGGTTTTTTTATGTTCAAAATTCAAGAAGCTTCCCAACTGCCGAAGACTTTTTCGATTTCAAAAATAATGAATATATTTACCACTATGCAGACCATTCGCGCTATTGCATCGCGTGGTAATAAGAAATTAATTATGGAGTAACAGTATGAGAAACAGAAAACAGATGACGCATATCTAGATTCTGTGCAAGCTGTTTTGGTCTTTTAAGGCAGAAGATTACCGGCCACACGAAAGGATTGACTACATGGAAGTTGATTTCGTAAGACACACGGATTAACTCCGCCAATTCCGGGAGCTGAGCTGGCGGCTTACTTTTTCTTCTCGTACTTCCAGTTGCGGCCTTTTTTTTCAGAAATCCATTCCACCGCCTGGGTCATGCGCTTCTGGCGTGTAACCTCCGTTTTGGCATCGGTAATCCAGAGAATATATTCTTTCCGGAAAGAGGGTGACGCTGCTGTAAATATAGAATCGGCAGCAGGATTTTCTTTCAGTGCGGCAGCAAAATCTCCGGGCAAATCCGGCACAGAGGACGGTGCTGCTTTCATATTGGGTTTCACGCCCATATCGGTCAGTTGCATGGCTTCCAGAATGCATTTGGTCAGTTGGGCTTTGGAGGGCAATTCTTCTGTACGGGTCACTTTCCCGAGGCTGGAAGACGGCGAAGCTTCTACCTTCAGCTTCAGTTCCTGCAAGGTTTTCATTTCGCTGTGCAGCCAGAAACCCATGCTGCAGTAATTTTTGAAACCCACCAGCGAACAGAGAATTTTGCCGTTGTACATGAAGGTGGGATAACGCCATTTGATGGTTTCTGTAGCTTCCGGACAGACTTCGTGTACGGTTTCACGGAGGTAGCTCAGCACCGGTCTGGCAAATTCCTGAGCGTTTTCCAGATAATGATCTACTTCTGCACTGTATTTTTCCATGATGATTTTATTTAAAGATTTGTACGGTTTCGTTCACCATAAACCGGACTTGTTCGGGTCTTCCCCGGTCATTCTTGGGCTGGTTATTATAGCTGCCGGTTCTTACGATGACCATCTGCTCCTCCGGAATGACAATGATGTTCTGCCCCTGGTTTCCCTGAAAGAAATAATGTTTAATTTCATGGTCATGATTAATCCACATGCTAAGACCGTAAATGCCGCCGGATTTTTCTGTAGGTGTAATGATCTGCTGCAGAAAGTCGGCGTTCAGCAGGGTGTCGTCTCCCACTTTGCCGCCGTCCAGGAACAATTGCCCGAATTTGGCAAAGTCTCTTGAGACTGCGTGGATGCAACAAAAAGTCTTTTCCATTCCCGTATCATCGGTAGTCCATGCGGCATGACTTTCCATGCCCATCGGAATCCAGAATTTTTCTGAGAGGTAATCTGCCAGCGTCTGGCCCACAGCTTTGCGGATGGCAAATCCCAGGAGCTGGGTCGCCCCGCTTTGGTATTCGAAACGGGTGCCGGGCTGTACCTTCAGTTTCCTGCTGAAGACGGCTTTGGCCACAGAATTCCCGTAATATGCTCTGGCATTGGGCTTGAAGGGATTTTTATAATCTTCGTCCCAGTCCAGTCCGGCTTCCATTTCGGCAAGGTGGCGCAGGGTGAGATGTTCGCCGTGTTCTTTTTGGGCAAATCCGGCGTAAAAATCGGTGAATTTCTGATCAAGGCTTTTTATTTTTCCTTCTTCTATCGCTTTGCCCAACAGCATGGCGGTCACGGTTTTGGCCATGGAAAAGGAATTGGTAAGGGTGCTTTCGTTGTGCCCGTTCCAGTATTCTTCATGCAGCATTTTACCGTTTTTCACGACCAGGAAAGATGCCGTGCGGGTAGACTCCAGATTCTCGCGAAGTGCTGCCGATAGCGGGTGGGTGTTATAGTCTTCATGTTCTTCCCACAATCTTGGTTTTCCTGCTTTTACGGGATTTCCGCTGAAAAGTTTCAGGTCATCTATAGTCGCACTGCGCTGTCCGCGGAGGTAGGTTTTTTTAATCCCTTTGAAAAGATAAGCATAATCGTATATCAGAATTCCGGCGATGACAGCTGCGGCAGCACCGCCCAGAATTGCGGGTAATTTTTTCATTGAACGAAGGTTTAAGCAAATTTAAACAAAAAAGTCCCGGATTGCTCCGAAACTTTTGAGGAATACCTGCGGTATTTTATTCTATATTTTCGACAGAAGATTTCTGAAATTCGTTTTTTCGTCAATGATTCTGCGCAGGTCAGCCACGGGAACGCGTTCCTGTTTCATGGTGTCGCGGTCTCTCAGAGTCACGGTATGGTCTGTCAGGGTATCGTGATCTATGGTGATGCAGAAGGGGGTGCCTATGGCATCCTGTCTGCGGTAGCGCTTGCCTATGCTGTCTTTGTCTTCGTAAATCATGTTGAAATCATACTTCAGGTCGTTGAAGATTTTTTCTCCATATTCGCCCAAACCGTCTTTTTTCATCAACGGTAAAATGGCGGCTTTCACTGGTGCCAGTGCAGGGGGCAGTGACAACACCGTGCGCTCTGAGCCGTCTTCCAGAACTTCGTCCTTCAGTGAGTTGGAGAAGATGGCCAGGAACAGACGGTCCAGACCTACCGAAGTTTCCACCACATAGGGAACATAGTTTTCGTTTCGTTCATTGTCAAAGTACTGAAGTTTTCTGCCGGAATGTTGCTCATGGGCATTCAGGTCAAAATCTGTACGGGAATGGATGCCTTCCAGTTCCTTGAATCCGAACGGGAATCTGAATTCAATATCGGCAGCAGCATTGGCATAGTGGGCCAGTTTTTCATGATCGTGGAAACGATAGTTTTCTTGTCCCAGCCCCAGTGCAAGGTGCCAGTTCAGGCGCTTTTGCTTCCATTCTTCGTAAAAGCCCAGTTCGGTGCCCGGTGGTACGAAGAATTGCATTTCCATCTGCTCAAATTCACGCATCCGGAAGATGAATTGTCTGGCTACGATCTCATTGCGGAATGCTTTTCCAATCTGAGCGATCCCGAATGGCAGTTTGTGGCGGGAGGTTTTCTGTACATTCAGGAAATTCACAAAGATTCCCTGGGCGGTTTCCGGTCTCAGGTACAGGTCAGTGGCATTTTCTGAAGCCGCACCAAGCTTGGTACCGAACATCAGGTTGAACTGACGTACGTCTGTCCAGTTTTTGGAACCGGTGTCCGGATCTGCAATTTCCAGTTCTTCAATCAGGGATTTAATGTCTGCCAAATCGTTGTTGTCCAGTGATTTTGCCATTCTGCCCAGAATGGTTTTCTGTTTTTCCCGGTATTCCAGAACCCGTGGATTGGTGGTTTCAAATTCGTTTTGGTCAAAAGCTTCGCCAAATCTTTTGGCGGCCTTGTCTATTTCTTTCTGGGCTTTATCTTCCAGTTTGGCGCAATAATCTTCCAGCAGAACATCTGCACGGAAGCGTTTTTTGGAATCTTTATTGTCTATGAGCGGATCATTGAATGCATCCACATGGCCGGAAGCTTTCCAGATCGTAGGATGCATAAAAATTGCCGAATCAATGCCCACAATATTATCGTTCAGCTGCACCATGGCTTTCCACCAGTACTGCTTGATATTGTTTTTGAGTTCCGCTCCGTTTTGTCCGTAATCGTAGATTGCTGAAAGTCCGTCGTATATTTCGCTGGAAGGAAATATGAAACCATATTCCTTGGCATGCGAAATCAATCTTCTGAAAACATCTTCCTGTTTTGCCATTTTGTATTAGAATTTGTGCAAAAATAGGAAATTTTAACCTGATTAACTTGTTTTCAGCACTTTTAAAGCGCCAGAGTAAAGCTGTTATTTTGCAGGGTGTGTCACACTTATGAAAAGTGCGTCTGTTTTAGAAACTTTGACCGGGTTACAGCGGGTTATTTTTTTCTGGTTGCAATTGCCTTTTTCTTCTCTTTTAAGTATCTTTAGGCCGTGATTTTCGGGTTGATAAATCCTCAGGATTTACCATTGAAAAAACCCATTTATAAAAGAACGCATTTTAAAAATTCCTGCACATGTACAAATCCTTAATCCGCCCGCTGCTGTTTCAATTTGATCCGGAAAAAATCCACTACTTTACGTTCTCTGCGCTAAAGAATTTTGGTGGACTGGCCAGATTGTTTCTCCCGAAACCCATCGCAGACAAAAGGCTGGAACGTGAGGTTTTTGGTCTGAAGTTTAAAAATCCGGTGGGCCTGGCCGCAGGTTTTGATAAGGATGCCAAAATGTTCAAAGAACTCTCCGGGCTGGGATTCGGATTTATAGAAATTGGCACGCTTACACCCAAAGCACAAGATGGAAATCCTAAGAAAAGATTATTCCGCTTGCCGGAAGATTCAGCCATCATCAACCGGATGGGATTCAATAACGGCGGGGTAGACGCAGCCGTGGAACGACTGAAGAGTAATAAAAATGTCCTCATCGGAGGCAATATTGGTAAAAATAAAGTGACACCCAATGAGCAAGCCGTGCAGGATTACCTGATTTGCTTTGATAAACTCTATCCCGTTGTGGATTATTTCGTGGTCAACGTATCCTCGCCCAATACACCGAACCTTCGTGCACTTCAGGAAAAAGAACCTTTAACGAAACTTTTAGGTGAGCTGATGCAGAAGAATGCTGAAATGCCATCTGCCAAACCCATACTGCTGAAAATTGCACCCGATCTTACAGATGATCAGCTGCTGGATATCATTGACATCGTCAGCGAAACAAAGATTGCCGGAGTTATTGCTACCAATACCACGCTCTCCCGGGACGCACTGGTTTCCGCAAATAAAACCGAAACTGGTGGTCTTTCCGGAAAACCACTCACCAAAAGATCTACAGAAGTCATTCGTTTTTTGTCTGAAAAGAGCAACAGTGCATTCCCGATTATAGGCGTTGGTGGCATTCACAGTGCCAAGGATGCGCTGGAAAAACTGGATGCCGGTGCGACACTGGTTCAGCTTTACACTGGATTCATCTACGAGGGACCTCAGCTGATCCATGATATCAACAGTGAACTGCTGAAGCGTGCAGGCAGACTTCCCAGAAGATAGCAGACGTTTAAATGAAAAAATGGGCAATGGTATAGATTACCAGCCCTACCAGTCCGCCCACCAGAGTTCCGTTTACCCGGATGAACTGTAAATCTTTACCTACTTCCAGCTCAAGTTTCCGGCTCAGTTCCCGGCCCTGCCAGTTGCCTACCGTAGCGCTGATGAGGTTTCCGAAGTGATGGGTGTTTTTCAGAATATATTTGTAAGCAGTGACACGAATCCAGTGATCAATTTTATGCTGTAAAGCAGGATCCCGCTGCAGGTTATCAGCAAGTTCTGCCAGATTCCTGCGGATGTAAAGCTTCAGCGCTGATTCCGGATCTTCGAGTTCAGCAGTCAGTGATTTTTTAATGGATTGCCAGATGTCGCTGGAGTACCGGTGCAGTTTGTCCTCATTCAGGAAATCATTTTTCAGGCTGCGGAATTCCTGTTCCCATTTCTCCTCCGTCTGGATTTCCCGTGAAAAATCTGCAATTTTACGGCTTATTTCAGCCCGGAGCGAATGATCTTGATCGGTTTCCACTTCCTCAAAATATCGGGATAATCCGGATGTAATTTTGTCTGCAATCGCATCATCCACAAACTTCGGAATCAGAAAATAGCTTTCACTTTTTACACGTTCTTTCACCAGACTTTCGTTTTGCAGTACATAATCTTTAATCTGCCGGGAAAGACCGGTGATGATGCGCTGGTGGTCGTTTTTATGTAAAATATAGTCAATGCCGTTGCCCACAATTGTATTGATTTTCAGGTCATCCGTCATTTCCGAAGCCTTTTTTTCAATGAATTTCACCACCGCATCATCTTCCAGTTTTTGTAAAATATCCAGTACAATGTGTGATAATTCCGTGACCAGCATATCCTGATTCCGCTCTTTGGCAAGCCATTCGCCGGTGGCATGGGAAATTTTGAGTTGCTGAATATAAGGCCGGATGTTCTGTGGTGACAGAAAATTATCCACCACGAAACTGCCCAGATTATCACCAATGCGTTCTTTGCTGTTTTCAATAAGATTGGTGTGGGGAATCCGAAGACCCAGCGGATAGTTAAAGAGTGCCGTCACCGCAAACCAGTCGGCCAGAGCACCCACCATCGCAGCTTCTGCAAAGGCACGAACATAGCCGATCCAGTGGGAGTCATTGGTCTTCTGCAGAATGGTGGTTACCACAAAAATAACCGCCATGGCAACAAAGAGGCCGGTGGCAAACATTTTATATTTTCTGAGCTGTGCCTTTTTCGTTTGATCATTCATTATTTCAAATTTAGTAATTTTGAGCATGAAATTTTTTGTTTCACTATTATTATTCCTGTTTCTGCTAAGTTGTTCGCAGACTCAGCAACCCGTAAAAACTACTGTTATGCAAGATTCTTCATCAAAAAACAATCCATATTATTCCCGTACCGATACTGCAAAACTTGCCATTCCTAATGATGAATGGAAAAAAGTACTGTCTCCGGATTTGTACGCCATTGCCCGGGAAGCTGCCACAGAAAGACCTTTCACCGGTAAATACAATGAGTTTGATGAGCTTGGCGAGTATTACTGTGCGGTCTGTGGCAATCATTTGTTCCGCTCCGATTCCAAATTTGCCTCTACCTGCGGCTGGCCCAGTTTTTTTGAGGCGGATAAAGATGGTGTGGCCTATCACCGGGATTCTTCTCACGGAATGGAACGGATAGAGGTGGTTTGTAAACGTTGCGACAGCCATCTGGGGCATGTGTTTAATGACGGTCCGCCACCCACGGGAATGCGTTATTGTATGAATTCTGTGAGCCTCGAGTTTGTAGGTGATTCCGAAAATATGCCAAAGTAACTGGAAATTTTTGCTGTTAATTTTTCTTAAATAGCGTTAAACTTTTCGCATTTAACTGGTTGATTTGTATCGTTTTGTAAATTTGCACCGTCAAATCTATTTAACATAATATGAAAAAGTTAACCATCGCACTGGCGGTCACTTTCGTTGTGGCCACCTCCTATATATCTACCAGCGGGCTGAACACAGTAGCCGAAACATCTGCAGAGGCAGACACCGTTGCTGCACCGGCTAAGGTGCATTTTGCAACCCTGGAAACTCCCGAAGTCAAATCTGTGGCAGAGATGCTGTATGACCGGTTGGATTTCAACGGGATGAATGCCTTGTCTTTTGAGGTGCTGGATAATGCACTCACAGGATTTCAGAATCTGAAAAATGCGGGGAAAATTTCAGAATCGTCTCATCTGCTTACGGTGTGCGATTTCTCGCTCTCATCAAACCAAAAAAGAATGTGGGTCATTGATACCCAAACCGGTGAAATCCTGTTTAATTCCCTGGTGGCACACGGAAAAAATACTGGTGAAGAATTTGCCACGAAGTTTTCCAATACTGAAAGTTCTTACCAGAGCAGCATGGGCTTTTATGTGACCGATGTCACCTACCATGGTGAGAATGGTTATTCCCTGAAACTCCATGGCATGGATCGTGGTTTCAATGACCGGGCATTGTCCCGCGCCATTGTGATGCACGGCGCTGATTATGTGAGCGAAGAATTTGCCGCTCAGCATAAGCGTATTGGCCGGAGCTGGGGTTGTCCCGCTGTTCCCCGTGCTTTGGCAGAACCCATCATCAATACCATTAAAGGTCAAAGTGTGCTGTTCATCTACTATCCGGACCGGAATTATCTGGAAAGTTCGGAGTGGTTGTAGGCATCAGCATCATCAGAAATAAGAAAAGAGAGCTCAGTAAACCGGGCTCTCTTTTCTTTGTATAAAAATTAGTTAAAATTTCAGGTCGAGGCCAATATAAAAATTGGCGGGCATAATGGGTGCGTACACCATGCCACCATCGAAGTAGTTACCAAAGGGATTCTGTGCATCAATGATGGGGCGTTCCTGAGTGAAGGACGTAAGGTTCTCACCACCGGCATACACCCGCACTTTCTCACTGAAATCCCGGCCTATCTGTGCGTTCCATGTGAAGTACGCTTCAGAATATGCCGGCAACTGAAATGCTGCAGGATTGGTGCTCATATCCGGCAGACGTTGCTGACCCACCCAGTTCAACGTTGTGTCAAATGACCACAGGGAACCTTTGTCGGTTTTGGTTGTTACATAACCCAGATTCAGGAAGCCGCGGTGTTTGGCCATGAACGGTACTTCTTTGCGTCCAGAGAGATAATCTGCCTGCACATCATAATATTTGTACGCCAGTCGTACTTCAAAATTCTTTACCGGTGAAAAATCCCACTGCGTCTGCAGGCTGTTGGCCCAGGATTGTCCATCCAGGTTATAGAAGGTGATTTTCTGTGCATTCTGATCCAGATCTGCCAGTACCTGATCGGTGAAATCCGTCCGGAAGAAGTCGGCCACAACGGAAGATTTATTTCCGAACAAACGGAATTCCTGCTGCAGGCTTGCCCCGTAGTTCCAGGCAATTTCCGGTTTCAGTCCATAAATGTCGCCGCCACTGTTCAGGATGTCAATGGCTCTGTTTGAGGCAAAATATGCCTGACTTTCTGCAAAAATATTGGCGGTTCTAAATCCTTTGCCGGCAGAAAGCCGCACAATCGTTTTCGGGGTGATGTCGTATTTAAAGTTCAGCCTTGGGGTAAACTGTGTGCCTGCCAGATTGTGGAAATCTGTTCTGGCTCCGGCCACCACCGTATATTTTTCACCGGTAAGGGTGTATTCAAAAAACAGTCCGGGTACGGTTTCTGTACGTTGATAGTTTGTGGCCAGGTAATCTTCGTCATAACGGTCATACAGGAAGCTGGCTCCGGCTTTATACTTGTGATTGGTATTGCCGAATATGCTTTCAAATATCAGATTTGAATAATAGGTGTGTTGCTTCCCGAAATAATCGCGGAGTCCGAAGAAACTGTCCTGCTGATGATAGGTGTACTGGTTCATCCAGCCCAGACTCTGGTAAGGTTTTCCTTTGAAGATATGTCCGGTTTTATTCCACACCTGGAAGCGTGAAATGTCAATACCTACCCCGTATGCACTTTGTTCGCTCTGATCCAGCCGGTGATTATAATCCATCTGTCCGGCATTTCTTTGATCCTGAAGGAAGTTAATCCCAAAATGCGTGGCCCATCCGGAGTGATCCAGATCGCTGTAATTCAGCAGGTAGGTTGCATTCAGCTGTGTGCCTGTAGGCTGGTCCATGAATCCGTCGTCATTGGTGTCCATTTTGGCCAGCGTTCCGTTGCCGTGCAGCAGCACAGAATGGTTCCAGTGGTCATTCAGCGGTGCTGTGTGGGTGATGTTCATTTCGGTACGGGCATTGGCATCGGCAAAGAGATTAATTCCTGTTTCCGGTTCTGTGCTGTGTTTCAGCAGTTCGGTGTTGATTTGCCCGGTAATGCTTTCGTAGCCGTTGGTGACGGTGCTCCCACCTTTGGTAAGCTGTATTCCGCCAATCCATCTGCCGGGAATGAAATTCAGACCATAAGCAGTAGCAAGACCCCGGATTTCCGGGAGCAGTTCTTTGGTAAGACTGGTGTATTTCTGATCCAGTCCCAGCATTTTGAGTTGCTTGGTTCCCGTCACGGCATTGCTGAAAGAAACATCTACCGTGGCATTGGTTTCAAAACTTTCAGAAAGGTTACAGCAGGCCGCTTTCAGGAGTTCTTTTTCGCCAATGTTAAACGTTAATCCCGCCGATTTTCTGCTCAGGGCGGTAGCCGGATTTGATTTGGTTAACGTAACACCTTCGATGCTTTCGTCCACATGATCGGCATGTTGGGTGAAGTCCTGGCGTGGCTCATCTGTGTGTACACGGTCGCTTTTTACCCCCAAAGGCAGTTCGCGGTCATACAGGCAGCACTCGGGCAGGTTATTGTAGGTATTATCGTTAGCCGTAAATTTCACATTGTCATGGCCTGCATCTGCAATTTTCTGCAGAATATGGTCTGCAGAAGTTTTGGAATGGTCGTATTTCAGATTCAGGGTCTGGGTTTCTGCTTCCCAATGGGCAAACGTTGCGCCGGCGTCTTTAGCTGCTTTTTCAATGCGTGTTTTGCAGGAACCGCAGTTGCCTCTCACAAAATAGTGTTCGGCAGCATCGGCAGTGGTTTCGGTGTGTTGCACTTTGGAACGGGTGTAAAGGCAGCAGCCGGGGAGGCTGGCATAGACTTCATCCGGCGCGGTATATTTTTCATTATCATGACCTGCGTCTGCGATGTTTTTCAGGATGGTGTCTGCGGTAACTTTTGATTCATCAAATTGCAGTTCCAGGGTTTGGGTGGATGCGCTCCAGCTGGCGGTCTTTGCTCCTGATTTTTTAGCGGTATTTTCTATTCTGGTTTTGCACATTCCGCAGTCTCCTTTTACCATAAAGGAAGCCTGGGTAAGAGTTTGTGCCAAAAGATTCTGAGACAGCAAAAGACCGAAAATCAGAAGACTTTTCAATAAATTTTTCATTGTTTTTAAAATAAGTTAAGGTTAAAGTAAACGGAGCCGTAGGCTGATGCCTTCGGCAGTAATCTTTAGAAATTAACCTATTTTGGGGGGCTGCCAGATTTTGGAAAGGATATCAGAGATATCGGGGGTTATATACGTGAATTCCGCAGCTGAAGAAATGTTGCGGATTTCGGAATTGATATGGGTAGTGGGATGTCCGTAGAAATAAGCCACTGTAAAATGACAGGCGCCGCAACTGGTACAGTTGGTGGTGCAGTTCTGATCCTGAGTGTCATGGCAGGACTGCTCTTGCTGATCACTGTGGCAGCCGGAAGTTTCGGTTTTTTCCGTTTGGCAGCAGGACATCTGAGCGCTTTGGGCAAAAAATATCTGCTTTGGTACTACAAAGAGTCCCAAAGCAAATATCATTACAATTATTTTTAATCTTTCTGCCATTGCTTCTGCAAAATTACAGAATTTATTTCAATGGAGCACCTACGGCAATATCACAACGGTGACCGGGTTCGCCATGGGGCGGATTCATTCCTGCTGCTGTAGAGGCTACAGCAGGTTTATTCTGCACATTATACGCATTGGGATCGGGTGTTGCAGTGGTGGCAGCAGTAGCAGGCGGTGTAGCGGGTGCGGCCTTGGCCGGGCTGTTCAGCGGGGCACCGACGGCGATGTCGCAACGGTGTCCGGGCTCGCCATGCGGCGGATTCATACCTGCTGCAGTAGGCGTGTTCTGGCTGGGTTTTGCAGCATTCGGGTCTATCTGCAGGGTATTACCGGACGAGGACGGATCTACCACAATCTGTTGGGTATTGCCGGCTCCGGGTGCGCTGTTCAGTGGCGCTCCTACCGGAATTTCACAACGGTGCCCGGGCTGACCGTGAGGCGGGTTCGTTCCCGGTGCAGTAGTCTGACCGGCTACCGCCATAGGCGCGGGACCAGTACTCTGTGGCAACAGTAATCCTGCGGCACTGCTCTTGGCCGCTTCGGTGGTGTTGGCTACAGGTGCCGGTGTCTCATCCTCCAGATACGTCGGCTTTATTTCTTCTTTTTTACAGGCGGCAAGCGAAAGGATAGCGCCTGTTATCAATAGGTTTCTGATTTTCATATCGTTAAAATAATCTACAAAAATAGCAAATTCTTATCAAATGAACCGGAATTTTACTGTTATCAGCGGCGCTCAATATTAATTATTGTCAACATATGCATAAACACCACTTCAATTCCGCTGCTGATGTTCAAGTATTGCGGGTCATTTTTGATGCAATATGGTGGGCGGTGTCAGTTCTTTACCAGGAGTCTGAAGCCTTCGCCGTGTACATTGATGATTTCCAGACCTTCGTCGTCCTTCAGCAGTTTACGCAGTTTCGCTATGTAAACGTCCATACTTCTGGCGGTAAAGTAATTCTCTTTTTTCCAGATTTTTCTGAGTGCCAAATCCCGCGGCATGAAATCGTTGCGGTGCAGGCACAGTAGTTTCAGCAGTTCATTTTCTTTCGGCGAGAGTTTATATTCAAGGTCGCCAACCCGCAACTGGCGCAGCATGGAATCAAAGAAGATATTGCTGATTTTGAACTGTTCTTGTTCTTCATTTTCTATGCTGGTGCTGCGCTGAAGAATGGCCTTTATTTTATACAGAAGCAGTTCAGTATCAAATGGTTTGGTAATGTAGTCATCGGCGCCCAGCTGGTATCCTTTCAGAATGTCCTCGCGCAGGTTCTTGGCGGTAAGGAAGATTATGGGTGTGTTTTTATCAATCTTCTTCACGTCTTCTGCCAGTGAGAAGCCGTCTTTTTTGGGCATCATCACATCAAATATGCAGATGTCAAATTCATTTTCTGTAAACTCTTTCAGTCCCTGCTCGCCGTCTGTGGCCAGGGTTACCTCAAAATTATTGATGGTAAGATAATCTTTCAGAACGGCCCCAAAACTCTGGTCGTCTTCTACTAATAAGATCCTGTTATTCATTGTTTTAAATTGTATTTATTGTTTAACTTACGGCAGTCATCGGCAGTTTCAGGGTAAAGGTGCTGCCTTTGCCCTGTGTAGATTCTACCAGAATCTGGCCCGCGTGGAGTTCTGTTATTTTTTTCACATAGGAAAGTCCGAGGCCCTGTCCTTTTACATTGTGAACATTTCCGGTTTCTTCCCGAAAGAATTTTTCAAAAATCCTTTTTTTATTGTCGGCATCCAGCCCGATTCCTTTATCTGAGATTTCAATCACGTACCAGCTGCCTTCGTTTTTGGTGGTGACTGTAATGTGCGGTGCCTCGGGCGAATATTTATTGGCATTATCCAGCAGGTTGATGATGGCATTGGAAATATGAAATTCATCTACTTTCACAATATACCGGTGGGCCGTGAAATTCTGGTCCAGCGTGCCGTTTCTTTGTTCCACAATCAGGCCGAAACTCTCGGTAATGCCCTTAATGAGGTTTCGCAGATTGGTTTCCTTCAGGAACAGTTGCACTTCATTCCGCTCCAGTTTGCTCATATTCAGGACGTTTTCTACCTGTTTTTTCATCCGCAGATTCTCTTGTTTAATGAGTTGTGAATAGTATTTTACCTTCTCCGGATTGGTAGATATTTTATCATTGGCCAAAGAATCGGTTGCTACAGATATGGTGGCCAGCGGTGTTTTGAATTCATGCGACATATTGTTGATGAAATCGGTCTTGATTTCGGCAATTTTTTTCTGACGCATCATATAATTAATGGAGGTGATGTAGATGCCCAGGATGGTAAGCAAAGACATGAATGTTCCCAGCAGCATGGGCAGGTTATTTCTGGCCAGGGAGTAGCCTTTTCTGGGAAAAACCAGTGCCAGACTGTACTGGGTGCGGTCTTTGCTGTCTGTAAAAAGCGGATAGCTGTAGCTGTCTGATGTTTTTTCATCTTTATAGATATCATTGGCCACAGATGTTAGTTTATTCTTGGTATCCAGAATTCCGAATCCGAATTTTGTCTCAATTCCTTTCAGTTTCAGCTCCCGGGAAACTACAGAGTCCAGTGTTTTACGATCTACCCGGCGTTCTACAGGGACATTGTTGGCATTCAGTTTGGCAAATTCTTTCAGGGTGTATTCGCCGCTTTGTATAGACTGATTCAGATCTGCGGTGAGCAGTTCGGGTGCATTCTGGTCCCTCTTGATGGTGAGCAGTGCTTCATCTGTGTACATGGTGGTCACCTTCAGGCTGTCACCGGAAAGCGAAATCGGGATATCTTTATTTTCAATGATATTTTTGGAGTAGGTAATGGTGCGTTTGGTAGCAGAATCTTCTACCTGCTGTATGGCGGTAAGTGAGGGCTGATTGCTGCGATTGATGACGTCCTGATCCAGATTTTTATATAGGGCATAGTATTTTTCTACCTCCATATCTGAAAGTTTTTTGGTGGATGATTCCAGTGCGGCGTGCACCTTATTAGAGAATTCCTGCTCCAGTGCTTCGTAATAGCTTTTGAGCCAGTAGAACTGAAGTGCCACGAAAACCACTAGGGAGATGGTCATGAATACCGATATAATGGGTATAAATTTATTGTTCATTGAACCTTTTAATTTCAGGTGTTAAAATTACGTCTTTTAACAATATAAATTTAAAAATCTTAGAGATAAAATAATAAATTTTTCTTAAAAGCGTTTCTTTTAACATTTTATTGTGAAAACAAGAGTATGTTTCACACAGATTGCTGTGGTACGGGAGAAAAGATGTTTACCTGCTGCCTTTGATTGTTATAAATATTCCGCAGAATTGTAGAACGCATCGGTCATATGGTTGTGCTATCTTTGACTTCATCCTGGCTTGCAAAACGCGCAACCCGGACTGTAATCCCTTTAAAACTGGTTTATGAGAGCAATCTGGAACGGCGCCATAGGTTTTGGTCTGGTCAATATTCCCATCAAATTGTATTCGGCTACCGATTCGAGTACGCTGGATCTGGATATGCTGGATCAGAAAGACCTGAGCAACATCAAATATAAAAGAGTGAACGAGAACACCGGCAAGGAAGTCGCATGGGAAAACATTGTGAAAGGCTACAAAATAGAAGATAAATACATTGTTCTGAACGATGATGATTTTGCGGCTGTAAGTCCAGAGAAATCAAAAATTTTGAGCATTGCGCAGTTTGTGAAAGAAGCCGAGATAGATCCGGCATTTTTTGAAACGCCTTATTTTCTGGAGCCTCAGAAGAATGGTGAAGCTGCGTATCAACTTTTGCTGAAAGCACTGATAAAGACCAAAATGGCCGGCATAGGATCCTTTATTCTGAGAGAAAGGGAAGTTCTATGCCTCATCAGACCCTATGAAAATAAAATTCTGATGGTGAACCGGATGCGGTATCCTGCAGAAATGCGGGATTTTGATGATTTGAAAATACCCGGCGGCAAAGCACCAAAAGCAGAGGAGCTGAAAATGGCAGAACAGCTGATTAAATCGCTTGCCACGACTTTCGATCCGAAGAAATATAGCGACACCTACAACGAAGATCTCCTGAAAATCATCAGGCAAAAAGCCAAAGGTAAAAAAGTAAAAATTGCAGATGTGAAAGAGCCGAAAGGCAAAGCTTCAGATTTGATGGCCATGCTGAAAGCCAGTCTGCAGAAGGGAAAGAAAAAAGCCGGCTAACCGCTAAAACAATCAGCTATGTCTCTGCAGGAATACAATAAAAAGCGAAACTTCAAGGAAACTTCTGAACCTTCGGGCAAAAAGAAAACCGCCGGAAACAAGTTGAAGTTTGTCATTCAGCGGCATGCAGCCAGCCGCTTGCATTATGACTTCCGGCTGGAAATGGATGGGGTGCTGAAAAGCTGGGCTGTGCCCAAAGGACCGTCCCTGAACCCTGCAGATAAACGCCTCGCCATGATGGTGGAAGACCACCCGTATGACTACCGCACCTTTGAGGGAACCATACCCGAAGGAAATTATGGCGCGGGCGAGGTGGAAATCTGGGACCAGGGAACCTATGAACCCATTGAGCCGGTAAAAGGAAAATCTGATGACCTGGTGATGCGGGCCGAACTGCACAGGGAATCCCTGAAATTTGTGCTGCACGGCGAAAAACTGAAAGGCGAATTTGCCCTCGTCAAAATCAAAAATGCCAAAGATGAAAACGCCTGGCTGCTCATTAAACATAAAGATAAGTTTGCGGTGGAAGAGGATTATGATGCGGAAGCCTATACGGATGAAGACTCCAGAGTCACTGCCCTGCTGAAGGAGAAGGAGCGTAAAAAAAAAAGGATAAATCCGGAGGGGCAAAATCCTTTAAAAATTATACCCCGGCACTTTCCGGGGAAAAGAAACTATCGGAATTCATACGGCCTATGCTCTGTAAAACAGGCAATAAACCATTTGATGATCCCGACTGGATCTTTGAGATAAAATGGGACGGCTACCGCGCTGTGGCAGATTTGCGCGAAGACAAAGTGCGGCTCTATTCCCGAAATGGTCTGGATTTTTCGCAAAAGTTCAAAAAAGTAACCCGTGCGCTGAAACTGCAGGAGCATGAGATGGTGCTGGATGGCGAAATCGTAGCTTATGACGAGCAGGGCAGGCCCAACTTCCAGTGGTTGCAGCGAATTGGTGATGATCCGGATCTGGTTTTGGCCTTTCAGGTGTTTGATCTGCTGTGGCTGAACGGACATGATACCACCGGTCTCACGCTGCTGCAGCGAAAGGAACTGCTGAAAGAAGCGCTGGTGGAAACCGAAATCATCAAATACTGTGACCATATTACAGAAAAAGGCAAAGATTTCTTTGCAGCGGCAGACGAAACGGGTCTGGAAGGCATCATTGCCAAAAGCTCAGAAAGTCTCTACCGGGAGAATATCCGCAGTTCTGAGTGGTTAAAAATAAAAATCAACAAAACAGATGAAGCCCTCATCTGCGGATTCACAGAACCCCGCGGTTCGCGCAAAAAATTCGGTTCGCTGATTCTGGGCAAGTATCAGGACGGTGATCTGGTGTTTTGCGGACATACCGGTACGGGATTTTCGGACCGGATGCTCGATGAATTGTATGAGAAAATGGCGCCACTGATAGTCACCGGTTCCGCTTTCCGGATAACGCCAAAGACCAATGGTAAGGCCACGTGGGTGAAACCCGAACTGGTAGCAGAAATTAAATTTACGGAACTTACCAAAGACCATATCTACCGCCACCCCGTATTTCTGAGGTTGCGGCAGGATAAAGACCCTGCCCAAATAAACTTTGATGCAGCGCAGGAACCCCCAAAAGAAGAACCCGTGAAGAAAGAAGCCCCCAAACGTAAAGCAGAAAAGAAAGATGTTACCAGAAAGATTGGTAAACAAAGTGTGAAGCTCACCAATCAGGACAAGGTGTATTTTCCGGATGATGAGGTCACGAAAGGCGATGTAATAGCCTACTACCAAACTATTTCCAGATACATTCTTCCGCACCTGAAAGGCAGGCCACAGTCCATGAACCGCTACCCGAACGGCATAAAAGGACTGAGTTTTTACCAGAAAGACGCAGCAGATGAAACCCCGGACTGGATTGAAACCCAGAAAGTATTCTCCGAAAGTTCAGATAAATATATTAATTATATCATCTGCAACAATAAAGAAACCTTGGCCTATCTGAACAATCTGGGATGTATAGAACTGAATGTGTGGACCAGCCGCATTTCCACGGCAGATTTCCCGGATTATCTGGTGCTGGATCTGGATCCGTCTGAAAAAAACACCTTCGGAGATGTTATAGAAACGGCGCAGATGGTGCGGGAGTTGCTGGATGCTGCGGGTGTAAAAAGTTATCCCAAAACATCCGGCAGTTCTGGCATTCACGTTTATATTCCTATGGGTGCGGTCTATACGTATGACCAGGTGAAGGATTTCGGGCATGTACTAATGCAGATGGTTCAGGAAAAACTCCCGGATCTCACTACGCTGGAACGGAGTCTGCAAAAGCGGGATAAGAATAAAATCTATCTGGATTACCTGCAAAACCGCCGCGGGCAAACACTGGCCAGCGTGTACAGTCTGCGCCCCCGGAAAGGTGCGCCGGTGTCTATGCCGCTGGATTGGGACGAGGTGAAAACAGGACTGCAACCCACGGATTTCAATATTTTTAATGCGGCAGAGCGGTTAAAGGCCCGGGGAGATCTGTTTAAACCGGTATTGGGTAAGGCTCCGGATTTACTGAAGGTTCTGGAGCAATTTTCCTGATCATCATCAAACAGATCATGCGACAAAAGGTGTCGTGTTTTATTTGGGTGCGTGGTTTTCTTAGAATTATTCTGAAGTCACCTTGCAGGGTTGTTTTAATTGGTCTTAAAATATGCAGCCCATTCTTATCATTACAATTACCCTTGCCATACCTGCTTGTAAGAAGCTTCTAAAAAACGAAAATGTCTTAATACTCAATTAGTTCTTTGAGATTTTAATATTTGGGCACCATTCTCTGGTAGGAGTCCGTGAGAAATTCATTAAAAAAGCCGTTTCATTAAGTTATGAGACGACTTCTTCCTTATTCATTCAATATTTAATTTGTTTTTTATTCTTCCCAATCTTCAGCATAACCATGTTCGGTTATTGTATATAATATTTCCCCTGTTTCTGCATCTACGGCTATATAATGAGAAATGGGGTCTAAATATCCCTCTAAACGGCAAGTGACAATATAAGTATCTCTTTCTTGCTCATCATATTTTCCATAATTTATATAAGCATTATTTTCTAAATATATTTTTTCTAAAGATGCTATTTCAATGTAGTCCCTCTCTCTCTTTTATATATTTTTTTACATTTTCCAATGCTTTTTCTTTGGTTATCATATTTCTATTCTTCCCAATCTTCGGCATAGCCATGCTCTGTCATAGTAAATAACACTTCGCCTGTTTCTGCATCGACATAGACAAAGTTAGGTACATCTCCATAATAACCTTCGATATCATAATTTACAACATAAACATCTTTTTTTTGGTCTTCATACTTACCGTATGGAACTTCTATTTTCTCCTTCATTTGGACTCTCTCTCTCTATATAGACATAGCTTCTATTCTTTTTCTTTATATATTGTTCGACATTTTGAACTGCCTGTTCTTTTGTTATCATCACTATTTATTTTGAATTTAAGATTATATCAAGATTTGCTTCTTGTCTTTTTTTAGAGATGTCATCTAAATTAAATGGTAAAGTTTCTTTTATTGGATTACCTAAATTGTCCGTGATCCCGTATTTGTGATATCTGTCATTTATGTACCATTCAGCATGCTTTAATTCTTTCCTGTTCAGATACTTTGAATGCTCTACCATCTTGTCATAAACAAACTTCTCTCTCTTCACCAGAGGTTTTTGCATAAATGATTTCATGCCTGTTGCGTTGCAGTCCCGTATATGCATTAGTTCGTGAAGCAGTTCATATACTGTGGCATCTTCCCGTATCACGAGTTTCATTTTTTTACCGTCAGTGATCAAAAGTGCCGCATTCTTAGGACTCATTTCAAAAACTTTTCCTGATGGGTAGAAAAAACCTTCAACTTGAAAAGCCCCCGCTGCCGCACGAATCCTTTCGTGTGGCCGCTTCCCCGCCGTTCCTTAAAGACCAAACATTCTAAAAATGACAACATTGTCCAAAAGGCCTTTTTCATCAGCATAATCTACGGCACTGCTGTATTTGTAATCTTCTGCCCGAAAAACCAAACCTGCGTCAACAGGATTTTGATGTATATAATTAATTTTTTGGTTAATAACATGATTGCTCCATAGTTCAACAGGTTTATTATCGTGTCTCCAGAATTGATAGTGTTTTACATTTGAACTTTTTGAGCTTTCTCTTAGAAAGAAATTCAATAAGAATTCTTTTCTGCTTTCGGTTGGGTTTTCTTTGATGGCTTGTACAATTGCTCTGCTGGTAAATCTTTTTAAGTCACCAATAAGAAGTTCAGGTTTTTGTCCGTCTATGCTCCTAAAAACTAAATGAACATGGCTGGACATGATGCACCAGGCATGAATTTCCAAACCTTTATTCTGCTGACAGAATCTTACACTTTCCAAAAAAATGTCTTTGTATTCGTTCCGGACAAATACATCAAGCCAGCCTACAACCGCAAAACTCACGAAATATAAACCTTCAGGATTATGAAATTTGTAATTTCAGCTCATCTCTATGTTTTCATAAAGATAAAAATACTATAATTTTAGAAATTTCCGGTTAGAATAAAAAACCACATGAGCGGTTCGTGCGGCAGAGGTGTGTATGTTTGCCGGGAGCGAATCTTTGGCCATCCCTTAGAAAAACGTTATTTTTGATAAAACAATTGACATGAGCCACCAGACCATTTTTAAAACCGATCCGAAAGCGGCCACTATTTTTGTCATGAAAGTCCTGCCGGCAGATGTTTCTGAACTGTGGGAATATTTTGCAGACCGCAATCTGCTCAGCAGCTGGTGTGCACCGCAACCCTGGCGCTGCGAAATTTTGTCCATGAACTTCACTCCCGGCGGAAAATGGCATTATGCCATGGCCGGTCCCAATGGCGAACGGGAATATGCCGGCGTACGTTACAACGAAATCCGGAAAAACCGAACGATTTCATGGTCCGATTTTTTTGCAGATGAAAATGGTGTAGAAAATGTCAATCTGCCCCTCACAGACTGGCTCATTGGGTTTACCGGTGTGCAGCAGGGCGCAAAACTCACCATCAACATTCACTGCAAAAGCCCGGAAGATTTTCAGAAACTGCTGGATATGGGTTTTGAAGAGGGTTTTAAAATGACGCTGGATCACCTGTACAAGGTGATGGCTGCGCACAGGGCAACAGCCGGCTCAGAATAAATCCTCGTCCATAAAATACTGAATGATGGCTTTTTTCATGAGGATTTGCTGCTCATTCGGCCGCAGTTCGGGCATGGGTTCCAACGGGTCGAAATGGGGGAATCCGTCATCGTCATAATGCGAAAATTCATAGTACCCAAACGGTTGCAGTAATCTGCAGACTGCTATATGCAGAATATTCAGTTTGTCATCTTTGGTGTATTTCTGGGCGCCGCTGCCCAGTTCCTGTACCCCAATGAGGAACAAAATGGTGTCCAGCGCCGGATTTTTACCGGTGTCAAAGCGTTCTTCAAAAAACTGTTCTACCCGGGCCCATAGCTGGCCTTCTGTAATATTGCTCATGCTGTAATTCCTTCTAGTTTTAGTAAAAATGCAATTTCCAGGGCGTCTTCCTTCAGACTTTCAAAACGGCCGCTGGCTCCGCCGTGTCCTGAGCTCATATCGGTTTTGAAAATGATGAGGTGGTCATCTGTTTTCAGTTCCCGAAGCCTGGCTACCCACTTTGCTGGTTCCCAGTATTGTACCTGAGAATCATGCAGCCCTGTGGTAATGAGCATATGAGGATAGTCGGTTTCCCGCACATTGTCATACGGAGAGTAGGATTTCATATACTCGTAATACTCTTTTTCATTGGGATTTCCCCATTCGTCATATTCCCCGGTGGTCAGCGGTATGGTTTCGTCCAGCATGGTGGTCACCACATCTACGAAAGGGACCTGAGCCACAACGCCATGAAAGAGTTGTGGTTCTTCATTGATGACCGCTCCTACCAGCAGTCCACCGGCAGAACCTCCCATGGCATAGAGATGAGCCGATGAGGTGTAATGTTCCGTGATGAGATGTTTTGCGGCATCTATAAAGTCAAAAAATGTATTCTTTTTATTCAGCATTTTGCCGTCTTCATACCAGTCTCTTCCCAGGTATTCCCCGCCACGGATGTGGGCAATGGCGTAGATGAAGCCCCGGTCCAGCAGGGAGAGCCGTACATTGGAAAAGCTGGCATCTACCGTATGTCCGTAACTGCCGTACCCGTACAGCAGCAGCGGCGTGCGGGCTGACTTCACCGTATCTTTATGGTAAACAAGCGACACCGGAATCCGGGATTTTCCGTCGCGTGAGGGCGCCCATATTCTTTCGGAAACATAATTTCCGGCCACAAATTTTCCGCCCAGTACTTCCTGTTCTTTCAGCAGGGTAGTGGTTTTCTCCTGCATATCGTATTCAAATGTAGAATTCGGCCGGGTGAGGGAAGTATAGCCGTAGCGGAGGGTATGGGTAGCAAATTCCAGATTAATCCCAATGTAGGCCGTATAGGTAGGGTCTGAAAACGGCAGGTAATGAGAGGACTGATTGTTGTGGTCAATGATTTTAAGTTGTAGCAGGCCTTCTGTTCTTTCCTCCAGCACCAGATAGTCGCGGAAGATTTCAAAACCCTCCAGCAAAGTGTCTTCACGGTGCGGAATGAGATCCTGCCAGTGTGCGATGCCGCACTGTGCCACCGGTGTTTTCACAATTTTGAAGTTGGTGGCGTCATTTGCATTGGTGATGATATAAAAATCATTGCCAAAATGTTCTACAGAATATTCCAGATCTGCCATACGCGGCTGCAGAATGGTCCATGGCGCATCCACATCAGTTGCCGGGACAAAGCGGTGCTCGTCTGAAACTGTGCTGGAGCTGGCAATGAAAATGTATTCCAGGGATTTTGTTTTGAAGACGTTGACATCAAATGCCTCATCTTCTTCGTGAAACACCAGCATATCTTCGGACTGTGCGGTGCCCAATTCGTGACGCCATACCTGGTAAGCTCGCAGGTTTTTATCTTTTCTGATGTAGAATACATGCCGGTTGTCTGCAGCCCACACGGATTTTCCGGTGGTGTTTTCCAGCCGGTCCGGCAGCAGTGCGCCGGTCATCAGGTTTTTAAAGTGAATGGTAAAGATTCTGCGACCCAGCGTGTCGGTAGAGAATGCCGCCAGTTGATTGTCCGGACTCACCGCGGCACTTCCCAGATCAAAGTAGGCAAAATCTTTGGCCATAATATTGGCATCCAGCATGATTTCTTCGGGCGCATCCAGTGAAAGGTGCTTCCTGCTGAATACCGGGTATTCCTGGCCTTTTTCGTAGCGTACAATATACCAGTATTCATTAAAGAAATAGGGAATAGACTCATCATCTTTTTTATACCGGGCTTTCATTTCCTCATAAAGCGCTTCCTGCAGAGGCTCGGTATCCTTCATCACGTGCGTGGCATAGTCGTTCTCGGCACGGAGGTAACCGGTCACTTCCGGGTTATCCCGTTCATTCATCCAGAAATAGGCATCGGTTCTGTGGTCGCCGTGTTTTTCCAGTAGGGTATTTATTTTCTTTGCCTTTGGAGCTTGCATAATTGTGTAAAAAGAGTTCAAATGTAAAATAAAAAACCATCTTTTCTGGCTGAAAAGACGGTTTTTGGATATTTTTAATAGAATTATTTATTCATATTGCGGATGTACTTCTCTATGGCCATCGTCATAGAAGGAGTTTCCTTGGTGGGTGCCATCACATCTACCTTCAGTCCGGTTTCTTCGGCTGCACTCTGTGTGGTAGGTCCGAAAACGGCAATTTTGGTATCGCCTTGCTTAAAGTCTTCAAAGTTCTGATGCAGAGATCTGATGCCCTGCGGACTGAAAAAAACCAGCATGTCATAATCCTTGATGGAGATATCTGTAAGGTCTGAGCAAACGGTTCTGTACATGATGGCGCGGGTCCAGTCCAGGTTGGCTTTATCCAGTGTGGCCGGAATATCGGGACTCAGCACATCTGATGAAGGCAGTAAATATTTTTCTGACGGAAATTTCTTGAAAAGCGGAGCCATGTCGGCAAAAGTCTTTTCACCGAAACTGATTTTTCTTTTCCGGTAAACAATGTGCTTTTGCAGGTAGTTCGCAATGGCTTCACTCTGGCAGATGTATCTCATGGAATCAGGAACGCTGAAACGCATTTCTTCTGCCAGTCTGAAATAGTGGTCTATCGCATTTTTACTGGTGAAGATGATACCGGTGTACTGGTTCAGATCTATTTTTTGAGTACGGAGCTCTTTATTATCCAAACCTTCCACATGGATAAAAGGTCTAAAATCTATTTTGATTTTTTCCTTCTTTGCCATTTCCAGATACGGGGAAGACTCGTTCGGCGCAGGCTGAGATACAAGAATAGACTTTATTTTCATTGTGTATTTGTATTTTAAAAAAACAATAGTTTCCAGAGTGCCAGTAAAGGCATAATTTGGAGGGTGCAAATATACAAAAATTTATAATACCATTCCGGGGGCAGGATTTGATTTTTGTGAAACAGGTAGTAAAACTGTTTGAAAATCACAACCAAAGCAAAGGAAATTACATAAATATGCAGCATTTCTGCTTTATGGGTTATAAAATAGTAATGACCTGTACACGCTGCCATGAGGAAGAGCGACAGGACAAAGTAAAACCGGGTGGCGGTAAAGGTAAACGCCGGCCAGCGGCGGGAAAAGCCCACACTCTGGAAGAACAGATAGCTCAGCGCTGCCTTGCACAGATAAAACAGGACCAGTGTCAGAAATGTAAACCCGAATTTGTTCAGCTGCAGCCCCAGAATCTGCAGTTCGCTCACGGCTTTGGGAACGATGGGGATGTGTTGTGAGATGAGTGCTGCAAGTGTAAGGCAAGTTACCAGCGATACAATGACCCAACTGATGAAAAGGTTGCTGGATTCTGCAAATTCCTGCTGCAGGAATGATTTTACACTGGCGTCGCGGTGGAGCGAAATCATCATAAAAACATATAAAAAAGCGCAGCACAGCAATAAAATGATTACCCAATCGTTGTTTTCGGGAATCCGCACGTCATTAGAGATACTGATGAATGAAATCAAACCACAAATTTTTGCAAAAATAGGATTATTTTAAAATGTAAATGCTGTGCAGAAATTAAACTATCTTTGCAGACTGTAATGAAAAAACTCGTTATTATACCTACCTATAATGAAAAGGAGAATATCCGCGGCATTTTGTCTGCGGTGTTTGCCCTGAAGGGTGATTTTCATGTGCTGGTGGTAGATGATTCGTCACCAGACGGAACCGCAGATCTGGTGCGCGAAATGCAGCAGAATCACCCCGAACATCTGCACCTCAGTGTGCGCAAAGTGAAGGACGGACTGGGCAAAGCCTATATCCATGGCTTCAGATGGGCATTGCAGAATGGCTACGACTATATTTTTGAGATGGATGCGGATTTTTCTCACAATCCCGCAGATTTACCAAGACTTTTTGAAGCGTGCAAGAACGCAGATATGAGTGTGGGATCCCGCTATTCTACAGGTGTAAATGTGGTAAACTGGCCCATGGGACGGGTGCTGCTCTCTTATTTCGCATCCGGGTATGTGCGCTTCATTCTGGGAATTCCTGTGCATGATACCACGGCCGGTTTTGTATGCTTTTCCAGACGCGTGCTGGAGGGAATCGGCATTGATAATGTGCGCCTGAAAGGGTATGGATTTCAGGTAGAGATGAAGTTCAGGGCCCATAAAAAAGGTTTTAAAATTGTAGAAGTGCCCATTATTTTCACCAACCGCATTCAGGGCGAGAGTAAAATGAATGGCGGGATTATAGGAGAAGCTGTTTTTGGTGTGCTAAGGTTGAAATGGCAATCCTTAATCGGAAAACTGTAGGAATGAAACAAATACGGTATCTTTTTCTGATTTTGTTTATGGTTTCCTGCTCGAAATATGCAGAGGAACCCAAAAATCTGCTGTCTCAGGAAAAAATGGCGCAGATTCTGGCAGATATTGCCATCAGCGACGAATCTTTCCGGGTGAATGCTGATGCCAATATTGAAACCGGTACCCGCCAGGTCATGCATCAGCATAAGGTAACCGCCACAGATTTTTCTGAAAGCTACAAGTATTACTCCATCACAAAAGAAATAGAAGGTATTCTGGAAAAAGCCCAGACAATTGTCCGGAAAAAACACCCGGAAGCAGCAAAATTTATAAAGCAGGAACAGGAAAAGTCTGCAGAGACCAGTCCGTTCATAAAATAAGATGAAGCAGAACATTTTTGAAATAGAAAAAACTTCAGAAAGCAAAGCCCGTGCAGGAGTGATTACCACAGACCACGGCAGCATTCAGACCCCCATATTTATGCCGGTAGGCACCGTAGCTTCTGTAAAAACGGTACATCAGCGCGAATTGAAGGATGATATCAACGCTGATATTATCCTCGGAAATACCTATCATTTATACCTTCGCCCGGGCATGGATACCATGACCAAAGCCGGCGGACTGCACCGGTTTATGAACTGGGACCGTCCCATTCTGACCGACTCTGGCGGTTATCAGGTGTTTTCTCTGGCTTCATCCAGAAAAATGACCGAGGAAGGCGTGAAATTCAAATCGCATATAGACGGCAGTTATCACTTCATTTCGCCGGAGAAATCTATGGAAATCCAGAGACAGATCGGTGCCGATATTTTTATGGCTTTTGATGAATGTACGCCATATCCGTGCGAGTACAATCAGGCGAAAACTTCCATGGAACTCACCCACCGGTGGCTGAAAAGATGTATAGAGTGGTGCCGTGAAAATCCTGAACTGTACGGTCATCAGCAGCATTTATTCCCTATCGTACAGGGGTCTACGTATTCGGATTTAAGAAAAATTTCGGCAGAGGTGATTGCAGAAAGTGATGCCGCCGGCAATGCCATCGGTGGCTTGTCTGTAGGAGAGCCGGAAGAAGAAATGTACCGCATTACCGATGTGGTGACGGATATTTTGCCGAAAGAAAAACCAAGATACCTGATGGGTGTGGGGACTCCGTGGAATATTCTGGAATCCATAGGCCTGGGAATTGACATGATGGATTGTGTGATGCCTACCAGAAATGCACGAAATGCGATGCTCTTCACCTGGAACGGCGTAATGAACATGAAAAACGAAAAGTGGAAGCAGGATTTCTCTCCGCTGGATGAGTCCGGAACCAGTTTTGTAGATTATGAATACTCCAAAGCCTATGTAAGACATTTGTTTGTTGCTAAAGAATATCTGGCCAAGCAGATTGCATCCATTCACAATCTGGCCTTTTATCTGGATCTGGTTCGGGTAGCCCGGGAGCATATCGTGGCAGGCGATTTTTATCAGTGGAAGGATTCTGTACTGCCGGGTCTGCGCCAGCGCTTGTAAGATTGTAAACAATAATGGGAATTATAGACCGCTATATCATCAGGAAATACCTCGGAACTTTCGGGTTTATTTTGCTGTTGCTTTCTACAGTGGTCCTGGTAATTGATGTACAGGCAAAAAAGCCCAGAATTGAGGAAAACGGCTTTCAGCTTTCCGAATTCCTTACCGGCTATTACCCGTTCTGGATTATTTACCTCATCATGACCTTCATGTCTATTCTGGTATTTATATCCGTGATCTTTTTCACGTCCAGAATGGCCAATAATACCGAAATTGTAGCCATCATCAGCAGTGGTGCCAGTTTTCACCGCTTTGCCAGACCCTACCTCATTACCTCGCTCATCATTGCGGTTTTTGCACTCGTGGTCAATCATTTTGTGCTGCCCTGGGCCAATATCAAGAAAAATGAACTGGAGGTGTACACCATGAATGCGGTGAAGCGGGAATCCATCATTGGGAGTGCTCCTGTCTCCACGCAGCTCAATCCGCACGAGTATATCTTCATCCACAGCTATAACAAGAAAGAAAAACGGGGTTCCGGATTCAGCTATAAAAAGTATGATCAGAACAAGCGGCTGGTGTACCAGTTGCTGGCCTCAGAAATGCACTGGGATGCCAAGCTGAAGAAATTTATTCTGACAGGGTTCTATGAAAAAACCATATTGCCCAATGATACAGAGAAACTGAATAACGGCAGCCAGATTGCCAAAAGTTTCGGTTTTCCGCCGGAGGAATTGTTTCCCGATCAGTTGCTGGGACAGACCAAAACCACTCCCGAGCTGCTGAAATTCATCCAGCGGGAAAAAGACAAAGGAAACAGCAATCTGAATACCTATCAGAACGAACTGTACCAGCGTACATCCATGCCGGTAGCCGTGATTGTGCTTACTTTTCTGGCACTCTCTTTATCCTCTCAGAAAAAACGGGGTGGCCTGGGGGTGAATCTGGCCATAGGGATTGCACTGGCCTTTATTTTTGTATTTTCTTTTGAAGCTTTGAAGGTGGTTTCAGAGAATAAAACGCTCACGCCGCTGCTGGCCATGTGGATGCCCAATATTGTATTTGGCCCGCTGGCTGCTGTTCTCTACTGGAAGCGGGCCAATCAGTAAAGCATCGCAATTTCCTTGTGGTAAAATTTCTGAAGTCCCTCATTCTCCAGATCAATCCATACATATCCGCTGGCATCTGCCGATTTTATAATGCCATTTTGGCGTATTTTGTTTTTTTCAAATACCGAAATCTGATTTTTCCGGTACAGATGGGTATTGTAACCGGCCAGAATTTGCTCCTCCGGCACGGGTGCGGTAATCCCTGCGGCCAGAAACTCAAACAAGTCTTCACTTATTTTTTTCGGACTGTATGTGATTCCGGTTTGCGTTTTCAGCGACCCTGCTCTCGGAATATCTCCGAAAGTTTCCTGCAGTACATTGATGCCCGCACCAATCAGGTAATATTCATGGTTTTGGTGTTTTCTTTTTTCAATCAGAATGCCGCAAATCTTTTTATGTTCCAGAATCAGGTCATTGGGCCATTTAATTTTCACGTCGCGGTTTGTCAATTTGGCCAGAAAATCGCGGATCAGGACCGCGGTATGGAAATTGAATAAAGAATCGGAGTGTTGCAAAGTGCTTTGACGCACGGCTACGGTGAGGGCTATGCTCTCATGGGCAGGGGCGCTCCACGAGTTTCCATACTGCCCGCGGCCATGGGTTTGATTCAGGGTGTAAAGTCCGGCTACAACAGTAGATCCGGGTCTCAGAAACCTTAAGAGTTCATCATTGGTTGAGGTGCACTGAGGGAGGTAAAACAGTTGGGTCATTAAGAAAGTTTTAGTACTTTGCAGGATGTGAAAATAAAGAAAAAAGAATAAATTTGCAGATTATACCAATTTTTAATGAGTAAAAATACAGATAAACAATTACTGATCACACAAATTGTGGACGCTATACAAGATACCAACGGGGAAGATATCATGATTTTTGACCTTTCCGGTATTGAAAATTCAGTAGCCGAAACCTTTGTCATTTGCAGTGGAAATTCCAATACACAGGTTTCTGCCATTGCAGGAAATATTGAGAAAAAAGTACGAAACGAATTGCAGGAACGGCCCTGGCATGTAGAGGGTTCAGAAAATGCGATGTGGGTGCTGGTAGACTATGTGTCTGTGGTGGTTCACGTTTTCCAGAAGCAGGTTCGGGAGTATTACGATATAGAAGAGCTTTGGGGTGATGCTAAAATTACCAGAATCGAAGCTTAATTTTTTTAAAGAGTAAATAATGAACAATAAAGGATTTAACTGGTTTTTCCCAATCGCCATCATGGGATTTCTTCTCTTTTTCGGCAGGGGGCTTTTCATGCCTTCCAATACTGCAGAAATTACAGAGGAAGAATTCTTCACCATGATGAAAGAGGGAAAAGTACAGAATATAAAAGCATACCGTGACAACTTCACCGCAGATGTGTTTCTGACCCCCGATGCCAAATCGGCGCTGGCAAAAAACAGTCAAAAAACCGAGAGTCCCTTTGCGGCGCTGGATACCACACCAAGTGCAGATTATACCCTGAAATACGGAGAACTGAGACTGCTGATGGAGAAGTTTGACAAAACCAAAGCAGAAAACCCACAGATTGCCACCACCATTAACGTAGACACGGCCGGATCCATGATGGAGAGTTTCCTGATGCAGATTGCCATAGGACTCATCATCATGTTCATCATCTATTTTATTTTCTTCAGAAGAATGGCTGGTTCCGGAGGTCCCGGTGGCCAGATTTTCTCCATCGGAAAATCCAGAGCCAAGTTGTTTGATGAGAAAGATAAAATCCAAGTAACCTTCAAAGATGTTGCCGGATTGGAAGGTGCCAAAGAAGAGGTGCAGGAGGTAGTGGATTTCCTGAAAAACTCCGATAAATATACACGTCTGGGTGGTAAAATCCCCAAAGGTGTACTGCTGGTGGGTCCTCCGGGAACCGGTAAAACTTTACTCGCAAAAGCCGTTGCCGGCGAAGCCAAAGTACCGTTCTTCTCCCTGTCCGGGTCAGATTTCGTGGAAATGTTTGTAGGGGTAGGAGCCTCCAGAGTGCGCGATTTGTTTGCGCAGGCCAAAGCCAAATCTCCGGCCATTATTTTCATTGATGAGATTGATGCCATAGGAAGAGCCAGAGGTAAAGGTAATTTTACGGGAGGAAATGATGAGCGCGAAAACACACTGAACCAGCTCCTTACAGAAATGGACGGTTTCGGTACCGATACGAATGTGATTGTAATGGCTGCTACCAACCGTGCAGATATTCTGGATAAAGCACTGATGCGTGCCGGACGTTTTGACCGTTCCATCTACGTAGATCTGCCCGAACTGCACGAGAGAAAACAAATCTTCGAGGTTCATTTGTCCAAAATCAAAATGTCTCCGGATATTGACCGCGATTTTCTGGCAAAGCAAACCCCGGGATTTAGTGGTGCAGATATCGCCAATGTATGTAACGAGGCGGCACTCATTGCCGCAAGAAACGGACATGACTCTGTAACCAAACAGGATTTCCTGGATGCGGTAGACAGGATTATCGGCGGACTGGAGAAGAAAAATAAAGCCATAAAACCTTCAGAAAAAAGAAGGGTGGCGTACCACGAAGCGGGTCACGCAACCATTTCATGGCTGGTAGAACATGCCGCACCGCTGCTGAAGGTCACCATCGTGCCGCGGGGTCGTTCTCTGGGTGCCGCATGGTATCTCCCGGAAGAAAGACAGCTTACTACCACAGAGCAGATGTATGATGAGATATGCGCCACTTTGGGCGGGCGTGCCGCAGAACAGGCTGTTTTCGGGAATATCTCCACAGGAGCACTCTCTGACCTGGAAAGAGTCACCAAGCAGGCACAGGCCATGGTCACCATCTATGGTCTTAATGATAAAATAGGAAATATTTCTTACTACGACAGCTCCGGCCAGTCAGAATACAATTTTGGGAAACCTTATTCAGAGCAAACCGCGAAGATGATAGACGAGGAAATTTCCAAAATCATTGAAACCCAGTACGAACGGGCATTGCATATTCTGGAAACCAATAAAGATAAACTGGATGCGCTGGCCAATAAGTTGCTGGAAAAAGAAGTGATATTCCGCGAAGACCTGGAAGAAATCTTCGGACAGCGGGCATGGGATCCCGAGCTTACGGAAACACCGGTAAGCAGTGCCGAAGAAGCAGATAAGGTTCCGGAGGCAGCGCCCCCGGCAGATTCCGGGACAGAACAGCCGGTGTCTGATGCCAATACGGCAGCACCGGAAAGCAACACTCAGCTATAAAAAACTTAAACTAAAATCCCCGATATCAGCTTTGAGATAAGTGATATCGGGATTTTTGCGTTTTTTAAGAATCATTTAGATGATTACGTGAATATTTTTATATTTTTGTATAGACTTTAATTAAATTCAGAACATTGAGCTTATTTAAGAAAATTGTAGGAAAAATAATGAACCAGCCGGAGGAAGACGAAAACCAAAGCCTGGTAAAATTAGGGGATTCACTTAAAAATGCGGATCTTGACTATAAATTTGCTCAGTTGTTTACTCATTCGGGGGGATTTTTCAATTATTGTGCAGACGAGGCAGAAGCGTTGCAGACCCTGAATCAGATTTTGAAAATAGAAGAAATAAGGTCGGTATTCTGCTGTGACCAGGATCTTAAGAATTTTCTGGACGTGGTCAAGGTGAAATATACCGAGAATCTGGAACTGTTTAATGACGCTGCGTTTATTACCTGTGAATATCTCATTGCATTTGACGGCCGCATCATGCTTTCTCACAATAATATTAAACATTTCCACTCCTCGCGCCTGCCGGATAAGATCATTATTATGGCCAATGTTTCGCAGATCGTGAATAATCTGAATGATGCCATGGGCAAAATAAAACGAAACGGTATGGTGAAAAACCTTACCTCCATCAGTGGCAACCAGAATAAACTGGATGCTCCAGGCAAAAGCAATGCGAAACTTTTTCTGCTTCTGATAGAAGATTAACACCTTAATCCTAATTTGTTTTGGACAAAAATTTAGTTCAGCGCACCATTTCGGGTATTGTTTATGTTTTGATTTTAATGGCTTGCGTGCACCCACTGGGTTCCGGAACCATCAATGCATTATTCCCCGGACTCGTCAGCCAGCATCATTTGTATTTCGGGTTAATGGCGTTTCTTTTTCTGGCTTCTGCATGGGAGTGTATGCGCATCATGAAATTCGGGAACGGCTATGAGCGGTGGCTGGTATTACCATTATCTGTTCTGGCTTTCTACATGTTTGGCAAGCGCTATTTTCTGAATGGATTTTTCTTTGATTTCAGACTGTCTGAAATGCTGGCGCTCTCCCTCATATTCATAGCCGTCATTACCGTTTTTAAATATAAAACCGAATTGTATTATGACAGTGGTAAACTTATTTTCATTGTCATTTATACCGCATTGCCCTTTGGCTTTGCCCTGGCCTTGCCCAAGATATCGCTGTACAGTGACGTCTTTACATTAGAAGTTTTCTACCTCTTTATCCTGATCTGGAGCAGTGATACCTTTGCGTACCTGTCCGGAAAATTTTTCGGGAAGACCAAAATGGCACCTAAAATATCACCAAAAAAAACATGGGAAGGATTCGCCGGAGGGGTAATGCTGACCCTGCTCCTGTCGTTCTTTGTGGAGCGGTATAATCCCGACATGCGTGGTAACTGGATGATTATAGGATTTTTAGTTGCGGTATTTGCGCCGGTGGGTGATCTGGTAGAAAGCCAACTGAAGCGAAATTTCGGGGTGAAGGATTCGGGAAATCTGATTCCCGGGCATGGTGGGGTGCTGGACCGCCTGGACAGTTTCATCATCTGTGCCCCGGTTGTATATTTGTATCTGATTATTGATAAAATTTTATAATTCATGAAACTTCATAAAGAATCCAGAGGAACCATTGTTCTGGCTACTGTAGTTTTTGCCGTTCTGGGCTTCCTGGCGGTATATTTCTTAAAGATGTATGCGCTGCTCATCATTATTCCGCTGCTGGTCATTTATGGCCTCATATTCTGGTTTTTCAGGGTTCCGGACCGTGAGATTACAGATCACCGCGAAAATGTGATTGCGCCGGTAGACGGCAAGGTAGTCATGATTAAAGAAGTGGATGAAGATGAGGTGATCCGTGGAAAAGCCATTCAGGTTTCCATTTTTATGTCCCCGCTTAATGTTCATATCTGCCGCTATCCGGTTTCGGGTACGGTGACTTACAAAAAATATCACCCGGGAAAATATCTGGTGGCCTGGCACGAGAAATCTTCTACAGAGAACGAAAGAACTACGATTGCCGTACAGAGTCTTACAGATCACACGGTAGTGTTCCGGCAGATTGCGGGTTATGTAGCCCGCAGAATTGTGTTCAGCAGTCAGGAAGGTGACGCCGCTAAAGCCGGACACGAGTTTGGATTTATAAAATTCGGTTCTCGGATGGATGTTTTTTTACCATTGGATACGGAAATTCTTTGTAAAATAGGCGATAAAACAAAAGGCGGAACAGATATCATTGCCCGCATGAAGGAGTAATTCAGAGCTTAAAAATCACTGAAATCCGGACATTTCCGGATTTTTTTGTATATTTTCCGAAAGATTTAGCATGCGGAGACTACAACACTACTTATGGGTACTTATGGCGCTGGCGCTGTGGGGAGCCTGCACAGATCAGCAGGACGGCAAGGAAGCGGAACTGCGTAAACGGGACAGCATCCTCACCGAGAAGGAAAAATTATTTGCAGGCAAGGAACTGGAGTATCAGCAACTGCTGCTTCTGAAAGACAGTCTGCAGGCGATTCCGGATTCTGTGCAGGTCGCTGTTTTACCCTTTGATATATCAGGTAAGTGGAACGGTAAAATTGTCTGTACAGAATCCAACTGTACGGATTATGTGGTGGGAGATACCCGCGTGGACGAATGGGAATTTACGGCCGAAGGAAATGATATAGTAGTCAGAAACATCAATAAAGTGGGCATTATCCGTATGTATTCCGGCACGTATGACGGGACATCGGTAAAACTCAGCTCACAGAGTGAACCGGGCGCAGATAAACTCCGGGAATTTACCGTAGATCTTACATCTATGCGTCCCAATAGGATGTCCGGGAGCCGGGAAGTCCGTGTAGACCAGTCCTGTTCTTCAAAATTCACTATTGAACTTACCCGTTAATATACGTTTATGCTTACAATACTAAGTGCGGTAAAACACTTTACACTGCCCATAGAGGATCCTGTGCTGAAATTTCTCGTAATTCTGGTCATCATCCTGGCAGCCCCGTTACTTCTGAACAAGATCAAAGTGCCGCACCTCATAGGACTGATTATTGCCGGAGCTGTCATCGGTCCCAATGGCTTAAATGTCCTGCCCAGAGATGCCAGTGTGGTGGTCATCGGAACTACGGGTTTGCTGTTCATTATGTTTCTGGCAGGTCTGGAAATAGACCTTACAGAGTTTAAAAAGAATAAGTGGAAGAGCATTGGTTTCGGATTGTTTACATTTTCCATTCCATTGCTGTTTGGGGTTTTATCCGGGGTGTACCTGCTGGGATATCCCATGATTGTGGCGGTATTATTTGCCAGTTTGTTTTCATCTCATACCCTCATCTCATACCCGCTGGTCAGTGCGCTGGGTGTTTCTAAAAACCGTGCAGTTAATATTACCGTAGGCGGAACCATGATTACAGATGTACTGGCGCTCCTGGTGCTTGCCGTCTGTGTGGGCATGGCACAGGGGGAAGTGACTTCAGCATTCTGGATTCGGCTGTCGGTATCACTCCTTGTTTTCGGTGGAGTGGTTTTGTATGGTTTTCCCATAATTGCCCGATGGTTTTTTAAAAATGTGCAGGATAAGGTAGCGCACTTTATCTTTGTGCTGGTCATGATTTATCTGGCGGCACTGTTTGCTGAACTTGCCGGGGTAGAAGCCATTATCGGGGCGTTTCTTGCCGGTCTTGCACTCAATAAACTCATTCCGCACACCTCCTCACTTATGAACCGGATAGAATTTGTGGGCAATGCGATTTTCATTCCCTTTTTCCTGATCAGCGTTGGGATGATTATTGATTTTAATGCATTTTTCAAAGACTGGGAAACCATCAAAGTAGCGCTCATTATGACCATTATAAGCATAGGAGCCAAATATCTGGCCGCTGTTGCCACTCGGAAAGCATTTCGCTTTACAGATGATGAGGGAAAACTTATTTTCGGGCTTTCTACCGCATCGGCAGCGGCTACTCTGGCCGCAGTCATGGTAGGGTATAACATCATCATCGGTGAAACGGCAAACGGGGAACCCATCAGATTATTGAATGAAAGTGTTCTGAACGGCAGTATTCTGCTGATTCTGATTTCCTGTACAGTCTCTTCGCTGGTCTCCCATAAAAGTGCAACACGCATTGCTGAAACTGAAAGTACCATGGAAGATGACGGCGAGAGTGAGGAACGTATTCTGATGGCCATCCATTATCCGGAAACGGTAGAGTATATGGCGAATCTGGCAATACTGGCCAAGTCAAAGAAAAATATTGAAGATCTGTATGCACTTAATATTATTGTAGAAAAAGATAATGAATCTTCTGAAAAGCATGCTGCAAAACTGCTGGAGCAAGCTGCTGAAGTTGCAGCCGGTGCCGATGTGAAATTACAGATGCTGAAGCGGCACGACTCTGATGTGGTAAATGGCATTTCCAATGAAGTAAAAGAACATAAAATCACGGATCTCATTGTAGGAATTAACCACGAACGGGGATTTTCTTCAAAATTTGTCTATAATCTTTACCACGGATATCTGGATAATGAATCTACAAATGTCATTGTGTACCACGCTGCACAGCCTCTTTCAACTGTCATTAACTACCATGTACTGGTGCCCAGAAATGCCCAGAAGGATCCCGGGTTCTTTTCTGCATTGCTTAAAATATGGAATATCTCCCGGAATTCGGGCAGTAAACTGACGTTTTATGCCGATGAGAATATGCTGAAAATGCTGGAAAATATTAAGAAGAAAGCGACCATAGATGCAGAATTCATCATTTTTGAACACTGGCGTGACTTGCCGAAGATTTCAGAAAAAATGAAAGCAGATGAAGCGCTGATTCTGTTAATGGCCAAGCGCGGCATGTACGGTTACCTGCCGGAAATGCAGAATGTGCCGCTGTACCTGAACCGCAATTTCAGTGACCGGAACTACCTGCTCATTTATCCGCTGGCCCGGGAGCGTGAAGATACCAGCAATGCCATGCACTCCCGCAGTTTCAACAATCCGGATGATTTTGTGGAAATAGGCCGTTTTATCGGGACGATATTCAAATAGCGGTTAACGATTACCCGCCTAATCAAAATTTTGAAGGTCTACCAACTTTCTGTACACGCCGTCGTGGCTGTACAGTTCGCTGTGTGAGCCTTGCTCCATGATTTTGCCCCGTTCCATCACGATGATCTGATCTGCCTGCTGTATGGTGGATAGGCGGTGGGCAATCACCAGTGAGGTTCGGTTTTGCATCATTTTTTCCAGCGCATCCTGCACGAAACGTTCAGATTCGGTATCCAGTGCCGAAGTGGCCTCATCCAGAATCATAATCGGCGGATTCTTCATAACGGCGCGTGCTATGGAAACCCGCTGCTTCTGTCCACCGGAAAGTTTGCCGCCGGCTTCACCGATTCCTGTATCGTAACCATCGGGCAGATCCAGAATGAAGTCGTGGGCATTGGCTATTCTGGCTGCGCTTTCCACAGACTCACGCCCGGCCTGCAGGTTGCCCAGAGCTATATTGTGCGCTATGCTGTCATTAAACAGAATATTATCCTGAGTCACCAGTCCGAATAATTTGCGGTAGCTGGAAAGTTTTATATTTTTAATGTTAATGCCGTCTACCAGAATTTCACCGGACTGTACATCATAAAATCTTGTGATGAGGTTGGCTACGGTACTTTTGCCACTGCCACTCTGTCCCACCAGTGCCACGGTTTGTCCTTTAGGAATGATCAGCGAAAAATTATCCAGCACCACCCGGTCCTCATAGGCAAAACTGATGTTTCTGAACTCAATTTTATCTGTGAAATCATCAATTTCTAGGGCATTAGCAATTTCTTTAATCTCGAAATCGGCATCCAGTACTTCAAAAACACGTTTGGCAGATACCTCACCTTTCTGGAAATTGGAAATCGCATTGGAGAGTTTTTTTAACGGGTCCAGTATGGTATAAAATAATGAAATGTAGACAATGAATTCTGCACCGGAAAGGCCGTTACCCTGCAAGGTAAGTTTGCCCCCGAAATACACTATCATCCCGATGGTAGTGGCGCCCAGAAGTTCACTCACGGGAGATGCCAGTGCTTTTTTCTTGAATAATTTAAGGGAGAGGTGGCGTATAGAGTTCAGATTGTCATCAAAGCGTTTACGGATCTGCTCTGAGGCATTGAATATTTTAATGACCTTCAGTCCTACCAGCGTTTCATCTACATAGGAGTACATTTTCCCGAGTTCTTTCTGGGCCTCGCCGGTGTCCTTTTTCAGGCTTTTCCCGATCATTGAAATCAGCGTTCCCATAATCGGAAATACAATCAGCGTAAATACGGTGAGCTGAAAGTTAGAGTACAGCAGGTAGCTCATGGTAAGAATAATGACAATGGGCGAGCGGATGATGTCTATGAGGCTGTTCAGAATATTGGCCTCTATTTCGCCTACATCTGATGTGATTCTGGCAAAGACATCGCCCTTGCGGGTATCAGAGAAGAACGAAACCGGAAGTTCCAGAATTTTACGGTGTAAACTGCTACGGAAATCCCGGGACACACCGGTTCTGGAGTAGGTGAGGTAGAATTCTGAAAAATAGGAAAATATATTCCGGAACAGGAACATGGTAATGAACATGATGCAGGTGATGAGGAGCACGAATTCCGGCCCGCGGTTGGCTTCCAGTTCCTGAATAAAGTAGTTGAAGCTGTCTTTCAGATAAGTGCCACTGGAGAAGATATCACCATTGAACACCGGCTTGGTTTCCACCCGTGGATTCTCTTTGTCAAACAAAATATTGAGTACCGGCATAAAGCCCAGCATGGCCACAATATTAAAAATCGCATAGAGTATATTGAACAAAATGCCGGTGGCCAGAGTACTTTTATAGGGTGAAATATAGGAGATGGCCCGTTTGTAATAGTTCATGCATAGATTTTGAACGGCAAAATTACACAAATTGAATTAAATCCATTGTTTGGACTGCTTCCGGAATAAAAAAAACAGTTTCCCGCGGGGAGAAACTGTTCACACTCAAAAAATGTCGATGCATGGTTACCGGATGCGGTCTACAGATTTTACGAGCCTTTCGTCCCGGCGTATGTACAGGTTTGCCATAAACAAACAGAACAACGCAACGGCAGGAAATACGGGCTCAATACCTTTCTCAGGAAATTCCATTCCTCCAGGTAAGGTTAGCAGCCAGAACATCAGTAAGCCAATCAACAATACGTTTACAATCATGTTGAGACCGTTCAGCATGATTTGGTTGGATCTTTTTTTATAACTGAAAAATGAAATCAGAGACAACAGCAGTGAAATCCCGCCCAGCGCAGGAATCACTATGGAACTGCCAAAAACATGGGCATCAAGGCCGGTGTACAGCAGTGAAGCCGCACAAAGTAGTGCCAGCAGCAGAAAAACAGATTGAATTCTCTGTATCATTTTTTTCAGATCGTAAACCGCAAAATTAGCATTAATTTTGCATATTTCAAAAAATAGTGTAGATTTGCATTACAGATTCTAAAAAAGCCGACCGGCTTAATTTTTATCAAAACACCTACATAACAACATTTTTTTACGCAATATATTTATACATATATGTTCAACTTAGAAATACTTAGGTCTAAATCCCGGGTGGAACTGACCAAGATTGCTAAAGAGCTGGACGTGAAAATACCCAGAGGCAGTGACGAGGATACCATTGTTTTTGCCATTCTGGACTTCCAGGCATCCAACTCAAAAAAAGCAAAAGACTATTTTCTGGCAACCGAGCAAAATACGCCCGAAGCAGTAACAGAAAAACCAGCACCGGAAGCGAAACCGGCAAGAAAAACAACGCAGAAAAAGAAAACCCCTGTTAAAGCCGTAGCAGAGTCCGGTGCCGAAGCAGTGCCTCCTGCACCTGAGCCTCAACCACCGGCAGAGCCGAAAGAAACTATGGTTCAGAATTCGGATGAGCCCGCAGAAGCAGAAAAGCCGGCAGCGGAACCCCGAAAGAAAAGAACCCGAACCTCCGGAAAACCTGCAGCACCAGCAGCAGAAAAAGAAAATCCTTCCGAAAAAACGGACACCAAAGAAGAACCTGCTCCGGCAAAGCCACAGCAAAACACTCCCCAGCATCAGAACGGCAACCGACCGCAGCATGCCAATCATCCAAACAAACATCCAAATCAGCAGAGAAACAACGGAAACTCCGAGGGAACTGAATCTAAAAAAGAGTTTAGTTTTGACGGAATGGTGACCATAGAAGGCGTGCTGGAAATACTTCCGGACAATTACGGATTCCTGCGTTCTTCAGATTTCTCCTATATTTCGTCTCCGGATGATGTATATGTGTCTACCGCACAGATCCGCAACTACGGACTGAAAACCGGTGATACCGTGAAGGGCATTGTAAGGCTGCCTAAAGAAGGAGAAAAATACTTCTCCCTGCAGAAACCGGTAGAAGTAAACGGCCGCGACCTGGCATTCATTAAAGACCGCGTGTCTTTTGAATACCTGACGCCGCTCTTCCCGGAAGAAAAATTTAACCTGACCGGCAGTGACGCCACCCTCTCTACCAGAATTGTGGATCTGTTTTCGCCGATCGGGAAAGGACAACGCGCCATGATTGTGGCACAGCCGAAAACTGGTAAAACTATGCTGCTGAAGGATATCGCCAATGCCATCAGTGCCAACCATCCGGAGGCCTATATGATGGTGTTGCTCATAGATGAAAGACCCGAAGAGGTAACCGATATGGAACGAAGCGTGAACGCAGAAGTAATTGCCTCCACCTTTGATGAAGCCGCAGATAAACATGTGAAAGTGGCCAATCTGGTGCTTGCCAAAGCGCAAAGAATGGTAGAATGCGGCCATGATGTAGTCATTCTCCTGGATTCCATTACCAGACTTGCCAGAGCATATAATACGGTAACGCCTGCTTCAGGGAAAGTACTTTCCGGTGGGGTGGATGCCAATGCACTGCATAAACCGAAGCGTTTCTTCGGAGCGGCCAGAAATATAGAAGGCGGCGGCTCATTAACCATCATTGCCACTGCGCTGATTGATACAGGTTCTAAAATGGACGAAGTAATCTTTGAGGAATTTAAAGGTACCGGAAACATGGAACTGCAACTGGATCGTAAGATTGCCAACAAACGAATTTACCCGGCTATTGATCTGGTGTCTTCCAGCACGCGGCGCGATGATTTGCTGCATGATGACCTTACCCAGCAGCGGATGTGGATTCTGCGGAAATACCTTTCAGATATGAATCCCGTAGAAGCCATGGAGTTTGTAGAAAGAAGCATGAAGGGAACTCTGAACAACGAAGAATTCCTGATGAGCATGAACAGATAAAGCTCATTCCTGAGATACCAGCCGCCCCGCAAGGGCGGTTTTTTTGTGCGATATCATATTGCTGTTATATTTTAGAAGCATCTTTTTCAGGAGGATAATCTGATTTTCCTTTTCAATAGAAGCTTGTGCTCAATTCATTTCTTGAGCCATATGGTTTTGGCTGCAATTCTTTAGTTCACGATATTTTCTGATATTTTTACTGACCATGTCATTTGTCTTGGGAATGTTTTTAGGTAAAAGAAATTATTCTTTTATTTTTTCAGTTCACTTTTCAGCTCTTTTACCTGATTTTTTAATTCCTCAATTCTTTCTTCATATTGTTCTATCAGTTTTTCTGATAAGGAATTTATGGTATTAATGGTTCCCACAAACTGAAATGCCATTCCACCCTTTTGATCAGTATTTTCTTGTTCTAAACTATTCGCCTCGTCCATAATAAAACTTTCCGGTTTTACTTCAAAAGGAGTTGCTTTCCCCATTTTCTATCCTTGCATAAGCGGATTGGGATATACTTAGTTGTTCTGCTACCGTTTCCTGTGATAAGCCTTTGGCTTTTCTGAGCCGTTTTATTTTTTCTGCTACAATAGTATTCATGATGATCTGTTGAGGTTTTCAGCAAATGTAAAGAATAATTTTATAATTTTCTTACCCGAAAATAGGTTGAAGATATGCAAAAACAGGTTTTTTTGTTATAATCATTAGTTTTATTTTAGCAATGTAATTTTTAACAATTTAAAACACAAAAATAAAATGATGAGAAAAATTTTTCTTAAATTCTGGCATTTTCTTGTGCTTCTGTCTTTGTTTTCCTGTAGAACAGAAGAACTGGTGTCTTCAGAATTAGTCCAGCAAAGACAAGAATACTTCAATAGAAGCCTCTGGAAAGAAGACGAGGTGTACATTAAAAAAGTAAAGCAGGTTTTTGATGAATACGCAGATCAAGCTCGTATGCAGTCAGAGTACGGAGATGTTTACTGGGATTATGCCACTTCATTAAATACGTATAACGAAAGTTATTTAATTGCCCCGGTACTAAAATCGGGTAAAGTTGCCGGTTATGTAGAGGCGAAGAGAATAGATGATAAAGTTTTTTTTCAGTTTACAACAGATGATCAAAAGGCAAACAAATTTTTCAGCACTTTGATTTTTGCAAAAAAAGACCAGTTACAAGCAGCTGAAACGCCAGATTTGGCTGCGTATAATGACGAAATTCAGTACGCTGCGCAAGCATATACACCCCGTGTTTTAGAATGTAAAACCGTAATAAAAACTTTGTATGTAGGAGAAGCAGAAGGAGGCGGCTCCGGCCAGGGCGGCGAAGTTATAGAGACGTATACAGAAACTATATGTAAATTTGTAGATGGACCCACCCACCAAGATGAATGTATAGGTGAGTATGATGCACAGGGAAATTGTACAGGTGGCGGAAGCGGCGGCGGTGGTGGCGGCTATCCTTATAATCCCGAAGAAGAGGAGCTGATAGATGAGTGTGCTAAAGCCATGCAGAATATAAATGACTTGCGGTTTAAGCAGAAATTTAAAGAGTTGAATACAGATGCTAATCTGAATGGTACCTACGAAAATGGTGTGTTTGAGAGAGCGGCCCCTGCAGGAAATAGTCTGCCATCCTCTTTTATTCCGATCAGTAACCAAGCCTGCACAACTCACCTTTCACTACCAGCAAATCAGAATGGGATTTTTGGTCTATTGCATGTTCATAACAATGTGAACTGTACTAATGGTTATGTAAACGTAAAAGCCCCTTCTCCTGTAGACATGCATACTTTTTTTCATATCTTAATGAAGCAGGCCAATCAGCATAAAGGAAGCTACTCTGAGGCCTATTCGGTTATTATTACAAGTTATGGTAGTTTTATGCTGAAATACAACAGTGCTTCCTGGCCTTCCAATGTCACGGGAAGTGATTTTTTGAAGTGGAAAAATTGGTATAAAGATGCATTTCAGATATTAGAAAATGAAAATCAAATGACGAAAGAAAATGTGCAGAAAACCTTTGCACAGTTTTTGAAGGAAGTGGTGAATGTGGATGGTCTGGATGTCTATATCATTACAGAAAATTCTGCTGCAAAACTTGATTACAATACCACCACCAAACAAACTGTAAAAATAGAATGTCCTTAAAAATAAATATATTTGTTATGATGAAAAAAATAATCTGTATCCTTGCCGTAGTTTTTGGCAGTATGCTGTACAGCCAGAAGGGCACCTTGGTAGATCTTTGTCCTCAGAAAACGATAGTTCCTTTAAGAGCAGCCCTGTTGGAAATCCCCGAAGACCAATGCTACTATATGAAAGATACCCTTAATGAGTTGCCGGATTACGAGGGGACATGGACGGGGACCTGGAACGGTAAAATAATATACATCACTTTCAAAAAGATGAGTGAAAAATATTCATGGATACATAAACGTTACAATGATTTTCTGATAGCCAAATTTAAAACTGTGGATGCCAATGGAAATATTCTTTTTGATAATACCCAAGTAAGTGATGAAAATGTTAAAATAAAAGGGCTGAGTTTCAGGAAAATTGATGGGAAATATTCATTCATATACATAGACCCCGAGTTATGTTATCTTTCAGGAAGCATCAGAATCAATTTTACAGATGCTACCAAAACACAGATGGAGTGGTCTTATGGACAGGATCGGGAATGGGTTCCTACCGACTGTTATTTCTATCATTATCCAGCAAGCCAACACCCTGAACCGCTACCCCAAAACGTTATCCTGACCAAACAATAAGAAATAGAGTGTTTAAGTGAGGTTGGCTTTTCAGACTTGTTACTTTGATGAAAAAATTAATTAAAATAAGTATTTTCTTAATTGCAGCGGTTATTTCAAAAGTTTCTGCACAACCACCAGGAGGAACTCTTGAAGTAACACCAGTTAGTTGTGATGAATATATTCAGAGACCTGGAAACGATAAATTTGTAGGAACATGGATAGGAACTCTAAATGGTAAAACTCTTCAGTTAGAATTAAAAAATGTAAAAGCCAATTATTCTTTATTACTTCCCAACGCAACACTGCAACACGAAATATGTGAAGATATTGTCTATGGTTTTCATAAATTTATTGATAACAACGTAGAAATAGAAAATAATTTAGGAGCGTCATCATTTACGATATACCAAAAAAAGAATTCAATTCTGGCTGGGGTTGATGATAATAATACTAATATACTTACCGGCACGCTGGTTAATAAATCAAAAAACAAAAGCCTGAGATTTAGGATTTCTTATATCGATTCACTACACATAAAAATTGAATCATTAGAAAATGTACCCGGAGTTAGGATTAATGAACCCGGGAAACCAGCTTATGATTCATCAATTGATATTCCAAATGGTCTGATTTTAACTAAACAATAAGCAATGAATGCAGATACTATCGGTAACCGCTGACTAACCCTAATTTATCCTGTTTCGTCCAAAATGTATGAAATGCAGCCTCTCCAGAAGTAATTCTGTGGAGGTTTCTGTTTTAGTGTGGAAAATTCGGGTAGGACTTAGGAGGCCTTATTTTCGCACGTTGAAAGACCGTAAAAATAGAATGTCCTTAAAAATAAATATATTTGTTATGATGAAAAAAATAATCTGCATCCTTGCCATAGTTTATGGCAGTATGCTGTACAGCCAGAAAGGCACCCTGGTAGATCTTTGTCCTCAAAAAACGATAGTCCCTTTGCGAACGTGGACTGAAATACCTGAAGACCAATGCTACTATATGAAAGATACCCTTAATGAGTTGCCGGATTACGAAGGTACGTGGATGGGAACCTGGAATGGTAAAACGATATACATCACTTTTAAAAAGATGAGTGAAAAATATTCCTGGATTGATAAATATTATAGCGATTTTCTGATAGCCAAATTTAAAACTGTGGATGCCAATGGAAATGTTCTTTTTGATAATACTCAGATAAGTGATGAAAATGTTAAAATAGAAGGGCTGAGTTTCAGGAAAATTGATGGGAAATATTCACTCATATATATAGACCCTGAGTTGTGTTATACTACCGGAAGCATCAGAATCAATTTTGCTGATGCTACCAAAACACAGATGGAGTGGTCTTATGGACAGAGAATAAATTGGATTGATACCGATTGTTATTTCTATAACTACCCGGAAAATCAATATCCTGAACCGCTACCCCAAAACGTTATCCTGACTAAGCAATAAGAAACATTCCTGCTCTTCAGCAGGATTTTTTACCTTTATCCCATGATGAAAAAACTATTTTATGGATTGTTGCTTTTTTATGTGATGGGTTGTAGGGCACAACAAGTGCTGCCATTAAATTCTGTGTGGGATGATAGTCCTAACGGTTCATATTTTAAGGATTTAAGCAATGAACTAAATCAATTTGTTGGGACTTGGCACGCTAGTTTTGATGGGAAAACGATAAAATTATTTATTTCCAAAGAATTACAAAAGCCATTTGCCATATTTGATAAATCATTCTATAAAGATGAATTAGTAGTTCGCTATCAGATTTTAAACAGCAGCGGTGTGACCATTCATTCTACACAGAATCTTAATTTCACAGTTAATGAAAAGTTTAAATTTGTAAGTGTAGCCTCAAGGCAGTTAATGAATGAAGTTACATTAGTATATAATGGAGGTGCTTGCGGTGTTGGACTGGGCATTGTGAGTTTTAGAATCACCAGCCCCACACAATTTAAATGGAATTATAAAGTGCAACCAAAAGCACTGACAACAAATAGCTGCCCACCGGGAACTGCTGAACCGGCAATATATTTGCCGACAGTAGAAAACCTGATCTTCACCAAGCAATAACAAAATTTCCTGCTCTTCAGCAGGATTTTTTTAACTTTACCTAATGATGAAAACACTATTTTACGGATTGTTGCTTCTTGCGGTGATAAGTTGTAAAGCACAACAAATCTTGCCATTAAATAGTTCAGCACTTCAGTCGCCCAATAATTCTTATTTTAAAGATCTGAATAACGAACTGGAGTCTTTTGTCGGAAACTGGCAAGCAGATTATCAAAATAGGACAATCAAATTATCTATTTCGAAACAATTACAGGCTCCATTAAATGTGCTATTTGGGAAAAACCTTTATCAAGATATGCTTTTGGTGAGATATGAAGTTAAATCCAACGGAATTATCTATCAAAATAGTCTTAATAAAGATTTTTCAACGGATATTAAGTTCAAGATTAAAAGTACAGGCACTGAAGATAATGGTAATACAGCGATATTAGTATTTGCAGGTGGAAACTGTGGTATCGGTATGGGCGACATTATTTTTCGGAAGATTAATGCAACCCAGTTTTATTGGAGTTATTTTCCAAAAACAGTAAGAATGAACGAAATAAACTGTCCACCCAATCAGGATTTCACTATTTACCTACCGGAAACCGAAAATTTGATTTTCACCAAACAATAACAAACATTCCTGCTCTTCAGCAGAAATTTTATTTACAGCCGCCACGCAAGGGCGGTTTTTCGTTTCCATCAATCACTTTTATATATTTTTTAAGAAATTTTATAACCCAAAGATTTTTGCAAAGCCGTATCTTTGAGGAAATAATCATAAAAAACAAAACATTATGTCTTTTGAATTACCAAAATTAGGGTATGCCTATGATGCTTTAGAACCAACCATTGACGCAAAAACAATGGAAATTCACCATACAAAACACCACCAGGCATACATTGACAATCTGAACAAAGCGATTGAAGGTACAGATCTTGCCGGAAAATCCATTGAAGAAATCTGCAAAACCGGGACAGACAAGCCTGCCGTAAGAAATAACGGCGGTGGTCATTTTAACCACACCCTGTTCTGGGAAATCCTGACGCCGGGAGGCAGCAATGAGCCTGTAGGAAATGTGAAAGCAGCTATTGAAAACTATGGTGGTTTTGATAAGTTCAAAACAGATTTTGCTGAGGCAGCCAAAACCAGATTTGGTTCCGGATGGGCATGGCTTTGCAAAAAAGAAAATGGTGCTGTGGAAGTTTGCTCTACTCCCAACCAGGACAACCCGCTGATGCCCGTAGCAGACTGCCAGGGAACGCCGGTTTTGGGTCTGGATGTATGGGAGCACGCCTATTACCTGAACTATCAGAACAAGAGACCGGACTATGTAACGGCTTTCTTCAGCGTGATCAACTGGGATAAAGTAGAAGAGCTTTACAACAAATAATACCGGGTTACGGTCATGAATACAGAAGCCGCCTCAGCAATGAGACGGCTTCTTTTGTTTTGGTATTATTTCTTCTGTTAAGGTTTGTATTCTTTCTGCAATACGGAAACTGCGGGGAAGTGGTCACTGTAGCCACCGGTGTAGTTGTCACCATCCCAGGATCTGAGCGGATAACCCTTCCACTGTCCGTGAGAATTCACCAGGTATGCAGGGGCATAAATCTCAGCTTTGAATACTGAGTATCCGGGTGAGAGCCGTTCTGAGGAGTACAGGTTTTTGGACACAATAATCTGGTCGAACAGATTGGGTGCATCCCGGTAGGCCAGAGACGCCACTCCGGCTTTGTAAAGTTTGGTCATCAGATTGTAATACGGGGATTTTTCTGAAAGTTCAGAAGGTTCTCCCACGGCGCCCAGATGTTTTCTCAGACTTGGACTCACAGGATCATCGTTGAAGTCGCCCATGGCAATCAGTTTAATATTGGGATCAGCCGTCCGGGCTTTGTCCATTTCGGCTTTCAGGACATTGGCAGCGGCAATTCTTCTAGGCAGAGACCGGGCTTCGCCACCGCTTCTGGAAGGCCAGTGGTTCAGGAAGATGCCCACGTGCTCGCCATCCAGCATTCCTTTTATGACGACCACATCACGGGTATAGCTTCTGTTGCCCTGGTCATTAAATATTTTGATTTCGCTTTTGTATTGTTCCGTAGGTTTGAATCTGCCTTTCTGATAAATCATGGCCACATCTATACCCCGGGCATCGTAGGAATTATAATGTATAATGCCGTAATTGCTGCGTGCAAGTGCAGGTTGTTTAATCAGGTCTTCTATCACCTGTCTGTTTTCTACCTCCAGCAGACCTACAATTACCGGGTTGTCATTGGTATATTGTCTGCCCAGTTCAGAAATCAGCTTGGCCAGTTTTCCCAGTTTGTCATTGTACTTTTCCGGTGTCCAGTTTTTCTTGCTGTTGGCGGTAAATTCATCAGACTGCGCCTGGTAGCGCACTACTTTTTTGCCCTTCAGTAACTCATCGCTCCAGGGACCTTTATATTCTTCCGTAATTTCCAGATGCTTAATGGAATCTACCGGTATACTGCGGTGAAACAGCGGATCATTCACATCTTTGGTTCCGTCTATATAATCTGCAGAGGGTACAGTATCCCACAGGTTTTCCACATTCATAAAAGCTACTGTGGCCCGTTGTACTTGTGTTTTCTGGGAGAAACCCAGCGTGGCAGTGCAGATGGCTGCTACAAAAAGAATTTTTTTCATTCTGTTCTCAAGATATTTTCTGGCGGTAAAATTAATCATTATTTTTCAGCTAATGGTTTTCTTTTTAAAATTGGCAGCAAGAGGAGCGGCACAGGTCCATCATTCCTCCTGCACAGCATGTTTTTGCAATGTTAATAAGTTTTAATGCCTGAAATCAAGAATAATATGTTAAAAATATGTAAGTTAACGAAAATTAAGTTTAATTTTGTAGCCCGCTAATTTCAGCAAATAATAAAGTGAATATAAATACATTGTTATGATTAAAAAGTTATCCTTAATCTCTTTGTTTACATTGCTTCCGGCTTCATTCTATTATGCGCAGACTACGGTCTATGCGTACATTAAAGATGATGCAGGAAAACCCATTGAGAATGCCGAAGTTGATCTGGCACAGTCTGATAATGACGTTACGGCAGACAAAATTGGTTATTTCCAGTTTGTAGATATGCAACCCGGAAAGTACCTGATTACGGTTTCCAGGCAAAATTTTGAATCCAGAATTGTGGAGTTCGAAGTAAACGAAGATGAAAGGAGAAAAGATTTAGGCGTGATTACCCTGAGTATCGCACCGGTTTCTGCAGGTGTTATGATTATTGATGACAGTGGCGCAGATGCAGATGATGGCGGATCTTCCATGCAGCCTACCGTTGGATTACTGGGTGCCAGCCGTGATGTTTTCCAGAGTGTATCCGCATTTGAACTGGGAGCTTACTGGTTCCGCCCGCGGGGTATGGAAAACAGATATGAAGAAATCCTCTTTAATGGAGTGCCGATGTCTAAAAATGATGACGGACGTGTAGACTTCAGCAACTGGGGCGGACTGAATGATGTGACCCGGTATCCGTACGAGAACGCAGACAACCTGAATCCGTCTGAATATACCTTCGGGAATCTGGGTGGCGTGGTGTACTACAACACCAGAGCATCCAGCTACAGAAAACAAACCTCACTGGCCTATTCCTTTACCAACAGAAGTTATTTCCACAGAGCCATGGCTACCTACTCCAGCGGACTTACCAAAAACGGATGGGCATTTACCGTATCCGGAAGCCGCAGATGGGCAGATGAAGGGGTGCTGGATGGGACTTACCAGGATGCATACGCATACTTTGCCGCTATAGAAAAGCAATTCAGCAGCAGACATGCACTGAATCTTACGGCCTTTGGAGCACCTACTTACAGAGCATCCAACTCGCCGAATACCCAGGAAGCTTATGACCTGATGGGTAAAAATTACAACTCCTACTGGGGGTGGCAGGACGGCGAAAAACGAAACTCCAGAATCAGAAGAGTGTTCGAACCGGTTTTCATGCTTACAGATTACCTGAAAATAGGGGAAAACAGCAACTGGAACAACACCCTTTCTTATCAGTTCGGAAGAGATGCACGCAGCAGACTGGACTGGTTCCACGCGAAAGACCCGAATCCGACTTACTACAGAAACCTGCCGGGATATCTGTTCTCTACCTTTGAAAGAGATAATTCTGACGGTGGTGTCGCCATCACCGATGCAGAGCAGGCTCAGTTTGATGCCTATGTGCTGGACTGGAAGAATAACCCGAACAGAAGCCAAATAGACTGGAACTCTCTGTACGCAGCCAATATCAATAACAGATATGATATGGCCGGAAATGAACAGGGTGCCATCTATACCATTGTAAATGATGTGAATGAAGATAAAACTTTAAATTTCAACTCACACTTTGATACCAAACTGGCTTCCAACTGGAAACTGAATCTGAACTTCAACTATCAGAACCTGAAGTCTGATAACTTCCGTGAAATGAAGGATCTTCTGGGGGCATTCTATGCCAATGACCTGAATGCATTTAATAATGATGCACCGCATGATATGGATAATCCGGGCAGAAAAATCATGGAAGGAGACAGAACCCAGTATTCTTATGATTTATTGAAAAACACCTACGCGTTCAACGCTTCTACGGAAGTGGATTTCGCCAAATGGAATCTGGTAGCGTCTGTATTCTCTTCCTATTCGGAGTCTCAGCGTGACGGGCATTTCCGCCATGCCGTATTCAACTCGAAAGGAAAAAGTGATGTTTACACCTCGCTGGATGCAGGTCTGAAGGGCAGAATCACCTATAAAATCAACGGTAAAAACTTTATCGTCTATAATGGGGCATTCTTCTCCCTGGCACCTACGCTTAATGAAATCTTCATCAGCCCGCGTGTCACCAACATGATTACGCCAAGCGTGAAAAACCAGATTGTCAGTTCAAACGATTTAACCTATATTCTGAGAGGTCAGATTGTGAAGCTGAGACTGGGAGCGTATTTAACCAACATCAGCAATGCAACAGATGTTTCCCGTTACTACGTGGATATTTCCAGCGAAACTGCTGACCAGGGGAATGCGCTGGTAGCAGAAATCCTGAATGATGTAGATAAAACCTACAAAGGTGTGGAAATGGGTGCTGAAGTGAAAATTACGCCTACTTTATCCGCCACCGCAGTAGCCAGCATCGGTGATTACAGAATTACCAATAATCCTACAGTGACAACTTTTGATGACGATTACGGATATAGAAATGACTGGGGACAGGCCAATGTAAAAGATTATAAAGTAGCCGGAACGCCGCAGAAAGCGTACTCCTTCGGTCTGAGATACCGCTCTACCAAATTCTGGTGGATTGGTGCTTCTGCAAACTATCTGCAGGATCAGTACCTGGATTTCTCTGCACTCAATAAAACGGAAGCCCTCTATACCAACCCTGCTACAGGTGATTTGTATGACGGCGTAACTCCGGAAGCGGTAGCATTCCTTACCAAGCAGCAGAAATTTGAAGACCAGTTTATGCTGAATGCCAACGTAGGAAAATCGTTCCTGTTTGGTAAATACAGAATGGGTGTCAGCGTAAGTGTCAACAATATTCTGAATAACAGAGATTATGTAACTGGCGGCTTTGAGCAGGGCAGAAATGTAAACTTCCCCGAATCTTATGCAGATGCTACCCGCACCTACCCGCATTTCGGACCAAAATTATGGTATGACAGAGGAAGAACCTTCTTCGCCAATGTATATTTAAGATTTTAACAGCAAAAATTCACGCAATGAAAAACTATAAAACAATTCTGAAGTATATGATGGTCATGGTGGCTGCTCTGTTCATTACAGGGTGTGTGCACGATGATATCTATGATACACCCGATCTGCAGGGGTATGAGTGTAAAACAGCAGATTTCTATACCAATCCGCAGAACGGGTACACCAAGTGGACTCTGGCAGAACTGAAAAACGTGCCGCTGAGTACACCCATTACAGAGAAAGCATACGTGGAAGCTTATGTATCTTCTACAGACCAGAGCGGTAATATTTATAAAACCATCTACGTACAGGATGCACCGGTAAATCCTACACATGGTCTTACCGTGAGTGTGGATCTGGTGAGTACCTACACCAAGTTTCCGCAGGGAAGCAAAGTGTATATTGAGGTAAAAGACCTCTCTGTTACCACTTATGGCGGTGTGAAGCAGCTGGGAATGCAAACTCCGGCCGGAACCCGTATCCCGGAAAATGATGTGCCTAAACATATCTTCAGAGATTGTGACGTAAGAGAAGAAATCATCCCGGTAGTAATGACGCTGGCAGATATGAATGCACAGTCTGAAAACCTGATCGGAGCATTGATTCAGATCAATAATGCTGAATTTGACGCAACGGTATTGTGTTCCGTGTACGCACCGGAAGGAACTACCGTGGACCGCAGAATCAGTGATGGCACTGCAACAAACCGCGTAGTGAGAAACAGTGGGTATGCATCTTTTGCCGGCAATCTGTTGCCTTCAGGAAATGGAACATTTGTGGGAATCTATAGCAAATTCAACTCTACCTATCAGATGTACATCAACAAAGCAGAAGATCTGAATATGACCGGCTTCCCGAGACTTGATGGTATTGCAACAGACCCTTGTGGTATTGATTTAAACTCTGTGACCGTGAAAAGCATTGCCGAAGTAAAGCAAATGTTCACCGGTTCACTGACACCAATTACTGATGATTTCGTAATCAAAGCGAAAGTAACCGCCAATGATGAAACCGGAAACCTGTTTAAATACATCTATGTAGAAGATGCTACAGGTGGTATCCGCATCAACATTGATAAGGACCCGATGTACAACGATCCGAGATTCCGCGTTGGAAAACAAATCTATGTGAAACTGAACGGATTGCATATCGGAAATGTAAGCGGCGAACTTCAGCTGGGTCAGCCGTTTAATAATAACGTAGGAAGAATTGCCGCAGGAGATGTGTACAAATTCTTCTTTGATTCCGGTGAAGCAGTTTCTGCTCCCGTACCTACAGAAAGAACGATTACCCAACTGACCGCAGAAGATGTGGGCAAATGGATCAAAATCAAAGATGTAAGATTTGTAGAAAGTGATCTGGGAGAGCCTTATGCCGTAGGAACTACTACCAACAGAACCCTTACCGACTGTGCCGGAAACCAGATTGTTCTCAGAACCAGTAATTTTGCCAGCTTCGGTGCTAATACCGTAGATGCAGGCCAGGGTGATGTATATGCCATTCTGAGTGTGTTTAATGGTACTTACCAGCTTTGGATTCCTAAGCAAACTCATGCTTTGCTGGAAGGGCCAAGATGTGATAACGCAGTAGCACCGGTTACCTTATTCAGCGAAGAGTTTTCATCTGTACTGAATGCCTCTAACTGGACAGCGGTAAACGTGACCGGAGCACAGGTATGGGTAACTTCTAACCAGGGTTCAGGTGGCTCCTATTATGCAATGATGAACGGTCATTCCAATGGAACCAACCATGCCAATGAAGACTGGTTGATTTCCAGAGAAGTGTCACTGGCAGGATACAGCAACATCAACCTGACTTTCGATTCAGATGTAAGATACAATGGTGATCCTTTGAAACTGTATATTACCAACAACTATTCCGGTGATCCTGCTACCACCACGTGGACCGAGCTTTCTGCGAATTTTGACACCAATACTGGAGCTTGGGGCTTTGTAAACTCCGGAAATGTAAGTTTGAATGCCTTTGCCAATCAAACGGTAAGAATTGCATTTAAATATACTTCCACTACAGCTGCAGCCAATACATGGGAAATAGATAACGTGAAAATTAAAGCAAAACCATAACGGTGACGCAACTTCATACGAAAGCAACCTCATTCCGGGGTTGCTTTTTTTTGATCCATACGGATCATACTGTGAAAGGAAACAAAACAACCATGAGGCAACAAATAAAGCAATCTCAGGAAGATCCAGACACGCAGCAAACCAATCGATATCCGGAAATCCCGTACCAGATTCCGCCCGTCTCCCGTCCCTTATCTCAAGTCACCTGTCTCCAATCTCTTATCTCTTATCTCTCATCTCTTGTCTCTCATCTCTTGTCTCCCATCTCTCCTGATAGCTATCGGGATCCCGTCCGGCGCCACAAAAAAAGTCCTGACGAATCAGGACCTTATGTACGTGTTATCAGAAGCGGTTTAGAATGAAACCTCATTGGTTTCTTTTCCGCGCATGAAGTTCATTGTTTTTTGTTTTCCCCTGTACGCAATATTCACAAGATTGAACTGTTTCGGGAATGTACCCAGCAAGATGGTGTTTTTTATTCTTAAAGTGCTGATGTCTCCTATGCCGCCGGTCTCAAAATAGACCCAAACGGTTTCACCTTTTACCTGGCTGCCGGTGAAGGTCAGTTTTTTAGCGCCGCCGTTTACATAAACATCCATATTGTTGTTTACGTATTTTTTCACCTCGGCTTCAAACTGAGCGGTATTCGGGTTGATTTTAATAGCATCAGAAATATGGCTGGTATTCAGTTTGGTTGTAAATTTCAGGGTTTTGCTACCATCTATGTAATCCACTTTAGTCATAGAGGAATAAAAATCCTGCGATGCAAAGCTCAGCATCACAAAAATTGTTAAAATGGATAATATCTGTAAAATTTTTTTCATTTCGTTATATATTTAATGGTATAAATATATTTCTAAACTAGGTCGCAAAATATATGCCATTTAGAAATTCACACTGATGGAGTACTTGTCATAGAACGCCTTAATGTGTGCCACGGCTTCATCTGCCGAATCTACCACGCGGTACAGAATCAGGTCTTCTTCAGAAATCAGACCGTTTTTCAGTAAGGTATTTTCAAACCACTCCAGCAGGCCGCTCCAGAATTCGCTGCCCACCAGCACAATCGGGAACCGGGCTATTTTCGCCGTCTGAATCAGCGTCAGGGCTTCAGATAACTCGTCCAGAGTTCCGAAACCTCCCGGCATAACGATGAATCCCTGCGAGTATTTCACAAACATTACTTTTCTCAGGAAAAAATAATTGAAATCTATTGAGTAATCTTTGTCAATATACGGATTAAAATGCTGTTCAAAAGGCAGGTCTATATTCAGCCCGATGGATTTTCCACCCGCGTTTCTGGCACCTTTATTACCGGCTTCCATAACGCCGGGTCCGCCGCCGGTAATGATTCCGAATCCCAGTCTGGTGATTTTCTCTGAAATTTCTACAGCCATTTCATAATACGGATCTCCTTCCTTCATTCTGGCAGAGCCAAAAACGGATACACAGGGTCCCAGTTTGGCCAGTTTTTCATAGCCGTCTACCAGTTCTGCCATCACTTTGAAAACCATCCAGCTGTCTTTGGTGATGGTTTCATCCCATGTTTTTTCTTTAAAATGGTTTTGTACGCGCTGGTCTATTTCGTGTTCCGGTCCGGCAATGATCTTGGTCATTCCTTTCCCTCTTTTTATTTTACTCATCGGTTTTATTTAAAGTATTGTTCGGCTTGCAGCACAGATTCGGGTCTGCCTACGTCTACCAAATGGGCATTGTGCTGGTAGCCGTGAATTTTTTCTGTTAACATCAGATCCAGGTATTCTTCCATAATGGAAAACTTACCGGTCCTTTTTATTTTATTGAATATTTCCGGATTTAGGCAATGTACACCACTGAAAGCCAGTGCTTTGAAGCCTTTATTGAATTCTGCCAGACGCTGCTCGCCGGTTTCTACGTTCATCCACCCCTTCAGTACCCTGTCATCATTAAACAACAGTTTCCGTGAACTGCTCCGGTCTGATACCGCCAGAGTTGCAAAATCCTGTTTCTGTTTGTGATACTGTACAAATTCAGTAATGTTGAGATCGGTAAGGATGTCCGCATTCATAATCAGAAAATCTCCGTGGCTGTCCAGAAACCTTTTGGCAAAAACCAGTCCGCCACCGGTTTCCAGCAATTCTTCATGCTCATCTGATATTTCAATTTTTGCGCCGAAATCATCGTTCAGTTTCAGAAAATCCACAATCTGACTCCCGAAATGGTGAATATTGATTACGAATTCATTGATGCCATAGGACTGCAGGTACTTAATGTTGCGCTCCAACAACGGGATACCGTTCACTTTCACCAGCGCTTTGGGGTGGTGATCGGTAAATGGTTTCAGCCGGGTTCCTTTTCCGGCAGCAAATAAAAGTGCTTTCATGGATGTCGGGTCAGGTTAGGCGTTCAGTTGGGGTTGCTCATCATGCTGTACCGTAACGGTAACCTGCGGATATTTCTCCCGGATAAACTTTGCGGTCTGCTCTGCGCTGTACACCGAGCGGTGCTGTCCGCCGGTACAGCCGAAATTAATCTGCAGATGTTCAAAATCACGGCTCACGTAATTGTCTATGGTAATGGAAATCAGATCATGAATGAGTTTCAGAAACACAGGCATCTCGGTCTTCTGTTCCAGAAACTCCTGTACAGGTAAGTCCTTGCCGGTTTGTGGTTTGTATTCATCTATGCGTCCCGGATTCAATATGCCCCGGCAGTCAAAGGTGAAGCCGCCGCCGTTTGTGGTGATGTCTTTGGGAATTCCCCCTTTTTTATATGAAAAACTGTGTATTTCAATCGTTAAACTCATAAAATTTATCCTCTTAAATCATTAATCTTCTCCTGAACTTCCGGGGTGTCCAGCTGCTCAATCAGTTGCTTCAGTTCCGGGAAGTTATTCATTTTTTCCCAATCTGCCGAAAATTTCGTGAGATTTTCAATCCCTTTATCTACGCTTGCCATAAAATGGGCTTTGCGCTGTACGAGCCCGCGAAAGCCGTATGCGCCCAGAACCTGCAGAAACCGGATGAGTTGCAAAGGCCGGAATGACTCATACAGCGGGTTGCGTTCCTGCTCATTCTCAATAAATCCGGCAAAGTAAGCTACCATTTCCCGGCGGAAATCCTCCGGAAAGTCGGCTTTGGCCTGATACAGAAACGAAATAACGTCATACATCCGCGGCCCCTCCATAGCAGACTGATAATCAATGAAGAATACTTGATCAGAATCATTTACCATGATATTCCGGGCCTGAAAGTCACGCAACATGATGCTTTTTGGTCCCAAAGATTCCGTGAGAGCAGCAATCTTTTTAAATTCCTGAATCAGAGCCGCCTTCCGGTAGGGAAGTTCCAGCGCATCTGCAATGAAACTTTTGAAATAGAACAGATCGTTCAGTACAGGAAGTTCGTCATATCTTTCATATTCAAACGTGCGGCTGTAATCTGTTTTTCCCCGTGTTTGCTCCTGCATGTTGCAGAGGTGTTCCAGACTTTGTTTCACCAGTGCTTTTACACGGTCTGTAAGTCCTTCTTCGGCTATGATTTCAGAAAGGGTTCTGCGCCCCTTATGCTCCTGGATGTACAGCGTGCGGTTTGCGGTTACAGCATATACCTTCGGCGTATTGAGTTTCAGTTCCGAAAATAATCCTGAAAAGTACAGAAAACATTCGTTTTCGGCAACATTGTGATTGCTGGTAATGATGTAGTCTATGCCGCCTGAGGTGCCCACAAAATTCCTGCGGGCAGAACCGCTTTGGGGCAAAGCGTAAAAAACCGATGCTTTTTCACCGGTAAACTGTTCTAGAAATTGTTGTGCTTCTTCCAAAATTGCTGACTATTTTACAAATATAATCATTTGCAGGCTATTTTGTTATCTTTGCAGCATGTTCCAGGATTTCAAACCGGTGTTGCTGATACTGCTGAAATTTACAGCCATTTATCTTGTGCTGTTTTTCGGGTATCAGGCCTACCTCACCCAAACGGAGATTCACGGCCTGGATCCGTTCTCTCAGTCGGTGGCAAAGCAGGTCGGTTTTCTGCAGAATAACCTGGGCTATCCCACAGAACTTACACATGATGCCAAAAACCTCACCACCGGATTCCGCGTGAAAGGAATTTATGTTTCCCGCATGGTAGAAGGCTGCAATGCGATATCGGTAATGATCTGGTTTGTGGCTTTCGTGGTGGCTTTTTACCGGGGCATCAAGACCCTGTGGTTTATTCTGGGCGGACTGCTCATATTGCATATCATGAATGTGCTGCGCATTATGGGGCTCAATATGGTTTTGGCCGATATGCCGCAATATGGAAAAATAGCCCATGATTATCTTTTCCCTGCGGTGATTTACGGTACGGTGGTGGCACTCTGGCTGATTTGGATTAAATTTTTTGCGCTGAAAAAATGAAAAAGATATTCCGGTGGTTCATGGTTTTGGTGGGTATCTGCGGCCTGATAGCTGTTCGGGTGATTGAAAATCATGCTTTTTATGATCCTTTTATCGGGTATTTTAAGGAAACCGGTCTGCATAACGATCTCCCGGAATTTGACTGGTCACGGCTGATTCTGCATCATGTTTTCAGGTTTATGCTGAATGTGGCTGCCTCGGCCGTAATCATTCATTTCATGTTCCTGAATAAAAAATGGACGGTACAGGCTGTGGCACTGATGCTGATCTTTTTCGCCATCTGTCTGCCGGTGTACCTTTACTGTATTGCTACCGGATTTGCTGCCGGTGAAGTATTCTCCTTTTATATGCGGCGGTTTGTCATTCAGCCGTTAATATTGCTTTTAATTATTCCTATGTTTTACTACCGGAAACATATTGAAGAATAAGTCTTAATTTTGGCAATGTTTTTGAAAACCAGAATGCATGAAAAAATTTTTGCAGATATTGTTTGCTTTGAATATGCTCTTCCTCACGGCCCAATCCGGAAGTGACAACGCCTCTGTGCAGTTGGCAGCCGAAAGTCAGGAGCACACTCCGGTAAACCGGGACGTGCCGGAGCTGATTCCACAGCAGCGGAATGGCAGCTACGGATTTGTGGACCGGAAAGGCAACATCGTAATCCGGCCGGAATACAGCAATGTGGGATTTTTTACGGAAGACTGCAACCTGCTGAATTCTCCCAATGCAAAAGTCAGAAAATTCGGTTCAGACCAGTTCGCCTCGGTACGGAAGGGCGGTGTGGATTTCAGGATTGATAAAAAAGGGAAAAGGGTGTATCAGTATAAAAATGCCGATCTGGCCAAATGTCCTTTTGAGTTTAAAAAACAACGCTATTTTTCGTATATCCGCCAGGGATATTACGGAATCATTGAGGAGACTTCCTTTACCAATCCGGAGGATTACCGCAATTATATTATTTATCCGCAATACACCTATCTTCATATTATGGAAGGTGATGACCTGAACAATCCCATGATTATTGCCTCCCGGAACAACCGCTTCGGGGTGATTGATATTCACAACAAAGTCATCATTCCGTTTGAGTACAGTGATATCAAACGGAATTACAGCTGGAAACTTGCACGTTTGTTTGAAGTGACCAAAGACGGCAAGAATTATTATTACATTGACGCAAAAAATAAAGGTTATTAATTAAAATATTCGTAATTTCGCGATCAGAAATTAAAGGGGTGCTGTCACAAGCTGAGATTATACCCAATGAACCTGGAACAGGTAATGCTGTTTAGGGAAAATCTGACTCTTCTGCCATGATGCAGAAAGCCGGAAACTGTATAATTTATTTGTTCCCCTTTTATTCAATTAATTTTAAAAAATTTAAAAGAATGAAAGGATTTTTTGTTTTTGGACTTGCTGCAGGTCCGTTCTTTTTTGCGCAGAATCTGACGCAGGACACCATCAGGACACACGAAATTGAAAGTGTGAATTTTACAAAGGCTTTGCCGTTTTCCAAGGAAATCATTAACGTGGAAAAAGACCTGAGCCGCAAGAACCTCGGTCAGGATTTGCCGGTATTGTTGAAGAATCAGACCGCTGTAATTGCCACGTCGGATGCTGGAAACGGCATAGGCTACACCGGATTCAGAATCCGGGGTGTGGCGGGAAATGGCATTAATGTCATGATGAATGGTATTCCGTACAACGATTCCGAAAGCCAGGGCACTTTTTTCGTGAATGTACCGGATCTCACCAGTTCTGCTTCGCAGATTGTGATTCAGCGCGGAGTAGGGACCTCTACCAACGGCGTTTCTGCATTCGGTGCCAGTGTTAATGTCATTTCCAAAGACCCGGCCGATGAATTTTACCTGAAGTCAGATAACAGCTACGGCTCGTTCAACACCTATAAATATTCAGCAGAAATAGGCAGTGGCACATTCTGGAATGACCGGCTGAGTCTCATGGGCCGCTATACCAAAATTCACTCAGACGGCTATATAGACCGTGCGTTTTCTGACCTGGATTCCTACAATTTTACCGCCATGTTCCGGGATGATTCTACCAAACTCCGTCTGCTGGCATTCGGCGGAAAAGAAAAAACCTATCAGGCGTGGAACGGAATTGACCGCGAAACCTGGGAAACAAATCCCCGATTCAACTATTCCGGAGCAATCTATGATGATCAATGGGAAAATATCATTGGCTATTATGATAATGAAACCGATAATTACCGCCAGAATCACTACCAGCTCCTGTGGGAACAGCGGCTCGGCAATCACTGGAATCTGGAAACAACGCTGCATTATACCAAAGGGAAAGGGTATTATGAAAATTATAAACAAGGCGATCCGTTTGCCCGTTACAACCTTCCCGATGCAAATGGCAGTGCCTACTCGGATTTTATCAGAAAAAAGTGGCTGGACAATGATTTCTACGGTGCAGTTTCTACCCTGTACGGAAAGTTTGACCGTCTGGACCTGAATATCGGAGTGGTGGGCAACCAGTATGTGGGCTGGCATTTCGGTAATGTGACGGGCGTGTACCTGCCGCAGATTAATGAACATGAATATTACCGGAACAAATCTGTGAAAGATGAATTTTCGGGCTTTGCCAAAGCCATGTACCGCCTGGGTTCTTTCGAATTTTTCGGGGATTTGCAACTGCGGAATATTGTCTATGATGCCCGTATTGTACAGCAGGGTGACGATGAAGGGGTGAATCTGAACAAAAACTGGTTATTCTTTAATCCAAAAGCGGGTGTCAATTACCGGATTCCTGCCGGGAAACTCTACCTTTCCTATGCCCATGCACACCGCGAGCCCAACCGGGATGACTTGTTTGCCAATCCGGAAACTCAGGCAGAAAAATTACATGACTTTGAAGCGGGAATAGAAAAAAACATCGGTAAGGTAGCGTTCACGGCCAATGCCTATTATATGAATTATGTGAATCAGCTGGTGCTGAACGGGCAAATCAATAATATTGGTGAATTTATCCGCGTGAATTCTGGCAAAAGTTACCGGCTGGGGATAGAACTGGCTGCGCTTGCTAAGCTATCGGAACAATGGAATGTGGGCGGAAATTTTTCATTAAGCAAAAATGAAAACATCGGCTTCAGAAACGAAACGTCAGAAGGAATTGTAGATCTGGGCAATACCCCGATTTCTTTTTCTCCGGAAATGATTGCCAATGTGCTGATCAGTTACCAACCGCTGAAGAACTTCAGTGTGCATCTTCAGAATCAATATGTCGGAAGTCAGTATCTGGACAATACCCATGATGAAAATCTGAAAACCAAGGAATATTTTCTCACCGATTTCAATGCAAAATACACGCTTAGTCTGCGCAAAACCAATGTCGATTTTACGCTGCTGGTCAATAATATTTTTAACCAAAAGTACATCAACAACGGATATGTGTATGATGGGGATCCGTACTATTTTTCCCAGGCCGGAACTAATTTTATGTTCGGGGTGTCTTTTTGGATCAAACCATAAGAAAACGGACAGACGGACTACGGGATTTCATTTTATTTATCCCTTTCATATTCATATTTTTAAGGTCGTCATCAGACGGCCTTTTTTATGGCCGGAATTTATACTTCGGCAAAAAAACGTTAAATTTGCCGGTAAATGAAAATCTCTGCTCTCATTCTTGCGTATCTCACGGAAAATGGCCGGGTCCGGATTACGGGCTTTGGTGATTTTTACCTTGAAAATGCTGCTGCTGTACTCAGCAGCGGGAATAAAATTTTGCTGCCGCCGGCCAAGAAAATTACCTGGTCTCCGGATTATCATGCCGAAGGTGACGATTTTGAAAAATACGTGGCGCATGCCCGCAACAGCAGCCTGCAGGAAGCTGCAGATGAGATAAAAGTACAGGTTACCTACTGGAAAAATAAACTGAACGAAGCCGAAAATTTTGAGGTAGAGGAGCTGGGAGCATTCAAATTTTCTCTGGATGAGGTGCAGTTTGAGGGAAGCAGAATTCAGCATGAAATGTCAGATTTCTATGGCCTAGAGGAGATTAACCTGACCGATCTGAAGAAAAAGAAAGGCAGGAACGCCGAATCCCGAGGATCTTTCCGTATAGGAAAAGTACTGATCTGGACACTGGTGCTGGGAATCCCGGCAGTGGCACTGGCTTATTTCGGAATCACCCAGCCGGAGAAAGTGTTTGGTAAAAAATCATTTGATCTGGCAGATCTTAAAATCTCATCGGGCGAAAAAACAACACCACCCGTCACCGCAGACTCTACCCATATGAACGTGAAAGACTCGCTGGAACATATCGTGCCGGATTCTGCCGCTACGGCTACAGAAACAGCAGTGGGCAGTAATAATAAATAAGTAAATTTTACATGGCAAAAATCAAAAAAGCAATTGATTCGCTTACCGTGATGACCAATATTGTACTTCCGAATGAGACCAATTCGCTCAGAAATCTCTTCGGCGGCGAACTGCTGTCCAAAATGGACCGCTGTGCCTCCATCTCGGCAGCCCGGCATTGCGAAAGACGTGTGGTCACCGCTTCTGTAAATCATGTTTCCTTTAATCATCCGATTCCGGAAGGCGGGATTGTGGTACTGGAGTCCAAAGTATCCCGTGCATTTTCCACATCCATGGAGATTTATGTGGATGTATGGCTGGATGATCCCATTAACCAGAAAAAAATCCACACCAATGAGGGCATCTATACTTTTGTGGCAGTAGATGAATTTAACCGGCCGATTCCGATTCCACAGATGGAGCCGGAAACGGAAGAGGAACAACAACGTTTTGATGCAGCTCTGCGCAGAAAAGAACTCTCACTGATTCTCTCCGGGAGAATGAAACCTGCTGATTCGGTGGAATTAAAGAAATTATTCGGTTCCTGAAACCCTCCTGAACCGGGTAAGACCTGTTTTAAAAATGAAAATCCTTCAACTTGACAAGAATGACCCGCTGATTGCAGAACGGCTCACTGCAAACTGCTTTGAGGTACACGAAGATCACGAATCTGCTTATGAAGAAATTCTGGAGAAAATTCATCTGTACGAAGGCATCATCATCCGCAGCAGAATTCCGCTGGATGAAAATTTCCTATTGCGGTCCTCTCATCTAAAATTTATAGCCCGGGTAGGAGCCGGTATGGAAAATATAAACTGTGCCGTGGCCGAAAAACTGGGTATTCATCTGATCAGTTCGCCAGAAGGCAACCGCGATTCTGTGGCCGAACATGTAGTGGGAATGCTCATGATTCTGATGCATCGTCTGTTTATTGCTTCCGTAGAAGTGAAAAACGGCATCTGGAAACGTGAGGAAAACCGGGGTGATGAACTGATGGGAAAAACCTTTGGCATTATCGGTTACGGAAATATGGGAAAAGCGGTGGCCAGAAGACTTTCCGGATTCGGGTGTACGGTGATTTTTCACGACATCCTGCCCGGTCTGTCAGATCAGTATGCCACTCAGGTCTCTTTGGATCACTTGAAAAGCGAAGCAGATGTCATCAGCCTGCATCTGCCCATCACGCCGGAAACGCATCATCTGGTCGATGCCGCGTTCATCTCGGAGATGAAAAAAGATTTCTATCTGATCAATACCGCCAGGGGGAAAAACGTAAAAACTAAAGATTTAGTTGAGGCGCTGAAATCCGGTAAGGTAAAAGGAGCTGCGCTGGATGTACTGGAGTTTGAGAAATCTTCTTTCGAGCATCTGGAGGGTGATAACGATGACCTTCGCTTCCTGCTGCAGTCTGAGAACGTGCTGGTTACGCCACATATTGCCGGGTGGACCCATCAAAGCAAAAAAAAACTTGCCTGCTTTATTGCAGACAAGATTTTGAAACGCTATAATATTAAAGCTTAAACCAGTTCCGGCGTTACTTTCATATTTTTCACCTGAGCCTCGCAGACATTCAGTTCGCTTTGTATTTTTCCGTTTTCATTGCGGAAGAATGTAGTTACGGAAAACAATTCTCTGTAATAACTGATGCCATCCAGAAGATTATTTTTAAAAGCTTCCAGCTTTTTAATTTTCTGCGGGGTCAATTGCAGGCTGCTCTGAATTTGCTGCTGCAGGTGATCTATGTACAAATACAGTTCTTTGATGAACATATGCGGCCGGTTGCTGTGATTTTCCACGGGTTTTTCGCCATAGATGTGTTTCATCATATCTTTCAGCGACACTTCATTTGAAAAATAAGCCATATTTGGTCCCGGACAAACCACAACACCCTGCTGCTGACCTTTTACCGGAATGCCCATTTCCAGGTGGGAAGCATTGGCCAGACCCACGCATAAACAGGCTTTTTCAGTGATTTCCGCATGCCCGCGGCTGTATTCCTCAGGAGTAAGATCTGTTTTTGCCTTCAGTTCCTGGATTTTCAGATCCTGGTATTTCTTGGAAGCCGTACAGATCCCTTCCGGGTCATGGTCTTTGCTCAGAGCCAGGTATTTCTTCGGGCAGGAACTTCCGGCCTTACCGGCTGCGATTCTGTTGTTTTTATGAAATTCATTGGTGGTACCTTTCACGGTGTTGAAAGGGACACCCAGCGGAGAGATATTGCTTAAATATAAATCTTCTTCGCCGGCACGGGCAAGCAGACTGCGGGTTTGCTGGTCCACAGAAGTGGCTTCAGGTACCAGCAGAAACGGAGAACCCCAGCCTACAGAATCTACCTGATAGTGACTCAGCAGAAACTGATGCTCTTCTGCCGTACCGACGCCTCCCTGCACGGTGATTTTAATTTCCGGTGCTGTGGCGGGAATGGTTTTGTCTTTCGCGTCCAGCGCTTTGGTGAAAAGTGAAAATGCAGACTGTTCCAGTTCATTTTTCTGATTTCTGAATTCTTCTACAATGGGTCCCATCAGCAATCCTTCGGTGGCAAATGCATGTCCGCCGCAGTTCAGTCCGGATTCTATGCGGTATTCTGAAACCCAGAGTCCTTTTTTAGCAAGAAAATTTCCCTGAATCATGGCAGAGCGGAAATCGCTGACTTTCAGAATGATTTTTTTCTGAAAACGACCTTCTGCATCAGGATAGAAATTATCAAAAGTCTCCAGGTAGCTGTACAGCCTTGGGTTCATTCCGGCAGAGAATACCACAGCGGATTGCACCGTGCTGAGGGCAAATCCGCGCAAAGCCGCATGGGCGTCATTATACATCACCGGCAATTGCTCCCCTTTTTCAAAGTTGTCTTTATCCACCTTGGTCATGATGTTCACGTCTATGCTGCCCGGATGAAAATACTGATCCAGCAGTTTTTTCACCTCCTGAATATTGTTTTTCTGAGTGGTGATCACGTTTTCCAGTTTCTCTTTCAGTTCAGAATTGGAAGGAAGTGTGCTCAGAAAATCTTCGAATTTCAGTTTGTTTGTGGTGATTTCCTGTTTAAAGCTGTTGAACTTTTCAGTAACAACCTTATCCAGCAGATTCAGGTAGTTGGTGATTCTTTTGGCCCGGAAATCTTCAGCTTTTTTGGTGATTTCCTCGTAAGGTTGTTTGAAATTTCGGGCATACAGCGCCGTCATTTTTTCAATAAGATCATCATCCATGATGGAGATTACGGAATCTATTCCGTATTGTGCTACCCGCGCCGGACTGTCTATAGTAAAAGCCAGTCCCATTACGGGGATGTGAAAGTTATGTGTCATTGATACAATTGAATATAAATGTAGTAAGTTCTCAAAGATACAGAAATAAGGGCAAGCGCAGTATATGATTTTGGTCACCGCTTCTGTTAAAATAATCTTAATGTTCCGGCAATCACCCGGTTTGTCATAGTGATTTTGCTAAATTGCATGCTGTTTCAAAAATGAGTTATGAAGAATTGTCTATGGTTAAGTGTTCTCTGTTTGTTTCTTTTGTTTTCATGTAAAAAGGAGGTGGGCACAAGCCCTGAAGAACCCGAAACCTTGCTGCCTAATTTTGGCAATGTAAATCTGGATGATGTTTTTCATAAAAAAGACAGCCGGTTGGCCAGCAAAGATTCTGTGCATGCAGTGATTGAGCAGTACTATTCCTCTGTGTGGGAAGGGGGAGATGTATGGGGCGGATTTTTAATTGCCAAAGGCGATGATATTCTCTATGAAGGCTACCGCGGCTTTGCCCAGGATCACCAGCAGTCTCCCATCACCCAAACCACGCCGCTTCATGTGGCGTCCATTAGCAAATCCATTACGGCAATGGCGGTCCTGAAACTGGTGGAAGCCGGTAAACTGGCTCTGGAAGATGAGGTTTCAAAGTATTTCCCGGGATTTCCCTATCCGGGCGTTACAGTGATGTCACTGCTCACCCAGCGCAGTGGTCTGCCCAAATATGAATATTTCATAGAAAAAATAGACCCTGCTCCGGCAGAACTTTCCAAGAAATTCCTGACCAACCAGGACATTATGAATATGATGCTGAAGTACAAACCGGAAGCCGCCCGTGCGCCCGATACCGGTTTTATGTACTGCAATTCCAATTATGCGGTGCTGGCGTTGCTGATAGAGAAAGTGACCGGTACGTATTTTCCGGATGCGATGGAGCAGATGGTTTTTAAGCCCCTGAAAATGAAAAACAGTTTTGTGTTTCAGGAGAAAGATACCCTTACTGCAGCAAAATCTTTTTATAACCGCGGTCCCAAAGTGCATCCCTATGACCGTCTGGATTTGATTTATGGTGATAAAAATGTGTACACCACGCCCCGTGATTTATTCAATTTCTCCAAGGCCATGTATGCTCCGGATTTTCTGAGAGCAGATCTCAAACAAATGATTTTCCAGCCGTACAGCAATGAAAAACCGGGAATCAATAATTATGGCATCGGTTTCAGAATGAAGGTCTATGATGACTCTAAACTCACCTACCATACCGGGTGGTGGCATGGTACCAATTCGGTATTTGCTCACTTGCTGGGATCCAATGTGACCATTGTATCCATCGGTAATAAATTTTCCAGATTGCCCTATACCGCGTTGGCACTGGCAAGCCTTTTCGGGCAATATCCGGTGGAAATTGAGCGTTTAAGAAAAACCCTGGATTTTCCGGCCTTAGATTCGGCGAACAGTAAATCTGATTCTGCAGCGGTAAGTGCAGAATAAATTTTAAATTTGCACAAATTCTACTCATGAAAAAACTGTTTCTGTTGTCAGTTTTGGCTGCTGTTTTATGGTCCTGCGCACGGGTGGGTTCACCCATTGGTGGCGAACGGGACAGCCTGGCACCGCGTGTGCTGGGAACAAGCATAGATACGCCACGCGTTCTGGTACCCAGAGATCTGAAAGAGCTTAGAATTGATTTTGATGAGTATATTACGCTGAAAGAGATCAACAAGAATCTCATTATCTCGCCGCCCATCCGCAAAATTACCAGAATTATGCCTTCCAACCTTGCAACCCGGCATATTCTGATTCAGTGGGAAGATACGTTGCAGGCCAACACCACATATAGTTTTAATTTCGGGAGCTCCATACAGGATAATAACGAAGGAAATGTGCTGCCATATTATAACTTTGCCTTCTCTACCGGAGAGAAAATTGATGATTACTACATCAGCGGCGAAGTAACCGAGGGCGCACAAATCCGGGCATCCGGAGCCAAAATCAATAAAGTGGTCGGCTTATATCAGTACAAAGATTCCATGGATTACCGCCAGAAACCCTATTACATTACCCGGGTAGATGATGATGGCTACTATGAACTGAACTATCTTTCGCCGGGAACCTATAAGATTGTGGCGTTTGAGGATGAAAACGGAAATTCAGTCTTTGACCCCGGTAAAGAAAAAATTGCTTTCAGAAAAGATTCGGTAGTAGTGGAACAGTCCGTCTCGGGAATTCCGCTGCAGCTGTATCCCAGTCAGAAAGCATTGCGGTACACGGAAATGAAAGAAAATCCGGGCGGAGTTCTGATGCTTTTTGAAGGAAACCCGGATCAGGTTGAGGTTTCAGCGGTCTCAGAAAAGCTTAAAAACTATAAAGTCACCCACCGCCAAAAATCGGACAGTGTGCACATCTGGTTTGATGCCGTGAGCCAGAACATTGGCACCGAATCTACAGAAAATTTAAAATTCAGTTACGATACAGGCCAGAAGCAGGATACGGTTTCGGTATTCTATAAAAGGAATAAGGATATGGAGATGACCCTGGCCAACCAGAAAGGTAATTTGCTGCCACCAAAAACGGAATTGGAAATTGTGAGCAATTTTATGATAGACCGTATACAGCCGGAAAAATGGACGCTTACCATAGACAGTACCACAGCCATACCACTTTCTGCCAGAATTTCTGAAACAAATCCCTATAAAATCTTTGTAAAAGGTGAATTTGAGGAAGGAAAATCCTACCAGCTCACTATACCCAGTAAAACAGTTTCCTCTTTTTATGAAAGTACGGCAAATCCGTATCGTTTCGATTTTGAGGCAGACCAAATTCAGAACTATGGCAGTTTTACCGTTCGTCTTAAAAATCAGCCGCCGGGTAAATTCTGGCTGCAGTTGCTGGATGCTTCAGAAAATATCATGTATCAGAGATACACAGATGAGTCCGAACTGAAATTTCCGGTGATGAAACCGGGCGAGTATTTTGTGCGGTTACTGGCAGATCCGAACGGAAACCGGCATTGGGATGTGGCGAGTCTGCAGCAGGAAACTTTTGCAGAAGATGCTTTCGTGTTCTTTAAAAAAGTGACCATAAGACCGCTGTGGGAGCTGGTAGAAGACTGGGATTTTCAGGATCCCCGCAAGTTGGATTTGCTGAAGCCGGAAACTTCTGCGCCACAATCCCCGCAAACCAGTCCGCAGCGCAATCAGCAACAAAATAATCCGCTTCAGCAGAACAGGGGTGGTGCAGTACAAGGCTCATCCAGAACACTACAGGTCAGACCATGATAAAGTTTTCCAGAACAGTCCTTGCAGTCGTCATTGTGCTCGTCCTGATTCAGTTCATCCCGGTAAACCGAACCAATGAACCGGTGCAGGCAGCAGAAGATTTCATACAGGTGATGCAGACCCCGCCGCAGGTTACCGCTCTGCTGAAAAATGCGTGTTATGATTGCCACAGCAATGAAACGGTATATCCGGATTATGCACGGGTGGCACCGTTTTCCTGGTCGGTGAAACACCATGTAAATAAAGGCCGCAGATACGCCAACTTTTCGGTATGGGCTTCTTATAATGATGAATTGAAAATGAATATGCTGAAAAAGTCCGCCCAAACGCTGAAAGACCATACCATGCCCATGCCTGCATACATCAATTTTCATCCGGAGGCCAGCCTGACTCCCGGGGAAAGAGAATTGCTGATTTCCTATTTTGAATCGCTGGCAGCAGAACAATAAAAAAGGCGCCTTTCTCAGACGCCCTTATCCTTATACCATTTTTTCAGGTTTTACCCATTCGTCAAACTGTTGCGCCGTAAGCAGACCCAGATTGACGGCTTCCTCTTTCAGCGTGGTGCCGTTTTTATGAGCGGTTTTGGCAATCATGGCTGCATTTTCATAGCCGATGTGGGTATTCAGTGCAGTCACCAGCATCAGGGACTTATCTACCAGCTCTTTAATGCGTGGCTCATTGGCTTCAATGCCCGTTGCACAATGGTCATTAAACGAAATACAGGCATCTCCCAAAAGTTGAGCAGATTGCAGAAAGTTAGATGCCATGACCGGTTTGAAGACATTCAGTTCGTAGTTTCCCTGAGTTCCCGAAAATGAAATCGCAGTGTCATTTCCCAATACCTGAGCGCAGACCATAGTCATCGCTTCATTCTGAGTGGGATTTACTTTTCCGGGCATGATGGAGGAACCCGGCTCGTTTTCCGGAATAAATATTTCCCCGATTCCGCTGCGGGGTCCGGAAGCCAGCAGCCGGATGTCCTGTGCAATTTTGTACAGGGCCACGGCCAGTTGTTTCAGCGCTCCGTGAGTTTCCACGATGGCATCGTGAGCAGCCAGTGCCTCAAATTTGTTGGGTGCGGTGGTGAAGGGCAGACCGGTAAATTGGGAGATATAGTCTGCTACTTTTTCGGCGTAACCATCCGGTGTATTGAGTCCGGTGCCAACTGCGGTGCCGCCCAGCGCCAGTTCCTGCAGGTGATCCAGAGTATTGCTGATGGCCTTCATGGCGTAATCCAGCTGGGCCACATAACCGGAAAACTCCTGACCCAGGGTCAGCGGTGTGGCATCCATAAGGTGTGTACGGCCGATTTTAACAATATTTTTAAATTTTTCGGATTTTTCATGCAGGGTATTCCGCAGTTGTTCTACCGCCGGCAGCGTATGTTCCACCACTTTTTTGTAGGCGGCAATATGCATGGCGGTGGGATAGGTGTCGTTGGAACTTTGAGATTTATTCACATCATCATTGGGATGGATGTCTGATTTTTCTCCCAGTGTACCACCGCTCAGCACATGAGCACGGTTAGAGATCACCTCGTTTACGTTCATATTGGATTGCGTTCCGGAGCCGGTTTGCCAGATGACCAGAGGAAATTCGCCCTGCAGTTTTCCTTCCAGAATTTCATCGCATACCCGGGAAATGAGATCCCGTTTCTGAGGTGAGAGAATTCCGGCGTCTGCGTTGGTCCAGGCGGCGGCTTTTTTCAGGATGGCAAAAGCCTCAATAATTTCTGCAGGCATGGAGGCTTCCGGTCCTATTTTGAAATTATTCCGGGAGCGTTCTGTCTGCGGACCCCAGTACTTTTCAGCAGGAACCTGCACGGCTCCCATGGTGTCATATTCTGTTCTGTAATTCATTGTAATTTGATTTTTGAAAGTTTAAAGTTACGACTAAAAAATCAGCTCTGCCGAACGAAAATCTCTATTGCGGTGAAGGATAATCTGTATTATAATGAAAAATATTCTCCCGCGTTGGTGAATTATTGTATAAAAGTCCTGTTCCGGCCGTTTTTTTAACTAATTTTGGAGAAAACTGAACCATGTCCGAGAAATCCGAGAGATTGCTTAAAATTTACGCCCGGCTGAAGCGGGGACCTGTGACCATAGAAACCATCAAAGACTGGGCTTCCAAAAATAATATCCGCATTTCAGAACGTACCTTTTACCGTGATCTGAACGAGTTGGAAAGTTCCCTGGTGCTGCCTGGTGAAAGTATTGTGGTTTCCGTAGGCGAAAAAAACCGCAAAACCTGGAAAATAGAATACACCGCCGGCCACGCCACGCTGGATGGTTATGATATCAATTCTTATCTGATGTTCAAAAATTTCATGCCCATGCCGGTAGTGCTGTCCCGCAAGAAATCATTAGATAAAATTGAAAAAATATTCTATAAAAATCATTCCAAGAGCCGTTTTGAGGATTTTGCAACAGCGGCCGATCTGCAGGTGACGTCCAGCCATTTTTATGAACTCAATGAGCCGGTAATTTATGAGAAGATTATAGAAGACTGCATCTGGAGTATTCAGAACAAACGGGAAATGAAGATTCTGAAGACCAAATATGACCACACGTCCCTGGCCAGATCTGTGACCTCACCTATGAAATTTTTGCCGGTGCAATTGCTGTATCACCGCGGGGTGGTTCATCTCTGCGGATTTGTGAAAGAACTGGATAAATTCTGTATTTATGCTTTGGAGCAGATTAAAAAGTACAAACTGACCAATAATATGTTTGATCCGGAACCGTACCGGATAAGGCTGGAACAGGAGATGACCCTCCGGTTTGGGGTGACTGAAAATATGGATCATCATATTTATGATATTGAAATCGAATTTTCAGAAATGTCGGGCTTCTTTGTGAAGAACCATTCCTGGCATCCCGGTCAGCAGTTTACCAGACTTTCCAACGGAAATTTTCTGATGAAGTTCCGGTGCGGCATTAACCGGGAACTCGTGGGCTGGATTTTCCAGTGGCTCAGCAATGCCAAAGTCCGCAAACCGGAAATTCTGAGAGACCTGGTGGCGGGTAAAGCTTCCGAAATTCTGGATATGTATGTGAGCGACCGTCAGTTAGTGTCGGTTAATTCATTTAAAGCTCCATAGTTGGTTGACAAGAGTTGACAAAGCAAAGTCCTACATTTGCACACGAAACACAAATGGTGACGAAAGTTGCGCTACATTTTACAGGGGGTCGGTTATGGTCCTCTTTTTTTGTATATTGAGGGTTCAAATTTTACCGGATGAAAACCTGTTTATTTTTCCTCACCCTCCTTTGCCCGTTTTTGATGTTCTCACAGAAAGTGTTCTCTGTCAATTATGGCAGTCAGGCAGAAGTCCGGGTTTTTGTCACCGATTATGAAAGCCAGGCAGATCTGAAGGTATTTCGGGTAAAGTACAGCTCACAGGCCTCCGGTAATGAAGGCAAGTGGTTTTTTACCGAATATGAAAGTCAGGCACAGAAAAAAATCTATTTCGTGGATTATGAAAGCCAGGCAGATCTCAAAATTTACTTTGCTCCCTATGAAAGCCAGGCCGGCTGGCGGAATAAATCGAAAAAGCATCTTATGTATTAGCCAAATCAGCCCGGATTTCGGTATAGCCGGCTGCTAAATCTCATTTTCTCCCTTCTCTTTTATTCCGTAAATTTGCGCTTTTAAAAAACATTATCAGCATGGAATTTCAGTATCAGGAGCCTTTTCCTATCCTTAAAGACGATACCCAATACAAAAAACTGACCTCAGAATATGTAAAAACCGAACAAATGGGCGGCAGGGAAATCCTTACCGTAGATCCAAAAGGTCTGGAGCTCCTCGCCGAACATGCCATGCGGGATGTGTCCTTCATGCTGCGCTCTGCGCATCTGCAAAAATTAAAAAATATTATAGACGATCCCGAAGCTACAGATAATGACCGTTTTGTAGCCTACAACCTCCTGCAGAATGCCGCCGTGGCGGTAGAAGGCGCTTTGCCCTCCTGTCAGGATACCGGAACTGCCATCTGCATGGGGAAAAAAGGGGAGAATGTGTACACCGGCGTTAATGATGCCGAATGGATTTCCAAAGGCATTTACAATACCTACCAGTCGCAGAACCTGCGCTACTCCCAGATTGTGCCCATCACCATGTTCGATGAGAAAAACTCCGGCTCCAACCTGCCCGCGCAGATTGACATCTATGCCGAAGAAGGCGATGCCTATAAATTCCTGTTTCTGGCCAAAGGCGGTGGCTCTGCTAATAAAACCTTCCTTTACCAGAAAACAAAATCCCTGCTGAACGACAAATCCCTGGAGGAATTCGTGAAAGAAAAAATTATGGACCTGGGAACCGCAGCCTGCCCGCCATACCACCTTGCACTGGTCATTGGCGGCACCTCTGCCGAAGCGAATCTGGCAGCGGTGAAAAAGGCGAGCGCCGGCTATTACGACCATCTTCCCACCGAAGGAAATATGGGCGGACAGGCATTCCGCGATCTGGAATGGGAAGCCCGGGTGCAGGAAATTTGCCGCGAGTCTGCCATTGGCGCACAGTTTGGCGGGAAATACCTGACGCACGATGTTCGGGTCATCCGCTTGCCACGCCATGCCGCATCTTGTCCTGTGGGAATGGGCGTTTCCTGCTCTGCAGACCGGAATATCAAAGGAAAAATTACCCGCGACGGAATCTTCCTGGAGCAACTGGAACAGGATCCGAAAAGATTCCTGCCTGCCACACCACCACACCTGGAAGCGGCTGTAGAAATAGACCTGAACCGTCCCATGAACGAAGTGCTGGCAGAACTTTCCAAATATCCGATTAGAACCCGCCTGAAACTGAACGGTACGCTCATTGTGGCCCGAGATATTGCCCACGCCAAAATAAAAGAACTGCTGGACAGCGGCCAGCCAATGCCCGATTACTTTAAAAATCACCCGATATATTATGCCGGACCGGCAAAAACTCCGGAGGGAATGGCTTCCGGAAGCTTCGGACCTACCACTGCCGGACGTATGGACGTGTATGTGGACGAGTTCCAGAGTCATGGCGGCAGCATGATTATGCTGGCCAAAGGAAACCGCAGCAAGGATGTTACCAATGCCTGCGGCAAATATGGCGGATTCTACCTGGGATCCATTGGCGGACCCGCGGCGGTATTGGCCAAAGAAAATATCAAGTCTGTAGAAGTGGTTGATTTTGAAGAACTTGGCATGGAAGCAGTGCGCAAAATAGAAATCAGGGATTTCCCGGCGTTCATCATTACAGATGACAAAGGAAATGATTTCTTCGAATCCATTTCGCATTAAAAACAGAAACAGCGCCCGTGCGCAGCCGTAAAAAACGAGTTTCGGGGCAAAAATGTGCGCGGAAACTTTTATTATCAGAGAAAATAAATTAATTTTGCCTAAAATCTGAAAACGATGTTAACAATCTTATCTTCATTCTGGCCGGGATACCAGTTCTTTTGGTTCGTATTTTTCGTCATCATGCTCCTTATCGGGTTCTGGTGCATCATCATGTTCTTTGGAGTAGTCATTCCTATGTGGCTTACCTCCGGGCTCAGAGAGTATTTCGGAAAAACAAAGCCATTTGATCCCGAAGAAGTAAGAAGAAAAACACTTCCGGAGCAGGGTGCAGAGGTTATCTACAGCAATCCGAAGGGTGAGGGGCCATTCCTTCACGGCAATCACGGTCATCACTAATGTGGTGTCATCGCGCTCCCATCTGAATACCGGGAAGGGCGATCACAAAGCAAAACCATATATATTGTCAGTTTCAAAATTCGTTTTTGAAACTGATTTTTTTTGGGAGCTGTTTCCCGCTTTCCGCTGTATCTTTTCCGGTGCACTCGCTACCGCTCATTCACCAAAAAAGGATGCCGCTGCAATCGGGGCTATGGGGGCGGACTTAACAGTAAATTCGTGTCTTTGTAAGAGCGTGACCATTTGGTGAAACATCTTACCATAACCAAAAACTCTGCTAAGGAATGATTGAAATTGGGTTGCTAAGCATTAGATATTATGATTATATTTGATTTATTAATCTGAGAAAAGAGTCAGTCTGGTTCAGGGCATGACCAATGCATCCCTAAATGAAAACTTTAGAAAGTTGTCTTTTTGTTTTTTTGATTTTTGTCACGTTAATTTTTGCGGGAATTTATTGGTATGTGATCAAGTTAAACGATGGGTACATGCGGGACTATACAAAAATTGAAAACTCATATTCAAAACTGGAAAGCACATTAAAGGAGCGGAATCAAATCTTATTAAAATCAGAATTTTCAGATCGTGTAAAAATATTAGCGAACAAATCTGATTCCGTTATAAATACAAAATGATTCCAACAAATTAGTTTAGACCGAATTTCACTTGAATGAAAAAACATATAAGGGCGATTCACTCCAATTAACCAACGAAAAAATAAATGCAATTAAGAACGAGTATAACAAAGAACTGAAAAATTTTCATACAGTGTGGAGTCGTTTTCCTTTGAACATAATCAAAGTACGTCAAAACTTTCCTGAATATCACTATTTAAACAGTGATTACGGACAAGAAAACCACGAGAACATGAAGCGAAAGAAAGAAGTTGAGCATTGTGTGGAAACGGGTGAGTTTCAGTAGAATATGGCAAGATATTTTGATGAAAGGAGCAATTAAAAGAGAAAATTTGGAAAGAAAACCGCTGCGCAAAGTCTCCTGACTTTGCACCCGCTACAAGGAATATATAAAAACACAACCAGGGTAATTATTGTCCGTTTCTGATGACCACCCGCACGACCGTAAAAACCACCCGCTATAGTTGCCGCCATTTTTTCTAACTTTTCCCTATCTTTGCAGCCTGTTTCCGGCCGGCAAACGGATCCTGCAACCACAGTCCGACTGAAATCCCCGGCCTGAATCCTGAAACCCCGCTGCGCAAAGTCTCCTGACTTTGCACCAATAAAAAACAACTATTTTTGAAAAAATAAAAGCCATGAAATCCGGCTATGTTATCAGAGACCAGGAAAAGCCACATTTTATTACCTGCACGGTAGTAGATTGGGTTGATGTTTTTTCAAGAAAAATGTATCGGGATATTGTCATTGACTGCTTCAATTTTTGTATTAAAAATAAAGGAATGGTTCTATTTGGTTATGTTATTATGAGTAACCACATTCATCTTCTTGTACAATCCAGGGATGGTAAACTTTCAGACCTTATCCGTGATTTTAAAAAATTTACAGCTACTCAAATACTTAAAAAATTGCATACAGAACCTGAAAGCAGACGTGAATGGATTTTAGAAAGATTTGCAAAAGCAACAGAGAGCCACAGCAGAAACAAAAATTTTCAGGTATGGCAGTATGGTAATCATGCAGAAGAAATTTTCACTTTGAAATTTATGTGGAGCAAACTCAATTATATTCATCTGAATCCTGTACGAGCAGGACTTGTGGAAAAAGCAAATCAGTACATTTATTCATCTGCAAGTAATTATTCGTTTGGCAAAGGACTTGTCGATATTGAAATTGCAGAAAATCCTGTTATTGATGTTTTGGGAAAGAACGAATTTTGGAAATATAATAATTATGATGAATAAGGAAATGAACGGCTCAAAGTCGGGAGACTTTGCGCAGCGGGGGTAAATTCGTGTCTTTGTAAGAGCGTGACCATTTGGTGAAACATCTTACCATAACCAAAAACTCTGCTTAGGAATGGATGAAATTGGGTTGCCGGACATTAGATATTATGATTATATTTGATTTATTAATCTGAGAAAAGAGTCAGTCTGGTTCAGGACGTGTCAAAAACATGCATACAATCCACAACCATCACAAAAACAATTTTATTGATGTGTTATGATAAAAATGAGCAAGTCTTTTCATGCAACCCTAGTTTTATAAACGAAGTAAAATATGAATATTAAAATAAAAGGAGGTTCAAAAATTACAGGAAATTTAGATATTTTCGTAGTACATAATGAGGATGAATTTGAGGGGGAAATTTCTAATTGGGATGAAATTTTAATACACGGTGATCCAGCAGGATTAAAATCTTTTGCAAATTTATTGATTGAAATTGCAGACTTTAATCAAGACAAGATAGACGATGAGAAATTACCTGTTGGAGAGAGACAACATATTAAGTTGAGGCCAGGATTTGAAATTTCTAAAAGTTCAGACGAAGTAATAGTAGGGAGGCTTGATGCCAAAAAGACGGGAGAATACTATGACCGCTTTATTGCAAAATAATAAAACAGAAATCTATAAAAATAAATCCCGCTTTCGGCAGGATTTTCATTTACAGCACTTCAACAATTTTATTAAAGAAGTCTTTAATTTTTTGGTAGTTTTGTAGAACCGGCGGAGTAGGTTCTGTGCTTGCGGGCGGCAATTTCTGGCAAGGGGCATTGATTGGGGGCGTAGTTGCCGGATTGAATCACGTGGCGAGTAGAATTGAGACACAGACAGATTATGCTGACGCTGATGGTGGTTCAGGTGGAGCAACTAATGATAATAAAGGAGATGTATTAAACTGGTTTAATGAAAGTGACGGTGGCCTCTATAAAGTTGCACAAAACGATCCGGGTGCTCCGGAAGGAACAGTTAGGATTTATACTCACGGAAATAAAGATAGAATATTAGATCCCAGTGGTCATAAGATTTTAACAGCTGAACGATTTGATGAAGTTTTAATGGAAAGAAGTCCAACTTGGAGAAATTACAGAGAAAATGGAGGCGCTATAAGAATAGAATTGATGTCTTGTAATACAGGAAGAATGGGTAATGGTTTTGCAAGTATGATATCAAAAGCTTTTAGATTTTCTTCAGTTATTGCACCGAATAATTACTATGTTGCATATACAAGAAATGGAGTTTCTTGGGGAGGAGTAGCAGGTCAATATAATTTAATTAATCCTGGCAGATGGAATTACTTTGTTAATGGACAAAACTTAAATCGTAGTATTTATGATATATATAAAAGGTAATGAAAATGAATAATAGAAATTTTGTAATGCTCTTCTTGATTGTAATAATTAGTTGCAGTAAAAACAGTAAAAATATTATGAATAATAATGAACCATTGTCTAATAATCAAGACACTACCAAAATTATTGTAGATACAGCTTCAGTAATTAAGAATAATCAAATAGAAGAATTTCAAAAAAATGTGATTGATAAAGGAGATATTTATTCTTTCAATAGACTCGCTATACATTATGTAGATAAATCTAAATACAAAGAATTACAGAAATATGCCTTGATAATGGCAGATAAATACAATAATGGGGATGGTTATAGTCAGGTTTTTGAATGTATAATCGCACTAAATAATAACAATGAATATAATGACATTACAGATTTTGCAAAAATAAATGAAAAAGCAAAAAATGAAGCGTTAAAATATTTAGAAAAAGGAGCGTCAATAAATGATATTAATTGTATGTCCGAACTCGCAGAGATTTACAGAAACGGAATTGGCGTTGAAAAGGATATTAAAAAAGCCGATGAACTCAAAAAGAAAATAGAAAAATTGTAGTGATTTATAAAATAGCAATCCCGCCGAAAGGCGGGATTGCTATTTTACAGCACTGCTACATTTTTATTAAAGAAGTCTTTAATTTTTTGGTAGTTTTGTAGAACCGGCGGTGTAGGTTCTGTGCTTGCGGGTGGCAATTTCTGGATGGGTGCCATGAGCGGCTTTTTTGTGACAACGTTTAATCATTTAGAGCACAAAATGACCGAACCGGGTGATCCACCAGGAAAAACTAAAAAACTGGTAAACGGAAAGAAAATTTTTAAAGAAGCAGTTAAACATTATCGAGAAGGAGGTGGAAGTGATTTGTGGGTGGATGCTAGCACACTTGATTTAAGTTATGTGTCACAACAAGATTTAATCCTTAATAAAGATGGGAGTTATAGTGTTAACCTAATTGAGGTTGACATGGATCAAGAAGCATCTTTAGCACTCGGTAAAATATCCTTAGATAGAGTTGGTGACTCAAACCATTTTAAAATCAGAAGTGATAAGTACGACTTTAATATTGAATGGAGTAATCTTATGACTAAGAGAAATTTATTTACAGCAGGTGCATATATCTTGCATCATTCTAATATAGGGAATTATAAAATGGGAACAGTTTATTCATGGAATTTTTCAGCAAGAAGTTTTTGGATAAAGTTTCAAAACAGTACATATATAAAACCATGAGATTGTATAGACTTTTTAGAGCAACTATTTTGTTGTTTTTGCTTTATAATTGTAACAAAAGAAACCAAGAAATAGTTATTTCTTCTGATAATATAGGTGAAAGGAATTTAATTTACCAGTTAGGAGATACTTTATCAGCTTCTGGAAGAAATAATTATAATAAAAATTTTAAACAAATTTTGTTTATTAATAAAAATGAGCAGCAAATCATTAGGATAGGGAATGGTTCCGAAGTAATTGGTGCCCGTATAGAGGAATTAAGAAAAATGAGTAATGGATGGATAATTAAGAGAACACCTATAAAATATGACGAAAAACAAAAAACATATTTAATTGAGACTTCTGAAGGTGTTTGGATTAATTACGATTCAGAAATAAACAGTTCATATTATGAATATTATTGGGTTAGTAAAAATATTGATACAATAAAGGGACCGTTTTCAATGAAAAAATAGTTGCTGTTTTTAATCATTTGGCGCACACAGAGTATGTACACCTGATAACGGTTATGATGAATATGGCAATAAAATAAATGATTTAGGAGGAGATAAAACGGATTATATTCTAAGAAGAAATCCTTTTGGCGATGGCTATCAGATTTTAGATGAAATAAATGTAGAGCATATTTTTGGTCCATATGGAAACCGTGAAGGTTATGGATACAGATTGCACCATCAGTTACAAAGCCCCGCTCTGTATGACCCGAGTTTTGATATAATGAAAGTTTATGCCGGAGGAGCTGTTACAGGAAAAGCATTAGGGCTAGGATTAGGCTATCTTTCAACAAGCAATAAAGTTGGACAATGGGCTCCCCCGCTGCGCAAAGTCTCCCGACGCGCTGCGCAAAGTCTCCTGACGCGCTGTACAAAGTCTCCTGACTCGCTGTGCAAAGTCTCCTGACTTTGCACCTGCTACAAGGAATATATAAAAACACAACCAGGGTAATTATTGTCCGTTTCTGATGACCACCCGCACGACCGTAAAAACCACCCGCTATAGTTGCCGCCATTTTTTCTAACTTTTCCCTATCTTTGCAGCCTGTTTCCGGCCGGCAAACGGATCCTGCAACCACAGTGGTCTGCGTGAAATCCCCGGCCTGAATCCTGAAACCCTATAGCATGTCAAAATCTTTAATACCCAAACTACAGGCCATCAAACAGCGGTATAACGAGGTCGCAGATCTCATTATACAGCCCGATATCATCACCGATCAGAAAAAGTATTCTGCCCTGAACAAGGAATACAGCGATCTGGGGAAAATTGTTTCCGTGTTCGATCTGTATATGCAGGCCCTCAATACCATAGAGGAATCTGATGAAATTATAGCAGACGGCTCCGATAAAGATTTTGTGGAACTGGCTAAAATTGAAAAAAATGAAGCCCTGGAAAAAATTCCGGGCCTGGAAGAGGACCTGAAAATCCTCCTCATTCCCAAAGATCCTGCAGATGATAAAAACGTCATCGTAGAATTGCGCGCCGGAACCGGGGGCGATGAAGCAGCCATCTTTGTGGAAGATATCTACAGAATGTACACCATGTACTTCAAAAACAAAGGCTGGCGGCACGAAGTGACCGATTTTAATGAAGCCTCCAAAGGCTACAAAGAACTCATCATGAAAGTGGAGGGCGACGGTGTGTATGGCATCATGAAATTCGAATCGGGGGTGCACCGCGTGCAGCGCGTTCCGGAGACCGAATCTCAGGGGCGGGTGCATACTTCCGCCATTACCGTAGCCGTTTTGCCGGAAGCGGAGGAAGTGGATTTTGAACTGAATCCCGCCGATATTGAAATGCAGACTTCCCGCTCGGGAGGTGCCGGCGGACAAAACGTAAACAAGGTAGAAACCAAAGTACAGCTTACCCACAAACCTTCCGGTCTGGTAGTGGTCTGTCAGCAGGCGCGCTCTCAGCTGGCCAACCGGGAACTGGCCATGGAAATGCTCCGTACCAAACTGTATGATATTGAATTGCAAAAAGTGCAGGGCGATGTGGCGGCACAGCGTAAATCCATGGTTTCTACTGGTGACCGTTCAGCCAAAATCAAAACCTACAATTATCCGCAGGGCCGGGTGACTGATCACCGGGTCAATAAATCCATGTACAATCTGGATGCGTACATGAACGGCGATATTCAGGAAATGATTGATGCCGTGATCATGGCAGAAAACGCCGAGAAAATGAAAGGCGAGGAGGATAATTACTAAGATAGAAAATCATACAAAAACGGGCACCTCAGCAGGATGTCCGTTTTTTTTGTGGCCAAAAAGTTTGGTATCAGAATTTTAGCTAATTTTGAACATGCAAAAATTACGATTTTTCTTCATCTTGCTGCTGATGGCTGCCGGAATGCAGGCTCAGAACATCCCACTGCTCAAATATGAACAACTGGAAAGCAGAATCGCCGGTGAGAAGGCAGAACTGCTGGTGGTGAATTTCTGGGCGACCACCTGTGCACCGTGCGTGAAGGAACTGCCGCATTTTATGGAAGTGAATGCAGAGTATAAAGACGATCCCGGATTTAAAATGCTGCTGGTTTCGCTGGACCGCGCCAAAGATCTGGAACGGGTGAAGAAATTTATGAAAGACAGGGAAATCACTGCAGAGGTGGTGGTTCTGGATGATAATAAAAGAATGAACACCTGGATTCCGCGAATCAATTTGGATTGGGGCGGCGAAATTCCGGTCACGCTGATTTATAAAAATAATGAACAGGTGTATTTTCAGAATGGCGAGATGAGCAAGGAAGAGCTTCAACAAGTCATCAAACAACATTTAAATCCTTAAAATAAACGATATGAAAATACTACAATATGCACTCCTGGTGTGCACTTTTATGGCCGGTGCCGTGTTCAGCAATGCGCAGTCCCTGCAGACTGCCACAGAAACTTACATGAAGACCGGATATGCGGTGGGCGACGAAGCCACAGATTTCAGACTGAAGAATATTGACGGCAAAATGGTGTCGCTCGGTGATTATAAGTCGGCCAAAGGATTCATTGTAATTTTTACCTGCAACCATTGCCCGTATTCCAAAAAGTACGAGGAACGGATTGTAGCGCTCGACAAAAAATATAAAAAACTGGGCTACCCGGTGATTGCCATCAACCCGAATGACGCCACTGTGCAGCCCGAAGACGGCTTCGAAGAAATGAAAACCCGTGCGAAAGAGAAAGGATTTACCTTTCCGTATCTGGTAGATGAGGGTCAGAAAATATACCCGCAATACGGCGCCACCAAAACGCCGCATGTATTCCTGCTGAACAAAGAAAATGGAAAAAACATCGTGAAATACATTGGCGCCATAGACAATAATTATGATGACCCCAATGATGTTTCGGAACATTACGTGCAGGATGCCGTAAACAGTCTGCTGAAAGGTCAGCCCGTGAAAACTACCAAAACAGTCGCCATCGGCTGTACGATTAAGGTGAAAAAATAATTCTTCATTTTCCCTGAAGAAATACAAAATCATGGTTCCGGCCGTGATTTTTTGTGCATGCTGGTGAACGGGTTCAGGACATCCGGCAACAGGAGCGGATTTCAACGGAAAGTTTTAAGATGAAGAACCCCGGTTGAGGCAGGAAGCGGCAGCCGGTGCCTTTTTCCCGGTTCAGCTACCGGGATTTCCCGAAAAACCTTACCTTTACTCCTTCAGAATTTTTAGTCATCATGCGTCAGAAAATACAGAACACCCATCCCGATTTTAACGTAAATTTCGACAGTCCGCTGCCTTATTTCTTTGAGAAAGACGGACTGCAAATGAAATCTTCTTATACCCAAAGCGATTCACAAAACCTTACCGACAAAGAATATGCTGCCGGTGTGGCTCCGTATCTGCGTGGTCCGTACAGCACCATGTATGTGCAGAAACCCTGGACCATTCGGCAGTATGCAGGTTTTTCCACCGCCGAGGAATCCAATGCTTTCTACAAAAGAAATCTGGCGGCAGGTCAGAAAGGACTTTCCGTGGCATTTGATCTGGCAACGCACCGGGGCTATGATTCCGATCATCCGCGGGTGGTGGGCGACGTGGGGAAAGCCGGCGTAGCCATTGACTCTGTGGAAGATATGAAGATTCTCTTCAATGAAATTCCGCTGGATCAGATTTCGGTGTCCATGACCATGAATGGTGCTGTATTGCCTGTGCTGGCATTTTATATTGTGGCAGCAGAGGAACAGGGCGTGTCTCAGGAGAAACTTTCCGGGACCATTCAGAATGATATTCTGAAAGAATTTATGGTGCGGAACACCTATATCTATCCGCCGGCGCCATCCATGAAGATTATTGCCGATATTTTTGAATATACCTCCCAAAATATTCCCAAATTCAACTCTATTTCCATTTCCGGATACCACATGCAGGAAGCCGGTGCCACGCCGGTGCTGGAAATGGCCTATACCCTGGCAGATGGCCTGGAATATGTGCGGACAGGCATTAGCGCTGGGATGAACATTGATGATTTTGCGCCCCGTTTGTCCTTTTTTTGGGCCATCGGGATGAACCATTTTATGGAAATTGCCAAAATGCGCGCCGCCCGTTATATCTGGGCCAGCCTGCTCACGCAGTTCAAACCGCAGAATCCGAAATCACTTGCACTCCGTACGCATTCCCAGACTTCGGGCTGGTCGCTTACCGAGCAGGAGCCTTTTAACAATATTACCAGAACTGCCATAGAGGCTTTGTCTTCGGCACTGGGAGGTACGCAGTCGCTGCATACCAATGCGCTGGATGAAGCCATTGCACTTCCCACAGATTATTCGGCAAAAATTGCCAGAAATACCCAGATCATCCTGCAGCAGGAAAGCGGAATCTGTGATGTGGTAGATCCCATGGGCGGCAGCCACCTGGTAGAAAGCCTTACGCAGCAGATGATTGATGAAGCCATGAAGTTCATAGATGAGGTGGAAAAGGAAGGCGGAATGACCAAAGCCATAGAAGCCGGTATTCCGAAAATGCGGATTGAAGAAGCCGCTGCCATCAAGCAGGCCAAAATAGACAGCGGTGAGGAATTCATCATCGGGGTCAATTCCTTCAGGTCAAATTTGCCACAACCCGAACTGGAAATTCTGGATATTGATAATTCCGAAGTCCGCAGAAAGCAGATTGAGCGGCTGAATGAGGTGAAAGCAAGCCGTGATGCACAAAGAGTTGCAGCGGTGATGGCTCAGTTAAAAGAAGCTGCAAAAACCGGATCTGGAAATCTCCTGGCCATTTGCATAGAAGCCGCCAGAGCCAGAGTGACCCTGGGCGAAATGAGCGATGCGCTGGAGGAGTCGTTCGGAAGGTATAAAGCCAATATCAAAACCATACAAGGCGTATATGCAATGAATGCGAACAAAAATGAATATTTCGATAAAGCCATGGCTCTGGCTCAGAAATTTGAAGATAATGAAGGCCGCAGACCGAGAATTATGGTGGCCAAAATGGGTCAGGACGGTCATGACCGCGGCGCCAAAGTAGTGGCAACTGCCTTTGCAGACATGGGATTTGATGTGGATGTGGCACCGCTGTTTCAGACTCCGGAAGAGGTGGCAAAACAAGCGGTAGAAAATGATATTCATATTCTGGGAATTTCCTCTCTGGCAGCCGGCCACAAAACCCTGGTGCCTCACGTGGTGGCAGAATTGAAGAAACTGGGTGCAGAAGATGTGACCATAGTGGTAGGCGGTGTGATTCCGCAGCAGGATTATGATTTTCTGTATGCCAACGGTGCAGATTTCATCTTTGGTCCCGGCACCAACCTGCCAAAATCTGCCTGCGAAATTCTGGAGAAATTTTTAGGGTAAAAGAATTTTTATCTGATGAACCAACGGCTTCCCGCAATATGGAAGCCGTTTTTTTTGGTACAATTCTGCCTGTAAGGCAAGATGAACCGGGGAGGGAAAAGTATTATGAAAAGTCAGAAGCCATTAAAAAATATTGTATAACTTTAGTGTCTAAATGCTTATTTGAATGGTTTAAAATGAGGTATTCATTTTAACGTCAAACATGCGCGCTGTGTAAATCTCGCGGCTATAGCATATAACCCTTGGCCTGACGCACGGTATTTCATAAACACAGCAGTATTCTCGCTAAAAATTAATAAAATTTCATGTAAAAACGGTATTGATTGAAAAATATTTACTAAATTCACACCTATACAATTGAATCATTTTTTAACCTTGTAAACTTTTAACTATGGCTACTATACCCGTAAAACAAGACATTTTCAGGTTTGTAACATTTAGAACTTCAAACAAGATTCTTTCTCCGGAATTTGAGATTCTGTTGGCTCAACATCCAAAGCCTGAATCCAGTTATTGGGAGCCTGTTTTTGCTGAAGCTGTAGTCGATGCCGAGCTGTTAAATCAATTGATTGAAAATTTCACAGCAATTTCATCCGAAGCTTATTTGAAGGAAATTTACAGTAACGTCCTTGATGTTTCATCTAATGCTTTTTTAAAGAACGAAAAGATTTCCAGCGAGATTTTTCAAGCAGTAGATCCATTATCCGAGGATGATGAAGTCACTTTGTTTGATAATGTTATTTATCAGGTTTTTACGAAGAAAGCTCCACGGCTGCGTGAGCGTATTGCACAACTTATCGCCACAAACTATGCAATTAGAAGAAAAGAAGATTTACAGCAGTTTACCGATAAAAAAATAGTTGACATTAAAGTTGTCATTCCTACAGGTGTTATAGATGCCATAAAGCCAGTGTTTCACGAAAACTGTAATGGTGAAATGCGCGGTGTCGTTAATCTTGGTATTGCCGATTTTAGACGTGTAGAGCAAGAGGTGTGTTGCTATGTTCCGGGCGAAGTATCGCATATTGAGAATGTGATGGCTAAGGAATATAAGGAGCGTTCTACACGAAATTTTGTCCGCACAGAAGATACCACGGAGTCTACACGAGAAACCGAAATTGAAAACTTAACCGACACCACGACCGCAACACGACACGAACTCAGCAGCGAAGTTGCCAAAGTGCTGGACGAAATGAAAACCAATGATTTTGGTGGCTCTTTAGGTGTAAGTGCCAATTGGGGAACGTACTCCATGAACGCCAATATGGCAGCAAATTTTTCCAGTGGTAGTTCTTCTTCTCTGTCCAACACGGAATCAAAGCAATATGCAGAAGAAATAACCGCCAAAGCCCTTGATAGAATTGTACAAAAAACCTCTGAAAAAAGAACTTCGAAAATCATCAAAGAGTTTGAAGAAACTTTTAAACACGGCTACGATAATCGTAATGGGGAGCAACATGTTACCGGAGTTTACCGATGGATAGACATCATTTACAAGAATAACCTTGTAAATTATGGTAAACGTATGCTGGTGGAGTTTATGGTTCCTGAGCCTGCTGAATTTTTTAAAAGAGTACTGAACTATAAAACAGTTCGAGAAGCAGAAGTAAACCCGGAAGATATAGAACAATCTGCGCCAAAAACATTGGCAGAATTGGGCATCAACTCACCAAACGATATTACAAGAGACAATTATAGTGTTATTGCTCAAAATTATGGTGTAGTGCTGAATGCGCCTCTGGAAGCATATAAAGTAGTTAATGTATCAATGCTGCCGCCCTGCCCAAAAAACTCTGATAACAGTTCAAAATCTTACAGTCAGGATATCATGATAGAGCCTGATTATGAGGGTGATTCTGTTTCGGGTAAAGTGGATATTAATTATACTTGGCACAAAGTTGCAGGCGGTCCATCACCGGTTTTCAAAATGGATATTGGCGCATTTAATGTTACTATTGGCAGTTTTCCGAAAGGTGGAAGTATGAACCAAAGCAAACCGTTTGGTGGTATGCTCAATCCAAAATACACAGGCTCAGTTTCTGTAAATTTTGACTACAAAAAAATGAACTCTATTACGGCTTCTATTGAGCTGAAATGCAAACTGAAAGCTTCAAAATATCAAGAATGGCAAAACTACTGTTACCAACAACTTTTGGCAGCTTATAACGCTTTACTTGATGGCTTTAATAATGCCATAGATAATACAAAAGACGAAGAAGCAACAGAGGTAGAAGAAAAATACGTAAACCCTGCTTTTCATCGTATTATAGAACAGCGGGAGTTGAAACGCATTTGTGTTGAAATGTTGATGAAACCGTTTTGTAGAGAACAAGGTAGAAAAAATTATACAGAATACACAGAGTGTAACGGTTTCGAAATCCCACAAATTAATCAATCCCGGGATTTTGCAGGCTATACTGAAATGGTAAGATTTTTTGAGCAAGCCATAGATTGGCAACTGATGTCTTATCTCTTCTATCCTTATTATTGGGCAGACAAATGCGATTGGGCTAAGCTGTTGCAGGAAGAGAATGACGACCCTGTATTTCAGTCTTTCTTACAAAGTGGTATGGCAAGAGTGGTGGTGCCTATCCGTCTTTCATTCTCAGAAGCCTTTGCATTGTATCTTGATACAGGAGACATTGCAATGGGCAATACTATTGGTAGCAGCAACTATCTTTCTATTGTAGAAGAATTGCAAACCATTGAAGGAACAGTAGAAGATACTTGGGAAACACGTGTTCCCACTACCCTTGCTATTATACAAGGGAAATCTGCATTCCTGGAGCAAGAGGGTTTACCTTGCTGTCACACTAACGAAGACAGCGGCTTCATTCCTTGGGAAAATACCTTGCAAAATATTTTACCAACATCTAATCCTTAAAAATACTCATCAGAAGTGCAGTAAACATCTTGTTATATTATTACTGTCTGAAATGTTCAATTATCAAAGCCCGTTCGCAGACCAATCTCTCTTTGCCCAATCAAAAGGCAGGGAGAGGCTTATTGCTTTTTTAAAGGCTAATAAAATTACAGATTTTGTTTATTCCAATGTGTCATCGTTTGATGGGGTTTATGATCTGGCAATTCGTATTTACGGGCAATTAAACAGCCGGGATGAGTTAATATTTAAGATAACAACTGTGCCGCTTACGGAGTTGCCTGCTGCAGGCTTGCCCGCTGTATTCAATTTTAAGGAGCTGGATTATTTAAAAAGCAGTACACATTTTCTTGTTTACAGAATCTCCGATAAACAATGGAATCTCTGTGACAGAACTATAGACAACCGATTTGTTACAACATTTGCAGATGCTTTGGTGCTGGGACGTCGTCAATTCCTAAACGATGAAGAATTTCAGCAGATTTACAATGAGTTCGTCCAGTGCCAGAGTAAGGCGGACATGGATAATCTTGGTACGAGATTTAGGAACTTTGTTCAGAAAGTCAATCAACAATTAGCCAACCCATTTTACCAGAATGTTGATCTTGCCGTTAATGTACAGTTGAAAGACAATGCCGGAAATGTACTGAAAGACACAACTGTAAAGACTAATCCAAAAAGGAAAGTAAACGACATTAAGCTCCAAATCTTTCTTTATCCAGATGGCACCTACCAAATTAACCATCAATTTAGCGAAAACTACCTGAAGGAGTTTGAGCAAAAGTGGACAACAGAAGCCCGGAAACGCGGGCTTGATGTGGATATACCCGAAATGCGGGAAGATATTGTCGCTTTTCTCAACTCTAAAGAAGCCGAGTTAAGTTTTGGAAAAAAATTTTTACGGGAGATACGCACTTGGTACGATGCCAGTGTAGCAGGTTACATAGAAGGCATACAGGCAACCCAAAAAATAACACGCAATATATGGGATGTAGGCGTAATTAATGAAAGCACGTGGTACAGCAAAGATAAAGATCATAAAGAGTGGCCAGCTTATATGCAGTTCAACCCTATTGTAGGGGGTGCGGTAGATGGTGTTATAGATGAGATCGTGGGCATCCCTATGGCTTGTAAGAGTGTGTATGAGATTGCTACCGATGATGAAAAACGCAAGGCATTAGCCAAAGTGTTCACCTCCGAAGGGTTTAGCCAGATGCTCGATGGACTGAAAGAAAGCGTAACAGAACTAAGAGATGATCCCGAAAAAAGAGGACACTTCGGTGGGCAAACTGCCGTCTCAGTAGTATCAATGATGAGCGGGGCAGGCTTGATAGCTAAAACGGGTAAAGCAGATGAACTTGTAGATGGCTTTAGCAAAGTTTCGAAGAAGGTAGATGATGTGCCGAATCCTAATTTCAAGCACCTTGATGATGTCAAAAAATCTGAAAATGTAATACACAATCCTGAAAACAGGAAGCTGGTCAATGAGTTTATGGAAAAGCAGGATGATGTTTCCATAAGTGACTTAGCTGATGAAGTAGCAGAAAACATTGACCTTAAAGATGAATTTAAAGTCAATCCGACCAAATTTATTGACGGCAAGAAGTACGAAGCCAATATCAAGAAACTAATTGATGATAACGACCCTGACTTTTTTAATGAACTTTCTGCTGAAACAGGCATACCACTGTCAGAATTGGCAGGCTATAAAAAACTCAACCAGGTACAAATACGCATACCGGGGCAAAATGGAGGCTTTACCACTATGGACAATGTATTTGTAAAAGAAATGACCGACCCTGTTACCAACAAAAAATATCTGGAAGTAATAGTCAATGAATGTAAACTGTCTGATGCAGCACCTTTTACAACCAGGCAAAAGCAATTTGAAACTGCATTAGGACCACCTCCAATAGGTAAGTTTGACTTGAGAAATATAAAATACCAAGATTTACCAAACCCTACAGATAGAATTCCACAGAACACAGAAATAAGAGTAAAATCCTATGTAAAAACAGTAGGAAATGGTGGAGTAAACAGTAATTTTAATATAACAAAATTATATCCTTAATACATTATGCTAAAAAAAGAACTAAACGAATCTATCATAAATAACATTAGTGAATTTATATCACCATTAGGTTTTAAACCTAAGAAAAACTTTGACCAAATTAGATTTGTAAGAAAATTGTCATCAGGGTTTGAATATTTAGCTATATCTTCTTCTAATTATTATGATACCCATTATTTAAATTATGGTTTTGGAAAGAGAATTGAATCCATTGAGAAAATAGTATTATTATTAGAGGCATTCTTTGAACCAAACCTATTTCTTACAAGTAAAAGCACCTCGACATATTACTTAAATGCAACCTATTACACTAAGGACTATGATAGACATAAACAACCAATAACAGATGAAGAATCTTTGATGTATCACATTGACATCATAAAAGATGTAACGCAAAACTTTGCTTTAGATTTATTTCAAAAGCTTGATGATATTAATTATGTTGATCATCAAATAAATGGAGAAGGAGCTAATTTTTGGTTGAATGAAACAAATAAGCCATTTGGATTACATAGTTTCGAAACATATAGAATTATCATAGCTAAGCTTGTAAAATCAGCAGAAGAGTATAAAAAATTTATAGAAAAAATAATGGCATTAGAAGAGGAAAAGCTCATAGAGTTGAAGAAGCAAGAGCAATATAAAAATCTTACACTTGAAGAGTTGTTTATTCCAAGAGCCATAAAAAAGATTGAAGAGATATAATGAACGAAATCATTATTAAGTAATCTCGTGATTTTTTAGCAATATGAATATCGGTTTCAAATCATAATCCAAGCCGATCAATATTTACTTAATCTTTTCACAGACTTTAACCTTTATGAAACAGCAATTTATATTAGCAACTGAAACAATAAAAAAGAATCCGATAGTAGAAAAAGATTTTTAATTAAACTAAACGTCATTAAAAAAATAAACCATGAACAAACTTACACAAACATTTCTCTTGCTTGTATTTTTAGTGTTTACAAGCATTGCCGGCGCACAGACCGTAAAAATAAAAAAAGACGAAGTTTTTGTAGATAATGAATTGCGCTTCAAAAGTGAAAAAAGACTTAATGCTACCCAATTTTCACTTTACCACCTTACAAACGGCAAAGAAATCCTGACCGTAATCCGAAACCTGAACGGTACCATAGGCTTTTCGGAAGATGATTATATTCAGATTATTTTTAACGGTTTCAATACCAGAGTAGAATCCGAACAAATAAAAGGCAGAACTTTTGCGTGGTATCTGGAACTTCTGCTCAGAGACAAAGTACTACATCCGGATGGCACCATCAACGAAGAAAACCTCCGGAATTTCTTCACCAAATATGACCAGAATATTACCAACAGAACTTTGAGGTACTGACCCCGGAGCCCAAAAGTCATCACCATCCCATATCTGTTGCCCTATGGAACTAAAATTCCGGATCCGGACACTGCAACTCCGGGAAACCTTCTCCATCGCTTATGGCAGTTATCATTCCCGGGACGTGCTGTCGGTAGAGCTTGCACACGCCGGGCATTCCGGCTATGGAGAATGTGTGGAAATTGACTATTACGGCATCCGGCTGCAGGATTTTGTAAATAGTCTCCACGCCATTCAGGCGTCTCTGGAAAACCGGTCCATCGTTCACCCCTCCGGTTTCTATACTTTTCTTTTAAGCCAAAACCTCCACCCGTTCCTGCGCTCCGCACTGGATTGCGCGTATTGGGATCTTTTCGGGAAACTGGAACATCAATCCTTTGCCCGCATCAATGGTATAATAAACCATCAGCTGCCACAAAGCACCTTTACCATTTCCATTGCACCGCCAGAAAAGCAACTGACGGCCATGAAAAACAGTGCCTGGCAAAAGTTTAAAGTGAAATGCAATGGTTATCATCCTGAACAGATAGAACTGCTTTTGAACTCCGGATACGAAATTGCGCTGGATGCCAATGCCAGTTTCACGGCTCAGGATTGCATCAGTTTGCAGCATCATCCGGCTGCCGGGCAATTGCTGTACGTAGAGCAACCCATGGAAACGGGACACTATCAGATACTGAAAAAAAACTGCGGCATCATCTGGATGGCAGATGAAGACCTGCAGAATGAAGCGTCGCTGCCGGCACTCAGACCCTACTACAACGCCATCAATATCAAACTGATGAAATGCGGCGGACTGACGCCGGCGCTGGACCTCATCCGGAAAGCCCGTGCTCTGGATTTCAAAATCATGCTCGGTTGTATGACGGAATCTTCTGCAGGAATCTCCGCCGCATGTACCCTCGCCGGTCTGGTAGATTTTGCAGATCTGGATGGTGCCAATCTTATTGCCAACGACTATGCACAGGGCAGTTTCGTGGAGAATGGCCATATCCATCTGTCCGAAATGCCCGGTTTGGGGATTTCGCTGAGGTAATTGTTGTGGGTTTCTAATGAGCTGATGACGGTTTAGTCATTCTCCGAAATCAGATAGTCATACACCATCTGGTGCTGGTGATCAGTAAGTTTTGCGCGGGGTGCCATACGGCTCAGCGTCCGGATCCAGCGTTGGTCATCATGCTTTTTGGGATCGGGAAGCATATGGCATTTGTTGCAGGAGTTTTCAAAGACAGTTTTGCCCTGCAGCAACTGTTCGGCAGCCGTATATTTGGGTCCGGTTACGGCATGGGACTTGGGTCCGCAGGAGGTGAGAAATGCAGTCAGGAGGATTCCTGAAATCAATAATCTTTTCATGGGTCTTGTATTTGGGGTTCATATAGCCAAAAAAAGCCCACATGGTGAGCTTTTTTCTTAATTCTTCACAGATACCACATAGTCATAGACCATCTGGTGTTGTTCCTCATTCAGTTTTGCTTTGGGCGCCATAGAGTTCATAATGCCTACCCATTCTACAGAATTGTGGGCAGTGGGCTCCGGCAGATCATGACATCTTGCACATGAATTTTCATAAATGGTTTTTCCCTGTGCCAGTCGGTCTGCAGTGCTGGTGGCAGGTCCGGCAGCAGTCACGGGTTTCTGTGTGCAGGAGGCAAGGATCATCATAATGGTTCCTGAAACAAAAATTCCTTTTTTCATTCTTTAACGGTTTGTTTAACTACAAATGTAAAAAAAAAACTTTTGAGCGGGTGTGTTTGGCTTAATATAGAATCATCCTAAATTAATTATCTTTACGCTTGTAGTTTTTAAAGATGAAATATACGGTACACGAACTGGTACAGGGAATCCGGTCCGGAAACAAACTCCTGACCTCCAAAGCCATTACCCTGGTTGAAAGTAAAAAAGCGGAGCACCGCAGCATGGCAGAAGCCCTGCTGAAAGAGATTATGCCCTATACCGGAAATTCGGTACGGATGGGTATTACGGGTGTTCCCGGTGCGGGAAAATCCACATTTATAGAAAGTTTTGGCAAACTGGCGGTATCCCGTGGTAAGAAAGTTGCGGTGCTGGCCATAGATCCCAGCTCTACCCGAAACAAAGGTTCCATACTGGGAGATAAAACCCGCATGGAAGAACTGGCTAGAGAAGAAAATGCATTCATCCGTCCCAGTCCCAGCGGCGGATTCCTGGGCGGGGTGGCCAATACTACTTTCGAAACCATGCTCATTTGTGAGGCCGCCGGATATGATCTGATTCTGATAGAAACCGTGGGTGTGGGGCAAAGCGAAGTGCTGGTGTCGGAAATTTCGGATATTTTTATTTTCCTCAAAATTACCGGAGCCGGAGATGAACTGCAGGGCATCAAACGCGGAATTATGGAAATGGTGGATCTCATTTTCATCAATAAAGTGGATGATGATAATCTGCAGAAAGCCAAAAATACCAAAATAGAACTCATGCGGGCACTGCATTTTATGCCGGAAAAAGAAGCCGGCTGGAAGATTCCGGTCATTCTGGGATCAGCACTGAACCATAAGGGACTGGAGGTAGTGTGGGACAAGACCCGTGAATTTATACAGATGCAGCAACAGAGCGGCCGCTTTACAGAGATTCGCCGCCGGCAGGCTGTCCGCCGGTTCGAATACTGGGTGCGGGAATACATTGTACAGCGCACTAAATCTGAAGAGGATTCAGAAAACACCTATGAAATGCACAAAAAAAATGCTGCCGGCCTGGAATCCAATCCCAGTACGGAAGCAAAAATATTTGTAGACCGGTTGCTGGGTCGTATCAGTTCCTGACGGCTTCGTTTTTCATCATATATCCATCAAAAGAGATGGGTTGGCGGTCATTGGCATCTACAGACAGGAACGCTTTACCGTTTCTGTAGATTTCCAGATTCAGCGTACGGATGTGCGAAACATCGCTCGGAGTAATGCGCAGCAACTGATTCCCCTTTTTGGTTGTGGATTTCTGTATGGTATAATCCTTCGATGTGAAACGCAGACTTTGTTTGTCTGTGTCATAAGCATTGGCGGTGTAAAGTCTCCCGAAATAGGGCAGCGTAGCCGTAAGTTCTTTATCTTTGATGGTCAGTGTATAGCCATAGTCCAGAGACATCATTCTGGAGGCTCCGTAATGCGGAAGGCTGTTTGCAGTGTTCAGCACATCCTGGTTCGTGGCATTGGCTTTGGTGGCCATAAAGGTAAATTCCTCCGCCCGGATGATTTCCTGAATCCCTGCTGTATCCATATATTGCTGAGATGAACAACCGATGGAGAAGAGCAGAATGGGTATCAGTAAAAGAAAATTTTTCATTGTAATTATTTTTAAACAAGATGATCATTAACTGATACAAATTTAACACCGATTTAGCGAATTTTGAACAATCTTTTGGGAAATTAATCATAGATTTCCGGGATGGTTTCAGCGCAGGCTCGGATTAGATTATAAAATCCAACGTATTTACAGGCAATTCTAATGAGCCGATTATTTTAAATGGAATAATAATTGTTAAATTTATCTTATTAAAATCAATAAAGCTATGAAACTAAAAAATCTAATAGGTTTTGGCGCTGTATCCATTGCGGTCATTGCTTGTGCCACCAATCCGGTCACGGGACGTAAATCCCTGCAGCTGGCCAGTGATGCAGAGATTTCTACAATGGCGGCTACCGAATATCAGAAAACGCTGTCTTCTGCCAAAGTGGTCAGTGGTACGGCTCAGGCCAAAAGTGTAACCAATGTAGGCAACAGAATTAAAAATGCGGCCTACAATTATTATAAATCGCTGGGACGCGAGTCAGATCTGGCCAATTATAACTGGGAGTTCAAACTGATAGAAGATAAGCAGCTGAATGCCTGGTGTATGCCCGGTGGTAAGGTGGCCGTTTATACGGGAATTCTGCCGGTAACCAAAGATGAAGCCGGACTGGCCGTTGTGATGGGTCACGAAGTTTCTCACGCACTTGCCGGACATGGCAATGAACGCATCTCTCAGGCCATGGTGGCGCAGTTGGGCGGAGCCGTTATCGGTTCTTCTATGTCCAACAGTCAGTGGGCCTCTGTGTTTGAGCAGGTTTATCCGGTAGGAGCACAGGTAGGCTTATTGGCCTACGGAAGAAAGCAGGAACTGGAAGCAGACCAGATGGGACTGTACCTGATGGGTATGGCCGGGTATGACCCCAGACAGGCGATACCGTTCTGGCAAAGGATGGAAGCCGCATCCAGCGGTTCACAGCGTCCGCCGGAGTTTCTGTCTACTCACCCGGGTCCGGACAACAGAATCGGGCAGCTCAACGCCCATATGGATAAAGCTCTGGCGTATTACCGTGCAGCCGGCGGGAAATAATTTGCATCCATTTTCATCAAAAAAAACAGACCTTTCTGGATTTTTCATAAATTTGGAGAGGTTTTTATGATATTGAAATGAGAAATTTAACATTAATCGGTGTCCTTTTGCTGGCACTTGCCTTCCTGCTGTACTATATAATGCCCGAATTTTCTATAGTGAAACTGTTTGAACCTTACAGTTTAATGGGAATTCTGGCAGGGATTGGTATTGGGCTGATCTTTGGTGGTATTGTAGGCTATGTAAGTAAAGGCTCGGCCATTAAGCAGGAGCAGCAAAGAAAAGCATACAAACAACTGGTGAAGGAAAAGGAAGAACTTGCACGGCAGGCGGCAGAAAATGCCCGGGTGCAACAACAAACGGAGTTTCCTTCACAAGACGAAAATACGCAGACCTACTGATCTGCGTATTTTTTTAATGCGTATTTTTTTTAGAACTGGTATCCTATCCCTGCCAGAAACATGCCCGGTCTGTTGTCATACCGGATGGTCTGGTTAGTGGTTTCATTAATAAATTCACGCTGATCTTCGCTGATGGAGCCTTCATACCGGCCGGAAAAAATCAGCTTCTGAATTTTAAACTGGACGCCCAGCTGGTAGCCTACCGTAAATTCATTGCGGGCATTTTCCACAAAATCATCATACTGATTGTCTGTGCTCAGGTTGTAGCTGGCTACAGGGCCTGCATAGATGCCCAGACTTTCTCCCAGAACATTGAATCCTACCAGAACCGGCAGATCGGCACGATTGCTTTTGGCCTCAACAGTGGTTTTGCTGATGGGGTCTGTAAGCTCATTTTTGAATGTGGTATAGTACAATTCCGGCATCACGAAGAGACCACTTATCAGATTGATTTTTACCGATAAGCCTGCGTTGAATCCTACATTGCTTTTCCCGGATGTTTCATAGGCCTGCTCTGCTACGGTGGTCACATTTTGCCAGCTGGGCGAATCTGTGGGAAAAAGCAGATGGGCTTTGGCACTTACCGAGACCTGAGCTGTTGCTGCAACAGAAGTGCATACCAATGCAGCTGTTAAAATTTTAAGGGGCGTCATTTTCATTGGTTGGGGGTTTGGTTATGATATTCTCTATGGAAGTCTTGTCATTAGAGAGTAAATACTCCCGGAGTTCCTTGAAGAGTTCTGAAGAATAAACGAAGTCTATCAGATGTTTATTGCGTGCCATAATCACATTGTCCTTGTTGCCTTCCCATTCTTTGATCCCCAGCCGCAGGTATACAATTTTCTCTCCGATGGTGAGTACGGAGTTCATATCATGCGAGTTGATGATGGTGGTGGTGTTGTATTCTTTGGTAATGTCTACCAGTAAATCGTCTATAACATTGGACGTGTAAGGATCCAGTCCGGAGTTGGGTTCATCGCAGAACAGATATTTCGGATTATTCACAATGGCCCGGGCTATGGCTACACGCTTCTGCATCCCTCCGGAGATTTCTGAAGGGAATTTTCTGCCGGCTTTATCCAGGTGTACGCGCCCCATTACTTCAAAAACGCGGCGTTTTTTCTCGCGGAAGGTGAGGTTGGAAAACATGTCCAGCGGGAACATGATGTTTTCATCCACCGTCATGGAATCAAACAGAGCACTTCCCTGGAATACGGTTCCTATTTCTGCCCGCAGTTCTTGTTTTTCCTCACGTTTCATTTTGGTAATATCGCGCCCGTCAAACAGGATGCTTCCGCTGGTAGCTTCGTGCACATTGAGCAGGGATTTCAGGAAAACAGTTTTCCCCGAACCACTCTGGCCGATAATCAAGTTCACTTTTCCTTTTTCGAAAACGGTGGAAATTCCTTTCAGAACTTCGGTGTCCCCGAATTGTTTTCTCAGATCTTTTACCTCTATCATCAGCCTAAAATCATTTGAGTTAATATTAATTCAGAAATAATGATGAAGATCATGGTCCACACCACCGCCTGTGTACTGGAGCGCCCTACCTCCAGTGAGCCGCCGGAAACATTATACCCGAAATAGGACGGCACCGTAGCAATGATGAATGCAAAAACAATGGTCTTGATAAAGGCATAATAATAAAACAACATGGGCATATACATCTGCACACCGGTTGTAAATTCTGAAATGGTCCAGTTGCTGGTGAGTAATCCTGCAGCAAAACCTCCGCCAATTCCCACCGCCATACTCAGGGCAATGAGCAGCGGGTTGTAAATAATGCAGGCCAGAATTTTGGGCATAATCAGGAAATTGGGAGAGTTTACGCCCATAATGTCCAGTGCGTCAATCTGCTCGGTAACCCGCATGGTTCCTATGCTGGATGCGATATATGACCCTACTTTGCCCGCCAGAATAAGGCTGATGATGGTAGGAGAAAACTCCAGTACCAATACTGCTTTTGTGGCATAACCCACAAAATAAGTGGGAATAGGGATGGTAGCAGTACTGAAATTATTATACATCTGAATGGCCGTTACGGCACCTACAAATATGGAAGTGAAAACCACAAGTCCGAAGGAGTTTACCCCGAGGTCATTTACTTCCCGCAAAAAAAGCTTCCAGAAAACCGACATTTTCTGCGGTGTTTTTATTGCTTTTCCCAGCAGCAAAAAGTATGCTCCAAACGCATTTAGAAACTTTTTTATCATGCGGCTAAATTACAGATTTTTCACAAATTAACAGGAAGCGTCATCCGGCTTTTTTATCACCGGTAATTACCAGAAGTATTGTCTTAAAAATGATGACCAGATCCAAGATAAAACTCCAGTTTTTCACATAAAACGAATCTGCCAGAATCCGCTTTTTCATTTCAATACTCATATCGCCCTCATCACCGCGCAGCCCGTTTACCTGCGCCAGACCAGTGATGCCCGGTCTCACCAGACTGCGGATGGCGTACCGGCCTATCCGGGTTTTGTAGTAATTGTCTATGAGCAGCATGTGCGGCCGGGGACCTACTACAGACATGTGGCCTAGCAGCACGTTGATGAACTGCGGCATTTCGTCCAGGCTGGTTTTTCTGAGGAATTTTCCTACAGAAGTGATGCGGCTGTCGTTTTTCTGAGTCGTTCTGGTGGCAGATTCATTATTCACCACCATGGTACGGAATTTTATGCACTTGAAGATTTCATCATGGAAACCATAGCGTTCCTGTAAAAAGAAAACGGGCCCTTTACTGTTTAGTTTGATGAGTACCGCTACCAGCGGAAACAGCCAGGAGCAGATGAAAATGAGGATGGCCAGCGAAAAAACAATGTCAAAAACCCGCTTGATGGTGAAGTTGGTAAAATAATCCAGCGGAAATTTGGTCTGGGTGAGCACCGGCTGAGTTTCTATATAATTCAGTTCGTAATTAAAGAAATTATATTGCTCAATTTCAGGAATCAGGGCAATTCTTACCTGGTGCAGCTCTGCTTCGCGGTAAATTTCTGCACGCAGGGTCCGGGGAATCGCCGGGTCGTTTACCAGCAGGTACAGCGTGTGGATGCCGTGGTTTTTCCAGAAGTCAATAATGCCGTTGGTGTTCAGATTGCCGCCATTGTACTCATAAATTTTGAAACCGTAGTCAGTACGTTCTCTCAGGATGCTTTCCAGAATGGTGCGGGAATCGTTATGTGTGCCCAGAAACATAATATTCCGGAAATTAATCCCGCGGCTTCTGATGTATTTTAAAAGAAAGAAAATCGCAGATTTCAGGGAGAGAAACACCACAAAAAGGGTGAACGCCAGGCTGAACCGTTCGTTTTGCAGAAAAACATTATTGCTCACCCTGGCCAGAAGTAAAATTCCGAAAAGAAAAATCAGAATATGGGTTACCATACGCTCCAGATACAGGGTGTAGGTGAGGTTCCGGGCAATGTCATACAGCTTGGTATGTCCGCTGAGCAGAATCCAGAAAAACGTGAGCAGCAGAATAGAGAGAATGTTTTGTTCCCAATCCGTCTCCACGATGCCGAGTTCATTCTGTCTGCGGATAAAAAAGAACACAAAAACCGCTGCAATAATCAAAATATCGAGCAGAATAATGAGTCCTTTGAAGTATCTGGAGAACCGGAGTTGTTGCATAGTTTTTTATCAGCAGATAAAAATAAGAATTTTTTCGACTAAAACTATGGAATGTTCAGGTATTTATGGGTTTGTACGGAAGATTGCCATTGTGGATTCTTCAGAATATAATCTGTAATGAGCGGATAATTTACCTCGCGTTTGCTCCACTCGCTCTGTAGATACAGTCTGCATTCCGGTGAAACTTTAGCAGCTTGTTCTTCGGCAAATTTAAAGTCGTGATTGTTAAAGATAATGACTTTCAGTTCACTGGCGCGGGCATAGATTTCAGGTTTGGGTAATCCGGTTTTTTTCGGTGAAAGCGTAATCCAGTCCAGCTGACCGCTCATGGGGTAAGCTCCGGACGTTTCTATGTGGATGGTACAGCCCAGTTCTTTCAGTTTCCCGGTCAGGATGTCCAGATTCCACATCAATGGCTCGCCTCCGGTAAGTACGATGGTTTTAGAATGTGCTGCTGCTGTTTGAGCCACGGTTTCGGCTTCCATCAGCGGATGCAGTTTCGGATCCCAGCTTTCTTTCACATCGCACCAGTGGCAGCCTACATCGCAGCCACCCAGTCGTATGAAATAGGCCGCCGTGCCGGCATGGGCACCTTCGCCTTGTATGGTGTAAAAATGCTCCATCACCGGGAGCATTTTACCTTCTTTCAGCAGTAATTCCTGATCTTTTGTCATGTTTCTAAAAGCGCAGAACATTATACATTCTTCTGCGCTGCAAAATTATCTATTATATCGCTTGTATGCAAGCAGCGTGTTTTTCATGAGCATGGCGCGCGTCATAGGTCCCACACCACCAGGTACAGGCGTAATCCAGCCGGCTTTGGGCTCGCAGCTTTCATAATCAACATCCCCTTCCAGATGGTAGCCTTTTTCGCCGTCATCTTCCACGCGGGTGATGCCTACGTCTACAATGACTGCACCGTCTTTAATCATATCGCCCTTTAGGTACTTGGGTGCGCCCAGTGCCACAATGATGATATCAGCCGCGCGGGTAAATTCTTCAATGTTCGGGGTGTGGCTGTGCACCACGGTCACCGTTGCGTCTCCCGGATTGCCTTTGCTGCTCATCAGAATACTCATGGGCCGGCCTACAATGCGGCTTCTGCCAATCACCACACAGTGTTTACCGCGGGTGTCTATCTCATACCGCTCCAGCAGGGTCATGATTCCGTAAGGGGTCGCCGGCAGAAAAGCTTCCATTTCCAGCGCCATGCGCCCGAAATTTTCGGGGTGAAATCCGTCTACATCCTTTGTGGGATCTATGGCATTGATGATTTTTTCCTGATTCATGCCTTTGGGCAATGGCAATTGTACAATGAAGCCGTCCAGGGTGGCATCATCATTCAGTTTCTTAATTTCATTCAGCAATTCTTCTTCTGAAATGGTGTCCGGAAGTCTGAGAAGTGTAGAGCCGAAACCTACTTCCTTGCAGTCCTTTACTTTGCTGTTTACGTAGGCTTTGCTGGCGCCGTTTTCGCCAACCAGGATGGCAGCCAGGTGCGGTGCGCGTTTTCCTGCCGCTACAATTTTTTCTACTTCCGCTTTAATTTCTTTTTTAATGTCTTTGGAGACTTTGAGTCCGTCCAGAATCTGAGCCATGTCTGTATTGAGTTGGGTTAATAATGCTTAAAGTTACTGCTTTTCCATGAAATATTGCATGAGTCCATGGGTGGAACTGTCATGAGATTCAGCAGGTTTTTCACCTTTCAGTGCCGGCAGTATTTTGCCTGCCAGTTCTTTGCCGAGTTCTACCCCGAACTGATCAAAGCTGAAAATATTCCAGATTACCCCCTGTACAAAAATTTTATGCTCATAAAGGGCAATCAGTTGACCGAGTGAAAATGGTGTCAGTTCGTTGAACAGCAATGAGTTGGTTGGGGTATTGCCGTGGAAAACCTTATGATTCAGCAGCCGTTCAATTTCTGCTTCACTTTTTCCCGATTGTTCCAGTTCTGCCCGTACTTCCGGCTGGTTTTTGCCGAAGGCCAGCGCCTGGGTCTGTGCCATGAAATTGGCCATTAATTTTTCCTGATGGTCCGAGATCCGGTTGCAGGATTTTACATATCCGATGAAATCTGCCGGAATCAGTTCGGTGCCCTGATGGATCAGCTGGTAAAATGCGTGCTGGCCATTGGTTCCGGGTTCGCCCCAGATGACGGGTCCGGTTTCATATTCCACAAAATCACCGTTGCGGTCCACGCACTTGCCGTTACTCTCCATATCCCCTTGTTGCAGATAGGCCGGAAAACGGCTCAGGTATTGGGAGTAGGGAAGTACAGCGTAGGTTCCGGCATCAAAGAAGTTGCGGTACCAGATGCCTGTCAGCGCCATCAGTACCGGAATGTTTTCTTTAAAATCAGCAGTCTGAAAATGCAGATCGGTGTCATGGGCTCCTTTCAGCAAAGATTCAAAATGGTCATAGCCTACGGCCAGGCAAATGCTGAGGCCAATGGCGCTCCACAGGGAATACCTGCCGCCCACCCAGTCCCGGAACTCAAAGATATGCGCTTCTGCAATGCCAAATTTCAGTACCGCTTCGGTATTGGTAGATAAGGCTACAAAATGTGCGGCCACGTCCCCGGCGGAAGCTTTCTGTAGAAACCACTCTTTGGCAGACGCTGCATTGGTCATGGTTTCCTGTGTGGTAAAAGTTTTGGAGGCAATGATGAAAAGGGTGGTCTCGGGATTGAGGTTTTTTAAGGTCTCCGCCAGGTGATTGCCGTCTACATTAGACACGAAATGTACGTTGAGACGGGTTTGATAATGTTGCAGTGCGGTACACACCATCACAGGTCCCAGATCCGAGCCGCCAATTCCAATGTTTACCACATCTGTGATTTCCTTGCCGGTAAACCCTTTGTGCTGACCGGAAATGACCTTTTCTGAAAAGTGTTTCATCTGCTGAAGAACCTTCCCGATGGCAGGTTTTATATTTTCACCGTCAACTTGTATTTCCTGATCTGTAAAATCACGCAGTGCCGTATGAAGAACGGCGCGACCTTCGGTTTCATTAATGATATCTCCGGAAAACATTTTTTCAATCGCTGTTTTTACCTGACATTCTTCAGCCAGCTTCAGCAGCAGTTTCAGCGTACGGTCGTCCATTAAATTTTTGGAGAAATCAAAAAGATAGCCGTTCTGTATCACGGAGAACTGCTGAAATCTCTCAGGGTTGTATTTGAACAGGGAACGCAATTCGAAGTCATTCTGCGAGAAATGATGTTGCAGTTCTTTCCAGCTCGAGGTTTGGGTAGGATTTATTTTCGGAAGCATATTTTTTAGTTTGGAGGTGGGTCACCTTGTGAGCTTTGCAAATTTAATGAAAAATATAACCTCCGGAATCATCCGGAGGCTCAGGAAGTGTATTCAGGGCATCAGAAATTTTCGGGATGCTGTTCTGCGGTGTGGTCTGTGGCTTGCTTCCTGTTGAACCTCACCATAGATTTTCTTTTTCTGATGATGATGGCAAGCACCATTCCGGCAAGTACCAGCGGCCAGATGGAGGTAAGGCCGATGATGATTTTCTGAATCATGTAAAACCCTTCTGCCATTGCATTTTTCAGGTCATAAAAGAAATTGATTTTATAGGAGTTGTCCACATTCCGGCTGTTGGTTACCGCAATTTCGGAAATCCGTATCTGCGGCTCCTGAATATTGACAGAGACCGTGCTGTATTTCAGCTGGTCTTCCATGCTGAGTGCTGCCACTTTCTGCAGGTTGCCTTCGCTCATATTGTCGTCTGCGGTAGTAACTTTTTTAATGTCGGTTTTCATCTGAGCAATGTTTTCTTTTGTTGTGGCATTCCGCACAGTTTCCATTTCTGCCAGTTTAATGTTGGCGGTCACATCTTCAGCGGTAATGTCACGGTTGTTCAGAAAGAGTTTCTTGTCGTTAATTATTGTCAGGAATCTGCCCAGGTTTTCGGTGGGAACCCGTACCTGCATGGTGTTTTCGGTTCTGAATTTGCGTACCATCATGGCTTCTTCATCAGAGGTGTTATAGGTGTTTTCTGAAATGATGTGGGAGCGTAGCCTGCTGGAAGTCACGAAGCCACCCAGCTCCTGAAGGGATTTTTCAATATAGACCGTGGCATCATAAACGTCTGTGACATCCATATTCACATGGGCAGTTTTGATAAATTGTTTGCCTTCTACCTGCATGGTGGCTGCAGAAGAAATACTGTCGGAGGTCAGCGCCGGAATGCTTTCTTCGGTCATATACGCGCTTTCTCCACTTTTATTACAAGAATAAATGGTGGCCAGAAGCATGACAGCGGGAACGATTTTAAGATGTGCATTTTTCATAACAGAAAGTTTTATTGATTAGTTGAATCAAATTTCTGAATGAATTTCGGCAAAGGGTTGTAAATGACTTTTTTAATCCTTGTAAACCTGGTTTTGCAATTTAACGCACACTTGCTCAGTGTTTTGTAAATCAGATTTCGGGGGATTAATTGCTTTGTACAAGATTTTTAATGGCTGTGGCGTGTGGTCTCTCAAAAGAAAAGAGCAGGTGAAGTGCCTGCTCTTATATATGGTGGTGTATGGAATTATTTTTCAATCGCCAGATCAATGACCTCACCCATTCGGTTTACATAGTGAACTTTCAGGCTTTTCAGATAATCTTTCCGGATTTCTTCCACATCTTTCCGGTTAGCATCACAGAGAATAATTTCTCTGATGCCGGCGCGGGTAGCAGCCAGCAGTTTTTCCTTGATGCCGCCTACCGGAAGTACTTTTCCGCGGAGGGTAATCTCACCCGTCATGGCCAGATGCGGTTTTACTTTCTTGTTTTTAAAACTGGACACCATGGACGTGAGCATGGCAATTCCGGCAGATGGGCCATCTTTGGGGGTTGCCCCTTCCGGCACGTGAATGTGAATATTTTTCTTCTGAATATCTTCTGCAGAAATTCCCAGTTCATCATGCTTGGCTTTGATATATTCCAGTGCGATGGTGGCAGATTCCTTCATGACTGTTCCCAGATTTCCGGTCATGGTGAGGTTTCCTTTGCCCTCACTCAGAATGCTTTCTATGAACAGGATGTCACCGCCCACCTGGGTCCACGCCAGTCCGGTAACCACACCGGGCACACCGGTAATTTCTGAGATGCTTTTGGGTCGGGGAACGCCCAGTATTTCGTCGGTTTTATCCAGCGAAATGCGTGGTTCGTATTCCTTTTCCATGGCGGTCTGCAGGGCTACCCAGCGGGCTATTTTGGCAATCTGCTTTTCCAGACCGCGCACGCCGCTTTCAGAAGTGTGGGCTTCTATAATGTGTTTCAGTTCATTATTGCCCAGCTTAAAGGATTTGGCAGTCAGTCCGTTCTCTTCCTGTTGTTTTTTAATGAGATGTCTTTTGGCAATTTCCACTTTTTCTTCCAGGGTGTACCCGGCAATTTCTATGATTTCCATACGATCCAGCAAGGGACGCTGAATGGTAGACAGTGAATTGGCAGTGGCTATGAACATGACTTTGGACAAGTCATAACCCATTTCCAGGAAATTGTCGTAGAAGGCCTTGTTTTGTTCGGGATCCAGCACTTCCAGCAGGGCAGAACCGGGGTCTCCGTGAATGCCCTGGCCCAGTTTGTCTATTTCGTCCAGCACAATGACGGGGTTAGAGGTTCCGCATTTTTTGATGGACTGCAAAATTCTCCCCGCCATGGCGCCGATATAGGTTTTACGGTGTCCTCGGATTTCAGATTCATCATGCAGGCCGCCCAGGGAAACCCGAACATATTGACGGCCCAGGGCATCTGCCACCGACTTTCCGAGTGAGGTTTTACCCACTCCCGGAGGGCCTACCAGGCACAGAATTGGCGATTTCATATTGTTTTTCAGTTTCAGCACCGCCATGTGCTCCAGGATTCTCTTTTTGATTTCCTCCAGTCCGAAATGAGCTTTATCCAGCACCCGCTGCGCTTTGGGAATATCAAAAATATCTTTGGAATACGATTCCCAGGGCAGATCGGTAAAGAAATCCAGATAATTGCGCTGCACATTATAATCCGGTGAATTGGGGTTCTGTCTTTGCAGGCGGTGAATTTCTTTCTTAAAGTGAGCGTCTGCCTCTTCGTTCCACTTTATTTTTTTGGCTTTATCCAGCAGTTCTTCCACATCAGATTCGGGGCCGCCGCCCAGTTCTTCCTGTATGGTCCGGATTTGCTGATTCAGGAAATATTCGCGCTGTTGCTTGTCCAGATCTTTGGAGGTTTTCTGATGAATCTGGCTGCGCAGTTCCAGAATGCGGAAGTCATCGTGCATCATTTCGTAGCATTTTTCGGCACGCTTCAGCAGGTTTTTTTCTTCCAGCAGACTTTGCTTTTTGGCGGGATTAAAATTCGCATTGACACAGATAAAATTCAGCAGGTCTTCGTTACCATTAATGTTTTTAATGGCAAAATTGGCCGCATTCGGGATGCCAGGATCCAGTTCAATGATTTTTTGAGCCAGATCTTTTATGTTTTCTATAACTGCTGCAAACTGGTCTTTGTCCCGCGGGTTAACTTCCTTCAGTTTCAGGATTTCGGCCTTATAATACGGCTCGCTCTGCACGTATTTTTTAGTTTTGAAACGGCCGAAACCTTTGGTGATAGCGGTAATATTGCCTTCCGGCAGTTTAATGATCTTAATGATTTTGGCATAGGTGCCGGTTTCATACAAATCTTTTATTTCGGGAGACTCTTCGGTAGGTTTTCTCTGGCTGATGATGCCGATGTATTCGCCGTTTTGCTGAGCTTCTTCCAGCAGTTTTATAGAGTTTTTTCTGCCTGCGGTAATGGGAATCACTACTTTTGGGAACATGACCATATTGCGCACCGGCAATATGGGAAAGAGTACCTGGTCATGATTAACCTCGGTTTCGTGCAGGTCATCCAGACTGATTTCTTCTGTCACTAGACTGAATCCGTCGTCTAAAATATCATTGAAATCCATATCTTCAAAATCTTTCATAATTCTTTGCGTGACAAATTGTCATTTAAAATGCCGCTTGCTGCCGGCGCTTCTTCAGGAAATGCTTGCAGGTGGCGGTGTGGTTTGTGGGTGTCATATTTCCCAATTCTTATGCCAACAGATGATCTTCAGGAAATGCGGACAAATTTTCCTCTGCACACTCTTTTTTATCAGATTCATATAAATATAGGACGGATATTATGGTAATTTCTTAAAAATGTGTATTTTCGCAGACTGATAAAAAATACTAATATTATACGATGGCAATTTTAGGCGAAATAAGAAAACGACCAATTTTACTGATGGGGATTATTGCCCTGGCACTACTTGCGTTCCTTGTAAATCCGGATACTTTCGATAAGCTTTTTGGTAAAGACCCGAATATTTTGGGTAAGGTGAATGGCGAAAAAATTACAAGAGAAGAGTATACTGACCAGTTGTTTGTACTGCAGCAGCAGGCACAACAGCAGGGACAGCCTGCAACAGGGCTGGAAGAGCAGGCCTGGCAGATGATGGTGCAGAGTAAACTGATTAAGCAGGAATTTGACAAAATGGGACTGGAAATGACCGATGATTTCTTCTGGAATCAGTTACAATACGATCCTATGTTTGCCCAGAATCCTCAGAATTTTGATGAAAAAGGAAACTTCAGACTGCAGGAAATCAAGAAACAGGTTGCAGATCTGGAGGCTGCAGGAGATATTCAGGGGCTGAATCAGTGGGCTAAAGTGCGCAAATCCATAGAATACCGCATGATGGCGCGTCAGCTTTTTGGCAATATCACCGCAGGAATGACCACCGGTAAAAAAGAAGCGGAACTGATGATGAAGTATAAGGATAATCTGGCCGATATCGATTACGTAAAAGTAGATTATGCAGATTATCTGAAGAAATATCCGGTTAAAGTAACCGTAGAGGATCTTACCGCCTACATTAAACAACATCCGAATACCTATAAAGCAGATCCCAGTGTAAACCTTGGAGTCGTGTTTTTCCCGGCACAGGCCAGCGCAGAAGATGACGCTGCAGTTCAGAAGGAAGTCAACAATTTGCTTTCCGGATCTACAGACATCGGCGGGGTATCAGAAAACTTTCAGAATACCAAAAGTGATTCTCTTTTTGTAATGCTGAACTCTGACATGCCTTTTGATAACAGATATCTGAGCGAAATGGAACTTCCGCCTTCCATCAGAGACTGGACCAAAACGGCATCTGAAGGTCAGATCACCGGTCCTTACAAAGAACAAAACCTCTATGTACTGACCAAATTGCTGGACCGTAAACCCGCAGATTCGGTTTTATCCAAACATATATTAATCGCTTACCAGGGTGCTGAGCGTTCTACAGCTACCAGAACCAAAGACGAAGCGAAGAAAATGGCCGACAGTATCTATGCGGTAATCAAAGGAAATTCTGCAGCATTTGCAGACGGACTTAAGGTTTCAGACGAGCCGGGAGCAGTAGAGCGAAACGGAAGCGTAGGCTGGGTAACCCCGTCTTCACCGTTTGACCCTGCTTATCTTGCGTTCCTGATGAATAATCCAAAAGGAGCTACAGGCGTTCAGGAGTCTAATTTCGGATATCATATCATCAATATAGAAGATAAAAAATCCGGTGCCATGAGCTACAAAATGGCTCATGTTGTAAAAGCCGTAATGCCGTCAGACCAGACCGAAGCAGAAGTAGATAAAAACGCAAGACGTTTTATACAGCAGGCACAGGGCAAATCATTTAATGAATTTGCAAACCTGGCCAAAAAGAATAATTACAACTTCAGCAACCCGAAAAATGTAAAACGTTTCGAAGGAAATATCCAGGGTCTGGGAACTCAGGAAGACAGTGAAATCATCAAATGGGCTTTTGATAAAAAACGTACCAAGGGAGATACAGAATTCTTCGTGGTAGATGGTACGGGAGACCGTGTGGTGGTAATGCTGAATGGCAAACAGGAAAAAGGACTTGCAGATCCGGAAATGGTGCGCGACCAAATAGAACCGATTGTAATGAACCAACTGGCCGCCAAAAAAATTACAGAAAAAATAAATGCTGCCAAGGCCGGAAATCTGGATCAGGTTGCAAAATTATTTACTACTACAAAACAGACGGCACAGGTGAACCTTCTGCAGCCTGTAGTAGGAGGAGCTATGGAACCGAAAGTAGCAGGAGCCGCTTTTGGCGTGGCTAAAGGAAAACTCTCTATGCCGGTAGAAGGAAGTACCGGTGTCTATATGCTGGTGAAAAAATCTGAAACGGTAAACAAACAGCCGGGAGACATCAAGGAGATGACGGAGTCCATTACCAGCCAGAATGCCAACTTCTTCGGACAATCCTTCATCAGAAGCCTGCAAGACAATGCAGACATCAAGGATTATAGAATTGAAGTCTGGGACAAAGGGGTACAGATGCAGTAAACCCGAATAAAAGTATAAACAAGAGCGGCCCCGCACGGAGCCGCTTTTTTTGGTTGCTGATTAATGGAGAGATGAAGTAGAAAAATCTTATATTTGCTGCTACAAATTAGAATTGTAAATGAAGTTTTCAAAAGAAATAAAAGCAGGCGTTATAGCCCTGATCTCTGTCATTGGTTTTGTTCTGGTATTTCAGTTCATGAAAGGAAAAAGTCTGTTTACCACAGATAACATCTTTTACGCAGTATATGACAATGTGCAGGGAGTAGAGCCGGCCAGTAAAGTGTCCATCAACGGGCTGAAGGTTGGCCGGGTAGATCACATCAATCCTGTGACTGCCAAAAACGGAGCAGTGCATTTCGTGGTAGCCATTGCAGTAGACCGCGATTTTAAAGTGGCTAAAAATTCTGAAGTGGAAATCTTCGAGCCGGGACTGATGAGTGCTAAAGAACTGCGCATCAACCTTGCCTATGACGGACCCATGGCCAAAGACGGCGATACACTGAAAGGCAGCCAGGAATTATCGATGCTCAGCAACATCGGTCAGCAAGTAGGGCCGGTGAAAGATCAGTTGCAGGTAGTACTGAAAAGGGTAGATTCTCTCATGGTCAATGCCAACGCCATTACCGATGCGCAAAACCGGGCCGAAATTCGTGCACTGCTGTCTAATCTGAACCGTACCGTAGCTTCATTTGAAAGCACTTCCCGGCAGGCCAATGCGCTGGTGGCCAATAACGATCCGCGGGTGCAAAAAATGCTGGACAATGCCAATCTGGCCACCATCAGTGCCCGTTCTACTATTGATAAATTTGGAAATGTAGCAGATGAGGTAGATGTACAGAAACTGAATACCGCCATAGATAAACTCAGCCTCACGGCAGATAAGCTGAGCGGTGTTGTGAGCGGCATACAAAATGGCGAGGGATCATTAGGTAAAGTCATGAAAGATGAGGAACTTTACAATAATTTGAATAACGCCTCCAATAATCTGAATCAACTCATTGAAGATATGAAAGCCAATCCGAAACGATACATTAACTTTTCGGTATTCGGCAAAAACGCTAAAGACTAAAACCCTATCAATATGCAATATATTGACAATATTATTTTCGTAATTCTTCTGGTAGCCGGTTTCGGACTTTTCTTCAGAAGCCTGAAAGAAATTTACCGCAATATACTACTGGGCAGGAAGATAAACCGTACAGACCAGCCTGCCGAACGCTGGAAAACCATGGCGCTGGTAGCCCTGGGTCAGAGCAAAATGGGCAAAAGACCGGTGGCGGGACTGCTGCATATCTTTGTGTATGTAGGTTTTGTCATCATCAATATTGAACTTTTAGAAATCATCACAGACGGAATCTTCGGAACCCACCGCTTTCTGGCCGGCATTCTGGGCGAAGGATTGTACAGCGCATTTACTGCCGTGCTGGAGGTTCTGGCGCTGCTGGTGGTTATAGCTGTAGTCATTTTCTTCATCCGGAGAAATTTTTATGGTGTGAAGCGACTTACCATGAAGGAACTCTTCGGTTGGCCAAAGAATGATGCCAACTGGATTCTGATCATTGAGTTCGCACTCATGATGGCCTTCTTTACCATGAACGCCTCAGACTGGGCGCTTCAACAGAAAGGAGTGTATGCGGTACACGGCAACTTCCCGGTAAGTTCAGCCGTATTCGGTCCTCTTTTCATGGGTCTGGGCGAAACTGCACTTACCGTACTGGAAAGAGGAGCGTGGTGGTTTCACTTCGTGGGTATTCTGTTCTTTATGAATTACCTGTATTATTCCAAGCACCTGCATATTTTGCTGGCTTTCCCGAATACATGGTTTGCAAATCTGGAACCGAAAGGAAAATTCAACAATCTGGATTCGGTAACGAAGGAGATTAAACTGATGATGGACCCCAACGCAGATCCGTACGCCGCACCCGCCGAAGGTGAAGCAGATGTTCCGGAAAAATTCGGGGCGAGTGATATTTTTGACCTGAATCAGGTGCAGTTGCTCAATGCCTACACCTGTACCGAATGCGGACGCTGTACTGCCGTGTGCCCGGCCAATATTACCGGCAAGAAACTCTCGCCGCGCCGCATCATGATGGCTACCCGTGATCGCGTGGAAGAAGTGGCCAGGAACATCAATAAAAACGGAAAATTTGAAGATGACGGCCGCCAGTTGCTGGATGATCATATTACCCGCGAGGAACTCTGGGCCTGTACCACCTGCAATGCCTGTGTAGAGGCTTGCCCGGTGCTTATAGATCCACTGTCCATTATATTTGAAATGCGCAGATTCCTGGTGATGGAGCAGAGTGCTGCACCGCAGGAACTGAATCTGATGATGACCAATGTAGAAAACAACGCTGCCCCATGGCAGTATAACCAGGCAGACCGGCTGAAGTGGGCGTCTGAGTAGTGGGGAATGAATGTAACAATGGAGCAATGGAGCAATGGAACAATGGATCAATGTAGCAATGCGACAATGGAGGAATGGAACAATGGAACAATGAATAATCTCACAATGCAGCTGTTGACCAGTACAGGGATGGAGCATGACGAGAGGGACGGAGTGAAGGGTCTGAGCAAATATTGAAAATGTATAAACAATTATGGATTTCACGATAAAAACAATGGCAGAATACGCTGCCGAAGGAAAAGCTCCGGAAGTATTATTCTTCGTGGGCTGTGCCGGGAGTTTTGATGACCGGGCAAAGAAAATTACCAAAGCATTGTGTAAAATTCTGCACAAAGTAGGCGTAGAATTTGCCGTTCTGGGTCAGGAAGAAAGCTGCAACGGAGATCCTGCCAAGCGCGCCGGAAATGAGTTCATCTTCCAGATGATGGCGCTTACCAATATTGAAATCATGAATGCGTATGAAGTGAAAAAAATTGTGACGGCCTGTCCGCACTGCTTCAATACGCTGAAAAATGAATACCCGGCGCTGGGCGGCAATTACGAGGTCATGCACCATACCCAGTTCCTGAAAAAACTGATGCAGGAAGGTCGCCTGAAGATAGAAGGCGGAAGTTTCAAAGGAAAGAAAATTACCTTCCATGATCCGTGCTATCTGGGCCGCGCCAATGACGAGTATGAGGCACCCCGCACCTTGCTGGAGAAACTGGACTCCGAACTGGTAGAAATGAAACGCTGCAAGTCCAATGGTCTGTGTTGCGGTGCTGGCGGCGCACAGATGTTTAAAGAGCCGGAGAAAGGCAATAAAGATATTAATGTGGAGCGTACAGAAGAGGCGCTCAGTGAGAATCCCCACATCATTGCAACCGGTTGTCCGTTCTGCAATACCATGATGACCGACGGGGTGAAGCACTTCAATAAAAACGAGGAAGTAGCCGTAAAAGACATTGCCGAACTGCTGGCAGAAGCAGAAGATCTGTAAGAAATCGAGCCAAAAAAGCGTGTTCCGGCATGTCCGCCAACCTTTAAAATAAGTACAGAAAAATGAAAATAGAAGAATCCAATATAGTAGAAACCAATGATTACCGGGTGATTATTTATCCGGCATCCCGACCGTTCACACCGCGCGAAAGCAAGGCCATTACAGAGAAACTGTATGATTTCCTGGCTACGTGGGCGGCGCACGGCAAACCACTGTCTTCCTCTTTCAAGATAGAGAAAAACCAGTTTATCGTGGTGTGTGTAGACGAGGAAAAAGAAATGGCTTCCGGCTGCTCCATAGATGAACTGGGCGGAATTATGCGCGCACTGGATGGGGAATATGAACTGGGATTGTTTGACCGCATGAAGGCCAGTTTTGTAGAGAACGGTGAAGTGAAAACCATGAAGCTGCAGGACTTCCGGAACGGACTGAAGGAGGGAAGCATCTCCCGGGACATCGAAGTGTTTGATTTCTCCAAAAATACCTATGTGGCCTTCCTGAGCGATTTTCTGCTCCCGCTAAGCCGCAGCTGGGCCGGCATTTACATCAACTAAAAAAATATCATCAGCCCCTTCACTTCCGAAGGGGTTTTTGCTTCCGCTATGGCTTTGGAGAATCGTGCTGTACCGGTGTTTTTCAGGAGCTGTTTCCCGCTTTCCGCTGTATCTTTTCCGGTGACGGCGGCTCCGCGCCGTCACCGGAAAAGGATGCCGCTGCAATCGGGGCTATGGGTGTGGATGCATCAGGAACGGGGTGTCCGGAAGGCATGTTGGGACTTGTTGTACGGAATTGCAGGTGCGAAGCCGAAGATTGAGGTTCAGGGCAGAACAGGGGAGTGCGGGTCAGACTTTGAGAGATTAAGAGGGTTCAAGAATAAAAAAATGATGGGCACCTCTAATGCGCGTTTTGTATTGTAGATTTATATATGCGCAATTTTTCAGAGGTAAGACAATACCAATTACGCAATTGTAATAATGCACTTAAATGATAGATAAACAGCTTGTTGATTTTTTATAACGATGTTGTACTGAATTTGATAAAAAAGTTGTATAATTGCGTATATTTATGAGTTAGCGGTCAGCTTAACAAAAACGAACCAACAAGAGATTAGAAAATGGAAATCTTAAAAGCAAAGAATATAGATGAAAATCAATTTCAGCAAATAAATGATCTTTGGAACGAAGAATATCCGATTAATCTTAAGAATAGATTTGGTTTATTATTGGAAGGTGTTAGTAATTACAACCATTATCTTATTGAAGAAAATAATCAAATTTTAGCTTGGGCTGTTGACTTTGAAAAAGATAACGAAACAAGATTTTCAATTATAGTTAATAAAAAACACCAAAGAAAAGGTCTAGGTAGCTTACTAATCGATAGACTTAAAAAAGATTTAGGAGAGTTCTATGGTTGGGTTATCGACCACAACAATGACATAAAGGAAAATGGAGAATTTTATCAAACGCCTATATCATTTTATAGAAACAACGGTTTTGAAGTTTTAATTGATGAGCGAATTGACAGTGAAATAATAAAGGCAGTAAAAATAAAAAGTAAGATAAAAGTGTTTTCTGAAACAGAGCGATTTATATTAAGAGAGATACTTCCAACTGATGTTGATAAACTTTTTGAACTTGACTCTGACCCAGAAGTTCACAGATATTTAGGGAACAGTCCAGTAACAGGCAAAGACCAAATCATTGACGTAATAAATTTTATAAGACAGCAATATGTTGACAATGGAATTGGACGTTGGGCCATTATTGACAAAAAAACAAACGACTTTATCGGTTGGACAGGGCTAAAATTCGTAACTGACTTGACAAATAACCACAAAAATTATTATGACCTTGGCTACCGACTTATTAAAAAATATTGGGGACAAGGAATTGCGACAGAAACAGCACTTGCTTCTTTGAACTATGCTTTTGATAAATTAAATGCTGACGAAGTTTATGCTATGGCAGATTGTGAAAATGACAGCTCAAACAAAATCTTAAATAAAATTGGACTTTCATTTATTGAAACGTTTGACTTTGATGGAATTAAACACAATTGGTATAAAATAGACAAAACAGAATATAAAAACAAAAAGCCGAACCGCTAACAAGGTATTGCCAAAAGCGGGGCTGAACGGCTTCGATTGGGCATTTGTGCAAGGTTCAACATTCGTTCTTCGATTGAACTTTAGTGCTAAAAATCCCCGCCTTCGGCAATACCCAAAACGTTATACGACATTTTCCCTAAAATGACCGAGCAAAAATTAAAAGAATATTTTGAAAATAAAATTACGATAGATGAACTTAAATCTGACGTAAAAAATAGTCAAACTAAAACTGGTTTTGACACAACAAGCGTTTATATAAAACAAATCGAAGAAGGTGAATTTATAATTCAAAAAGAACATTTAATTAAGTTATGTGAAGATTTCATTTCTAAAAAAATTGACAGCGTTGATTTGAATATAATTGCTTTTTCATTAATAGCCTCAGATTTTTTTGATTGGAATGAAGATGAAATTAGTAATGTAATATTTGATTGGGACAATCCAACAATTGGTTATGACATTAATACAAAAAATGTCCAATTATGGAAGGATTATCTTGAAAATGGAAAATATAATTTGGACAAAAACGAATTAAAAGAAAAATTTAGAAGTAAGGGAAGGTTTCTAAATCTATATCAACAAATTGACCAGATTTTGTGGGAAGATTGGGATCGGATTGGGATAAATGAAGATGCTCCAAGAGATGAATATCAGAGTTATACTCCAATTTTTCTCAAATTAGTTAAATCAAAATCTGATTCAAAAATAATTGCTGAGAAACTTTATGAAATTGAAATAGAAAAAATGGGGCTTCCAGGAAATTTTAATAACTGCCTAAAAGTTGCAGAAAAAATCATAGATATATACAAGAAAAACGTCGTATAACAGCACCTTGGCAAAATAGCGAGTTAAGTCAAAATTTAAAGTCAGAACTTTTTTGTCGCAATCGCTATTTTTATTTTTTAATTTGTTAAATTTAAAAAATAAAAATGCGTTGCTCAGTTTTGGCAATATTAGAAGTTTTCGTGATTTAATTCGCTACTTCGCCAAGCTGTAAAACGTTATGTGAGATTTTGAGAAAACATACCGAAGAAAAAATATTAACGGAATTTAAGAAACACAATATTTGTATTTTGTTTTTCGTTAACAATAAAAATCTATTAAAATACCTTTAATGT